>JBGPIA010000004.1:0-261549 GCA_041484665.1 Candidatus Krumholzibacteriia bacterium
ACAGGCCACAGCCGATGCGCCCCGGTACGCTCAGCCCAACAGCTGCTGCAGCAGCCGCCGCGTGAACACCCCGAGCATCTTGCGGCGGTACTTGGGCGTGAAGTGGGTGTTCTTGTGCGGCACGACCTCGGCGGTCACGCGCTCGCCCAGAGCGCGGATCGCCGCATCATCGGGTTTCGTCCCCACCAGCCCCGCACCCAGCTCGTCCAGCAAGAGCGGCGTGGGCGCCACGGCGTTGGCCACCAGATGCAGCTCGGTGATCCGCCCCGCGGCGTCGGTGCGCAGCGCGATGGCCATCGCGGCATCGGGGAAGTCCATGCTGTCGCGGGCGCGCAGCTTCATGTAACCCGCACGCAGCCCCTGGCTGGCCGCCGGCAGCTCGACCGCCACGATCACCTCGTCGGGCCGCTTCGTGTTGCGGCCGATGCCGTCCAGGCGCGCGCCATCGGGCATGCGGTGCGCCCCGTTGCCGTCGCCCGCCGGCGGTACGAAAAAATCGTGCACCGAGATCCTGCGCACGCCCTGCGCACCAGCCAACTCCAGGCGCGCCTGCAACACCATGAGGACCGGCCCCAGGTCGCCCGAGTAGGCGGCATAGCATACCGAGGTGTTAGGCACGACGCGGCATTCGTGGGTCTCGGCTTTCAGGCAGCTCCCCAGCGCCACCCGAAAGTCCGGCGTCTGGTTGAACCAGTAACAACGGGTGTCGACCAGCAGATTGCCTCCGACCGTTCCGGTCTGGCGGATGAGCGGAGTGGCGATCTGCGCCACAGCGGCCGCGATCACCGGAAACGCCGTGCACAAATCGGCGCTCTCCTCCAGCTCCACCAGGCGCGCCCCGGCCCCGATGCGCGTCGCACTGATCCCGCGCAGCTCCGCCACGTGGGTCAGGCTGATCACGTGGGGCTTGGCGTTGAGGCGGTTCTTGTAATTGCACAAGAGGTCCGTGCCGCCCCCGAGGAAATCGAACTCACGCAGCTCGCGCGTGAGCCCGTGGACCTCCGCAAGCGTGGTCGGCCGGTGCAGCGTGAAGCTTGGAACCAGCATCCTTGGAGTTCTTCCTCAGGGCTGCGGGCGATGCGGCGCCGCCGGCACGGAGGCCATCGACTCGGCGCGCCGCTGCGCGCGCTCCTTCGCCTCGATGGCGTCCAGCACGCGCTCGGGCGTGAACGGCAGCCTGTAGAGTCGTACCCCCACCGCATCGTAGATGGCATTGCCCACCGCCGGGATCACCGGCGAGAGCGCCCCCTCGCCGCACTCCTTGGCGCCGTAGGGGCCTTCGGGATCATTGCTCTCGATGATGATGGCCTCGATCTCGGGCGTGTCCACGGCGGTGGGCACCTTGTAATCGAGGAAATTGGCGTTCATGAGGAGGTTGTCCTTGCGGTAGCGCATCTCCTCCATGAGCGCCTGCCCCAGCCCCATGTGGCAGCTGCCCTCGATCTGCCCCTCGACCGCCAGCGGGTTGAGCGCGAAGCCGCAGTCGTGCGCGGCCCACACCTTCACCACGCGCACGAAGCCGGTCTCCGGGTCGACCTTCACCTCGGCGATGAAGGCGCTGAAGCTGTAGGTGGGCGACAGTCCGGCGGCAGCGCCCTTGAAATCGCCGCCCAGCCGGGGAGACGTGTACCAGCCCTTGGCAATCAGCGCGCCGTTGTCGGCCATCGCCTGCTCGAGGGCGGCGAAGTACGGCACCTGCACGGCGGGCTCGCTGCGACTGACCAGCGCGCAATCGCGGAAGTCGAACTCGGCGCGCGGACGGCCGGCGATCTGGCGGGCCGCCTGCGTGAGCTTCTCGCGCAGCACGCCGGCGGCGTCCCGGGCGGCATTGCCCAGCATGAACGTGACGCGGCTGCTGTAACTGCCCACATCCAGCGGGGCCAGGTCGGTGTCGGTGGTCCGGACCCGGATCATATTGATGGGCAGCCCCAGCTCCTCGGCCACCACCTGGGCCAGCACGGTGTCGGAGCCCTGCCCGATCTCGGCGGCCATGCTGTGGGCGGTCACCCCACCGTCCCCGTCAACCTTGAGATGCACGGTGCACTGCGGCGTCTTGGACCAGTGGATGGGGAGGTTGCTCCCCGAGATATAGAATCCGCAGCCCACGCCCACTCCGTGCCCGTACGCCAGCTTGCCATGGCGCTCGCGCCAGCCACTGCGGCGCATCGCCTCCTCCAGCCCCTGCTGGATGCCATTGCTGGTGATACGGAACTGGTTGACGGTGCTCGTGTTGGGCGGCAAGAAGCAGCGCAGCCGCAACGCGCACGGATCCTCACCGAGCTTCTCGGCCAGCTCGTCGATGAGCGTCTCGATCGCAAAGCGAGTGTTGACGCTGCCGTGGCCACGCATGGCGCCGCTGGGCGGCTTGTTGGTGTACGCGCGCTGCCCGCGGTAGCGGAAGCTCGGGATGCGGTAGGGACCCTGGCTGAGCACACCATTATAGTAGGTCGTCACCACTCCGAAACTGGCCCACGCGCCGCCGTCGATCAGCACATCCAGGTCGAGGGCCTCGATCCCATTGCGACGGGAGCCCGCCAGGCGCAGGCGCGTCTGTGTGGGATGCCGCCCGTGGTTGGTGAGGAAGGTCTCCTCGCGGGTCATGACCAGTTTGACCGGTTTGCCCGTCTTGCGCGCCAGCAGGCAGGCGATCATCTCGTGCGGGAAAGGATCGCTCTTGCCGCCGAAGGCGCCACCGATCATGGTGCGGATGACGCGGATCTGATGCATCGGCAGGTTCAGCACGGCCGCCAGCGCGCGGTGCACGTAGTGGGGCACCTGCGTCGGCGACCATAGCGTCAGCCGCCCGTCGGCCTCCCAGTGCGCGACCACGCAGTGCGGCTCGGTGAAGGCGTGATTGAGGCCGGGGAAGTCGAACTGCGCCTCGACCACGGCCTCGGCCTGCGCGAAGGCGCTGGGCACGTCGCCGAAGTGCTGCTCGACACCTTTCATCACATTGGTGCGGCCAACCGTGCGCTCGTGCATCGGGTCGTCGGTCTCGCGCAGGGCATCCTGGGCGCGCAGGATCGGCGGCAGCAGCTGGTACTCGACCGCGATGCGCAGCGCGGCGAGGTCGGCCGTCTCCTGGTCGTCGGCCGCCACCGCGGCCACGCAGTCGCCGACGTAGCGCACGCGGTCCACGGCGAGGGCCGTCTCGTCCTGCGTGACGGGCAGCACGCCGAATTTGTTCGGGGCCTCGGTGCCACGCACGAAGGCGCGCACGCCCGGCATGGCCAGGGCCGCGCTGGGATCGATCGAGACGATCTTCGCGTGGGCGTGGGGGCTGCGCAGGATGCGTGCGTAGAGCATCCCCGGCAGGTACAAGTCCTCGGGGTACTCACCCTCCCCCGTGACCTTTTTGGCGGCGTCCACCAGGGGGATACGCTTGCCGATGACGCTGAAGCGCTCGCGCTGGCTCATGGCCGCTCTTGGTCGCCGGGCCGGGGCGGGCGGGCGTCCGGGCAGCCGCTGTCACGCTCGGCGGGCCGCTCTCCAGCCCGTGGAGGCGGGTTCCCCTTGAATGCTCCCAGCACTGTCGTGGAGCCGTCGTCGTTGCGCCGGCCGCGCAGCCCGGTACCCGCCGGAGTGGGAATCTCACCCTCGCCGCGCAGTTGGGCGCCGGCCACGCGGATCGCCTCGACGATCTTCATGTAGCCCGTG
Organism: Candidatus Krumholzibacteriia bacterium; assembly: GCA_041484665.1. Lineage (GTDB taxonomy): Bacteria > Krumholzibacteriota > Krumholzibacteriia > JAJRXK01 > JAJRXK01 > JBGPIA01. Next base: position 3,658 of record JBGPIA010000004.1, read on the forward strand.
CAGCGGCACATGTTGCCACTGATGGCCTCGCGGATCTCCCGGTCGCTGGGGTCGGGAGTGCGCCGCAGCAGGGCCACCGACGTCAAGATGAACCCCGGCGTGCAGAAGCCGCACTGGCTGCCGCCGGCGGTCATGAACGCCTCCTGCACCGGGTGGAGACGCTCGGGACCGTGGAGACCTTCGATGGTGGTGAGCGCGCGCCCCTCGACCTCCGCCGCCAGCGTGAGGCAGCCCAGCCAGGGCCTGCCATCCACGAGTACGGTGCAGCAGCCGCAGGTGCCCATGTCGCAGCCGCGGTGCGATCCCGTCAGGCCCAGCTCGTCGCGCACCACGTCCAATACGGTCGCGGCCGGCCGGATCGCGACCTGGTGCTCCACGCCGTTGACGCGCAATCGCACGAGGATTTTGGCGCTCATCTTATTAACGGGCTCCCGGAAACCACGCTTGAGACGCCGGCGCACCGCGCTGGCTGCGGCGGCGGCCCGCGGGCCGGCCGCAGGCGGCCGCAGGCGGCCGCGACCGCCGTCGGCTACGGCGGCCTCGATCGGTTGTTTAACGTACCAACTATACGGCAGCTCGGCCACGAGCGACCAGCGCGGCCGGGCGGCCCGACCCCCTTGCGTCGGCGGCTTTCCGCGCTTTGCCTTCACCCCGTCGCTGTTGCGTCGAACCCCATCCCCGGAGGTCGGTCGTGGGCCGCAGACTCGTCTCGCGCAGGGATATCGCTATCGACGTCTTCGAGGCCGACAGCGGGCGCGTGGAGGTGGTGAGCCGGCTGTTGGATCCCTATCACCTGATCCGTCTCGACTTGGAGGTCGATCCCCACACGCGTACGATCGTGCGCAGCGAGGCGGAGCTGGCCAACTACCCCCACACCCTCTGCCCCGCGGTGGCGCAACGTGCCAACGCGCTCGAAGGCCTGGTGATCGGCAAGGGGGTCCTGCGCGAGATCGCCCGGCGCGTCGGTGGCGGAACTGGCTGCGTCCACCTGCGCGAGCTGGCGGTGGAGGCTGTCAACTTCACGGCGACCTGCCTGATCGGCGTCCAGGATGGCTACGGGCTGATGTCGCAGCGATTCAACCGGCTTGATGAGGCCAGCCGCTACACAGTCGCCCGCGAGCAGCTGGCCGGCACCTGCACGGTGTACCGCGGCGGCGAGCGGCCCGGTGAGCCGCCGCCGCGCGAGGACCCCTGAGATGGCCGTGCGCTGGTGCGCGGTGGCCTCGAGCGCGGAGGTCGGCGGCGAGCATCCCACCGCCTGCGCGGCGGAGAGCGTCCTGCTGGCTCTCCTGCGCATCGACGGGCGGATCTACGCGGTCGAGGACCGCTGCCCGCACATGGCCTTTCCCCTGAGCCAGGGCCTTTGCCGCGACGGTCGCCTGGTCTGCGCGTGGCACCACTGGGAGTTCAACCTGCGCGAGGATCAGCGCTTCCTGAACCCGGAGGCGCGCTGCGCCACCTATCCGGCCGTCGAGCGCGACGGGCAGGTGCTGGTCGGGATCGATCGCGATGCATTGCCGCCCGCCCCCGGTGGCTTCCCGCGTCCGGGCATCGACGCGCCCACGGGACCGTCGGCGCCCGATTAGCCTGCGCCCGGGCGGCCCGGCGCCGGCGGGCCGGACGTGGTCGCGGGCAGCGTGGGCGGCGCGGACGGCGCGGACGCGGATGGTGTGGATGACGTCGACCCGAGAAGCGCCGACGGTACACGCGGCGTCAGCTCAGGCGCTGCGCCCGCTGTGACTCCGGCCGGATCCACCAGCGTCAGACGCAGGGTCAACAGTGCCATCCCATAGGGCCGCGCTTCCCAGCGCGCGAGCCGTGCACCCAGCCGCTGCTGCAGAGTCTCGAGCACCGACGAGGGGAGGCTGCGGCAGGCCAGGCTCACCTCCGCGTGGTGTGGCGCCAGCTCCTCCGGCTCAACCCCGTCGGGCTGCAGCAGCGCGAGGGCCTCACCCAGGGTGACCGTGATCGCCGGACCGATGCTCGCCGGGCGTGGGTGCGGATGGAGACGGTGGCGCGCGATCCAGAAGGCCTCCCCTCCAGGGAGGAAGAGCACGCGAACGTCGTTGCGGCGCAGTTGGACCACCACGCCGAGCTGCCCCTCCCGGTGCAGCTGCGCGGCGAGCTGCGGGTCATGGACGATCACCAGATCGCCCAGCGTGGGGCGGTACTCCAGCGACATGGCTGCCGGAGGGTAGCGCACGCGACCGGCAGTGCAAAGGCGCGAGCGCGCGCGACGAAGGGGCGAGCCGCCGGCCCGCCCCTTCGCCCACCACGCTCTCGCTGGCTGCGGACGATCGCGCTCAGAGCGCAGTCGGTTGGTCGCAGCTCTGCGACCAGCGGCCCTCGAAGAAGCCGCCGTTGAAGTCCGTGCCCTCGCTCAGGCGTGACTTGAAGCGGCCCTGCAGAACGCCCTCGATGGTGCCGGCGCGGTTGACCCACCGCCCTTCGTAGGTCCCGGTGCCGTCGGCGTTGGGCGCGTAGGTGCCCTGCACCAGCCCGCGGATGGCACCCGCGAATCCGATCAGCTTGCCGGCGAAGATGTGCTCGCCTGAGTCATTGACGCCGAAGCGGCCCATCAGGAAGCCGCGCACGCGCCCGCCCTCGCTCAGCCACAGCCCACGGAAGACCCCGCCATTGCCCTGGGGCAGCAGCATCCAATGGCCCGCCATGAAGCCCGACGGGCAGGCCACCGGCTCGCGCGCGAAAGCGGTGAAGTTCACGCCGTTGCCCAGCTGGTCCAGCATCACGGTCTCGTCGAGTCCGTCGAGCTGGGCGATTTCGAAGCTCTTCGTGAGCTGCGGGGTCTGGAAGGTCACCGTGCCGTGCACGGCCCCGGTGCTGTCGGGCTTGCTCAGGAGGCAGACCAGAATGCCGTCGACGTGGCGCCTCGTATGGCTCACCCAGTCGACCTCCTGGCGGCTGGTGCGCGGCAGCAGGTGATCGCCCTGCAGGCGGCGGTCGAACAGGATCGTGTGCTTGACCACGATGGCGCCCTGGCTCACGCGCAGGCTCCCGGTCCAGTCGAGGCCGCCGACTTCGGCAGCGCTGGAGTCCGGAGGGCCGTCGAGCATGCCCCACACCACGCGCAGGTAGGTGCGCCGCAGGCGCGGAGCGCCCACCAGCTCACCCACCGTCGGATCGCTGCTCGCCAGCTGCGCCTCGTCGTCCTCGCCGAGGGCGGCGGATTCCTGGATGGACGCCTCGGTCGAGAGCGCCGGGTCGCCAAACGCGGGCGCCTCGCTCGTATAGGCGAGACCGCCGTAGGGTTGATTGAGGTTCGTCTGCGCCAGGCTGTTCCCGGTCGCAACGCCACTCGTATCGGTGGCCGCCGGGTTGTCACTGCAACCTGCCAAGAGCGAGATGAACGCCCACGCGGTGGCCGCGGCCGCCGGCGCTGCGAGTCTCGAGGTGCTCCTGCTCATGTCCGTCTCCTCCGGATGTGGCCGGGATCGGTCGCCCGGCGGGTGCATTCCAGCTCGTGCCTGCTCGCAGTGCAAGCGCGAGGCCGACCTGCATTTCCAATAGCAAGTGCTTGACAGTTTTGCAGTTGCGGTGAGTATAGCTCCCAGTGCCCCCGACCGGTTCTGTACGCGGTCGTACAGCGTGCCGTCCCAGGGACGGCGGCATGGACCGTGCAGCGTCATGTACGGCTGCAGGACCAGCGCGCGCGTCGGCCGCCACGGACGGATGGATGTGTCCATGCGTCGCCCGTGCGGCCTACCCGCTCCCCGGCGGCCTGGTCCAGACTTCAGCGTGGAGAGGAAAGGAGAGCAGCGGTGAAGCGATTCTTGTCGATTGCGGCGGTCGCCGTGGTCCTGTGCCTGGTGGCCACTCCGCCCGTCATGGCGGGGCCCATGGGGCTCGCCAAGCTCGGTGTGGGTGCCTACGGCGTGACGGCCTTTCCCGTCGTCCAGGATGACGCGGGGACGGGCACGCTTCTGGGAGCGCGCGTGCGCCTCGGATTAGTCCCCATCCTGATGCTCGAGGGGTCGTATACGAAGTTCAATCTCGGGGACAAGGACGTGAGCGGCACGAACATCACGCTCCAGGCGCCCGAGGAGTCCACGTGGTCGATCAACGCGATGCTGCGCAGCAGCGGCGTTGGATTCTCCATGTATCTCACCGGCGGCATCGGCACCACGAAGCTGAAGGTGCCTCAGGCCGGCGACGAGAGCAAAGCCACCTACAACGTCGGAATCGGCGCCGAGATCGGGCTGGGGCCCGTCTCGTTGGATCTCAGCCCGCGCCTGTACATCATCAACAACGCCGACGGCGCCTCGCGGAAGAACCTCGCGGGGCTGGCCGGGCTCACGTACTACTTCTTCTAGGCCTTGGCGCGCCAAGCAGAAAGGATGGATGCGATGCGCAGGATCTTCGCTGCAGCCGCGGCCGTGGCCTTGACGCTCGTGGCCGCCGGGTGCCCGCTGGTCTCGGGCACCAAGGTCTTCACCTACACCGTGGGGAACATCGACCTCGCTCCCGGAGTCGGGTTCAACCACACTACGATCGACCTTTCGAACAACGGGGTCTTCAACGACCACAAGGCCGATATCAAGTTGATCGACCGCGTCGGCTTCGAGTGCGGGCTGGTCAACAACACGTCCACAGCGCAGACGGTTTCCGTCTACTTCAGCACCAAGTCCAACCTGACGGCGGGCGAGGTGCCGGCGCAGGCGACGGTGCTGTTCAAGGACGTGTCGGTTCCGGCCTCGGCCTCGGGCACCACTCCCGACCGGACGATCGCCTACGACGAGTCGCTGACTCTGCTGCAGAACTTCACGGCTTTCTCCAAGGCGGTCGAGAGCGGGAACTTCACGTTCTACGTGCTGAGCGGCGGAGGCGTGGACGTCGACATCTCCGGTCTTGTCCTGATCGTGACCTTCACCGTGGGTCTCTAGGGGTCCGGGGCTGAGTCGGACGTCCCCGAGCGGCTCGCCCCGCTCTGACATTCCCTCCGCGCCGCCCGGGGATCTCTGCCCTGGGCGGTCGCGTTTGGGCAAGGCACTGCGACGCCTTCCGATAGGCCCGCGCCCGCCCCAGCCAGGCCCGGCACTACCCAGCGCCGGCCCCGGCCCACAGCCGGCCACAGCCGGCCACAGCCGGCCGTGGCCGCGGCGCCAGACAGCCGCCGTCGGGCGTGGCGCCCGGCGGTGGCGGGTGGGCCACACAGCGATTCCTCGGCGGGTGCCCCCGGGCCGGACGGCCGCCGTCCTTGACCGCCCCGCTTCGCCCCGGCACAATAGAATGTGGACGGCCCCTCGACACACCGTGTACCGCGTCGTACCGCGTACCGCGCAGGTTTGCCTCTGAGGACGCTGCATGACCCCTTGAGTATGGAGAGGCCGGGCTTCCCAATGCAAAGCGTCAGGATGGCCGCGTGGACGCGTCGCGTAGGCGGCCTCGCGGTGGTCGTGTGCGTAGGGATCGCCACGCTCGTCCCACCCTTCGCCGCTGCCCAAGGCCAGGATCCCAACCCAATCCATGAGGCCGACGGGTGGAAGGCCGCTGCGGCCGCAGCGGGGCGCGATGCCGCCGCGATCTCCAAGCTGCAGGTGGGCAACCAGGCCCAGTACGACGCCCTGCACTATACGCTTTGGATCGTGCCGTCCTTCCAGAGCGCCACGATCCACGGCGTCGTGGTGATCACGCTGCGCAGCCTGGTGAACGGCCTCGACCACATCGATCTCGACCTCTACAACACGATGATCGTCTCCTCCGTGCGCGAGGACGCGGTGCCCCTGACGTTCACCCACGTCGCGAACCGACTCAGCGTCACGCTGCGCCGGCCGCTCTCCGCTAGCGAGCAGACCGCGCTCTCGATCGACTACGGTGGCGCCCCCCAGCCGGCGGGGTTCATGGGCATGCAGTTCCGCAGCCACGACGGTCAGCCGATCCTCGCGACCCTCAGCGAGCCGTATTACGCGCGCAGCTGGTGGCCGTGCAAGGACGTACCCGACGACAAGACCTCCGTGCGCCTGTCGTGCCTGGTCCCGGCCTCGATGTACTGCGCCAGCAACGGTGTGCTGGTCTCGGAGGTGCCCGACGGCCAGGGCAATGTACTGTACACCTGGGAGGAGAACTACCCGATCAGCCCCTACCTGGTGAGCATCGCCGCCACGAACTACGTGGGTTGGTCGGAGTCGTACGTTTCTCCGTTGGGCCATGCCATGACCCTGGAGTACAAGGTCTTCCCCGAGCACCTGGCGGCGGCGCATGTGGACTTCGCCCACACCTCGGAGATGATCGACCTCTACGCCACGCTCTTCGGCGAGTATCCATTCATCCGGGACAAGTACGGGATGGCCGAGTTCGTCTGGAACGGCGCGATGGAGCACCAGACGATGACCAGTTACGGCAATACACTCATCACCGGCACGCAGCAGTTCGAGCGCCTGGTGGGGCACGAGCTCAGCCATCAGTGGTGGGGCAACCTCCTGAGCCTCACCGACTGGAACGACGTCTGGCTCAACGAAGGCTTCGCCACCTACTGTGAGGCGCTGTGGCTCGAGCACTCCAAGGGAACGGCCACGGCCCGCAGCTATCTGAACGGCCACTCCGCACCCTTCTCCGGGCCCGTCACCCCACCCGAGGCGCTCTTCAACTACACCGTCTACTTCAAGGGCGCGTGGGTCCTGCACATGCTGCGCCACGTGCTGGGCGACAACGATTTCTTTCGGTCGATGCGGGCGTACGCCGCGCTGCCCCAGCAACAGTACGGCAACGTGCGCACGGCGGACTTCGTCGCCGCCGTCGAGGGCACGATCGGCCGCCCGCTGGGCTGGTTCTTCGACGAATGGCTCTACCGCAGCGATCGCCCGGTCTACGACATGCAGTGGAGCACGCAGCCGTCCGGTGACCGAACGCGGGTCGATGTGACGATCCGGCAGACGCAGCCCGGCGCGCCGTACGTCATGCCGCTGGAGGTCGTCATCGACACGCCGACGGGCAGCCAGACCTTCGAGACCTGGAATGAGTCCGCCGTGCAGATCACGACGTACATGGTCGACGCTCCACCCACCGCCGTGTCGCTGGACCCCAACGACTACGTGCTGGGCACCGATTCCAGCCAGCAGACCCCCACCGCGGTGCGACCGGCGGGCTCCGCGCTGCGCGTGGAGCTCTTGCCCAACGCTCCCAACCCGTTCAATCCCAGCACGCTGCTGCGCTTTTCGCTCGCGTCGGTGGCCGACGTGCAAATGACGATCCATGATACGCGCGGTCGGATCGTGCGGCGGCTGCGGCTGGATGAGCTGCAGCCCGGGCTGCACGAGGTGCGTTGGAACGGTGAGGACGACGCCGGCGCCGCCGTCGCCTCCGGGGTGTACTACGTTCGTCTGCAGGCGCCGGGCACCGATCTCAGCCGTCCCGTGGATCTGGTGCGGTGAGCCCTGGCCCGCGCCCTCTGCTCTTGCTCCACGCGGGCGCAACCATCGATCCGGACCTGAGCAATCTCGAGCCCACTGCCCTCGCCCTCGACCGCATCTTCCTCGACGCGGACCGCCTGCTGCAGGAAGGCGCTGCGGCACTCACCGCCGTGGCGCGCGCCGTGGCCGCCATGGAGGCCGACCCGCTGTTCAACGCTGGATACGGGGGTAAGCTGCAGGCCGATGGCGTCGTGCGCCTGAGCACCTCCGCCATGGACGGCAGCCGCCGCCGGTTCGGCGCGGTGATCAACGTGCAGCGCTTGTATCATCCCAGCCGCCTGGCGCTGCATCTGCTCGAGCAGGAGGACCGCGTGTTGGACGGTGACGGCGCGGGCGCGTCAGCGACGCGGCCGCCCGCTGGACGACGGCGGTGATGGCGTATCGCCTGTGGCGCGGCGGCGCGCTGGACGGCTGGCCGCGGTGGCGCGTGGGGACCGGCGATCAGACCTGCTCACCGGGCGGCCGCAGCTTGCCCCACTCGCGACTCTCGTAGCGCTCGCCGGTGGCGAGGTCGTAGCCCTCAATGCCCGCGCTGCGTGGAAAGCCACGGTGGATCGCCTCGCAGTGGTAGCAGAGCAGGATCTCCGGCAGCAGCATGTAGAGGCCCAGATCGATCGCCGCGGCCACCAGCAGGCTCAAGCCCCGCGTGTGCACGCTGAACGCCGCCGCCACGATCACCACCAGCAGGCCGAGCTTGCGGTTGAAGTCGCGCTGGCGGTAGAGGCGGTCGCACGCGCAGACCGCGCAGCGCGCGAGGCGGCCCTGCGCGTCGAGCGCGCCGGTGGGATCGACGGAATGCGCCTCGCCGCAGCCGGCGCAGGCGACCCCGGCCGGCGCGGTCGCGGGCCGCAGCCACAAACCGCAGCCGCAGCGGCGGCAGCGGAAGTTGATCTCGCGGGCCATGGTGGCCACTCCCTCAAATCGGCAAGCGGTAGCTGACGGCGAAGTAGGTGGCCACCGCCTCGCCCATCAGGGCCAGGAACGCGGCGACGTAGAGCAGCCCCGTCGCCGACTGGTTCGCGCGGCGCTTGACGCAATCCCAGATCATCGGCAGCAGTGCGGCCAGCGCCACCAGCACCAGGCCGCGCTGGGCCAGGAACGCCACGTGATCGATCAGGAAGATCCCCCGGTCGACGCCCGCCGGCGAGGCGAGCAGCTGGCCGCCGACCACCGGCACCAGCGCGGCCGCCAGCCGCAGCACGAGCAGCACGCCCAAGAGTTTCGTGAACCGTGCCAGATAGCCGAACGAGAGCCGCGGCGTCACCAGGTAGAAGTGGCCCAGGATCATCGCCACCATTGTGCCGCCCACGAGCAGGCTGCTCAGCAGGAACGTGAGCCACAGGAACGCGGTGCTGTTGTAGAAGGCGCTGCCGTGCAGCCGCCGCGACTCGCCGAGCATGGCGATCGCCGCGAGCGCAAGCGCCAGCCCCACGAACGTGAAGGCTGCGCGGGGCGAGGCCGTCGGATCGAGCATGAAGCTCAGCATCAGCGCCAGGGCCGCCCCGGCCAGCCAGAGATTCACCAGGCCCAGATCGCCGCGGCTGCGGATCGCCAGCGCCGCGATCCACAGGCCGAGCGCGCAGAGCGAATTGAGGACGTAGTAGGTGCGCCCGATCTGACGCGGGCCGACCAGCGGCATCGTGGCCAGCATGCCGAAGCCCAGGCGGACGAAGAAGTGATAGAGGATCTCGCTCATGCAGGGGCTCGACGGCGCAAGCGCGCGAGTATAGGCTCCGCGCTCGCAGGGTGTCAAACGAGCGTGCCGCGGCACTGCGCGGCGGTCGGAGGGGCAGATGTACCGCGTGGGGATCCTGCTGTCCGGATGTGGAGAGCTCGACGGGAGCGATCCGGCACAGACCGTGGCGGCGTACATGCGCATCGAGACGGCCGGCGCCGAAGTGGTCGCATTCGCCCCCGACGTGCAGCAGCGCGACTCGATCCATCCGCTCACCGGAGCCACTCTGTCCGCGCCACGGCAGGCGCTCGCCGAGAGCGCGCGGCTGGCCCGCGGCGCCTGCCGCCCCGCCGCCGCGGTCACCGCGCTTCACGTCGACGCTCTGGTCGTGCCCGGCGGCCTGGGAGTGGTCAAGACGCTGTGCGACGTGGCCGTGTCCGGAGCGGACGCCACGCTCGAGCCTCAGGTGGCACGCGTGCTCGCCGAATTGCAGCGCGAGCGCAAGCCCGTCGCCGCGCTGGGTGAGGCAGTGCTGTTGATCGGGTTGTCGCGCCGCGAGCAGCGCCTGCGACTGGCCTGCGGCACCGACCCGGCGCTCGCCTTGCTGCTGCGCGAGCTGGGCCACGAGCCCGTCGCGGGCGGCCCCGCCGAGAAGATCGTGGACGCGAACGGCCGCCTCGTGAGCGCTGCCGTCCCCTTCGGGCTGCTGGCCAGCCCGGCGATGGCAGCGGCGACTGGCGCGGTGGACCAATTGCTGGAGTGGCTCTTGGCCGTCTAGGCCCGGCGCGCGCCGCACCGGATTCGCACCGGGGAGGCGCCACGGAGATCGGGGGCACGGGACCAGCCGGGATTGCCGAGCAGGCCGCGCTCGTTCGGATCGAGCGCTTCGCAGACGGTTCCCGGATGCTGCCTCCGGGGTGTGTCAGACTACGCGAGGGTCCCCGTCGTCCAGCATTCTGGTTGGATCGAACGGCAGCAGCCCCCGAGCACCCCAGCCGGCCCCGCGCCCACAAATTGGGCGGATCAAGAAGTGCGGCCGCCGATTGGTCCCGCCTGTGCCCCGCATTGCCAGGCGTTGTCGACCGAACGACCTCCCGACGGCCGCGAACCCATCGCGCGAGTTGGCGCCCTGAGCGCTCTGCTCGCCCCGCGCGAGAACGCGCGCGGTGGAAGTGCGAGGGACGAGCGGTCCCTGGTGTGAGTGGATCTCACCCGCCCGCCCCTCGAGCTCCCGTTTGCGGACCTCTGCCGCCCCGCTCGCTCTTGGGTCCGACGCGACTCTTCCCCAGACTGACCGTCGAGCATCACGATGGCGACATGAGGTCCACACCGCACCGGGCTCGCAGGCGAGCCCGTATCAGCGCTTGGCGGAGCCTGGAGCGAGGGGGGATCGACCGATCCGCGCACCAGCCCCCGTGCTCCGCCGTCCATGGGAAGCGGGAATGGGCCGAGGCCAGGATCGGGTGCGCGGGCGCGTAGCGAGATGGACGCTGCTGCGGCCTTGTTCCTATCTCGCGACAATGCACCGACGCGGTTGCACGACGAGGGTGTCAGGGCCCAGCCAGAACCGCTTCCGATGGACGTCGCTGGCGAGTGCCAAAGCTGCTGGCCGTGCTCCGTGCCGGGGCCGGCACGGGATTTCGCGACAGGGGAGACCGCAACCTCGGCGTCGCCCTCAAGGCCAGGACACGGGCGGGTTGTTGGATAGACAAACAAGCCCGACGGCCCAGTCTTGACTTGCTCGAAAGGTACGGGTCCAGCGCAGCCGCGTCAACCCCCTCTGCGGGACGGCGCAAAGACTGCCGCGCTGGAGCCGCCGAGCTCAAAATTCAGCGCCGCGGCGGCCGGGCCGCCCGCGGCGCCGGCCGATGGGCGACGGGTGCCGGGCGCGCGCGGCGCGCCTGTGCGCGCGCCCGACGTCTCAGGGATGCACGAAGCGGATGCTGCTGCCGCCGTCCACTGCCAGCACCTGTCCGGTGACGAACGGCGCGCGCGCAAGGAACAGCACGGCCTGCGCCACGTCGTCGGGCGTGCCGTAGACCGCGCGCGGGATGCTGCTGCGCGGTGGCTTGGCCGCAGCTCCCCTCTCCTCCCCCGGAATCCAGAGGGTTCCCGGCGCGACGGCGTTCACCCGCACCTGCGGCGCGAGTGCGAGCGCCATCACGCGCGTGAGCATGACGATCCCCGCCTTGCTGAGGCTGTAGGGGATGTGCTGCGCGTAGGGGCGCAGGCCGCCCACCGAGGCGATGTTGACGATGGCGCCCCCGCCGCGCGCACGCATCGCACGGCCACACTGCAGGCTGAGCAGGTACGGCGCGCGCAGATTGACGGCGATCGTATCGTCGAAGACCGGCGCGTCGCTGGCGAGCAGCCCGGCCGCGGGGAAGACCGCCGCATTGTTCACCAGCAGGTCGATCGGTCCCATCGTTCGCTCGACCTGGGGCGCCAGCGCTTCCGCCTGCGCGGCCACGCGCAGGTCGGCGCGGAAGACCGCCGCGCGGCCGCCCGCAGCGCGCACCGCGCCCGCCACCTCCTCGGCCGGCGCATGGCTGCCGTAGGCGTGGATGGCCACGTCGAAACCCGCCTCGCCCAGCGCGAGGGCGATCTGCCGCCCCAACCGCCGGCCGCCCCCGGTGACCAGGGCCAGGGGCCGGTGCGGGGGCTGCGCGGACCGTGGCGTCGACCGCGGCCCGGACTGTGGCGCCGATCGCGGCACGGCCGGGGCGGCGCGCCGGGGCGCGCGGGGACGGCGGGAGTTCGAGTGAGAGGCGGGTTGGGCCATCGCGCACCTCGGCCGGGAAGAGTGTCGATCCGGGGCGACCTTCGTTATACTGGCGATACTCCGGCCGCTGCACAACTGCATCCGCCCCCCGCCCCGCCGACCGAGGACTCCACCCATGAAGGACGTCACGACCCTGGGCGCTCTGCGCGCGACGGACTACCGCCCCCAGCCGGTCAAGGAGGAGGTCCGCACCAACGCGATCCGCCTCCTGCGCGAAGGCACCGAGCTGTTCCCGGGCATCATCGGCTACGAGCAGACGGTATTGCCCGAGCTGATGAACGCGCTGCTGTCCCGGCACGACCTGATCCTGCTGGGCCTGCGCGGGCAGGCCAAGACGCGCATCGTGCGCGGATTGGTCCGCTTCCTCGATCCGGCCGTCCCGGCCATCGCCGGCAGCCCCATCCACGACGATCCGGTGCGGCCGATCTCGGCCTTCGGACGCCGCATGGTGCGCGAGGCGGGAGAGGACACGCCCATCGTCTGGCTGGCGCCCGAGGACCGCTTCCAGGAGAAGCTCGCCACGCCCGACGTCACGATCGCCGATCTGATCGGCGACGTCGATCCGATCAAGGCCGCCCGTGAAGGCAAGAGCCTCGACGACGAGGAGGTCATCCAGTACGGGCTGGTGCCGCGCAGCCACCGCGGGATCTTCGCCATCAACGAGCTGCCCGACCTCGCGCCCCGCATCCAGGTGGGGCTGCTCAACATCATGGAGGAGAAGGACGTCCAGATCCGCGGCTTCCCGGTGCGCATGCCAGTGGATGTGCTCATGGTCTTCACCGCCAACCCGGAGGACTACACCAACCGCGGCAGCATCATCACGCCGCTGAAGGACCGCATCGACAGCCAGATCCACACCCACTACCCCTCGTCCCTGCAGGAGGCGATGCGCATCACCGAGCAGGAGGCGTGGACGCAGCGCGGAGTACACCTGCAGATTCCGACCTTCCTGCGCCGCGTGGTGGACGAGGTGGTGTTCCTCGCCCGCGAGAGTGAGTTCGTCGACCAGTCGTCGGGCGTGAGCGCCCGCGTGGCGATCAGCGCCTACGAGAACCTGCTGAGCAATCTGGAGCGCCGCGCCTTGCTGCTGCGCGAGAGCCGGGCCGTGGCCCGCGTCTGCGACCTGCCTGCGATGGTCCCTGCGCTCACCGGCAAGATCGAGCTGGCCTACGAGGGCGAGCAGGAGGGGGCGCTGGCCGTATGCCGCGATCTGCTGGGCAAGGCGGTGCGCAAGGTCTTCCTCGAGCACTTCCCCGACCCCAAGGGTGCAGAGCCCAAGCGGCGGCGCGGACGCGCCGAGCAGGGTGGAAGCCACGACGCCGACCCCGACGAGCGGGGTGGCCCGCGCGAGGTCGACCAGTCGATCTACGCCCCGATCACGAGCTTCTTCGCCGCCGGCAGCCGCGTCGAGGTGAGCGACCTGCAGCCCGAGAGCGCCTACCGCGCTCAGCTCGCCGCGGTGCCCGGGTTGGAGGCACTGGCCCGCAAGCACATGCAGCTGCATGACGACGAGGTGGCCCCGGCCATGGAGCTGGTGCTGGAGGGCCTCTACCAGGGCAGCTTCGTGGCCAAGGAGAACCTCGACCGCTCGACCTTCTACAGCGACATGCTCATGCGCATGTTCGAGGGGATGGGCAAGGCCAAGCGCTCCTGAGGGGCGCCCGCGCGGCACGACCATGCGCTACGAGTATTTCGCCTTCGACCCGTCGATGCTGCACCGGCTGCTGGACCTCCAGAGCCTCAAGCAGCTGTTCCGCACGCTGGTCACCATGACGGCCGGCAACGTGCAGCAGGCGCTGGCCATCCTGGAGCGCCTGCGCGAGCAAGGCCTGGTGCCGCCTTCGACCGATCTCGATGCCCTCCGCGAGCAGTTGCAGCAGGACGAGGAGATCGGCACTCAGCCCGACGGGACGCTGACGCTGACCCCCAAGGGCGAGCGGGCGCTGCGGCGCACCGCTCTGGAGCAGGTCTTCGGCAAGCTGCGCAAGCGCGGCGCTGGTGACCACCCGGTGCCGCGGGAGGGGCACAGCGGCGAGCGTGCGTCCCACACCCGGCCCTGGCGCTTCGGCGATGAGCTGAGCGACATCGACTTCATGCAGAGCTACCGCAACGCGCTGCGCCGCAACGCGCGCACCGCGCACGGCGACGGGACGAGCCTCCCATCGCCCGACCAGCTGCCGCTGCGCGAGGACGACCTCGAGGTCCACGAGACCGAGCACCTGGCCAGCTGCGCCACGGTGCTGCTCCTGGACATCAGCCATAGCATGATCCTCTACGGCGAGGACCGCATCACGCCCGCCAAGCAGGTGGCCCTCGCGCTGATCGAGCTGATCACCACGCGCTATCCCAAGGACACTATCGACGTGGTGCTGTTCGGCGACGAGGCACAGCGGATCACCCTGGACGAGGTTCCCTACGTGCAGGTGGGCCCCTTCCACACCAATACCAAGGCGGCGCTGCAGGCGGCGCGGCGGATCCTGCGGCACCGCAAGCACTCCAACAAGCAGGTGATCCTGATCACCGACGGGAAACCCACCGTGATCGTGGATGACGAGGGCGCGCTCTACCGCAACACCTTCGGCCTGGACCCGAAGATCGTGAGCAAGACCCTCGACGAGGCGATCGCGCTGCGCAAGGAGCGCATCCCAATCACCACCTTCATGATCGCCAGCGACCCGTACCTGCAGCGCTTCGTGCACCGGCTCACCGAGCTCAATCGCGGCAAGGCCTACTTCGCCGAGCCCGGCCAGCTGGGGCAGTTCGTGCTGGTGGACTTCGTGCGCAATCGGCGTGGGAAGGCGCGCTAGGCGCCAGCGTGGCGCATCGCGCCCCCGCTCCCCGCGCCACCGCGCCACCGCGCCGCGCGCGGCGTGCGGCGTGCCGGGGCCGCCGGCGCTAGGTCCGCGGGCGGGGCAGGTGGGCGACGAACCAATCCCGGGTAACGGCGAGGGCGCGCTCGAGCTGCGGCGTCGTGCCTGTGAACGGGTGCACGGCTCCAAACGTGTGTCCGGCCCGCTCGACGATCTCGACGCGGCAGCGCTGGGGGTCGTCGCGGCCGGCGCGCATCTCCGCAGCCGCCGACACCGGCACGGCGAGATCCTCGCTGCCGTGAACGATCAGGTGTGCCGCCCGCATGCGCCGGCATGCCGCCGGCAGGTCGAAGCGCTGCGCGTTGCGGCGCGCGTCTTCGACGAACTGGTAGCCGACCGCCATCTGCTGCCCGGTGCGCGTGTTCTCGAACTCCATGCTGCCGGCGCGCTCCCACTCGGCGAGCTGGCGCTGCGAGTAGCCCAGCGCGCGGCTCACGCCGCTCCAGGTGACCACGGCACGGATGTCGGGGTTCTCCGCGCCCGCTACCACCGCCGCCAGCGCTCCACGGCTGTGGCCCAGCACGCCGAGCTTGCCGCCGTCGACGCTGGCCGCAACCGGTGCGTCCATCACCAGCCACCCCATCACCTGGCCGAGGTCGCTGAGCTCCTGCGAGTAGTTGTTGCGCGCAAAGTTGTCCAGGCGCGTGAACTCACCGGGCACGTCACCGATACCGTTGAGGGAGAAGTCCAGCGAAGCCACCGCGAACCCGGCCTCGGCCAACCGCTCACTCACGTACGGGAAGAATCCCCAGTCCTTGAACCCCTTGAAGCCGTGGCAGACGATGATCACCGCCCCAGGTGGCGGGGCCTCCAGCCAACGCAGGTCCACGCGCAGGGGGTCGCCCTGGCGCGTCATGAGCACGAAGGTCTCCTGGGTCATGGACATGGGCTCCTCGCTGCTGCTAGGCCCGCAAGAAGCGTGGCCGCTGCGAGCTGACCCAAGGGCTTGGACAGCAACGCTCAAACCGCCCTGGCAGAGCGGTTGTGGAGGAGGTGGTGCAACGGAACATCAGGCCGCCAGGAAGGGTCGTTCGAGCGAAGCAGTCTAACCACGAATCCCAGCGCCCGCGCAAGCACAGAATCCGAGCGCAGCTCGAGCCCCATCTGCGACGTCACTCTGCAGGGTAAAGAGGATCGGGGGGCGTGCCGGGACCGTCCGGACTGTCGCGTCGCCTCCCCCGATTCCCGCCGCGCGCATCTACCGGCTCCCTTAGTGCAGCGCATCCGACGGAAGCAGGTCGGCCTTCGTCAGAGACGCCAGGATGGCTGTGCCGGCGATCTCGTTCCCCGCGATCGCGGGATGGAGGGAATCCCCTCGCTGCACCCGCAAATGGTGGTGGGAGCACGCTGCGAAGGCGTCCAGCAATGAAGTATGCGCGAGCTCCTGGCTCTCGCATGCAACGGCCACTTGCCGATCGAGCTCCCGCCAATTGTAGTGATCCAGATCGTACAGCATGGGGAAGATCGGCACGGACACCGTGACGCCATGGGTGTCTTGGTATTCCCGGATGCGGTTAAACGTGCTGGCGAGGATCTCCGGGGCGTTCTCTTGCTGGTACAGCCGTTGGTAGTAGTCCCCCTCCACCATGTAGAACGTGCCGCTTCGATCGGCCCAACCCATGCGAAGCATGCCCTGCTCGACGGCCTTCTTCAGAGCGAAGAGGAAGACCGACTTGCGCATTCGGCTTTCCAAAGCGCAGGGGACCTTGATTCCCAGCACCCGCAGATTGCACCAGCTCTCGGTGTCCTTGCCAAGGGTCGTCAGGTAGTCTGGCATCACATCGTTCACGCAGTAGTCCACGATGATCAGGTCAAGATGGTAGTCGCAGGCGTAGCGCTCCACGAGGTGTACCTTCTGCCGTAGTGATAGGCCGGGCATGCTGTAGTTGATGACCTCGAAGTGACACGCGGAGGCTCGCTCGTTGAGCTTCCGCTGGAGTACTCTCGGGTAGCTTTGCTCCATCTCGACGTTGGCTCTGCCAGCGTGAATCCCACTGCGACGGTCAACGCGATGAGGGCGAGGCGGGCCGCGATTCCGCGGACCGCGTGGCTGCCCGCCGGCCGTAGCGCAGAAAGGAGAACCGCTTGGCTCATGGTGGACTGCGATCAACCTGCGGCGCGGACGCAGGGGGACACGTGCGGAAGGCCTCAATCTTGGATCTCACCATTGACGAAGGAGTCAACTCCTTCGATGATGCGTGAACAAGTGGCCCATGACGGATGAGGATCATTGCCTCCCGGAGCTCCGCCCCTGGCACGACGCCGTTCACGTCACTTCGCCGCGCAACTCGTTCGTCGGATGGCTGGGGTCTGCTCGGCCCGACCCGGCAACCGTCGCTATTGCTGAACCACCACGACCATGCGCGCCGACGAAGGAAGTGCTTCGCTGCCACCGTGGGCGCCGCGTGCGCTCGTCTTCGACCTGGACGGCACGCTGGTCGACTCCCGGCATGCGGTGGTCGAGGCGGTGGCCGCCGGGATAGAGGACGTGCTCCACCGCCACGGATTGGGGGATGCGCCGCCATCGTCTGCGGCGGTCGCCGCCGCGATGGGGCTCGCCGCCGAGGAGTACTATCGGACCATTCTGCCGGCAGGGCTGCAGCACCTCGCCGCCGAGGTCCAGGCGGCCTGCACGCGCCACGAGGTCGCCGCGCTGGCAGCGGGCCGCGGGTGCCTCTATCCAGGCGTGCTCTTTACGCTGACGGCGCTGCGCGAGGCGGGAGTGCGGCTGGCGGCGATCAGCAACGCACAGTCCCTCTACTTTCACGCCGCGCTGATGCACCTGCAGTTGCGGCCGCTGCTACAGCACGCCGAGTGCCACGGTGACCTTCCGGCGGACGGTCCGCGCGGAAAACACACACTGCTGGTACGCGCGCTGGACGCGCTGCGGGCCTCTCCCGGCGAATCGTGCATGGTCGGGGACCGGCGGGAGGACCTGGAGGCGGGCCGGCAAGCCGGCTGCCGCACCATCGGCGTGCGCTTCGGATTCGGAGCGCCCCACGAGCTGGCGATCGCGGACGCGGTGGTCGATCGCTTCGCGGCCATCCTGGAGCTGCTCGGTGTGGCGCGGCCCGAGAGCGATGAGCGCGGCGCCATCGGCCCGCCGAGTGCCGAGCGGTCCGGGACCGGTCTTCCTCCGGCGGGATCCGCACCAGCGCTCTAACGCCCCGCGGTGGAATCGCCCTTGGCTTCCACTGCCGCGCGCACGCGCTGCAGCAGGGCAGCCGGCTCGGCTGCCGGATCGGCCGCGGGGCAGCTGCCGCGCGCCCGCTCGTCGCTGCCACCACCTTTGCCGCCCAATGGCGCAAGCACGGCCTGCAGCACCTCGCGGCAATCCAGCGGGACCTCACCCCCACGCCCCAGCAGCAGGTGCGTGCGCTCCCCATCGCGCATGGCCAGGGCCGCAAGCGCGTCCGCCGTCTGCGCCAGGGTGGCAACCGCCTCCTGGGCGAGCGCCGCCAGCTCGGCAGGCAGCTCCTGCGCGATCAGCCGCGCCCTGACTCCCCCCACCGTCACGGGCGCGGCGCCGGCAAGCCACTGCACGGCGCGTAGCTGCAGCAGCTCTCGCGCGAGCGCGGTGGCGCGGCGCGTGGACGCGCGACTCTCTTCCTGGAGACGGCCGAGGGCCTCCAGCAGCCCTTCCTCTCCGGTGGTGAGTGCCGCGGCGATCCGGCCGACTAGGCGGTCGCGCGAGCGGCGCCAGTGCAGGGCGCGATCGCCGCACAGGAAGTGGATACGGAGGTTGCCACGCATGCGCTCGGTGCCGGTGATGGCGATGGTGCCGATCTCTGCGGTGTTGGCCACGTGCGTGCCGCCGCACGCGCAGCGGTCGAAGCCCTCCACCTCGATGACGCGCACCGGCCCTTCGCTCTCGATGACCTTGCGCAGGCCGGATGCAACGGCCTCCTGTGGCGACAGGAACGTGATCGTCACCGGCCGGGCCTGCCACAGGAGCTGATTGGCCGCGTCCTCGGCTCCGTCCAGGCGGGCCAGCGGGAGCGCAGCCCCCGCCACGTCGATCGTGTTGTCGGTCTCGCCTAGACGGCTGCTCAGGGTGGCCAGCTGCAGCTGGTCCTGCAGGACGTGGCTGAGCACGTGCTGTCCGGTGTGCTGAGCCCGGTGGTGACGGCGCCGCCGCGCGTCGATGCAGCCCTGCAGCAGCTCTCCCACGCGCGGCGGCGTCTCGGTGGCCAGCACGTGAACGACCTGGCCGTCCACATCGACCACATCGACCACGGGCACGCCACCCAGCGTCCCCAGGTCGTGCAGCTGCCCACCGCTGGTGGGATAGAAGTACGTCGCCGCCAGCTCGACGGCGGCGAGCCCCGGGGCCAGCACGCGCGCCGCCGACACCGTCGCGCTGAACTCGGTGGTGTAGCTGTCGGTGTAATAGAGACGCTGGGTCACGCCGGACGGTCCGGGGGTCGCGGGAGCGATTCGCACGCGGCGACGGCGGCGAATCGTCCCCGGAGTATCCTCTGCTTCGCGCTCGGCTTCAAGCCAGGCGACTCCGGCGGGGACCGTGGGCGCGCGGCTACTGCCGGCGCTCCACCGCCTCGTGCTGCTGCGCCTGCAGGCGCTGCAACTCGGCCGACAGGCGCTGGACCTCGGCCTGCAGGCGGTCGATCTCCGCGTCGAGGGCGGCGTCGCCTTGGACGCGGTTGCCGCCCAGCGAGGGCGGCGCCGGAGGCGACACCGGTGCCGGCGGGGCGGGACGCGGCGTCCAGTTGCGCGCGGCCCAGCTGCCGCGGGTCGGGTGGCGCCCATGATCGCCGTTCCCGTCGACCCTGTGCAACCAGGCGTCGTGGTCCTGGAACGAGCGGCCGAGCTCGTCGCCCATGCGCCCGAGGTCGCGCCCCAGCTGGTCCATCGACCGCTCCACCTGATCGATATCGACACGGTCCAGCGCCTGCTCGATCTCGCGGCGCAGGCGGCGCGTGTCGACCTCGTAGGCGTGGCGCTCGCCGTCCTTGTCCACGCGCACCACGAAGCGCTGCGCATCGTCAGGACGGGTCTTCACGCGCACGTGCACGCCGTCCAGGTTCTTGCACGCCTCGCGCAGTCCGTGCATGGCTTCGTGCACCGCACGCGAGACGTCCCGTCCCACGTGCTCGTCGACGTCGACGCTGTCCGCGTCGTCGCCATTCTTGACGATCACCACGCGACCGTCGTGCTGGCCTTGGGAGTCGCCGGCGGCAACCGCATGACCGGTGGGAATGGGGAGCAGGAGCGCAGCCGCAGCCAATGCGGCGCAGAGGGCCAGGGGGGAGATCTGCCGAAGACGAGCGGGCATGACCGGCCTCCAGCGCTGGGGTTGCTCTCCCTACGTGCCAACGCCGGCTCGGGTTCCACGCCGGGCTGCCCGGCGCAGGCGCCCGCGACGGCCGCGCGCTTGGCGCGGGCGGTCAGGCGGAGGCGCCCGCGACGGCCGCGCGCGGGGTCTCGGGGTTCAGCCCCGCCAGGATCTCGTAGTGGATCGTGTCGGCCCAGCCGGCCAGGGTCTCGGCCGTGAGGATCTCCCCGCCCTGGCGCCCCAACAGCACCGCCTCGCTGCCAACCCGAGCGCCCGGTACGTGGGTCACGTCGGCCATGATCAGATTCATGCAGATGCGCCCCCGGACGTGGCAGCGCCGCCCATCGATGAGCACGCGCGCCTTTCCCGCGAAGGCACGCCGGTACCCGTCGGCATAGCCCACCGGGAGCACCGCGATCACGCTGTCCACCTCGACCTTGTCGCTGCAGCCGTAGCCGATGAAGCTGCCGGCCGGGACACGCTTGATCTGGGCTACGGCGGCCTTCCAGGTGAGCGCGGGAGCGATCTGCAGCCGGTCAGCCCCCCGCTGCTGGGCCGAGACGAGGGTCTCGCGGCTGGGCCAGTAGCCGTAGGCCGCGATCCCCACGCGCGCCAGGTCGAAGTGGGTGTTGGCGAAGAGGATCGCGGCCGCGCTGGCGGCCGCGTGCCGCAGAGGGGGGCGCAGCCCGGACGCCTCCAGTTCGGCCAGGGCCTCCTGGAAGCGCGCCAACTGCCGCGTGGCGTAGCTGTGATCGGTGGTGTCCTCGATGTTCGCGAAGTGGGTGCTTACGCCCTCTAGGCGCAGGCCCTGCGCGCCGCGCAGGACGTCGCGGCACGCGCCCAGGCCGTCTGGGTCGACGCCCTGCCGGTGGGTGCCGGTCTCGATCTTGAGGTGGATGGCGGCCGTGCGTCCCTGCGCCAGCGCCGCCTGGTCGAGCTCCTGCAGCCGGCGCGGATCGTACACGGTGACGTGATGACCCGCGGCCACGGCCGGCGCGACCTCCTCGGGCGCCAGCGGCCCGAGGATCAGGATGGGCTGCGGCAGAGAGAGCGCCCGCAGCTGCTGCGCCTCGGCCAGCGAGTGCACGCACAGCCAGTCGGCGCCGCCCTCGTGGAACGCCCGCGCCGCCAGGGCCAGCCCATGCCCGTAGCCGTTGCTCTTGACCACCGGCCCGAGCTTGACGCCCTGGCCAAGGTGCTTGCGGAAGGCACGGATGTTGTCGGCCAGGCGGTGGGGATCAACCTCGATCCACTGGGTCGGCATCGGTGCGGCTTCCTTCCGGCTGCGGCGACTGCACGCACCGCAGGTAGATCTCACGGGCGACGTCGGCCTCCAGGGCCAGCTCCGTGTGGCCGACGCGCACCACGTAGGTGGGAGTCTTCTGGTGGAGCTGGAGCCTGCTGCCGGGCAGGATACCGAAACTGCTCAGGCGGTCCAGCCGTCGATGGAAGCTGGGCGCCAGGAACGCGATCTCCCCGGACTGGCCCGGGGTGAGCTCGGTCAGGGGGCGCACCAGCGGCGCGACCTCGCGGCTGAGGGTCTCGCAGCAGCGTCCCGCTGGGATGGGATATCCATGCGGGCAGAGGGTCGGGTGCCCCAGCAGCGTGCAGATGCTCTCGGCGGCCTCCAGGTTGAGGATGTGCTCGAACCGGCACGCCGCCTCCTGCGCTTGCTGCTGCTTGAGGCCCAGCACGTCGAGCATCAGGCGCTCGGCCAGGCGATGGCGGCGGACCACGTCGCGGGCCTGCGCGCGCCCGGCCTCGGTCAGGTGCAGCTCGCCGTTGTCGCGTGCCTGGATCCAGCCCTGTCCGCGCAGATGGGCGAGGTCGTCCGCGCCGACCCCCTCGCCGATGAACTGGGCGACGCGCTCCAGCGAGGCGGGCTTGCCGCGCTCCTGGAGCATCCAGACGGCCTCGAGGGCGTCCTCAGCTTTGCGCGAGTCCATGGGACCGCCGGCCGAAGCGTCGCTTGAGCCAGTTGAGCACGCGGCTCTCCATCACGAATTCGTAGCCGCAATGGGGGCAGCACTCGATATTGCACGAACGCCGCAACGGACAGCCGTGGGAGCAGGTCTCGTCCTGCTTGGTGAAGCGGAAGCCGCACAGCGGGCACTGCATCGCCGCGGGGGTGTCCCGCGCGGCATCCACGGCGGCCTTCTCCCCGGTGGAGTTCACAGCGACACCTTCAGGGCGCGCAGCACGAAATTCACGGCGCCCCCCGCGGCGAACGCGAAGGGCACGATGAACGCGGCCAGCGCCAGCGCTACCTTCACGCCCCGCTCCTTGATCATCACCAGGAAGTTGGCGAAGCACGGGATGAACAGCGTGATCGTCACCAGCGCCACCACCGTCTGCACCCCGTCCAGCTGGCCGTTGACGAACAGGGTGTGCAGCCCCGCCGCTCCGTAGTCGCGGCGCAGGAACCCGACCAGGAAGGCTTCGGTGGCCTTCTCCGGAAGCCCTAGCACGCCCTGGACCAGCGGCGCGGACACGGCCTCGATGCGCCCGAGCAGATGGAAGCGGTCCAGCAGGAACAGCACCAGCGTCCCCACCACGAACAGCGGCAGAGCTTCGCGCAGGTACCATTCGAGGCGGGCCAAGGTCTTGGCGAGGATATTGCCCAGGCTGGGGCGGCGGAACGGCGGCAGCTCGAGGATGAAGTCGCTGGTGCGGCCGGGCAGCACCTGATTGGCTAGCCATCCCACCAGGAAGATCGTGCCCAGCACGGAGGCGGCCCAGATCAGCGCGCCGGCCGGGCTCATGGCCGTCAGCATCCCCATGGTGACACCCAGCTGGGCCGAGCAGGGCACGCCCAGGGCCAGCAGCAGCGTGACAATGATGCGCTCCTTGCGCGTCTCCATGATCCGCGTGGTGAGCGTGGCCATGGTGTCGCACCCCAGACCCAGGATCATGGGCAGGACCGCCTTGCCCGAGAGCCCGAGGCGGCGCAAGACGCGATTGCTCATCACCGCCAGCCGCGGCATGTAGCCTGAGTCCTCCATAATGCTGAAGGCGATGAAAAAGGTCGTCACCACCGGCAGGATGATGGCCAGCCCGTAGGTCAGCGCCATGGTGAAGATCCCGTACTCACCCACGAGCAGCGCGCGCGCGGGCTCCCACGGGATCGCGCGCTGGGCGACCGAGACGAGGAAGGGGTTGACCACACCTCCGAAGAGCTTGTGCTCCATCAGATTCACCAGGGTGCCGGCGCCGAACACCCCGACGAACTCGTAGACCACCCACAGCACCGCCAGCAGGATGGGCACGCCCCAGACCGGGTGCATCGACCAGGCCCCCAGGCGGGTGGCCAGCGTGGCCCGGGAGACCGCCGGCTCGCTCACCGCGTCGCGCAACAGCTCGCGCACGCGCTGCAGCCGCTCCTGGTTGATGCGCGATCCCACCGGGACGCGGCTGCCCTCGCGCAGCTGCATGCGAACGCGGTCGATCTCGGGCAACGCCGCCGCGCCGCCGGCCGCGGACAGCCAGGGCTTCAGGCTGTCGTCGCCGGCCAGCAGCATGAGCGCCAGCGCCCGCCGGCTGATGTGCGCCGCCGCCCCAGGGAGCAGGGCCGCGACGCGCACCGCCGCCTGCTCGATGGCCGGCGAGTAGGTCACGTGCCCCTGCCCGACGCGGGCCTCTCCCGCGCGCCGCAGCAGGTCCCCCACGCCGATGCGGCGGATGGCGACGGTCTCGATCACGGGCACCCCAAGCCTCGCCTCCAGCAGCTTGCGGTCGATGCGGATCCCCTTGCTTTGTGCTTCGTCGGCCATGTTCAGCACGAGCACGTAGGGAGCCTCCATCTCGGACAGCTGCACGGCCAAGAGCAGCGCCCGCGGGAGGTTCTTCGCGTCGGCGATGAGCAGGACTCGCTTTTCCTCGCAGGTCAGCAAGATGTCGCGCGTGACTGCCTCGTCCTCCGACTGAGGCATGAGGTTGTTCACGCCGGGTGTGTCGACGACCGTCCAGTCCGCGCCCGACAGCTTGGCTTTGCCGCGCGTGATGTCGACGGTCGTTCCGGGGTAGTTGCTGACGGTGACGTACGTCCCGGTGATGTGGCCGAAGATGACGCTCTTGCCCACGTTGGGATTGCCGATCAGCAACAGCGTCGGGGTCGGCGCGAGCAGGGTGCTGGTCACGAGGCTTTCTCCTGGCAGCCGGCGCACAGACCGTAGAGCTCGTGCTTGTGGCGCAGCAGGAGGAAGCCGTGCTGGCGGGTGATCTCATCCTGGAGGCGCTCGATCGTCTCGTCGGTGAACTCGAGGATCGTGCCGCACTGCTCGCAGATCATGTGGTCGTGATGGGGCACGTCGCGCAGCTCGTAACGGGTGTGGTCGCCGCCGAAATTGCGGACGGAGGCGAGCCCCGCATCCACGAGCAGCCGCAGCGTGCGGTAGACCGTGGCGTAACCGACCGCCGGGTCGCGGCGCTTCACGCGGCGCAGCAGGTCCTCCACCCGCACGTGCTCCCCCACCCCGGCGAAGACGTCCACGATTAGGTCGCGCTGGTGGGTGGACTTCAAGCCCCGGCGCGCCAGGTACGCCTTGAAGGTGGCCAGCATGTCGAGGCGTCCCGGGTGTCCGGTCTTTGAAGTCTGGCGTTCCATCGCGCTCTCCTGGGTCTCGTTGAAAATGAAAACTGTTTTCAACTAGACCCCCCAACGCTAGACACCCAGGCTCCCCCTGTCAAGGCGGGCTGCCGGCGGGTCCCCTTCAGCAGGCCCGGCGAGCCGGGCAAGGAATCCACTCGCAGGAGCGACAGCGCCTTGCGAGGTGCTGCGCGGCAGCTCAGTGCTTGTCGACGGGCTTGGGCGGCGCGATCTCCTGGACCTCGGGGGTCTCGCCGTCGAAGGTGATGCGGATCGGGCGGTCCTTGTAGACCGTCTCGACGGCCACCGGCCGCTGCCACAGACCGTGCAGGCTGCGCAGGGTGTCCTGGGCGTAGGCGATGTCCAGCGGAATCCCCTCGAAGCCGTGGCGCAAGAGTAGCCCCCCACGCTGCAGGTAGTCTTCGTCGACGATCGTGATGAGCGGGTGGCTGGCGTTGGTGAGCTGCGTCAGCAGCTGCTGCTTGATCTTGCGGAACTCGCGGCTGGCCACCACGTATTGGTCCTTGTCCAGGTCGAACTGGTAGACGAACAGCTTGTGCTCCTGGCAGAACTCCTCGGTGAGGAACGTGTCGATAAACGTCACGTCGTTGTAGATGCGCCGCACTTCGAAGATCTTCTCTCGGCCCAGCCCTAGACGGCGGTCCCACGCCGCGCGCTCGCGGAAGTCGGAGCACCGGTCGTACTCCGGCCCGAACTTCCCCTTGTTCCAGCGCTCCTCGATGTCCTTGAACAGGTAGTACCCGAGCTTGTAGGGATTGGTGCTCCCGCTGCCACCCAAGGTCCCACTGTGGTGATCGGCGTAGTCGATCACCTCGGCGTCGTTGAGCACCTTCTGGGTCATGAGCGTCGAGTGCCAGTAGACCGCCCAGCCTTCGTTCATGATCTTGGTCTGCCACTGCGGGGCGAAGTAATAGGCCTCGTCGCGGACCATTCCCAGCACGTCGCGCTGCCAGCGCTTGAGCGGGGCGCGCTCCATGAGGAACAGCAGGATGTCGCGTTCGGTGGAGAACTCCGGCCGGACCTTCTCCTGGCGCTTCTCCGCGTACTCCTTGCGGCGCCGCTGCACCACCTGGTCGGGATTGATGAACTCCTCCATGTAGGGCTTGGCCTTGAAGCGGAAGGAGGGCTCGTCCTCGACCTGCTCCTGCTCGAGCTCGCCCTGCTCCTGCCGCCGGCGTGTGATGAACTGGCTGTGGACGTCGATCAAGTGCTCCAGCGACAAGCACTGGTCCAGGAATGCCTCCACCTCCTCGAGACCGTGGCGGTTGATGTAGGTGCGGATGCGGGAGGCGTGGTTGGCCATCTCGTTGATCATCTGGCGGTTGGTCTTGCTGAACCAGATGTTGTTCTTGAAGAAATCACAATGGCCGTAGACGTGGCACATCACCAATTTCTGATCGACGAGGTTGTTCTCCTTCATGAGGTAGGCGTAACAGGGGTCGTTGTTGATCACCATCTCGTAGATCTTCTGCAGCCCGTACGCGTAGCTCTTGCTGAGCTGGTCGAACTGCATCCCGTGCGACCAGTGCGAATAGCGCACGGGGAAGCCCCCGTAGCTCGCCACCTCGTTGAGCTGGCGGTAGTCCAGGACCTCGAAGCGCGTCTCGAAGAAGTCGAGGCCGTACGCGCGGGCGTGCCCCTCGATGGTGCGCTTCCAGTAGAGCAGATCCTCGCTGGGCTCCATGGGATCCCCTACTTGCCCTTGCCCAGGAAGGCCTTGATCGACGCCGGGATGTCCTCCTTGCTGTCGATCTGGCTGGTGATGATGCGGTCGAGGTTCTTGAAGGTCTCGTCCAGGTCGCGCTTGAACTGTCCCGAGCCGTACGTCGACGTCACCTGCCCGTAGCAGAAGAGGTTCACCCGGGGCCGGATCTCCTGCGCCACCAGCTTCAGGCAGAGTTCGGTGTCCCCCCCGCCCCAGTTGTCGCCGTCGGAGAAGTGGAACGGGTAGATGTTCCATTGGTCGGGAGGATAGTGGTCCTGGATCAGCTCCACGCAGAGCTGGTAGGCGCTGCTGATCTTGGTGCCGCCGCTTTCGCGGGTGTGGAAGAAGGTGTGGCGGTCGACCTCGTGGGCCACTGCGTCGTGGATCACGTAGCGCGTCTCCAGGCGCTTGTACTGACTGCGCAGCCAGGTGTCGATCCAGAAGGCCTCGATGCGCACGATCTCCTTCTGCTCCTCCCCCATGGAGCCCGACACGTCCATCATGTAGATCAGCACGGCGTTGCTGGCCGGCTCCTCGGACGCCGTCCAGCTCTTGTAGCGCAGATCGCGCCGCGTGGGGATGATGAGCGGGTTGGCGTAGTCGTAGGTGCCGCTGGAGATCTGGCGCTTGAGCGCCTCGCGGTAGCTGCGCCTGAAATGGCGCAGGCTGTCCGGGCCCACCAGGCTGATGCTGCGGTAGCGGTCCCGCGTGCCCTCGATCTGGTCCTTGCCCTTGGGCTGGATGTTCGGCAGCTCCAGCTCCTCGCCCAACAGCTCCGCCAGCTCGTCGAGGCTCACCTCCACGTCGAGGATGTGCTGCCCGGGAGCCTCACCAGCCGGACCCGCGCCCTCCCCCTGTTGCGCGCCGGGAACGGGCTGCCCCTCCTCGCCCTCACCGAAGCCCACGCCACCCTGGTCGTGCTTGCCGTAGCGGAAGTGCGGGATGTCGATGCGGGGCACCGGGATGGACACCAGGTCCTTGCCCTGCTTGCCGATGAGCTCGCCGTGGGAGATGTACCGGCGCAGGTTCTCCCTGATCCGGCCGCGGACGATCTCGCGGAAGCGGCTCAAATCGCGGTCGATGCGGCTGATCTTCATGGCGCAGACTGGCCCGCGCGGCCGGGCTAGCTACCGCTGCCGTGCACGTCGCCGCGCGCGAAGATGGACGACACGAAGTTCAGGACGTCGGTGGCGCAGCTGTCGCAGTAGCCGTAGTTGCGCTTGAGGCGCTCCTTCACCACGTCGATCTTCTGCTGCGTGTCCTTGTCGACCACGTTCGTCACGAGGCTGCTGAGCTTGATGCTGTCCTTCTGGTCCTCGAAGAGCTTCAGCTCCAGCGCCCGCTGCAGGCGCGCGTTGGTCTTGTAGTTGAAGACCTTGCCCTCCAGGGCCAGCGCCCCGATGTAGTTCATGACCTCGCGGCGGAAGTCGTCCTTGCGGCTCTCGGGAATCTCGATCTTCTCCTCGATGGCGCGCATCAGTCGCTCGTCGGGCTCCTCGTCCTGTCCGGTGTACTTGTTGCGGACCTTCTCCTTCTGCGTGTACGCCTTCACGTTGTCGATGTAGTTGGCGCACAGCCGGGCGATAGCGTCCTCGTCGGCGGCGATGCTGCGCTGCACCTCGCTCTTCACGAGGTTCTCGTACTCCTCCTTGACCGGGATCAGGAGGTCCTTGAAGCGCTTGCGGTCCTCCTCGCTGGTGATCAGCGTGGAGTTCTTCAGCCCGGCCTCCAGCTCGTTGAGCACCATGAACGGGTTGACGCACCCCTCCACGTCCTCGCTCACCAGGGCGTTGCTCAGCTTGTCCTGCACGTAGCGCGGGCTGACTCCGTCCATACCCTCGCGCACGGCTTCCTTGCGCAGCTCCTTGACGTTGTCCTCGGTGTAGCCCGTGACGCTCTGGCCGTTGAAGAGCTTCAGCTTCTGCAGCAGCGTGAGCTGCGCTTTCTTGGGCTCCTCCAGCCGGGTCATGATGGCCCACATGGCCGCCATCTCCAGCGTGTGGGGTGCGAAGTGCTTGCCGCGCATCCGCTCGTTCGCGTAGTCCTTGCGGTAGATCAGCACTTCCTTGTCCAGCTTCGTGATGTACGGGACATCGATGCGCACCGTGCGGTCGCGCAGCGCCTCCATGAACTCGTTGTTCTGGAGCTTGCGGTACTCCGGCTCGTTGGTGTGCCCGATGATCACCTCGTCGATGTCGGTCTGGGCGAACTTCTTCGGCTTGATCTTGTGCTCCTGCGAGGCGCCCAGCAGGTCATACAGGAACGCCACGTCCAGCTTCAGCACCTCGATGAACTCCACGATGCCGCGGTTGGCGATGTTGAACTCGCCGTCGAAGTTGAAGGCGCGCGGGTCGGAGTCACTGCCGTAGAGAGCGATCTTGCGGTAGTTGATGTCGCCGGTGAGCTCGGTAGAGTCTTGGTTCTTCTCGTCCTTCGGCTGGAAGGTACCGATCCCGACCCGGTCCTGCTCGCTGAGGATCAGGCGCTTGACCTTCACGTGCCCCATCACCTTCATCCAGTCGCCGGCGTACTCCTCCATCAGGATGCGGAAGGTGTGGCGGCAGGCCGGGCAGAGATCGCCGTCGATGCGCAGCGGGTAGGTGGTCTGCTGCCCCTTGAGCAGCTCACCGACCACCTGCGGGCGGATCGTCATCGGGATGAGGTGCAGCGGCTCCTCGTGCATCGGGCAGGCGAAGGTGCGCTCCTCCATTCCGACGTTGGTGAGGTCCCATTGGAAGGTGAACAGCATTCCCTCCGGGCGCCGCGAGTAATCCTCCAGCCCGCGCTTGAGCAGGCGCACGATCGTGCTCTTGGACGAGCCCACGGGGCCGTGCAGCAGGATCACGCGGCGCTCGGTGCCGTAGCCGTAGGCGGCCGCCTTGAAGACGTTCACCATCTTCATCAGAGGCACGTCCAGGCCGTAGACCGCGTCTTGGCCGTTGTGGAACGGATCGTTGAAGAACTTGAAGTGCGTGATCCGCTTCTTGTACTCGGTATACTCCTCGGTGCCGTAGCCCAGGATCATGTCGTGGAGGCGCTGGTAGGCCGTGCGGATCACGCGCGGATCCTTGCGGATGATCTCCAGGTAGTCGGGAAACGACCCGTCCCAGTGCTGCTCCCGGTACGCTTCGACGTTCTGCAGGCTCTGGATGTACGAGAGCCACGAGCCGGGCTGGGCCGTCATAGCTGCCCTCCATCGTGTCGAACGCTTGAAGGCAAGTGTCCCACCGTCAGGCTTGAAGGCAAGAGTGCCGCCGTCCAGACGTGCAAGCCCCATACCAGGCAGCGGCGTGCCCGCTCGCTGCCCCGCCAAGCCGCAGGGGGCGCGAGAAGAAGGTAATCGGGGCGCGGATGCGGGGCCAAGCGGGCAGCCGGTGGGGCGTCACGGCGGACGTATGCCCGCCGGCACGCAGTGGGAGGACCCGTCCCGCCGCGCCGCCGGCGCGGCGGCACGAAGCCGGCCAGAATCCTGTCACGCAACGCTGGAGATCAGTGCCCGAGCTCGATGCGCACGGCCTGCGAGTCGTCGGCGGCCACGGCCCAGAGCCCGCCGCGGTCCCACGCCAGCGAGACGAACCGGCCGGGGAAATCGAACGCGTCCGCTGCGACCACACCGTCAGGCTCGGCGTTGAAACCCTTCAGGCGATAGAGTCTTCCGGTGCTCGCGTCGGCGCACCAGAAGCGCGAGCCGTCGTGGGTGAGGCCGGTGGGATAGAAGCCGGGCGCGGGGAGCTTGCGGGAGACCTTTCCCTCCTGCATGTCCAGCCGGTAGAGCTTGCGGGAGTCGGCGTCGGCCTGCCACAGGTAGCCGCCGGCCACGGTCAGGCCTGCGGGATGGTAGCCAGGGCTGGGGAGCGTCACGACGACGGTGCCGAGGTCGGTGGCGATGCGGAACAAACCGGCGTGATCACCCAACAAGCTGCCGCCGCTCCAGAGGAATGCCCCGTCGTAGGCCAACCCCGTTTCGTAGCCGTCCGCCTCCGTGGACAGCGTGTCGACCGCGCCGGTGGCCAGTTCCAGCGAGAGGATCCGGCTCTGGAAGTGGGTCTCCGGCGCCGCGAGCCCACGGTTGCCGGTGGCCAGCAGCCAGAGCGTGCCGCCCGACACCGCGATGCCCCGCACGCCGTCGCAGGGCAGGTGAACGACGCTGGCGCGGCTGGCCTTGATCTCGGACAGGCTGTTGAGCGCTGCGGCGGCACCGCCTGCGCACCACCCGATGACCGCCAGGCTCGCGCTCGCGTGGCGCGCGGCCCGGCGCAGACGCCGCAGGCATGCCGGCGGTCGGCGCATCCTAGGCGCGCGCGCGCAGACCCGGCGCGGGGGATTGCGGACCGCGGTCGAGGCGACGGGCGCGCTGCTGCTGCAGCGCGAACGCCGAGTCGAGCAGGGCGACGAATCGGTCGTACCCGATGGGCTTGCCGGCCTGCAGATCGACGACGCGGCGCGCGGGAGCGGCCAGCGCCTCGTCTTGCCAGCCGGTGAGCAGCACGATCGCGACGGAGGGGTCCCGCTCGCGGATCCGCGCGGCGGCCCACAGCCCCGTCTCATCGGGCAGCCCCAGATCGAGCACCACCACGTGATGGACGGCAGGATCGAACGCCGCCACGCCTGCGCGTGCCTCGTGGGCGAGCGTAGCCGGCAGGCCCTCCAGCGCGCACATCTCGCCCAGGACATTCGCCACGTCGATCTCGTCATCGACGATCAGGACCCCCAGGCCTTCCCCGCGCGGCGCCGCGGCGCGCCGCACGGGCATCGCCGCGCGCGCCCGCGCCGGCTCGTCGGCCGTCCGCAGCAGGATGCGCACGCGCGTGCCCGCGCCCGGCTGGCTCTCGACGGTGAGCTCCCCGCCCTGGCGCCTCACCATGGCGAGGGCGTTGGACAGGCCCAGGCCCGATCCGACGCCTCCCTTGGTCGTGAATTCGGGCTCGAGGCAGCGCGCCAACGTCGGCGCGTCCATCCCGCAGCCGTTGTCTAGCACCTCGAACACCACCCAGGCGTCCCGGCGGCTGGCCACCAGGTCGATGCGTCCCCACTCGCGCAGCGCGTCCAGTGCGTTGCTGATCAGGTTGTTGAGCACGTGTCGCAGGTCGTCGGCTCGTCCCCAGACCCAGAGCGGCCCGTCCAGGTGTGGGAGGATCTCCACGTGTCGGCCATCGGCCTTCATCCGCCCCACCTTGGCGGCCCACAGCTCCACGGTCTCGCACACGACCAGGGCCAGATCGAGGGGCTCGCGCGGGGAGCCTTCGGCGGGTCCGGTGGCGCGCATCTGGTCCAGCACCCTCTGGCTCAGCGAAGCGCACGCGCCGGCCGCCTTCTGGATCAGCTCGGCACGATGGCGCAGCGAGGGGTCGGCCGCCTCGCGCAACAGCGACTCCGTCTGCCAGAGGATGATCTGCAGCATCTGCGCGTAGTCGTGGACCAGGCCGTGGGAGAGCTCGCCGAGGAGGCGCAGGCGGACGTCGCGCGGCTGGAGCCCGCCAGGCAGGTTGGGGTCGATCACGCGCACATCCCGCAGCCAGCGAAGAAAACGCCGGACCCACTAGCGTGGGTCCGGCGATTCCGGGCACTCATCCTTGCCTTCGCGATCGTACGGACGAGGTAGCGATGAGTCAGATCTTGCGGGCCGAGCGGCGGAAGCCCCTCGTATTCCTGACACACTTCCGACCGCCCGGTCCCAGCAAGACGGCTTGTCTGCCTATCCGAGCTGATCAACCTCGCATTGAGCGTGCCAGTTGCACAGGATCGC
Source organism: Candidatus Krumholzibacteriia bacterium (assembly GCA_041484665.1). Lineage (GTDB taxonomy): Bacteria > Krumholzibacteriota > Krumholzibacteriia > JAJRXK01 > JAJRXK01 > JBGPIA01. Next base: position 35,762 of record JBGPIA010000004.1, read on the forward strand.
GTGCACGCGGGACACATTCGCCCAACCCATTCAAGTATAACAGGTTATGCGCAACATGCGATCGAGGGCTCTTCGGGCATTTCCGGCCTACAGTAAGAAAAATTTACGTTTCGTAAAATCTCTTTACTGAGTAGGTGCGCAGCGCCTACATCTCACCGTGGCCGGTCTCATCCGGAGGGGTATGGTGGATCGGAGACTCGAACTCCGTGGGCCCGCTGATCTCGCCGCTCACGACGAGGACATCCGGTGCGCCTTTCCACACGATCCTGGTGCGCACGGAAGACTCGTTCGGCCGCGCCAGGTCCAGCACGCCGTGGAGCACGCCAGACTCCACCGTGACCGTCAGCGCGAGCTCGTCCGTGGACTGGATGATCAGAGTGCCGTCGCCAATCGGCACCTCCGTCGTGCCCGCCCCCAGGAAGATCCGCTGGGAAATGGCCGCGTGGAGGACGGCGGCGGTGAAGACCAACAGGACGGCCGCAAGCCACGCAGTCCAGTGCTTTCGGGTGGCCATCGACCCTGCCTCCTGAACGGGGTGTATCCCGTGGGACGCCCACGGCACGGCAGCGGCGGTGGCCGCCCCCAGCCGCAGGCTACGCGTATCAGTATAGCGCGAAATCGCCCTCTAGGGAAAGCCCGGCGTGGCGCCCCCAAAGCGGAGCCGGTAGGGGGCCGGCGGTCTCGCGCAGCGCTGATCAGCCGGGCCCGGCCCGGCGGGCCCGCACCGCGCCCGGGGGCGCCTCGTCGTCCGCCTCAGGGTCGGCGTGCTCGAGCGGGCGGCTTCCGAACAGCGCGTAGAAGCGCCGCAGACGATTGTAGAGCGTGGGCTTGGTGATGCCCAAGAGCCGTGCGGCGCGCGCCTTGTTGCGCACAGCGAGCACGACCTCGTGCGCCATGAGGATCTCGAGCTGCGGCATGAGGGGCCGCTCCTCGGAGTAGTCCTCCGCATCCACCATCGCGCGCACCGCATCCGACACGCTCTGGCGTGTCGGCGCGCCGCTGGTCCCCAGCACCGTGGCGGGCAAGTCCTCCACGCGGATGACATCCCTCCCGGCGAACACCATGGCGTTCTTCACCACGTTCTCCAGCTCGCGTACGTTGCCGGGCCAGCGGTACTCCATCAAGCGCGCGATGGCCTCCTCACTCATGGTGCGCTCGGGGCTGCGAAACTCCTCGGCATACCGCCTCAAGAAATGCTCCACGAGCGGCTTGATGTCCTGCGGACGATCGCGCAGCGGTGGGATCTGAATGGAGATCACGTTCAGCCGATAGAACAGGTCCATGCGGAAGCGTCCCGCCTCAACTTCCCCTTCCAGATCGCGGTTGGTGGCCGCGATCACGCGGGCGTTGGTGCGGACGGTGCGCACGCCGCCCACGCGCGTGAAGCTCTTCTCCTGCAGCACGCGCAACAGCTTCGCCTGCATCGCCATGGGCATCTCGGCGATCTCGTCCAGGAAGATCGTCCCGCCGTCGGCCCGCTCGAACATCCCGACGTGGCGGTCGATGGCGTCGGTGAACGCCCCTTTCTCGTGCCCGAACAGCTCGCTCTCGAGCAAGTTGGCCGGGATCGAGGCGCAGTTCACGGCGACGAACTCGCCCTTGCGGCGCGCGCTCGCTTCGTGGATCGCGCGGGCCACCAGGTCCTTGCCCGTGCCGTTCTCGCCCAACAGCAGGAGCGTGATGTCGTTGTCCTTCACCAGGTCGACCATGCGCAGCACGGCGTCGGTGGCCGTGCTCGTGCCGATGATGCCGTAGCGCGCCCCGGGTGAGGGAGCGGCCTGCGTGGCGGTGGCGTGACCGGAGAGCGGTGCGGACAGCCCGGTGGCCAGGCTCACCGCGCCCGCGACGGCCTGCAGGAAGACGAGCTCACCCTCCTCGAGTGGGCGGTCGCGCAGCAGGGCCAGCCACCCCGGATCGGACCCCCGCGTGCGCACGGCCGTCCACGGACCCTGCTGCAGGACGTCGGCGGCGCGCTCGGCTTCCGCGCGCGCCAGCGCCGTCGCCAGATCCCCCGGCGGCGGGCTGGTGCGGATCTCGCCTCGCACCAGGCCGAGCGTGCGCGCGGCGCGGACCCAGCGCACCTCCTCGCAGCCCAGACCAGCGGCGAGCGCGCGCAGCGCGCCTTCGAAGCGCCGCGCCTCGAGGTCTCCGCCGGCTCCCAGCAGGTCGGCCAGCGCCGTGAGCTGCTGCTCGGCACCCACGCGCGCCAGGCCGGGCGCCGGGATCTGTTCGCCGATGCGCTGCTCCAGATCGCCCAGCGCGGCGGGGAAGCGGTAGACCTCGTGGCGCGCCATGAGGTCGCGCGCCTCGATCAGGCTGGCACGGGCTTCGGCCTGCCGGCCAGCGGCGAGCTCGAGCGTCCCGCGCCGCGCCAGCGACTCCAGCTGCAGGTCGAAGCGCCGCAGCGCCGCGAGCGTGCGCGCAGCCGATCGCAACAGCTCGACCGCCCGCTCGCTCTGTCCGGCACCACCCAGCAGCTCCGCTTCCAGGGTCTCGAGCATGGCGCTCTCGAAGCGCGACGGCACCTGCTCCAGGACCTCCTTCGCCTCGGCCAGGCGCGAGGCAGCCTCCTTGTGCTCGCCCAATCGGAGCAGCAATGCGACGAACCGGCGCAAGGTCGCCAGGCGCTCGGTCTCGTGGTTGGTCGCGCGGCAGATCTCGAGGTCGCGGATGAGCAGGTCGCGCGCCTCGTCCAGGCGCCCCTCACCCATCGCCGCCTCGCCCAGCAGCCCGTGGGCTTCCGCCTCCATCTGGCGGTGGCGCAGGCGCCGCGCCAGGTGGAGGCACTCCAGGCCGCAACGGTTAGCCTGCCCGAAATTGCTCTGGTCGATGGCGAGGTAGCCCAGGTTGAGCTGCGTGGCGGCCACGCCGAGGGTGTCGCCCAGCTTGGTCTTGAGCTCGAGGCTGCGCTTGAGACAGCGCTCCGCCTCCTCCAGGCGGCCCAGCCCGCGGTAGGCCAGCGAGAGGTTGTTGTAGCTGCGCGCCACCTCCTGCACCAGGCCGGCCTGCTCGCGCAGCACGAGGCCGCGCTGCAGGTTGATCAGGCTCTGCGAGTAGTTGCTCTCCTCGTACTGGATCAGTCCCAGCGCGTTGTAGGCTCGTGCCACCTCCAGCGGATAGCGCTTGTCGTCGAGGATCTTGAGCGTCAGCTCGCAGTAGCTGGCCGCATCGCGCGTGCGGCCGAGCTTCAGCAGCGCCGACGCCAGATCGAGGTAGATGTGCCCGCGGTGGATCACCGGGAGCTGGTCTTCGTAACGCTCCAGCCCTTCGGCCAGCAGCCGGTGCGCGTCCCGGTAATTCGCGCGGTGCTGGGCCAAGAACGCGATCTTCAGCAACAGTTCGGCGGCCAGCGGCGCCAGGCGGCCTTGGGCCAACTCCGTGGACGACTCCACCGCCGCGAGCGCCTCGGAGAAGATGCGGTCGGCGCGGTCGAGGTCGCCGTGCAGGCGATGCTGCTCGCCCATGCTCTTGGCCGCCTGGCAGCGATCCTCCAACTTGGGACGCGCCACGTCGGCCGCCTGCAGCAGCCGCTCGTAGGCCGCGTATTCCAGCAGTGGCGCGTCCTCCTGGCGCGCGCGCGCGGCCAGCTTGCGCACGAGCGAGGGCGCCCGCAGCGGCGCGCGCAGCAGCGCGGCCTGCAGCCGCAGCCAGTCGCCGCCCAGGCCGGTGCGGGCGCTGAGCAACTCGAGCGTCCCGCCCAGCAAGGCGGAGATCTCCGCCGCGCGCTCCGGCGGCACCTCGACCGGTGCCCCTGGCGCGAGCGCCAGGATCAGCTGCGGGTGGGCGGGCGCCTCGTCCGCGCGCGCGTACAGCACGGTCGCGCGACGGGCGCGCCAGAGGTCGTCGGCGATGGCGGCCACGCTCTCTTCAGTCAGCGCGAACGTGCTGCGCAAGAGCGTCTCGCTCAGGGGGCGGCCGCAGACGGCCAAGGCCTCGAGCACGCGCAGCGCGGCCCCCGCTGTGGCCGACGGCTGCTGTGGAGCGCGCGCGGCCGCGTGCCGGCGCTGCGGCGGCGCTGCGTCCTCGGGAAGCGTCACCTCGTGCAGCCGTTCGCTCCCGCGGTGCCGCAGCGACGCCAGGTAGAGATCCGCCGCGCCGTCCAGGGGCGAGGCGCTGGGCGCCACCACGACGATCTCGCGCCCGTCGAGCCAGCCGGCGGCCGCCAGCCGCGCCAGCCCCTCGGCGAACCCGGCGTAGCGCTCCAGCTGATCGAGCACCACGACGCGGCCCACGGGCTCCTCGGAGGGCGAGCTCAGGGTGTGGGTTGGGGGGCCCACGTGCGGGCGCAACGTCACGTACGACCGCTTCTGCTCCCGCGCCCAGGCGCGCACGCTGTCCAGGGCCCCGCGCACCGCCGCGCGTCCCCCCCGCAGCAGCAGCGCGCCGCCTTCTTGCTGCAGATGCGCCAGCGCTTGGCGGACGGGCCCGGGCAACGCATCGTCCGCAGCACCGCCGACGCGCGCCAACGTCAGTGCTTGCAGCACGCACTCCAGGTCCACCAGATCGCTTGCCGACAGCCGGGCGCCCGCCGCGCGCCGGTAGCGGCCGCAAGCCTCCGCGAGCTCCGCGAACAGCGCGCCGACCTCGGCGGCCCCGGCGACCGGGTCGTCGTGTTGGTCTGCAGCCGGATCCAAGCCGCGCAGGATCGGCGGGAGCGCGTACGAATCGGGCAAGAAATAGGGCCCCTGGTCATCGCGCCACATCGCCGAGATGTGCAACGCGCCGCCCGGGCAGCGGGCCCGCGCCAGCGCGCCCAGCCCGTCCATCAGGCACTCGATCTCGGCCAGCGCGGCGGCCGCGGGCAGCGACAGCAGGCGCGGCTCCCACGGCTCGCCGGCTGCCTCGGGCAGGAACAGATAGAGGCTCCCCTCGCCGCGCAGCACGACGCGCGGCGGGAACGGCCGGAACAGAGGTTGCGCGGCGAACGCCGCGAGCCGGAAACGGACCGCGACCTCGCTCTGGTCGGCGCCGGGGGTGCCGATCTGCAGCAGCGTACCCGGCGCGTCGGTCGCGACGTCGCGCGCCGAGTACAGGCAGGGCTCCTCCCCCGCGCCAAGGGGGTGGAGCCGCTGGAAGCGGTGGGCGATCACACTTTCGATCAAGGCGCGGCTCCAAGGCGATGCCGCGGGCCGGGCCGCGCAGGATCGCGGGGTCCGCGGCGTCTTCGCCGCTCATGATGGTAGTCGAGCGGGATGCGCAGCGACAAGCGCCCCGGACGGGGCCAGCACGCCGGGGGCTGGCTCAGCGCGGGGCGGGCGCAGCCGGCCGCAGTGCGAGGACTGGCAGCTCGAGGATGACGGCGGAGTCGGCCGGCCCATGCTCCCAGCGCAGCCGCGCGTTGAAGGCGCGTACCAGCCGGTCGCTGACCTCGTAGCGCAGCAACCGGTCGCGGGCCTCGGTCCGGTCGCCAGAGGCCTCGGGAACAGTCATGCCCTGCGCCGCGCCTGCCCCGATCCCGTGGGCGCAGCAGCGCAGCAGCGCCGTTCCATCCGAGCCCGGCACGAGCTGCAGGGTGGCCACCGTCGGGCGGCGGGCGTCGGCCATTCCGGTGGCAACGCCCAGGAATTGGGCCAACAGCTGCGCCAGCCTTGGCCCGTCGCACAGCATGCCCCCGCTGTGCGGGCGCACATCCAGCTCGAGGTGCGCGAGCTCCTCGCGACGCAAGCGGGCCATCCAACGGCGCAGGCGATCTGCGACGTCCGGCAGCGAGCTGGGCGCGGGCCGCAGCGCCACCTCGCCGTTCTCCAGCGCGACGAGCTCCTCGATGCGCTCGATGGTCTCAGAGAGCCTCTGCACGTTGCGGCGTCCGACCTCCAGGAAATGCTCGGTGGTCGTCCCGCGAGTCTCGGCTCCAGCCTCCTCGAGGATGGTCAGAGCGCTGGACAAGGACGTCACCGGCGTGCGCAGGCGATGGGAGAGGTACCCGAGGTAGCGGTGCAGCTCGGCGCGGGCCGCGACGGCTTGCGCACGGTCTCCACGCGCCCGCGCCTGCGCCAGCAGCTCGCGCAAGCGGGCGGCGTCCGGCGGGGCGGCGCACATCCCGATGGCGCCCAGTCGCAGCGCGTCCCGGAACGCGGACGCACAGGCTTCGGGGCCGACCAGCAGCAGGGGCGCGCGGGTGGGGCGGCGCGCCAGCCCCCCGTCCAACCCGTCTTCCGCCCGCACGCGCGCCAGGGAGGCCACCAAGAGCGAGCTGTCGCCGCCCTCGAGCCAGGCGCTCAAGTCTTCTTGACCTTGCGCGCTGCGCACGCAGAGGCCCGCCGCCTCCAGCGCGCGCGCCCAGGTCTCCACGTGCGCAGGCTCCACCAGCAGCAACGCCTGCTCGCTCCTGGACAACGCTCGTCCTCCCCGTGCGGGAACCGCACACCGCGCGAATCCGTCGACGGCGCATCAGCTGAGGCCTGCGGCCGGACGGACCCGTGGCAGGAGGTACAAGGCACATGCCACCGTCCGCCGAAGGCTCACGGAGACTCACGGGGAAACATCGGGACGCATGCGCCGCGCGCGGGTGCCGGCGCGACCGCAGCGACGCGGCGGGACAGCGTGCATCCTGCCACCCCCAACGCGTTGGCGCGCGGGTTCGGGCGGTGCCGGGGGCCGCGCCTGGGTCCGAGCCCGCCGGGAGCCGCGGGCGAGCAGGCGCGCCGTCGACGTCGCGCAGGTGGGGGGGCGTCAGGGCGCCCGGGTGGGCGGCGCCAAGCCCGCAGGGGCCGCAGCCGGGGGGCGCCACACGAGCCCGATCGTCCAGCCCAGGTCGATCGGCCGGTCGGCGCGCGGGCCGATCGCGGTGGCCGCGCCCACGCGCAGCAGCACCTCGCCCATGAGCGGTGTGGCCGCTGAGGCTTGCAGCCACGCCGTGCGTGGCAGGCCGCCCAGGTCGGAGCGCGCCGTCGCGTCCCACAACAGACGCTGCGCGGCGCCGTGCGCCGCAGCCTCCACTCCCCAACCCGAAGGGAAGTCGTCGGCGGGACGCGTGCGATCGTCGGGCGGAGAGACGCGCCGCGCCCAGGCACCGGCCCACACGCGCCAGCGCCGTCCGCTGAGCGGGGAGGCCCGCAAGCGCGCCGTGACGCTGGGAGCGCCGGTAGAGACGGGATAGAGGGAGCGGTCGCCCAGCGGCAGGACGACGCGCAGGTCGAACGCGCCACGGCTGGTGGCGGGCTCACCCAGGTGACCGCTCCACTGCACCCACGGTGGACCACCGCCCCATTCAGCACGCTCGCTCGTATCGACGCCAACGTAGTCGACCCCGCCCGCGACGGCGTGCCTGCCGGCGACCGTGAGCCAGCCGCTCGCCTCGTACACCTCCGCCCGCGCGTCGCCTGGGAGCTGGTAGGCCCACACGGCGGTCGATCCGCGCGCGGGCTGTGGCAGGTCGAGGGGATCCAGCGGCAAAGGTGGGAGCAGCAGCTGCGCGGAGGCGGCGCACACCGGCGGGAGCTGTGGCCGCATTCCCAGCGCGACGACCGCAGCGCAGGCAATCCAAACCGGCAGCACACGGCTGCGCAGCGCGGCCGCAAGCCCTCGCGCAGGAGGCCACGGACCGCACGGGGTGGCGCGCGTTGAGCGCGATCGGGCGCCACGGGCGCCGGCCAGCGGACTCAGGAGGCCCCTTCGATCAGCTGCATCTCGCCGTGCTCCACGAAGCAGACCTTGATGACCAGCCGATTGCCCGGCAGCTTCGCCTTGGCCGTGACGGTGCCGTAATCGTCCCAGCCGCGATGGTGCAGCACGTCGCCGATCTCGTAGACCGTCTTGGGGTCGTAGGGTCGCGCGCGCGCGATGTCCAGTTCCTCGAGGGTGGGCGCGACCTGCTCGGCGCTCGTGGGCACCGGCGCGTCCTCCATCCTCGGCAGGATTCCCTTGCAGCGCGGGCACTTCAGCCAGATCACGCCATCCTCGTTGGTGTCGCTCACCACCGTCATCTCGAGGTGGTCCTTGCACACCGAACAATATTGGCGCATGGCACGTCCCGCAAAGGACAGCTCTGGCTTCATCAGCGCCCCGTGGCTGCGGCCTTATGGGTTCAGGTGACGATCCTGCAGCACTCCTCGGCTTCGTCCTTCGAGTTGTAGCGCATCCCGCAGGTCAGGCAACGGTACCTGCCGTTGATCCTTCCTTCTAGCTCTGCTCTCTCGATGAGTTGGTCGTATTTGACGTAGGGCTTTTCCTTCACGAGGGCCGGCTCTTCGATCTTCGCCATTTCCCTTCCCCCTGAGACACCATCCTTCTTCGGATATTGTCCTCACCGCCTTCGCGATCACTCATGAAGTCGAAGCAGTCGAAGCAAGCGATGCACGCGGCATCATATGCAACACCGGTGCGTGCGTCAACCCCGCCCCAGCCCTTTCAGGATGTTCGGTGGCGGCGTGTGGGGATGGACGGCTACGCGAGCGCGGCGCGGAGGTCGTCGATCAGGTCCTCGACGTCCTCGATCCCCACGCTGAGGCGCACGAGCCCGTCGGTGATGCCCAGCGCAGCGCGCTCGGTGGCGGGGACGGAAGCATGGGTCATGACGGCGGGATGTGCGATGAGGCTCTCGACCCCACCGAGACTCTCGGCGAAGGTGAACAGCTTCACGCGCGTGACCGCTGCCTGCGCCGCCTCGAGGCTGCCGAGGTCGAAGGCGATCATGGCGCCAAAACCGGTCATCTGGCGCCTGGCTAGATCGTGGCCAGGGTGGTCGGGCAGGCCGGGGTAGTAGAGCTTGCGCACACGGGGGTGCCGGGCCAGCATCGCGGCGATCGCCCGCGCGTTCTCCTCGTGCTGGCGCATGCGCACCGCCAGCGTCTTGACCCCGCGCAGCGCCAGCCAGCAGTCCCAGGGGCCCGGAACGGCGCCGGCCGCGTTCTGCAGGAAGCGCAGCGCGGCATGGAGCTCGTCGTCGCCGGTGACCACGATCCCGCCCACCATGTCGCTGTGCCCGTTGAGGTACTTGGTCGTGGAGTGGACCACGGCGTCGGCGCCCAGCGCGAGCGGCCGCTGGAAGTAAGGGCTCATGAAGGTGTTGTCGACCACCAGGCGCGCTGCGCGCGCGTGGGCCAGGCGTGCCGCGGCGGCGATGTCGGTGATGGAGAGCACCGGGTTGGTCGGGGTCTCGACGTAGAGCATGCGGGTGCGCGGCGTCCACGCCCGCTCCACGTTGGCCAGATCGCTGGTGTCCACGAAGGCGAACTCCAGGCCGAAGCGCCGCAGCACCTGCTCGAACAGGCGGTAGGTCCCGCCGTAGACGTTGTGCGTGCACACCACGTGGTCGCCCCCGCTGAGCGTCTGGACCAGGGCGTGGATGGCAGCCATGCCGCTGGCGTAGGCGATGCCGTGGCGCGCCCCCTCCAGCTTGGCCACGCAGGCCTCCAGCGCCTCGCGGGTGGGATTCTGCGTGCGCGCGTACTCGTAGCCCTTGTGGCGCCCGATCCCCTCCTGCCGGTAGGTGGAGGTCTGGAAGACCGGGACCGTCACCGCGCCGGTGGTAGGCTCGGGGTGCTGGCCGGCGTGGATGGCGTCGGTGGCGAAGCCCACGGCTCACTCCTCCCCATGGATGTAGTCGATGAGGTCGTAGCGGGTCAGGATCCCCGCGATGCGGCCGTGCTCCCCCACCAGGACGGCCGCATCGCGGCCGCCGAGCAGCTTGAGCACTTCGAGCGTCGAGCGCGAGCCGTCGATCAAGGGCAGCGCTGGCTCCTGGAAGTCGGACACCCGCGCTCCCATCGCTTCGGTATGGTCCAGGACGGCTGCCATCAGCTTGCTGTCGGTCACCCGGCCCACCGGCTGGCCGTCGCGCATCACGGGCAGCTGGCTCACCTGGTAGCGGCGCATGAGCTCGATTGCCTCGCGCACGGGCGCTGCCGCGTCCACCGTGATCAACAGGGGCAGGCCACCGGGCTTGGCATGCACCACGTCGGCCGCGGTCACCACATCGGCGCCCAGGAAGCGGTTCTCGCGCATCCAGTCGTCGCTGTAGATCTTCGACAGGTAACGCGACCCGGAGTCCGGCAGCAGCACCACCACCAGCTGCGCGGGCGGCAGCTCGCGGGCCACCTCCAGCGCCACCACCACCGCCGCGCCGCAGCTGCCACCCACGAACAGGCCTTCCAGGCTGGCGAGCTTGCGCGTCGTAAGCATGGCACTGCGGTCGTCCACCGTCCGCAGCTCGTCTACCCATTGCCGGTGGAAGCAGCCGGGGATGATGTCCTCGCCGATCCCCTCGATCTTGTAGGGCTCGGCCTCGGTCATCTCGCCGGTGTCGAACCAGTGCTTGAGGATGCTGCCCTTGGGATCAGCGCCGACGACGCGCACCCCCGGATTCTGCTCCTTGAGGTAGCGGCCCACGCCGCTGATCGTCCCACAGGTGCCGATCCCCGCCACGAACACGTCGAGCTTGCCCTCGGTCTGCTCCCAGATCTCCGGCCCGGTGGTATCGTAATGGGCCTGCGGGTTGGCGTCATTGTCGTATTGATTCATCCAGATGCAGTTGTCGTTCTCCTCCGCCAGGCGCCGCGCCACGGAGTAGTAGCTCTCGGGGCTGTCGGGCGGTACGGCGGTCGGCGTGACGATCACTTCCGCACCCATGGCGCGCAGCAGACGGATCTTCTCCTGGCTCATCTTATCGGGCATCGTGCAGACGAGCTTGTACCCCCGCACCGCGCACACCAGGGCCAGCCCCATGCCCGTATTGCCGCTGGTGCACTCCACGACGGTGCCGCCCGCGCGGAGCTTCCCGCTGCGCTCGGCGGCGTCGATCATGGTCGTGCCGATGCGGTCCTTCACGCTGCCGCCCGGATTGAAGTACTCGACCTTGGCGTACACCTTCGCGCCGCGCGGGTCGGGGAGGCGGCGCAGGCGCACCAGCGGCGTTCCGCCGATGGCTTCGGTGATGTCCTCGTAGACCGCGGGTGCGGGGCGGCGGCGTGGCTGCATGGCGTCGCGAGGAGCGCGGCTCCCCTCTCCTTTCGTGGCGCGGGGTGGGTCGGTGGGGGTCGCCGCGAGGGCCGGGGCGGTCGCGGCAGGTGCCGTCCCGGGCGGCAAGCCCGGCGCAAACTAGCACCCTGGTTTCGCGTGTGTCAAGGCGACGCCGCGCGGAGCATTGCGGTAACGTCCAGCAACAGAAAGACTTCGCGCTCTGCCCGCCACCGGGGCATCGCCCACACACCGCGCTCAGCCGCGCGACGGACGTGCCGGGGCACAGCGGCGCCGCGCGGGCGCCGCTGTCAGCGGCGACCGGCCTGAAACTCGAGCAGCCCGCCCACCGTCTCGATGCCAGCGGCGCGCAGCTCGTGCAGCAGACGCACGAGGACGCCCGCCGTTGCCCGGGCGTCATCGACGGCGCGATGACGGCGCAGCAGCGGCACCCCGTAGTGGGCCGCCACCGCGTCGAGGGCGCAGCTGCGCAGGAAGGGAAGGTGGCGCTGCACGAGTCGCAGCGTGCACACCCGGGGAGTGGGAGCGGGATGGACGTCGCAGGCGCGCAGCCGGCTGCGCAGGAACGCGTAGTCGAACTCGGCGTTGTGCGCGACGAACAATGCGTCGTCCAACAGCTCCAGCAGACGCGGAGCGACCGCCGGCAGCGCGGGGGCGCCCGCGAGCATCGAGTCCTCGATCCCGGTGAGCTGCTGGATGAGCGGCGGGACGGTGGTTCCGGAGGTGATCAGGCTCTGAAACTCCCCAGCGGGCCGCATGCCCTCCAGGCGCACGACGGCGATCTCGATGATGCGGTCCGTGGCAGGCAGGCTGCCGGTCGTCTCCAGATCGACCACCGCGAAGCTGGCGCTGGCGAGCGGCATGCGCTGGTACGCGCGGCTGGCGAGCTCCCACCGCCCGCGATGGCGCTGCCGGAAACGCTCGTCGCTGGAGAGCAGCGTACGAATCAGCAGCGGAGCCACACCGCTCGCACGGCCGGGATCGGGGAACAGCACGTCGGCGAGCTCGTTCACTGCCACCGGGCGGTCGGCCCGCTCGATGTACGCGATGGCGCGCCGGCGCATGCTGTCCAGGCTCTCGCCGCGCAGAGGATGGCTCGCCACCGGGGGCTCCTGGCGTTCGTGGGTGGACCAAGCAAGCCCTTCCAGTCTAGCACGCGCACCGGTCGCTGCTCAACGCGGCGGGGCTCTGACAGAGCTCGTACGGCCCCAGCCCGCCCGGGAACGGTGCTGTGATCGGCGTGCGGGTGACCGCCGTGCGGCTGCGGCTCAGCGTTTGCCCGCGCGTGCTGCGAGCACGGCGCGTGGCAGCGCGGTCGCGCCGTCGGTCCCGAAGGCCAGGCAGCGCAGCTGCAGCAGCGCGATGAGCGGCGGCGGCGCACGCCGGTTGGGCTCGGGTGGATCGACGGCGGTCTCGACGCGCGTGGTGGTCGTGGCGCCGAGCAGGTGGAACACCGGGACCTGGGCGCTGATCTGCGCCTGGGAGCGGGCCACGGTGCGGTGGATGAGCGTGCGCCGCCCCATGGGTACGCGCTGCTCTCGCGTCTCGCTGAGCACCACTTCCTCGCGGGCCAGGCGCCCGCCGCTCCAGGTGGTGTCCGGCAGCGTGGAGCGCGTCAGTTGCGGCGATGTGAAAATATCCTGGAAATGGCGGCGCACGAGGCGGTTGTTGCGCAGCTGCGCCAGATCCTGCGCCTGCGCGCTCCCGTCGCCGGGCAGCCGGTAGAGCTCGAGCACTGCGTCGAGCAGGTCGACATCGGCGCGCAGCCGGGAGGGATCCAGCTGGAAGATCCACGACTCGGTCTCGGAGCGCACGCGCAGCTCCACCCAGCGCGTTCCGTCCGGCTGTGCGGCCCGCACGGCGCAATCCAGCGTGTCGGTCTCGACACGCCCCTCGGCAGCCTCGAGACGTTCCAGCCGCACCCATGCCCCCGGCGTCAGCTCGAGGGGGAGCAAACCTCGCCGCCACCAGCTGAACAGCTCCTGCGCGTGCGCGGGGCCCGGCAGCACCGCTGCAAAGCCCGCGGCCAGCGCGAGGCCACACACCAGCAGCCGGCCCCGCAGACGCGGCCGCCTGGAGAGGACCCTCCCCAGGCGGCGCCGGCGTGCTCGCTGCGCGGGCGCGCTAGTGCTTGATCTTGGCCCAGTAGCTCGCGTACTCAAAGTTCGGGCTGTTCTCCGCCGTGTGGCAGGTCGTGCAGGAGCTCTTGGCGGCGGCGACCCACTGGCCGTCGCGCACGTGCTGCGTGCCGTACCCGTGGCACGCCTCGCACTGGACGTTGTACAGCGAATTGCGCCCGCTCTGGGAGTCGCCGCGGTCGTAGCCGTTGACGTGGTTGTAACCCACCACGTGGCACCCGACGCAGTCGGAGTTGGACTCCTGTCCCTTCTCGACCAGCGTCTGCCAGGCCCGCGCGTGGGCGCTGGAGGCGTAGGTCTGGTAGTCCTGCGAATGGCACTTGGCGCAGGCGCTGGCGCCCAGGAACTTTTCCGACGTGGACCCCAACGGCCGCGAGTGTGTATCCGGCGGGATCTCCTTGGCTTTCTTGGCCGCCTCGGCCTCGAAGCTGGTCACGCGGTCGCGCACCGCGGTGGTCTCCGGGCTCTTCTCGTCGAGCTCGTAGATGGTGACCGGCTCCTCGCCGAACTGGATCTGGTGACTCTTCTTGTCCACCGTCATGTCCAGCTGGCCGACGTACTTGCCTTGATTGTTGGCCGCCAGCAGCGCCACGCTGCCGATCTTGTTCAGGCGGCGGTACTGGCGGATGTCCTGCCCCTCGACACAGATGTCGATCAGGGGGTTGTTCCCGTCCTTGTCCCCCATGCCCACCAGCAGCTCCCGCGTCTCGGTGCTGGAGAGGTGGGCCAGCAGGACCACCACGTCGCTCTTCTTGCGCAGCTCGGGCAGATACTTGTCCAGGGCGTCGCGCGGCGAGTCGACTACGAACTGGTCGGGCGTGGCCGACATGGTCGTGATCTTCATCGCCGGGCTCAGCACCGAGATCACGCCGATCCTCAGCCCCTCCTGCTCGATCACCGTGTAGGGCGGGAACAGCAGCGGGCCGCCGGCGGTCTGGCGCACGTTGGCGTTGACGAAGAGGAACCCGTAGGTCTTCTCCGTCTCGCGCAGGTAGTCCAGGCCGTAGTTGAGGTCCATCTCGCCGACGCCGAAGACCTTGTAGCCCAGCGCGGCGGTCTCCTTGCACAGGAAGCTCGTCTGGTCCTTCTCGGACTGCGTGCGCTGACCGAACAGGTCGCCGCCGTCCAACGCCACGACGTTCTTGTGCTCGTGGCGGATCTTCTCGAAGAGGGCGGCCCTCCGGGCCAGCCCGCCCAGCTGCTTCGACTTTCACCCACAGGGAGAGATCTTGCCCTGCACCGCTGATTGGAACAGCAGCGTCAGGTCGACGCCCTGGTCGGCGCGGCTCTCGCGGCCGGCGACGACCAGGGCGGCGAGCAACAGGGCCAAGGCTGCGACGAGCGCGCTCCCGCGCCGTCCCAGCATGGAGCGGTTGGACTCCCGCGACATCCGGCAACCTCCTTGGTGTGCCAACGCAGGCGGTGGGCGCCGGCCGGCGCCGCCGCACAGGGTGTCATGCTAGCATCGGTAGTGCCGGGGTCGCAATCGGCCCGCCGGGCCGCCAGGTAAACGCTCCGTAAAAAGGTCGGTTCCCGCGCCTCAGTAGCCGAACACCTGGCCGTACCCTCCGCCGACTCCCTGGTGCCCGCGCGTGACCTTGAGGTCGGGGATCTGTTTGAGATAGAGGCGGAACCCGAACTCGCTGCCGCCGCCGTCGACGCTGCGATCGAACTCCAGCGCCCAGCAGTGGATGTCGCGGCGCAGGCTGTAGTACTGATTGGTGAACTGGCCGCGGCTCACGTCCAACTCGGTGCTGTAGTGCAACGACCACGCCCCCGGAAGGGCCACGTTGCCGTCGGCGTTGACGTGGGTCGGCGTGCTCGCGCCGGCCGAGCTCTGGAGATAGCTGTAGCGCAGGTCCACACTCCAGGGGAGCCGGTTGCGGTCGTGGGACCCGTGCACGCCAAAGCTGCCCGACTCCTCGTCCCCGCCCCACCCGGCGCCCTGCGGGTGCGAGCCTTCCCCCGCTGCCGCCTGCCCTTCGCGTGCGGAGTCGCCGCGGGCGGGGATGCGCTGCAGTACCGGGCTGAGGCGCTCTTTGCGCTGCAGCAGCGCGCCCCCCAGGTCCAGATCCCCGCCGAGGTGCAGGTTGCCCTGGATGGTGGACTGCGAGCTCAGCACGTGGAGGTCGTGGGGATCCAGCTGGTGGGAGACCACCAGGTTGACCAAGCGCCCGCCAATGGGCTGCACGGTGACGGTGCTGGTGATGGGGCTCCACTCGGCGCCCGCCGCAGCTTCCGGGTCGTAGCTCGCCGCCAGGCTCCACCGCACCAGCTGGTCCAGCTTGCGCGATGCCTCCTTGTCCGGCTGCGGGCCCGACCCTGAGGCGTCGGACGCGACACCTGCCGCCCCTGGGATGCGGGAGCTGCCGGTGGCGTCAGCGCGTTCGCTGGCGCCGGTACCCAGCGACGTGTCTGCACCGGCCCGCGCGCCGGCGCGGCCCGTGTCGGCCAAAGCGTGCGCCGCGCGCAGTTTGACGGACAGCTCGTTGTCCAAACCGAAGTTGAATCTCTGGCTGCGGCTCTGCTTGGCCCCCAGCTGGGGGCTGAAGCTGTGCCCCATGCTCCAGGTGACCTTGTGCTTGATCCCCGTGACCGGACCCAGGCGGGTGCGGAAGATCCCGTAGAGATCGGTGCGCAGCGAATTGGTGAAGGAGAGATTGGGGGTGACCTTGTCCCGCAGGTCATCGCGGTGCTCGCGCAGGCGCACGCTCTGGGTCACCACCAGGCTGTCGGGCAGCCCCGGACGCGGCACGAGCGTCGTATCGGAGAAGACCGCGTAGAGCGATTGATGCGTGCTGGTCCGGTTGTAGTCGAAGCCGAAGCCGGCGCTGCTGGTGAAGGCGAACAGCCACAACCGTCCCTTGGGCGCGTAGGCGAGGCGGTAGGCGCCTCCGGCGCCGATGGCGTCCTGCTGCGTGTTCTCGCTGCGAGTTTGGTCCAGTTGCCCGCGGTACGACTGGCTGAACTGGATGTCGCGCAGGACGTTGGTGATGGGCGTACCGAGCTCGTCGCCGTGCAGCGGGGGCAGCAGCGGCCCAGTCTTGAACCCCAGCGTCGCCGCCGGGAGCGTCGTCCGCGAGAGCTGCTTGTCGGTCAGCGGATCGCCGTCGCCGGCGTTGACGAATTGATCGCGCGAGCCCGACAGGGACAGGTTTACCCCCGATCCGAACGTGCGCGAGAGCCGCCCCGTGCTGCGCAGCTGGGTGGGCAGCAGGTCGCGCCGGGCGTCGCTGTTCAAGTTGTTGCGCGTGAGGTTCTGGCTGCTGGCGGAGACGTCCGCCCCGGCGTTCCAGACCTCCCACAGATTCGGCTGGTTGTGGTGTGCGGTGAGGCGCCACTCGTCCCCGCGCGTCTCCCCCAGCTTGACGCCGAAGGCGCGCAGGTACGAGAAGCTCACCTGGCCGTCCATGCCGTAGCGCACGCGGTAACGGTTGCTCAGCGCGAGGGTGAAATCCTTGCGCTCGTTGTAGTCCAGCTGGAAGGTGAAGTCGGTGTAGTCGTTGGTGGCCCAGTAGTAGCCCAGGTCGCGGATGTAGCGCCCTTCGCGGCTGCTCACTCCGACGTCGACCCGCGGGAACAGGATCCCCGAGTGCCTGCCCGAGTCGAGGCTCTTGAAATAGAACGGTAGCGGCAGCACCGGCAGGTCGCTCACGTAGAAGGTGACCTGGCGCGCCACCACCTGCTCGTTGAGCCGCAGTCTCATGCGCTTGGCGGTAAAGTGGTAGTGCGGCTCCGCCAGGTCGCAGCTGGTATAGGTTGCGTCGCGCACCAGCAGCGTCTTCTCATCCAGCCGGCGCACGTGCTTGCCGTAGTAGAAGCCGTCCTGGTAGCGCGTCCCCCCTTCGGCGACGGCACCGGTCTGGGGATCGAAGAGGTAACCCATGCGGTCGCCCAGCAGCTCGCTCTCCTTGTCCTTGAGCAGGGGGTCCCCCTCCGCCAGCAGCTCCCGGGCGTTGGTGTCGAAGTGGATCTCCTGGCTGCCCAGGGTCAGAGTCCCGTGTTGCACCTCGGCGTCGCCGGAGATGAGGATCAGGCCGCGCGGAACGGCGAAGGACGCCCGCTTGCCCTTGTAGAGCACCTTCTCCGCGTGCGCGTCGAAGTCGATGCGCGCCGCCGTGGAGTCGCCGCCGGCGCCGCGAGTCCGGACTGCAGCCGTGTCCGCCACGGCGGTCGCCCGTGGGGCAGCCGGTGGTGCAGCCGAACTGCTGTCGGCGTGGGCAGCCGCATGGGGCTCGCCCCGGACAGCCGCGCTGCTGTCGGCGCTCGCGGCCGCCGCCATGCGCTTGCGCTCCAGGAAGCGGTAGGCCCCCTCGACCTGGCCGTGCACGTCGACACGATCGACGTGCCCGCTCAGGAAGCTGATGTCGATCGCCGAGCCGGAGACCTCGTTTACCGAGATGGTCGAGCTCTGGTCCTCCGGGAGGTAGGTGCTGCGGGCCGATCCGCGCACGCGGGTGTGGGTCACCTCGTCGTGCACGACGTCGATGCTCAGCGTGTCGCCGCGCAGCTGGTTGGCCAGCGGCACGGCGGTGAAGATGCGCCGCAGCGTGTCGGGGCTGCTATCCACCAGCTCGGTCTGCCCGAAGACGTCGATGCGCCGCAGTTCGCCGCCCTCGTAGAAGAAGCTGGCGCGTTCCCCCGTCAGCGCCTGGCGCCCCTGCTCTACGCGCGGCGTGCCGGTAAGCACGAGCAGGCTGTCGCCCTGGAAGTCCGCACTGTCGGCGGTGGCGCTCGTGGCACCCTGCCGGAAGCGCACCGCACCCACCGCCCGACGGCGCGAGCCGTCGCGTTGGAAGACCATGCGGCGGCTCTCCACTTCGGCCAGGCGCTGTCCCTGGCGGCGCGACGTGAGGTGCGGCAGCGAGTCGACCCAGGCCAGGCCGCTGCGCCGATCGAACCGCGCGCGCGCGCCGGTGATGAGAGTCTGATTGGCGCCATCGACGATGCGCACCGCTCCGAACGCCTGGAGCACTCCGGCGGCGCGGTCATAGGTCAGCGAGTCCGCATCCACGACGATCGCCCCGTCGATCATGCGGGCATCGCCGGCCAGCGCCAGCCACCGGTCGCTGCGCCGGAGGATGCCGCGCGCGCCCGTGCCCGTGGTGCCTTCCAGGGTCTGCAGCTTCACGCTGCCAAAGGCGCGGGCGAGGTCGGCGCGCTCGATCACCTCGACGCTGTCGGCCCAGACGGTGAGCGACTCGGAAACGGCGTGCACCGCGCCGACCAGAAAGGTCTCTTCGCGGTCCATGTCGCGGCGCGCGTGATCGGCAGTCAGCGTCACGCCCGTACGGTGGGCGGAGACGTTGCCCGTCAAGACGAGGAAGCGGCGCTGCTCGACGGTAACGATGCGGCCATGGTCGCCATTGACGGTCCAGCGGCCGGCAACGACTGCGGGCGCCACCGCCGGAGCAGGCGCCGCGGCCGGGCCCGGCGGCGGGGCGGACGGAGCAGCCCCCGGAGCACGCGCGGCGGCGGGGCCGGGCGGCGGGGAGCCGCTCTGCGCCGCCGCGGCGCACGCCAGCGCAACCGAGACGAGCACCGCCAGCGGCCTGGCCGCCGTGGGCCCGCGCCGGGCGCGCGCTGCTCGCTCGTCCATGGGCGTCCTGCCGTTGGCGCCGACCGGGGGCGACGGTTGCGCGGACTCGCTATTCAATGCGCGCGCGACCCGCCTCCGTCAAGGGGCGCGCGCGCCAGCAGCGCCGCACCGATCGCAGCCGCCTGGTTTCCCAGCTGTGCGGCCAACAGCTGCAGGTGCTCCGCCGTCGGCCGCATCGCCCAGGCCTTGAGCGCTTGGCCCGCCGGCTTCAGCAGGGGGTCCCCGGCCAAGGCGATTCCGCCGCCGATCACGATCGCTTCCGGATTGAGGGCGTTGGCCAGGTTGGCGCAAACCACGCCGAGCAGGCGGCCGACGTCGCCGAGGATGCCCACCGACAGCGGATCGCCGTCGGCGGCGGCCAACGCAAGCGCCCGCGGTGTCAGACCGCCCTCCTCGCGGCAGCGGCGCAGCAGGGGCTGCTTCTGCTCGTCGCTCGCCGCATCGAAGCGCTGGCCCGCGTAGGTCACGATGCCCGTGGTCCCCAGATAGGCCTCCACGTGCCCCTGGCGTCCGCAGCTGCAGTGCGGCCCGTCGATCTGCAGCGTCATGTGGCCGAACTCGCCGGCGACCCCGCGCGCCCCGCGATAGAGCTCGCCATCGATCACCAGCCCCCCGCCAACCCCGGTGCCCAGCGCCAGCATCAGCACGTGGCGCAGTCCGCGCGCCGCGCCTACGCGGGTCTCGGCGTAGACCGCGGCGTTCACGTCGTTCTCCATGGCGACCGCCGCGCCCCCCAGCCGCGCCGAGAGCTCCGCCGCCAGCGGGAAGCCCTCGAACGCCTGGAGGTTGGGCGCCTCCTGCAGGCTGCCCTCCCCGGACACCAGTCCGGCCACCGCCAGCCCCACGGCAGCCTGGTCGCCGCGCGCCCCGATCCAGGGCGTAAGCGCCTGCGCCAAGCGCTCTACGAACCGCGCCGGTCCCAGCTCCCCCTCCGTCTTGAACTCCGCGTGCTCGGCCACGGCCAAGTCGTCGCCCAGCCGCACCAGCTTGGTGTTCGTCGCGCCCACATCGACGCCGATCCATCTCATGGAGTGGCCACCTCCTGCTCCCGCTGCGGGCGCTCGCGCAGCGGGCTGCCGGCGTCCCACAGCGGAGCGTGCGGCGGCCCGACGAGATCGTCCACCCCGATGCGGTCCAGCACCTCGGCGACCAGGAAGTTCGATCCAGTCACGAGCACGCTTTGGCCCCGGCCGCCGGCGGTCGGCGCCATGGCCCGCCGCCGCGCCTCCTCCATCGCCGCCGTCACGGACTCGACCACCAACACCAAGGGCGGTGTCCCGCTCGCCGGCGTGGCAGCGCGCAGGCGCGCGGCCAGATCGCGCGGAGGCAGCGACCTCTCCCAGCACGGCGCGGTCAGCACCACACAGGCGGCGCACGCGGCGATCTCGCCGAGCACCGCATCGATCCGCTTGTCGCGCATGACGCCGAAGACGAGGACGCGCTCCGCGCGCGGCCGCTCCGCCGACCACTGTGCCAGCACCTGCTGCAGCGCCGGCGTGTTGTGCGCCGTGTCCAGCAGCAGCTCGGGAGCCGCACCGAAGCCCTCGTAGCGGCACGGCGCGCGCACCCCGCGCAACGCGCGTCCCGCGTCCCCGAGCGGCCACCCCTCGCGACGCGCCAGGTCCTCCCAGCACGCCCACGCCAGCGCCGCCATCTGGGCCTGCATCGCGCCGCGCTGGGGCAAGGTCACCACGGCCTCGCCGGCGGGCAGCCACAGCCGAACCCGTGCAGAGCGCCCGTCCCACGCCTCGACGGTGCCGCGCCCCAGGGAGAGATCCACGGCCTGGGCGCCGGCGGCCGCGAGCACCTCGGCCGCCAGGGCGTCGATGCCGGCCGGCAGCAGCCCCAGGTAGAAGGGGCGGCCGCGGCGGGCCAACCCCAGCTTCTCCCGGGCGATCTGCGCAAGGGAGTCACCGAGGATCTGGTGATGGTCATCCCCGACGGACGTGAGCAGCACGCCGCGCGCATCGACCGCGTTGGTCGCGTCCAACCGGCCGCCCAGCCCGGTCTCGAGCACCGCCAGCTGCACGTCCTGCTCGCGGAAGTGCAGCAACGCCATGGCGGTCATCGCCTCGAAAAAGGTGGCCTGCGCGGCCTCGATGTGCGGGCGGCAACGCTCGATGAGCGCTACCAGCGCGGACTCGGCCAGGGGGCGTCCATCCACGACGATGCGCTCGCCGGGGTGCAGCAGGTGGGGACTGGTGTACAGCGCCGTGCGCAGTCCGGCGGCGCTGCCCAGCGCGGCGAGGTAGGTGGCCGCGGAGCCCTTACCGTTGGTGCCGGCCACCACGACGCAGGCCATGTTCCGTTGCGGATCGCCGAGCCTGCGCAGCAGCGCCTTGACGCGCACGAGACCCGGCCGCATGCCGCCGCGCGCCAGTCCGAACAGCCAGCGTGCCGCGGGATGGGTTGGCGCGAAGGGCGGGAGGAGCTGGAGGAGTTCGAAGCCGCGGCTAGAGTCGCCGGTGCGACGTGGCCGCGAGCTCATCGCTCTCCTCCTCCTCGAGTGGATGGACGCCGTCCACCAGGAAGCCCAGCAGCCCGTGGAGCTCGCGCCGGAGGTTCTTGCGCTCCACGATGCGATCGATCATGCCGTGCTCCAGCAGGAACTCGCTCTGCTGGAAGCCCTCGGGCAGCTCGGTGTTGATGGTCTGCTGGATCACCCGCGGGCCGGCAAAGCCGATCAGCGCCCGCGGCTCCGCGACGATGACGTCCCCCAGCATGGCGAAGCTCGCCGTCACGCCGCCAGTCGTGGGATGGGTGAGCACCGAGATGAACGGCAGCCGCTCCTCGCCCAAGCGCGCGAGCATGGCGCTGGTCTTGGCCATCTGCATCAGCGAGAGGATCGACTCCTGCATGCGTGCGCCGCCCGACTTGGAGATGATGACCGTGGACAGCCGCTGCGCGATGGCGTCCTGGATGCAGCGCGTGATCTTCTCGCCGACCACCGATCCCATGCTGCCGCCCAAGAACGAGAAATCCATGACCGCGATCGAGATGGGTACGCCGCCGATGCGCCCGAATCCGGTGATCACGGCTTCTTCGCGTCCGGTCTTGGCGCGGTTCTCCCGCAGCCGGTCGCGGTAGCGCTTGGTGTCGCGGAAGTTCAGGGGGTCGGAGCTGACCAGCCCCTTGTGCGTCTCCTGGAAGCTCTGCGGGTCCAGCAGCAGATCGAGGTACTGCTCGGCGGAGATCGGGAAGTGGTAGCCGCACTGGTAGCAGACCCAGAGGTTGCCGGCGAGCTCCTTGTTGTAGATGAGGTCGCCGCACGAGGTGCACTTGGTCCAGAGATTGTCCGGGACTTCCCGGCGTGGGCGCACCGCGCCGCTGGTGGCGAGCTGGTTGATCCCCTTGCGCGTGCGCTTGAGCCAGGACATGGTTCTCCCGCGGCGCCGCTGGCGCCACCCCCACAATCTAGGGGGGGAGGGCGGGCGCCGACAATCCAATTCCCCGCGGGCCCTGTCCCGGGGGCGCAGCATCGCCGCGCGCAGGGACGCCCTGCGCAGCCGCGGCGCGCGTGCCGGCAGCGGGCCTTGGCCGCCGGTCAAAGACGCGTGCGGCAGCGGCTGGGCGGACGCTCAGGACTCCTTGCGTTGGTCGTGCGACCGCGGTGGCTGCGGTGCCTGCGGCGCAGATCCCTTCAGCAACTTCACCATGACCACCGCGTCCTCGCGATTGTCTGGATAGTAGCCACGGCGGATCGCCACCTCGGCGAATCCGTGCCGCCGGTACAGGCTAAGCGCCGCCTCGTTGCTCGCGCGCACCTCGAGGGTCATCGCGCGCGTGTGTCGCGCGAACTCATGGCGCAACAGCGTGCGCAGCAAGCGGTCGGCGATCCCCTGGCGACGGTGACGATCGTCCACGGCCAGGCTGACCAGATGGATCTCATCGACGACGCGCCAGACGAAGGCGTACGCCACCACCTCATCGCCGATCTCGGCCACCAGCGCGAGCCGGCCGGGATCCACGATCAGCTCGGCGGCGATGGCGGTGGGGCTCCAGGGCGCCGTGAAGATCGCGTTCTCCATCTCCACCAGCCGCGGCAGATCCGCGGGGCACGCGAAGCGGATGTGGCAGGCGGGCTTCACGGCCGTTCGCGGCGCGGCGAGACCGGGCGGTGCACCTGTGCCTCCAGGTCCACGCCGAGTTTGCGCTCGGCCTGGCTGGGGCTGATGTAGATGGGAACGAGCGTGACCGGGTCGGCCGCGCGCGCCGGCGGTGCCCCGGCCGAAGCGCCGGCCGCCAGGCGGCGCGCGAGCCCGTCGGCGGCTACGGTCTGCGCACAGGCGCCGGCGGCCAACAGCTCCCCGCTGCGCCGCAGGCTCTCCTCGCCGCGCGCGGCCAGCACGACGGGCGGCGGCAGCCCGGCGAGCCACTCCGGCAGCCCCGCCAGCGCCACGCGCGCGGGCATGCGCAATGGCGACGACAGGAGCAGCGCGCGCCCGCGGTCGGCGCGTGCGTAGGCTGCGGCGAAGGCGTGGCCGGCGCCCGCGTCCAGCGCCGCCGCCACGCAGCCCGCCAACGACGTTGGCGCTGCGGCGGGCGCGTCACTCGCGGCCGCCGCCACCAGCTCCAGCGTGCCCGCGGCGAGCAAGGGGATCCCGCGCGCGAAGCTGAGCGTCTTGGCCGTCATGATGCCGATGCGCAACCCGGTGAAGCTGCCCGGGCCCACCACCACTGCCACCGCCTCCACCGCCTGCAGCGTCACAGCGGCTTGGCACAGCGCATCGTCCAGGAGCCCCGGCAGCGACTCGGCGAAGCTGCCGCGGCCGGCCAGCGCGACGGCGGCCAGCAGCTTTCCGTCGCACCCGACGGCGACCTCCGCCCCGTGGCCGGAGGTGTCCAGCGCGAGCACGACGCTCACGGCCGCTCGCCGCCGGCACGCCCCCAGGCGGCGGCCAGCTCGTCCTGACGCGGCCAGGGTCTGCCGACGGCGCGCAGCGTCAGGTGGCGCGGCGCATCGCGGCCCGGCTGCGCGGTGAGCAGCTTGATGGACAGGCGCAGGCAGGGCGAGAGCCAGGGCAGCACCGCCTGCCCCCACTCCACGCACAGCAGCGCCCCTTCCTCACGCGCCTCGAGCATCATCGCCAGCAGCTCCGGGTCGGCACGGTCGCCGAAGCGGTAGAGGTCGACGTGGACAACTTGCGGCGCGCAGCCCGGCGCCGGGGCCTCCACCGGATAGCGGTTCTCCAGCGTGAAGGTCGGGCTGACCACCGAGCTGCCGCCGCCCAAAGCCGCCACCAGCGCGGCCACGAAGGTCGTCTTGCCCGCGCCCAGGTCGCCCTCCAGGCAGAGCGCGCTGCCCGCGGGCAAGAACGGCGCGAGCGCCCGTGCGAGGGCGGCCGTCTGCGCCGGCGCGCCGGTTTCAGCCTGCAGTTCGAGGATCTCCGGCGTTGCCATCGCCCCTAGCGCGGCCGCAGGGTGACGCACGGCACGATCAGCTCCTCCAGCGAGATGCCCCCGTGCTGGAAGCTGTCGCGGTATTGGCGCTCGTACTCGTGGAAGTTCGTGGGATAGACGAAGTAGTTGTACTCCTTGGCGCAGATGTAGTTCTGGATGGGCGAGTCCGACGGCAGTCCGAAGTCGCGTGGGTTCTTCATCACGAACGCGTCCTTGGGGTCGACGCCCAGGTTGTCTCCGTATTTGTAGCGCAGGTTGGTGGAGGCCTCGCGGTTGGCCTTCACCAGACTCGAGCGCTTGGCCTGCACCGACCCGTGGTCGGTCGTCACGACCACGACCGACTGCGGCGCGGCAGCGATCTCCTTGAGGGTCTCCAGCAGCGCGGAATGCTCGAACCACGAGCGCATCACCGAGCGGAAAGCCGACTCGTCGGGCGCCAGCTCGCGTAGCAGCTCGTTCTGGCTGCGGCCGTGGGCCAGGATGTCGAGGAAGTTGATCACGCCCACCACGAGCTGGACATCGCGCAAGGTGGGAATCTGCTTGCGCATCGCCTCGGTCTCGCCGGCGTTGAACGTCTTGAAGTACTTGAAGCGGACGTCCTTGAGCCCCAGGCGCGCCAGCTGCGTGCCCAGCAGATCCCGCTCGTTGGCGTTCTTGCTCTTCTCCTCGTTGGCCGCGCCACGCCACCACCGCGGGTAGCGGGCGGCGATCTCGACCGGCAGCAGCCCCGCGAAGATGGCGTTGCGGGCGAAGGGCGTCGCCGAGGGGAGGATGCTGTAGTAGCTCTCCCGCTGCAGCGCGTACAGCGAGTCGAGGCTGGGCTCCAGCACGCGCCACTGGTCCAGGCGCATGCAGTCGATCACGAACAGAAAAACCCGCGTCCCCGCCCGCAGGTGCGGCGCGACCCAGTGCTCGAACACGTGGTGGCTCATCACCGGGGCGTCGTGGCCCTGCATCCAGTCGCGGTAGCTGCGCTCCACGAAGCGGCCGAACTCGGCGTTGGCGTCGCGCAGCTGCTCGCTGTGGGCGTTCCACAGCCCGGGGTCCTCCAGGCGCGTGAGCTCCAGCTCCCAGGTCACCATCGTTTCGTAGATGGAGATCCAGTCGCGCCAGTGGCGCGCCTCCAGGCGCATGCGCGCCAGCTCGGCGAAGCCCTTCAGGTAGTCCTGGGTCACCTGGCGCCGCCGGATGGTCTCCTCGTCGAGGGCGCGCTTGAGGGCCATGAGGATCTGGGTGGGCTGGACCGGCTTGACCAGGAAGTCGGTGATGCGCCGTCCCAGCGCCCGGTCCATCAGCTCCTCCTCCTCGCTCTTGGTGATCATGATCACCGGCACGAGGGGATCGAGGCGCCGGATCGACTGCAGCGTTTCCATGCCGCCGCGCCCGGGCATCATCTCGTCGAGCAGGATGGCGTCGAAGCGGCGGTCGCGCACCAGCGAGATGGCGTCCTCGCCGTTGCTGACGCCGACGACCTGGAAGCCCTTTCCCTCCAGGAACAGGATCTGGCTGCGGAGCTCCTCGATCTGGTCGTCGGCCCAGAGGATGGTGCGGGCTGTCATGGGTCCTCCCCGATCTGGAGGCGTGGCGATCGCCGCTGCGTGAGGGGAGCGGCGCAGGAGCACAGCCACGCCGCGGGCCATGCGCGGGAGGACGGCCAGGCGCCGGCCGCCGCTCCCCCAATATAGAGGATCATCCCGCTTTCAGCGTGACCCGCATCGTCGTGCCGACTCCTGGAGCGCTGCGCGCGACGTCGACGTCGCCACCGTGGTACTCCTCCACGATGCGGCGCACCAGCACCAGCCCCATCCCCCAGCCCGCCTTGCGCGTGGAGAACCCGGGCTCGAAGATGCGCCGCTGCAGCGCCGGGGTCATCCCCTTGCCGTTGTCGGACACGAGGATCTCGACGCTCTGCAGCTCGGGGCGGTAGCGGCAGGTCACCTCGACGAGCCCCTGCGCCTTGTCGATGGCGTCCAGGGCGTTCTTGATCAGGTTCTCCAGCACCCACTCCAGCAGCTCCTCGTTGAGCGGCGCCAGCGGGACCTCCTCGAGGTAGCTCTCGATGCGCACGTGGCTGCCCAGGTGGGGAAGGCGCCGGCGGAAGTACGCGCAGACGCGCTCGGCCACCTGGTCGGCGCGCCCCAGCGAGAGCTTGGGGCGCCTGCCGATCTGGCTGAATCGCTCGGTGACCTTGGTCAGGCGTTGCAGGTCGCGCGCGAGCTCGCCCAGCACCTGTTCGCGATCGAGCACGGAGTCGGCCGCGCCGGCGCCGGTGGCTTGCGCCGCCTGCGGGCCGCCCGCCCCGGGGCGCACGGCGCCGGGCGCGCCGCCGGTCTCCGAGAGCAGCGCGAGCCAGCCATTCATGCTGGTGAGCGGCGTGCCGAGCTGGTGCGCCGTTTCCTTGGCCATGCCGACCCAGATGCTGCGTTGCTCGCTGCGCTTGATGTTGCGGAAGGCCAGCAGCGCCACGCTCATGAACACCAGGATCGCCGCCGCCTCCAGCCATGGCATCCAACGCACGCGCGCGCCGAGGCTGCTGGCGCCGTAGTGCAGGTGGCCGATGGGACGCTCCTCCCCCGGAACGAGCACGGCGATGGGCTCGCGCCGCCGGTCGAAGCGCCGCACGAGCTCCAGCACTTGTCGCACGTGGGGATCGGACGGGTTGCGGGGATCCTGGGCGAGCAGGTCCGCGTAGCGCTCCGGCAGCGGCACGCCCACTCGCCACTCGTTCCAGAAGTGGGGACGCCCTTCCCGGTCCGTCAGCACGAACGGGAACGTGACGTCCTTGATCGCCAACAGCGACGCGCGCAGGTCGTGCTCCTGTTGGGGCGTGAGGCCGTGCTGTGGCAAGAGCAGCGTTGGCGCCGCGAAACGGGCGATGAAACGCGTGGTGAGGCGGTCCTGGAGCGCCACCTCTTCGGTAACGCGCAGCGTGAAGAACGCGACGGCGGTGCCGATCAGGACTAGCCCGATGAGCAGGTAGCTCTTGATGAGCGCGCGGCCCGTGGGCCCCTGGAAGAAGAGCGCCGGCGACATGGGCGCGACCTAGCCGATCTGCCTCACACCACCCATGTAGGGGATCAGCGGCTCGGGGACGCGGATCGCCCCGTCCTTGGTCTGGTAGTTCTCCATCACGGCCACGAGCATGCGCGGCAGCGCGAGCCCGCTGCCATTGAGCGTGTGCACCCAGGCGGGTTTGGCTCCCTTCTGGGTGCGGTAGCGGATCTGAGCGCGGCGGGACTGGAAGTCGCGGAAATTGCTACAGCTGCTCACCTCCAGCCAGGTGTCGACGCCCGGGCTGAAGACCTCCAGGTCGTAGCACTTGGCAGCGGCGAAGCCCAGGTCGCCGCTGGCGAGCTTCACCACGCGGTAAGGAAGCTCCAGCCGCTCGAGCAGCACCGTGGCGTCGGCCACCAGCTCCTCCAGCTCGGCCTCGCTGCGCTGTGGCGTGGTGAAGCGCACCATCTCCACCTTGTGGAACTGGTGCACGCGGAGCATTCCGCGCGTGTCCTTGCCCGCCGATCCTGCCTCGCGGCGGAAGCAGGGGGAGAACGCCACGAAGCGCACCGGGAGCTGGTCGCCCTCCAGTACCTGCTCGCGCAGGTAGTTCGTCACCGACACCTCGGCGGTGGGGATGAGCCACAGCTGGTCGGGCGCGGTCACGTACATGTCGTCGGCCAGCTTGGGGAGTTGGCCGGTTCCGAACAGCGCGTGGTCACGCACCAGATACGGCGCGCTCATCTCGAGGTAGCCCTGCTCGCGCACGTGCACGTCGAGAAACCAGTTGATGAGTGCGCGCTCCAGCCGCGCGCCTTCGCCCTTGAGCAGAATGAACCCGCTGCCGCTCATGCGTGCGGCCGCTTCCAGGTCGAGGATCCCCAGGCGCTGGCCCAGCTCCCAGTGCGGCAGCAGCCCCGGCCCGCTCGAGCGGGGCGTCCCCCACGTGCGCACGACCTGGTTGTGGCGCTCGTCGCCGCGCGGGACGTCCTGGTCCGGAAGGTTGGGAATGCACGCCTCCAGCGCGTCCAGCTCGGCAACCAGCGCCGTGATGCGCTCATCGCCGGCCTTGATGCGCTCGCTCACGTCGCGCATCTCCGCAATCGCAGGGCCGGCGTCTTGGCC
Source organism: Candidatus Krumholzibacteriia bacterium (assembly GCA_041484665.1). Taxonomy (GTDB): domain Bacteria; phylum Krumholzibacteriota; class Krumholzibacteriia; order JAJRXK01; family JAJRXK01; genus JBGPIA01. Next base: position 63,935 of record JBGPIA010000004.1, read on the forward strand.
GGCCTGCTTGCGGCGGGCGATGTCCTCATTGGCGGCGTTGCGCCGCGCCTTGAGCTGCTCCACCTCGCCCAGCAGGCGGCGCCACTCCTCGTCGAGGGACAGCACCAGGTCGAGGTCGACGGCTCCACGCTTGTCGAGGATGGCCTGGCGCACCCGGTCGGGGTGCTCGCGGATCAGCTTGCGGTCGAGCATGCACGCCTCTCCAGGGGTTGCGCGCGCCCCGCGGGTGGCGTAAGAAGGAGGCGCTCCCGCGCGGCCGGCGCCTGCGGTGGACGTTGAACCTAGTCGACGGTCCGTCGGCGCGGCAAGACCCGATCCCCGGAAGCTCCCGCGACCCGCTCGTGCCTGCCCCAGCCGATGCCTTCCGCGAGGCGGATCCCCGCCACCGCCTGATCGTGGCCCTCGACGTCGCGGGCGAGGACGCGGCGCTGCGCCTGGCCGATCAGCTGCGGCCTGAGCTCTGCTACGTCAAGGTAGGCCTCGAGCTCTTCTCCGCCTGCGGGCCGGCGATCGTCCGCCGGCTGGCTGGCGCGGGCCTGCGGGTGTTCCTCGATCTGAAGTTGCACGACATCCCCGCCACGGTCGCCGGCGCGGCGGCTGCCGCGGAGCGCATGGGCGCGCGCATGTGCACGGTCCACGCCGGCGGCGGCGTTGCCGTCGCCGCCGCGCTGGCCGGCGGTGCCACCACCGGCGCCATGGCCGTGCTGGCGGTCACCGTGCTCACCAGCCACGCCGAAGGGGAACTGCAACGACTGTACGGCACGCCGCTGTCCACGGCGGAGCTGGTGCTGGCGCTGGCGCGGGCAGCCCTGGGACAGGGCGCCACGGGGCTGGTCGCCAGCGCGCACGAGCTGCCCGCGCTGCGCGCCGCGAGCGGGCCGCGGCCGCTGCTGGTGATCCCCGGGATCAGGCCCAAGGGCGACGCGCAGGACGATCAGCAACGCACCGCCACGCCAGCGCGGGCGCTGCGCGACGGCGCCGACTTCCTCGTCATCGGGCGCCCGATCACCCAGGCCAAGCTGCCGCGCGATGCGGCGCGGCGCATTCTGGACGAGATGAGCACAGCGGTGTAGCGTGGGCAGCGCCGCGCGGCCGCGCGCGGCACCGTCCTCTACCGCCGCGCGAGGCCTGCTTGAGGGACGCCAGCGAGGGCATGCAGCCCGTCCTCACACCCGCCGAGGTCGCCCAGCGGCTGCAGGAGCTGGGCGCCGTGCTGCAGGGGCATTTCCGCCTGAGCAGCGGGCTGCACAGCGACCGCTACTTCCAGTGCGCGCGTGTCCTGCAATATCCCGAGCTCGCGCGCGAGCTCGGCCGCCTGCTCGCCGAGCGCTTCAACGAGCTCGAGATCGACTTCGTCCTGTCCCCCGCCGTGGGCGGCGTGCTGCTGGGGCACGAGGTCGCGCGCGCGCTGGGCCGCCGTCACATCTTCTGCGAGCGCCGCGAGGACGCCCTGGTACTGCGGCGCGGCTTCGAAGTCCTCAAGGGCGAGACGGCGCTACTCGTGGACGACGTGCTCACGCGGGGAACCTCCTGCCACGAGATGACCGACCTGCTGGCGTCGCACCAGGCCACGGCCTGTGGCCTCGGCGTGATCGTTGACCGCCGCGACGCCGACGTGCGCCTCGACCTGCGGGTGGAGTCGCTGGTGACGGTCCCGGTAGCGGTGCATCCGCCGCAGGCATGCCCCCTCTGCGCGGCGGGGGTCCCCCTGGACTCGCCCGGCAGCCGCCACGCGCGCTGATGTGAGCGGCTCGTTCTCGCGCACGCTGCTGAGCGCAGCGCTGCTGACGCTCCTGCTCTCCGCCGTCTGGTCGCTGCGCACCGCGCCGGCACCCAACTCCGACCGCTACGACTATGCCGGACGCGCCCTACAAGCGGTGCGGGGCGAAGGACTGCGGCCGCTGGTGGTATACCCCGTACAGCTCGCCGCGCCCGGCGGCGAGCACTGGCCCGTGCGCAATGTCTCGCGTCCCCCGGCGTGGCCGGCGGCGCTGGTGCCGCTGGTGCGCGCAGGGCTCAGCGACCGCGCGGGCGTGGTGCTGGCGGCCATCTGCGCGGTGGTGTTGCTGCTGTTGCTGGCACTGGTGGGCGACCGCACGTTCGGGCCCGGCGCCGGCGGGATGGCGGCGCTGGCGCTCGCCAGCAGCTTCGCCGCCACGCGCGCGCTGTGGGGGGGTGGTCCAGAGCTGGCCCTGTCGCTGCTCACCTACGTGCTGTGGACCTGGAGCCCGCGCGGGCAGGGGCGGCTGGCCCATCTCGCGTGCGGGACGCTCTACGGGATGCTCCCTCTCTTGCACCCCATCGGCTGGCTGCTGGGACTTCTGGCCCTGCTTGCGCGCGGCGACCGTTACGATCGTGGCGCCTGGGCGCTGCTCGGCGCGGGCGCCACGCTGATCGCGATCCCTTGGCACGTGCACAGTTGGGCGGTGTGCGGGTCACCTCACTTCTACGTCCAGACATGGGCCGAGCTCGCCAAGTCCGTGGACGATCCTGCGGGCTTTGGCCCCTACCGCGGGCTGACGCCCGCCTCGACGCTCGCCGTGCTGGGAGCGGAGCCCGGACGCGTGGCGCGCGCCGCGCTGCACAATGCGGTGCAGCTGGTCACCCACCTCGATGGCTGGCTGGCGTGGCCGCTGCTCGCGCTGGCGCTCCTGGGAGCGCGCGAGTCCCGCGCGGCCGCGCTGCGCGACCTGGTCCTGATCGCGGCCGCGCTGCTGCTGCTTGCGCCGTGGACGCGCGAGGAGCGTCTGCTCGTGCCCCTGCTGCCGGTCGCGAGCACATGGGTTGGCGCGGGGCTGGCCGGCGTGGCGCCACGCCGCCGGCCGCGCTGGTGGGCGTGGGGTGCGATCGCCGTGGCGGCCGCGCCCTGGATCCTGCCGCTGGGATCGACGCTGCGCCCCGGCGCGGAGCTGCGCGGCCTGCCCGCGAGCGTGCGCCATCCGCCGGCGCGGCTCATCCAGGAGGTGCGCGACGCGGCCGAGCCGGCCTTCCCGTTCTTCACCGACTCGGCGGTGCTGGCCTGGAACGCAAGGCGCCCAGCGATCTTCCTGCCCGACCGGCCGTCCACGCTCGAGGCGATTCGCCGGCGGCCGGGATTGCGTGGAGTGCGGCTGCTGGCTCTCACCCAGGGCCCATCCAGCCACTGGACCGCTCCAGCGCAGGCTCAGTGGGACACGCTTACGGCACGGGCGCAGGCCGTGGTGCGGCTGCAGGAGGGCGGGGTGCTGCTGCACCTTCCGCCTGTGGCCTTGGATCCCGCTCCCTAGACGCTGCGCAGGTCCCCGTGGCCCCCGCCCACGCTTCGCGCGTACTGTAGACGCGCCATCCCAGAGCGCCGCCATGAAGACCGCCGATCTGCTCGACCTCCTGCGCATCCCCAATGTCACCACCGCCGCCAGCGACGTCATGGCGGCCGGCGCACTGGTGGCCGCTACGGGCCCGGTGCCGGCGGCGGCCTGGGCGCGTTGGGCGGCGGCGCTGCTGGGTAGCGCCGCGCTGTACTGTGCCGGCATGGCTCTCAACGACGTGGCGGATGCACCACTCGACCGCGCCCAGCGCCCGACGCGTCCCATCCCCTCCGGGCGGATCGCTCGGGCGACCGCGACGAGGGTGGCCATGGGCCTGTTGGCCGCGGGGCTGCTGCTCGTCGCGCTGGCCGGCCGGCCGGCGTTCGCCGCCGGGTTGCTGCTGGCCTGCGCGATCGTGCTCTACGATCTGGTGCTCAGCGGTCGCCCGCTGGCGGGGCCGTTGGGGATGGCAGCCTGCCGTGGCCTCAACATGCTGATGGGGCTGCTCGCGCTGGGTGGCGCTCCGCCGGCCGGGCTCGCCGCGATCGCGATCCTGGTCGTCTACCTGCTCGGTCTCACGCACTTGAGCCTGGGCGAAGTGGAGGGCTCGCCGCGCGCGGCCGTGCGCTCGGCCGTGGCGAGCACACTGCTGGCCGCCGTGGCGATCGTGGCCATCGCATTCTGGATGCGCGCTGCGCGGCCGTGGGCCGGCTGGGTCGCCCTGGGCGCGTGCCTGCTGCTGTGGCTGGCGCGCCCGCTGCGGCGCCTGGCCGCCGCGGCGGTATGCCCGCAGGGCAGCGTGGTCGGACCGGCCGTGGGCGCGTTGGTGAGCGGCATCCTGTGGCTGGACGCTTCGCTTGCCGCTGCCGCGTCATGCTCCTGGGCTTGGCTGGCGGCCTTCGCGGCGCTGGGGATCGCGCAGGAGCTCCTGCGGCGGTCCTTCCGCGTCACGTGAGCGCGGGCGCGCGAGCGGGCCGCGGCTGTCTGAGGCGATGAGGCGATGATGCACTGCCTGCTCGTGTTCGTCCCAGGTCTGGCGCGACGCATGGCCGGCCCCGCCCTCATGCCACGTACGTGGCAGTGGCTGCACGGCGCTGCCGTCGCCAATCTGGCGGTCTCCTTTCCTTGCCTACCGGCGGTCGTGCGCGCCACCGTGCTGACGGGGCAGCGTCCGGCGCGTCATGGCGTGCTCGGCACTCGCTCCCTGCCGCCCTCGCCGTCGGCACCGTCCTGGACGGCGCCAGCGCCGCAGGGTGCCGCGTCCCCGCTGTGGCTGGCGCAGCGCCTGGCGCTTGCGCGCCCGCAGGCACGCCTTTGCGAGCTGGGCGCTTCGGTCGAGTGCGCGCCCGCGCACGACGGCGCGGTGTCGGCGCAAGACGCCGCGCTGATCGACGCGCGCCACGTCGACCACGTGCGGCGAGCGTGGGGGCGCGAGGCACCGCAGCTCCTGGTGCTGTCGCTGCGCTCGCTCGCCGCCGCGCTGCGCGCGGCGCCCCCGGACAGCACGCCTGTGCGCGAGGCGGCGAGCGCGTTGGACGTCACGCTGGATGGTCTGTTCGGGGCGCGTCCGCGCGGAACGGCCGCGATGCTGTGCGCGGCGCCGGGCTTCGGCGCGGTCGCGCGCCGGGTCAAGTGGCCGCAAACCGTGCGCGGCGTGGTGGAGGGGTGCAGCGTCGTCGAAGGCCCGCTGGCGCGCCTGCGTCCGCCCGCGGGCGCGCGCGAGCTTCTGCGCCGGGAGCTGCTGCTCACCCCGGGCATCGAGCGGATCCTCGAGGAAGACGCGCTCGCGAGCTGGGGGATCGACCATCCGCAGGCCGGAGACTTGGTCGTGCTCGCCGAGCCCGACGCCATTCTCGAGGAGGGTCGGCCCGCGGACGCGCTCCCCAGGAGCGCGGCGGGACACCCCGACCCGTGCGCGGCGGGCGAGCCCTGGGCGGCATGGCTCGCCGACGGAGTAGCGGCGGCCTGGCCCGAGCAGGTGCACGACTACCGGCTGGGAGCAACGCTGGTCGCGGCGCTGGGGCTTCCCCTGACGTCGCTCGCCGACCAGCCGCTGCCGCTGTGATCCGCCGCGGCGGCGCCTCCGCGCGTCAGCGGAACGCCAGCCCGATCAGCCCCCCCAGCAGCAGCAGGGGGAGCCCCAGGATCAGTAGCACCACGAGCAGCGGCAGCGCCAGGGACAAGAGCGGCGCGAGCACCGCGATCGCCAGCGCCACGGCCACCAGCCCCACGACGAGCTTCAGCAGCACCAACCCCAGTTTGAAGGGAAGCAGCAAGAGCCACAGCAGCAGCTTGAGCAGCATCAGGCCGGCGACCACCACGCCGCCGATCACGACCACTGTCAGGAGGATTCCCAGAGGCTCCAGCATGGCAGCTCCTTATGGTCCCGCGCGGCTCGGTCGCGCCCGCGTGGATCGCTCGTTTCTACGCGATCGGGGCCACGGGGGTTACACCCACTCCCCCCGCCGACACGGGCGTGCGCGCGCGCGGCCTCGTGCACGCCTCAGGGCGCCGCGCCCGCGGCGCCGCCTCCCGCGGGCCACGTCAGTTGCAACGTCCACCCACCGACCGGTGTGAAGCGGACGGCGGGATCGCGGCGCAGCGCGCGGGCGACCTCGTCATGCCACGTGCGCAACTTTGCGCGGCCCTCGAAGGCTGCCACAGGGTCCGCGGCAACGTCCGCGGCTGGCGCGCTGCCGGGGATCGGATCGGTGCCGCCCGCCACCGTCGCGCCAGGGCCCGGTGCAGCGAGCGCCTCCTCCAGCCGCAGGTCCATCCACCGCCCTCGCGCGCCGGCCCGCGGCGGGCGGATCTCCCAGCGCCGTTGTCCCGTGCCCGGCTCCCAACACCACACCTCCCAGGTGCGCGCCTGCGGGTGCGCCTCCGGCGGAAGCCACACCGGAGCCACCCATGCCGCGTCCGGCGCAGGCCACACCAGCGGTCGCGCGGGACCGGCGCCGCCGCGCAGATCGTAGACCGTCCACGTGCGCGCCGGCGCGGACGGGAACAGCTCGCGCAGGCGCAGTCGTGGGTGCAGGCGTGCTGCCGTCACGGGCGCGCCCAACGCCAACCAGGCTGCCGCCGCCGCGGCCAGCAGTAAGAGCGCGGCGCGGGGACCGCGACGTACGAGACCCCGTGCGGCGCCGGGCGCAGCGCCAGCGGTGCCCGCCGCAACGAGCGGGCGCAGCGCCAGCGGCAGCGCGAGCGTACCGGCGGCCAGCGCGGCGAGCGCCGGCCAGGCTGGCCACCGCAGCGGCGCGACCGCGGCCAGCGCGCCCGCGAGCGCCAGGTCCAACGTCAGGCCGCCCGTTGGGGGCTCGACCGGCACGCTCCAAGCAGGACCGTCGCGCGGCCCCAACGGCCGCCCGTAGCGAGCGGCCCACTGCTCCAGCGCGCAGGAGACGGCCGCCGACAGTCGCGGCGGGGCGTCGGCGGCCCAGGCGATCCGCTGCACGTCGTGGTAGGCCGCCACGCGCGCGGAGAGCGCGGGTGCGGGCAAACGAATCCAGGTGATCTCGCCCGGCCCGCCATCGCGCGCCGCGTCCGCCGGCCCCTCCTCCAGCACCCGGCGCACGCCGTGTTCGCCGCCCACGAACAAGGCGACCCGCGCGTACGGCGGCAGCGCCGTCAGCGGGCGATCGACGCTCGCCCACGACTCGCCCGCTGCGTCCTGCAAGGTCGCGGTGACCAGCACGTCCTGAGAGTGCAGCGGGAGCGCCGCGTCGACGATCTGCGGCGTGCCGGGCAGCAGCGAGAGAGGCAGCACGAGCGTCCAGGCCACCGGCCCGCCCTTGGGGGTGAGGCGCAGCGTCCACGGCTGCGCCGACACGCCCACCGCGGCGTCGTCGGGCAGCCGCACGACCGCCCGCACGGGCACCACGCCTCCACGCACGGCCAACCCGTCCCAGCCCACCTGCAGGGAGAGATAGACGTCCGCCTGCGCCGGCTCGGGCGCCAGCGCGGCGGACACGCCGACGGAGAAGATGCCCGCGGCGGAGACGCCTGCGGCGAGCGAACACCAGGCGATCGCTGCAGCGACCGCGGCGGCCGCCGCGCGGCGCGCGCGACGCGGGCTACTGCTTCTTGCCGTCCCCATCGCCGGCCTCGAGGGCCAGGACGGCGAACGCCGTCACGAGGCTGGGATCGCGCTCCCACCAGCGATCGTTGTCATTGACCCAGTAACCATCGGGCTTTTGCAGCGACGCGAGCTTGGTGACGAGCTCGGCGTACCAGTCGTGGGAGACGCCCTTCTCGTCGACGAAGGAGACGTCGCCAAGCGCCGCCAGGGCCTTGGCCATCGTGTGGTAGTAGTAGAAGAGCCCCTGCGTGCCCATACCCGGATTGTCGTCGACGGAATAATGCGACTTCAGCCAGCGCACCGCCGCCTGCACCCGCGGGTCGTTCTTGTCCACGCCGGCGTAGAGGAAGCTCTTGAGCCCCGCGTAGGTCATGCTCCCGTAGCTGCGCCCGCCCGGCACCATACTGTGCTCGGGGTCGGGCAGGTAGATGAACCCGCCGTCATTGCCCGCCCATGGCTGGTCGTTGGTCTCGCTGTAGTTCTGGCAGCGCTGCAGGAACACGATGGCTTTCTGCCACATGGGATCGCTGCGGTCGTTGCTGGTCTCGGCCATGGCCTGCAGGGCCAGCTGCAGATTGCTCAGGTCGGGCCGCTCGTCGTTGCCGTAGCCGATCCCGCCGTAGAACTTGTCCTGCTTGCCGTACCCATCGCCCTCATCGGCCTGCTCCTTCGTGAGGAAGGTGCGCCCCTTCTGGATGGCGGCATCGTACTGCGCGTTGCCCGTGGCCTTCAGCGCCATGAGCGCCACGGCCGTGGTGTACACCGCCAGGTCTCCCTTGCTGATGCTGCCGTCCTCCTTCTGCAGGGACAGCAGATAGCTCACCGCGTGGCGGATAAAGGGACCGTCGGTCTCCCGGTACGCCCGTGGGCTGCGGCAGTAGGCTGTGAGCACCAGCGCCGTGACGCCGGGGTGGTCCGACCAGGAGCCGTCCTCGGCCTGCTTCGTGCGCAGCCACTTCAGACCCCGGTCGATGCTGTCCTTGGCCACGGCGCGCGGATCCTTGTCGGCGCTGCGCGCGGGCGGCGCCGCTGCCGGAAAAGCGAAGGCGCACGCGACGGCGAGTGCGAGCAGCGCGGCTCGGTGGGGCGCGCGGCGGCGCCCTGAGCCAGCGATGGAGCACATCATGATCTCCTCTCCTTCGATGCGATCGATAGCGTCATGGTCGATCCAACTGGAGCGTCAGGCGGCGCGGTAGCGTCCCCAAGGGGGCAGTGCCCACGCCAGGAGCACGCCCAACAGCGGCAGCAACGCCGCCACCGCAGCAGGTGGATACTCGAATCGGGATAGACCCAGCGCGGAGCCGCCGTACCAGAGGCCGTGACGCAGGAGGTCCTGTCCGGCTGCGGTCGCGGCGGCGAGCACGGGGTTGAGCAGGATCAATGCCGGGGCGTAGGCGCGGCTGGGCAGGACCAAGTCGAGGGCCGGCGGGGCCCAGAACGCGCTGGTCATGAGCAGAGCGAGCGCGCCGAACAAGAGCGCCACCGCCGCGCGCGCGGCGCCCAGGCGCTCCTGCAGCCATAGGCGCACGGCGCCCAGGCCCAGGCCGAGGGAGAGCGCGTGGAGGTGCAGCCACATAATCGAAGCGGGGCGCGCCGGAGTGCTTGGCCCCACCAGCAGCCACAGTGCCGCGGCCGCGCTGAGCGGCGGCGCGAGGTCGCCAGCCAGCGCGGCGACGGCGCCGGCGAGGATGCGGCGTCCGGCACCGGGGATCAGGCAGGCCTGCTCCATCACGCCGACAGCGCGGCGGCGGGGCTGGTCCACGCGCGACAGCAGCAGCACGTATGCGCTGACGCCGGCCACCAGAGCCCCCAGATACGCGGCGAACAGCGCCGTCCACCACCAGCGCGCAGCGGGCGCGCCCCGCGCGCTGAGCGCGTCGGCCGCCAGCAGCAACCACAGCAGCGCGACCACGCCCAAGACACCGGCGGCGCGCGCGATCCTGCGCGTCACGCGCGCGGTCGGGCCCGCCGTCGGGCTGGCTGCAAGGTCGAAGCGTCCCACCCTACTCCCTGGCGCCGTGCTGGGTGCGTGCGTCCACGAGGATCAGTTCGACGGGAGTCCCGGGCGGGGGCATGCGGTCCTTGTACACCTCGTAGACGGTATCGTCGGCACCGTCCTCCAGCGGGTTGTCCAGGATCGAGAAGGGGTCGTGATAGGTCGTGATGATCTGGCCCTCGACCTGCGCCATGAACGATCCGTTGATCACCTGGCTGCCGGAGAAGACCCACTCCACGTGGCGCATGGGCTTGGCCTCGTGCACGTTCCACACGAGGTCCTCGGCGCGCCATTTCTGCGCGGATTCCCCCTTGCCCCACCGCACCCAGGCCGTCACCGGATCGCCTTCGGGGCGGCGCGCCTCTCCCTGCTCCTTGAGGGCGCGGCCGTATTCCAGACCCAGCGCGAGCAGGGCCGTCTCCAGATGCAGCGGATCGACATCGATCTGCAGCGCGGACTCATGGAGCTTGCCGCGCGCGGTGCACGCGAAGACCTCGATCAGGCCCTCCTGCATGTTCACCTTTCCAGGGCAGGTGATGGAGCCCTCCTGCTTGTCGAGCACCAGGTTCCCCAGCCGGAAGCGGCCATCGGGCAGCTTCTCGAGCACGGGGGGCGCGGAGGTCTGCGTTCGCGCCGGCGCTCCTGGAGTCAGGGGCGGGTTGGCCCGCGCCGGCGGCGCGGGGGACGGGGATGGCGCTGCCGCAGGCGGCTGGGCCGACGCGGGCCCCGTGGACAGCGCCAGCATCACCGCAAGCGCGGGCAGTACGGCACGCGCCGGCAGCGCGGCGAGCGCCAGTCGCGCGCGCAGGGCCAGCGCCCTGGTCCAGGGGACGCGGCCGGTCCGCACGGGCCGTCCCAGGGCCCAGGCGCAAAGGAGGATCGTGGCGCGGTGAGATTGCACGGGGCTCTCCGTTGAAGCGGGGCAGGCTCACGTGGGCAGCGATGCGCGGAAGTCTAGGCCCACCGTGGCGCGCGGGCAAGCGGAGCGGCGCCGCCACGTGGATCGTGCTGTCGCCAACGCCGCGACATCCGGCCGCTGGTTGCGGTCGCGCGGCCTGGCGGCGCTTTGCACCGGCCGCAAGCCCGATGTAGGCTCGCGCGCGCCCATGGCCCTGCCCACACCGTCGACGCTCGCCAGCCGGCTGGCGCTGGCCATCGCCGCGCTGCTCGCCGGCACCGCCATCGCGCTCGCGGCGGCGGTGAGCGCGTCCTTGCTACGCGAATACGATCGCAGCGTCGACGAGCGTCTGCTGCAGCTGGGCACGACGCTCTCGTCGAGCGGGTTGCGCCTGGACGACCGGCTGCTGGGCTGGGCCGGGCGGATGACGCGCGACGAGCTGGCCGTGGTCCAGCGCGACACGGTGCTCGCCTCGACCCTGGCGGGGCCCGCGCGCGCCGCGCTGCGAGCGACACTCGCCCGCCGCTTGGACGAGCCGGCGGGGCGCACGCCCGCGCCTTCGGCCGTCGCGCTCGCCGGGCGGGCCTATCGGGTCGCCGTGGTCCCACTGCTGCGTACCGAGCTGCACGCCTCGACCTGGCTGGTCGCGCTGGCACCGCTGGATGCATTGGCGCGCACGCGGCGCGTGATCTGGGGCACGGCGGCGCTCGCCGCGCTGGCCACGGCAGCGCTGGCGGTGGCCGTCGCCCGGGGCATCGCCCGGTCGGTTGCGCGCCCCGTCGAGCAGCTGGTGGCAGCCACCGAGCGGCTGGCCGGCGGCGATCTCGCCGTACGCGTACCGGCGTCCGGGCCGGCGGAGGTCGCGCGCATCAGCTCGGCCTTCAACGCCATGGCGGAGGCGCTGCGCAGCTCGCGTGCCTCCCTGCTGGAAGCGGAGCGGCTGGCGGCGGTGGGCAAGATGGCGGCCAGCGTGGCCCACGAGGTGCGCAACCCGCTGTCGGGGATGCGGCTCTCGGCGCAGCTGGCCGCGGGCGCCCCGGGGCTCGACGCGCCGACCCGCGAAGCGCTGCAGGCGGTCATCGAAGAGATCGACCGGCTCGAGCTGGTGGTCGGGGGACTGCTCGACCGCGCGCGGCCGCGCCCCATCCAGCCCCGGATGGCCACCCTGTCCGAGCTGATCGATCCGATGCAGCGGCTGCTCACCCCACGGCTCGCACACCAGGGAACGCCCCTGCGTGTGGAGGTCGACCCGCAGCTGCCGGCGCTGCCGCTGGACGTCGCTGCCCTCAAACAGGTCGTGTACAATCTCGTCCTCAATGCCGCGGAGGAGACGCGAGCGGGGGGCGAGATCGTGCTGCGCGCGGAGCGCAGCGGCGATTGGCTGCAGCTCACGGTGCTCGATCGCGGGCGCGGATTTACTGCGGAGGCCCTGCAGCGGGCCTTCGAGCCCTTCTTCACCACCAAGCCGGAGGGCTTCGGGCTGGGGCTCGCCAACGCACGATCCGTGATCCAGGGGCACGGCGGCCGCGTCGAGATCGCCAACCGCGACGGAGGCGGCGCGCGGGTAACGACTTGGCTTCCGCTGCGGCCGCCGCCGGCGTGACGGTGGTGCGCTCTCCAGAACTCGCCGCGACCCCGGCGGTCGCGCCCCGCTGGCCCGCCTGCCAAGTGCCGCGCTGGCCAAGGCAGCACACGCGGAGGAGCACATGGCCTCCATCCTGATCGTCGACGACGAGCCCAACATCTGCTCGGCGCTGCAGCGTTTCCTGGAGGGCCACGGGCACCGCTGCTCCGTGGCCGGCAACGGCGATCAGGCGCGAGCGCTGGCGCAGCGTGACCGGCCCGACGTCGTCCTGCTGGACGTGCGCCTGCCGGGCGAGTCCGGCCTGACCGTCCTGTCCGCGCTGCGCACCATCGTTCCGCAGGCGCAGGTGCTGGTGATGACCGCCTACGGGACGATGGAGACGGCCATCGCGGCGATGCGCGAGGGGGCCTTCGAGTACCTGCTCAAGCCACTGGAGCTCGAGCGCGTGGAGCAGGCGGTGCAGCACGCCCTCCAAGCGCGCGCCCCCGTGGAGCCCGCGCTGCGCGTGGCGTCCAAGCCGCCACCGCACGGGGAGCTGGTGGGACGCAGCTCTGCCATGCAGGAGGTCTACAAGACGATCGGGGCGCTCACGCGCCACGACGTCACCGTGGTGATCACCGGTGAGAGCGGCACGGGCAAGGAGCTCGTGGCGCGGGCCATCCACGAGCACGGTGAGCGGGCCCGCGAGCCTTTCGTGGCGATCCACTGCGGCGCCATCCCGGTGACGCTGTTGGAAAGCGAGCTCTTCGGCCACGAGCGCGGCAGCTTCACCGACGCCTACGAGACGAAGATCGGCAAGTTCGAGCTGGCCGGCGCGGGGACGATCTTCCTGGACGAGATCGCCGAGATGTCGCTGGCGCTGCAGGTGAAGATGCTGCGCGCGCTCCAGGAGCGCGAGATCGAGCGGATCGGGGGGCGCGGGCCCATCCCCATCAAGGCGCGCATCCTGACGGCGACCCACCGCGACCTCGCCACCCAGGTGGCCAGGGGGCTGTTCCGCGAGGACCTGCTCTACCGCCTGCAGGTGGCCAGCATTCACCTGCCGCCCTTGCGCGAGCGGCCCGAGGACATCGAGGAGCTGGCGGCGGTGTTCCTGGGGCGCTTCGGCGAGGAGCTCAACAAGCGCGTGATCGGCATGTCGCGTGCGGCGGTCGATCGGCTGCTGGCCTACAGCTGGCCCGGAAACGTCCGGGAGCTGGAGAACGTCCTCCAGCGAGCGGTGGTCATGTGCCGCGGGGACGTCATCGATGCGCAGGATCTCCCGCTCTTGATCGGTGCGGATGGCCCCGGGGCGCCCGATTCCGCGGCCGGCGTCGACTGGAGGCGCTCCCTGCGCCAGTACGCGCACCGGCGGCTCGACGCGCACGCGGGAGGCGAAGGGCTCTACGACGAGATGCTGCTGCGCGTGGAGCAGGTGCTGATCGAGGCTGCGCTCGAGCGCCACCAGGGCAACCAGGTGGCAACGGCGCAGGCATTGGGAATCAGCCGTAATACCCTACGCAAGCGGCTGGTGCAGTTCGCCCTGCTTGCGCCCGAGCCGCACGCCGGCCCGGCGGTTGGAGGCGCGGCTCGCCCGGACACCGCCCGCCCAGGGCCTGGCCGGGGGCGCTGACGGCCCACGATCACCTCGAGGGCGCCCCCGGCGGGGCGGGCAGTCGCTGGGACGGACCGCCAGGCGCGCCGAGAGCGGGTGGCCGCGCAGCGGCGGGAACCGTCCGGGGCCCTTGAGAACTTGGTCGAGGTAGCGGGGCCAGCTACCCTCTGGGGCAATTATTTTTGTCTAGCCAGCCCGGCCGGGGTTCCTCTATGCTCTGCGCTGCGGGCTGCCTCCCTTGGCCACTCGGTTCGGCTAACCACGTTCTCCAAAATCCGGGACAGCCTTCGAGGCGGCTCGCAATTGTGGAAGGCCCAGGGCACGCCCTGGGCCTTCCGCCTTGTTGGCCTTGCCGGCCGCTGTGCCGGTCGTTCGTCAGGCCAGCCACCCCGCTGCGCCGTCGTTGCGCTTTTTCCTCACCCCGACGCCGGCGGGACGTCCTCGCGCGCGGCGAGCCTGCTACGACTGCGGGCGCACGAACAGGCTCGTCTCGATCTTGGGATTCACCTCGAATGATGTCACCTCACGGGACATCTGCTCCTGGCCGGCGTGCAGCGTACGGCTCTTGTGGGGCACGTTGAGCCCCCCCACGGCGCGCACGTCGGAGTAGAAGGTCTCCTCCAGCCCCGGACTGCGCGTCACCAGGTCCTTGCCCATGGTGGAGGTCTTGAGCAGGACCTTGCTCTGGGTATCGATGTACAGTTTGATCCACTTCTTGTCGCCCACGCGAGCCAGCACGACGTCGGCGGCGACATCGCCCACCTTCTCCCCTTGCAGGGCCTGGACCTGGAACTGGTCGTAGTGCCCCAGCAAGTACAGCGGATCGGTCAGGACGGCGTTGGTCAGGTCTTCGGCGTCGCCCCCCGTGACGTCCTGGATCCCCTGCGGCCCCTTGGCCCAGCCGGAGCTCCCGTTGAGCACCTGGATCATTTCGCCGAACGGCAGCTTGATCGACGCGTGCATCTTGTCCGGGAAGATGATCGATTGGGTGGTCGAGGCCGACAGGGACATGCCCTGGATCGAGAGGCCCACCGACTCGGACACGCGCAGCGCCTTCAGGTCGCGCAGCGCCTTACCGCCCATCGCCGTCTGCGCCGACGCCAGGATCGCCCGCCCACGCTCGATGGTCTCGGTCGTCGGCGGTGGGAACTCCTCCCCCTTCGGCTCGGGGATGGTGATGTCGAGCTTCTCCACCGGCCCGAACTGGCTGAGGTCGTTGTCCCACTCGGCGGTCTTGCCCACGGCCACGATGGCGAACTCGTCGGGGTGGATGCGGCGCTTGGCCACGTCCTGCACGGCAGGGATGTCGACCTTCTTGATCCCCTCGACGTACTTGTCGAGGAAATCGCTGGGATAGCCGTAGTACTCGTAGCTCAAGAGCCGTATCAGCACCTGCGAGCGCTGCGCGAAGTTGAAGACATGGCTGTTGAGGATGGCGTCCTTGGCGTTCTCCAGCTCCTTCTCGCTGACCGGCTGGCTGCGCATCTTCTCGATCTCGCCCAGCACCGCCTGCAGCGCGTCGTCGGTGGTGCTGCTCTTGGTGCCGCAGTAGGCCAGGAACGTCCCCTCGTGGTCCAGCGCCGTGCCGTCCGTGCTGCCCACCGCGTAGGCGTAGCCCAGTTTGCTGCGCACCTCGTTGAACAGGCGGTCCCCGAAGCCGCCGCCCAGGATGCGGTTCATGACCCTCATGGCGAAGTAGTCGGGGTCGTCTGCGCGCATTCCCACGTGGCCCGCGGCGAACCAGCTCTGCGTGACATCCTCCTTATTGGCGACCAGCACGCGGCGCGAGCCGCCCTTGGGCGCCTTGGGGAGCGGCGGCAGCGGATTGTCCGTCTTGGGCC
This sequence comes from Candidatus Krumholzibacteriia bacterium, assembly GCA_041484665.1. Taxonomy (GTDB): domain Bacteria; phylum Krumholzibacteriota; class Krumholzibacteriia; order JAJRXK01; family JAJRXK01; genus JBGPIA01. The sequence goes on from JBGPIA010000004.1 coordinate 79,214, forward strand.
AGTCGGCGAGTACGGCCTTGACCTGCTGCAGCATCGCCGGCGCGTCGAAGTCTCCCCATACCGCCATCATCATGCGGTTGGGGTGGTAGAAATAGTCGTAGAACGTCACCAGGTCGTTGCGCTTGACGGCGTCGATGGTGGCGTACTCGGCGTGGCGCGCGTAGGGATGGTCTGGACCCCACACCGCCTTGGACACCTCGCGCTGCAGCACGCTCTGCATCTCGTCATTGCGCCGGGCGATGGCCGCGCGCTGGGCGGTCTTGGTGACGTCGATCTTCTCCTGGTCGAAGGCCGGGTTGCGCAGCACGTCCCCCACCAGCTCCAGCCCGCGCTTGGCGTCCTTGCTCAGGAAGCTGAAGGAGACCGTCCCTTCGGTCTCGTCGATCCCGGACTCGATATAGGCGCCCATGCGCTCCAGCTGCTCGTCGAGCTCGTCGCCCGAGATGCTCTTCGTGCCGCCGCTGCGCAGCACCTCGGCTTCGATCTGTGCGAGCCCCACCTTGTCGGGCGGTTCGTAGGCCGAGCCGGTGCGGACGAGGACCTGGCCCTCCACCATGGGCCAGGTGTGGTCCGGCATGAGGTAGACGACCAGCCCGTTCTCCAACACGTGGCGCTGGTAGTCGGGCTGATGGACCTGTCCCAGCTCCGGGAACTTGAAGCGCTCCCAGGTCTTCTTTGCGGCGAGCGCCGCGCGGGGCGCTGCGGTGGCGGAGCACCAGAGGACTGCCGCCAGCAGGACGGCCGTCCGCGCCATGGCGCGCCGGCGGGTGCGGGTGAAGCTGTCAGCTCGCATCGCGCTTGCCCTCCTCGGTGGTGATGATGAGCCCCACCGTCCGGTTGGTCTCTGTGAACATCTGCGTGGCGATCCGCTGGAGGTCCGCCGCGGTCACGGCGTCGATGCGCTTTGGATTGCGCAGGCCCTGGTGCCAATCACCCAGGATGACTTCGCTCGTGACCAACAGGCCAGCCATGCCCCCGTTGGTCTCCACACTTCGGACCCAGTTGGCCTTCATGCGCGTCTTGAGCCCCTCGAGCTCCTCGGCGCGCACCGGTTCCTGCTGGACGCGCTGCAGTTCGTCGAGCACCTCCGCCTCGAGCTCCTTGGCGGTGACTCCCTTGGAGGGGACCACGAAGACGATGAACATCCCGGGGTAGAGCTCACCTGGGAATTCCGTGATGGCGCCCACCGCCACCGCCTTCTTCTCCTCCTTGACCAGCCTCTGATGCAGGCGGCTGCTGCGGCCGTTGGCCAGCAGCTCGGTCAGCATGCTGTACGCGTCGTTGTCCGGGTGCCGCGCGCTGGGCTTGTGGAAGCCCATCACGAGGAAGGGCTGCCCCGGATCGCGAATCTCCACGCGGCGCTCGCCGATCTGCGGCGGCTCCTCGGTGCGCACAGGCTCGGGGACGGGCCCGGCCGCCCAGGCGCTGAAGTACTTCTCCGCGAGGACCTTGACCTGTGCTGGGTCCACGTCGCCCACCAGGCACATCACCACGTTGCCCGGCACGTAGTGCTTCTTGAAGAACTCCAGTGCGTCCACGCGCGTGAAGGCCACGAGGTCGCTGTGGTGGCCCACGGTCGGCATCCCGTACGGGTGCGCCTTGTAGGCGATCGTGAGGAACTCCTCGATCAACCGGCCGATGGGGCTGCTCTCGGTGCGCATGCGCCGCTCCTCGAGCACCACGTCGCGCTCCTTGTAGAACTCGCGCAGCACGGGTCGCATGAAGCGGTCGCTCTCGAGGTAGGCCCACAGCTCCAGTTTGTTGCTCGGCAGATTGTAGAAGTAGGTCGTGACGTCGGGCGCGGTGCTGGCGTTGAGGCCGCTGCCGCCGGCCTGCTCGATGATCGAGCCGAACTCGTTGGTCTCCACGTACTGGCTCGCGTTCGTCTCGGCGTCCTTGAAGGCCTGCCACAGGGCGGCCACTGCGGTCTCGTCGCCGCCGCCGATCTTGGCCTTCCACCAGTCGGCGTAGCGCTGGTCCATGAGCTCCAGGGACTTCTTCTCCTTGGCGTAGTCCTTGGTGCCGATGGTCTCGGTGCCCTTGAACGCCATGTGCTCGAACATGTGTGCGAGGCCCGTGATGCCGGCCACCTCGTTCACCGATCCGACCCTGGCGATTGCGACGTAGCTGAAGATCGGGGCGTCGTGGCGCTCGGCGACGACGAACCGCAGCCCGTTGGGCAGCGTGAACATCGTGACCTGCTTCTCCAGCGCGGCGACGTCCTGGGCGGTGGCCGCGGCGGCCGCGAGCAGGGCGGCACCCAGCGCCAACCCTGCAAACGCACGTGCGCGCATCATCCCTCCTTGGAGCTTTGCGACGTTTCGAGGTTGGGTGGGGCGTCGGCGGAAACCAATGTACAAACCTAATCGCCCTCCGGGCGCCGGTCAAAGCGTCGCTGCCCGCGGCCTGCGCGAGAGGCCCGCGCTGTCCGGGTCGAAGTACCGCCACGGACGATCGGCGGCCTGGCGGATGCCGATCCGCGGTGAGCGCGAAAGCGCCCGCGGCCCAGGCCCCGGCCACAGGCCGATCGGTCCCCGCGTCAGGTCCGCCCCGTTGCACGCGCCGTCGATCCCCAGCGCCTGGCAGAGCTTCCCTGGGCCGTTGGCGATGGCGCGCCCGTGGCTCGCGCGCCGGCGCTCCATGAGACGCAGCCCTGCGACCGGCTCTGCGGCCCGCAGCAGGACGGCGCCGGCAACCCCCTTGCGCTCGCAGACGACGTTCATACACCAGTGCATGCCGTAGATGAAATACACGTAGAGCCGCCCCGGGGTTGCGTACATCACAGAATTGCGTGGGGTGGGTCCGCGGTGGGCGTGGCTGGCGGGGTCCTCCCCCGTCCCCAGGTAGGCCTCCACCTCCACGAGCCGAACTGCGCAGGGACCGCCGAGCCCGCGCACCACCAACAGGCAGCCCACCAGGTCGCGGGCGACCTCGTGGGTGGGGCGGGCGAAGAACGGCCGACGCAGGCGGCTGCGTTGCGGGAAGGGGCGGGGCGCCATCAGGTGACGACGTACTCTTTGCGCGCGAACACCAGGCTGCCCACGGCCATCAGGCCGGCCAGGATCCCAAACAGGATCACCAGCGAGACCAGCGGCTGCAGCCCCTGCTCCGGCGACAGCAGCCGGCGGACGGTGTCCATGAGGGAGTCGGCGGAGGCTGCGCGGCCCATCAGGAGGTTGCGCAGGTGGTAGTCGAGGGTCCAGTACCTGAACCGCCCCGGCAGCTGCGAGCCGATCAGCTCCCAGCCCAGCGCGTAGAGTACGCCCCACACCAGCGGCCGCACGAAGGCCGTGCCGATCACGGCGAACACCGCGCAGTAGCAGACGACCGCCAGCATCACCACCAGCACGTGGTTCACATAGAGCTTGAGGAAGTCGAGGCTGAGCACGCCGAAGTTGCCCACGACCATGATCGCGAAGCACCCCATGAGCGAGGCCGCCAGCAGCCCTCCGGCCAACAGCTGCACGGCCATCAGCCGCCCCAGATAGATCGGCGGCTTGGCGATGGGACGCGTGAGCAGGTAGGTGATCGTCCGCCCTTCCACCTCATCGTTGATGGTGGGAACACCGAAGGCCAGCCCCACCAGCAGCACCAAGAGTTTCAGGTACAGCTCGCGCACCATGTTCGTAAAGAAACCCGGTCCGGTGAGGATCTCGGGTAACCGCAGCGAGTCGGCCGCCTGTTTGCCCCACACGCGCCACGCCAGGGTGAGCAGCACCGGGATCGCCACCACCAGCCCCAGGAACACCAACCGCCGCCGGCGCAGCAGCTCCGAGGCGGATGCCGCCATCACCAGCGCGATCACGCGGCGGGCCAGGACAGTCGCGGGCGCGGCACCGGTCGATGGCGTCAAGGGGCTGCGCTCCGTCACGATCCCTCCTCCACCAGATACTCGAACAGGCTCTTGAGGTTGTCATCGAGGGTGACGTAGCCGCGGATCCGGCACGTCCCCTCCAGGGCCAGGCGCGGCAGCCGCTGGTAGAGCCGCCGCGGCAGGACCGACTCGACCACGATGGCGTCGCCGGCGTCGACACGCACGCCCAGCACGTCGTCGCTGCCGATCAAGCGCGCGGCCAGCTCGCGCGGATGCTCGCACTCGATCCGGATCTGGTGCGGGTGGCGCTCGATCAGATCGCGGATCTCGCTGATGTTGCCCTCGGCGAGGATCTGGCCGTTGTGGATGAGCAGGATGGTGGAGGTCATGGCCTCCACCTCGTGCAGGATGTGGCTGCTCACCAGCACCGTCTTGCCCTCGGCGCCCAGCTGCCTCACCAGCGTCATGGACTCGTGCCGGCTGACGGGATCCATGCCGTTGAAGGGCTCGTCGAGGAAGAGCACGGTGGGATCGTGGGCCAACGCCTGTGCCAGCTTCACTTTCTGGCGCATCCCCTTGCTGTAGCCGGCGACCTTGCGGTCGGCCGCCTCGGTGAGGTTGCATCGCAGCAGGCTCGAGTCCGCCCGGCGGCCGGACTCCGAGCGGTCGAAGCCATGGAGCTGCAGCAGGTAGACCAGCATCTCGCGGCCGGTCATGGACTCGTAGAGCGCATCCTGCTCCGGGCAGAAGCCGATCCAGCGATAGAGGCCACGGTGGTGTTGGAGATCCTGGCCCAGCAGCAGGACGCGCCCCTTGCTGGGCGCCAGCTGGCCTGCCAGGACCTTGAAGAGGGTGCTCTTGCCGGCTCCATTGAGGCCCAGCAGTCCGGTGACGCCAGGCTGGACCCGCACACTGACGTTGTTGACGCCGACGACTTGCCCGTACCAGCGCGAGACGCCCAGCGCCTCCAGCACCGCGGGCGCTGGCGCAGCCGCGCCGGTCACGTCGTCACCGCGCCCGTCACAGCGCCACTCTGCCGGTCACAGCACGACCTCCACCGGCTGGATGCGCCGGCGGATGACCCAGACGCATAGCGCAGCTGTCCCCACCAGAGCCACCAGGCTGAGGGCGGGGTGGAAGCCGTGGGGAGGCGTGACCCCGAACCACCAGGCGCCCACCTGCGTCAGGTTGCCCGAGACGGTCAACAGTCCCAGGTACTCGTTGCGCGCCAGCATCTTCAGGAGCGAGATCAGGCCGTGCGCCGGCCCGTAGCCGTAGACCAGGATCCACGTGCCGGCGATGAAGACGCTGCGCCGACCCACGGCGCTGAGGGCGAGCATGAGCAGACCCGCCACCGCGACCCACAGCGCGCAGAACGCGGTGGCCAGCAGCGGCACGTACCACACCTTGGCGAAGTACCCCGCCTGCGTGTTCATGAACAGGGCGAACACCCACAGCAGCAGGCACGGCAACCACGTGACCAACAGCAGGAAGGTGGCCACGATCCCCAGCTTGCCCAGCACGTAATCGGTGCGCGTGATCGGCTTGGAGAAGTAGATCTGCAGCGCGTTGTAACGGCGGTCGCGCGCAATCAGATCGGTGCCGACGAGCACGACGAAGACCAGCACCCACAAGCCCTGCTCCCACATGGCGAGGTAGCCCTGCGGACTGATGAACTTGAAGAAGTAGCTCGGCTCGGCCGCTCCACCCGGGAGGATGTACCAGGTGCGTGAGTCGAAGTAGATGCGCACTCCGCGTACCACGGCGGGGATCCAGGCCAGCACGAGCAGGAGCAGGTGGTTGCGACGGGAGAGGTGCCGCATCACGCCGTGGCGCACGATGGGCCACCATCGCACCGGATGCGGGCTGAGCGTACCCTTCCACCGCTGGTAACCCTGGTCGTAGATCGGCATCAGGAGACCGCCTGGAGGAACTCTTCCTCGATGGAGCGATGGGCCTTGACCAGGTGGCGGATCTCCACCTCGCCCTTGACGCGCAGCACCGCCTCGAAGATCGGCTCGGGCCCGTCCCCACGCGAGAGCAGCACGCGCACACCGCCGTCGATCGGCACGGCATCGTGCCCGTCGGCGCGCAGCACCTGGGCCAGCTCGTCCAGCGCCCCGCGCCCACGCACGTCATACGCGATGCGCTCGCTGACGGCAGCGCGATCGATGGGCCGGTGGTCCACCACGCGGCCGTCCTTGAGCACCAGCACCTCGCTGCAGGTCTCCTTGACGTCCGGAAGCAGGTGGCTGCTCAGGATCACCGAGACGCCTTTGGCCCGGCTGATGTCGCGGATGAGCTCCAGCATCGCCTCGCGGCCGGGCGGGTCCATGCCGTTGGTCGGCTCATCCAGGAGCAGCAGGTCGGGGTCGTGGACCATGGCCTGCGCCAGCTTGAGGCGCTGCTTCATCCCCTGGGAGTAGGTTCCCAGGTCGCGGTAGCGCGCCTCGCCCAGGCCCACGTAGTACAACACCTGGTGGGCGCGCTCGCGGGCGTCCACGTGGCGCATCCCCACCAGCTCCCCGGCGTAGGTCGTCAGCTCGACCGCGGTCATCCCGGGAACCAGGCACTCGCTCTCGGGCACCAGGCCGATGCGGCGCCTGACCTCCAGGGCGGAGGTCGCCACGTCCAACCCCAGCACCGTGGCCCGCCCCTGGCGTAAGGGCAACAGCCCCAACAAGGTACGCAGGAGAGTGCTCTTGCCCGACCCGTTGGGGCCCAGCAGGCCGATCGCCCCGGGCATCAGGCGGATCGACACGTCGTGGAGGACCAGCTTGGGGCCGTAGGACTGGAACAGCCCTTCGGTCAGCAGGATGGGAACGGCTTGCGTCACGGCGGGTCTACGGGTGCCCCGTGGAATGGGTTGCGAGGGCCGGCCGCCTGCCCCGGGCAGCGTTGGCACGGACGGGGTGGCCCCAACGAGCCGGTTGCTCTGACCGGCGGCGGCATGGTACAATGTGAGCCTCGCGGATGTCCACGCACCGACGGTCCTGATCCGAATCTGAGTCCGCGGGACCCAGACCGGCCAACCCTCACCCTCGATTCCTCAACGGAGGTCAACATGCTTCGTTGCGTACGCTTGGCGCCGGCGCTGGCGATTGCCCTGGGCTTGTCGCTGATCGCTGTTCCCGCCTTCGCAGCTTTCCCCGTCACCTTTGGTAGCTCGTGGGACTCCGCGAGCCTGCAGAGCATCCTGGACGCCGAGTACGGAGTGGGCACGATCAACGCCGCCACTGACTACGTTGGCTACAACGCGGCCGACCCCGACCCGTATTACTGGCAGGACGTCGGGCTGGATGGCCTGATCCTTCGCGAGGTTGCCGGGTACCGCAACACCAACATCATGGGGTGGTACGAGGAGACCTTCGTGCAGCCCGTGATCGACGGTGTGGATGACGGGGTTGTGTTCACGGGCCCGATGGTGCAGGGGCAAAGCGTGAGCATCGCGTTTCCGTCGGGAACCACCCGCTTCGGCTTCTACCTGAATCCAAATGGCGCCGGAGATTCGACCAACGCGCCTGAGCCGGAGAAGTTCTTCACCAACCGGTTCTACAACGACATCGGCCCTGCCGGCTGCTGCCCGGTCCATCCGCCGTTCGACGGCGATCCGCAGGTGCTGGTCTACGACATCTCGCACCTGTTCGGCGGCAGGCCTACGTTCGTGCTGGCCTGGGAAGACATCGACTACGGCAGCCCGATCACCCCGGCCTTCACCCCCACGGGGACCGACGACGACTTCCAGGACTTGGTCGTGGAGATCCAGGCCTTCTCCCCCGTTCCCGACGTACAGACGTCGTGGGGTAAGGTGAAGTCCCTCTACGGGCACTAGTCCTTGACGCGGTCCAGGGCCTTGCGCACTGGTCCCGCTGCTAGCGGCGACACTCGCTTGCGGAAGGCCTCTCCTGTGCTGGAGGGGCCTTTCCATAGGTGGCGCAACGCGCCGGCGGAATCCCCCCGCGGGGGCGGCATCGGAGTTGCCACCGTGCGTGGCCACAGCTCGGCACTGCTGCGGGTCCGCGCCGTTGCGGGCCTGGTGCCTGGCGGACTCCCGCGCCATGCTCAGGGAAAGTGCCGAAGAAAAGGCGAAACTGGGCCGCGATGGCGTGTGGCAAGCCACCGATCGCCGGCCGTGCCGGATTGCGATCCGGCCGGCAAGCGTGCTATCCTAGAGGTCAAGGCGACTGCCCACGCACCATCGGCGCGGTGGGATCGACAACGCAACGTTTGAATCGAGCAGCTCACCACGGCAGCTTCGAAGGGCAGCATGCATCGCACGGCTTGCGTATCCGCGTTCGTCACAGCGACGCTCGTGGCGCTCAGTGCCGTTCCGGCCTCGGCGGCTTTCGGTGTCATCTTCGGCACGTCCTGGGATGGAGTCTCGCTGCAGGAGGTCCTCGACGCCGAGTACGGCGTCAGCGCCATCAACGCGACGACGGATTACGAGGGCTATAGCCCCGCCGACGCGGATCCGCCGTTCTGGCTGGATCAGGGTCTGGACGGCGTCATCGTCCGCGAGATCGCGGGCTACCGTGACAACAACACCCTGGGCTGGTACGGGGAGACCTTCAGCAAGCCCACGATCGACGGGATCAACGACGGCGTGGTCTTCACCGGCCCGATGGTGCAGGGCGCCACCGCCACGGTGACCTTTCCCTCAGGCGTTACGCGCTTCGGTTTCTATCTCAATCCCAACGGCTCCGGGGATTCGACGAATGCCCCCGAACCGGAGATGTTCTTCACCAACCGGGCTTACAATGACATCGGGCCCAACGGCACCAGCACCGTGCACGGCCCCACCGACGGCGACCCGCAGTGCCTGATCTACAACATCACGCGCCTGCGCGGCGGGGTTCCGACCTTCGTGCTCGCGTGGGAGGACCTCGACTCGGGCACGCAGATCACCCAGGCGTTCGACCCCAATGGGACCGACAACGATTTTCAGGACCTGGTGGTGGAGATCGCTGCGGCCTCGCCGGTGCCCAGCCAACAGACGAGCTGGGGCCGCGTAAAGTCGCTCTACGAGGCGGGCCGCTAGCCAAGCTGCCGGCCGCGCCGACGCCATCGTCGCGTCGGGCGCAGTCCCGCCAGGCTGGTCGCGCGCTCTGGCCACGCTTCGAACGAAGAAGGCCCCTGCAATGGCAGGGGCCTTCTTCGTAGCACGTCCGTCACGGCCTCACGTCGGTCACGCGTCGCGGGTCGCCGCAGTCCGGCACGACCCCGCCGCAGCTTGGGGCTGGCACGGCCCGCCGCCCGCCCGCAGTCCGGCCCGGTACCGGTGGCGCGCGACGCACTCGCGCGGCTAGTCCTTCTTCACCGTCGGCGCCCCCTTCACGGCCGGAGCCATGGGAGCTGCGGCGGTGGCGTCCGCGGCCTTGGCCAGCTGCTTCTGCCGCTCCGCCTCGGCGAGCTTCAGCAGCCCTTCGCGCGTCTTGGCCCGGGAGATCAGGTCGACGGCCTCCCAGATCTGGTTGTCCTTGTCGATGGAGACGCGGTAGGCCTGCGTGGGCCCGAAGACGCGCCGCATGATCTCGCGACGGATCCCTTCCTTCACATAGTCACCGTTCTGGTCGTACAGCTCGCGGCTGAGCTTGAGGTCGACCTCCTTGAGGAACTCGCCCAGCTTGGGCCGGCCGGAGGCCAGCGCGTAGAAGTCATCGACCAACTTCGAGCTGACTTGCAGATCGGTCGTAACGTTGGGGTTCTTCGCAGCAAACTCCGTGGCGTACACGAAGAAGGTCTGGTCGCGCTCCAGCGCCACGTCGAAGTCGTTGAGCAGGTTCGGCTTCACGTCCACGTCAGGGGTGATGCCGCCGCCGCCGTAGACTTCCCGGCCCATGTCCGTGTGGAACACCTCGGGCGAAGGCTGCTCGGGGTTGGGCGTCTTGGGCTTCGCGCTCGACTCATCAGGGTTCTCGACCGTCTCCTCTTCCTTGCGCGTGCGGTCCTTGTGGATGGAGCGGCCGCTGGGCGTGTAGTACTTGGCCGTGGTGAGCTTGAGGGCCTTGTTGGGCGCCAGCTCGAAAACGGTCTGCACCGAGCCCTTGCCGTACGACGTGGTGCCCAGGATCACACCGACGTCGTGATCCTGGATCGCGCCTGCGAGGATCTCGCTGGCACTGGCGCTGCTGCCGTTGACCAGCACCAGCAACGGCAGGGTCGGCCAGCGGGCCTTGTCCTCGCCGGAAGCGTAGTAGCTCATGTTTTGCTGCGAGAGGCGGCCCTTCGTGTAGACGATGAGCTGGCCCTTGTCGAGGAACAGCTCGCTGACCTCCTTGGCCGCCTGGAGCAGGCCGCCGGGATTCCAGCGTAGGTCGAGGATCAGGCTCTGCATGCCCTGCCCCTGCAGCGCGGTGATCTTCTCCTTGAGCTCGTCGGCGGTGGTGCGCGCAAAGTTGGCGATGCGCACGTAGCCGACGCCGTCCTTGAGCATGAAGGCGTAGGGAACGCTCTCCACGTGGATGATGTCGCGCACGATGGTGAACGGCAGCACCCGCTCTTCGCCCACCCTGCGGATCCCGATGGTGACCTCGCTGCCCTTGGGCCCGCGCAGCTTCGCCACGGCGTCCTGGCTCTTCCACCCCTTGGTGCTCTCGCCCTCGATCTCCACGATCTGGTCGCCGCCCTGGATGCCCATGCGGAACGCTGGCGTGCCCTCGATGGGCGAGACCACGGTTGGGTAGTCGTCGCGCACCGCGATCGTGATCCCCAGGCCCCCGAACTCGCCGGTGGTGCTGATCATGAGGTCGTCGTAGACCTCGTCGGTGAGCAGCTGGCTGTGCGGGTCCAGCTTGCTGAGCATGCCGTCGATCGCGGAGTCGATCAGCTCGTTGGGATCGATCTCGTCGACGTAATGGTTGGTGATCTTTTCGTAGACCTTCCCGAACAGCTCGAGACTCTCCATCCACTCGCTGTTGCGGGCACGCTTCTCGGCGGCCTGTCCACCCAGGACGAAGCCCACGCTGAGCAGCAGCGCAATTGAGATGATCAACAAGGACTTGCGTGGCGAAAAGCTCATGGAGCGATCCTCGCTCGATTGGGGGCCATGCCGGGGCTCGCGCAGGGAAACGGCGACGTCGCCTGCAGCTTCGTCCAAAGCTGCTTGTGGGGGGCCACAAACAGCATAGGGGCATCTACGGCACGCAGCAATCTATGTTCCACTGGCTGCGGGCAGTATGATGGGCAGCCCGGGCAAACGATCCCGCAACGCGGCCCATGCGCCCTCGGCCAGGACGTGCGGCGGGGCGCCGCCATCCAGGCGGACGATCCGGCCGGGCTCGGCGGTGGCAAGCTGCAGGTAGGCCACGCGCACCGCCCGATGGAACTCCATGCGCTCGCGCTCCATGCGGTCCAGGGGGCGCTGCATGCGGTGCCGGGCCTGCTCGGGATCGAGGTCCACCAGCAGCGTCAGATCCGGCGCCAGGCTGCCGGTGGCCAGCCGGTTGAGCTCGGCCACGCGCTTCTCGCCCAGCCCCCGCCCGGCTCCCTGGTAGGCCACCGAGGCGTCGGCGTAGCGGTCGCACAGCACGATTTCGCCAGCGGCCAGCGCGGGGCGGACGATCTGCTCCACGAGCTGGGCGCGGGCGGCGAGCATCAAGAACAGCTCGCTCCAGGGCGCAACCGGCCCGTGCTCGGGTGAGAGTACTAGCTGACGCACGGCCTCCCCCAGCGCGCTGCCGCCCGGCTCGCGAGTCTGGATCACACGGCGGCCGGCCTGGGCAAGGCCTGCGGCGAGCGTCGAGAGCAACGTCGACTTGCCCGAACCCTCCACCCCCTCGAACGTGACGAACAGTCCGCCTGGCACTGCTGGCGACCTCCCGTACAACCCGGCTCGCTGAGGCTGTGGCGGCAACTGCCGAAGCCGGCCGTCGGAGCGCGGTTGTGGCCGCGGTTGCCGGCGCGCGACGCCTCGCGCGCTCACGCCCGGTCCTGGTCCGAGCGCGCCAGCTTGCCCCACACGTGGGCGATCCGCTGCACGACCGTCAGCCAGGTCAGCGCCGCCAGCGCGAACAGCGCGAAGCCCAGCGCAGCACGGCCCAGGGCCAGCCCCAGCACCAGCAACACGACGCGCTCGGGGCGCTCCAACCAGCCGACCTTGCACTCCTCCCCCAGCCCTTCCGCCCGTGCGCGCACGTAGCTGACGGCCAGAGAGCCCGCCAGCGCGAGCAGCGTCACCTCCGGCAGCCACCAGGGTCCCCACTGCGACGCGTTGATGTCGCGCAGGATCGCCACGAAGATGGCCGTCTCGCTGATGCGGTCGAAGGTCGAGTCGAGGAACGCTCCCAGTCGGCTGGCGCGGCCCTGACGGCGCGCCAGCCCTCCGTCGAGGGTATCCAGCAGGCTCGCCGCCAGCAGCCCCAGGGCGCCCCAGCGCGGGTGGCCCGCGGCGACCACGCCGGCCGCGGCCAGGTTGGCCACCAACCCCGTGAACGTCAACGCCATCGGCGACACCCGCGCCGTGTCCAGCCCGGCCACCAACGGTGCGGTCCAAGCGCGCACCACGCGGTCGAGACCCTCGCGCCTCACTCCTGCGCCCCCTCCACGACCAACACCATCTCGCCGCGCGGGGGGTTCTGCTCGAAATGCCCGGCCAGCTCCGCCGCGAGGCCTCGCCGCACCTCCTCGAACACCTTGGTCAGCTCGCGGCAAACGGCCATGCGGCGTTGCGGCAGCGCCTGCGCGATGGTGCGCAGCGTCTTGACCAGCCGGTGGGTCGACTCCAGCGCGACGATCGTACGCGGCTCCCGCTCCCAGGCTTGTACTTGGCGCTGCAGCGGCCCGCTGCGCCGCGCCATCCAGCCGTCGAAGACGAAGCGATCGGTGGGCAGGCCGCTGAGCACCACCGCCATGACGATGCTGCTGGGGCCGGGAATCATCGTCACGGCGAAGCCGCCCTCCAGCGCGCTGCGGACCACCCGGTAACCCGGATCGGCCAGACCCGGAGTGCCCGCATCGCTCACCAGCACCACCGACGCGCCGCCGGCGAGCAGGCCGCGGATCTCTTCGGCCCGCTGGGCCTCGTTGTGATCGTGGCAGCTGCGCAGGCGTGCGTGGGCGCCGAGCTCGGCCAGAAGTCTGCCCGTGTGACGCGTGTCCTCCGCGTACACCAGCTCGGCCCCCAGAAGCGTGCGCCGCGCGCGGGCAGAGAGATCCTCCCGGTTGCCGATCGGCGTCGCCACCAGTGTGAGCGTTCCCTTCACCCCGTCCAGTCCCGCGGGTAGAGGAAGTCCTTGTCCACCGTGCGCGCGCTGAGCTTGAGGATCACCGGGAGCTTGCGCTTGAACTGGCTGCGCTGGATCATGCCGTGCACGCGGGACACCAGCTCGGGCGAGAACCCCAACGCCGGGAGGTCGTCGGCGCGGCGGCGGCAGTCCACCAGGTGATACAGCAGCCGGTCGACCTCCTCGTACGTGAAGCCCATCTCCCCCTCGTCGGTCTGCCCCGCCCAGAGGTCCGCGCTGGGCGGCTTGTCCAGGACCGGCTGCGGCACAGCCAGCCAACTCGCCAGCAGCCGCACCTGTGTCTTGTAGAGATCGCCGATGGGCATCACCGCGCAGGCGGAGTCCCCAAAGAGCGTACTGTAGCCCAGCAGCAGCTCGGTCTTGTTGCTGGTCCCGATCACCAGGCGACGCTCCGCGGCGCTCACGTCGTAGAGGATGCTCATGCGCTCGCGCGCCATCTTGTTGCCTCGGCGCAGCGCGCCGGCCTGCGGCCGGCCGGCGAAGTAGGCGTCCACCTGCGCGGTGATGGGCTCGACGCGGGCCGCGATTCCCAGCGCGCTCGCCACGAGCTGAGCGTGGGCAAGGCTATCGGGCGAACTCGTGGCATGGGGCAGCAGCAGGGCGAGCACGGCGTCGTGACCGAAAGCGCGGCAGCACAGATGGGCGACCACCGCGCTGTCCAGGCCTCCCGACAAGCCCAGCACCACGTGGGTGAACCCGGTCCGCTCCACCTCCCGCCGTAAGCCCCGGCCCAGCACGTCCGCCGCGGCGGCCAGGTTCAGCGCCGGCGGCGTGGAGGACCCTTCGCTCATGGCGTGCCTGCCCGCGGCGCGGCGGGATCCGAGTCGGCGGAGGCGGCGGATTCGGGACCGGCGGCGGCAGCGGGATCGCGGCCGGCGGAGCCAGCGTCCTCGCCGCCGGAGCCGCCGCCCAGGATGCGCTGCAACTCGTGGATCGTCAGCTCGAGGCGCTCCTCGCGTAGCACCGGGTTGGCCAGACGCGCCTGGCGCACGTTGGCATCGTCGATCTCGCCGACCACGAGCTGCTCGTCGTAGAGGGGCCCGCTCGTCACCACCTCGCCGTCCGGGCCGAACACGGTGCTGCGGCCCCAGAACAGCAGGCCGTCCTCGCTTCCGACCCGGTTGCAGAATGCGATGTAGGCGCCGTAAAGCCGGGCGTAGCTGCGCAGCGTGTCCATCCAGATCTCTGCGTTGCGCGGCAGCTCGCCCTCGCGCAGATCGCGCACCGGGCTGGCCGTCTGCACGACGATCAAGTGCGCTCCGTCCAGCAGCAGCAGCCCGACCAGCGAAGGGTGCCAGCAGTCCTCGCAGATGGCGATCCCCAGGCGCCCGCGTCGCGTGTCGAACGCGGTGACGCGCGCGCCGGATCCGACGTAGCGCGCCTCGTCGAACACCCCGTAGCTGGCCAGGTAGACCTTGCGGTGGACGTGGACGACGCGCCCGTCCTCCAGGTAGAACCCGGCGATGTACTGCGCCAAAAGCGGCGACTCCTCGATGCCTCCCACGCAGACGCCCATGGGCGCCGCTTCGCGTGCGAGCGCCAGCAGCACCGGGTCGTCGGCGCGCAGACTCACTTCGTGCACCAGATCCTGCAGCAGGTAGCCGGTCAGCGACAACTCGGGGAAGACCAGCAGATCCACGCCGCGCTCGCGCGCCTGCGCGATCCAGCGGCGATGGGCCGCCAGATTCTGCTGCAGGTCGCCCAGGACGGCGTCGCACTGCGCCAGTCCGATCACGTACCGCATGCGTCCTCTTCCACGGTGGCGGCCGGCCTGCGCCGCCGTGCCCGCCCGTCACCCCAGGCCCGCGCCCTCATGGCCACCGCCACCTGCCCGCCGCCTCAAACCCGCCGCCAGAAGTCCGGCGTCAGCAGCACCAGCAGCGTCAGCAGCTCGAGCCTGCCCAGCAGCATACAGAAGATCAGGATCCATTTCCCCATCGGGGAGACGGCTGCGAACCCCGCCGCCTGGCCGACGGCGCCAAACGCCGTCCCGGTGTTGCCGAGGGTGGCGGCGACCGCGCCGATGGCGGAGGGCAGGTCCAGCCCCGTGGCGGTCATGGCCAGCGTGCCCAGGGTGCCCGCGGCCAGCAGCAGCAGGAAAAGCCCCACCACGTGCGAGAAGGCGTCGGGGGTTACAGCGTGCCCGTTGTAGCGCAGCGCGTAGACCGCGTGCGGGTGCAGGAGCTTGCGCAGCTCGTTGCGGGCGTGGCGCAGCAGCAGGAGCACGCGCACGATCTTCAGCCCACCCGCGGTGCTTCCGGCACAACCGCCGATCAGCATGAGCATCACCAGCATGGCCTGCACGAGCCCCGTGCGAGAGGCGGGGTCGGTGGCCGCGAACCCCGCGGTGGTGGTGGTCGAGACCGCCCGCAGCAGCCCCGTGCGCACCGCTTGCGCGGCCGCAGTCGGGGATGCGGCGAGGCCCATGGCGACCATCACGAGCGCCACCGCGGCGGTCAGCGCCAGGTAGGTGCGCAGCTCCTGGTCGCGCAGCACCGTCCTCCACTGCCCGCGCGAGAGGAGCAGCAGCAGCGCGAAATTGGTGCCGCCCAGCAGCATGAACACGATGGTCACCAGCTCCACGGGCAGGCTCTGCAGAGCCGCGATCGAGCCCTCCCGCGTGGAGAAGCCGCCGGTGCTCACGGTGGAGAAGGCGTGGCAGATGGCATCGAACGGCGAGAGGCCGCACGCAAGCAGCGCCAGCACTGCCGCTGCCGAGATCAGCACGTAGATGCCGGACAAGAGCCGCACGCTTTCCCGCACGCGCGGCGTGAGACGGTTGGCCGCGCTGCTCGCGCGCTGCGTGCTCAGCAGCTGTACGGCCCCCACGCCGACGCGGGGCAGCACCGCCACTGCCAGCAGCACCATGGCCATCCCCCCCAGCCATTGCATGAGACTGCGCCACAGCAGCACGCCGCGCGGCAGACGGGCGAGGCCCGGCAGCACCGACGCGCCGGTGGTGGTGAAGCCGCTCACCGCCTCGAACAGGGCATCCAAGAAGCGCGGCGCGGCCCCCGACAGCCACAGGGGCATCGCGCCCACCAGACAGGCGACCGCCGCCCCGATGGCAACTGCCAGCACGGTCCCCTGCAGGTGCGGCTCCCGGTGCTCGCGCAGGAGCAGGTGCAGCGCCGCGCCGATGAGCAACGCCGCCAACTGCACCAGCAGGAACGCCGCCCAGGCACGCTCGCCGTAGTAGAGGGAGATCGAGAGCGGCAGCAGGAGAGCCGCACCCAGCCCGATCAGGAGCAGTCCCACGCTGCGGCCCAACGCGTGGACGTCCATGCTGCGTCCCCGCCGCGCAGCCCCGGTCAGAACAGCCTCTGCACGGCGCGCTCGATCCCGGGCAGGGTGAACACCACGACACGGTCACCGGGCTCGATCACATCCCCACCGTGGGGGATGACGACCTCGTAGGGCTTGATGATGGCCCCCACCAGGGCATTGCGCGGGAACTCCAGCTGCGACAGGGGCACGCCCACCGCCTTGCTCTTGTCGGTGGCGGAAAGCTCGAGGATCTCCACCTGGTTCTCCCGCAGCGAGGTCATGCTGAGCACGTTGCCCTTGCGGAAGTAGCGCATGATGGCGTCGGCGGTGGAGATGCGTGGGCTGACGGCGGCGTCGATGCCGATGACGGATGCCAGCGGCACGTAGTGCAGCCCCTTGATCACGGCGATCGTCTTGCGGGCGCCGTGATAACGCGCCACCAGGCTGGCGGTGATGTTGAGCTGTTCGTCGTCGCTGACGGCCACGAACCCGTCGGCATTGTCGATCCCCTCGCTGCGCAGCAGCTCCTGGTCGGTTCCGTCGCCCAGGAGCACCAGGGCCTTGTCCAGCTGGTGGCTCGCGCGCTGCGCCGCCTCGGGGTCGCGGTCGATGAGCTTGACGGTGATCCCGTCCTTGCCCAGCCGGGCGGCCAGTGAGATCCCGATGTGATTGGCGCCCACGATCATCACGAAGTGGACGGGGGGTGCGGGCAAGGACAGATACTGCAGGCCCTCCTCCATCTTGCCGCTGCGGCCCACCACGAACACCTGGTCGTCCTCGCGCAGCATCTCGTCGCCGCCCGGGATGATGGTCTGCTCGCCACGCTTGATGGCGGCCACCAGGGCCCAGCGCGAGCCGATCTCCTCCTCGATGGCGCGCAGGCTCTTGCCCACCACCGGCGCTCCGGCGCCGACCCGGGCGCCGATGACCTGGACCCGCCCGTCGGCGAACTCGTAGATGTCGGTGGCCGCGCGCTTGAGCAGCAGCTGGCCGATCTCATCCACCGCCTCGAGATCGGGGTTGATCATCTGGTCGATCTCCTCGAACGCGGAGACCCCCTCGCTGTAATAGTCCTCGCTGCGAACCCGTGCGACCTTCACCGGCACGCCCAGGCGATGCGCCGCCAGGCAGGAGAGGATGTTAATCTCGTCCACGTTGGTGACCGCGATCAAGATGTCGGCTTTCTCGACCCCGGCCTCCTGCAGCAGGCGCGCGCTGGCGCCGCTGCCGTGCAGGATCATGACGTCGAGGCTCTTCTGCGCCGCGGCGACGATCCCGTCGTGGGACTCGATCACGGTGACGTCGTGACGCTCCCGGGAGAGGCGGCGCGCCACCAGCGATCCGACCGCCCCCGCTCCCACGATGATGATCTTCATGGACGACTCGACCTCTGGGACGACGCGACCTCAAGTGGCTCCGGCGGTCCGTGGCGCCCTCAGAGCGCCAGCTGGCTCGCCGCGCGGGCTGCGCGCTCGCAGTCCTGTGTACTCACGTCCAGGTGGGTTACCATGCGCAGCCGCGTGGGGCCCAGGACGCTGACCAGCACGCCCGCAGCCGCCGCCCGGCGGCCACCATCTCGGCTGTGCCGGCCAGCGCGGACCCCAGCGGCGCAGCCAGCCCCTTGCTGAAGCAGACCGCGACCGAGTCGGCTGCTTGCGCCCATCGCCGCGGTGCGATCGCCGTGGCCACCACCGCGTTCCACAGCCGGGCGCCGTCGAAGTGCGGGCGCAGTCCGCGGGGCCGCGCCCCCGCGGCGATCTGGTCCATCTCCGCCAGCAGCACGATTGCGCAACCGGCTCGGTTGTGGGTGTTCTCCAGGCACACCAGCGCGGGCTGCGCGCAGTGGATGTCATCTTCGTGCAGCGCCTCCTCGATCTGCGGCCATGCCAGTGCGCCGTGCACACCGGCGACGGGCGTGAGCTGCAGCCCCGACAGCGCGGCCGGAGCGCCCGCCTCGTAACGCAGCACGTGCGCCTGCGCCACCACGATCACCTGGTTGCCAGGGCGTGCCTGGGCGGCGAAGTCGAGCTGGTTGGCCATGGTGCCGCTGGGCGTGAACAGGGCGGCCTGCTTGCCCAGCAGGGCCGCGACGCGCGCCTGCAGCGCCTGCACCGTGGGATCGTCCCCCAGGACATCGTCGCCCACTTCGGCTCGGGCAATCGCCTCGCGCATGGCCGGTCCGGGCCGGGTCACGGTGTCGCTGCGAAGATCGATGGGGATCATGGGCCTGCCGGCTCCATGGAGAAGGCTCCGGGGCGGAGCGGGCGCCGCCTCCGCCGGGCGGCGCGGCGGCGGGGCAGGGGGGCTCAGGGCATCGCGACGCGGTCCTTGAGCATCTTGCTCACCTTGAACACGGGGACCCTGCGCGCGGGAACCGGGACGGAGTCGCCGGTGCGAGGGTTGCGCGCCATCCGCGACTTGCGCTGCTTGACCTTGAAGGTGCCGAAGCCGCGGATCTCCAGGTGCTTCCCCGCCGCCAGGGCGTCGCCGATGCTCTTCAGGAAGAGCTCGACCGCCTCGCTCACCTCTTTCTTGGTCAGACCGGTGCGCAGCGCGATGTCCTCGACGATATCCTGCTTCGTCATGTCGAACCACCTCGGATCCGCTGATGGCCCCGCACGGCCTTCGCCTGGCCGGGGGCGGAGGGCCGGGAGAGTCCTTCTAGGGATACGCTGCCACTAACCCCTTGTCAACGTCCAGGTTACTGCCGCTGCGGCAGCCTGCATCGCGGCGCGCGCCCGCCGTGCAAAATCACCCTTCCCCGCGCTTCCTTTCCGCTCCGGAATCCCCAGCACCGCTGGGTGCCGACGACGGAACATGGGCAACCGCCGTAGCCTGGAGCGCGATCCCCCGTCCCGTGTGGAGCTACCCTGCGTCCTTGGAGCGCTGGTATACCCTTTGCTTTCCCCCAGGGTCGACCTCGGGGGGCTCGCTGGCCGCGCTCTGCGCGGGCCTGCGCTCCTCCACGGCGCCAATGCACGCACACAGGCCTACACGGCAAAGCCTGCCCCGCTGGACTTGGAACGGGAGGCCCAGCTCGTAGCGCGGAGGGACTACATCATCATGGCGGACACCAAGCGCGGCTCGATTCTCCTTCTGCTGAACATGCTCTGCATCGTGTTGCTCGCGGTGGCGGGCTGCAGCAAGGATGCAAGCAAGACGACTGCCCCGATCGTCGACACGATTCCACCGTCGATCCCAGACGGCATCGCAGCGGCGGTCGGCGACGGCGACCAGGTGGCTCTCACCTGGCAAGCAAACACGGTCGACAGCGATCTCCAGGGCTACGTCGTATACCGGAGCAACGAGCTCCTGCAGGGCTTCCGGCCCATCACCGCGCAGCCGGTCACCAGCAACTCCTGGGTGGACATGCACACGCACGCCGGCGAGACCTACTACTACTCCGTCGCCGCGCGGGACGTGTCCCACAACGAGAGCGGACGGTCGGCCACCTTCGAGGTGAGCATTCCGCCACCGCCCTACGAGAGCACCCCCACCGAGATCCCGACCCCCTGACCGCTGCCCGGAGCTCAGCGGCGCGGGTGCCGACCTGGCGCAGAAGCCCCGGGCCAAGCCCGGGGCTTCTGCCGTTGCGGCGGCCTGGGGAGGCGGCCGCCCGGTACCCCCGCTCCCAACGCTCCGCCGCGGCTTGCGGGGCCTGGGGGTGCCCGATCGCTCCCAATTGGTACAAGTTTCGCTGCTCCGCCCCTGCCGGCGCATAGGGCGCCCAACCATTGCAGGATCCGCCACCGGTCAGACGCCACAAGCCTATGGATCGCAATCTGGAGAAAACCCTGCGCAAGATCCAGGCGCTGCGCGCCGCCGGTCAGCAGGACCGCGCGCTCAAGCAGCTCCAGGATCTCGCCCGCAAGCACCCCGATACCCCGCATTACCAGTACGAGGCGGCCATGGTCGCCTTCGACCTGGGCGACTACGGGGTCGGGCTGACGGCGCTGAAGGGCCTGCTGCGCGCCGCCCCCGACACCCGCGAGAAGGTGCTCAAGGCCTGCTGCGACCGGTTCAACGCCCAACCGACCCTGCCGCTGGCCGAGTTCTTGGTCGAGCAGTTGTTGGCCGACCGCAAGCTCCAGGAGGCGCTGTCCGTCGCCCAGGCGCTCGCCCCGCCCGAGCTGGAGGTCTACCGCAAGAAGGCCAGCGTCCGGCAGCGGTCGCTCTCGACCTCGCCGGATACCCCCAAGGATCTGCTACGGGCGGGCCACCTCACCCAGCTGGTGATCGCCCGCGCCGCCCGCGAGCCGCAGGCACTGGCCGAGTCCATCGAGGCGCTGCTCGCCCTCGACCCCACGCTGGCCCCGGTGCTGGGCGAGATCTGCGCGGCCGCGCTGACCGATCACCAGCGGGAGCCGCGGCTATTGCTGGTGCACGGCCGCTGTCTGCTGCAGTCCGGGCGCGTTGCGTCGGGCACCGAGAAGCTGGTGGAGGCCTGCAGCCTGCAACCGGCCGAGGCGCCGGGGGCGCTGGCCCTGGCCAGCGCGCAGCAACCATCGGCCGACCAGCGGGCCGTCTGGCTGCGCTGCGTGGGTGACCTGGCGCTGCTGGCGCGTGACGGGAAGGTCGCGGCTGCGTCGTTCCGCGAGGCCGCGGACGTGGATCCGACGTTGCGGACCACGCTGCTCTCCCGGCTGGAGGCGGCGCCCGAGCCCGACTCGAAGGAGGGGCTGGCGGAGTTGCTGAAGCTGCGGCTGCGTCTGATGGTGGTGCAGCGGCACTACGGGAGCATTCCCGCCCTCACCGAGCGGATTCTCAGCGAGGGTCTGGCGCCCCCCGAGGAGCTGCGCGGGCTCATGGGCGAGGGCTCCGCGGGACCCGCGGGACCCGCGGGACCGCAGAAGCGCCCGGCCGAGCTGGTCATGATCCTGGCCGAGGCGGCGCTGGCCGCGACCGATCTGCGCGCGGTCGCCAACTACCTGGCCGAGATCCCCGACACCGACGACCACTCCCTGCACCGGCTCCTGCGCAGCCTCGAGAAGGCGCTGCCCCAATGGCCGCAGGACGACCGCCTGGAGCTGCTGGCTCTGCTGGCGATCGTGCAAGCGCGGGTCGGCGACCGCGAGGAGTCGAACAAGACCTTGGTCGGCATGTGGGGCGACCGCTCGGACAAGCTCGACGTGCTGTTCGCCATCACCGAGCGCTGCCTGGAGCGCGTCCATCCCACCCCCACGCTGCTCACGTGCTTCTTGCCGCACGCGCTGCGGCAGGGCAAGGAGTCGCTGGTCGCCCGCGCGCTGGACAGCGTGCTGCGCCACACGCCCGAGAACGTCAAGTGGTTGGTCACCGATCTCATCGAGTACATCGACGGCCACCCCCAGCACGCCGGAAACCTCCTGAAGCTGCTCGACGAATGCGACAAGGACCTGGGGGCCGCCCAGCACCTGCGCTATCCCGTGGCCTGCGCGGCGCTCCTGGCCCAGCGATTCGAGCGTGCGATCCCCGAGTTCCAGATCCTGCTCATGGCGCGCCCGCAGCTCGCCAGCGAGGTGCTCGAGCGCGTGCGCAAAGCCCTGCGCGAGAATCCGGGCGACCTGCACCTCAACCTCTCGGCCTACGAGCTGCTGGCCGAGGAGAAGGCCTGGGGCGAGGCGGCGCAGTGTCTGGAGCAGGCCCTGAAGGCCGATCCCACGCGCATCGAGGAGCTCTCGCAGCGATTCGACCAGCTGCTCGAGCGCGACCCGCAGAGCCTCGAGCTGTGGCGCTGCTACGCCGATGCGCTGTTCGCCGTGGGCCGCTTCGGACAGGTGGCCGCGGTCTGCGAGCGGGCCAGCGGCCACCTGCAGCCCGACGAGCAGGGTGATTTCCGCCTGCTGCGGGCGCGCATGATGGTCGAGGACGGACACCTCAGCGAGGCCCTCGACGTCGTCGCCGAGCTCCTGGAGTCGGGCGCCGTCACGCCCGCGCGCTCGGCGGACGTGGTGCGGGCGGTGGTGGCGGCCGACCCCACGAGCGGCCGGGCGCAACTGCTGCTGGGTGTGGCCAGCGCGGAGGACGGTCTGCTGGATGCGGCCATCGAGGCGCTGGTCGCCGCGGCCCGCGCGGACCGCACGCTGGTGGGCGCCGTGACGCAGAAGCTCGAGGAGCTCGCGGCGCGACCCGCGGCGCAGCCAGCCCACCTGGTGCAGCTGGCGGGCTTCTACCGCTGGAAGGGCGCGACCAAGGAAGCGGCGCGCGCCTACGAGCAGGCCCTGCGCCTGGACCGCGAGATGTCCGAGCGGGTGCTACTGGAGCTCTCGCGGGAGCTCGACGATCCGCACGGCGACCTGGCGCTCACCATGGTCGGCGCTCGCGCTGCGCGCATGGCCGGCCGGGCGGAGCAGGCCTGCACGCTGCTGACGCAGGTCTACAGCCGCGACACCGGACGCTTCGAGTCGGTACTGGCCGAGCTGCGCAAGACCGCCGACGATTTCCAGGGCGAGATGCTCGCACCGCGCACCATGGCGCGCGTGCTGCTGGCGCACCGCTCCCAGTCGGCGGCGGCCGAAGTGATCATGGCGCTGGCGGAGAACACGCGCTACCCGCTCCAGGCTCGCCTGGAGACGCTGCAGGAGTTCCACAAGCGCCTGTCCGGCCACGCGGGGCTGGCCATCTCGCTGGCGCAGCTGTGGAGCGCCGGCGGCAACGTCGAGGAGGCGGTCGAGCTCCTGTGGCTGGCCGTCGACGGGGAGGAGCTGGATGCCCCGCGCGCGGCGCGTGTCTGCCGCTCGCTGCTGCAGTCCGCGCCGGAGCACGGCGAGCTGCGCCTGATCCTGCACGATCTGCTGCTGCGCCAGGGACAGATCGACGAAGCCATGGCGGCACTGCCCGAGGCGGAGGCGCTGAGCGCCGAGCGCAACGCCGAGCTCAGCCGCCGGTTCGCGACGCACCGCCCGCGCGTGCTGTCCAAGCCAGTGCTGGCGGCGCGCTGGGTGGCGTCGCTGCGCCGACAGGGCAAGCAGGACGAGGCGCTGACCACGCTGCGCACGGCGGCGGAGGCAGCCCCGCAGGCGGAGGCCGTGCCGCTGTGGATCGACCTCGCGCGGCTGCTGCAGGAGTCCGGCCGCGCTGACGAGAGCCGCGCGATCATCGAGCGGCTGGTGGGCAGCGGCCACGACCGGGGTGCGCTCTACCAGACGCTGGAGAGCTGGTCCAGCCAGCGACTCGATCACGAGATCGGGGCCGTGCGCGCCCGGCTGCAGCGCCAGCCGCAGTCGATGGACGCGGCCCTCGACCTGGCCGATCTCCTACTGCGCCAGGGGCGTGCCGACGAGGCCGAGCAGACCCTGCGCGCGGGGGCCGCCGAAGGCGAGCAGCGCCTGCGGCGTGCCTGCCTGCTGGCGCGAGCCTTTGTGGACTGTGGCCACGCAGCGTTCGCGGAGGCCGTGCTGCGGCCGCTGGCTGGCGTGGCCGACACCGGCAGCCTGTGGGCCGAGGAGATCCAATTCCGCCTCGCCGACTGCGCCGACCGCCTGGAGCGCCACGGCGAGGCCCACGCGCGCTTCGTGGCCCTGATCGACAGCCCGCGCTTCGGGCTGCGCGCGCGCCAGCGGGCGAAGGAGGCCTACGCGCGCTATCTCGACGACGCCGCCGGCGCCTACCGTGCCGTGCTCTCGAAGGTGACGACCCTATGACCCCCGCCGTGCGACAGGCGCCTGCAGAGGCGTCCGCCATCCATGGCGGGCGGCGCCGCAGCGCCGCAGCGCCGCGCGTCGCTCGCCATCTGCCCGTCCGTCTGAATCCGCAGGAGTGAAGCCATGCAGGACCGTTCCACAAGTGTCCGACCGCCGACCAGCAAGTCGGTGCCCCGCCCGGCCGAGGGGCGTGCAGGGGGGACGAACGCGGACGAGGCCTCGGTGCTCGTCATGGAGGCACTCGAGCGTCTGGCCGGAGCCACCGACCAACTCGCCAACCAGGTGATCCAGCGCCTCGACCGCGTGCGCGACGATCTCGTGGAGGGGGGCGGCGAAGCGGATCAGAAGCTGCGCGAGCGCATCGATACCATCGTCACGGAGGTCGCCGGGCGCGTCGAGCGGCTGGAGGCACAGGTCGACCGCGGGTTGCAGGAGCTGCGCCAGCGCCTGGAGGGCGCGCCGCACGGCGGAGATCAGGGCGGGGGCGCCATCCAGGAAGCCGGGCGCCAGGCGGAGCAGACGCTGCGCGCCGCCGCACAGGAGGTCAGCGAAGGGGCGCGGTCGCGCGACGCCGCGCTGCGCACGGCGCTGGCCGAGGGGCTTGACAACCTCGGCCGCAACGTCGAGCGCATGGGCTCCGCGGAGCGCGGGCGGCTCGAGGCGCGGCTGGAGTCCGCGCAGGAGCGCTGGGACCGCGCGTTCGCGGAGCTGCGCGGAGCCCTCGAGAGCGCCGCGCAGGAGCGGGCGCAGACCGCCCACTCCGTCCAGAGCGCCTTGCAGGAGCAGATGCGCACCCTGGCGCAGGGGCTCGAGCTGGCGCGCGGCGCGTGGGAGAAGCGCATGGAGGCCCTCGCCAGCACGGTGGAGACGAGCCTGCGCCAGACCGAGTCCGCGCTGCGCGGAGGGATCTCCGAGCAGCAGCGCGTCTGGCAGCAGCGCCTCGAGGAGTCCGAGCAGCGGCAGGCCCGCCTGCAGCAGGAGGCGCACGAGCGCCTGGCGCGCGCCGAGTCCATCCTCGCGCGCTTCGAGGCGCAGTCGCAGGAGCGCCTGAAGGACTTCGAGGCGCGCGTCAGCGGCTGGCACGACGGCCAGAGCACGCGCATGGAGCACATCGAGGAGCAGTCGCGGGGCCTGCGAGCCATGGGTGAGCGGCTGGAGCGCAGCCACCAGGACATAATGAAATTCCTGGAGGAGGCCCGCACCCACGCCACCGAGCAGCAGCAACGCGCTGAGCGCGAAGAGGCGCGCCGGGTGAACAACGCGGGCGTGAGCAGTTACCACGCCGGCGACTACGACGCCGCCCTCAAGTTGTTCGAGAAGGCGATCACCCTCGACACCCGCTTCGCCGAGGCCTTCAACAACCTCGGGCTCTGCTACACCGAGCTCGGGCGGCACGACGAGGCCACCGCCGCGTTCGAGTCGGCCATCGAGCTGGCGCCGGAGCTGGGCGCGGTCTACAACAATCTCGGCTACTCCCTGTACCTGCAGTCGAACTACAACGCCGCCGTCGAGATGTACAAGGAGGCCGTCGACCGCAGCAACAACAGCAGCGCCGCGTACACCAATCTCGGCAACGCCTACCACAAGCTCGGCGAGACCGACAAGGCGGTGGAGGCATGGCGGCGCGCGGTGGAGGTCGACCCCACCAACGAGCGCGCGGCCGCCTACCTGGAACGGGTCACGGCCGGGGTGACACCGGCTCCGCGGCCGAAGGCAGGCTGAGTCCGGGCGGCTTCGTCTGCCCAGCGGGCGCGGCCGCGCCGCACGCGCCCGTCGCACGCAGGGCGTCCAACACCTCCGCGATGGAGATGCCCTCCATCGTGCCGTCGCGGCTCTGCACCGCGGCCACCGCGGAGGAGGGCGGCTTCCACACCGATGCCAGGGTGGGCCCGAACAGCGCCACGGTCGCGGTACCCACCGCGCCCGCCACGTGCATGATCCCCGTGTCGTTGACCAGGGCGAAGTCGGTCTCGGCTAGGGCGGCCGCGACCACCGGCACCGCGGCGTCGCGCAACACGGGCAGCGGCCGGCCCAGCGCCGAGAGCGTCTGCGCGGTGGCTTGACCATCGGCCGGCCCCTCGATCAGATAGACGCGCGAGCCGGCCTGCTGCAACGCGGCGATGGCGGCCGCGAAGCGCTCCGGCGGCCAGCGGTTGCGCTCCTTGCCCGCGCCCGGGTGCACGGCCGCGCGTGGCCGCTCCCCCACCGTGCGCAGGAAGGCGTGCGCGAGCTCGCGGGCGGGTGCGTCGGGCACGATCAACGTCGAGCGGTCCTGCGTGACGATCCCCGCGGCGGCCAACGGCAGCAGCCCGTGATCGATGGCGTGCGCTCCGGCGTCGGCGCACAGGGGCAGCGTGAGGTTGTAGAGCCAATCGGAGAAGGTCCAGCCGAACGGGCGGCTCTCCCCGCCGATCACCCGGGGCGCCCCGCTGAGCACCGCAATCCAGGCCGACGTTCCGCTGAAGCTCACGGTGTTGAGCACCACGGCCAGGTCGGGCGCGAACGCGCGCAACCGCCTCATGAAGCGCAGCGCGGCCCGCGGGGAGCGCCGGACGGCCACCTTGTCGAACAACAGAATCTCGTCGAGGTAGGGATTGCCGCGCACCACGCCGTCGTTGACCGGGGCGGTGACCAGCAGCGTGCGAGCGCCGGGGAATGACTGGCGCAACGCACGAAAGGCCGGAACCGCGCAGAGCATGTCCCCCATCTGGTTGTGCTGGCGCACGATCAGGACGCGCCGCGGCCGCTCGGCCGCGATCTGCGCCAGAGTCAGCTTGGGCCGGCGGATGAACGGACGCAGCAGCGTCTCCAGCGCTCTCTTCAGCCAGCGGTCGCGCCGCCGATTGACTCGTCCCACCATTGCGCTCCTTGCCCGCGACACGCCGCCGCCGGCTAGCGCCCCCCGCGCCGCGGGGGCTCGTCTTGGTGCGCGCCGGCGCCTGGCAGCTCCGCTAGGAGGGCGCTGTAGCTGGCATAGCGACCGGGGTCGATGCGGCCAGCTTGCAGCGCGGCGCGCACCGCGCAGCCCGGCTCCTCGACGTGCAAGCAGTCACGGAAGCGGCACTCTCCGACCTCCCGCGCGATCTCCACGAACGCGGGCGCCAGATCGGCGCGGGTCATCCCCCACAGCCCGAACTCCCGCATACCGGGCGTGTCCGCGAGGTAGCCGCCAGCCTCCAGTCGGTAGAGGCGGCTGGTGGTGGTGGTATGGCGACCCAAACCGGTCCGCTCCATCACGCTGGCCACCCGCAGGCTCAGGTGCGGCTGAAGGCGCGTGAGGAGGCTGCTCTTGCCGGCGCCCGACGGTCCCACGAAGGCATGGATCCCCTCGCGCAGCCGCAGGCGCAACCGCTCGATCCCCTCGCCGGTGGCCACCGAGCACAGCACCACGGGGTAGCCCAGGCCCTCGTAAAGCGCCGCCAGCGCGGCGGGATCCTCTCCGGAGGCCAGCTCGGACTTGTTGACGATCAGACCGGCCGGAACGCCCTGGTGAGAGGCCGACGCGAGCACCCGATCCACGAAGCGGACGCTGGGGGCGGGCTCGTCGCGCGCGACGACGACCCACAGACAGTCCAGGTTGGCGATGACCACCTGCTCGCGCGAGCGGCGCCCGTCGCCGGTTGGCGCGGGGCGGCTGATCTTGTTGCGCCGGGGCAGGACCTCGTCAATGACCCCCGTCCGCTCCGTGCGCTGGGTGCCACCGCCGTTGGGTGCGGAGTCCGCCGCGACGACGCCCGCGCGACCCGCGGTGCCCTTGGGACCCTCGGTGCCCTCGGGAGGCTCAGTGCCCGTGGGGGACACGGGGCCCTGTTGGCCTTCCTTGCGGGGCGTGAAGAGGACGCGGTCGCCGATCACGGCCAGGCGGACCACCTCTTGGCGGCCCTTGCGGAGGCGGCCGCGCAGGGCGCAGGCCCACGGAAGCAGTGGATCGGCGTGGCTCTCCTCCACCAGGTAGCGATTGGCGCCGTGCTGGATCACCAGCCCCGGCCGGCTTACCCCCGCGCTGCCGGGAGCGCCGCCGCCCACATTCCCGGCCGCGCTCACACCTGCACCCCTGCCCGCGTTCTTGCCACAGGGGCCATTCCAGAGGTTGTCGCCGGGCGACCCATTTGATAGCCTGACAGTCCAGCCGATCGGGCGCCTGCGGCTGCATAGCGATCTCTATGACAATCGACGAGCTGATCCGTCACGTGCAGCCGTCCTCCTCCGTGCTCGCGCTGCAGGCACGGGACAAGCAGACAGTCCTCACCGAGATCACCGACGCCCTCGTCGAGCGCGGTCACGTCAAGGATCGCGATGTCGTGCTGCAGATGCTGCGCAATCGCGAGCAGCTGGGCAGCACCGCCGTCGGCGCCGGCGTCGCCTTTCCACACGGCCGCTCCCTCGCCGTCCAGAAGCTGACGATCCTGGTGGCGCGCAGCGCGCAGGGGGTGGACTTCGGCGGCCTGGACGGGAAACCGACCCGCCTTTTCTTCGTGCTGATGGCACCCCCCCAAGATAGCGGCAATCTCTATCTGCAGGCCCTCGGCAAGCTCACCGAGCTGGTCGCTCGCGACGACGTGCGCCGGGCCCTGTTGCAGACCGCGGACCTGGACGCGTTGGTTGGCATCTTAAGGGGGGCGGGCAAGTGAGCCAAGAGCGGGAAACGCAGCTCCTGGTAGCGCTGCAGGACCTCGAGCAGATGATCCGTGAGGCCGAGGACAAGCGCAATCGGGAGGCACTGGAGAAGATGGGGTTCCCGGTGACCGGCGTTGAGGAGCTGCGCAAGGCGCAGAAGAAGCTAGAGGACAAGATCGCCCCTCAGGTGCTGGGCCGCTATCGCAAGCTCACGACCCGCAGCGGCCGGGCGGTGGTGCCCGTGGTCGACGGCACCTGCACCGGCTGTTTCACCAACGTTCCGGCCATCTTCACCAGCTCGGTCAACGCGGGCAAGGTCATCTACTGCGAGACCTGCGGCCGCGTGCTCTTCTGGCCCTAGGCGGGCGGCGGCCAGATTCCGGCCAGAGTTCGGGCTCCAGCGCTCGCAGTCCGCCCCGTCGATCTCATCCTAAGCCAATATCAACAAATGAGTTGGCAAATTTGCGGCCGGTGGGCACCCCGGTTGCTGGCGCAGGGATGCCCGGACACCGGTTCGACCCTATCCCGACGGAGGGACGCATGTTCAGCGGCAAGGAAAGACAAAGAAGCGGCGATTACGCGCAGCCCCCCCGCCCCGTCACGACGCAGGGCAAGAGCAACCCAGAGGGCGCGATCACCGCCTATCTGGGGCCCGACACCCACATCGAGGGGACGCTGCGCTTCCAGCACTCGGTTCTGATCGAGGGCTCCTTCAAGGGAGAGATCCACAGCGGCGGCAGCCTCGTCATCGGCGAGAGCGCTGTGGTGGAGGCGCGTATCACGACCCTCAACATCACGATCAAGGGCGTGGTCAAGGGGACCATCGAGGCCAGCGAGCGGGTCTGCATCCAGGGCAACGGCCAGGTCTACGGCGACATCACCACGGCCTCGCTGCAGATGGACGAGTCGGTGGTGTTCCAGGGCAGCTGCTCGATGCCGAAGGGAACGACCACCAGCGGCGGCGGCACCAGCACCACCAGCAGCATCACCACCAGCAGCAGCACGAGTGGCAGCAGCACCATCCGCAACTCGACCCTCAAGCCCTCGGCGATCGACGCCCCATCCTGGAAGGACGAGGACAAGATCTATGACGCGGTCATGAAGACCGCCGACGACAAGAAGTAGGGCGCTTCCCCCGGCTCCTTGCTGCAGTTCCGTTCCCGGTCGGTCGAGAAGTAGGCTCTCACGGCGGTCCCGGGGATCGGGCGGCGCGGCGCAGCGCCGCCCGTACTCGTTTCGTGCGGTGGGGTGACCGATCCATGCTGGGGGGGCAGGCGCCCCGGCATCGTTCAGCGCCGGTCGGGTGGCCCGCCGGTGTCGGCCAACGCGCGGGCGTGGGCCATCACGGTGGTGACCTGCTCGACGACCTGGTTGGCCTCGCCGCCGTCGTCGGCGCCCTCGAGGTCCCTCGACTTCTCCTTCTGGACGCGCAGCGCCTCGAAATCGGCGATCTCCGCATCGCTCATCCCGCCCGGCTCCTTCTCGAACACGAAATCCTTGCTCTCGTAGTCCACGGTGACGAGGTCCCCGCGCACGAGCTGGCCGCTGGAGATCAGGTGGCTGATCGGGGTGACCAGCCGGGCCTCCACGGCACGGCGCAGCGGCCGGGCCCCGAATTGCGGATCGGTCCCGATTCCGACCAGGGCGTCCTTGGCCGCGTGCTCGACGCGCAGCAGGAAGGGCTCCGCGCAGTCGATGCTGCGGATGTGGATGTTGGCGATCAGGTTGTCGAGGATCTCGTAGAGGTGGGGCTCCTTGAGCGTATCGTAGACGATCATCTCGTCGAAGCGGTTGAGGAACTCGAAGGGGAACACCTTGCGCGCCTCGCGCAATGCCGACTCGTGGATGTCCTTGTCCAGGCGCTGCCCCTCGAAACCCCCGTGGAAGCCGATGGAGTGGTGGGCGATGTGCGCTCCCATGGCCTCGCTGCCCACGTTGGTGGTGAGCACGATGATCGAGCGCGTGAAATCGACTTCCTCGTTATTGCCCAGCACGAGGTTGCCGTCCTCCAGGATGCCCAGCAGCATGTTCCAGAGCTTGGGGTGGGCCTTCTCGATCTCGTCGAACAGCACGAGCGACAGGTAGGAGTCCTCCTCGGGGAAGATCTTGTTCACCTTGCCCAGCCCATCGGCGAACATGCCCAACCCTTCCTGATAGGCCTTCTTGTGATGGCGGTCGAGGTTCTCCTGGCACAAGAGCGGCTTGATCTCGCCGCCCACGTAGCCCGGGGGGCTGCCCAAGAGCTTGCTCATATTGTAGTGCGCGGAGTACTCCTGGCAGTTGACGCGGGTGTAGGCCTTGCGCGACCCGAACAGCGCCTCGGCTAGGCAGCGCACGGTCTCGGTCTTCCCCACTCCCGTGGGCCCCAGCAGCATCATGGTAAGCAGCGGTCGCTCGGGATCGCTGATGCCCGCGAGCACGCGGCTGAATGAGTTCGTGACCGTGTCCAGCGCCGTCGGCTGCCCGATGACCATGCGTTGCATGCGCTCGTGGAAGCGAGCGAGCTGCGGGTTGCGCTTCCCCGGATCCAGCCGCAGGCGCTTGGCCGGGCTGCTCGGGCAGGGGGCGGGCTGGGTCATCGCGACGTCCTCCGCTGGCTCGGCGAGTCGGTCGCGGCCCTGGATCGCTGCGCTGCAAAGCGTTGCGTGGGGTGCCGCGGCTCGCGCGGAGGCAATGCAAGGATCCGGCCCGCCAAAGTAGGCCGAGCTCGGCCGCGTGACGCACCGGGACCCCTCGCGGAGTGCGCAGTGGAAGGACCGGCCGTCGCGCTCCGTCCCCGGGAAGCGCGAGGAATCCCCGGGCAGGAACGAGTTGCCGGCCGGCGCGCTACTGGGGCTCCCAGCCCTCCAAGTACGGCGCGCGAGGACCGCCTGGACGCTCGATCCAGCGGTCGTCGACGGCGGGCGCGATGGGAGAATGCCGTTGCAAGTAGCGCGTGAGCGCGTCGCGCACGGGCATCATCGTGTACTCGATGCGGTCGGGGGGCACTTGCGCCAGGAAGTCCAGGCCGCTGTTGCCTTCCATCAGGTAGTCGGTGGTGGCCACCCGATAGATGTGGTCCGGTTGGACCGACAGGCCGCCCACGGTCAGCGCCAACACGCGCTGCCCTGCCGCGGCGTCGGGGTCGACCACCACGTTCGCGCCGCTCTGGCAGATTCCCGCCGACCCGCGCCCGCTCTTGCGTTCGAGGATCTGGCGCAGCAGCCGGCCGTCCATCTGGACGACCACCAGTGCATTGCCGAAGGGCTCCACCCGCAGCATGTCCCCGGAGGTGAGCGGCCCGGCCGGGAGGTCGGTACGCAGTCCTCCGTTGTTGGTGAAGGCGAAGTCGGCGGAAGCGCCCTCCCGCATGGCGTCCGTGACGAAATTGCCCATCGGGCTGTTGGCGCCACCGCGGCGCGTGAGTTCCACGCGGCTGCGGCCCAGGCGCACCGACAGACCCGCCGCGACCTTCTGGATGTACGGGCGGAGGCTGTCGGTCATGGCGTGGCTGGGCCACCACTCGTCCTCGAAGAGCGTCACCAGCACACCGTCGCGCCGCGGGCTCTCGTAGCGCAGCGGGAGCCCCGTCGCGCGATCGATGGTCAGGATCGCGTGGCCCACCGACGAGCCGTTGCCGAACGACTCGAAGACCATGGCGTGGGTGACCGGGTCGATCCAGGGCTCGCGGTAGCCGCGGTGGGTGTGTCCGCCCACGACCAAGGGGACGCCCTCGAGCACGTGGACCAGGTCCATAGCCCCGCGCACGTCGGCGCGGATGTCCTCGCCGGCGGCAACGCGCTTCTGCAGATTCGCCCATTCTTCCTGCGGGTCGAAGGGCAGCCCCTCGTGCACCACCAAGACGATGATGTCGGCGTGCTGCTGCTGCTTCAGATCATCGCGGTACTTCTCGATGGCCGGCAGCAGTGCCCCGAAGGCCAGCCCCTTGATGTTCTCCTCGAACGCCATCTGCGCCGTCCCCGGGGTGACCGCCCCGATGATCCCGATGCGCAGCCCGGCGCGCTCAACGACACGGCAAGGCTCCACCCAATCCACCAAGGAGTCGGTCCCCTGCTTGAACAAGTTGCAACAGAGGAACTTCTGGTGCATGCCGTGCGAGATGCGGATGGCCACATCCTTGCCGCGGTCGAACTCGTGATTGCCGGGAGCGACGGCGTCGTAGCGCATCGTGTTGAAGTAGGTCTCCATCACGCTGCCCTCGGTCAGCGTCCCCACCGGCGCTCCCTGCCAGACGTCGCCCGCGTCCACGAGCACCATCGCCTCGTCGGGCTTGCCGGCAATCTGCTCGCGCAGCTTCTGGACGTAGGCCATCGCCGAAGCGCCTCCGCCCAGGGGCGGCGGGAAGTTGGGGTTCATGAAGTTCGCGCCCTCGGGCGCCACGTGGCCGTGGATGTCGTTGGTCCACACCAGGTGGATGCGCGCGACGCCCGTGCTGGCCGCGTCGCCCATGGGCGGCGCGACGGCGCAGAGCGCCAGGACCGCTGCCGCCGCGAGTGCGCCGGCGGCACGACGGGCCACTCGACGCGCGGTCTGGTGGGCGGTGGCGCTCGCAGTGACGCGCGCGCTGACGCGGCCGGCGTGGCGCCGGCCCTCAAGTGCGGCACGAGCGAGCAGATCGGCCGCGCTAGGCCGTCGCGCTGGGCCGGTCACTGGTCGGAGGAATCGCATGCCTGCTCCTGGTGGCCGAGGGCGGTGGACTGGGTGGCGAGCTCGATGCGCACTTCGTAGCTGCGACCGTCGGTGGCGAAGGTGACGTTGTGCTGGGCGCCGCTGCCGCGGAGGCGGTCGAGCGTGGGCAGGTCGTCGATGGCGTAGACGTGAGCGCCAATGGCCTGCAGGCGCGCGGTCGCCGCCGACAGCGCGTCCGTCAAATCGCCGTCCCAGACCTGCTGGGTGTTGGGAATGAACGCCACGCGGGGCCGCAGGGCGTTGATCCACGCTGCGCTGTTGGCGTCGTGCAGGCCGTGGTGCTGGGCCTTGTAGAACTCCACCTCCAGCTGCGCCGCGGGAAAGGCAGCCAGGATGCTGGCGGTGCTCTGGTCCTCGCAATCGCCGCCCATCATGAAATGGACGTCGCCGTAGGTGAAGCGCAGGACGATCGACTCGTTGTTGATGTCGGTGCCCTCGTAGCCGGTGAGTCCCACGTCGGGGGCGCGGCTGCTGTTGAGCACCGTGACGTCCACCTGCGGATCGAAGGCCAGCGCGGGGTTGCTGGCCGAAGTGTCGAAGCGGTACACGACCACGTGGGTTGTGCTGGGGTGGCCTGCCAGGTCGGCCAGGGCCTCGCGGTAGGCGGGCTTGTCGAAGGACTTGGTCGGCGAGTCCAGAAACACGTCGGGGGGCCGCGAGTCCAGCACCGCGAGGGTGTCCGCCGAGCCGACCATTCCACCGATGTGGTCCAGATGGACGTGGGTCGCGACCATGACATCGATCCTGCTGACCCCGTGGGCATCCAGGTACTCGCTCACCGCCCGCGCACCGCTGCGCGGCCCGGCGTCGATCAGTACGTGCTCGCCGCTGGTGGGCATGGTGAGCAGATGGCTGTCGCCAAAGCCGATGTGGATCATCGTGGCGGTCAGGATTCCCGTCGGCGCCGCGATGGCGGCGGTGAAGGTGTCCACGGACGTCGCCGCCACGCTGCCGTTGGTGGCTTCCGAGACCGCCTGCACCCAGACGAGCCGTCCGCGGGTCAGGTCCAACAGCGGCACCGAATGATCGAGCGCGTACTGGCGATCGGCCCGCCCGGCCGCCACCGGATACGCCGCGTGATCGAAGCGGCCCACGGCGAATCCGTAGCGCACCCAGCCGCGCGCCGGGACCTCGGTGCGCCAGCGCACGAGGTTGCCTTGGACCGTGAGGCCGCTGATGCCGATGGGAGCGACCGGACCGTCGCCGCCGCTCTTGCCCGAGCAGCCCAGCTGCGCAGAGAGCGACAGCAGCAGGATTGCCGCCAGCGCCAGGCGCGCGCCAGCGTGGCAGGCGCCAGCGTGGCAGGCGCCCGCGCCGCGCACGCGGCGGCCTCGCCGGGTCCGGCCGTGGCCGTGATCGGGACGCGGGCCGTTGGCCCATGCGTACATCGAGAGGTCCCCTCCTGGGAGAGGCTGCGCTAGAAGCCGCGCGAGATCCCGACGACCATGCGGACGACGCTGTCGTCGACCTTGGCATCGTACGCAGGCGCCGGGAAGGTGTCCCCGCCGACGGTGGTGGTCGGGTCGAACAGGATGCCCAGCGGCTGGCGGCTGGTCTGGCGCTGGAACTGCCCCGTCACGTCCATCATGAAGCCCGCCACCGGCACCCCGAAGCCCGCCGAGAAGATCGACCGGGACGACTCGCGATCGCTGTAGTTCTCAAGATAGCGAAACCCGGCCCGCAACGGTGTGCCGTTGTAGAAGATGTGCTCCACGCCCATGCGGACGTCCCAGGTGTCGCGGAAGTCGGGGGTCGCCGGCAGGCTCACGAGCGCCCGCCGGTAGTTCGTCGCCACCGCCGACCAGAATCGCCGCACCGCCTCTACGGTGAACACCGTGCGCAGCTCGTTGCGCGGCCGGTAGGCCACTCCCAGGCGCAGCGTGCCCGGGTACTCCAGCTCCACATCGGGGACGCTGGCGTGGGTGACGCTCGTACCCGAGCTGCGCACGCTGGTCGTGTCGGTGGCCAGCGTACCCTTGACGCTGAAGCGGTGCTCGTAGTCGATGCCCAGGTCCAGGCGGTCATTCACCCGCATCAGCCCGCCCAGGGAGACCCCCCAGCCGGCCAGGTCGTGCTTCAGGCTCTGGACCGAGTCGGGGGGCGCGTGGAAGCCGGCGATACGGCGATCCTGCTCGATGGTCCCGAAGTAGCGGTGGACCGAGAGTCCCACGTGCGCGCCCGCCCCCAGCTCCGCCCCGTAGCCGCCGGTGAGCGAGAGCAGCCGGCCGCGTACCTGCAGCTGCCGCAGGTCCTGGATGGTGTCGCGGATCTGGGAGAAGGGGCTGGGGTCCCGGAACTCCTCGAAGTAGTCGTAGTCGAAATCGAAACGCTGGAAGAGGCCCAGGCCCACGGCCATGGCCCGCCGGTGCGGGATGCGGTAGACGACGCCTCCCTGGGCGTCGGTGTAGCTGTGGCTGTTGATCGCGATCGCGCTCTCGGTCGCGAAGCTCTGGAAACTGTCGTACAGCGGCACGAAGCGGTTCTCGCTCGCGTGCCAGAGGCCCAGCACCAGGTCGGCCCGCACGGTCGAGTCGGTGAGCGCCAGCGCCGCCGGATTCTGCACCAGGGCGGCACTGCCCTGGAAGACCGCGACGCCGGCCCCCCCCATTGCCCCCGAGCGCGCAGTGAAGCCGTCGACGGGCGTCCCGTTGGGCACGTCTAGCAGGGTGGTGCAGCGTGCGGGGGCCGGCAGCAAGGCCGCCGGGACGGCCCAAAGGAGGGCCGACCACAGCACGGCGCAGCGTTGCGGCGCCGGCCGGATGAGGCAGCAGATTCGCGATGGGACACTCATCACGGACTCCCCTAGAAGGTGTAATCCAGCTGGAGGCGGAAGGCGGTGCTCTCGCGGCGGGCATTGTCGCCGTCGATGGGCGAGCCGGACGGATCGTTGAAGCTGCGGATATCGACGTTGGTCTGCGTCAGCCGGCGGTCGTTGGTGACCTTGAAACGCAACAGCAGCGAGTCGCTCAAGCGGCTGCGCAGCAGGATCCAGTTGCGGAAGCCCTTGCCGTCCACCACCACGAACTCGTTGTCCTCGAAGTTGAACAGGAACCCATCGTACATCTCGGTGCTGATGGCCACCGTCAGCCCATCGTTCACATTGTGGGTGAGCAGGGCCTGGACCGCCTGCCCGGGGCTCGCGGCCTGGGCCAGCGGGTTGTTCTGGCTGATCTGGGCCGCTTGCGACAGGCGCGCGCGCGGCGCGAACTGCGTGTTCGTGGAGCTGTAGAGCAGGCCCAGCTCGTCATAGTCGCTGAGGCGCAGCCGCATCTCCAGGCGGGTGTCCCAGCTCTTGAACTTGCGAAAGTCCTCAGTGCCCATCTCGCTGCGGCTGGAGAAGCGCTCGCGCAGGCGGAAGCGTACCGGGAAGATGGGTGCGTACTCCAGGCGCGCGGTCCAGCGCCGCTGGTCCTGCTCGTCGGCCACCCGCTTCCACTGGTCGTACTCCAGGCCGGAGATGGTGAGCTTGCGCGAGACGCGGTAGCGCGTGGAGAGGAAAAGCCCGCGCTCTGGCTTCATCTGGGGTGTGTCCAGCTCCAGCCAGGTCAGCACGGGGTTCTGCAGGCGGAAGGGATCGGTGAGCAGCGTCTGCTCGTAGCGCGTGTCGTTGGAGAAGGAGCGGGCGTACGGGTTGTCGAAGCCCAGGTCGATGGAGCGATACAGCGCCTGGAGCGTGAGATCCTCGTACTGCACCCAGCCGTTGAGCACGAAGGCGTCGGGGGCGGCGCTGAACAGGCCCTGCAGCCCGCTGTCGGGGCTGCTGTCCAGCTTGGCGTACTCCCCCTGCAGCGCGGCGTTGGCGTAGACGGTCTGGAATTCCGCGCCCACCACGCGGCGGAACTTGCCCAGGCGCCGGCTGTCGTAGTCGGCGAACAGCTCGCTGTCACGGCTGTCGAGCAGATCGCGGTTGGCGGGAGCGATGAGCGAGTTCACGTCGGGATTGAAGTGCTTGTCGTAGCGCGCCTCGTACCCGCTGACACCCACGTAGCTCCCGTTGGTGAGCTGCAGCTTGAGGTTGCCGCCATAGACCGTCTCGTGGAATGCGTCGCGCCGCAGCAGCAGGGGCGTCCCCTCGGCGGTCTGCAGGCCGGCCAGCTCCTCCTCGGTGAGGCGCGGGAGCATGACCACGTACTTGTTGACCGTGCCGTCGGGATTGAGCAGGCCGTCCTTGTGCCCGTTGCTGTAGAAAGCGACGCCGTGCAAAGGCCCGGCCGAGCCCTCCGCAGCGATTCCCTGGAGGGCGAACTCGTGGGAGCGGGACAGGTCGCCCAAGAGCGTCTGCGGTCGCTTGTTGAATCCGGTTCCCGTCTTGCGCGGCAGGAAGTAGTCGGTGTTGTCCATCACCAGGCCCTGCCCGAAGGCGATGCGGTAGTTGCCGACGACCAGGTTCTCCAGCGCCAGCTTGCCGTTCATCTGCGGCTTCCACGAGACGTAGCCTTTCGCGGTCTCGTTGAGGTGCTCCTCGCCCACGTTGCGGAAGGTCATCAGACCGCCCTTGAGCTCGTTGCCCAGGCGCAGGCGAAGCTTCGTCAGCAGACCCGGGTTGGCGTTGTCCAACCCCCGCACGCCCCAAGCGGTGGCGTGCTCGAAGTCCAGGGGGTCAACCCCGGGCTGGGGCTCCACCAGCAGATCCGCGTCGTCGAGCGTGTAGGGCGTGTCGAAGTACAGAAGCTGCGCGTCACCGCGCAACTCGTCTGCCTTGCGCTGGGGGGGCTGGTAGGTGACGAAGTCGCGCAGATTGCGGAAGGCGAAGTAGCTGAGCCCGTCGGCGCCGCGCAGCTGGCGCTCGTTCTCGATGCGGCCCGCCAGCTTGCGCGCCTTCAGGATCGCCACGGCGTCCACCGGCGAGACGTTCTGGAAGGTCTGCAGCTCGTAGAGATTGAGCGTGTTGACATCCTGGGGATCGCGCAGCTGGTCGAGGTACTCCTCGGCCAGCTCCTCGCTCGCCCCCTCCTGGGCGAGGAACTGCTGGACCTGCCGGAAGCTCGCGTCGTAGCGCTGGAGCGCCTCGTCCTTTGGATCGGGCGGCAGCGTCGCCACCAGCGGCCACAGCTTGGCCAACAGCTCGGTGGTCACGCCCTCCACCTCGAGCAGGTCCTGCATCGAGCGGAAGAAGCGCACGTACGTGCGGTAGGACCAGAGGTTCTGCGCAACCAGCGCCGGCACGGGCAGCTGCTGCAGCTCCTCGAGGGTGGCCCGGTTGACGTCCAGGCGCCCGCGCAGCAGCGCCGCGTTGGGCTGCTGCGCGCCCACGCGCGGCGAGATCTCGGTGCGCCGCTGCGTCTCCTCCGGCGACTGGGCCCATGCCGGCGCTGCGCGGGCCAGCATGGCCCCGGTCACTGCGGCGATCAGCGCGGCGGCTCGCACGGCGGCCGGCAGCGTGGCTCGCAGCCCGACCGGCCGCGCGGTCGCGACCGCGGCGCGGATCGCCCCGCGCACGCTCACGGCGCCTCCTCACCCGTGGGCTTGGGGCCCAAGCGCAGGCTCAGGCCCACCTGGTGGCTGCTGTCCAGCACGCCGCCTCCGGTGGAGAAGCCGTAGTCGAGGGTGACTACCGGCAGATGGATAGCGAAGCCGCCGGTGAGCTTGTTGGGGTCGGTCTCGATCCCCGCTCGCAGGGACAATGCGCTGGTAATCCCCATCTCGAGGCCGCCGTGGAAGCGGAAGTCCTGCCCCATCTGTCCGCGCAGGTCGAAGGTCGTGAGCACGTCTTCGTAGGGCTCGTAGCACAGACCCACGGCGATCTGCTGGCGCAGCTCCTCGTCGTCCTCGCCGATGGTCGGGTTGTTGAGATTGCGGGTCAGGAAGCCCACGCGCGTACGGTCGTAGACCGTCACCATGGCGCCGATGTCCAGGCCCATCGCCCAGTCGCTGCCCGGATCGATGCCCCCGACCGACTGCGCAAATTCCAGGTTGTAGAAGTTGAGCGTCCAGCCCACCTGCGCCGAGGTGGAGGCGTCACGGAACAGCCGAAAGCCATGCGAGAGCGAGAACGTCTGCTCGGTGGTCAGGCGCACCTCGTCGCCGCCCGCGCCGTACTTGACGCCGAACCAGCGGTAGCCGAAGGCCACGCCGCCGGCATTACCCGGCAGGCGGGTGGCGGCGCCAAAGGACGTCAGGCGGTTGAAGGCAGTCCCGTTGGGCTGGACGGTGGCCGTGGCGACCGAGGGCTGCGCGAGCCTGGGCAGACCGGCGGGATTGTAGTAGAAGTCCCACGCGTCATCGGCCACGGCCGTGCTGGCCTCCCCCATGGCCCGGGCGCGGGGGCTGACGGCCAGGTCTTCGAACGCCGCGCGCGCCCCCGCTGGCAGCAGTAGCGCGCCCGAGACGGTGGCGGCCAGCAGCAACGCAATTTGACAACGACCCTGTTGCATCACCGAGAGCCTCCTAGCGTTGCAGCCGCGTGGCGACGACCACCGGCATCTGCATCGTCTGGATCCTGCCCGTCGTCCGGTCGCTCACCAGCAGGTGGACCACGTAGGCGCCGGCCTCCACGATCTGCACCGTGTCGTCGCGGCCATCCCAGCTCACCGTGGCGCGGTTGTTGGTGAAGACGGCCGAAGGGTCGCTGAATCGGCTGTCGTAGAGCGTCTTGCGCAAACGGCCGGTGAGATCGAAGACGCGCAGCAAGACATCGGATCCCCGCTGCACGACCGTCGCGGGAACGGTGAAGGTGATCGGGTACGCTTCGCCCTCTCGCGGCAGGAATGTCTTGGGCGGGCCGACCAGCGTCACGAAGTCGATGAGCCCCTCCTCCACCGGGCGCACCACGCCGGGGGCTGCGATGGCGTT
Source organism: Candidatus Krumholzibacteriia bacterium (assembly GCA_041484665.1). Lineage (GTDB taxonomy): Bacteria > Krumholzibacteriota > Krumholzibacteriia > JAJRXK01 > JAJRXK01 > JBGPIA01. The sequence continues at coordinate 119,257 of JBGPIA010000004.1, forward strand.
GCCCGTCGGGTCCGCCACGCCCGCCACGCGCACCGACCAGCCCTGCGCGACGGCCAGTTCGGCGGCCAGGCCCAGCACGACTTGGGTCGCGTCCTGACCCGCGCGGGCCGACTGGACCGCCACCGTCTCCGTAGGGACCTGGGTGCGGTAGACCGTGTAGTGCGCCACGTCCGCGATGGTGGCCGGATCGAGCGCCTCGTTGAACTTCAAGGTGAGCTCGGTTCGCCCCGTGAGGCTGGCGCGCAGCAGGGTCGGCGGAATGTCGTCGGGCGGCGGCTGATCGGTGATCTCCTCGCGCACACCCACGAGCACCTGGAAATCGCTCTGGAACTGGCTGCCCGCGCCCGAGGCCCAGATGGTGTTGCCGACGTTGAAGGCCGCTGCGCCCAGCGCGGTGACGACGCGCACGACGATGGGCCCGCTGCCGTCATTGACCGTGTAGTTGCTCGCCTCGTTGGCAGCGCCGGGGTTGGTGACGCTCTTGGCTACGATCTGCCCGGTGACGCGGATGTAGGTGCCCTCCCACGCGTGGCTCGCGGCGGTGCCGGTGCTCAGCGGCGTCGGCTTGAGCGGCGTGTTGCCGCCGCTGACCAGCGTCACCTCCGTAATGCCGGTGATCTCGATGGTGGTGAAAAAGGTGTCGACCGTCCCCTTCACCAGCACGATGTTTCCTCGGTCCCGCAGGAGCGGGCTGCCGGCCGAGCTGCCGAACAGGTTGACTCCGCGACCCGAGTCATCCTGGATGTATCCGGAGGTGGTCGACCCCCGATAGTTGTTCGGGATGTAGACCTGACCCTGGATTGTGACGGCCTGCCCCTTGTAGGTGTGCAGATTGTTGTGGATCGCAGCGATCGGGATGGCCCCCGACGCCGTGTGCGTGAAGGTGGCCGTGTCGCCGGACCCGGCCACGATGGCATTACCGGCCAGGTCCTGTAGGCCGTGCACGCGCACCGTGTAGCCGACGTTCTCGGCGAGGCTGCCGCCCAGGGTCAGAGTGACGCTGATCCCGGATCCGAGGCTGGCCGCGCTCACCGGCACGGTGCTCGTCGGCTGAACCGTGCGGAAGACCTCGTAATTGGCGGCCAGGTTGGCGGTGGCGCCGGTCACGGCCTCGCTGAAACTCACCAGCACCTGCGAAGCGCTGGACGCCGCGGCGCTGGTCACAGTTGGGGGCGTGGTGTCGCCGCCGCTGGTGGTCTCGGCGATGTCGCCCACGACCCCCACCAAGACCTGGAAGTCGGTCTGGAACTGGGCGCCCGCGCCGGCTGCCCGGATCGTCTGTCCGACGTTGAATGCAGGCGCGCCCAGGGCGGTCACCACCCGCACGAGGACGTTTCCGCTGCCGTCGTTGACCGTATAGTTCGTCGCCTCGTTCGCGGCTCCCGGATTGGTGACGGCCTTGGCCGTGATGGGACCGGTGACGTTGATGTAGGTCCCTTCGTAGCTCGTGCTGCGCGCGGCTCCCGTGCTCAGGGCCAGGGGCGTCAACGGCACGTTGCCGCCGCTGACCAGCGAGATCTGCGTGAGCGTGACGACCTCGATCGTCGTGAAGAACGTGTCGACGGTCCCTGTCACCAGCACCACGTTGCCGCGGTTCTGCAGCTGCGGATCGTTGCTCGTGCTGCCGAACAGATTGATCCCCCGCCCCGAGCCGTCCTGGATGTAGCCCGAGTAGGTCGTGCTGCCGCGATAGTTGCTCGGAATGTAGACCTGCCCCTGGATCGTGACGACCTGCCCCTTGTAGGTGCGCAGGTTATTCTGGATCGTGGCGATGGGGATGGCGTTGCTAGGTGTGTACGTGAAGGTGGCGCTGTCCCCGGCGCCCGCGGCGACGGCGTTGCCGGCGAGGTCCTGCACGTTGCTGACACGCACGGTGTGGCCGACGCCAGCCGGGAGCGCGCTGCCCAGGGTCAGGGTCGCAGTGAGCCCGTCCCCCGAAAGGCTCGCCGCGGTGACCGTCACGGTGTTCGCTGGCGTGGCGGTCTGGAAGACCTGGTAGTTGGCCGCCACCTGGCCCGTGGCAAGCGTGACCGCCTCGCTGAAGTGCACGACCGCCTGCGTCGCGCTGCTGGCCGAGGCGCTCGTCACGGTCGGAGGCGTGGTGTCCCCCCCGCTCGCCAGGGCGATGTCAAAAGAGTTCCCCACCAGGATCTGGTAGTCGGTCTGGAACTGCGCGCCCGCGCCGGCCGCCCGGATCGTCTGTCCGACGTTGAACGCCGGCGCACCGAGCGCGGTGACCACGCGCACCACGATGTTTCCACTCCCGTCGCTCACCGTGTAGTTGGTCGCCTCGTTCGCAGCGCCCGGGTTGGTGACCGCCTTGGCGCTGATGGTCCCGGACACCTGGATGTAGGTCCCCTCGTAGCTGTGGCTGGCTGCGGCGCCGGTGCCCAGTTGCACGGGCGTCAACGGTGCGTTCCCCCCGCTGACCAGCGAGATCTGCGTCAGCGTGACGACCTCGATCGTCGTGAAGAACGTGTCGACGGTCCCTGTCACCAGCACCACGTTGCCGCGGTTCTGCAGCTGCGGATCGTTGGTCGTGCTGCCGAACAGATTGATCCCCCGCCCCGAGCCATCCTGGATGTAGCCCGAGTAGGTCGTGCCGCCGCGATAGTTGCTCGGAATGTAGACCTGGCCCTGGATCGTGACGACCTGCCCCTTGTAGGTGCGCAGATTGTTCTGGATCGTGGCGATCGGGGTGGCGCTCGGTCCGCTGCTGAGCGTGAAGGTCACCGTGCTGCCGGCCGCGATGGGGTTGCCCTGCAGGTCCTCCACGTTCTGCACGCGCACGGTGTAGCCCGTGCTGCTGGCCAGGTCGCTGCCCAGCGTGAGCGTGGCCACGGCTGCGTTCACCGAGGCGGCGCTCACCACGACCGTGCTGGCCGGGGTCGCAGTCTCGAAGATCTGGTAGTTCGAGGCAGTACCGCCCGTGAATGGGTCGACCGACTTGGAGAACGTCACCCGCACGGTGCGCGCGTCGGGCGCCGTGGCGCTCACCAGCGCGGGTGCCTGCGCCCAGACCGCCGGGGGGTCGGCCACCAAGAGCGCCACGGCGCACAGCAGCAGGAGAGCGGAGAGCGGGCGGGCGATCCGGGGAAACCCGTGGGAGAGAGCACGACGGCTGCGCAAGAGACCGGCTCCTTGCCCCGGACCGGCGCGGCCGGCTCGCGGGGATCGGGGTGGGGGCTGGATTCGTCGCGCTGGCGGGCCCGCACGACGGCATCCCGGCAACCGCGCCGGAAGCGGAAGGGGAACCATAGCACCCGGGCGCAGACCCGTGAAGCCCCTCCCGCACGCCGCAGGGAAGGAAGCGGAGGGGTGGAAATCAAGAAAAAGAGGGGCGTCGCGCGTGCAATGCGTCATGCCGCCCTGGCGAGGCCGGGGCGGCGCGCCTGCGATTAGAAGTGCTTCGCCTCTTCGGCCATCAGGGCGTCGAGGATCCGGGCGGGCGTCGTCGCGCACCGGACCGCTTTCAAGAACGACTCCATGCGGGCCAGGCGCGAGATGCGCGCGAGCACGCGCAACTGCTGACCGGGCTGGTCCTTCTGGCCGGCCAACAGGAAGACCAGGTCGACCGGCTCGCCGTCGACGGCGTTGAAGGGGATGGGGCGGGTCAGGCGCGCGATCACCACCAAGCTGCCCACGACCGCCTCACTGCGGGCGTGCGGGATGGCGATCCCTCCGCCGATCCCCGTGCTCTCCACCCGCTCGCGAGCGAGCAGGTCGGCCAGCAGCCGCTCCCCATCCACGACCTTGCCCAATTCGACCAGACGTCCCACCAGGGAGCGGAGGCACTCCTCGCTGGTTGCGACCGACAGATCGGCGATGACCGTCTCCGGCGACACGTAGTTGATGAGCTTCATCGTAGTCTCGTCCGCCATGGGCGCCCGCGCCGTTGCGCGCCCCAACCAGGAACTCCTGGCACTATCTGGGCGTGGCACCATCGTCCTTCGCTTTCAAGAACCGTTCCACGCTGTCGGCGACCTCCGCGAACGCCCGGGCGGAGGCGCTGGCGGGGTGGGCCACGACGACAGGACGGCCGGCATCCCCACACTCGCGGACGACCGTCTCGATGGGAACGGCCCCCAGGAAGGGGACGCCGTAACGGTCGCTGGTGCGCTTGCCACCGCCTTTGCCGAAGATCTCGGTCTCGTTCCCGCAGTGGGAGCAGACGAAGCCGCTCATGTTCTCCACCACACCGATGATCGGAGCGCGGGTCTCCTCGAACATCTGGATGCCGCGCACGACATCGATCAGCGCCACGTCCTGGGGGGTGGTGACCATGACCACTCCCGACAGGGGCACCTTCTGCACCAGCGTCAACTGCGCGTCGCCGGTCCCCGGCGGCAGGTCCACGACCAGAATGTCGAGCTCGCCCCACAGTACGTCGCCAAGGAACTGCGAGACGGCCGCCATGACCATCGGCCCGCGCCAGATCATGGCCTTCTCCTGGGGAACCAGGAAGCCGATGGACATGTTCCGCACGCCGTGTTTGTCGATGGGGATGATCTTGCGCTCGGCGGTGATCGTGGGCTGCTCATCGATGCCCATCATGGTGGGCAGGCTGGGACCGTAGATATCGGCATCCATCAACCCCACCTTCAGCCCCTTGCGCGCCAGCGCGAGCGCCAGGTTGGTCGCCACCGTGGACTTGCCCACGCCGCCCTTCGCGCTGGCGACCGCGACGCAGTGGCGGATGCCCGGCAGCATCTGGCGGCCGGACAGCGGATCGGGGGATTTCTGAGGCGCCTGCTCCTTGCGCCGCAGCTCGAGGCCGACTCGTCCCACGCCGGGCAGGGCGCGTAGCGCAGCCTCGGCGGCGGCGCGGATCTGCTCGACGGACGCCGGCTCTGCAATGGTGTGCTCGATCACGACGGCGACGTCACGGCCAGTGACCGTAACCTGCCGCACGAGGCCGAACGAGACGATGTCCCGGGAGAACCCCGGGTACTTCACCGTCCGCAGCGCCTGCTGCACCTGATCCTCGGAGATGTCGGGCATGACCCTCCTTGTTGGCCCGCCGCGGCCGGATGCGGACAACGCGGCCGGATGCGGACAGCGCGCCCAGTGGGCGCCGCGCAGGGCGCCCCATTGACGCTGCCCGCAGCCGGCCGGGATACTCCGCGCCTGCGGGGGCCGCGCCTGGCGCGCGGACGGTAAGCAAACACAGACCCCGCAGGCGAGCAACCCGAAAAGGCACACGATTCCAGGAGCGCCCCGCTTGCCCTCCTTGAGCGTCACGCTGATCGTGCGCGACGAGCAGGAGAACCTGCCCGACGCCCTGCGCAGCTGCGAAGCGCTGGCCGACGAGATCGTCGTGGTGGACACGGGCAGCCGCGACGCCACGCCGAGCATCGCGCGGGAGCACGCCAAGGTCCGCCTGCTGCACGCCGACTTCCAGGACTTCAGCCAGGCGAAGGGCCTGGCCCTGGAGCAGGCAACCGGGGAGTGGGTGCTGGCGCTGGACGCCGATGAGCGCGTCAGCCAGCAGCTCGCGGACGCCATTGCGCGACTGCGCGCCAGTGGCGAACTGGCGCGCCACGCCGGCTACACCATCCACCGCCAAACGCGCATCCTCGGGCGCACCATGACGTCCATGGGTCTGCAGCGCGACGATCCGCTGCGTCTGTTCCGGCGCGAGGGGGCAAGCTACAACCGGCGGCCGGTGCACGAGGGGATCGTGCTTCCGCCGGGCGCGAGCGTGGGCCGCCTCGAGGAGCCTCTGCTCCACCACACCTTCGGCGGGGTCGACGCCTACCTGCGCAAGATCGACCTCTACACCACGCTGGAGATCAGGGAGGGCGGGCGGCGATTCAGCCTCTGGCACCTGGTGGCGGGACCGCCCAGCACATTCCTGCGCTTCTACGTCAGCCGCGGCGGCTACCGCGACGGGTTCCAAGGCTTCCTGTGGGCGAGCCTGACCGCGATCGGGGTGTTCCTGCGCGACGTCAAGCTCTGGATCGCCCGCGAGCAGGCGGCCGGACGCCTGCGCTAGCGCGCTCCCAGGAGTTTGCGCTCAGCGATCTCCCGCCCGCGGTCGGTGAACTCACGGAATGGATGCCCGGGGCACTGGCCGTCGAGGTAGTCGTAGATGGCCAGCGCTTGCTCGGCTCCCGCGTCCTGCCGCACCAGCTCGTCGGCAATCTGGACCAGGCCCTTGATGGCCGGCACGAGGCCGGGGTCGAGCCCTAGCAGGCGCGTGTAGAGCGAGGTCGCCACGTCCAGCTTGCGCAGCACCTTCTGGGCGTGGGCGACCTTCAGCCAGTCCTCGGGCGAGAGTCCCAGCTCGTCCAGCTGGTCGGCGAACGGCTCGAGCAGGTCACCGATGGCGCCGTGGCTGCCTAGAGCGCAGGACTGCTGCGCGGCCTCGCGCGCCGTGGCCAGCGCGATGCCGGGGCGTACCTGCTTCTCCAACGCGGCCAAGCGCGCCAGCAGCTGCGGCTGGCGTCCCCGCGCCGCCATCAGCTCGTCCAGCTCGGCGAGCGCCTTGGCCGGTTCGGTGCGGGCCAGCCGCTCGTTGGCGCGTAGGACCTCCAGCACGCTGGCGTTGGCGAGCTGGCTCTTGGGGGGCAACGCGTGCTCGGGGGTGACCGCCGCCGCGCGTGGCCCGGCGTGCGGCGGGTTGGGCATCGTGGCGTGGGGTGGAGTGGCCGACCCGGCACGCGGGGCCGGGCGAGCCGATGCCGAGGCCGCCACCGTGGCCGCCGCCGAGGCCGCCGAGGCGGCCGCGGCCGCCTCGATCAGAGCGGAGTCCACGGCGCGCGAGACGCCGCCCGCCGCGAGGCCGAAAATCTGCACCGAGCCACTGTCCGCGGCAGACGCGCGCGGCTTTGGACCCGACGCGCCGGCATCCACGCCGACCACGCCCACGCGGATGAATCCGCCGACGAGCCGGCCGAGCAGCAGCAGCATCACGCCAAAGCTATAGACACCGGCGATGACGCCAAAGGCGACCATCGCATTGAGCTTGCCGTTGCCCAGGGCGACGGCGAACAGGTAGGCGAGCCCCATCCCGCCCAGCGAGCCCCCCAGGTACACCGCGATCAGGGCGGCGACGTCGTGGCCGCGGCCTGCGAACATCGAGCGCCACTGCTCGCGGTCGAGGAGGTCGGCGAAGCTGAGCGCGGAGACGCTCGCAATCAGGAACAGAGGCGGAAGCAGCGCGAAGGAGAGCACCAGGAGGGCCAGCCCCGGGCCCACGGCGCCGGCGACGCCGCCCGTCATCAGCCGGGCGGGGAGGTCCTGTGCCACCCCGCGCGCCAGCAGGCCTGCGGGGATCAGCCAGAGCAGGTTCAGGAACAGGAAGCGACCCAGCGCCGCCACGGCCTCGGGCCAGTTGGAGCCGTCGTCCTTGAAGAAGCCAGCGTGCGGCGACCCGAACGCGCTCTGCAGCGCGATGCGCAGCAGGAACAGGCTGTTGACCACGAACAGGACCAGTGGCATGAGACCGCTGCCGGCCCCCGACCGCAGCAGCACCCCCAGTCCCAGCAGCAGGCCGCCACAGAACAGCCCGATGACCACTGCATACGGAGAAAGGCTCTGCCAGAGGATCGCGGCGACCTCGCCGCCGTACTGGCCATTCTTGCGTTCCATCGCTGCGCTCCCGGGAGAGTCGCATTCTGCAATGCGGCCTCCCTTCTCGGGATGGATGGGCGGTCGTTCCCCAACACTGGAGCGGCGACGCAAGGATCGCGCCCGGACCGGGTTGCGCCGGATGGGGTGCGCTGAGGGCGGCGCTTCCCGGTTGATCCCCGGGGGGCTCCGTCGCCGCGCCGGTCGCGAGCGCGCAAGCAGCAATCCCTGCCGGGTTGCAGCGCAGGCTAGGGCTGGGCGAAGGAGGCGACGGCCGCCGCCTCATCCTCGAACGTCTCGAAGATGAGCTCCAGCTGCGTAACGTGGAGGATGTTGTCGATGCGGTCGGAGACCTCGGCGATCTTCATGCGGCCGCCGTTCTTGACCAGCGTCGTGTACGCCGAGACCAGCAGCCCCAGCCCCGTGCTGTTGATCCACTTCACCTTGGAGAGGTTCAGCACGATATCGACCTTGCCCTGGGAGATGAAGCTCTTGATCGTGTTGTTGAACAGCTCGAAGTCCTCGCCGCCCATGATCTTGCCCGAGATGTCCAGGACGGTGACGTCACCCTTGTCGCGCTGCTTGATCTTCAAGAGACCCTCCCCGGCGTACCGCCACGCCCTCCCGCCGCCCCCGACTACTGCACCATCGTGACGGCGCGCGCGCGCACGCTGCCAGCCGCTTCCAGGCGCACCTGGTAGACCCCGCTCCCCAGGCGCGAGCCCGCATCGTCCCGGCCGTCGAACACGGTGCTGAACGCCCCAGCCGGCCGCCGTTCGTGCAGCAGCGTCCGTACACGCCGGCCGCGCGCGTCGAATACCGACAGATCCACAGCCCCGGCCGCGGGCAGCGTGAATGGGATGAGCGTGGCGGGGTTGAACGGATTGGGGACGTTGGCCGCAAGCGTCAGGCGTGCCGGGGCCGAGGTTGCATCGCTGACGGCGACCTCCCCGAGCCACTGTTCGGGCGACTGCGGGGTGGCGCCCAGCATGCGGTAGGTGCGCCGCCCGGCCAGGGGTGTGGGGTCGAAGACGGCCCCCTCACCCTGCGCCGCGGGCAGCGCCTGCACCAGCGCGTAGTCGCCCTGGCCGTCGCGGCGCTGCAGCAGCAGCTGCGTGAGCGTCCCCGCCTCGGGCAGGCGCCACTGCACCCTCACGCCGCCGGGCTGCGGCCGCGCTGAGAAGTCGAGGAGCGTGACCGCCGGGACCAGGCAGTTCCCGACCGCCCGCTGAGCATCGAGCTTGCCGTAGCCCCACGCCACATTGGGCGTGGCGCCGGTCTGCGCGTCGGTCTGCCCCCCGCACTCGAGGTACTGCTTCGCCAGCGCGGCGTTCATGTTGGGGAAGCGCTCGAGCATCAGCGCCACCGTGCCGGCGACGTGGGGGCCGGCCTGGCTGGTCCCCTGCAGCAGCCAGTGTTGCCCGTCGGGCTCCACCAGCGGGTCGATCTGCGGCGAGCGCGTGACGGCCGACGAGAGGCTGGAGATGATCCCCTGCCCGGGGGCGGCGATCTCGGGCTTGAGGACGCCGTCCCGCCGCGGGCCATTGGAAGAGAAGGTCGACAGCGCTCCCAGGGTGGGCAGCGGGTTGTACTGGTAGTTGTTCCCGTCGATGGACGACCACGTGCGCTTGGACACGTAGCTCGCGACGGCGATGACCTTGGACGCGGTCGCGGGCGAGCCGACCACGCCCAGCGCGTCCCGTCCGGCCGTGAAGCTCGCCTCCCCGGAGCCAGCGATGGTGTCGAGGTAGATCCAGGCGTCCACCTGCTCGGTGGCTCCGCCCGCGGTCGCGACGAACGTGAAGGTCCAGTTCCCGGCCCGCGGCGGCTGCGCCGCCACGGAATCGTAGATGCGGATCGTGATGCTGCGCATCCCGTTGGGCTGCACTCCACCCACGCCGTTGAGGATTTCGATCCGTCCGTCGGCCGTGAGATTGGCCGTCGAGGATGTACCCTTCACCACCGGTCCGACCGCGATGCTATTCGGGCTGAGCACGCTGACCCGCACGCTGGCCTGGTCGCGCGCCCAGGCGTTGATCTCCAGATCGTCGTTGCCTGCGCCGCCCTGTGGCGTATACGCGGCGACGTTCGCGACGAGGCTGACGCCGCTGCCGGCCGCATTGCCCTTGGCGTGGATCGCGGCGGCGCCCTCATTGCCGGCCGATGCCACGATCACGCGCCCCGGGCCCACCAGGGCGTCGAGAGCCACTTCCAGGCTGCCGGTGCCGTCGTGCGGCCCGAACTGGCTGCCGAGGCTGAGATTGACGACCGCGGGGAGAGCGAGCGAGGTAGCCTGTTGGAATACGTAGCGCACGCCATCGAGGATCCCCGTGTCGGACAGGTTGGTCTTCACGGCGACGATCGTCGCTTCCGGCGCAACCCCGATGAAGCGGTACGCGGGCCTCGAGTTGCCGGTTGCGCGGCCCGAGCCGGCGGCGATCCCCGTCACGTGGGTGCCGTGTCCGTCGGTGTCCATCAGGCGCGCCGTGCCCGCGGAAAGCTGCGCGGAGGTCCAGCCCGTTCCATAGGCAAAGCCAGACGGCGGCCCCGGGGACGCACCGAAGTCCATCTGGTCCCAGGCGGCGTAGAGGCGGTCGTTGCCCAGGCCGTCGCGGAAGTCCTGGTGGCCGGGGTCGACGCCGCTATCGACCACTCCGACCACGACACCCTGGCCGCTGAGTCCGGCGTACACGGGCGGAGTGCCGCTGGCGTTATGGACGAGGTCGGCCTTCAGCGCGGGCCCGCTGACGTCAAGATGCAGCACGTTGCGCCCGGCCCCCTCCAGGTGGCGGACGCCCGCGATAAAGAGCAGCGCGGGCACCCGCTCGAGGGGCAGGTGGATGGCGGTGATCCAGGGGCCGCGGCCGGGGGTGTCGGTGGCGACCCGCGCTCCGATCCGGGCGCCGAGGGCCTCGAGCGCCGCGGGGAGCACGTCGCCTTCCACCAGCAGGCCGGCGGTGTGGCCCCCGTCGAAGGTGGCCACACTCGCCACTGACGGCAGCGGCGCACCCTGCTGCACGCCTGCCTGCTGCGGCGCTTCGCGCGCGGCGGCCTGGAGGTAGCCCAGGATGGTAGCCACCCGATCGTCGTAGCTGCAGCCGCCGGCGCTCGAGACCGGTGCCGGCAGCGCGGCGATTGCGGCCAGGAACAGCCAGGCGCCCGTCAGCAGTCGCGCGGTCGCCAAGCTCGCCGCCCGCCTGCCTGGGGCTGCGGCGCCGGGCCAAAGGACGGCGGGCCGACCAGGCGTTGGTGTGCCGCGCTGGACGCGGGTGGAGCGGAACATGGCGGTCTCCTCGCAGGGGGTGGGGCCGCCCGCGCGACCCGGTGGACCCGGCGACGGTGCAAGAAAAAAGCCGGACCCTCCCGCCTGGGGGGTCCGGCAACTCTTCAACTGCGCGGCCTCGCGGTCAAGGCCGCCGCGCGCTGCGCAGCTGCCCGTGTCCGCCGGCCAGCCGGGGACCGCATGGGCCCGTCAGCCGCCCAAGGTCAGATCGAGCGCCGTGGGCTTGCCGGCGGTGATCGTGACCTTCTGCTCCTGCTCGCCGAACTTCTCATGCCAGATCTTGACCGTGTAGCTGCCCGGCGGGATATCGGCGATGGTGAACTTCCCGTCGGCGTCGGAGACCGCATAGTAAGGACTCTCGACGGCCATGATGAACCCGTTCATCCACGTGTGGCCAGCGTCGCACTTGATGTGCATGAGGCCGGACTTCTTGATCTTGACCGGCTGCTTCATGCCCTGCGTCGGCAGCGCCCGGTTGAAGACAGTCTGGTCGCCGACTGCATAGCCGTGGCTGTTGTGCAGGATCGGGTCGTCGTTGGTGACGGTGAGGTCGTTGCCGACCATCATCGCCTGGACGTGCGGATGGTAGCGGCACTCCTTGTTCTGCAGCACCGCCGGGGGCAGCGTCTTGGGGTCCTTGCCCGACGTGATCCCGACGAAGTAGACGATCACGTTGGCGAGGCCGCCGTCCTTGCCCGCGACCACGCTTTCGTCGGGGACAAAGGCGTGGCAGACGCTCTGGTCCTTGGTCGTGGGGATGGTGCCGGCCTTCGGAGCGACGCCCTTGACCTTCATCGTTCCTGTGAGGCTGCCGCCGCCCGAGACAGACGTCACGGTGTACTTGGGAGCTGCTGGAGCCGCGGCCTCCTGCGCGTAAGCGGCTGCCACCGCCAACAGCAGCAGGATCGCGAGCATTGCCAGGGCCTTGGTTCTCATCGCGTCGATACTCCTTCTGGTTCGCTGGGCTGAAGCGGTGCTGCGCGCCCCGCGGTTCTACACCCGCTCCGGTCGATTGGTTCCGCCGTCCCCCTGGGGACCGCGGAGCCGCACTCACGCCAGGCAGAGCCTCCGTGGCCCGAGACAACGCCTCCACGGCCCGAGGCAGAGCCTCACTTGCCCTTGGCAGAGCCTCTCTGGCTCGAGCTGGAGGCTACCTGGCTCGAAAAGGTCATCAAGTAGTCACGCAACGCCTCGATGTGCTGCGGAGCTTCGGGGAAGAAGTACTCACCGTCGGCGTAGAAGAACGTCGGCATGTTGGTGCCCGGCATCTGGGTCTGCGGATCCGTGAGCCACGCGACGACCCAGTCCGGCCGCAGGCGCTTGCTGGCCATGGCCAGATTGGGGGCCAGCTGGCTGCGGTCCGCCGCGCTCGCTGCGGTGACCTTCGCCGGATGGCACTGCTGGCACTTGTAGATCGCGAAGAACTGCGCCCCGTCCTTGGCGTGCGGAAAGGACTGCAGCGCCGGCAGGGGATACGGGTCGTCGTTCTTCTTGGCCAGGGCCATGAAGTAATTGGCCGCCGTGCCCGCCTCCTCCGGGGTGAAGCCGAAGGTCGGCATGCGCACCTGCACCCACGGGCGGATGGGGAATGGCCCGTGGAGGAACTCGACCAACCAGTCCGGTTGGACCTTTGCCCCCTCGTTGGCCAGGTTGGGCGGCCGCATGGCCGGCTCGGGGATGACGTCATAGATCGCGCCACCCTCCCCCTCGATCACGTGACAGCCGCGGCAGTTGCGGAACGCGATCAGCCGCTCGCCCTTGGCGATGAGCTCGCCGCGACTGTCCACGCGCTTGGTCCGATCCAGGGGCACGGTGTTCTTGCTCCAGGCGAGGATGTTTCCCACGATGGCCTGGGCCTGCGGCTCGCTGAAGCCGAACTCCGGCATGCGCGCCTTCTCCCCCGGCAGCATGTGCATGCCTTCGTCGAAGTTGCGCGGGTGGAGCATCTTGTGCGTGAGCCATGCCTCCAGCGAGGGCTCGAGCCGGACGTTGTTGAACGCCAGGCGCGCCACGGGCTTGCTCCCCTCCTCGGTGAGCTCGGTGCCGATGGGCAGCGTCTTCTCGAAACCCGCGATTTCGTGACAGCCGAAGCAGCCCTGGCGCGCGATGATCTTCTCCCCCAGCAGCACCGCGCGCTGGTGCGCGGCGAGCTTGGTGAGCTGCTCGCGCGCGACCGCGACCGGCTGGGTGTTGGTGAGGTAGTCCATGATCACCGCCTCGACCATCGCCGAGTCGGGCGCGCTGCGCCGGTACGGAGTGTCGTCGCTGCCGCGCAGTGTCGTGAGGTACGCAGTGACGTCGAGGGCCTCCTGCTCGGTGAGCCGCAGGTTGGGCATGGCAGTCTTGCTGTCGTACTGTCTGGGGTCGCGGATCCAGTTGAAAATCCACTCCGGGCTGGTCTTGGTGGCAACGGCCTCCAGGTTCGGCCCGCGCTCGCGGGGCGTGACCGCCCAGTCCTGCTTGGCGTCCTGCTCGGGCCCGATCATGTGGCAGGCCCGGCATCCGATCGACTCGAACAGCTCCTTGCCCCGGGCGGCGTTGCCGCGCTGGCCGGCGGGCATGGCGTAGGCCCCCCTTGCGGACTTGTCGAACAGGTAGGCCACGATGCCGTTGACCTCGGCCGCGCTGCGTTTGCTCCAGTAGTCGGCGTCGCCGCGGTACTCGCCCACGACGTTCTCGAGGTTGAAGACCCGGGGCATCTTGCTGTGCGCGCGCACCAGCTTGGGGTCGTTGATCCAGCGGTAGGCGAAGGCGGGCGTGAGCTTGCGGGCAACCTGCAGCAGGCTGGGTCCGATCTTGGGCAGCCCCTCGTAGCCAGCGATCTTGTGGCACCCGTAGCAGCCCGAGCGCTCCACCAGATCCCGGCCGCGGTCGTACTGCGGCGCGCCCCCGATGTGCCGCGTGCCCTGGTGGCACTTCAGGCACCCGGACTCGTAGTTGTGCGCGGCGAACATCGGCCATTCCCAGTAGTGCATCGGCTTCCAGCCGTACTGCTTCCGCCAGCGCGCCGCCTCCTCCTCGTCGTTGGGCGTATGTGCCGTGCGGTTGAAGTCGAGCCCGTTGGGGCGGCCTCCGTGGCACTCGGTGCAGCCGAAGTCGGCCAGGGAGTGCTTGCTGTTGGAACCGACGAACAGGTCGAGCTTGGGGTGGGTGCGGAAGGGTTGCGGGGCATCCTCCCAGCCCGCCTTGTCGATCGCCAGATGGCAGGTCTGGCAGCGGTCGATCCTGGCGGTCACGCCGAAATTCACTGTGTAGGTGAGGTTGGGCGGCAGGACCTGTTGGATGCGGATCGACGGCGCGATGAAGTCGAGCATGGCGAAGTTGAGCAACCGGTTGCTGAACGTGGGCGCGATCTTCAGCAGGCGCTTCTCCATGGTCCGCACGCTCTTGGTCAGCTCGTCGAGCTTGGCCGCGGCGTCGTCGTGCTGGCGCGTGATGTCGGCCAGCTGGGCGCTGACGGAGTCGCGCCGGGCTGCCGCCGCTTCGGAGGCGAGCCGGCGCCGCGACAGCTCGTCCTCCATTCCCTCGATCTTCGAGCGGAGCTTCATGGCCGCGTCGGCGTCATGGCGCTCCTGCGCGGCACCGAACTCATACTTGACGACGTCGTACGCTGCCTTCAGGAAGCGGGAGGACTGGTCGCGCACATACCAGTCACCGCTGGTCTGGTGCAGGCGCGCCTGCGCGGCGGCCAGGCGGTCCTGGTGCCCCTGGAGCTCGGCCTGGGCCTGGGTGACCGCTTGCCGGGCAGCGTCGAGCTGCTGCGGCCCGATCTTCTCCAGCTCCTGCGCCTCGGCCTTCTGCAGGCGCTCGCGCTCCAAACGGTAGTAGTCGCGCTGGTACCGTTTCCAGTCGCGGTTGTAGTCGTCGACGACCATGCCGATCACGCAGACGACCATCAGCACGGACAACGCGGCGAACCACCCATTCAGCCGCGGGATGTTGTATTCGTGCAGCGTCTGGGAACGCGCCATGGGCAACCCCCCGCCGGACCGCGGCGGCTTCTAGATGTTGAAGAAGTATTCGGGGATCGCGATCAGGTACTTCAGGTTGAAGAGCCAGCGCAGCACCATCTTGATGGGCAGCGCCATCATCGCCAGGAACAGCAGCATCAGGATCGCGAAGCGCAGCCGGGACATCTGCCGGTGCATCGGCCGCAAGTAGGTGCGCGACAGTACCCAGCCAGCCACGGAGAAGTAGGCTCCGACCGCCACGAATCCGGGCAGCTCGCGCACCAGCCAGAAACTCGGCAGCGGCTGCCCGAGCAGGCGGATCCAGAAGTACTCCGAGAGATTGACGTTGACCAGCGCCTCGAGCTTGTGGATATCCCACACTTCGTAGGGACCGAAGAAGTTCCAGTTGGGACCGCGCAGGAACGTGCCCAGGAAGATCAGCACGCACCACAGCACCACGAATCCGAACAGGAACCACGTCACCGCGAACCGGCGCTGCCGGAACGTGTAATAGCCGTTGCCCAGCGGGTTGGGGTCGATGTAGGGGACCGCCATCAGCCCCAGGATGATCAAGCTGGGGAAGACGACCCCGGCCAGCCATGGGTCGAAGTAGACGAGCATCTCCTGCAGGCCCAGGAAGTACCAGGGCGCCTTGCTGGGATTGGGGGCCAGCACCGGGTTGGCCGGCTCCTCCAGCGGGGCCTTCAGGACAACCGACCAGACCACCAGCAGCGCCCCGACCAGCAGCATGGAGAGCAGCTCGATGTACACCAGATCGGGCCAGCACCAGACCTTCTTGCCTCCCTCTTGCGCCTCGTCGCTGGGCAGCCCCATCGCCATGCGGTCGTCGTTGGCCACGCCCTGGCTGAGCGCACCCCAGAGCGCCAACCAGACCAGGTAGACCATGATGATGATGGGGATGTTGTCCGCTTTGCTGATGATGATATGGAAGTTGGGGTCGAGCGCGCTCAGGGAGAAGAACAGCGTGAGCGCGAGCGTGCCCGCCAAGAGGCCCGCTTTGTTCCAGGCCACGCGCGTGTAGACCAGTCCGAGCAGACCTGCCATGGACAGCAGGATGTAGTACTGGGGCTGCGACAGGAAGTTGACGACGTCCTTGAACCACTGCATGGGCGTGCCTCCGGCGGCGGCTGAGCGGCTTAGAGGGGACCCGAGATCCCGCCGTCCTTGCGGACGCGCCAGAAATGCACGGCCATGCCCGTGCCCGCCACCAGCGGGAAGGCTACGCAGTGGAAGACGTAGAAGCGCAGCAGCGCCCCGGCGCCCACGAACCGCCCGCCGAGCAGGGCGAAGCGAACGTCGTCACCCACGTGTACCAGACTGATGTCGCCGATCTTCAGGAACGCCGATCCGGGGCCCTCGTGGCCCAGGAGCGGCGTCGCGCGGGCCATGTTGCTGCCGACGGTGATGGCCCAGATGGCGAGCTGGTCCCAGGGAAGCAGGTACCCGGTAAACGACAAGAGCAGCGTCAAGACCAGCAGGATCACGCCGACGTTCCAGTTGAATTCCCGGGGCGGCTTGTAGCTGCCGGTCATGAAGACGCGGAACATATGGATCCAGACCGCAATCACCATGGCGTGCGCGCCCCAGCGGTGCAGCTCGCGCATGACGCCCAGGGGAACCTGCTCCCGCAGGTCGATCATGTCGGAGTACGCGTACTCGATGGTGGGCCGGTAGTAGAACATGAGCAGGAGCCCGGTGATCGTCTCCACCAGGAACAGGAAGAACGAGAGCCCGCCGGCGCACCATGTGTACTTCAGCTTGACGCCCGACTTGCGCACCTTCACCGGGTGCAGGTGGAGGATCACGTTGCTCATGATCACGAGCACACGGTTGCGATCGGTGCCCGGGTAGCCGTGGCGGAAGAACGAGGTCCACAGCTGCGAACGCGCCACCGATCGCTTGATCTTCTCCCAGCTCGACGTCATGTCACCTTTCCAGAGCTCGATCGTCTCCACACGCGCGCGGTGCGCCGCCGTGACCCGGCGTCGCAAGCGCGCAGGGCTGCCCCCGTCACACCTTCACGAAGGCGTCGGGGTTGGTCCACTGGCCTTTCTCGTACTGGAATTTCTGGTTCTTGTCGATGACCAGCTGGCCGTCGTCGCCGACCAGGATCTTGTAGCGCTCCAGCGGGCGCGGCGCCGGTCCCTCGAAGTTGATCCCGGTGATGTAGAAGCCGCTGCCGTGGCACGGGCACTTGAACTTGCGCTCCGCCACCAGCCAGTTGGGCGGGCAGCCCAGGTGCGTGCAGGTGGAGTTGAGCGCGTAGATCGAGTGCTCGTCGCGGACGATCCAGACGCCGAATTTCGCCTTGAAGCGCTCGTCGACCTGCCCCACCTCGTACTCGGAGGGGAAGCCCGCCTTGAACGTGCTGGGTGGCTCGAACAGCACATTGGGGAAGAAGAAACGGCCGATCGTGGTGCCGATGAGAGCGGCACCGGCGGTGAACACCAGCCACGCCGCGCCGAGCAGCGGGAAGAAGCCGCGGCGGGTCGTCTTGGCCGTGAGCGGCGGCAGCGCCGCGCCGGCGAGCAGCGCCTCCGCCCGGCGCGTCGGCGCGGAGGCAACCATGCTGTCGGGCTGGGCCGGCGGGGACGCGCTCTTTTCCGTGTCGGTCATCGACCTCACCTGGACGTCGCGATGGAGCGGAGCGCGGTTCGGGCGCAGCGCAAGGGGCGCAGGCCCACATTGCACGTGGCGGGGGACTGCCGCCAGGGGGTGTGAGACTATATAGAGAGCCCGGCCGCAGCGTCAAATCGAATCCTGGCCGGCGAGGGCAGGACCGCGCGTCCGTCCGCGGCGCGCCCGCTCACGGGCCGTGCAGCGCGCGCAACTCGGCGCGGGCCGCCTCCTGCACCAAAAGGAAGGGAGCCTGCTGCGCCAGGGCCTGCAGCAACGCCAGCCGCTGCGGCGTGGGCGCGCGCGCCTGCAGCTGGCCCAGACCCGCCACCGCCATGCGCATGAGCTCCTGCGCCCCGGCCTGGGTCACCCCTGGCTGGCCCGTCAAGTAGGCGGGCTCGAGCAGGCGGTCGAGCACGCCCTCGCCGGCATCGCTGCCCAGCCGCGCGAGCGCGATGGCCGCGTGCCACGTGACATCCGCCGCAGGGTCCTCCAGACGCGCGGCGAGCGGGGGGATCGCCGCCGGGTCGCCGAGGTTTGCCAGGCTCGCCACCGCCACCAGCCGGATCCCCTTGTCCGGGTCGCCGCAGAGCTCCAGCAGGCGCGGGAGCGCCGCGATGGCGCGGGCATTGCCCAGGGCCACCACCGCATAGACCCGAGTCTGCGGGTCGGGGTCGCCGGTTGCGCCAAGCAGTGCCGCAACCGCCTCGGGACTGTCCGACAGGTCCTTCACCTTCGAGAGGCAGACGGTCAGGTAGCGGCGCAGCTCCGCGTTGCCGCTGCTGCGCTGGTAGAGAGCCAGCAGCTGTCCGCGAAAGCCGGCGTCGTCCAACAGCGCCGGATTGGCCACGATACGCTTGGAGAGCTCGAAGGCGGCCTGGCCGCGCCGGCGGCTGTCGCCGGTCGCCACTGCCTGCAGGATCTCCGCAGGGCGCTTTTGCGAGCCCACCAGGAAGTTCATGGCCAGGAAGATCCCCACCGCAACCGCCACGATCACCGCCGGGATCAGGAACAGCTGCGCGATGGCGCGCAGCGACCCCTGCGGAGCATGCGGCTCCTGGAACGGTGGGATCTCCGGCTCTGCGCCTGTGGAAGCCGGGGGCTGCGGGGGCCTGTCGCTCATGGAACGGGGCGGCGTGACGTGGGGCGGCGTGGAGTTGCAGGCTCAGGTGGACTTGTAGCCCTGCTCCAGCCAGAAGCGGTGTTCGATACGCGGGCCGCCGATGTATTCCGGGACCCAGATCGCCTGCTTGATGCAGACCTCCTCGCACAGGCGGCAGCCGACGCACTCCTTCTCGTCGACGACGGCGATCCACTGGGGGATCCCGCTGGCCTCCTGCTCGGGCGCCTCCACCAGTGAGATGCAATCGAACGGGCAGATCGTCACACAGTAGTCACAGCCGGTACAGGCGTCGATGTCGACGACGGCCTTGGGCATCTCCTTGGCCCTGTACTGGTGCACCAGCTCGCCGCGGTCGTTGTAGATGCACTCTACGGGGCAGTACTTGCCACAAACGCTGCAGTCGATGCAGAGCTCCGGAATGATGACATGGAGCTCCTTCTTGCCGCCGACGATCGCCTCCGTCGGGCACTTGATGGCGCACACCTGGCAGCCGATGCAGGATTCGGTGATGACGTGCGGCATGGGTGCTTTCTCGTAACGACGCGCGCGGGCGCGCGCGGCCGATCTGCGCACTATACACGATGGCGCGCGAGGCGAAAAGAGCGCCGTTACACTCCGTTGTAGCGCTGCTCGCTCCAGGGGTCGGCATCGTTGTGGTAACCGTACCGCTCCCAGAAGCCCGGCTGGTCGTCGGCCAAAAGCTCCAGCCCGCTCACCCACTTGGCACTCTTCCACGCGTAGCGCTTGGGAATGACCAGGCGCAGCGGGCCGCCGTGCTCTGGCGGAAGCGGCTCTCCGTCGTGCGCCCACGCGAAGAGCACGTCGTCGTCGCGCAGCGCCGCCAGCGGGAGGTTGGTGGTGTACCCGCCGAAGGCGTGCACCATCACGAACTCCACCCCACGGCGAGGGACGATGTGGGAGAGCAGATCGCGGGTCCGGATCCCGGTCCACCGGTTGTTGAGTTTGCTCCAGTGCGTGACGCAGTGGAAGTCACTCACCACCTCCACGACCGCCGCCAGCGCCTGGAACTGATCCCAGGTCCACTCCCTCGGCTGCTCCACCTGGCCGAACACGCGGAACTGCCAGCTGAGAGTGTCGATCCTGGGGACGTTGCCGAACGTGAGCACCGGCCACTTGTGCGTGAGGTGCTGTCCGGGCGGCAGCCGCCGCATCTCCTCGGGGGTGAGGTTGGACTTCAGCGGGGTCGACGCCATGGGACCTCCTGGCAGCGGGAGCCTCCAGTGCGGCGCTGGATGGCCCCGGGAGCGCATTGGGTTGCAGGATAGCGACAACCGGGCCAGTGCGGTAGGCTGCGGCGTCATGCGACCGCATCTGGAAGTGTCTCGGGCCGCGGGGGACTTCCCACCCCCGGGTCTGCGGCGGCCGGAGCGGGCCCCACTGCAGCGCGTTGCAACCGGGGTGCTGGCGGTCTGCTGTGTGCTGGCGTGCCTGGCGCCCGCCGCGCCGACCGCGCCCGCCGCGCCCACCGCTGCGGGCGCGATTTCGACCGCATCGGCGGGACCCCAGTCGCCCGGGCGCCCGCCGAGCCCGCCGACCTCGGTCGCGATCGCACCGATCGCAGCCGCCGGGACGCGTCCCGTGCCTTTCTCGTTCCGCCAGCTCAAAGGCCTGCCCCATGAGCTCGGGCGTGGCGATCTGCTGCTCACCACGGCAGCCATGGGCGCCGCGGCGCTGGCCGTCTCCCCGATCGACCGCAAGGGCGTGGACTGGACGGCGCGGCACGCGCCGCTCGGCCGCGGCGCGGTCGACATCGGCTACCAGATCGGGCACCGCCGCACCCAGGCGGTTGCCATGGCCGCACTGGCGTTGGGTGGGCTCGCGCTGGGCGAGGAGCGCGTGCGCGATACGGGGCTACTCCTGCTGGAGGCGCAGTTGTTGAGCGCGGGCGCCGGACAAGGGCTCAAGGCGCTCGTCGGCCGCGTGCGGCCCGATGGGAGCGATGACCAGTCGTTCCCTTCGGGGCACGCGATCGCCGTCTGGACGGCGGCCGAGGTCCTCCAGCGACGCCACGGCTGGTGGATCGGAGCGCCTGCGTTCGCCGCCGCGGCCTACACCGGACTCAGCCGCGTGCAGGGGGAACGCCACTTCCCCAGCGACGTGCTGGCGGGCTTCGCGCTGGCGCACTGGATTGCCGCGGCGACGACTCGGTCCGCGGAGCCTGCCGAGCCCGCACCGCCCCACGCCGCGTTGCGATGGCTGCCGGCTCCCTGCCCGGGCGAGCCCGGCCTCGCGCTGGTGCGGGCGCGCTTCTGAGCGGGAACATCCGACGCGCGCCGCGCCCCCCGACCCGGCGCGGGCCCCCCAGACCGCTCGCCGGCCCTTCCCCGGGCGCCCTGGCACAGCCCCTGCAGCTTCAGCCCCACCCCCGCGGATCCGCCGCACGGGGCAGCAGGGAAGCGCCCGCCATCATCGGTCCTTTGCAGAACGCACGACGCAGGGAGCGCCTCGCCCGGGGTGCGCGCTGGCGCTGGATCGCGCTGCCGTGCGCGCTCTTGGTGCTCGTGCTGGCCAGTGTCGGCGGGCCCGCCCGCAAGCTGATCGGCAACGGCGCCTACGTCGCGGCCTACGACGTCGTGGTGTCCGATCCCGCGCGCGGCGTGCTGGAGATCACCCTGCGCATCCGCGACTTCGACGGCCCGCAGCTTCTGCTCGGCCGCGCGACGGGCGCCAGCGATGCGGGCACGGCACCGACGGCAAGCTTCCGCCTACGCGATGCCTGCGACGCGCGCGGCCGGATGCTGCCCGTGGCTGATGAGGGGAGGACCTGGCGCATCGCGCCGGAGCGGGGCCCGCTGACGGTACACTACCAGGTGGCGCTACAGGCCCGCCGCCCCACCGGCGACTTCGACGACGAGCTGTTCAGCCGCTGCGACGAGCAGGGGGCGCGGCTCCTGGGTGCCGATGTGTTCCTCTTCCCGATGGTGGGCGAGCCGGGAGCGTTGCAGGTGCGTTACCAGCTCCCGCCAACGTGGCGCCTGGTGCACCCCTTCCAGACTGGCGAGCTGACCGCCAGCTACCCGAATTTGCGCGCCCTCTACCACTCGGTGGTCGCTGCCGGACCCTACCGGGTGCTGACCCGGGACGTGGGTGGGTGCGCGCTGGTCCTGGCGGTGCTGGGCGAGTTTCGGTTCAGCGACGACGTGCTGCTGGACGTGCTCTCGCGGCTGGCGCGCTACGAGCTCTCCTTCCTCGGTCCGGCGCCGCGGCCGCGCTACGTGTTCGTGGTCAACCCGCATCCCAAGACCGGCGATCCGCAGCGACTCCACTACTTCGGCCTCAATTTCGACGGCAGCATGCTCCTGCTCATCGACGGCGATACCGACCGCGAGCGTCTCAACGCAGAGCCGGCGTCGCTGTGCGCCCACGAGTTCTTCCACAACTGGCTCGGGGAGACGGTGCGCCAGAGCGACTACGCCATGAATTGGTTCATCGAGGGCGTCACGACCTTCTACGCATACCAGGTCCGCATGGACGCGCAGATGCTCCCGTTCGACGACTACACGCGAGACCTGGCCGGCCGCTATCGGGAGGAGTACATCTCCTCCAGCCTGCGCGATCGTGAGAGCGTGGCCATGGCCGGGCAGACGGTGCTGGAGGACGAGGCACACACCCGCTATCTGTACGCGGGCGGGTTGCTGCTGGCGGTCGCTCTCGACCAGGAGATCGACCAGGCCACCGGTCAGCGCGCGTCGCTCGACGATCTCGTGCGGGGCCTGGTGAAGCGCGCGCGCCACGACGACGGCTTCCTGCTCACGCGCGACACGCTGGAATCGCAGCTGCGAGAGCTCACCGGCCGCGAGTTCGGTCCATGGCTCGCCCGGTACGTGTACGGCACCCAGGTCCCCCAACTGCCGGCGTACGTAACCACAGCACCGCGCTCCTGACGCGCCGCAGGGGGGGGCCGCCGTCTGCGGCGCCGGCGTCGCCGCCGCCCCGAGCCGCGCCGCGGCCGCCGAAGCGGCCGGCCCACGGCCCGCCGCTAATTGCGCATCTTCTCACTGCCCGTGGAGAAGATCGTCTCCAGGTCGAACTTCGAGAAGACCTTGAAGGCGAGCAGCGTCTCGCTGCGCTCGATCCCCTCGACCAGCAGGATGCGTTGCGTCACCAGGTCGGCGAGCGCCTCATTG
The DNA here is from genome assembly GCA_041484665.1 of Candidatus Krumholzibacteriia bacterium. GTDB lineage: Bacteria > Krumholzibacteriota > Krumholzibacteriia > JAJRXK01 > JAJRXK01 > JBGPIA01. Next base: position 141,970 of record JBGPIA010000004.1, read on the forward strand.
TCCTTCACGCGGATCATGGCGATGAGGTCGTACTTTCCCGCCACGGAGAAGACCTCGGTGACCCCCGTGAGCTCCACCAGCGACTCGGCCACCTGATTGATGGCGTCGCGCTGCGTGTTGATCATCACCAGAGCGGTGACCATATGAGTGCCTCCTTGGGCCGGCGGGCCCCGCGCCGGAGGTGGCCGCGCCAGCGCGGGCGCGCTGGCGGATCCTGGGGCGAGGGGGCGGGGTGATTAGTCGAGATCCTTGATTCGCCGCAGGTTCACCCCCGCCTGCATGAACTCCAGGTACGTTTCAGGGGGATCGGTGAGCTCGTCCAGCGCGTCGAGCACCTCGTCGTCCAGCTCGAGGTCGAGGGCGGCCCAGTTGCCGCGCAGCTGCTCCGGGCTGCGCGGGCCGATGATCGCACTGGTCACGGCCGGCTGCTCCAGCAGCCAGCGCACGGCGAGCGCGACGGGCGTCGTGCCCAGCGAGCGCGCCTTGCCGACCACCGCGTCCACCAGATCGAAATTGCGGTCGTGGAACATGCGCTTCCTCCACGGGGCCATGATGTCGTCCTGCCCCGGGTCGGTGAGGCGCGAGCCCGCCGGACCGCGGCCGCTGCGGTCATACTTGCCGGCCAGCATGCCGAAGGCGAGCGGGCTCCACGCCAGCACGCCCACGCCGTACTCCTGCGCCGCCGGGAGTAGCTCGTGCTCGATGTCCCGGCACAGCAGGCTGTATTGCGGCTGCGTCGTGACGAACCGCTCGTAGCCGCGCGCGTCGGCCCGCTCCAGGGCCATCGCCATCTGCCAGCCCGTAAAATTGCAGCAGCCGACGTAGCGCACCTTTCCCGCGCGCACCAGGTCGGTCAGGGCGGCAAGGGTCTCCTCGATCGGAGTGAGCACGTCCCAGATATGGAGCTGGTAGAGGTCGATGGCATCGATGTGCAGGCGGCGCAGGCTCGCCTCGGCCTGGTCGACGATGTTCTTGCGGGTGCTGCCCATCCGGTTGGGCCCCTCGCCCTCCGGGAAGAAGCACTTGGTGGCGACGACCACGTCCTCACGCCGTCCCTGGATCGCCTTGCCCACGATCTCCTCGCTGCGGCCACCTCCGTAGCGATTGGCCGTGTCCACGAAATTGCCGCCGCGCTCGAAGTAGGCATCGAGGATGGCAAGGCTGGTCGGCTCGTCGCAGCCCCAGCCTGCGTTGCCGAAGTTCATGGTGCCCAGGCAGAGGGGCGAGACCTTCAGGCCGCTGCTTCCGAGCATGCGGTAGGGCATGATCGTGAGCTCCTTTCCCGAGGTCGTGGCGGCGAAGATCGGGTGGGCACAGGCGGGCCGTCCGGCGCGATTGTAGCGCGGTGCGCAGCAGCTGTCTTGGGGAGAGTGGCAACCGCCCGCGCGGGCGCCGGGCCAACCGATGCGCCCTGGGTGGCCGGCGCGGCACGCCAGCCCGAGCCGATCCCGGTCAGAGGAAGAGCGCAGCCACCGCCGCGCCCCTTCCCGATCCACGCGCTGTCCGCCGCCGGTCGAACGCGCCACAGCCTGCGGCTGCGGCGCAGCGGCGCGTCAGGAGGTCGACTTCGCGGTCTTGCTCTCCTTGGTTGCCGCGGCGGTGTACTTCACCGAGCAGCCGTACGACCTGGGCGCCGCCACCTCGATGGGCGTGCCGGCCAGCAGGCTGGTGAGCGCCGCAGCGACGTAATTCTTCGGCGCCTGGGCGTCGCCGCGCGGGTCGTCGTCGATCGCGCCCGCGAACGCCAACATGCCATCCTTGTCGATGACGTACATGTGCGGCGTCGTCTTGGCACCATACAGGTGACCGACCTCGCCGCTGGGATCCAGCAGCGTCAGGTACGGCAGACCTTGCTCCTTGGTCCACTTCTCGGTGTCGGCCGGCTTGTTGTAGTGCGTGCTGTTGATGGCCAGCCACACCACGCCCTTGTCGGTGAACTTCTGCGCCAGCCCGATCATGGTCTTCGCCTTGTAATGGCGCTGGACGAACGGACAGTCGGGGTTGGTCCACTCCAGCACCACGATCTTGCCGGCGTAGTCCTTCAGGGAATGCGACTTGCCCTGCGCGTCCACCAGCGTGAACTGCGGAGCCGGGGCGCCGATCGTCGGGCCGGAACTGTCGGGCGACAGCTCCACGGCCCAGACCGGCGCGGCGGCCGCCAGCAGCGCGACCAAGAGCGCCGTGATCCAGCCCGTCGTGCGCACCCGCGACGACGGGCCGCGCGTGTTCCATTGCATGCTCATCAGGTGTCCTCCTCGAGGGTTACAGGGGTCTGTGGAATGAAGCGGTCAGCCGGATACGGGCTGCATAGCCCAGCCCTGCGCGGTGCGGCTCGGGCCGGCCTTCTCCAGAGCGTCCAGCACGATGTCCTTCGTGATGAGCTCGGGGAGCACGATTGGCTCCTCGAGCCGTCCCGCGGGAAAAACCGCGTAGAACGGCACGCCGCCGCGGCCGAAGCGGCGCAGCACCTGGGTGATGACCGGGTCGCGGTTGGTCCAGTCGCCCTTCATGGTCAGCACCTGCAGGTCCTTCAGGCGCGTGCCCACGGCGGCGTCGGCCAGGACCGTGCGCTCGTTGACCTTGCAGGTCCAGCACCACTGGGCCGTGAAGTCGATGAACACGGTGCGGCCCCCGCGCACGGACTGCTCCAGCATCGCCAGGTCGAACGGGACCCAGGTCAGGCCGTTCTTGCCCTGCTGCGGGCTGGATGGCGCTGGCGACGAACCGGCGTTCGCAGCCACCGCCTCGGCGCGCAGCGGCTCGCGCAGAAACGCCCACCACGCGCCGGCCACGATGACGATCATGGCGCCCCACACCACCAGCCGCCGGCCGCTGCCGCTGCTGAGGGTGAGCAGGCTGCCGTACAGCCACAGGGCCAGCCCGACCGCCAGCAGGAACGCCAACGTCCAGACCACCGCGTTCAACCCGCGCTGGTTCCCCAGCACCCACAGCAGCCACACCAAAGTCGCCATCAGCAGGAAGCCCATGGCCTGCTTGAACCGGTCCATCCACGGACCCGGCTTGGGCACTACGCGCAGCCAGGCGGGGTTGAGCGACAGCACCACGTAGGGCAGGGCCAACCCGGCGCCGATCGCGAGGAAGATGGCCAGGATCGCCCAGGCTGGCTGGGTGAAGGCGAAGCCGAGCGCTGTGCCCAGGAACGGCGCCGTGCACGGCGTGGCCAGCGCGGTGGCGAGCAACCCGCTTACGAACGACTCGGCACCGGCGCTGCCCTTGCCGGCCGCGCCGATCTGGACCGGAAGGATGACCTCGTACACGCCGAACAGACTGAGGCCGAAGGCGAACACCACCGCCGCCATCACCACGACGAAGACCGGGTTCTGGAACTGGAAGCCCCACCCCAGTTGCTCGCCCGCCGCCTGCAGCGCGATCACGGCGATCGCCAGCGCCGCGAAGGACGCCAGCACCCCGGCGCTGAAGAAGAGCGAGAGGCGCAGCACCGTGCGTCGGTCCTCGCCCGCGTGCTGCACGAAGCCCAGCACCTTCAGCGACAGCACCGGCAGGACGCAGGGCATGACGTTGAGGATCAGCCCGCCCACGAGGGCGAGCAGCACGTAGTAGGCGAGCGGCCGATGCGTCGACGTGCGCGCGGGTTGCCCTGCGGGCGGCGGCCCGAGCAGGCCGCCGGCAGCGGCGGGCGCCGCGGGTGCGCCCCCTGCCGCGCCGTCCCCAGCAAGGGCCGAAGCCTCGCCGACCAGCACACGACCGAACAGATCGGTCGCCACCGCGCGCACCGCCTCCTGGGGGCCCGCCACGGGGATGGGCACATCGATGTCGGCGAACACGGGATCCGCCTGCGGTATCTCGAGCTGCAGCACCCCGCGCAGGTGCACCGTCTCGCCCGCGGGCGCGTTCTGCGCCACTTGCAGCGGGACCACGACTACGAGCTCGGGGCCGGTCGCGCCCGCCCCCGCCAACACGCGATGGACCGCCGCGCCGACCTGCAGCACCTCCAGATACTCGGGAAACCACGTGATCCGCGCGGAGTCCGCCGTGGCCAGCCCCCGCACGCGCAGGGCAGCGTGGGCCGACTGGCCCGGCGGCACCGCGCTCAGGCTGAGCACCTGCTCCGCCGAGAGCCCCGGCCACTGGTCGGCCGGCCGGGGCAGGCGCGCGCGCGCCTGGGCCAGCAGCAGAGCGTCGCGCTGCGGCGTGGCGGCGGGCTTGGCTGTGACCGGCAGCTGCAAGGAGATCTCTGCGTTGCCCGGGATGCAAAGGTCCTTGCACATGAGCCAGGAGACCTTCGCGCGCACCGTCAGGCGGTCTCCCTCGCGCAGGCCCGGCGGCGGCGCGAAGGACGCCAGCAGAACCACATCGTCGGTGTAGCCGTAGGTGACGAGGTCGCCGGCCTCTTCGTAGCGGTGCGGCGCGGGCCAGCGCAGCTCGCCCGCGCTCGCGCCGGCGGGGAGCTCCCACGTCACCTGCGTGGGCAGCCCTGCGTCGCCTCCGTTCTTCCAGTAGGTGTGCCACGCGGGGTCCATGTGCAGATGGACGCCAAGCGTGACCGCCTGCCCGGCGCCCGAACTCGGCGCACCCGGGGCGACTGGGCCCGTGGGAAAGAGCGATGGCGGGTCGGCGAGCAGGCGCGCCGTGACCGGGCTGGGCTTGGCGGACGGGCGGACCGGCGGATCCGCTGCGGCGGCGACGGACCCGCGCAATGCCAGCAGTACCGCCAATGACCAGGCCGGCGGCCCGGCGGCCGGCGCCAGCCATGGAAACCGGTTGCGGGGGTGTCGCTTCATGCTGAGGGCCGCGCGCGGGGGGGATCAGGGAACAGTATCCTGCGGGGAGCCTGCCGTTGCCAGTGCGGTCGGGTCAAGTTGTTGTCAATCACGGGTCTGGGACGGCACCGGGGTCGCGGCCGCGGCGGCGCGCGCTACTTCTTGCGCCGGCGCCCACTGTCGTCGTGCAACTCGGCGACGACGTACGTCCCGCTGCGCTGGTCCTCGCGCAGGGTGATGAACCCGTTCTCCTCCGCGTCCTCCAGCAGATCGCTGAAGCTGCGGTAGCCGTAGGCACCCTCGTTGAACGACGAGCGCTTGCGCTTCATCGTGTCCTTGACCATCGAGGAGTAGAGCACCTCGTAGTTCTCGCGCTGGAGCGCGCGGATGGCGCCGATCAGCAGCTGGAACGCCTCGCGCTTCTCCTTGGGGACATCCTTGCCCGTGCCGGCGGGAGCCTCCTGCTCCTGGGTGCGTCCCAGGTCCTCGTAGTAGATGAACTCGTCGCAGTTGTCGGCCAAGAGCGGCGAGGTGGAATCCTTCATCCCCAGCCCGATCACGTGCTTGCCGTTCTCCTTGAGCTTGGAGACCAGCGGGCTGAAGTCGCTGTCGCCCGAGATGATCACGAACGTGTCGACGTGCTCCTTGCTGAAACACAGGTCCATGGCGTCGACGCACAGGCGGATGTCCGCGGAGTTCTTCCCGGTCATCGTGCGCTTGGGGATCTCGATCAGCTCGATGCCGGACTCGTGCAGAGCCTGCGTGAACTTGCGGAAGCGACTCCAATCGGCATAGGCGACCTTGGCGATCACTTTGCCCTTCTCCAACAGGCGATCCAGGATCCGCCGGATGTCGAACTCATCGCCCTTGCGGTTGCCGAAGCCCAGCGCCAGGTTCTCGAAGTCGATGAAGACCGCAAGATTGCGCTGGACGGTCGCGGCGGCTTCCCTGGGCATGGGTCGGCTCCTGACGCAGAGTATTCGTGACGCCGGCGGGCGGGGTCCCCGCCGCGCGTACCAGCACTCTAGCGCGGGGGCTCCTCGCTGGCCAGCACGGCGCGCGGCGGATCCGCGGCGGCAGTCGCCGGCGCTGACGGGCGCGGCGGACGGGGCGGATGCGGCGGGCGGGCCGGACGGGCCGCGAGGGCGACGCCTCCGACCACCAGCAGCGTGCCCAGCAACATGCGCAGGGTCGTGCGCTCGTGCAGCACGAGCGCGCCCACGCCCACCGCGATCAGCGGGGTCAGGTACGCGATCAGCGACAGGCGGGTGGCGGTGACGTAGCGCAGCAGCCAATAGTAGAGGCTGAAGGTCACCGCCGAGCCGAACAGGGCCAGGTAGAGCACGATCCCCACGGACACGCGGTCGAGGGAGATCGAGCGGTGTCGCTCCAGCGCCCAGGCCAGGGCCGCCATGACTCCGGCTGCCATGCCCATGGGCACCGCCGAGAGCGACAGCGGGTGGACGTCCTTCCCCCAGCGCTTCACCGACACCAGCGATACGGCCGACGCCAGCGGAGAGAGCAGCATCACCCCCGAGGCCCGCGCGACATGCGGACCGCCCAGCAGCGCGAAGTCCTCCGAGAAGATCACGGCCACTCCGGTGAACCCAGCAAGCGCACCCGCGATCTGCCACCGCGCCAGGCGCTCCTCCTTGAGGGTGAAGTGGGCGAAGATGGCCACGAACAGCGGAAAGGTCGCGAAGAGCACTGCGGCGAGTCCCGACGGGACCCACTGCTCGCACCAGTAGACGATCGCGTAGGAGATCCCGAACGAGAAGAAGGCCAGCACCAGCCAGAGCATCCGCTCCTGGCGTGTGCGGCCCAGGCGCACGCCCAGCACCCGGCCCGACACCAGCAGGATGGCCGACGCCAGCACGAAGCGCATGGCCAGCGCGGTGAACGGCGGGATCCCCAACAGCCCGACGCGAACGGCGGCGAACGTCGTTCCCCAGATGAGCACCAGCAGCGCGAAGGTGGCCAGGATCACCAGGCGCCCCGGAGCGTGCTGCGGCTGGGCGGACATGCGCGCCAATATAGGGCAGCGCGGCGCGGGGGCCAGGGGCGCGCGGCGCAACTCGCGGCGCCGACAACTCGCGGCGCGGACCTTTCGGCCTCCCGACGAGCGTGGTACACTTGAAGTGCGATCTCTGCCACACTCGGCCTCCCTCGCGATCGCCCCTCTCCCCTTGGACACGACCCCTGGAGCCGACATGTCCGCTCAGCTCGAGCTTCTGCCCGGGACGTCGCGGGCGCTTGCCCTCGCTCGGCGCGCGCGCCACGCAGTCCGCACGGCCATGCGGCTGCTCTGCGCGCTGAGCGCGCTGCTGCCGGCCGTGGCCGCGGCGCAGTCCGTCGCGGACGTGGACGACAACCCCGTCCCGCTGCACCGGCGCGAGGAGGCCGCGCTCAAGGGCGCCGCACTGAGCCGCATGCGCGCCCTGCGCAAGGACGGCGGGCGGTCGGGCGTAATGCCCGCCGCCGTCAGCCCCAACCAGGCGAGCTACGACGTCACCTGGTACAAACTGGTCCTCGATCTGGATCCCAGCACCCAGATCGTCGCGGGAACGGTCACGATGAGGGCGCGGGTGGTCAGCGGCCCGCTCAGCGCGGTCGAGCTGGACCTCGACTTGACCATGGCGGTCTCGGCAGCACGAGCGGCCGGCTTGCCCGCCGTCTTCAGCCATCCCGGCGCGGTGCTCACCGTCAACCTCGACCGCGCCTACGCCACCGGCGAGGCGTTCACGATCGATGTGGACTACGCCGGTACGCCCAATCCGGTCTACGGGTCGTTCGGCTTCGACACACGCCTCAGCCAGCCTCTGATCTGGAGCTTGAGCGAGCCGTTCGGGGCGCGCGCGTGGTGGCCGTGCAAGGACGATCCATCCGACAAAGCCGACTCGGTCCGCGTGGTGGCGACCGTCCCGAGCAACCTGATCGTCGCCAGCAACGGCGTGCTGACCGGCACCACGCTGGCCGGCGTCAAGAAGACCTACAGCTGGAACCACCGCTACCCGATCGCGGCCTACCTGGTCTCGGTGACGGCCCACCCCTTCACCGTACAGACGGTCAACTACGCGCCGCTGGCGGGGGGCTCCATGCCGGTGACGGTCTGGAGCTACCCGGACCAGGCCGCCTCGGCCTTCGCGCTGGCGAATACAACCGTGCAGATCCTCGGCGTCTACGCCGCGCGCTTCGGCGAGTACCCTTTCACCACGGAGAAATACGGCCAGGCCCAATTTCCGTGGGGCGGCGGTATGGAGCACCAGACCTGCACGAGCCTCTGCTGCTGGGATGCGAACCTGATCTCCCACGAGCTGGGGCACCAGTGGTTCGGCGACGCCGTCACCTGCCGCAGCTTCTCCGACATCTGGCTCAACGAGGGGTTCGCCACCTACTGCGAGGCGCTGTGGGACGAGTCCCAGGGCGGCACCGCAGCCTACTGGGCCAATATCCTCGCCGACCGCTACTACGGTAGCGGCACCATCTGGGTGCCCCCCGCGGATCTGGGGAACTTCAACCGCATCTTCGACGGCAATCTCAGCTACAACAAGGGTGCGTGGGTCCTGCACATGCTGCGCGGCATCGTCGGTGACACGACGTTCTTCAACATCCTGCGGACCTACGAAGCCAGTCCGACGCTGCGGTACGGCACGGCAACCACGGCCGATCTCCAGGCCGTGGCCGAAACGGTGAGCGGCCTCGACCTCAGCGACTTTTTCCACGACTGGATCTACGTCCCGTACTGCCCCACGTATTCGCACACGTGGTCGGCGACGCCCAACGGCGGGAGCTGGAACCTCACGCTGACCATCGAGCAGCTCCAGAGCCAGGAGCTCTACACCATGCCCATCCGGGTGCGGGTCACGACGTTGGCCGGCATCGAGGAGTTCGTGGTGCAGAACAGCCTCGCATCACAGACCTACGCGCTGACGACGGCAGCGCAGCCGCTTATCGTGGATCTGGACCCCGACCAGTGGATCCTACGCACGATCGAGAATCCGATCGGCACTCCGACCTTCCACCGCGGCGTGCTGGTGGTGAACGGCGTGAGCTGGAGCAGCTACGGGGCCGAGATCACCACCGCCTTTCAGGACAGCGCGTTCAGCGGGCGTTCCCCGTTCAGCTTCTGGGACTGCTTCCCGCCGCCCGCGGGAGGCTACGTGGCGCAAGTGCCCGCACCGCTGGGCAACGGCGCGCTGCCGGCCAGCGTGCTGGGGCAGTTCTCCACGGTGATCTGGGTGGGCAACAACTTCGGGGTCGACCTGGACGTGTGGACCAACGCGGCGATCCTGTCGTACCTGAAGGTGGGCGGAAACGTGCTGCTGTTGGGGCGGCAGGGTCAGGACTTCCTCACGCCGGCTCGCGCGAGCTACCCCGGGATCCGGTGGGCCGAAAGTCCGACCAACACGATCCAGTCGGCCACGGCGGCCCACCCGGCAATGGTGACCATGTCCCCGCTCGGCCCTCAGACCCTGGTGGCCGTGTTCGAGACCGGATTCGACCGCAGCGAGAGCACGCTGCTGTTCAGCGAGACGCAGAGCTTCGCCACCACGCGAGCCCTGGGCGTCTGGCGCCATCCGCTGGGTGGGGGGACGCAGCGGCACAGCGGCGGTCACTTCGCCCACATCGCCGGACGTCCGTACCGCTGGACGCACGCCAGCCTGCGCACGAACATCCAGGCAATCTTGCAGCAGCTCTTCCACGAGCCGGCCACGCCGACCGCTGCGCCGCCGGCGCTGGTGGGCGTGACGCGCTTGCAGCCGCCCGCGCCCAACCCGTTCAACCCGCGCGTGGAGGTGCGATTCAGCCTGGCGCGCGCGGGGCGGATGCGGCTTGCGGTCTACGATCTGCGCGGGCGCCTGGTGCGCACGCTGGTGGACGCCGTGCAGCCCGCCGGCGAGGACGCAGCGGTGTGGGATGGGCTGGATGACGGCGGCGCCGCAGTGGCCTCTGGCGTGTACACGCTGCGGATGGACGCCGCCGGCCAGATGCTGCAGCAGAAGGCGACGCTCATCCGCTGATCCGCCGGAGAGAGAGGCCTGCGAGCCGCTCCGCCCGCCCCGGCGCCCGCCGGCCAGGGCCGCGGGCGGAAGAGCGTGTCCGCATACGCTACGTCCGCGCTTCCTCCGGGGGCTTGACGCGGCGAAACGCTGCGTACAGCAGCACGTCGTAGGTTACCTTCATCCCCGCGCCGAGCATCAGAGGCGCTCCCAGCGACAGTCCCTGCATGAGCGAGCCCGCGAACGCGGGCGCCACGGCCCACGCGCCCATGCGCACCAGGTGCGTGACGCCCGAAGCAAGCACGCGCTCCTGCGGTCGCACGACGGCCATCACGTAGGATTGGCGGGTGGGGACGTCCATCTCGACCAGCCCCTCGCGCAGCAGGAACAGCCCTGCCGCCACCGGGAAGCTCGGCGCGATCGCCACGGTGAGCAAGAGGATGCTGGATGGGATGTGCGTGAAGACCATCGTGTTCACCAACCCGATGCGCCGCGCCAGCCAGGCCGCGCCCAGGTGCGACAGGGCATTCAGAACGCGGGCGCCGAAGAACAGTACGCCGATGCGTGCCTCGCTCACGCCGAAGCGCTGGTAGAAGTAGTACGACAGCAGTGCCGCCGTGAGGAAGCCCCCGCCCAGGCTGTCGAGCGCGAACAGCGCGCTGATGCGCACGAGGATCCGGCGTGAGGCGGGCGCCAGCGGCTCGCGCCGCGCGCCCGTTCTGCGGTCCTGCGCGGGGTTATCCTCCACGGAGTCGTCGCCCCCACCATCCTCCCCACCACCCCCCGCGTTGGCGTGCTCCAAGAGGTCCAGCGAGCCGCCGCGGCGTGCGGGCGCGGTGGGCTCGACCGCCGTAGAGAGCCTCGCGTACAGCGGCACGGGCAGCAGCAAGAGCAGCGCGTAGACGGCCACGCTGGCGCGGAAACCAGCCAGCTCGCTAAGGCCAGCGGCCCGCTGGAGCAACAGCGGCAGCCCGGCGCCCAGGCTGCCCAGCGCGTGGCCGGCGTCCTGCACCACGTTGTACCAGGCGAAAGTGCGCGTGCGGTGGGCGTCGTCGGTCGTGGCCGGCAGCACGGCCTGCTCCAGCACGAGCGCCGCGCCACGGTCGCGCCCCATGCCGTTGACCATCCCGGCGAAGGCCGCCAGGGCGAGCGCCATGGGCTGCGACAGCACTGCGCACGCTGCCCCGCCGGCCGCGCCCAGCACCGCGAGACCGCTCAGGAACCGGCGGCGGCCCATGCGGTCGGCGCGCAGCATCGCCAGCAGGCTCGCGGACGCGGCGCCAGCCAACCCCGCCGTGACGACCCACCCGATTTGCGCGGCCGGCAACCGCAGCTTCGCCAGATACACGCCCAGCAGGACGCCCACCATGGCGGTGGCCAGCGCACGCAGGAAGGCGCACGTGTACAACCTCCCGCGGTCATCCACGGGGACCGGCCCTGCGGTCGAGATCGTCGAGCCGCACGCGTAAGGAGGATGGTGTAGGGTGCGCTTCGCACCCTCGCACGCCCATCGTCAGTGCATCCCGCTCTGCGCGCGCCCCGTCTGGTCGAGGGCCGCGCGAAGCCCCTTGGCCAGCGCATCAGTCGGCCCCACTCCCCAATAGTGGAGAAAGAGCACGCGCGGCTCCTCGCCGGTCATGTGCTGGTGGATGGCCACCACGTCGATCCCGGCCCCGCGCAACGCCCGCAGCACCCCTTGCAGCTCGGTTTCGAGCATGGCCACATCGCCGTCGACCACCGCGCGGTCGTCGGTGCCGGCGAATGCTGCCCAGGTGTTCACGCCCATGGCGCCGCCGATCGGGTGACCGTGCATCCGGGCCAGGCGCCCGAGAACGACCTTGAGCACGCCGTCCTTGAAGGTCCCCTTGGCGCCGAGGATGGCTGCGATGCGGCCGGGGTCGAGGGTGGACTGCGCGGGATCGACGTCCGCCCGTGGTACCTCGCCCCTGCCGCCGCTGGTTTCTTTGATCTTCGCGAACACCTGGCCAACCGCGCCAGCAAGCTGCGCTTGGTCCCCCATGCCGGCGATGTGCATGAACATGACCCTGGGCGTATCCCACAAGAAATGGTTGTGGAGCGCCGTCACGTCCAGGCCGTTGTCGAGCGCAGCGCTCATGACCGGGTTGACCTGATCCTCGAGCAGCACCAGGTCGCCCATGACCATGGTCTGCTCACCCGCCCGCTGGAACGCGGCCCAGCACGTGAGGCCCATCGGTGGAGTCATGCGCACGCCGGCTACGCTCACCGCCAGATCGCCGCGCGGGAGCGAGACCTTGAACACGCCCTCGCTCTCGTCGAGCTGGCCCTTGGCGGCGGTGAGCTGCTCGATTCGCGCCGCGTCGAGTCCTGCAGCCGAGCCGGTGGACGGGACCTGCGCGTGCGCCGCTGGCGCCAGCACGCAACACAAAACGATGATCGCGCTCCTCATCAGGACTCCTCGTGTGGGGTATGCTGCATTGCACTGCCCGGCATGCCACATCCGCGGCACGCGGGCGGAGCCGCGTGGCCGCGCCGTCTGCAGCGACCTTACAGCGCCACCTCGCGGCCCAGGAAGAAGCCCTCCTCGCCCTGTGCCTGATACAGGGGCAAGAGCAGCACCCCATCCAGAGGTGCGCGCACCTCGCCGGTGCGATCGTGCGCCAGGAGCTGGCCGCGGCGGACGCGCTCGATGTTGGAGAACCCCGGCTCCATGCGGAACGCGTCCTGCGGAGCGATGGCGTAGCGGGCGTGGACCTCGATCAGGCGCGGCCGCCCGGCGCGGGCTTGCTCGAGCAGGGCCTGATGGCGAGGCAGGTCCTCTACCAGCTGCGGCTCGAGCAGGCCAGCGACCGTGGCGGCGGCCCACAGCACGGCCTCGTGCCGATCCACGGAATCCGGGCTCTCGTTCTGCCCCGCCTCCACTCCCAGGCACGTGCAGCCCCGGCGGCGCATGGACTCCAGCAGCACACCGTGCACCTGCTCCAGCAGGCCGACGATCACCGTCAGCGGCAGGCGCAGGGCGAGGTCGTCCGGACGCGCCGCCCGGGCGATCATCGAGAACGGGATCCCATCGGCAGAGGTGGTGTGCAGGTCGAGGAAGGTCACCGGTCCGCGGGCCCCCTCCAGAGCCACGTCGAGCTCGGTGAGCAGCTCGGCCTGCTCGTGCTCCTCCGGCACAGCGTCCGCGGCCAGGGACCGCGCTCGCAGCCGGTGCAGCTGGGCGTCGGTCCAGCGGCGGTTGAGGTCCTCGTGGAGGTAGCGGCGCCCCTGCGCCAGCGCGCGCACGTTGCCGCGCAACGCCAGGAAGTCGCCCTGCATACGGCCAGCCAGCTCCGCCAGGCGGGGCTGCACGCGCTCGGCCGCGCGCACGCCCGCGGGCTCGTTGCCGTGGATGCCGGCGACCACCAGGAGCAGCGGGCCGGGCTGCGCGCCGCGCACGCGGCCGATCACGCGGGCAGGCTCCCCTGCCACGTCAGTCCTGCTCCCGCAGCTTCTGCTCGAGGAGCTCGCGGGCGATGTCCATGAAGTCGTCCTCGGTGACGATCCCCACCAGGCGCCCGTCGTGCACCACCGGCAAGCAGCCGATGCGGTGTTTGCGCAACAACGCGATCGCCTCCAGGGTCGGCGTGTCGGGAGTGACCGTGATGAGGTCGCGCTTCATGACCTCGGCCACCGCAAGCGATGTGCCGTCCGCTGCGTGGCGGTCGTGCGCCAGGACGCGCAGCACGTGGCGGTACGACATCAGACCCACCAGCCGGTGCTCATGGTCCTCCACGGGGATGTGGCGGATGCGTTCCCACTCCATCAGGTTCGCCGCCAGGTCGATGGGCTCGTCCTCGCGCACGGTGTACAGATCGGTGGTCATGAACTGCTCGACGGTACAGTAGTTGTGCTGCCAGCCGCCTGCCTCCTCCAGACGCGCCGGCTCCCACTCGGCCACCGACTGCCCCGCCTTCTGCCGCGCGATCGTGGCGGCGGTCAAGGCGTTCAGGCGCTCGCCGAGCGTGCCTTGGTCTTTCATGGTGGCCAGCGAGTGCATGAGCCAGCGCGAGCCCGACTTGCCCCGGCGGACGCGTCGCTCGATCACCTCCAGGTAGCGTCGGACATCCTCGCCGTCGATCCCGCGGCGTTCCAGCGCCTCCTCGCACTGGGGTAGCAAGTGGTCGAGGATCAGGTGGCTGACCGGCAGCTCCTTGCCCTCCAGCCAGGTCATCTGCGCGCTGAGGCCCTGGCGCGCCGCGGCCACGAAGTTCATCTGGGCGTGCTCGAACTCCATCACTGCGGTGATGTCCGGGTAGCGGTCCGAGAGGGCGCTCATCATGCCGTACCAGAAAGTGGCGTTGGCCAGCTCGTCCACGACGCTGGGGCCGGCGGGCATCACCCGATTCTCGATGCGCAGGTGCGGCTTGCCGTCCAGGATGCCGTAGCACGGACGGTTCCAGCGATAGACCGTTCCGTTGTGCAGCCGCAGCGCTTTCAGCTCCGGCGCGATGCCCCGGTTCAGCTTGATGAAGGGATCCTCATCCGGCTCGGTGCCGATCAGCGTGCGGAAGCGCGCAACGTCCTCGCGGTAGAGCTCCAGCACCGACTCGCGCACCCAGCGGCTGCCGAACGTCACGCGCGGGCTGCTCTCGCGCATGTGGAGGCTGGTGGTGCGCGTGTCCACGGCCTGTTGGAACAATGCGATGCGCGTCTCGGCCCACAGCCGCTTGCCGAACAGGAGCGGCGAGTTGGTCGCCACGGCCAAGACCGGCGCGGTCGCCACCTGGGCGACGTTGTACAGGTTTGCGAACTCGTGGGCGGCCACCTGGAAGTGGAGCTGGAAACTGGTGTTGGCCGCCTCGACCATTGCGGAGTCGTGGCGCAGCAATAACTCGTCGATTCCCTTGATGTGGAACTCGTAGTTGCTACCGCGCAGCTTGGTGAGGGCGTCGTTGATGGCCTGGTAGCGCGGCTTGGGGGTCATGTTGTCCAGCGTGAGGTCCGACTTGCGGATCGTGGGCAGGATGCCCGTCAGGGCGATCTCCAGGCCGATCGCCTGGGCGGCCGCGCGCGCCTTGGCGATGAACCCGTCCAGCTGGCGCTCCATGCGGCGGAGGCAGTCGCCGCCGAACACGCTGGGATCAATGTTGACCTCCAGGTTGAAGAGCCCGAACTCGGTGACGAAGTGCGGGTCGTCGAGCTGCTCGAGCATCTGGAGGGCGGCCGGTGCAGGTCGCCAGCCGCGGTCGACCAGGAACATCTCCTGCTCGGCGCCGATGCGCCGCACCCCCGACTCGATCATGCCGTCGCGGATCATCTGCTCCAGCGCGCGCAGCTCGTTGAGCAGGCGGCGCATGAATTGGCGCCGGCCCTCGCCCTCGAACCGGGTGTCGACCTCTTGGGGTTTCATGCGGGGGACTCGCGTGGGGGGGACGCGGCATCCTATTGAAAATCAATCGTATACGCCGGGCGCGGAAGGTTCAAGAGCGGAGAGTCGCAGAGCGTGCCAGGCCCTGCACGCAAGCTCTGCGCGCCGGCGCAGGCCAGCGCCGGTGCGGGCAGGTGCGGACAGGTGCGGGCCGACGCGCGCCGAGCCGGCCGGTGCGGGCAGGTGGGCCGCGCCGCGCGTTCAGGCGGGCGCGAGCTCCTCCAGGTATTGCGGCAGCATCCGTCGCCAGGTGGGCCAGTCGTGGTGCCACTCGTCGCCCCAGGGGTCGACCCGGTTGGGGATGCCCTTGCGCCCGAGCTCGTTCGCCACGCGCCAGCTCTCCCCGATGTCCTCGGCGCGCCCCTGCCCCGACGCCAGCAGCACGAAGCGCGTGCGCAATCTCTCCAGGTGGGCGCCGTCCACGTCCCTGAGGAAATGCAGCGGCGAAGCCTCGTAGTAGTCCTCGTTGTAGTCCTTCTGGAGCAGGAAGCGCTGCAGGTCGTAGGTGCCGCTCATGCAGAGCGCCTTGCTGAACACGTCGGGGAAGCGGCAAAGCACGGCCAGCGCATTGTAGGCGCCGATCGACGCCCCGGCCGCAACCACCTCGATGCCCGCAGTGGCGCAGTCCATGCGGATGGCCGGCACCACCTCGTTGTAGATGAAGGAGTGGAACTGATTCTGAACCCAGGAGCGATGGCGGTCGCTGCCCTGACCCTCGATCCACGCCCGGCCGGCGACGCTGTCGCAGGAGTAGATCTTGACCCGGCCAGCCTCCAGCAGCGGCTGGCAGGCGTCGATCATGTGGAAGCGCTCGATCTCCTCGGCGTCGCCGCCCGCGGTGGGGAAGAGCAGCACCGGCACGCCGAAGGTCCCCCAGCGTGCAACGGTGATCTCCTCTCCCAGGCGCTCCGAGCGCCAGCGCTCCACCTGTTTCATGCCGGCGCACCGCCCTGCGCGGCGCGCCCACCCGAGCCGCCCGGGCTGCGTCCCGGCCCGCGCGCCCCGCCGCCCCCCGCTGTCGCGCGGGCCGCCAGCGCCTGGGGTGACAGATCGGGCGCCGCGGTCGGCTCCGGCCCGGCGCTCGCGTCCTGGCGCCATTGCTGGATGCGGGCAAAGAACAGCTCGGTGAACCGCTCGACCTCGTGCGGCGGGAACAACGCCTCGACCTTCTGGCGCACCGCGTCCTTCGCGCGCTCGCTGCCGAAGAACTCCCACGCGACCTCGTCGAGGTGGCGCAGGTGCGTGGCGCAGAACTCCACGAACTGATCCTCCGTGTAACGCTCGCGGGCGATGGCCGCATAGGCGCGCAGCCGCTCGCGCAGCGACAGCTCCTGCCGCGCGACGGCGTAGAACGGCTCCCAGTCGAGCGTCTTGCGCATGGGACGCTGGGTGGCGGCCGCGAACACCGACCAGCGGATGTAGGCGAGCACCAACCATGGGAAATGATAGTGCAGCGACGTCACCTGCGAGTCGGGACAGGCGTTGGCGAAGTCGATGGGATGGAGGACGCCGTCGCGGCGCAAGGCCTCGCAGGAGTTGAAGTCCCAGCCGAAGAACGCGTTGATCGTAAGCGTCATGTCCCGCATCACGCCCAGGTCCTCGGCGGACATGAAGTCCCGGTCGATGGTGTAGCGGTCGTGGAGCGGGGCCGCTGCGTCGTAGCGGATCACCTTGGTCAATGGGCCCATGCCGATGCAGCGCACGAACAGGTCGAACGGCGTGACGGCCTGCTGCAGGTGCATCACGTACCTGCCGCTCTGCTCGTAGGCCGCGCGCAGGGCCAGCTCGTTGTCGATGCGGCTGACGCCCACCCAGCCCCCGCCGTCGTAGGGCTTCATGAACAGGGGGTACCCCAGCTGCGCGCCCAACTCGCCCAGGTCGAACAGCTTGGCGTAGCGGTGCAGCGTCGGGCCCAGGTCGTCCTTGGGCTCGTACTCCTTGGGCGGCACCATGGCCGTCTCGGGCACGGGCAGCCCCAGGGCCATCATGGCGCAGTAGGTGGAGTGCTTCTCCATGGCCTGGACGCTCCACGGATTGTTGAGCACGTAGAGCCCGTCCATGAGCACAGCCTTCTTGATCCATTCGCGGCTGGTATGGAACCAGTGCGTGAGCCGGTCGATCACCAGGTCATACTTGCAGGGCTGCCGCAAGTTGAACGGCTCGATGGTGACGCGCTCGACGGCGAAGCGCACCGTATCGCCGCCCTGCGGCAGCGCCAGGTCCAGCCGCCGCATGATCTCCTCGTAGCAGAGGGGCCAGCAGATGTCGGCTCCCAGGGAGAGCCCGATCTGGCGGGTCACCGTCGGCATACGGTCCTTTCGCTGCAACGCTGGCAGCGGCGCTTGGAGCGCGCGGTGCGCGGTCCGGCCGCGCGGCGTGGCCCTCTATTCATACACCATCCACAGCGGGCCCGGGAATAGCCACGAGAGGCCCTCGCGGAGCCGATCGCGCCAATTCTCCCAGTTGTGGCCGTCGCGCGCCTCGACGTAACGCACCTGCATACCGGTGGCCTGCAGGAGCGGAACCAGCGACCGGTTTTCGTAGATGAGTGACTCGTAGATGCCGCAGCTGACGAACAGGCGGTCCGCCACGTGTACCGGCTGGCTGCGGAACGCGTTCATGAACGAGACGATGGGGTCGAACAGCGGCCCACGCTGGTTGTGGCGGCCGATGTCCGTGAATGCGAACGACCCGGACTGCAGCAGCAGCCGCCCGTAGAAGCCGGGCGCGCCCCAGGCCGCATGCAGCGATGAGACGGCGCCAAAGCTCGCGCCCATCAGCCCGCGCCCCTCGGGCCGCGCCAGGAGCGGGAACCGCTTCTCCAGCTGCGGCACGAGCTCCTCGGTGAGGAAACGCGTGTGCCCAAGGTCGCCCACGTACTCGTTGAGGCGCTCGCGCGGATGCATGAGCGCCACGACCAGGGGCGGGATCTCCAGGCGGTGGATCAGATTGTCCAGCACGGTCTGTAGGTTTGCGTACCTGAGGTAATCGCCGCCGTCGTGCACCAGCAGCAGCGGATAGCGTCGCGTCCGCCGCAGGCGCGCGGGCAGATAGAGCGTGACCGCGCGGTCCTCGCCCAGTGCGCGGCTGCGCACCACCAGCTCCTCGAGCGTGCCGGGGCGCGACTCGGGGTCCGGCCGCGTCCACTCGGGCGTCTCGTACCCGAGGGTGTGGACGACCGAGTTGGCACCGAAGGGATCACGTGCGCGCCGCGAGTTCAGCGGATCCTCGATCCACTGGGACTGGCCGTTGGCGAGGACCTCGAGCTTGTACTCCACGCGCGAGTTCTCGGGCAGCTCCAGCACCAGCGCCCACAGGTCCGTGTCAGCGACGCGCTCGAAGGGCTGCGACGAGGGCAGACCGAAGACCCAGTGTCGCAGGTTCACCGCGTCGGCCTGACCACGGTAGGCGAACGTGCAGCGCGGCCCCTCGACCAACGGAAAACTGTGGCTGCGCAGGAACGCGTCGATCGCCGCGCCGTCGAGCGGGAGGCGCTCCTTCAGCTCATCGATGGCCAGCCGGGGGACGGCGGCCACGGTGCCGGCGAGTCCGGCCCGCTGTCGGTAGATGGCCCACGGCACGTACCCGGGCCCGGCGTCCAACCTCACCCAGCGCACGCCGCCTCCATCTGGGCCAGGGCGCCCTGGGGCGTCAGCCGCTGGATCCCGGGTCCGCCCGTCCACTCACCGGCGCGCCACGTCAGGCGCGCGCCGTCCTCCATGGCCACGCAACAGAGCGGCGCGAACCGGCGCGCAAAGCGCGCCACGCGCGCCG
The DNA here is from genome assembly GCA_041484665.1 of Candidatus Krumholzibacteriia bacterium. Taxonomy (GTDB): domain Bacteria; phylum Krumholzibacteriota; class Krumholzibacteriia; order JAJRXK01; family JAJRXK01; genus JBGPIA01. The sequence goes on from JBGPIA010000004.1 coordinate 160,875, forward strand.
GGTCGTCCAGACGCAGCCGGCGCCGCGCGTGCGGCAGGGGCACCACGCCGCGGCACAGTGCCAGGCCGAAGTCGAACACCTCGGCGTTGCCCGGTCCCTGCGGCGGGTTGTCATGGAACAGCACGATGCGCTCGCTGATCGCCATGGCGCCGGCGGACCAGGCGAAGACCGGCCGCGCCTGCCCGCCCGAGCGCGCGTGTCCCTGGTCCTGCTCGTCGAGCAGCTCCGCGACGCCCAACAGGCGCAGTCGGTTGAGCAGCAGCGCAATGTGGCCCCCGGCGATGGCCAGCGCCGCGCAGCCGTCAAGCTGGCGCGCGATCTCCGTCCGCTCGCTGGCAACCGCGTTGCGCTCGCGCGGGCGCAGGCGCGCATCGAACTCGGCCTGGACCGCCACCACACGCTGCAGATAGGAGTCATCGAGGGCGTGGAGCGCGTCGAGGGACGCGTCGCGCTCCGGCTCGAGCAGAACCGGATCACCCTTGTGGCGCAGCAGGTCCATCACGGCATCCATGGCGTGCGCGAGCCGGACGTTGTACAGCTCGCGCAGCTCGCGCAGGCGCTGCTGGCGCTCCCGGTGCGCGGTGGCAAGCTCGCGGTCGCGGGCGAAGATGCGCTCGGCGCGTTCGTAGAGGCGCAGGTTGATGCCGCGCCCGCCCAGGTGCTCGTGGAGCTCCTGGTCCTCGGCCTCGCGGTCCTGCCAGCCGGCCGTGATCGTGGCGATCGGGCCGTCGACGCCCAGCGCGTCGACGGCCTGGATCAAGGTCGGCGTGAGGCGCTGCGGACCAAGCAGCACGATGGCGCGTTGCGTCACGACCGCAGCGTCGTGACTCGCGCCCCCGTCGTGGTTGGTGCCCAGGTCGCGGCCCGTGCGCTGGCCGCGGTTCTCGCCGTCACCGCCACCGGCGCGCCGCCGCGACCCGCGTGCCGGCCCGCTCACTGCGCTCGCACCTTCACGGTCCGGCCGGCGGAATCGAGCATTCCGCGCAATGTGTCGTAGTCGGGATGGCGCATGCGGATCCAGGCATTGGCCATGTACCCCGCCTCGATCGGCTGGGTGGCGGTGCCCGCCGGCGGGAGGTGCGCATCCACGATCCATTCACCGTGGGCGCGCTGGATCGCCTCAAGGCCCTCGTAGCCCGTGATGCAGCCGTCGCGGTCGGGGCGCAGGGCGATCATGCCCGCCGCGAAGCGCCGCGTAGGACGCTGGCTCGGCCGGCCGTGCGCGATGCACATCGCCCATTCCCGGTAGAGGTCCATCTCGTTGGCCGCACAGTATAGGTCCCAGGCGCGCACACCTGGCGGCCGGCAGCCGATCTCGCTGAACTTCAGCCCCTTGGGCCCGTAGAACCACTCCATGTGCGTGGCCGAGGTCCCGATGCCCAGCGCGTGGATGACCCGCCGGCCCAGCTCCTTCACCTCGGCGTAGGCCGGGGCGGTGTCGATGCGGTTGGTGGTGATGAACTGCGGCGAGATCCAGCGCGTGCGCATCGCCTCGAGCACGTTGGGGTAGTAATGCGTGGCGAACTCGTGCACGACCTCGCCGTCGATCGCCAGCGTGTCGTAGAACGCCTCGTGCCCCTCGATGAACTCCTCGACGGCCACCGAGCGGCCGTGGTCGACGCCGGCCAGGTGGATCACCTCGCGCAGGTCGTTGTCGTTCTCCACGCGATACGTGCCCGAGGCCCCGGCGGCATCGCGCGGCTTGACGATGAGCGGGTAGCCCACCTGGCGGGCGAAGGACCAGACGAGGTCGGCGCGGTCGGCGCCCGTGGACTGCGCGCACGGGATGCCCGCCTCCCGCAACACCTGCTTCATGGCAGGCTTGTCGCGGCAGAGGAATGCCGTACGCACGCTGGTGCCCGCGATGCCGCACGCCTCGCGCACGCGGGCGATGGGCATGATGTGGGCTTCGACGCTGGCCTCGAGGCGGTCAACCGGCGTGCGCTCCTGGATCCAGCGGACCTTCTCGGTCATCGCGCCCTCGTCCACGACCGAGCCCACCCGCTCGTAATGGACCATCCAGCGCCTCAGGTCGTCGCCGAGTGCCTCCGGCGGCCGCTCGCCGATGCCGGTGACCCGGACGCCGGCCTCGAACAGGCCGCGCACGAACTCCCGCTGGTTGGCGGGGAAGACGGGCTCGACGAAGACGACGTGCATGGCGCATCTCTCGGTTGAAGGGCCGGCCACGCCTTGGTGGACCGCCGCAAGCCTGAGTCTAGCGCCCAGGACACGCCAGGCAAAGCGCAGCCGGTCCAGCCGCGGAAAGCGCCGCGGCGGAGTGCCTGTTCGAGCTCGACATATTGATGTCATATTGATATGCTTCAGTGCATGCGCACGACGATCCGGATGGACGACGCCCTTTACGCGCGGGTGAAGGAGCTGGCCGCGCGCACCGGCCGCACGGTCACCTCGGTCATCGAGGACGCCCTTCGCGAATCGCTCGCCCGTCGGACGGTTGCGCGCCAGCGAGAGCGGATCGAGCTGCCCACCTTCACGGGCAGCGGCGTGCAGCCGGGCGTGGACCTGGACAGCTACGCCTCCCTCCTGGATCTGATGGAGGGCAGCGGTGGTCCTCGTTGACGCCAACGTGCTGGTCTACGCCCATCGCGGCGAGTGCGCCCGCCACGCCGAGTTCCGCGGCTGGCTGGAGAACCTCATCAATGGCGCCGAGGCGTTCGGGATCGCGCCCGATCTGCTCGCCAGCTTCGTGCGGATCGTGACCCATCCGCGGATCTTCAGCCCACCGACACCCCTGGACTCGGCGCTGGCGTTCTGTGCTGCAGTCCTGCGCTCGGACTCCTGCGTGGTCGTCCGGCCCGGCGCGCGTCACTGGCAGATCTTCACGGACCTGTGCCGGTCCGCCGATGTGAAAGGCAACCTGGTCGCCGATGCCTACCTCGCCGCCCTGGCTGTCGAGTCGGGCAGCGATCTGGTCACGACCGATCGCGATCTCAGCCGTTTTCCCGGCCTGCGCTGGCACCCTCCGCTGCGGTGAGCCGCGGCGGTCCCGTCCGGGTGCCTCGCACGCGTTCGCCGGCGAAGCGCGGCTGCCCCCGCTCAGCGCAAGCCGGCCAGACTCCGGTACAACTCGACATACGCCTGCGCGCGCCGCTGCCACGAGAAGTCCTGCGCCATGCCGTTGAGCATCAGCGTGCGCCAGGCCCCCTGGCCGGCCGCGGCGTGCGGCATGCCGCCGGGCAGGACGCGGGGGGCGGCGGCGTGGGCGGCGTCCCCTGCGTCAGGCGGCTGCGCGCCGGTGGCGGCGGCCGCAGCGCCGGACGAGTCGGCGTAGAGGTCCAGTGCCGCCTCCAGCGCCCAGCGCGCCGCCTTTGGAGTGTAGTGTTCGAAGACGACGCCCGTTCCCCGCCCGCTCTCTGGATCCCACAGCGTCACCGTGTCGGCCAACCCCCCGGTCCGGCGCACGATCGGCACGGTGCCGTACATCTGGCTGTACATCTGATTGAGACCACACGGCTCGTACTGGCTGGGCATCAGGAACATGTCGGCGCCGGCCTCGATCCAGTGCGCCAGCTCGTCGTGGAAACCCCGGTAGAAGCTGAGCTTCTTCGGAAAGCTGCGCTGCAGCGCGCTGAAGAACTCCTCGTAGCGCACCTCGCCGCTGCCCAGCACCGCCACGCGCAGATCGCGCTCCGCGAGCACTCCGGGTAGCACGTCGTGCAGCAGGTCGAAGCCCTTCTGCCCCGCCAGGCGCGAAACGATACCCAGGAGCGGCACGCCCTTCACGTAGCGCAGGCCGAGCCGGTTGAGCAGCAGCTCCTTGTTCTTCTCCTTGCGCCACAGGCTCTTCTCGCTGAAGCGGAACGGGATGAGCTTGTCGGTGCGCGGGTTCCACTCCCGGGTGTCCACTCCGTTGAGGATGCCGACGAGGGCATCGCGCCGACTCTGCAGCAGCTCGTGCAGGCCGTACCCGTAGGCCGGCGTCTGGATCTCCCGCGCGTAGGTCGGGCTGACGGTCGTCAGGGCGTCGGCGTGCAGCAGACCCGTCTTGAGGAAGTTGATCTTGTGCGCGTTGAGGTCCGCACCGTCGAGCACACGCTCGGCCCATTGGTAGAGCCCCGTGTCGGGCAGGATCGACGCCGCGAACGTGCCCTGATAGCCGAGATTGTGCAGTGTCAGCACCGTGCGCGCCTGGCTGAACAGCGTGTCCCAGGCGTACAGCGTCTTCAGGTAGACCGGCAGCAGCGCCGTCTGCCAGTCGTTGCAGTGGACGACGTGCGGCGCGAAGCGCATGCGCTGGCAGCTCTGCAGCGCGGCGTGGCACAGCAGCAAGAAACGCAGGTGCTCGTCCTGGTCGTTCGTATAGATGCCTGGACGGGCGTACAAGTGCGGACAGCGGACGAAAAAAACGGTCGGAGCGGGTGCGCGCTCGGCCGCTGCCTCGATCGCGCCAGCGGCGGGGCTGCCGGCCTCGCTCGCCGCGGCGGCCGCGGCCGATCGCAGTGGGCGCCGGCTGGCTGGCAGCGGCATCATGAACAGCGAGAAGACGAGCGTCCTGCCGCCGAGCTGGACCGGGACGTCCTGGACGTTGTCCACCGGCTGCAGCAGCATCTGGCCGGCAGCGGCGCGCCCGGGCTTTCCCCATTCGTTCTCGATGCGGGCGTAGAGCGGCAGGAAGATCCGGACGTCGTGCCCCAGCGCGTGGAGCGCCCGCGGCAACGCAGCGGCAACGTCTCCCAGCCCGCCGGTTTTGGCGAAGGGGGCGACCTCGGAGGCCACGAAGCAGATGCGCAGGGGATCCATGCGTCGATCGACGGTCCACGCCGGCGCGGCAGCCGTGCCGCGAGCTCGACGATCGTACCATTGCCCCGCTACGCGTGCACCTGCTCGCGGTAGGCGGCGAGCACCGGACGCAACCGGTCCAGCTCGCCCTGGAGAGTGAGCAGCGCTGCGGGCGCCTCCTCCAACTGCCCTTGCCGACCCATCGTCTCCAGCCGCCGCGCCGCCTCGGTTGCCGCCCGCGCGGCGAAGTTGCTGACCGCACCCTTCAGCTGGTGGGCCGCCGCGTGGAGCGCGATCGGGTCGCCGCGCTCGACCGCGGTCCGCACCGCCGACAGACGCTCGTCGACGCCGTCGAGGAAGGCCGTCGCCAACTCGGCCAGCAGCGCGCGATCGCCGTCTAGGCGAGCGAGTAACTCCGCGGCGTCGACCGCCGGTGGCGCGACGGCCGTTGCTTCGGCGTTCGTGGCAGTGGCGTTCTCGTCCATGGCGTTCGTCCCTTCGGGGTGGGTTGCCGCGGTGTCTGTCGCGTCGGCGGTCGTTGTGGTGACGCTGGCTGCCGTGGCGCTGATTGCTGCGTGGTTTGTTGGCGCGGCGTGCTGGGACGACGCAAGCACTTCATCGATCACCGCGAAGAGCGCCCGCGAGCGGACCGGCTTGGCGATGTACGAGTCCATGCCGGCGTCCAGGCACGCCTCGCGATCGCCGTGCATCGCGTTCGCCGTCAGAGCAATGATCGGAAGGTGGCCCCCCGTGGCAGCCTCGCGCTCGCGGATCCGGCGGGCTGCCTCGGTGCCGCTCATGACGGGCATCTGCATATCCATCAGGACGACGTCGTAGGTCGCGCGCTCGAGCGCCTCGAGAGCGCGCTGGCCGTTCTCGACGACCTCCACCCGGTGGCCCGCTTTCTCCAGCAGACGCGCCGCCACCACCTGGTTGACCGGATTGTCCTCGGCCAGCAGGACGCGCAGCGGCTCCCGTGCGCTGCCCCGCTCGGGCGCGGGAGCGGCCCGCTCGTCGGGCCAGCGCTGCGGCTGTTCGAGGGCCTGCAGCACGGCATCGAGCAGGTTCGATGCACGGTAGGGCTTCGGCAGCCACGACACCCCCAGCTCGCGCGTCTGACGAGCGGCGCGCATGTCGCCCGCGGGGATCAGCAGCAGGAAGTTGTCCGGCGGCAACGCACACTGTTCTGCGATGGCACGGGTCGCCGCCAGGCCCTCCCGCCCGGGGAGATTCACGTCGACGAGCACCAGTCCGAATGGGCGATCCTCCCGCCGTGCCAGCTCGATCGCGGCGCACCCCGCGGCGGCGTCGGCCACGAACGTCGCGTCGATCCGCCAGCCACCCATGAGCTCCTGCAGCACGGCGCAGTGCGACGGATGGTCCTCCACCACCAGGATGGGCGTTCCGGCGAGGGCGGCCTGCGAGCGCGACGCATCCAGCGTCGCGGATTCGCCGGGCGTGGGTTCCTCCTGAGCAGGGGCAGGGGCGGCCGGTCCGAAGCGCGCGGTGAAGTGGAACGTGCTGCCCCTGCCCAGCTCGCTCTCGACCCAGATCGCCCCACCCATCAGCTGCGTGAGACGCCGCGAGATGGCCAGGCCCAATCCGCTACCGCCGTAGCGGCGCGTGATCGAGGCGTCCCCCTGGGAAAAGACCTCGAAAACGCGGTCGCGCAGCTCGGCGGCGATTCCGATCCCAGTATCGCGCACGGAGAAGCGAAGGGTTGTCGCCCCGCTCGCCTCCTCGCCCCCCGCAGCAGCGTCCCGTGGGCCGCGCCCCGCTGGATCGGCATCCGGATCGGAACCCCCCTTTAGACCGGGCGTGGATTGCGCCGGCGGCTCGAGCCGTGTGTCGACGAACACCTCGCCCTGCTCGGTGAACTTGATGGCGTTGCCGATCAGGTTCACCAGGATCTGGCGCAGGCGCCCGGGATCGCCCACCACCCTGGCGGGCACGTCGGACCGCACGCGCGCCCCGATCTCCAGCCCCTTGCCGTGCGCCCGCACGCCCAGGATGCGCAGGGACTCCGCTACGGTCTCGCGCACGTCGAACTCCACCGCCTCCAGCTCCAGCCGGCCCGCCTCCACCTTGGAGATGTCGAGGATGTCGTTGATGAGCGTGAGCAGCCCGTCGGCCGAAGACTCCACCAGCTGGAGGTACTCGCGCTGCTCGTCGCTGAGAGCCGTGCCCAGCACGAGCTCGGTCATGCCCACGATGCCGTTCATCGGGGTGCGGATCTCGTGGCTCATATTGGCCAGGAACTCGGACTTTGCCCGGGCGGCGGCCTCGGCCTTCTCCTTGGCGGTACTGAGGTTGGAGTTGAGGGCGCGCAGCTCGCCCGTGCGTTGCGCCACCTGCTCCTCGAGGCTCGCCCGGTGGCGCTGGAGCTCCCTGTCACGCGCCTGGACGATGGCGAGCATCTCGTTGAACCCTGCCACCAGCAGGCCCAACTCGTCGCGGCTCTCACCCCGCACGCGCACCGAGTAGTCCTTCTTCGTCGACACGCGCTTCATGGTCTGCGACAGGCTGACCAGCGGGCCAGTGATCCGGGAGACCAGGCGCCGTGCGCCCACGAAGGCAGAGACGGAAAGCACCAACAGGAGCGCCAGGGACATCGACGCAACACGGCGGACCCACGCCGTCTCGTCACTGAGATTGCTGCGGATGAACACCGTTCCGATGGGCTCGCCCTGGAAAACGACGGTGCGGAAGACCTCGATGCGCCCGAGCACACGCCGGTGGCCGTTGGGCTGAGGCGGCGGGGGCGCCCAGGCAGCCTCGCCGGCCGTTCGCACGTAGGTTCCCAGCGGGGACGTGTCGATCCGGTAGACGCAGGCCGCGTCCACGCTCTCCTTCACCTGCAGGGCGGAGAGCGTCTCGATTGCCGCCCTGCGGTCGTCGAATTCGAGGGCGGCGGCGCAGTTGCGCCCGATCACGTCGGCCAGCGTGGTCAGGTCCCGCACGAGCGTGCGGTGCAGCATGACCCGCTCGCTGGCGACGAAGGCCGTGAACGCCAGCAGCAGGACGGCGCTACTGATCCCAGCGGTCAGGAACGTGAGCTTGTGGGTGATCGATGACTCGCGTAGCCCGCGCATCTCAGTCCTGTCCAAGCGCTTCCCGGCCCCGCCGCACGCGGGCCAGGCGCAAGAGCTGGGAGCTGATTCCCAGCTTCGCGCGTTCGGCGTTCTCCACGTCGATCTCGAAGCGGAGCTTGTTGTCCTGGAAGAAGAAGCCGAGCACCCCCCCCGATTCCGTGAACTCCTCGGCCTCGCCCACGGTCAGCACGGGGAGCCCGGCGAGCCCCGCGAGCAGGGGTTTCATCCAGTCCTGAGGCGCGCCGCCGATGAAGAGGACGTCGCACGGCTGCGTGACCTGGGGGCCGGCAAAGCGTTGGACGTGCAGCGTCCGCCCATTGCTCTGTTTGCCCTCGATCGACGCGAGCGTTGCGTAGAGGGAATCGTCGGCCACCACGCCGATGGTGATGGCGCGCGAGCTGTCGCCGGCCGCCCCGGCAGGCCATTCCACGAACCTCGTGAAGTTGAACAGGTACGCCGCCATCAGCTGGGATTTCGAGGTGACCCTCGCCGTGGCCGGCGGCGCGGGCTCCGCGGACGCGCACGGCGCGAGCCCTGCCAACGCGGCCAGCAGCAGCACCACCTCGCCCACCACCGTCGCCGCCGCCTTGAGGGGCATCCCGCGCAAGGGCGCAGCGTGGCCCAGCATGACCGAGGGCGAGAGCGGCGCCGGCCGTGGTGGGCGAGCCGGGCATCCCGGCGGCTGGGCGCTGATGCGGCGTGCGCTCATCAGAATTGCAGGGTCGCCTGTCCGAAGACGGTGCGCGGGATCTCGGTCGGGTACTGCAGCAGATCGGTGCCGGCCTCACGATGGCGGCCCTGCAGCGCATTCGTCACGCCGGCGGAGAGCGAAATCCCCGGCACGAGAGCGAATCCAAGCCGGCTGTCGAGCCGGACGTAGTCGTCCACCTGCCACGCGGAGACCTTTCCGACGTAGTAGGTCGCCAGGTCGAGTTGGAGACGGTCGGTGACATCGAGGTAGGAGCGCAGGTTGAGCTGGAAGCGTGGCGCCGCGGAGGACGTCTGTACGCTCCGCTGGTCCGCCGATGACGGGTCGAGCACGAAGTGCATCTGCAGCCAGGTTGCTGCCCCGGCGAGCCGCCAGGTGCGCAGAGCGTGCCACTCGAAGGCGGCCTCGGCGCCGTACGTGTCGCCCCGCAGCTTGTTCTCCACGTAGATGGGGAACACCGTGTGCGCCGGTGATGGCGTGCCCTCCTGGAACGGAGCCCCCGGTTCTGTCGTCTGCAGGTTGTCGTAGCGATTGAAGAATGCCGTCAGGTCGAGCGAGATGTCGGAAGCGGGCGACGTGCGATAGCCCACCTCGTAGGCCGTCAGCGCCTCCTGCTTCACATCGGGGTTGCCGAAGAAACCGGACACCCCAGTACCGCCTCCGGGGAGCGGGAAGGCCGGGAGATTGATGCGCGCGTGGCGTTCCATCTGCGACGGAGTCCGGACTGCGTGCGAAAGCGCGGTCCACGCGCTCGCGTGGGTCCCGATGGCCCAGAGCAAGCGGACATTGGGCTGCACCGCGGAGCCGGTCTCCTGCTCGTACTCGAACTTCGAGCCCAGGGTGAGCCTCAGCTTGTCGTGCAGCAGCGGGAGCATCGCCTGCCCGAAGACGTTGAACAGATCGTCATCCTGCGCAGCTCCGTCGGTGCTGATCGTCCAGGTGTCGCCGATCCCGAACCACTCGTGTCGATAGCCGAGGCCCCACAGCAGCTCGTTCCCCGCGCCCAGTCGGAGACGGTGCTGGAAATCGAAGTTGAGGATGTCCATCGACTGGCGCGCGAGCACCTCGTCGCGCTCGAGCCCCTCGTAGGAACCGACGAGACTCAGCTCGGACGTGGGTGAGATCGTGTGATCCCAGCGCCCCAACGTCGACCAGCCCCACACGTTCGCGCGGTCCAGGATGGGCTGCTGGTAGGGCGGGTCCAACAGTGAGAGCGACTGCATGCTGTTGATCCTGCCCCGATAGCCCTCACCCGTGAATTCCACGGCGTCGCGCCGCGTCGGCTGCCAGTCAATGCGGGCCCGCCCACGTCCCATCCGCCAGGTGTCGGGCGTGTCGACGCCGGCGGCGTCGACCAGGCCATCCTGCTCGAAGTACTTCGCGTAGACGCGATAGGCCGCCGCGCGTCCCATGGTGCCGCCCGCGTGCGCCACGCCAAACGCCGGGTCGTCCGGCCCACCACCCCCCTCGACGCTGTACTCGCGGGCCGGGGTGGCCTTCTTCGTGATGACGTTGATCACACCATTCACCGCGTTGGCGCCCCACAACGTGCCACCCGGGCCGCGGACGACCTCGATGCGCTCGATCTCGGAGACCGGCAGGTCCTGCATCTCCCAGTACACGCCCGAGAAGAGCCGCGTGTACACCGAACGGCTGTCGATCAGCACGAGCATCTTGTTCGCCCAGCGCCAATTGAATCCGCGCGCGCTGATCGCCCACTTGCTGGCGTCGATACGAGCCACTTCCAGCCCCGGCGCCAGTCGCAGCACGTCGGGCAGGCTGCGCGCCCCGCTGCGCCGGATGTCCTCCTGCGTGATGACGTAGACGGCCGCGGGAGCGTCGGAGATCTTCTGCCGCTTCTTCGACACGGAGGTGACCTCGATGTTCATGAGGTCCTCCAGCGGGAGATCGCTGAGTGCCTGGACTCCGGCGGAGTCGGCTCCCGCGCCCGATTGCACGGATGTCTGCTCCGCGGCCGCGGTGCCCCCCGGCGCAACGGACGCGCCTGCCAGGATGGAAGAGACGAGCAGCCCGCTGACCGTGCGGGCGCATGCCGTGATTCGGATCTGCCGCATGGCGTTCTCCCGGTTCGGGACGGATCGGGCCCTCTTCCGGTTTCGGCAGCCATGGAACGGGATTGAGCTGTTTCCCAGGGAGGTCCGTGACCGTACCTCGTTGGTGCGGGCCGACTTCGGCAGATCTTGCAGCCAGGGGAAGGCACGCGGGCGCCGGCGGGTGGTGGAATCCCTGCGCAGCCCCGGCTAGAATGGCGCCATGCGGACGTCGCTGAATGTGATTTTCACCGCGCCCTTCTTCGCGCCGACCACGCTGCGCTTCATCGAGTCGGTGGCCGATCTGCCCGGCGTGCGCCTGCGGCTGGTCAGCCAGGACCCCCTCGACCGACTCCCCCACGGCCTGGCCGTCAAACTGGCTGCCCACCATCGGGTCGAGGACGGGCTGAACGCCGATCAGATCGGCGTCGCCGTCGTCAAGCTCTCGCAGCGGCTGGGTGCCGTCCACCGCCTGCTGGGCACCCTCGAGGAGCTGCAGATTCCCCTGGCCGAGATCCGCCAACAGCTGCGCATCGACGGGATGGGCGTCGACGCCGCGCGCAACTTCCGGGACAAGTCGCAGATGAAGGACGTGCTGCGCGCGGCCGGCATTCCGTGCGCCCGCCACCAGCTCGCGACCAGCTCCCCGCAGGCCCTGGAGTTCGTGCAGCAGATCGGGCTGCCGGTGATCGCCAAGCCGCCCGCCGGGGCGGGCGCGCGCAACACGTTCCGTGTGGAGCAATTCACGCAGCTGCAGGAGCTGCTGGCGGCCATGCCGCCGTCACCGGAGCGGCCCCTGCTCGTCGAGGAGTTCATCGTCGGCGACGAGCACTCCTTCGACAGCGTGATGCTGGCGGGCAAGCCGGTGTGGCACGCTGTCAGCCACTACTTCCCGGGCCCCCTGACCGTGCTCGAGAACCCGTGGATCCAGTGGGTCGTGGTCTACCCGCGCGAGGCCGAGCACGCGCGCTACTCGGACATCCGTGCGATCGCCTTCAAGTCGCTGCAGGCGCTGGGGATGGTGACGGGACTCTCGCACATGGAGTGGTTCCGCCGCCGCGACGGGAGCGTGGCCGTCTCCGAGGTGGGGGCGCGCCCGCCAGGGGCCCAGTTCACCACGCTGATGTCCTACGCCAACGACTTCGACCTGTACGCGGCGTGGGCGCGGCTGATGGTCAAAGACGAGTTCGTCCCACCGCTGCGCAAGTACGCCGCAGGCGCCGCCTTCCTGCGTGGCCAGGGCGAGGGCCGCGTCGTGGCGATCCACGGCTTGGACGAGGCGCAGCGCGACGTGAGCGGCCTGGTCGTCGAGGTGAAGCTGCCGCGCGCGGGGCAGGCTGCATCGAGCACCTACGAGGGCGACGGATACGTGATCGTGCGGCACCCCGATACCGAGGTGGTCGAGATGGCGCTGCGGCGCCTCGTCAGCAAAGTGCGCGTCGAGCTGGGCTAGCGGTCAACGCAGTCCGGCGGAGGCACGATGAGCCGTAATGTGTTGATGCTCTCCCCGGGGTTCCCCCCGGAGATGCCTTTCTTCACGCGCGGGCTTTCCCGCGTGGGCGCGCGGGTGATCGGTTTGGGGGACCAGCCGGTGGGGTCGCTGGCGCCCGTGGCGCGCGAGCACCTCGCCGACTACATCCAGGCTCCCATCGCCGACGAGCGGGCCGTGCTGGCGCAGGTGCGCCAGTACCACACGACGCGCGCCCGCTTCGATCGCGTGGAGTGCAACTGGGAGCCGCTCATGGTGTTGGCGGCCCGGCTGCGCGAGTCGCTCGGCGTGCCCGGGATGGGCGTCGAGCAGACGATCCTCTTCCGGGACAAGGAGCAGATGAAGCAGGTGCTCGACGCGGCCGGCATCCGCACGCCGCGCCACGCCAGCGCGAAGAGCGTGGGCGCGGTGCTGGAGGCCGCCGCCTACGTCGGGTATCCGCTGATCCTCAAGCCGATCGCCGGCGCCGGCTCGAAGGACACCTACCGGGTCGAGAGCCGCCACGAGCTCGACTTGACCCTGCGCCGCATGGGCCACGTGGAGGAGGTTAGCGTCGAGGAGTTCATCGAGGGCGAGGACTGGACCTTCGACACGGTGTGCGCCGGCGGCCGCATCGAGTTCTTCAACCTGTGCTTCTATCGGCCGCGGGCGCTGTTGGCGCGCCAGCACCAGTGGATCAGCCCGCAGACCATCGCGATCCGCAACGTCGACCAGCCCGACCTGGAGCCCGGCCGCACGATGGGCCGCGCGGTGCTGAAAGCGCTGGGCTTCCAGACCGGATTCACCCATATGGAGTGGTATCGCAAGCCCGATGGCGAGGCCGTCTTCGGCGAGATTGCCGCGCGGCCGCCCGGCGCGCACACCGTGGACCTGATGAACTTCGCGTGCGACATCGATCTCTACCAGGGCTGGGCCGAGGCCGTCTGCAACGGGAGCTTTACGCAGCGCGTCGAGCGCAAGTACAACTCGGCGTGGATCTTCAAGCGGGCGCAAGGCTCGGGGCGCATCCAGCGCGTCGAGGGGTTGGGGCCACTGATGGCCGAGTTCGGCGAGTGGATCGTGTGGGTGGATCTGCTGCCCGTGGGCGCACCGCGCCGCGACTGGATCCAGACTCTCATCAGCGACGGGATGCTGATCGTCCGCCACCCGGACCTGAGCCGCTGCATGGAGATCGCCGATGCGGTGGGGACCAGGCTGCAGATCTGGGCGGGATGAGACGCGGGACTTTAGACCGCGCCCGGATCGCGGTCTCGACCGAGAGTCGCGACGACCCCCCGGGCGTCGCTCCCTGGAACCGGACGTCATCGCCCATGTGACCGCCCCGGTGTCGCCTTCGAGGCGATGATGTCCCCCAACACGTCCGCTGTGCCCTCCACCCGCTTGAGCCGTGCGTACCTCTCCCCCCCCGAATACTCCAGCTTGCAGGTCTTGTAGAACTCCGCATTCTCCACCAGCAGCTCGAGCGGCCGCCCGCGCGTCTTCGTCTCGCGGATCGCCTCGCGCAGGACCTTCCTGCTCCACTTGCGTCCATTCACGGCCACCAGCTTCGTCCCCGGCACCATACCTGCCCGCGCCGCGGGCAGATCGGGGATCACGTCGAGGATCGTGCCGTCCTCCTTCACGGTGATCCCGATGGAGAAGCGCAGATCGGTATTCTTGGCGGCCTCCTCCACCGACTTGAGCCACGGTGGGATGCTGTCGGTGTAGGCCAGAGCCCAACCGGCCTTCTCGAGGCCGCCCAGCGGCGCGTGCGCCTGCAGCTGGTCGAGGCGAGCATGCAGGAATCCGCGCCAATCGTAGTGCGCCACGCGGTCGAGCGCCGCCACGACGTCGTCGAGGATGTACGGCATGACCTTGGGCAGGCCGCTCTCTCCGCCGAAGAACAACCGGCAGAAATCGTCCAGGCTGCGCGCGCCGCCGGACTGCTCGCGGATGATCGTGTCGGTCTCCAGCCAGATGAGCGATCCTTCGGGATAGAAGTCGGTATCGCGCCGCCAGGACGTGCCGTCGTCGCGCGCTTCGTACAAGAGCTGCGCAGCCACCGCCGTGTCCAGGAGCGGCCGCCACTGGCGGCCCTTCTGGTACTCCATCGCGGCGGCCGTCGTCGCGAGCGCGTCGCGGTACTCCTGCGCCGTCAGCAGCCCGCTGCGGGCGGTCAGGATGTTCCCCAGATACGTCGTGAGTCCCTCGTACACCCAGAGCAGATCGCCGTGCATCGGCACATCGAAGCTGTCGACACCGAGGTCGGCCGGGCGGCGGTACTTGCCGTTCCACGAGTGGGTCATCTCGTGCGGCAGCAGCCCCGCCATGCGGCGGCGCAGATCGTCGTCGATGAGAGAGCGCTCGGCAACGCGGTCGTCGCTGGACTCGTGGTGCTCCAGGCCGAAGTGGGCGGTGTGGTCCGACAGTGTCAGCAGGAAGGTGTAGCTGCGGAAGTGGTGCGCGCCGAACAGCGTCTGCTCCTCCGTCACCAGTTTCTTCCACCCTGCGATCTGTGCGGGCGTCGCCTCGAGCGCCGCGTCACTGTCGGCGGCGATGCAGATGCGCACCGGTGGGTCCGTGCTCAGCTCGATCGTGCGGAAGTGGTCGCCGGCCAGCACCGGCGAGTCCACCAGCGTCGTGAGCGACGCGGGCTCGAAATGCACCGGCCCCGCGCCGGCCGCCATCATCTTATCGCCCAGCGCCGCGGGCGGTAGTGCCGTCCCGTGCTTCCAGCCTTCAGGCAGCGTCACGGAGGCCGCGTACGTCAGGTCGTCGGTCTTGGCGCCCTTGGGGTACAGCAGCACCTGGTTCCAGCTCAACAACGCCAGGTGCTCGGTGATGGAGGCGCCCGACGAGTACCCCGGCGCGTCCGGTGGCGAGAGGAAATCCAACTCGGCCTCCACTCGGTCGGCGCCTGGCGGCACGTCGAGGTGCAGGGCGTACATGTCCTCGTCGTCGCGCCGCCACGGCAGGGTCGTGCCCGCCGCGGTGAACCGCAGGCCGGCGAGGTCGGTGATGGGACCGTTGGGCGCATGCTCGCCGGGCAACCACTTCGGATAGGCCAGCGTCATCGGCCCGGGCCTGGCCGGCAGCGTCAGCTTCGCGTGCAGGATGCGGCGGGGCGCCTCGCGGGCGTCCAGTTCCAGGGTCGCGGGAGGCGTAGCCTGCGCCGCCGCGGCCGTCGCAGGGGTGGCGGGCGCGACCGCCGGGATTGCCTTCGGGGTTGCCGCCTCTGCAGCCGCCTGGGCCCTTGGCGGGGATGCCGGTGGGGATTCGGCGGGGAAATCCGCTACGGCCCCCGCAGCCCAGGCGCACCCGCGTGGCCCGCCGACGCGGGCCGGACCGACGAAACACCAGGGCCCTGCAGGGATCGAACCGAGAGTGGACAGGACGACGAAAAGTGCGGAAGCGCGCCGCGCCTGCCGACGAGGTTGAGACGAGGAATCCATGACCAACTCCGGGGGAAGAGCGGGAGGGGGAGGCGGGCGGAGCGACGAGGTCGCGGGGCTCCGCTGCCGCGCCCAAAGCGAGCGGGCGGCGCGGCGAGCGCCTGGGACTCTACGCATGCCGGGGGGTCCGATCAACCGGCAGGTCGCAGGCCCGGCCGCGCGCGGCCGGCGCTTGGTTGGCGTCCGGCCGGTGTTCTGGTGGTGTCCGGCCGAGCTGCGGGTGGCGATCGGAGCACGAGAAGCCGGCGCCGCGGCTTGCCGTGACCCTCGCGCCCGCGGACGAGTTGGCTACCTTCCAGGGTGCAAACCTGGGGACCGCCTGGAGCCTTGAGCACCACGCCCCCCTTGCGCACCGACGCCCGCCGTCCCGTCCGGGCGGCGGCGTGGAGCGTCGCGCTGTGACCGGGAGGAGAAACGAGCCATGACCGCAGGCCGCACGCCGCCCGACCCGCAACTGCGCCGCAAGCTGACGCCGCTGCAGTTCGAGGTCACCCAGCACGAAGCCACCGAGCCGCCCTTTCGCAACGAGTTCTGGAACCACACGCAGCACGGCATCTACGTGGACGTGGTCTCGGGCGAGCCCCTGTTCTCGTCGCTGGACAAGTTCGACTCGAAGACGGGGTGGCCGAGCTTCACGCGCCCGCTCGTGCTCGAAAATGTCGTGCAGCGCGAGGACCGCCGGCTCTGGATGAGCCGCACCGAAGCGCGCAGCAAGCGTGCGGACTCGCACCTGGGGCATGTCTTCGACGACGGCCCGCAGCCCACGGGGCAGCGCTATTGCATCAACTCCGCGGCGCTGCGCTTCGTCTCCGCCGAGCAACTGGAGGAGGAGGGTTTCGGTCAGTTCCGCGCCGCGTTCGAGGCGGCGGGAGTCCTGCCCTTGCGCGGGCAGTCCGGCGCGCCTTCTGGGGGGGGATCCGCTGCGAAGCCGTCCGAGCCGTCCAGCCAGATGTCCAGCCAGACGCCAGCCCCGACGTCCGCCCCGACGTCCGCCCCGACGCCCACCCAGACGTCCCGCACGGCATCGGCCCAGCGTGCGACGGCGACGCTTGCCGGCGGCTGCTTCTGGGGGGTGGAGCAGCTCTTCCGGGAGCTGCCCGGGGTACTCGACACGCAGGTGGGCTACACCGGCGGCCACACGCAGAACCCGACCTACGAGCAGGTGTGCCGCGGCGACACCGGCCACGCCGAGGCCCTCCAGATCGTGTTCGATCCGGCGCGGGTCTCGTTCGCGGAGATCGTGCAGTACTTCTTCCGCCTGCACGATCCGACCACGCTCAACCGGCAGCACAACGACGTGGGTCCTCAGTACCGGTCAGCGATTTTCTTCCACGACGACGAGCAGCGGAAGATCGCCGAGGGCGTGCGCACGGAGGTGGACCGCTCGGGCGCGTGGAAGCGTCCGGTCGTTACACAGATCGCGCCCGCCAGCCGATTCTGGGTGGCCGAGGCCTACCACCAGGACTACCTGGTCAAGAATCCCAACGGCTACAACTGCCACTTCCTGCGCGATTGAGCAGCGGCTGGCCCGTGCGGGTCTACCTCGCCTTGAGAGCGCGCGCGGCCCGCACGTAATCCTTCGACTTGACCCAGAGCATCATGCCGTAGCGGCCACCGCCGGCCGAGACGGCCTGCGCCGCGGTGATGCTGATCTTGCGGCCGGCGAGCTTCTGCACGTGGCGATCCACTGCGCCAACCACGTCGGTCCCCTGCACCAGGAAGCCCTTCTTCGGCCGGCTCACGCGCCAGCCCTCACGGCGGGCCAGCCGGCGGATTGCGCTCTGATCCTCGGCCAGCAGGTCGAGCTGGGCGGCGCCCGTGCGGGCCGGGAATCCCGAAAAGCCGAGCAGGTTCACCCCGGCCTGCTTCACGGCGGCGAGCACCTTCGCGCCCTGTCCGGCGCGGCTGGGTATGGTCACGTAGCAGTAACGCACCTTGCGGACTCGGTCTGCCATAGACGGCCTCCTCGTGTTGCTGGGCATCGGCCAAAGCACGGCGCAGGCTGGGCTGGATTCAGATCGTGGGCGGCGCGACGATGGAGCCAACACTCGATGCGGCCTGGTCCCCACGAGTTGGAATCTGGAGCGAGACGACAACCCGCGCTGGCAAGTGCCTGCGGCCGGCTGCAGTAGAGCAGACTCCCGTGCAATTGTCCATCGAGCGCCTGTCGCCCTGGAGCCACCATGGCGCACCGGCACGATCATCACACTTCCCACGTGGCCGCCCGCGCGCGCGTCTGCCATGTTACACGCGAGCGGCCAGTCCGTCGCTGCTGGGGTCTCCCCAAACGAAATGGATGCGCGGGCGCGGGTGGACTCGAGCGACGATTGACCCGGGCCGTGTGTGGAGGAGCGCTGGCGCCTAGGCCCCGGCCTTGCGCGGCCCGTACGGAGGAGCGCTCTGCCATCCGGGGTCGCTCCCACCGCCGGCGCCTCCCGCCGCACCAGCGGCGGTGAGCCCCGTGCCCAAGGCGTAGGCGGCCAGTCCCGCGGCGACGCCAGCGGGGATCGGCTCGCTGGCAGTCCGGGGCGCGTGCGCACGGATCTGCGTGAAGCGCGCCAGCAGCGAGTAGACCACGGGCACCAGCACCAGCGTCAGGAACGTCGAGAAGATCATCCCGCCCACCACGGCGATCCCCAGCGGCTGGCGCGCCTCGCCGCCCGCGCCCAGACCCAGGGCGATGGGCAGCACGCCGAACACAGTCGCGAACGACGTCATCAGGATGGGCCGCAGCCGGATGATCCCCGCCTGGGCGATGGCCTCCAGCGTGGGCAGCCCGCGCCCGCGCAGCTGGTTGGCGTACTCCACGAGCAGGATTGCGTTCTTGGTGACGAGGCCGACCAGCATGATCAGCCCGATCTGCGAGTAGATGTTCAGGGTCTGGTGGAACAGCCAGAGTGATACCAGCGCTCCGACCACGGCCAGCGGCACGGACAGCAGAATAGTGAATGGATGCACGAAGCTCTCGAATTGCGCCGCCAGCACCAGGAAGATAAACACCACGGCCAGCACGAACATCAGGTACAGCTTGCCGCTGGAGTCGCGGTACTCGCGCGACTGCCCCGCGAGATCGTGGCGTACGCCCTGCGGCAGATCGCTGTGGGCGATCGCGTCGAGGTCGACCAGCGCCTTGCCCAGCGGCGCCCCCGGCGCCAGGTTCGCGGTGATCTTCGCGGAGCGGACGCGGTTGTAGTGGTTGAGCTCCTTGGGCGCCACGCTCTCGTTCACCTTCACAACGTTGGCGAGCTGGACCAGCCCGCCGGTCCCCCGCAGGTAGATCCCCTCGATCACGTCGGGCGTCGCACGGTTGGAGGACGTGACCTGGCCGATCACGTCATACTGCTTGGTGCCGCGCTTGAAGTCGCTCATGACGCGGCCGCCCAGCAGCGTCTCCAGCGTGGTGCCGATGTCGGTCACGGACACTCCCAGCTGCGCCGCGCGCTCGCGGTCGATTCCGATGTCCAGCTGCGGCTTGTTGAGGCGCAGGTCGCTATCGAGATTGATCAGGTAGCCGAGCTGGCTGGCCTTGGCCATCATTGCGCCGACGGCCTGGTTGAGGGTCTCGTAGCTATCGGCCTGCAGCACGTACTCCACCTGGCTCGACGAGAAGCTCCCTCCCAGGCTGGGCGGGTTGATCACGAACGCGAGCACGCCCGGAATCGAGATCAACTGCGGGAACAGGCTGGCAACGATCTCCTGCTGCGTCCGGTGCCGCTCGCTGCGCGGCTTGAGGCTCACGAACATGATGCCGTTGGTCACGCTGCCAGGGCCCCCGAAGCCGAGGCCGATCGCCGTAAACAGACCATTGCGCTCGGGCAAGGGCAGGATGCGCGACTCCACGGCGCGCATGTAGCGGTCGGTGTACTCCAGGGTCGCGCCTTCTGGCGCGAGCACGACCCCGAACGCCGTCCCGCGGTCCTCCACGGGCACCAGCTCGCGCGGCAGGCTCCGGAAAACCACAACGCTGATCGCGACCAGCACCAGCGCCGCCACGATGACCAGCGGGCGCATGCGCAGGGCGGAGCGCACCGTGGCCGCGTAGACGCGATCCAGCCGCGCGAAGAACGCATCGAACGAGCGCGCGGCCCAGCCCGTCCCTGCGCCGTGGAGCGGCCGCAGGAATCGCGAGCACATCATGGGTGACAGCGTCAGTGCCACGAAACCGGAGATGAGCACGGCAACGGCCACCATGATGCCGAACTCACCGAACAGCCGCCCTACGTTACCGGTGAGGAACGCCACGGGGATGAACACCGCGACCAGCGAGATCGTGGTGGCCACTACCGCGAAGCCGATCTCCTTGGCGCCATCGTAGGCGGCCTGCAGGCGCGGCTTGCCCATCTCCATGTGGCGGTAGATGTTCTCGAGCATCACGATGGCGTCGTCGACCACCAGGCCGATCGCCAGCACCAACGCCAGCAAGGTGAGGATGTTGATGGTGTAGCCCAGGAAGTATCCCACCGCGAACGCCCCGAGCACGGACACCGGGATCGCGACGGCGGGGATGAGCGTGGCGCGGAGACTCTTCAGGAACGCCAGGATCACCAGCAGCACGAGCGCCACGGCAATGAGCAGCGTCTCGCGCACCTCCTTGATCGATTCCACGATGTAGCTCGAGGAATCGTACGCGACGTCCAGCTTCATACCCGGCGCCAGGGTCTCGCGCAGCTCGGGCAGGATCTTCTTCACCGCGCCGGCGACGTCCACCGTGCTGGCCTTGGCCTGCTTCACGATGCCCAGCCCCAATGCGGGCTGGCCGTTGTAGCGCGCGACGGTGCGCTCGTCCTCGGCTCCCACGCGTACGTCGGCCACGTCCTTGAGCTGGACGCGGTCGTTCGCCGACGCCGACACGATGATCGCCCCGAACTCCTCGGGGGTGGCGAGCTGGCCGCGCGTGCGCACGGAGAACTCGCGCTCGGTCCCCTCGACGCGCCCGCCGGGGATCTCGGCGTTGGCGGAGCGGATCGCCCGCTCGATGTCCTGCGTCGTGAGACCGTGGGAGGCCATGCGCAGCGGGTCCAGCCAGACGCGCATGGCGTAGCGGCGTTCGGCGCCGATGATCACCGAGCCGACCCCGGGCAGGCGCTGGATGCGCTCCTTGAGCACCTGCTCGGCGAGGTCGGTCAGCTCGAGGGGGCTATGCTGACTGCTGGAGAGCGCCAGCCAGAGGATGGCCTGTGCATTGGCGTCCACCTTGGACACCACCGGATCGTCGGACTCGCGCGGGAGCTGCCCGCGCACGCGCGATACGCGGTCGCGCACGTCGTTGGACGCCTCGTCCACCGCGCGGGAGAGCTCGAACTCGATGGTGATGACCGAGCCCTGCTCGCGGCTGGAGGAAGTCATGGTCTTGACGCCCTCCAGCGTGGCAAACTGCTCTTCGAGCACGTCGGTGATCTCGGTCTCGACCACGCTGGCGCTGGCACCGCGGTAGAAGGTCGTCACCGAGACGATGGGCGGATCGATGTCTGGGTATTCGCGCACGGGCAGACGTCCCAGCGCGATCACTCCGAACAGGATGATCACCAGGCTCATCACCGTGGCGAGTACGGGGCGCTGGATGCTCAGCTCGCTGAGCTTCATCGGGCCGCCTCCCCGCTGTGGGGCTGGCCCTTTCCGTCGGCCGCCACCGTGCTGTCTTTGGCCGCCGCGCCCCCGGCGCCGGACGGCGCGCCGCCCGCCGGCTGGCTGGTCACCGGGATCACGTGGGCTCCCTCGAACAGCTTCTGGTGGCCGGCCCGCACCACGCGCATACCAGGTTGCAGCCCGCGCACGACCTCGACCGTGTCCGGCTGGCGCGTGCCGAGCGTGAGCGGTACGCGCATCACCGTGCTGTCGGGCTTCACGGCGAACACGAACGACTGGTCGCCCTGCACGAACACCGACTCGCTGGGAATGGTCAAGGCGGAGGCCCGCTCGCTCAGCACGGCCGCCACGTTCGCCGACATCCCGGGCCGCAGCACCTCACCCGGATTCTCCGCGCGCGCCATCACGCGCGCGCTACGCGTCGAGGCGTCCAGCACCGGCTCGACCACATCGATGCGCCCCTGGAGCTCGACCCCGGGGAAGGCCGTGGTCGTGACGGTCACCAGCGCGCCGCGCTTGAGCTTGGACAGGAGCCGCTCGGGGGCGGAGAAGTTCACACGCAGCGTGCGGATCTGGGCCAGATCGGTGATGGCGGTTCCCGAGCGCACGAAGGCGCCGATGCTCACGTGCCGCGCGCCCAGAATGCCGTCGAACGGCGCCACGATGCGTGTCTTGGAGAGGCGCGCCCGCGCCAGATCCAGGTCGGCCTGCGCCACCTTGAGCGCGGCCGCCGCGTCGTCGAGATCCTGCGCCGCGCCGGCACCCTGCGCCACGATCGTCTTGGTGCGGTCGTAGGTGACCTGTCGCTGCGCCAGCAGCGCCTCGCTACGGTCGACCTCCGCGCGCAGCTGCACGTCGTCCAGCTGCGCAAGCAACCCGCCGCGCTCGACGCGGCCTCCCTCTTGGAACGGCAGACCGACGATCGTTCCGTCGATCTCCGCGACCACCGTGATGGCCTCGCTGGCGTCGATCGTGCCGACCGCCTCGAAGCGATCGGCGACACGACCCTGCGTGACCTCGGCGATCTCCACCGGCATGGGAGGCATGGAGAAGCCACCCTTCTGCTGCTGCTTGGCACAGGCGCCTGCTGTGAGCGCCACCGCGAGCACCGCGGCCAGCGCCGCCCGCCTGCCGCAAAACGGCCGGCACGCGGCGGCTATGCGCGGGGTCTGGATCAGGGCTCGCGCGATCATCACTGGGCTGCCTCCCCGGGATAGGCGTTGTCGGTCAACTGGCGCAGGCGCGCCGCGGCCTTGGCCGACCGCACGAGGGCCTGGGAATAACGCTGCTGCGCGGCGGCCGCGTCGGCGCCCAGCCGCACCAGCTCGAACGCCGTCGTACGACCATTACGGTACTCGATGACGCCGATGCGCGCCCGTTCCAGCGCTGCGTCCGCCCCGTCGTGAGCGGCGGTGAGACGCTGGGTGCCGTGGAGGAGCTGGCGCTGGACGTCCCGGACGCGATCCTCCAGAGAACGGGCTGCAGCAGTGTAGTGTTGCTCGGCCCGCGCCACCTCCGCGCGCAGGCGGTCGCGCTCGCCGCCCCGGGCGCGCCGACTCAGCGGTACGGTCAGACTCAAGCCCGCGGTCCAGTTGGGGAAGTCGCGGCCGACGGCCTGGCGGAGGGCGTCGCCCAGACCGCCGGAGCGGGTGGATGTGAAGCTCTGGTTGCCGAAGGTGACCGTTTGCGGGTCGCCCACGAGCCCCGTCCCCCCCAACGAGCCGAAGAGATCCAGGTCGGGCCGCGCGTCCCAGGCCGCCGCCCGCTCCCGGGCCCTCGCCGCTGCCACCTCCCGATCCTTCGACTTGAGATCCTGGTTGCGGCGCTGCGCCCACGCCACCAGCGAATCGGGCGGGGCCACGGGGAACTCCCGTGGTGGGTCGTTGGTGGGGCGGAAGCGCAGGTGCCCGCTCCCCGGACGCTGCCCCAGGAGCGTGGCGAGGCGGTCGGAAGCGGCGTCCATCTGCTCCTCGCGGTCGAGCATGGCCTGCTCCTGCTCGGCCAGGAACACGCGCGCGCTGGCCACGTCGCCCGGCCCGACGAGCCCGGCCTGCGCGCGCAGCTGGACTGCCTGCAAGAACGCCTGCGCCTGGTCGCGCACCAGCTGCTGGACTGCGTAATCGCGCTCGGCCGCGTAGAGGTCCCAGTAGGCCCCCTCCACGTCGGCGGCCACGATCAGCACGGCATCCTGGTAGAGCGCCCGCGACGACTCGTAGCTGCGCTCGGCCGCGGTCAGCGGGCCGCGCGCCGACGGGCCGAAACCGGCCAAAAGCGGCTGTCGGATGTCCAGACGGGCCGCGCTGTCGTACTCGGGCACCAGCAGCGCGAAGGAGGAGTTCGTCACCGTGCGCACCGCCTCCAACGAGGCGGAGAGCTGCGTGCCGGTGCGCAGCCGGATCCGCGTCCCACCCGAAGCCATCCGCCCCTTGGTGGTCAGCACGTCCGCTCCGCCGAAGGGTGACGCCGTGGGCTGGTCGGTACTGCTGGTCTGCGCCTGGCCGAAGAGCTCCGGATCGAAGGTGCCACGTTCGGTGCGCAGGGTTCCCAGCGCAGAGGCCAGGTCGGCCTGCGCCTCGCGCGCCGCCGTGGATCCGCGCAGCGCCTGCTCCAAGGCCTGCTGCAGCGACAGTGGCGTACCCTGGATCTGGCCCAGCGCCTGCGCGAGCAGACTGTCCGGATTTGCTGCGCCCAGCAGGGGGGTGGCGTCCGCCCACGCGTCGACGTCGGGCGCCAGGAGCATGATTCCAGACAGAAAGACGCCGATGGCGCGGGCAAGCCGCGCCTGGCAGCGAAGCCGCAAGTGCGGTCCACGAACGAACATCCGTCCACCCTCCGGGTCGACATCAGGGAAGGAGAAAGATAACACGATCGCCCCCACATCACATCTGGGGATCTTGACGGCTCGGGGCCATCTGGCGCATCGGTTGAAGGACACCGGATGGAACGACCTCGTCGGCCGGCGCGTGCGCACGCTGCTGAACCAGGCACTGTCTGCGTGGCGTGGCGCTGGGTGGCGAAACGGGCGCGATGACGCGGGCAGGCCGGTGGGGTCTGGCCGGCCCCCGTTGTGCTGCGGGCAGGGACCTCCCCCCTCGTGGGGAGGGTCGCCCTCCCGCGGCGGGCGGGGGAAGGCCGCTGGGGCGGCCGGTTCGCTGGCAGTCGCAACGTGGGGGCGGTCCCCCCCGCACGCGGCGGTTAGCTGCGGACCGGCTGCTCCACAAAGCGAAGGATCGCCCGGTACTGACTGCGCCCGTCGAGACCCGCCTCTTCCAGGACCATCTGCGCTTGGCCGCTGCCGAGGAAGTGCCCTTTCTGGAAGGGGTGCAACGTTGCGGCACGACCGCGCTCGCCGGTGACCCAGCGCAGCATGGTCGGCAGGGTGAAGCCCGTGATTCCCATCGCGGCGCACGCTCGCTGTGGCGAATAGATGCGCTCCTGCTCACGAGCCGGCAGTGCGTCGAACAGCTCCGCGCTGGCGACGTAGTAGACATCGAGATCCACACCGTCGGCCAGCAGCAGGGGCAGCGCCCGCTGCACGAACGCGTAGGCGACCTCGCTGCCCTGCAGCACGACGGTCCCGTCGGCGCGGCCGCGCACGGCGCGCAGTCGATACAGGCCCTGGGCCGCCGCCGGCGGCGGCGCCAGGCCCAGCTGCTCGCGGTCGAGCACGGGCTCGTTGGGCCGCGTCACGAACAGCGCGATGACGGCGGGGCGCTTCACCAGAGCCGCGCACAACAGCGGCCAGAGCTCCTGGGGATCCCACGGCGTGAGCGTGATGCACACGCCGGGCGGGAAGTTCTCCTGCAGGAGCTGCAGCGGCTGCGGATCGGCGTGGGTCGGTCCGTCCTCGCCTGTCTTCAGCCCGGCGTGCGCGCAAGCCAGGATCAGCGGCCGGAAGGGCTGCGGCGAGATCGCCAGGCGCGCCTGGCTGCCGATGCCGTGCAGGCGCGCCGCGATATGCGCCAGCGGCGCGAGGAACGCCGCGTACGACGACGCCAGTCCGATGTGGTGGCCGTAGCTCGACAACCCCGCCAGGAGGCCCGCCATGGCGTCCTCGCAGATTCCGCCCACGGAGAGCAAGCGCCCGCCCGGGTTGCCCGCCGCGTTCCAGTAGCCCTGCGGGAAGCCCTCGGCGCCGACGTTGACGCTCGTGGAACCGAGCAGGTCGGCGGATGCGATGAGGAATGCGCCGCCGCTTTCGCGATTGAGCCGCGCGATGGCGCGGCCGAGCTCCTGGCGCAGCGTGGTGGAGGCGCCGGGTTTCAGCGCCAGATCCGCGGGGATGCTGCTGCCTTCCGTGCGCGCCATGGCGTAGACTGCATCCACGTGGGGCGCCTGCGCGCGCGGGGCGCGCGCGTGGCGCGTGAGGCGTGTGCGGGCCTGCTCGAGGCGGTCCGCGAAGTAGTCGACCATTGGCCGGCGCGCTGCGAGCTCGTCGCGGATCACCTGCAACGCGTCCCAGAAGCACAGCTCCATCACCGTCGCGCCGCCCTCACCCTCGCATCGCTTGTGGTTCGGATCGCAGCAGGTGGGCAGCGTAGCCTGACGGCTCTCCACCAACGGTTGCAACGCCTCGTGGAACTCCGTCGAGCAGAGCTTGTGTCCCGCTCCGTGCGAGGCCTTTCCCTCGATGCCGTAGCGCCAGCCCTTCACGGTGCGGTACACGATGGCCGTCGGCTGGCCCGTCTCCAGAGCCAGCGCCCGGCGCTGCGCCGCGAGGATCTGCTGGAAGCTCATCCCCTGCTCCACGAGGATCACGTTCCAGTCGTGCAGATAGGCGAGCTCCGCGGGGTTCCACTGCACGTAGTCACCGGGCTTGCGGTCCTCGCGGCACACGCGATTGCTGTCGATGGAGGCCTGGTTCCAGTCGACGTGCAGCAGCGCGTTCGACAGGCTCGCGGTCCCGGCGGCAGCGAGCGCCTCGCTGACGCGGCCCGGCGTGAGCCCACCCTCGCCCTCCACGATGTGCACACGTGGCGCGCCCTCGCCGTAGAAATCGCTTGCGCCCAAGGCCAGCCCCAACGAGGACGCGACGCCCACGCCCGAGGCGCCGGTGGCGAGCTTCACGAACGGCGTGGCCGGCGTGGGGTGACCGTCGAGGGCCTTGGCGCGCAGCTGTGTGAACAACGGCGTGCGCGCGACCGGATTGCGGCGGAAGCCCAGCAGGTCCTCCAGGCGTAGCTGCAGGCGCTCGTCCTCGGGCAACCGGTAGGGGGCGGCGATGCGCACGATCTCGTTGCGGAGCGCCCACATGGCGTACAGCCCCATCGCCTTGTGCCCCGCCGCGTACGAGATCAGGTCGGCGTCAGCACGGTCCGGATCGCTGAAGTCGTAGTCGAGGACGTCGAAGAGGATGCCGGCGACGAAGCGGCCCGACGAGATGGAGCCGCCGGGATGCCCCGACATGGGAACGTAGTTGTAGAGCATCGTGCACAGCGACCGGTAGACGAGGTCGAGCTCCTCGTAGCAGGCGACCTCGTGCGCGCTGAGCGGACTCTGTGCGCCCAGCGGTCCCCCGTCGCCGATCTCACGCGCGATGTCGATGTATACGCCGCGCCGCGGCGCAAGCTGCAACGCCATGGCCTCCCCTTTCCCCCCGGGTTGGGCGGCGCCATCGGCCGGCCCAGACGCTGCCGGAGCCTGGTTGCGATACCGCGAGCCCCGGCACCTCCTGCGCGACGAACGATAGGAAGCCAGCCGGGGGAGCCCAAGGCCGCAGTGGAGCGCGCGTTGGTGATCCAGAGAACGCGCCAGGGCACCTCCGAGAACGCCCGGGGGCGAACCCGAGAACGCGCGCGCGTCATGCCGGGAGTGTGATGGGGCGGCCGGCGGGCAACGGACGGTGGGCGGCGGGCAACGCGTCGGCTGTGGCAGGGGCAATGAGGCGGCGGCCGGGAGACGACCCTCCACCGAACGGGCTGGCTAGTACCGCCGTCGCCGTGGCGGCGGGCCCACCCGCCTGTGCGTACGCCGTCATCCGCTGCGCCAACAGCTCACGCGCGCTCTCGCGGTCGATGGGCTGCGCGTACTCCTTGAACTGCGCCGAGGCCGCCAGGCGCTGGGCAAGCTCCGGCCCGGTGAGCGGGCCCATGCGCGTGGCCGGAGGGATCAGGCGCGTCGCGAACGGCGGGGTGGGGACGCCGTTGGGCGAGAGCACCGTCACCAGCGCTTCTCCAATGCCCAACGTGGTGAGCGTCTGCTCGATGTCGTAGAAATCGGTCCTGGGGAAGGTGCGGGCCGCGGCCTTGAGCGCCTTTTCATCGTCGGGCGTGAACGCGCGCAGCGCGTGCTGAACGCGGTGGCCCAGCTGCCCAAGCACCGTGGCCGGGATGTCCTTGGGGCT
Source organism: Candidatus Krumholzibacteriia bacterium (assembly GCA_041484665.1). Classification (GTDB taxonomy): domain Bacteria; phylum Krumholzibacteriota; class Krumholzibacteriia; order JAJRXK01; family JAJRXK01; genus JBGPIA01. The sequence continues at coordinate 188,316 of JBGPIA010000004.1, forward strand.
CTGCGTCACGAAGAAGATGCCGACGCCTTTGCTGCGGATCAGGCGCACGACCTGCTCCACCTGCGTCAGGAATGCCTCGCTCGCGCCGTTGAACAGCAGATGCGCCTCGTCGAGGAAGAACACCAGCCTGGGCTTGTCCACGTCGCCCACCTCGGGCAGCTCGTGGTAGAGGCGCGCCAGCATCCACATCATGAACGTGGAGAACAGCGCGGGCTTGTCCTGCATGTCCGTCAGCTCGAGTACGCTCACGACGCCGCGCCCGTCACGCTCGGTCTGGAGCAGGTCGGCCAGGTTGAACTCCGGCTCGCCGAAGAAGGCCTGCGCGCCCTGCTGCTCCAACTCCACCATCTCGCGCAGCAGCATGCCGACGGTGGCCTTGGACATGCCGCCGTAATCCTTCAGGTCGGACGCCCCGTCCCCCGTGAGGTATTGCAGCACCGCCAGCAGGTCGGAGAAGTCCAGGAGCGCCAGCTTGCGATCGTCGCAGTACTTGAACACCAGGGTCAGGACGCTGGGCTGCGTCGCGTTGAGACCGCGCACCTTGGACAAGAGCAGCGGCCCGAACGACGAGACCGTTGCGCGCAGCTGGGCGCCGCGCTCGCCGGTGAGGCTGAGGAACTCCACGGGACACGGCATCCCATTCTTGGCGAAGCCGGTCTCCTTCGCGCGCTGGGTGACGCGTTCGCTCGCCTCACCCGCTGCGCCGATCCCCGAGACATCGCCCTTGACGTCAGCCAGGAACACCGGCACGCCGGCCGCGGAGAGCTGCTCGGCAATGAGCTGCAGCGATTTCGTCTTGCCCGTACCCGTCGCGCCCGCGATCAGGCCGTGGCGATTGAGCATCGACAGAGGCACGCGCACCAATGGCTCGGGGTGGCACTCGCCGGCGCGCACGGGAGCACCCAGCACGATCGACGGCGGGCCGGCGGGGAACGCCGCGCGCGCGGCGTCGAGGAACTTGAGATCCATAGGGGCGGTGACCTCCGTCGGATCAGTGCGATGGCGGCCCGCTTCGGACTCTGGGGGCGTCTGGGGGCGTCTGGGGGCGCTGCGGGCAAAGCCGGCGCGATGGGCAGGCAGGCGATGCCGCCATCTGCCATCGCGCCCGGCAACGCGGGCGCTTCCGCAGTCCAGCAGCCGTCAGCCCCCTGCCCAATCTCGACGGCAAATCGCGTCGGACAGGACCTCGCAGCCAAGACTACGCTCCTCCCTACACCGGCGCCACCGCCGTGGCCAGCAAGCCCGGGCAGGGCCGTCGCCCTTCCAGGCACGGCCGCAGGCTCGCGCTCAATCTGCCGTGCGTTGCAGGAACACGATCGACAGGGATGGCAGCACCAGCGAGATCGCGAAGGGCTGCCCCTGTGCGGGCTCGGGCCGCGCAGGCAATGGCTGCGGGTTGCCCGCGCCGGATCCCCCGTAGTCCACGCGATCGCTGTTGAAGGCCTCCGCCCAGGAGCCCGCCTGCGGAACGCCGACCACGAAGCTGTCGTGGCGGCGCGTCTGGAAGTTGGCGATGGCCACCAGCTGCGAGCGCGGGTCCTTGCCACGGCGCACGAAGGAGAGAACGCTGCGCGCCGCATCGTCGGCTTCGATCCACTGGAAGCCCTTCCAGTCGCCGTCGTTCTCCCACAGCGCGGGCTGCGACTGGTAGAACTGGTTGAGCTCGCGGACGTAGAGCTGCATCGCCCGATGCAGCGGGAAGTCCAGCAGCAGCCAGTCGAGCTGGCGGTCGTGGCTCCACTCGATGAACTGGCCGAGCTCGCCGCCCATGAACAGCAGCTTCTTGCCCGGATGCGCCGCCATCCAGCCGTAGAGCAGCCGCAGGTTGGCGAACTTCTCCTCGTAGCTGCCGGGCATCTTGGACAAGAGCGAGCGCTTGCCGTGCACGACCTCGTCGTGGGAGAGGGACAGCACGAACCGCTCGCTGAAGGCGTACATCATCGAAAACGTGAGGCGGTCGTGCAGCTGCGGGCGCTGGGGAGGCGGCGTGCGCATCACGCGCAGCACATCGTTCATCCAGCCCATGTTCCACTTGTAGTCGAAACCCAGTCCACCCTCGGAGACTGGGTGCGACACCTTCGGCCAGGCCGTCGACTCCTCGGCGAAGGTCAGCACGCCCGGACACTCGCGATGGACCAGGGCGTTGAACTCCTGCAGGAACGCCATCGCTTCCAGGTTCTCGCGACCGCCCAGCTTGTTGGGAATCCACTCCCCCGGCTTGCGCGAGTAGTCGAGGTAGAGCATCGAGGCCACCGCGTCCACGCGTAGCCCGTCGATGTGGAAGCGCGAAAGCCAATACAGGGCGTTGCTCAGCAGGAACGAGCAGACCGTGTGGCGCCCGAAGTTGAAGATGAACGTGCCCCAGTCCTGGTGCAGTCCTTGGCGCGGATCGGCGTGCTCGTAGAGGTGCGTGCCGTCGAAGAACGCCAGCCCATGGCCGTCGCGGGGAAAATGCGCTGGGACCCAGTCGAGGATGACGCCCAGGCCCGCCTGGTGCGCTGCGTCCACGAACCAGCGGAAGTCGTCCGGCGGCCCGAAGCGCGAGGTCGGTGCGTAGTATCCCACCGTCTGGTAGCCCCACGAGCCGTCGAAGGGATGCTCGGTGATGGGCAGCAGCTCCAGGTGGGTGTAGCCCATCTCCTTCGCGTAGGGCACGAGCTGCTCGGCCAGCTCGCGGTAGGTGAGCCAGCTGCCGCTCGCGGGGTCAATGGGCGAAGCCGCGCGCGTGGGTGGAGTGCTGGCCTCTGAAGCGCTGGCCGAAACGCCGGGCCCGAAGCCCACCGCCGCCGGGGCGGCCGCAGCCGGCGCGCCCGACGCCTGCGGGAGGCGTCGCCACGATCCCAGATGCACCTCGTAGATCAGGAGCGGCCTGTCGGACGACTGCCGCCGGGCGCGTTCCTGCATCCACGCCGCGTCGCCCCAGGTGTAGTCGTAGCTGTCCCAGACGATCGAAGCCGTGTTGGGGCGCCGCTCCATGAAGAACCCACACGGATCGGCCTTGTCCGACTGGGGATGGCCCGGCAGCTTCGTGCGCAGTGCGTACTTGTAGAGCGCCCCGCGCTCTACGGCGGGGATGAAGATCTCCCAGACTCCGCTGTGGCCGCGCGGCTGCATCATGTGCCGGCGCGCGTCCCAGCGGTTGAAGCTCCCGATCACGCTGACGCGCTCGGCGTTGGGGGCCCAGACGGCGAAGTCGACGCCGCTGACCCCCTCGTGCACGAGCTCGTGCGCGCCGAGTCTCTCGTAGAGCCGGACGTCGCTCTTCTCCAGGAAATCGCGCAGGTCGTTCTCGGAGAGCCGCGGTGGGAAACGGTAGGGGTCGTCTTCGACGGTCACCGTGCCGTCGGCGGCGGTGATGCGCAGGCGATAGGCAAACGAGGTCGACTCCCCAGGGAAAACCGCCTCGAACACGCCGCCGGCGTGGAGGAGATCCATGGGGTGCGGCACCCCGCCGTGAGCGCTGCCGTCGCCCGGCGTGCGCTCCCGCAGCACCTCGACCGCGCGCGCACCGGGCACGAGCGCGCGAATGGCGATGGCGGCAGTGCCATCCACCTCCACTTTCTGCAAACCAAGGACGTCGAACGGAAGTGAGACGCTGGCGTCCGCGAGAGCACTCAACACCTGTGGGTGCAGTGTTGCCACGCCGACCGAGACCTCCCCTTCGCGCAGCGGAACTCGAGCGTCGGCGCGGGGACCCGTCGTCGGAGCTGCCGCCTCACACTCCCCGGGCCGGGGCGGGCATCCCCCGCTGCTGGAATCTGTCTTTCAATGTACCGAAGCTCATCGGCGCAGCGGTCACCATGAACAAGCGCCCAGCATTGGGACCCATCCAGCTCGCGTAGACCACGAGGCCGGGCACCGCGACCGCCGCCTGACCTGGATCGATCTCCACGGTGATGACCACCCGCGCGCGTACTGGATTGCCGCCGAACCCAGGCTCGAACTTCATGCTGGCCGTCGCGCGGCCGTCCCAGTCGTCGGCTGCTGTCGCGGGACCCGCGTCAGTGTGCGTGCGGCTGCCCCTGCGCCTGTGGCCCCCGTTCGGCCGACGTGTCGATCCTCATCCGATAGAACGAACGCCACGCGAACAGCATCCCCGCACCGAGGAACACCGCCGCCAGCACGTGGCTGAGCGTGGCGCCACCCGGCCGGCTGCTCAGGCTTACCGCCAGCTCGACCGCCAGCAGTCCGAACAGCGTGGTGAACTTGATGACGGGGTTCATGGCTACCGACGAGGTATCCTTGAACGGATCGCCCACCGTGTCCCCCACGACACACGCCGCGTGCAGGGCGGTCCCCTTCTCCTTCAGATCCACCTCCACGACCTTCTTCGCGTTGTCCCACGCGCCTCCGGCGTTAGCCATGAAGATCGCCTGGTACAGCCCGAACAGCGCGATCGAGATCAGGTAGCCCACGAAAAAGTACGGGTCGACGAAGGCGAACGCGACCGTTGAGAAGAACACGGTCAGGAAGATGTTGAACATCCCCTTCTGGGCGTACTGCGTGCAGATCTCCACCACTCGCTTGCTGTCGTGCACCGACGCTCTGGCCACGCCTTCTAGCTTGATGTTGCGCTTAATGAACTCCACGGCCCGGAAAGCCCCGGTCGACACCGCTTGCGTCGATGCGCCGGTGAACCAGTAGATGATCGCCCCGCCGGTGATCAACCCCAGCAGGAACGGCGGGTGCAGCAGCGACAACTTGTCGAGGTTGCTGGTCAACCCGCGGGTCAACAGCACGATGATCGAGAAGATCATCGTGGTAGCGCCGATCACGGCCGTGCCGATCAGCACCGGCTTGGCAGTGGCCTTGAAGGTGTTCCCTGCGCCATCGTTTTCCTCCAACAGGTGCTTGGCCTTGGCGAAGTCCACGTCCATGCCGTGGCTGCGCCTGAGCTCCTCCTTGACGCCCGGGACCTGCTCGATCAGCGAGAGCTCGTACACCGACTGCGCGTTGTCGGTGACCGGCCCGTACGAGTCCACGGCGATGGTCACCGGTCCCATGCCCAGGAAGCCGAATGCTACAAGACCGAAGGCGAACACGGCCGGCGCGTGCATGATCTGGTCCAGGCCGGTGCCGCTCACGCCGTAGGCGATCGCCATCAGCAGTACCATGGTCAGGCCTAGCCAGTAGGCGCTGAAATTGCCCGCGATGAAACCCGACAGGATGTTCAGGGACGCCCCGCCCTCCCGCGCAGCGTTGACGACCTCCTTCACGTGGCGGCTGCCGGTCGAGGTAAAGACCTTCACCAGCTCGGGGATGATCGCGCCGGCCATCGTGCCGCAGGTGATGATCGTCGACAGCTTCCACCACAGCGTCCCGTCACCCAGTTCACGGATCAGCAGGTACGAGCTGACGTACGTCATCGCCACCGAGATGGCCGAGGTCAGCCACACAAGCTGGGTCAGCGGCGTCTCGAAGTTCATGGTTGCGGCGTGGCCGAAGCGCCCCCGCGTGAGCCAGCTGTTCAGCTGGTAGCTGGCGCCGCTGGCGACGATCATCATGATGCGCATCATGAAGATCCACACCAACAGCTGCACCTGCGTCAGCGCCTGCGGCACGGCCAGCATGATGAAGGTGATGAGCGCCACCCCGGTGACGCCGTAGGTCTCGAACCCGTCGGCCGTGGGCCCGACGGAGTCGCCGGCGTTGTCCCCGGCGCAGTCGGCGATCACGCCCGGATTGCGCGCGTCGTCCTCTTTGATATTGAAGACGATCTTCATCAGGTCGCTGCCGATGTCGGCGATCTTGGTGAAGATGCCGCCGGCGATGCGCAGCGCGGCGGCGCCCAGCGACTCGCCGATGGCGAAGCCGATGAAGCACGGCCCGGCGTAGTCGCCAGGAATGAACAGTAGGATGCACAGCATCATGAACAGCTCGACGGAGATCAGCGCCATGCCGATGCTCATCCCGGACTGCAGGGGGATCGCGTGCAGCGGGAATGGCTTGCCGCCCAGGCTGGCGAACGCGGCCCGCGAGTTGGCGATGGTGTTGATGCGGATGCCGAACCAGGCGACCGCGTAGCTGCCCGCGATGCCGATCAGGCTGAACAGCAGGATGACCGTGACCTTGATCGCCGGCATGTGCTGCAGGACGCCGAAGTAGAAGACGATAATCACCCCGACGAAGACTTCCAGCAGCAGGATGAACTTGCCCTGGGTGACCAGATACGTCTTGCAGGTCTCGTAGATGAGCTCGGAGATCTCGCTCATCGCCGCGTGCACCGGCAGGCGCTTCAGCCGCGCGTAGGTGGTTGCGCCAAAGCCCAGCCCCAGCAGGCAGACCAGCAGGCCGCAGGTCAGCAGGGTGCGGCCACTCACTCCCAGAAAGGTCACCTGCCCCACGTCGGGCAGGACCAGCTGGGCCTCCCCGCCGCCCGGGTGCTGCATGCCCCCAGCGCCGCTCTGCGCGGGCATGCCGCGCTCCTGCGCGATGGCCAGGGGAGCGGTGGCGCACAGCAGCACTGCAACGGCGACCAACACACCGGCAGCGATGGCGGCACGGGCCGCGTCCGCGGCGCCGGTCGTGCCGGCCAGGCTGGCAGCGCGCCGCGGGCTGCCCGCGCGCAGGCAGAACGAGCGGACGATCCTCATGGGGAATCCTCTCCTGAATCGTTGAGAACAAAAGGGTTCGAGCTGCTCGCAGTCGAGAATCGGCCGCCGGGCAGCCGCGCGGCGCGCGCAGCAGTCAGCAACGGGACGCGCGCGAAGCGCGCCCGCCAACGGCGCTGCGGCACAAGACGCACCAGGGTACCCAAAGAGCGCCCGATTTGCCAAGCGCAAGACGGGCGCGGCGCCGCCGCCCGCGCCCGGCGGTGGGCTCGGGCTTCGTGTGGGCAGTGGGCTCTGACCATGCAACGGCTGCGGGCTCGGGCCGCGCGGAGGCTGCGGACTGACGAGCGTCGGCGCAGCGCCATCCACGAGCAGTCACGTGCCACAGCGGGAGCAGAAGACGCTGTCTGGGGGGACGGGGCGGCTGCACGACGGGCAGATGGTCATGGCCGCGATGGTACGTCCGACGCGCGCCCTTCCCCAGGGGGCGATCCCAAGTGGACGATCCCCGGCCGCGGCACGATCATGGTTGCGTAGCAACCAGCGTGGCTTTCCGCGCGACCCACCGATCTCCAGGCACGCGCGAGCGCGGCGGGACGCATGGGCGCGCCGGCAGAGCACGACAAAGCCGCGGAAAGGCGCGAGGAAAACGCGGAAAGGCGCGCGGAAGACCATGATCGCCCCCCACGGTCCCCTCCCCCCGGCTTCCATGACCCCCACGGAGCTGCGCGGGCTCCACCCGCGCCTGCAAGTCGACCGGCTGCGCACGTTCCTGCGCGGCGGCCACGCCGACGCCCAGGCGGCCGCGCGCGACCTCGACGGGTGGATCGGGATCTTCCAGGCCAGCAACGAGCCGCCCTTGCTGGTCCTGATCCTGGAGCTGCTCGCCGCGGTCGACGACTCGCGTGTCGTAGAGCTCGCCCGCCACGCCACGACCCACCGCGGCGACGGCGTGCGCCTGGAGGCGCTGCGCATCCTCTTCGACCGGCTGCCCGACCAGACGCTGGCGCTGGCCGCACGGCACCGCGACGATTCGAGCCTCGAGCTGCGCCTGATGGTAGCCGACCGGCTGCTGGCCCACGACCGCGCCCAGGCCGTGGATCTGGCCTTCGAGATCCTGCAGGCCGAGGCGGGCGGGATCCGCGAGCACCATGCCCTCGAGCGAGCGACCGAGCTGCTGGTGGAGGCCGGCGGAGCCGACGTGGCGCAGCGCCTGCGCGAGGTGCAGGGCGACATGAATGACCCCGAGGGCTTCATCGCCTGGGCGATCGAGTCGATCGAGCAGCAGCGCAGCTGACTCGGCGCGACCCAGCGCCCGCGCTGGACCGAGCGAGCGCGCGGGTGGATCGCGAGAACGGATCAGGAGGCGGTTGCGCCGGCCTATCCCGACGGCCCCAGCCCCGTGCGCCGGGAGCCGCTGAGCGCCTCGAGCCTTCGCTCCAGCTGCTCCACCCGCTCGGCGAAGTGCACTGCGGGCTGCGCCGCGAAGTGCACCGCGGGCTGCCCGGCGAAGGGTGCTGCGGGCCTCCGCGCGGGCGCCGTTTTGCGCAGAGCGAGCCCGCCTCCGGGTGCACCGCCCGCTACGCCGCCGGGTACGCCGTCCGGTCGGCCAGGGGGCTGGATCGTTCACTCTGAACGAGGACCCCGGACCCGGCCAGGGGGTCGTCGTTAGCCCGCGCCAAGCCGACGGCGCGGCGCGAGCACGCCGCCCGCCCCGCGCACGCGCACGCGCCCTGGCGTCCGATTGGCACCACACTTGCCCCGCGCGAGCAGCGGCACCCACAGCCCGCTGCACTGAAGGGGATCCCCCCAATGAGCGTCGACGCGCTCGCAAGCAATCCCTGGCCTCTCTCCGACGCTGGCGACCGCGTCCGGGTCGCGGTGACCCAGCGCGTGGTCGAGGACCTGCGGTTGCGCGAGCGGCGCGACGCCCTCAGCCTGGACTGGGCGGGGCGGCTGCACGCCTGGGGCGCAATCCCCTTGCTGGTCCCCAATCGCTGGCCCGACCCCGAGCAGCTGATGACAGATTGGGCCGCTCAAGCCCTTCTGCTCACGGGCGGCAATACGCCCCTGCAGGACCCCCCCCGTCGCCGCCGGCCCGACGACGCCGCGCCCGAGCGCGACATCACCGAGCGGCGGCTAATCGCCTGGGCGGTGGCGCGGCGGATCCCGATCCTGGGTGTGTGCCGGGGCGCGGAGCTGCTGAATCTCGTCCATGGCGGCCGCATCTCCGCTGTGGACAAGGGAACCAGCCACGCCGGGATCTTCCACGTGCTCCAGCCCGCGCGCGACGACGAGGGCGCTGTGGCTGTGCCGTTCCCTCCCGCGACCGTCAACAGCTACCACGATCTCTGGATCGCCCGTGAGGATCTCGCTGCGGGCCTGCGGCCGTTCGCGCTGGGTCCCGACGGCTCGGTCGAGGGGTTCTACCATCCGTCGCTGCCGCTCCTGGGGGTCATGTGGCATCCCGAGCGAGCCGGCCCGCACAGCGCGGCGCTCGACGCTCTGCTGCGTGAGTCGCTGCGCGGGCGGGTGCCCTGGCTGGCCGCCACGACACAGACGTCCGCGGTCTGACGGCGGTCGCTGGCCGCCGTCGCTGCGCGCAGTCACCGTCCGCAATCGCTCGCTGCCGTCGTCCGCTGATCGCAAGGCTGCGCGGGTGTCAGGTCCCGGCGCCTGGGCACGTCCCGCTCCGCGCGACCCCGCATTCCTTGCTGCACTCGCTTCTGCCTTCTAGACTTGCGGCATCTCCCGGCAGGAGCCCCGCCATGAGCGACCCCTCCCCACCGTCCAAGCCCGGCCGCGACCGGCTGAGCAACCAGGCCTCCTCGGAGAGCCTCGATGCCGTGTGGACAGCGATCGAGGAGGGGCGCGTGGAAGAGGCCATGGACATCGCCGACACCCTCGGCCGCGAGCATCCCACCGACGGCGAGGTGCACCTGGCGCTCGCCGCGGCGGCCTACGAGGCGGGCGATTCGCCGACGGCGCTGGAGGCGGCACGCCGGGCCGGCGAGCTGGGGATCGAGGATCCGCAGATGCAGCGCTGGTACGAGGCGGCGGCGCTGTACCAGCTCTGGCAGCTCGACAGCGCGCGGCAGGTCCTCCAGGAGATCGTGCGAGACGATGCCGAGTTCGCCGACGCCTGGTACATGCTGGCGCAGGTGTGCGAGACGCTCCAGGACCAGGTCGGCGCGCGCCGTGGGTACGACCGCGCGTTCGCCATCGAGCCGGACCGCTTCCTCAAGCCCATCCGCATCGATGCGCGCGACCTCGACCGGGTCATCCTGCAGGCGCGCGGCGATCTGCCTACGGAGTTCCGCAAGGCCCTGGAGGAGGTCCCGGTGGTCGTGCAGCCGCTGCCCACCCTCGAGATGGCGAAGGCGGCGGGCGAAGACGAGCCACCGCTGCCGCCGGATCTGCTGGGCCTGTTCGTGGGCAGCAGCCAGCTCGACCACTCGGTGTTCAATCCGGTGGAGCAGCCCGGAGTGATCTTCCTCTTCCAGACCAACCTCGAGCGCATCTGCCCGGACGAGGAGACGCTCGCCGAAGAGGTCCGCATCACCCTCTACCACGAGCTGGGCCACTATCTGGGATTCGAAGAGGACGACATGCACCGCATGGGGCTGGAGTGATCCCGGCGCTTTGCGAGGGCACCCGCAGGCAGCCCGCGTTCCCCGGGCGCGCACTCCGGCGCCACGGGCCGTTCCCCTCGTCCTCCCGGGGCTGACCAGGTGGCCACCTTCGCCCGCACCCTGGTGACCGCGGCGCTGCCGTACGCCAACGGCCCGATCCACCTGGGCCATCTGGCCGGCGTGTATCTGCCGGCCGACATCTACGTGCGCCACCTGCGCATGCGCGGTCAGAACGTGCTGTTCATCTGTGGCACCGACGAGCACGGCGTGCCGATCACGCTGGCCGCCGAGAAGGAGGGCGTGTCGCCCAAGGAGCTGGTGGACCGCAACTACGTCGGCATCCGCGACAGCTTCGAGCGCCTGGGGATCGCGTTTGACAACTTCAGCCAGACCAGCCGGCCCATCCACTACGAGACCAGCAGCGCGTTCTTCCTCGATCTGCACCGCCAGGGCGCGCTCAAGCAGGGTGTGACCCGGCAGTTCTACAGCGAGCGGGCCGGGCGTTTCCTGCCCGACCGCTACGTCGAGGGAACCTGTCCCTACTGCGGCAACACGCGCGCGCGGGGGGACCAGTGTGAGGCCTGCGGCTCGCAGATGGAGCCCGAGAAGCTCATCGCACCGCACAGCGTCGTGGACGACAGCCCGCTGGCGTTGCGTGAGACGACCCACTGGTTCTTGGCCCTGGGCGAGATGCAATCCCAGCTGGAGCAGTGGATCCACAGCAAGAGCGACTGGAAGGAGAACGTCGTCCATTACTGCAACGGCTGGTTCGCCCAGGGGTTGGGCGACCGTGCCGTGACGCGCGACCTGGACTGGGGAGTGCCCGTGCCGCTGCCCGGCCACGAGGGCAAGGTGCTCTACGTGTGGTTCGACGCTCCCATCGGGTATATCTCGGCGACCAAGGAGTGGGCGGCGGCCCATGGCGACCCGCAGGGGTGGCGCGTCTGGTGGCAGGACCCGACCACGCGCCTGCTGCACTTCATCGGCAAGGACAACATCGTCTTCCACGCGCTCTTGTTTCCCGCCATGCTCATGGCGCACAGCGAGCCGTATATCCTCCCCGACAACGTCCCGGCCAACGAGTTCCTGAATCTGGAAGGGAAGAAGCTCTCCACCAGCCGCGGCTTCGCAGTCTGGCTGCCCGACTACCTCGACCGGTTTGCGCCCGACTCGTTGCGCTATTGTCTGGCGCGCAATCTGCCCGAGACGCGCGACACGAGTTTCTCCTGGGACGACTTCCAGGTGCGGCAGAACAACGAGCTGGCCGACGTCCTGGGCAACTTCGTCAACCGGACGGTGACCTTCGTCGGGCGTTACTTCGACGGGCGCGTGCCGGCCAAGGGCAGCCCGTCCGTGCGCGATACCGTCGCGCTGGACGCCATCGTGCGCGCGGCGCGCAGCGCCGGGGAGCAGCTCGAGACATTCCAGATCCGCGCCGCCAGCGAGACGCTGATGCTGCTGGGCAAGGAGGCCAACCGCTACTTCGACGACGCCCAGCCGTGGGCCACGCGCAAGAGCGATCCCGCGGCCTGCGCCACCAGCCTGTGGGTGTGCTGCCAGTTCGTGCGCGCGTTCGCCGGGCTGTGGGCGAGCTTCCTGCCATTCACCATGCAGAAGCTGTGGGCGGCGCTGGCGATGGAAGGCGACCTGCGGCGCGAGGGGTGGCCGCTGGGGGATGACGGCCGCCTGATCGAGCTGCCCGCGGGGCATCCGATCGCCTCGCCGGGCATCCTGTTCAAGAAGATCGAGGACGCGCAGATCGCTCCGGAGAAGGAGCGGCTCCAGGCCATCCGGGGGCGCGGTTAGCGCCTGAACTGGGCGTGCGCTGTGCGCGCGGCCGGGTCCACCCACACGCCGCGCATGAGCGACAGGTCGACGTCGCAGCCGCGTCTCCAGCTGTTCGGTGGCGCTTTGCAGTCACCGCCCACTGGGGGCTCCGGCTCGGCCGCTCTCGATGGCGCCTGCGAACGCCGCGAGCGCGGCGCGCAGGAGAGCCGTGTTCGAGGAGGCGAGCCTCAGACTTCCCGAGATGGCAAGGATGCGCATGGTCGCAGACTCCCCCAGCGAATGCAGGATCAGGCTGGGCGACTTCGTCGCTGCTTCGCCGAGCTGGACTCGATCTCGCTCACCGCGTTGCGGTCACCGCTCGACGCAGGCACGTCCCAGGCGTCTGCCCTGCGGCGATCCCTTAGTCGCACGCAGGCCTCTTGATCCGCGGGCCGGACGCAGTCGCAGCCGATGCGCTCCCAGTCCGGGTCCGCGGGATCCAAGCCCAGCAACCGGATCGCGTCCGCTCCACAGACGAAGAACTGACTCCGGTAGGGCAGGAGATACCCACCCTCGGCTTCCAACGACGCCCGCGCTTCTTCGTAGCTGGAGAACCAGCGATTCAGGAAAGCATCCATGCCGCGCGCATACCACGACTCGCTCCGCGGGGCAGCCGACTCGAGCGCCGCCTTCAGTGCGCCCCATGATGCGTAGCCACTTTCTTGCGCGATGACCGCGAGGGCGTGCTTCAGCCGCACGCGGTCGCGGTCATGGGCGAACTCGGGCCCGGCCGTGCCAGAGAACGAGCGAAGCCGCAGAAACCGCTCCCTGGCGGTCGCCGACTCTGCTGGATTGCCTGAGCGGAGCTGCTTGAGGAGGCGCCGCGCGTGCGCGCGATAAGCAGTGAGGCGTTTCGGTCCTTCGCGACTTTCCACAATGGACTCCTTGGTGTCCGCTGCGTTGAGCCCGACCGACCGCAGCAACCAGGGAGTTCGCGAGGAACCGCCCCGAACATGCAACGAGGGTGAGAAATTCTTTCGCGGGCGCAGGCGCCCCTCAGCGCCTGCACGTGAGGATAGCCGGTGGAGGTGGACGCGTCAATGCCCGCTGGCCCCGATCGAAGCGGGAGCCCGCTCCCGTCTCTCGTCAATCGGCTCCGGTGCAGACGACAAAATCGGCAGCCTCTCGAGCTCTGTGCTCGATGATGTACCGGTCCAGATCGGGCATCCACTCGGACTCCCATCGGTCGCGCGCGGCTTCGCCGTCGCGCTCGATCCCCCTGGCCAAGCGCAACTCCCTTGGACACTCGACCCAGATCCTCAGATCGTACAGGCGCGCCAGCTCCTTGCGCGGCGAGTAGACCCCCTCGACGATGACCACGCCACCTGGGGCGAGCTCGCACGTCTTTGCCAAGGCGTCTGCATTCCAGTCGAATCTGGGACACTTTGCGGGTTGACCCTCCCGAATGGGCATCAAGACCTGTTCGAGAAGGCGCTCCCAATCGAAGTCGGAGCCGATCGGTTTCTCGTGTGCTACTCCCGTCCAGCGCTCTGCGGAATTCTTGAAGAAATCGTCGAAGCGGACGCTGGCGCTACGCTGGGCGGCGCGTTCGAGCGCGCTCGCCAGCCGGGTCGCCAACGTCGTCTTGCCGACGCCGCCCGGTCCGTCGATACCCACGAGGATCGTGAGCCCTCACCTGCGCAGTGCCGCACGGCGATCGACGATTTCGGGCAGGTGGTCCAAGAACCTTCCCTGTCGCCCCGACGCACGGGCAGTCAGCCGCTCAAGCCAGCCGAGCGGTTTTGCGGGGCATCGATTGCAAAGCCCTCCGGGACAGGCCCGGTCCCGTTCTACCCGGGGTCGGCCGGACGGGCAAGCTGACCCGCCCGTAGTGGCCCTTCAATGGTTGAGCATGTACAAGCCCACGACCAACAGCGACAGTGCATCAGCCCACAACAGTGGCGTGCTCCGCCCGCTTGCCTTCCACGTCCCTACCAAGCCGACCCCCAAACCCGCCACACTCAGAGACAGCATCGCTGCGGCGACTCAGCGGATGTTTGCGCTCAATAAGAGTTGCCTCCAATTTTATCGCGGTCCAGGACTCTGGCGTCCATGTGGAATGTGGCGAGGCGGAGCAGGAAACGCCCGATCGACGGCTCCTCTCACATGATGTCGACATTGGTGATCCAGGACGGGACGGACACGAGATCCGCCGAGCCTTCCCCGACGACTTGATTGGCGACGTTGCCGGCCTCGCTCCTGGCGTAGCGTGTCTCTGGGTACTGCACAGCAGTCGTCTGGTTTCCCTGACGGCCCAACTTGAATTGGCCGGAACACGCCATTCTCCCGCCCGTGGCGCCACCACGCCGTGCGCTCCCCCCGGCGCCTCACGGCTTTGTCGCGACACCCGCCCCCACGCGGCGCATCAGCATCGCCTTCTCCTTCTCCGGGAGAAACGCTGAGTCCACCGCCGTCCGCTGCCACCGCGCCAGCTCCGCTGTGGTCGCCCCCCACTCCACCGCCACCGCCCGCTCGCCCAAGAGCGAGCTCTCGAAAAACGCTGGGTCGTCGCTGCCCAACGCGATCCGCACCCCCGCCCTCGCCAGCCGCAGCAACGGATGTGGTCCCCCGCGCTGGGCCGGGTCCCAAGCCGCCGTCCGCAAGTTGCTCGTGGGACACACCTCCAGAACGACGTCGCGGCACACCAGATCGGCGACGAGTTTGGGATCCTCGATGGCGCTGATGCCATGACCGATGCGCGTCACGCGCAGCTCTTCGTGCGCCTCGCGCACGGCCTGCGGCGATGTCCCCTCGCCGGCGTGGCAGGTGACGCCGAGCCTCGCCTCCCGCGCACGGTCGAACACGCCGCGGAAGTCCGCCGCCGGCAGCGCCCGCTCGTCGCCACCCATCCCGAACCCGACGATTCGGCAGTCGCCCGCCAGCTCGCGCGCGACGTCGACCACCCGCTGCGCCGCGGCCGGTCCCAGCTGCCGCGTGGCGTCGGCGATGAAGCGCACGTCGGGCCCGCCCACCCTGGCGCGCGCGCCCGCGACCGCCGCCAGGTGCGGCAACACCCGCGCGGGATCGATTCCTGCCAGGAGCATCTGCCCCACCGAGACGAACGCCTCGGCGTAGACGACATTCTGGCGCTCCAGCGCGCCGAGCAGGTCCTCCAGCACCTCGCCGTAGACCTGCGGGCCGTCCAGCAGCCGCGTCATCCACCCGAACAGCTTCAGGAACTCCGGCAGGGTCGAAAAACGCCAGCCGGCGGGCGTCAAGCCGCCCGCGGGCGGCGGGGGCACGCCCTTTGCCCTCGCCCACAAGGCGGAGGCACGCGTGGCCGTAATCGCGCCCTCCAGATGGAGATGCAACTCCACCAGCGGAGGTCCGGCGGAAGGATCTGCCTGTGTGGAGGTCAATTCTGTCCGCCTCTTCGTCCTCTGCGCCGCGCTGGGAGCACCGGATGCCGCGTTCGTTGGGCCTCGTCCTCGTCGAAGCCGGTCACCTCGACCGCGCCGCGCTGGACGCGTTGCAGCGCGAGACGGGCGGCGATGACCGCGCACTGGCGGCCCGCCTGCTGGAGCGCGGCCTCGTCGACCGTGCGGCCCTGCTGAAGGCACGCGCCAAGGCTCTGGGCGTCTCGGCGGTCGAGATCGATCCCTACAGTATCGACCCGGCGATCGTCGAGATCGTTCCCGAGCAGCTGGCGCGCCGGATCAGGGCCATCGCGCTGTTCCGCGTCGGCATGGACCTCACGCTGGCCATGGCCGACCCCTCCGACATCGTGGCCATCGACCTCGCGCGCGACGCGACCGGCTGCGAGATCCAGCCGGTGCTCGCCGCCGAGGAGGACATCCAGCGCGCCATCGCCCTCTACTACGACATCGACGTCTCGATCCGCAACCTGGCCGCCGAGGAGACGGGCATCCTCGATAGCGGCGCGGGGGCGGAGCACCCCGGGTCGGCCCAGGAGCTGACGCTCGAAGACATGCCGGCCGACGGCGCGCCCGTCGTGCGCATGGTGAACCTCGTCCTGCTGAAGGCCGTGCGCGGCGGCGCCAGCGACATCCACATCGAGCCCGACAGCGACGGCCTGCGGATCCGCTACCGCGTCGACGGCCGCCTGCGCGAGGAGCACAAGCTGCCGCTGGCGCTGCACGCGGCGCTGGTGAGCCGCATCAAGGTGCTCGCCGATCTCGACCTGGCCCAGAAGCGCCTGCCGCAGGACGGCCGCCTCAGCATCAAGGCCGAGAGTCGCAAGATCGATCTGCGCATCAGCACGCTGCCCACCATCAAGGGCGAGAAGGTCGTGATGCGACTGCTGGACAAGGGCAGCGCCATGCCCAGCATCGACACCCTCGGCCTGTCGGCCGCCAACCTGCAGCACTGGAAGCAGCTCATCGACCGGCCCAACGGCATCGTGCTGGTCACCGGCCCCACGGGCAGCGGTAAGACCACCACGCTGTACGCCTCGCTGCTGGCCATCAACACCCTCGACCGCAACATCGTCACCGTCGAGGACCCCGTCGAGTACGACTTCCCGGTGATGAACCAGGTGCAAGTGAACCCCAAGGGCGGCCTCACATTCGCCACCGCCTTGCGCAGCATCCTGCGCCAGGATCCCAACGTGGTGATGGTCGGCGAGATCCGCGACGGCGAGACGGCCTCGATCGCCATCCGCGCAGCGCTCACGGGGCACCTCGTCGTCTCGACGCTGCACACCAACGACGCCCCCAGTGCCGCCACGCGCCTGATCGATATGGGCGTGGAGCCATACCTGCTGGCCAGCGCGCTCAAGGGGATCCTGGCCCAGCGATTGGTGCGCCGCATCTGCCCCCATTGCGTGAAGCCGGCCGCGCTGGACTCCGAGCAGGTGCCCGTGGAGCTGGGCGACTGGCTGCGGCAACAGGGCATCCAGCCCCACTGCGGCGCCGGCTGCCGCCACTGCCATGGCACCGGCTTCGCAGGTCGCGTCGCCATCCACGAGCTGCTCGTGATCGACGAGGAGATCGAGCGCTGCATCGTGCGCACGATGCCGACCGCCGACGTGCGCGCGATCGCGCGTCGGCGCGGGATGGTCGACCTGTTCAGCGACGGCATGGAGAAGGTGCGCGCGCGGCTGACCACCGCCAGCGAGGTGCTGGTGGCCACGCGCATGGGCGCCGAGAGCGACGCCGCCGGGAGCAGTGGCGACGGCCGCGGCACCGACGACCACAACAGCGGCGCCCGCAGCGCCGACGCCCGCGCCACTGACCCTCGCGCCATCGACCCGCGCAGCGTCGACCCCCGTGGCGTCGGCCCCCGCCCCAACATTCCCCTGACCCCGATCGCGGAGCCGAGCGTGCATGGCGCTGTATGACTACATCGCGCTGACAGCCTCCGGCGAGGAGGTGCACGGCGTGCTGCAGGGCCCCAGCCCGGCCTGGGTCGGCACGCACCTGCGCCAGCGTCAGCTCGTTCCCCTCGAGGTCACGCCTGCGCGGCCGCGCGAGGGGTCGCTGGCGCAGCTGCGCCGCCACCTGCCCGTCACCCCCGACGACCTTGCGCTTCTGAGCAGCCAGTGCGCCGTGATGCTGGAGGCCGGCGTCCCGATCGTCGCCGCCCTGGAGCTCTTGGCCGACAACAACTCGAAGGTCCGCCTGCGCAACGGCCTGCAGCAGGCGGTCGGCGTGGTGCGCGACGGCGGCAGCTTGCACGAGGGGCTGACGCAAAGCCGTCTCTTCCCCGGCGTCTACCTCGACATGATCCGCGCGGCGGAGACCGGCGGCACGCTTGCGCGGACCATGAAGCAGCTGGCGACCTACCTCGACCGCGAGTGCGAGATGCGCGGCAAGCTGCAGAAGGCTCTCGCCTACCCCGCGTTCCTGGTGGTGCTCAGCCTGGGGGTGGTCACCTTCCTCCTGGTCGCCATCATCCCGCGCTTCACGCACATCCTCGCCAACCTGGGCGTACAGCTGCCCTGGCCCACGCGCGCGCTGATCGCCCTGAGCAAGGTGGTCACGCGGGGCTGGCCATTGCTGCTGCTGCTGGCCGTGGGCGGCATCGCCGCCGTCGCATGGGCGGTGCGCGACCCGCGCGCACGCGCGCGCCTGGACGCCGCTCTGCTGCGGCTGCCCCTGCTTGGCGAGCTGGTGGCCAAGAACGCGCTGGCGCGCATGACCTACGTGCTGAGTTCGCTGCTGTCGGCGGGCATCCCGCTGGCGGAAGCCATGGCGGTGAGCGCGTCGACCGCGGGCAACCGCAGCCTCGCCGCGGCGCTCGCCCGCGCCCGCCGCGAGATCCTCACCGGCGCTAGCATTTCGGAGGCGCTGGCCACCACGGGCGCGTTTCCACCGCTGGTGATCCAGATGGTCGTGATCGGTGAGAGCGCGGGCAACCTCGACATGGTGCTCGCCCGCGTATGCGACCTCTACGACCAGCAGGTGGACCGGGTCATGCGCACGGTCGTCTCACTGGTGGAGCCGTCACTGATCGTCGTCTTGGGCGGCGTCGTCGGGTTCATTGCGCTGTCGTTGGTGCTGCCGATGGTCAAGGCCGTCTCGGCCATCGGCGGATAGGGGCTTCCACGGAGGAAGGCAGGCCCCGGCGAGACACCAAGGACCGGGGCGTCGTCAACGAGTCGTCAACGAAAGGAATGCGATCCATGCGCTCGATGCGAAACGGAAGCCGCGGGTTCAGCCTTGCGGAAGTGCTGATCGTGATCGCCTTGCTGGGCATCCTCGCCACGGTCGTGCTGCTGAACCTCGGCGGCTCCGACACCAAGGCCAAGGAATCGGCACTCAAGTCGAACGTGGCGGCGCTGCGCACCGCCGTCGATCTCTACCGCGCCGACCACGGCTGGAACCCGTGCAGCTCGACGGACGCGAACTACCCGTGCACGGCTGCGCAGTTCCGCAACAAGCTCACCTATTACACCCGCGACACGGGGGCCGCGTCGAAGACCTACGTCGCCGACACCTTCCGCTTCGGCCCCTATCTGAAGGAGTTCCCCACGGAGCCCTTCGGCAACTCCGATGACGTGACCATCGTGGCCGGGACCAAGCGCCTCAAGGCCGACATTGCCACGGCTGTCGCCAAGAGCAGCGCAACCGGCGGTTGGTACTACGAGGCGGACAGCGGCAACCTCGTGGCCAACCTCGGTACCACGTTCCCGGACACGTACGCGGGGTTCTGATGGCCGGCCTCGGCCGGACCCGGCGCAATCCGCAGGGCTTCAGCCTGGCGGAGGTCGTGCTGGCGCTGGTGTTGCTCGGATTGCTGAGCGCGGGGGCCTCCAGCCTGGTCACCTCCGCGCTTGGCACCTCCAACGCTCAGCGCGACCAGATGATCGCGCATCTGCTGGCGGCGCGCGAGCTGGAGACCGCGCTCGCGGGTGGTTACGGCACCTTGCCCGCGGGCACGCGTGCGGCCGCCGCGGTGGCGGGCTTCCCGCAGTACACCGCGCGGCTCTCGGTGGCCCAGCAGGGCGCCGACCTGCGGTGGGTCCGTGTAACCGTGAGTGGGCCGGCGGCAGCCGACTCGTTGGAGACGCTGATCGCGAATCGATCTTGACCGAAGCGCCCATCGGTCGTGAGAGGAGCGTGGCCCGTGGCGGGGCAGCGCAGCGGGTGCAGACCACGGGAGGGTGCGGCGTGACGCGCGCGCGCCCGCAGGCGGGATTCACCCTGGTGGAGGTACTCATCGCAACGGTCGCGATGGCGGTGCTGGCCGGCGGGGCGTACGCGCTGTTGTCGGCGGCGTTGTCGGCCGAGGGGGTGGCGCAGCGCACGCAGGCGGCCGTCGGTGGCGCGGCGCAGCTTGCCCTGGCCGTCGCGGGCGAAGTCGCGCGCTGCGAGGCCGTGCTGCACGCGGCGGGGGACTCGCTCACGCTGCGTCTGCCCGGAGGCCAGAAGGTCGCGTACGGCGCGCGCGATACCGCGGAGGCGCTGGAGGTCTACCGCACGCGGCTGCAGGGCACGGTGTGGGTGGAGGAGCCGATGCATCCCCTGGCCAGGCTGCTGCACGCCGACGGGACGGTCCCGGCGATCGCCTTCGCCCAGGGGCCGCCCGGGGTCGTCACGTGCCGTATCACCACGGCAGGCTTCGACGGGCAGTTCGCCGCCAGCCGGTGGGTGGGCCCATGAGATCGAGAGCACGAGCCGGACGGGCGCCGGCGGGGCGGCCGCGCGCATGGCGCGCACAGGACGGCAGCAGCATGGCCGTGATGCTCGTGGTGACCGTGCTGGTCTCGGCCCTGGCGCTGGCCATGGCGACGGGTCTTTCGTCGTCGACGGCGCTCTCGGACCGCAGCCGCAACGGGCGGCGCGCGGCCTACATCGCCCGCGCCGGGCTGGAGCGGACGTGCGCGCAGCAGCTCCGCGCTCGCAGCGACTGGAGCGGCTTGCCGGCCGGGTCGCTGTACGCCGATCAGGCCTTCGGAGGTGGCGCTTACGACGTGGCGCTCGCGCCGGCCGGGCGCGACACGGTGATCATCACCGCGCGCGGCCACTTCCGCGATAGCAACCGCCCGTTGGTGGTGACCGTAGCCCGCAGCCAGGCGGGCGGCATTGCCTTCGCACGCATCCGCGACACGTTCCTGCAAGGGTGGCTGCCATGACGAGCGGACCGCGAGACCGATCGAGGCTGGCCCGGGTGCTGGCGGGCGCCGCCGGCGGGCGGGCCGGGCTGCGCTGGGGACGTCCCGGCGGACGCCAGGTCCTGGGGCTGGACATCGGTGCCGACGTGGTGCGCATGGCACTGCTGGAGAAGCGCCGTGGCAAGCTCTCGGTCCTCTGGACGGAGCCCATCAGCCTGACCGAGCTCAAGGGCTTCGCCGACTTCGACGCTGTGGGGGCGCGGCTCGCCGCCGTCTTGCACGCTCGCGGAGCGGAGCACGTCGAGGTCGCCGCCATGCCGCCGTGGAGCTCGGGCCGCGTCTCCATCGAGGAGATGCCGGCCATGGGCGAACAGCGCCTGCGCAAGGCGGCGCGCTGGTACGCGGAGCGGGCGGAGGGTGACGATCCGCTCGCGCAGGTCCATCACGCCATCCCGCAGGCGACACGCCCAGGCCAGGACGGAGCCGCGGTCATGGATGCCATGCTGATCTCCATCGACCGCGTCATGCTCGACGGCCTCGACGAGATGTGCCGTCGCCTCTCGCTGCGTCTGCGCTGGGTCGTGCCCCAGCCGCTGTGCGCCGCGGCGGTGCTCCCCCTGGATCTGCGGGGGCGTCCGGTCCTGGTGGTGGACGTGGGCGCCGCGCAGACCCGCATGGCGCTCGTCGTCGATGGCTCCGTTCGGCTAGTGCGCAAGCTCAGCGCCTGCGCCAACGACACGGTGAAGGCCGTCGCTCAATCGAGCGACCTCTCCTGGGAGGACGCGAGCGCCGCCGTGCGCGCCGCCGCGGCCATGCCCGCCACGGGCACGCCAGGCGCCGGTGCACCGAGCGCCGCTGCGGTGCGCGCGGCGGGCGCCGAGCTCAAGCGCCTGGCCAAATCCCTCGGCGAGGAGATCGAGCGCAGCGCCGCCTACGTCGCCGCCCGCCACCGTGCGGAGGTCCAAGCCGTGCTGCTGACCGGCGGGCTCGGGGGCTCTCCCGCCCTGAACGCCGCGCTCCGGGAGCGCGTGACTCTCCCCTTGCGCGCGCTCGACGCGGCGCAGAGTGCGCTGCTGCGCGGCGCGCGCGCTCGGGAGCCCTTCGGCTCAGATTGCGCGTTGGCGTGCGGCGCGGCCCTGCTGGCGCTCACCGGTGGCGCGTCGATCAATCTCATGGCGCGCGGCCGCCGGCCGGCCGGCCGCGAGGCAGGCGCCCGCGCAGGAGCCCGCGCGCAGCTGGGCCTGCGTGCGGTGCTGCGCTCGCGTTGGGCCGCAGCCGCGGCCGTCCTCGCCTTGGCCGTGACCGGGAGCGAGCGGCAGCTCGTGCGCGTGCAGACGAGCGCGCGAGCCCGGCTGGCAGCGCTGCAGACGCAGGCGGAGAACCTCGACGTCCTGGCCCAGGCCGCCAGCACGCGGGACGCCGCTGTGGACCTGCGTGACCGCCTCGCCGCATTGCAGCGCGTCTACCGCCAGCGGACGGTGCTCACCCCATTGTTGGCGCGCATCGTGGCCTCACTCCCTGACGAAGTGTGGCTCACCGCGATGGGCGTCGAGCGCACCGCCACAGCCGCCGACAGCACCGCCGGCGACGCCGGGCCCGCAGGAGCCGATGGCGCGGAGGGTACGGAAGGCGCGCCGGCGGCGGCGCACGTGTCCGGGGGCGCGGGCGCGTCGCTCGCGCTGCACTTGTCAGGCCGCGCACGGCGCGTCGAGCCCATCGCCGAGCTGGTCGTCAGCCTGGAGTCCAACGCTTTGTTGTCCCGCATCCAAGCCCTCGACATCCGGGAGGAGCTGGTGGGCGAGCCGGGCCGCCAGAGCCGCGTCTTCACCTTCGAGATCCAGGCGGTGCCCGCTCGCGCAGCGGATGCAGTGCTGGTCGCCGGCGGCGCGCCCGCCGCGAACGGCGTGCAGGTCGCGCACGAGGTACCGGTCGCTCCTGACGCGCAGGCTGGGCGCGAGCTACCTGACGCGTGCGGCGCGCACGACACGCCCGCGCGCTGAGCCGTGCGCAACGAGAAGAGGTCCCGATGGCTGCACTGCGTGGACCGAGAGGGTTGAGCCCCGTGACCCGGGCCCTCGCCGTGGCCGTGTTGCTGGGCTGCGGCGGGAGCGCCTACTACGGGCACCGCCTGCGACCCGCGAGGGTGGAGCTGGCGCACCTGCGACAGCAGTCCGGCGCGCTGCAGCGCCGCATCTCCGACGCCCACGACTTGGTCGAGACGCTGCGCAGCGAGCGCAACGAAGCGCGCCAGTGGGTCGGCTACGGGCTGATCCTGCAGGCCCAGACACCGGGGCGCTCGCTGCGGGAACTGCTGCTGCGCTGCGGGGCGGGCGACGGTCCCCGCGTACAGGTGCGCGAGGCACACTTCGAGCCGGCGCCCGTAGCGCAAGGATTCGCGCGCATGCGCTTCCACCTGGTGGTGACGGGCACGGCGCTGGAGCAGCTGCAATTGTTGCGCGACCTGGACGCGGCGTTTCCGCCCGTCGAGCTGGAGAGCGCGGAGCTCACCTCGGAGCCACCCGCCGTGACACCCGGCACGGCCGGGGCGTTCAGCACGACGGCGGTGGCCGGGATGTCCGGCCCTTCGCGCGGGTCCACCGGGCTCGACAAGCTCGCGCGCATGGCCGACGCGCTCCCGGGGGGCGGCGCCGCTGGACGCGTCGTCCAGACGGAGCTGAGAGGCTACGTATATGAACCAAACTGACCGTACCGCGCTCGGCGGCGAAGAGAGGGACAAGCTCGCCGCCGGATACGTCGCCCAACGCGGCGGCCGACGCACGGGCCGATGGACTGGCCGACGCGCGGCCCCCACCACGCGCCCACCGCTCGCGCGTCGCGCCGCGACGGGGATGCTGCTGGCCTGCGTCGCGCTCGCGGCCTGCGGTTGCCGGCACGAGCGCGCCGCGAGCCACGCGCCAGCCGCGTCGCAGCTTGCACCCGGAGCGCAGGAGCCGGCCGCGCTGGCCGAGGCCTCCATGCAGGAATTCCGAGCGTACGTGATCGGTGATACGGGCAGCGCGCCGCTGCCGCAGCGCGATCCATTCGCGCGCGGAGCCGCGCCGACCACTGGGGCCGCCGCGCCATCTCCCGCGCGCCCTGCGCCGGCGGCGGCGCGGCCGGCTCCCTTGCAGCTGCAGGGACTGCTCGAGCGGGACGGGGTCTGGGTGGCACTGATCGACGGCCAGCGCGTGCGCACGGGCGACGCGCTCGGCGAGTGGCAGGTAAAGCGTATCGACGCCGCAGGCGTCACGTTGCAGCACGGCGCGCTCCGGCGCCGGCTGGGCCTGTGACGCGTACTGGAAAGAAGGCAGGCATGCGAACGGGATTGGCACCGACGGTCCTGGCCCTCGCGCTCGCGGCGCTGACTGCGCCCTCGACTCCGCAGCCGGCGGCGGCCGGGCCGCAGGGCGCGCCGGCCACGGCGCCACCGCGCGCCGCCGAACCAGCGCCCCCGCCAGCTGGGGCGCAGAGTCGCTACAACCTCCAGTTCCGCAGCGCCCGCCTGGACGCCATCCTGCGCGCTCTGGCCGAGGCGCACGGAGCCAACCTGGCCGTCACGGGCGAGCTGGACACCGTGATGACGGCGAACCTCAGCAGTTTGACGCTGCCGGACGCTCTCGAGGCGCTGCTGGGAGCGACCCGCTGGACGTGGACGGAGGAAGCCGGTCTCTACCGCGTGGTGCCTGGCGGTACAGTCGTGACGCGCATCGTCCCGCTGCGCTATTCCAACGCCGGGCAGGTCGCCGAAGTGCTGCGAGCGCAGCTGCAAGACGTGACGATCAACGCCGAGCCCCGCAGCAACAGCGTGCTCGCCAGCGGCCCGGTGCCGCGCGTGCGCGAGGTGGCGCGGCTGCTTGCGGACATCGACCACTCGCGCCCGCAGGTACGCATCCGCGCCGAGATGGTCGAGGTCAGCCTCACCGACTCCGATGTGCGCGGGGTCGACCTCGACGCGCTGCTCTCCGGACGGGACGCCGACGCCCGGCTGCGCACGGCCTTCGGCGACGTGCTCGACCCCTCCACCTTGAAGGTCCACACGCTGCAAGGCGACCTGGAGGTCACCGGGATCCTCGCGGCGCTGCGCGAGCGGCGCAAGGCGGCGCTGCTCTCCAGCCCGGAGATCACCACCCTCGACAACCAGCCCGCCCGCATCCACGTGGGCGAGCGTGTCCCCTACCAGCGCGCCACCACTGAGACGCAGACCGGCGCCACGTTGGCGGAGGTCGAGTTCCTCGACGTGGGTGTGAAGCTGGAGGTCACTCCTACGGTGAGCGACGACTCCACGCTCTACCTGCAGCTGCACAGCGAAGTGAGCGAGGTGCTCGATCAGAGCGTGCAGAACGTTCCGCGGATCGGCACGCGCGAGGCCGACACGCGCGTCATGGTCCGGCACGGCGACACCGTGGTGATCGGCGGCCTGATCCGCGACAACATCACGCGCACCACGAAGAAGTTCCCGGTGCTGGGCGACATCCCGCTCCTGGGGCTCTTGTTCCGGCGGGACACGGACGTGAAGACCAAGACCGAGCTGCTGGTCTTCATCCACCCCTGCATCCTGCCCGATCCCGCCGACCTGCGCCCCACCGCCAAGCAGCAGGAGCTGCGCGACCGATTCACGCCGGAGGGCTATCGGGAGGACGCGGACGGGACGACGGGCGGTCGCAAGCGCTGAGTAGCTTGTCGCGCGGCCGGTGTGAGTGGCTTGTCGCGCGGCCGGTCGGGGGAATGGCCCGCCGGGCTCGGGCGCCCCGCAGGCCCGCAAGACGCCGGAAAACGCGGGGGCTCCGTGTCGAGCCCAAGCGCACCCAGCCTCCCCGGCGGGGGGTTTGACAGGCGTGGATCGGCAGGGTAAAGTCGGCTTGGGACGAGTCGCAGGTGGTCCCCCGCGGGGAAGGCCTCGCGGGGGCCACTTTACGCACCAAGGGGTTCGCTACATTGCCCCTGCAACCCGTCCCCGCGCCCGGTCCCCCGGGGCCGGAACCTGCTGTGACCGCCTGCCGGCCGCCCTTGCAGCCGCGGTCACTCGCTCGTTTTCGGGCTTCCCCACCGCGCAGCCGCCGCCGCGATCCCCAGCGCCGCGAGCGCCCATACCCAGATGATGGCACCTGCTCCCACGCCGTAGGTCAGGAAGGCCGCGTGGGCCGTTGCGCGATTGAATTCCGTCAAGATGGCCGGGGGGACCGTCTTCTGGAAGATCGAGAAGAACCACTGGCCAAGTATGATTCCGATCACCTCGCTGCCGACGAGCAGAGCGAGCGCCGCGACGAGCTTGCCTCTCATGGGGATCTACTCCAACCGATCGTGACTGGCAGCTCGCTGCGGCAAGGAGCCCTCGGCCGGCCTGACTGGCTCCTCCATCACCGTCCGCAAGCGCATGCCGGTATCCTGACGTGAACCGTTCCCTGGGCCCCGGTCCCCGTCGCCCGCCCCACTCTAACCCTGCGGTCGCGTTCTGTTCCACTGGTGCTTGCCGGCGATTGTCCCGGCAGAATGCCCCCTTGCGAGCGCGTGGTGCGGGCGGCCAGTCCGTGCGTGGATGCCGCTCCCCGTCGCAGGACAGGTCGCCGATCCGGATCTGTGATCTAGCTCTCATGGGCGAAAACGTGGGAGAATCCCCTCAGGGGTGCATGCTCCGACCCCTGGGCCCCAGTCGGCGGCGCTGACCGTATCGGCGGCGCTGACGGTAGCATCGCGACGACGGTGCTGTGTCCTATCACCGGGGAGGACTCCCGATGGACTGGAACAAACCTCTTGGCGCTTGCGACTCTTTGCTCCCGCCGACGGGCCGGCGGGCTCGCCGGCTCTTGCCCGCGGCGACTGCCCTCTTCGCTGTGGCCCTGTTGCTCTGCCAGGCGCCCGGCGTCGGCCGGGCTCAGTCCGTCACACTGGCGGGCCTGTGGCCCAATGAGGACGGTCGCATCTGGAATTACGATGCGGTCTACCAGGAGCTGGGCGGCCCGCCGGTTGCGTTCCGCGCCAGCTTGCTCTTCGATGGGTCCGCGCCGATGCCGGGCGGCGTTACCGTGCAGAACCTGAAGGGAATCGTCTCCGGTCTGGCACCGCTCGCCGCGACGGGCGCACGTCCAGGTGACGTCGCTTTGGCGGGGCTCTCGGGCTTCCAGCGATCGCTGTGGATCGCGCGACCGGACCTGCGGCCCGCGCTGCAACGACGAATGGCAAGCACAGCGGCCTTGACGGAGGTGCGGTGGCCGTTCGTCCTGCTGGGCCCGGCGCAGCTCGCCGACGGTGTCGGTTTCTCGAAGACCTCCTCGCAGGTCGGGATCTGGCGCGGCGAAATCGCCAACTGGTCATGGTGGTGGCTGCTCGACAACCTGACTGTCGGGGCTCGCTTCGACCAGCAGCTGGTGCCCGACCTCGCCTCCAACGTGTATCTCCACGCTGAGGTGAAGCAGATCCTCCCCCAGGCGACGCTTCCGAGCGGGACGTTCAACAACGTCCTGGTCATGGAGTACGTCGTCGATTACGGCCAGCAGACCATCACGGACGAGAGTGGCCACCTGATCGGGACGGGCCGCTATGAGACCCGCGGGACGATCTCCTTCGCGATGGGGGTGGGGCCGATTCACTCCGACGAGGAATTCGTCGTTGCCGAGCTCGACTGCCCCAGCGGGTGCCCGCCTCCACACGCCCCGGGCGAGGTGCTGGCGCAGGGTGAGCTGACGCTGCGCGAGCCATCGGTGCCCGACGCGCGCAGGAGCTGGGGCGAGCTGAAGGCCCGGTACTGACCGGGGCTCGCGCATCCGCGGGGCTCCCCGCGGCTTGCCGCGAGGGGGGGCGGCCAGGCGAACCGGGCCACCCCACCCCAGCAGCGGGAAACGCGACGATGATGCGCCCTACTTGACGAGCATCATCTTCCTCTGCAGCACGGCGCCGTCTGCCGTCAACCGTGCGATATACACACCGCTGGCGACGCGCTGGCGGGTATCGTCGGCGCCGTCCCACACTGCCTCGTGGCGGCCGGCGGGGCGGACCTCGCTGAGCAGCAGCCGCACCCGCTCGCCGCGCACATTGTACACCTCCAATTGCACCGCGCTCTCCCGCGCCAGGTCGAACGCGATCGTGGTGCGCGGGTTGAACGGGTTGGGATGGATGGAGGCCAACGCGGTGGTCTTGGGCAAGGGCGTCACGCCCGGCGCGCCCGTCACGGCGGGCACGAACTGCAGGCGGTAGTGCCCGTCCTTGGGCAGGTCGGCGGCACCTGCCTTCCACACCGCGATGCAGTAGTAGCCTGCCACCGGGATGTCCACCACGAGCCACTCGTCATCACCGGCTGGATTGAACCAGGCGACGCCGTTGAGCAAACCGCTGTTCTTGCCGTGATACGGCAGACCGCCCTCGTGGATCGTGAGGCCCCAATCCACCTGGCCCGCATCCTCGAACAGGCCGATGGCGATAGGACCTGGGTCGAGGTAGACCTCGTGGAGCTTGAGGATGTGGCCCGGACCCAGCCCGAAGCCGGTAAAGACGCCGGCAGGATTGGTGCCCAGGTACGTGGAGGCGACCGTCTCGGCGGTGTAGCTTTGGGTTCCGCCGTTGTTCACTACACCCACGTCGAACGCGCGCACGGGCGAGGTGGCCCGGAAGTTCGCGAGCACGAAATCGGACTGACCGGTCGACCACCCGGACATGGTGCGCAGGACGTTGAAGCCGGCCGACGTGCCGCCGGCCATCTCGTGCAGCCGCGGGTCGACGTCGCTGGCTGCGCCGGGCATCGTGGCCGTCCCCTGCCACCAGCCGTCCCGGCCGGCTTGGACCGGCACCGGCGTGCGCAGCCCATCGCAGTTGTACGAGACCGGCTGCAGTCCGCCCAGGATCACGTCGTCCCAGCCGCCGGTAGGATCACCAGGAGCGTTACGCGTGAAGGGCGTCGCCACGGCCAGCTGCAACGGGGACCACACCCACTGCCGGCCGTAGAAGTTGTTGAGCTCGCTGATCTCGGTCACGGTGTGGTTGTCGTCGAGGCGGTACGTGAGCGTGTGCCGCCCGCCGGGGACGTTGTAGGTGATGCTGGAATTGGAGGTCGTCAGGCCATTGGGCGAGATCGACCCCATGAAGGACGTCCCGACGTTCACGTCGTCCACGAAGTAGCGGGTGTAGAAGTTGCCCGAGCCGTTGAGACCGGCGTTGATCAGGGCCACGTTGAGGTACGTGGACGCGCTGTTGCCCGCCAGCGTGGTCGGGAAGGGAACCGAATTGAACGTGCCGTCGGGCGCGGGGCGCGGCACGAAGGGGCCGGCCCAGCCCGCGGGCGTCGTCGGCAGCAGGTCGGCCGGCGTCATGTACGGCTGCACGATCACGTCCACCGCGAGCGCGGCCTTCACCGCCGGGACGTCCTTGGGATCGCGCCAGACGGCGACGCAGAACCAGCCGCCCGTCGTGGTGGAGGCCGTGAGCTGGGCGTGGCCGCTTGGGTCGGTTTTTGCGTACGCCGCGTAGCTCAGCAGCCCACCGGTGGCGAAGTTGTTGTCGTAGAGAGCGATCTGGATCGGCCCAGCCGAGGTGTCCACGTCGGCCGCGACGGTGAAGTTCTGCGCGGAGGGCACGTTGAACTGCCGCAGCTGGATGTAGCGGTTGGCCGGCAGCGTCACGGCGATCGGCGTCCCGAAATTGATCGAGGAGCTGAACTCCTTGATTGCGTTGTACTGGCCGGTGCCGTCGTTGCCGTTGGTTACGCCGACGTCCCAGGTGTTCGCCCCGGAGTTGTCGAAGCGAACCAGCATCGCGTCCAGGCAGCCGGCCGGCCGCGACGATGTCCCGTAAGTCACGGCGCCCAGGAAGCTGAAGCCGTTGGTGGCCCCGCTGGTGTGGGCGTCCAGGCGGGCGTCGTAGTCGTCGCTGTTGTTGACCGCCCACACCGCCACGCACGAGTAGAAGCCTCCGGTCTGGCTGAAGGTGAGCCCGTCGCAGTTGGAGCTGACGAAGAGCGGCACCGTGGTAAATCCACCGATGGGATCAGGCGGCGCGCCGCGCGTCACCAGGGTCGACGTATTCAGAATGAGCGGCGACCAGACCCACTGGCGGCTGTAGCGATTGTCGGTCTCGATGTGCTCGGCGTGCTCCTCGGGAGAGTCGGCCCACACCGACAGGTTGTGCCGCCCACCCGGCACCGTGATCGGACCGTTGTTCCACCAGGCCACCACCTGCCCCGGGCCGCACACGATGTTGAACGACCGCAGGGCGACGAACAGCCCGTCCCGGCGGAACTCGTTGGTCCAGGTGTCCATCGTCGGCAGCTCGCCCCCGTTGATGAAGGCAATGTTGAAATAGGTTGTGGTGGAGTTGCCGAACAGCACGGTGGGCGCGGGCGCCGAGGTGAACGAGGCATCGGCGGCTGTGCGCGGCACGATGGGATACGCCCAGCCCGGCTCGTAGTGCCCCGGCCTCATGTCGGCCGGATAGGGATCGCGGATCGTGATCGGCCCGAACGACGCATACTGATTGTCCCAGTTGCCTGCCCGGTCCACGCTGCGGATGTTGAAGTAGTAGGCTCCGGGATTCAGGTCGGCAGTCGTGAAGGTCGTGACGTTGCCGATGTCCTTGGTGGTGTTGGGCAACGCTGGCGTATTCAGCGTCACCGAGACGCTGTATCCATCGATCCCCGAGAGGTCGTCGGTCGCCGCCGTCCACGTGTACTGGATCGTCCCATCGGGGGAGGAGACCGCGATCGAGTGGCTGGGTGAGCCAAGATTGCCCACCAGGCCCGGATCGGTCGTATCGGTCTGGTTGAAGCCGTTGTTCTCGCAGGTCGCCCAGAACTGGGTCTTGAGCTGCGGGTAGGCGGCCTTGAACGTGGCAATGAATGCCGCGGGGGTCGTCGGCCCGTAGTTGTGCGCGAGATCCATCATGTCCTTGAAATTCAGGTCGAGCTCGTCGATCCCCTGGCTGTAGGCTGGATCGTCGTCCTGCGTAGAATCGATGATGTCGCGCAGCAGTGCCGCCATCTGCCCCTCGGACTGGAAGGCGTCGTCGAACTGGTTCACGACTCCGTCCTGGCACGGTTGCACGGTCTCGGCGTTGCGGAAAAACTGCGAAGCCAGTCCGTAGTCACTCGCCAGCGATTCGGTGAGGAAGTCGGCGGCGAAGTCGGGGAAGCCCTCCGCCCAGGCATCCTGGCCGCTCTCCTGGCACCACAGGCAGTGGCCGCAGTCACCGGAGCTGTCGCAGCGCGGTGGGGAATTGCAGTAGTCGTCGTTGTCGTAGTCGCCGAAGTCGTCCACCCAGTGGTGGCTGTACTCGTGCGAGATCGTGTCCTCTCTCCACTGCTTGCCGGCATTGATGTGCATCTCCTCCCAGAACGGAGTGTACCAGGAGTTGCTGTCGCTCTCGGGCCATTGCACATCGACCGACGGTGTGTCGTAGCCGCGGTTGTAGTACCAGCGCCAGGTTCGGGTGGCAATGGTGAGGATGTGCAGCGCCGGATAGTCGCTGGCGTACTTGGGCCGGCGGCTGCCGAAGTCGATGAAGGTCCCGGTGAAGTCCTCGATCGTGCCGGTATCCCAGATGTAGTTGTTCTCCAAGATGTCGGTCTCCTCGACCTCCACCCGGCCGTTGGCGGCCTCGAACTCGAGGTAGATATCTGGATCCTCGCTCTGGTCGTAGAGGAACGTGATGTCGAAGTAGCCGTTGGCGTCGGTGCTCGCCGCGGCGAGCTCGTCGTCCCAGTCGACGTCTTCGTCCATTACGCGCACGGTCGCGCCGTCGGCACCGACCGCCGGGCCATCAGAGCGGTAGTAGAAGAAGCGTCCCGTCACCCGGATGTGGTAGTCCTTGTTGATCACGCCATCGCGCGGGGCGTCGCCTGCGGCCTCCTCGGCGGAGACGCCCTTGCCAAGCGCGGGCTGCGCACGCGGCGGCGCGGTCGGCGGCTCGACGCGCGCCTCGGCTGTGACCGAGGGCGGAGGCACCAGGTCGGTGCGCGGGTCGAGCGTGGTCTGGTCCTCGCGCGCGGGGCCCTTGCCCAGCGCGGTCGTGCGCGGCGTGAGGCGGATTTGCCGCGTGTAGACGTTCCCGTTGTACTTGAACGAGAAGACCACGGGATCCGTGGGGTCATCCGGGATCGCGCTGAAGGTGACGTCGAGGGGCACCATCGCCGTGAGCGCGGTTGGTGTGCCAGGTGGGATGCTGAACGAAACGGGCTGCCAGGTGGGGACCCCGGCTCCCGAGCGGCCCCCCAGGCCGGTCAGCGAGAAATCGCTGACCGAGGCGTTCACGGCGCCGGTGATGCGCAGCGTGCCCTGGTAGATCTGACCCTGCACGGGGTAGGTGTACGGTCCCGGTGGCAGCACCTGGACCTTGATCGGCGGGCCGAGCGTGGCGGCGACCGGGTCGGCCACGAGCATCAGGAGGAGCATCGCAAGGATCGGTGCGAGCAGCCCGCGCGCGGCGAGCGGGCCGGGGGCGGGCCGATGGGAACCACGGCGCTGCATGGTATGTCGTGCCTCCTGCCGGCTACTTCGGTGAACCGTTGTCGGCGCCGCCGCCCGCAGGCGCGCCGCCGTTGCCGGGCGTGGGCGCGCCAGGGCCGAGCTTCATGGCATCGATGATGGCTTGCGCCTCCTCAGCCAGGTCGGTCATGCCCATGGCGCGGGCGTGGCGCTCCTGCATCTCGATGTAGCCGAGCTCGGTGTCGAGCTTGAGCCGCTCGATCTGGCGCTCCAGCTCGAGCGCCTGATGGGCGTCCACGGCTTGCTGGAAGGCGAGCGTGAGCTGCGCGAGGCGCTGCTTGTATCCGGCCTTGGCCTGCTCCATCTCCTGGGCCAGCGCGGCGCCGAGGTTCGCGACGTTCGGGGCCTGCGCAGGAGCGATCAGCTCTGCAGGCGTCGCGTGGAGATCGACCTGCCCGCCGCGGATCCCTGCAATCTCGGCTTGGTTCACGTCCAGGTCCGCCCTCGCGAGGGTTGCGCCATCGGGGGCCGTCACTTGGATGACGGCAGCCTTCGCGGCGGTCGGCCGCTGCACGGCGGTGGCCGCGTCGACGGCAGTGGCCGCGGCGCCGGCGGCGGGCGCGGGCGCCGGCGGGGTCGTCGCCGCCATCAGTGAAAGCGATACAACTGCAACCGCGACAATTAGATAGCGACGCATTGGCAAGCGCCTCCGGGGTGAGCGTGGGTGTGCACAGGACCGGGGAGTTGCCCAGCAACGGGTTGGGACGGTCCACCCCGGTCCCTCTCACCAGGATCAATGTCGGGCTGGGCGGCGATCGCACATGGGCCGTGGTGAGATGTCGGATGCGCGATCCCGTGCGCCCGGAAAGGCGATGCTGGATGGAAACCGGCTCGACCGGCGACGCCGCGGGGGGCTCGCGGCGCCCTCATCGGCGGGCAGCGGCCGCTCTGCCCGTTGGAGGTCGGAAGGTCTTGGTGCCGCCGGTCCTACGGTGCGAGTCCGGCGCGGTGCAGGAGGTCGTTGAATCGCGGGTGCCCGCGCAGGCTCGCCAGGCAGGGATCGACCTTCAGGAACAGGGCGTCGCCTCCACGCGCGCTGACGGTATTCTCGAGCAGCGAGAGCGCCTTCTCCGTCTCCCCCAGTCGCGCGTAGAGTTGCGCCAAACGCGAGGCGTACGCGGGCCCCGTCCCCCCCATGGCGAGCGCGCGGTCGACGCACGCCCGCAGGTAACCGCGCGGGCCAGCGGCTGCATACGCCGCGCGTAGTGTCGCCACGGCTGCCGTGCCCCCTTCCTCTGCGGGGAGGTACGTCTCCAACACGTCCAACGCCGTGGCGAAGTCGCCCTTGAGCTCGCTGAACGTGACGATCTGGGAGTGAGGGAGCGCAGACGTCGGGGCGATCTCCACGGTCTTGCGTGCCTGCGCGATCGCGTCGTCGAGGCGACCGGCGTAGGCGAGCTCGGTGGCCAGATCCCAGTTGATGAGGACCGAGAATGGATCGAGCTCGCGGGCGCGCAGGTCGTGCTGGATCGCCTCGTCGGCATGCCCCTCCGCTCCAAGGATGATCGCGGACAGCAGGTGCGCCTGTGCGAGCCCCGGGTTGAGCTCGAGGGCGCGCACGAGCTCGCGCTTCGCTCCCGCCCAGTCCCAATTGCCGAAGAAGAGTGCGGCCCCCATCGAGGTGTGGGCTTCGGCAGACGCCTCGTCGCGCGCGAGCGCCTTGCGCGCGTTCTCCTCCACCTTGGGCATCGCCACCTCCAGCGGCTCCGTCGAGAAGATCTGCGCGAGCAGCAGGTGCGCGTTGGCGATCCCCGTGTAGTAGCGCGGGTCGTCCGGGTCGAGCGCAATCGCTCGCTCGAAGAGCCCGATGCTCTTGCGCACGGCCTCGTCCGACGCCATGTCCCAGAAGTGCACCCCCTCCAGGTAGAGATCGTTCGCCCCGGGGTTGACCGCGCGGCCGCCCCCCTCCATCCGTGCGTGCTCCTGCGGTGTGAGCTGGACTTGGATCATCTTCGCGATGTCGATCGCCACTTCGCGCTGGAGGGTGATGACGTCTCTCAACTCCCTCTCGTAGCTCTTCGCCCAAAGGTGCCGATCGCTCGCCGCGTCGATCAGCTGCGCGGTGATCCGCACCCGGCCCTCCGAGCGGAGGACCGAGCCCTCGATGACCGCGTCGACGCCCAGCTCGCGCGCGATCTCGGGAAGCGGCTTCTGCGTCCCCTTGAAGCGCATGACCGACGTGCGCGAGATTACCTTCAGCGCGCCGATCGGCGCGAGGTTCGTGATCAGCTCCTCGGTCATGCCGTCGGCGAAGTACTCGTACTTCGCGTCGCCCCCGAGGTTGGCCAGCGGGAGGACCGCGATGGAGCGGAAGCGCGGCGAAGACGCGCGCGGTGGGGCGGGGAACGCCCGCCCCTCGTTCGCAGGCCCGCGATGGCGGAAGAAGTCGGTCCTGCGGCCTGCAACGACCGCGACGGTCGCGCCGGCCACAACGAGGCCGAGGGCGAGCCACCTGCGCGATCGCCGCCGGAGCGGACCGGAGTGCGGCCGGACGACCGACGCGTCGTGCTGTAGTGTCTCCAGCGACGCGCGCACCTCGCTCGCGGTGCGGTAGCGCTGCCCCGGCTCCTTGGCGAGGCAGCGGAGGATCGTTGCACGCAGGCCCGGCGGCACGCGCGGCGAGAGCGGCGGCGCCGGATCGTTGATGATTGCGGTGGCGACCTCGACCACGGAACGCCCCCCGAATGGTAGCTTGCCCGCTACCATCTCGTAGAGGACGACGCCCAACGCCCAGATGTCGCTTCGTGCGTCCGAGGCCGCACCGCTGAGGACCTCCGGCGCGAGGTATGCCGGGGTCCCGACGACGAGACCGCTCTGGGTGAGCTGGAGGGCATCATCGCCGGGGTGATCACCGTCTCCCGACGCCCGCTTCGCCAACCCGAAGTCGAGGACCTTCGCGCGGCCCTCCGGTGTGATCACGACGTTTGCCGACTTGAGATCGCGGTGGACCACACCCCGTTCGTGCGCGTGGGCGAGCGCGTCAGCGATCTGGGCGCCGTAGCGGGTCGCTGAGTCGATGGGCAGCGGCGCCAAGGCGACCAGCTCCCGGAGCGTCCTCCCCTCGACCATTTCCATCGCGATCGCGACGCTCCCGCCCTCCTCGAGCACTTCGTAGATCGTGCAGACGTGCGGGTGGTTGAGCGAGGAAGCGGTGCGCGCCTCGCGCAGGAGCCGCGCCCGGGCCGTCTCGTCCGCCAGTGCCCCGGCCGGTAGCACCTTGAGCGCGATGTCGCGGCCCAGCCGCTCGTCGTGGGCGCGGTACACGACGCCCATGCCTCCCGCGCCCAGCTGGCCCTTGATCCGGTAGCGGCCGATCGTGGTGCCGATCATGAGAGAGGGACTCTCCCCGTCGAACGTAGCGTGAGGGAGTGCAGGAGGGGGAGAGTCTAGCGCACGCGCCGGCGGCCGGCCACCGCGAGGGCCAGCGCGCGACCTCGTGAGCGAGGCCTGTGCCCATCAACCCCACGGGAGCGCTGGACCCGACGGTGCGCGCGGGATCGGATCCTGGGCAAACGCGGGCGGTGCCCCACGGGGCCGCCGATCGCGGTGGTGGGGCGCCCTGGGTTAGATGTACCGCCCGATATCGATGTTGCGGATGACGGGGTCGATGCACTCGACGATCTCGTCGGTGTGCTGGCCCGTCTCTGGATCCAGCGCCGCCAGGTCGAGGAGGGTGGTCTGCCGCGGCCGGCGTCCACGCTCGTCCTGCAGCACGCGGACGACGGGGCGGTCGGAGGCCTCGATGTTCGTCTCCACGACCAGTCCGATCGGCCCGCTCTTGAGCTTGACCACGCTGCCGATCGGGTAGACCCCCATCATCGAGCAGAACGCCTCGACCAGCTCGCTGTCGAATGCGGTTCCGGCCTGCTTGCGCAGCATCTTCAGCACCTCGAACGGGCGAGCCTGGCTACGGTAGGGCCGGATGGTGGTGAAGGCATCGTAGACGTCGGCGATCTTCACGATGCGGCTGCCGCGCAGGATGTCCTTGTAGGGCAGTGGCGGATAGCCCGTGCCATCCATGTTGAGGTGATGTTCGATGGCGATCCGAGGTGCGATCTCGTTCGTGCACGCCGCTTCGCGCAGGATGTCGGCGCCGTCGGCGGGGTGCTTCTTCATGATGGACCACTCCACGGGAGTGAAGCGCCCGGGCTTGTTGAGCACCTCCAGCGGAGTGTAGAGCTTACCGATGTCGTGGATGAGCGCGGCGACGCCGAACTCCTCCAGGTCGCGGCCTTTCCAGCCGATGGCGCGCGCGAGGGCGATCGAGAGCAGCCCCACGTTGATCGAGTGGTCATACGTGTAGGGGTCGTGACGCCGCAGACTGGCCAGGATCAGCGTGATCTCCTCGCGTCCACCCATGTTCCCGGCCAGGGCGGAAAGGGTGGAGTTGCGCTGTCCCACGGGGGCGGCTTCGGGATTGGAATGCCCCTGTGTGATGGTCTCGATGGCGGAGGTGATCTCCCCCACCATCTCGCGAACTTCGCGGCCGGCGCCCTCGTCCTCGCTCAGCATCGAGCCGAGCCGGCTGCGCTTGAGCACCTGGGGAAGCTCGATGCTCGCCTCGGGGCCGCCCTCCTGCGCACTCAGCTCGACGTGCTCCAGCAGCTGCCGCAGGTCGTCGCCGATGGCAGCCTCCTTGGTCTGCAGCAGGCGCAGGAGCTCCATCACCTCGCGTACGCTGACGTCAGGATGGAAGACGAGCGCGCGCAGCCCTTTGCGCCGGACCATCCCGTGGAGCTGACGCACGGCGCGCGGGAGCTGGGTCATCTCCTCGCCGCGCGCGGCCAGGCCCTTGGCGGTGAACTCCAGCCGCAGCGGCTGCTCGCGGCTCTGGTCGACCAGCAGCTGCTGGAGGATCAGGGTCTGGTTGTAGACCTCGCGATCCAGCCATGAGAAGCGCAGAGCGCTGCGCAGGACGCTGCAAATGAGTGCGGTCAGCGCTACGAGCCGGCCGGCGGAGGCTTGACCCTGCTCCTGGGCGGACTCCTCCGGAAGCGCTGGAAGTGTCGATATTCTAGAGACTTCCAAGGCGGTTGCACCCCTGGGTGATGGGGACCCCCCCGCGGTGGAGCCATTGCCGCCGGGGCACGATGAGGCGGCTGCATAGGGCGGGCCAGCGAGGGGCAGCTGCAGGCCCCGGACGGGAGGCGGGGCCTGCCTGCGAGCGCCCCCCAGGCGGGCCGTGGGAAGGAGTTGCCGCGCAGCCAGCGCGCGAGATTGCGCTTGTGACCAGCCGCGTGCGGGCACGTGCCGGAGCGCGACCGGAGGGGCGAGCGGGACGCGCTCGCGGCGGCGAGCGAAGCGGCGATTCTGCGAAGCGGCCACTCTAGCAGAGCAGCCACCCAGCAGAGCGGCGACGCAGCGAAGCGGCCACTCGGCGCAGAGCCGCCGCAGCGAAGGGGCGCCGCGGCGAAGCGGCTACTTTAAGAGCACCGCGGACGCCGTGCGGCGCACGCCACCGTCCTCCAGCACGACGGTATAGGCGCCGCTGGCGAGCAAGCGCCCCAAGTCGTCGCGGCCGTCGAAGACAACCGAAAGCAGCCCGGGCCCACCTTGGCCGCGCGCCAGGGTCCTTACCCAACGGCCTCGCGAGTCCAGCACGCGCAGGGTGTAGGCCGCTGGCGCGGGCAGCTCGTAGCGGATCACCGTCGATGGGTTGAACGGATTGGGTTGCGGAGCCAGCAGCGTGAGTCTGCCCGCGGGCAGCTCCGGAAGCGCGAACTGCTGCGCCGCTGCCACGCCGCCAGCGGTCCAGCGCAGCTCGACAACCCGGATCCCGGCCACGGTTCCGGCCGCCAGCTCGGCGCGCAGCTGCCCGCCCGCGGGCGTGAGCCCGGCGCCCAGCGTCGCCAGCCGGCGAGGCCATGTCTCGACGCTCCACAACGAGGCATCGCTGGCCTGCGCGGCCGGTCCGTCGAAGAGCAGGAGCCACCCGCCGGAGGCGGCCTGCGCCGTCATGCGCACCGTGGGCGCCGGCAGCACACCGCCCGACGAGGTGACGATCGCAGCCACGCCCGCCACGCCTGCGCCCGTGGTGTTGGCGTCGGGCGCGCCGATGATCAGATCGCCGCGCGTGTCGCCATCGAGGTCGCCCGCGGAGCTCACCGCCTGGCCGAAGTGATCGCCCGCGATCGCCGCCCCCGTGGGGTTGACCGGCAGGATGTCCACGATGCCCGGATCGCTGGCGCTGCTCCCGCTGAATCCTCCTGGGATCAGATAGACGTGACCGCTCGCCGCGCCGCCGGAATTGCGCAGCGGGGCACCCACGATGATGTCCTGCGTGCCGGCGCCGTCGTGATTGCCCACGTCGGCAACGGCTTCGCCGAAGCGGTCGCCGCCGGTCTCGCCCACGATCTGCAGGTCGTAGGCCGGCTGCGCCGCCGGCGTGGCCGAGCCGTAGAAGACGCGCACCACGCCTGTGTCGCCCTGATACCCGGGCGCGCCGATCAGCACATCGGTGAGCGTGTCATTGTTGAAGCGTCCGGCCTGGCTGACGGACGTCCCGTACAGGGCGTTGGCCTGGAACCCCAGAAACGTCACGTCTGCGGTGATGTCGGGCAGCGTGCTACTCACTCCACCGAAGAACAAGTAGGCGCGGCCGGCGTTCAGACCGTCCTGGCTATTCTGCGGCGCGCCGACCAGGATCGCGGGCAACCCGGTGCCCTTGAAGCTCGGCACGTCCGTGACCGCCCAGCCGAACAGATCGCCCGCGATGGCGCCCTGGAAGCGCACCACAGAGCTCGTGGACGGCGTTACGGCGGCCCCCAGGAACAGGTACACGGCGCCGGCGTCGGCGCCGACGGCCACGGGATCGGCGTAGGGAGCCCCCACCACGAAATCGGGGTGTGTGTCGCCGTTGAGATCGCCCGCCTTGCAGACGGAATAGCCGAACTGGTCGTCTGCGGTCTCGCCTGTGAGCTTGAGGTCGAAGACCGCGTTGAGGCTCGCCGTCGCCCCGCCGAAGTAGATGTAAACGGCACCCGCGTCCGCCCCCACGGTGTCGTCGCCCGGCGCGCCGACTGCCACGTCGTCGTAGCCGTCATTGTTGACGTCGCCGACCCCCGCCACGGACCAGCCGAAGTGGGGCCGCTGGCTGGCCTGGCTCTCGGCGAGGACCAGCCGTGGCGCCGCGGTGAGCCGCGTGCCGCCCAGCCACAGGAAGGCGCGCCCGTTCTCCACGCCCAGCGTGTTGTCCATCGGCGCGCCAACGATCAGGTCGGGCTTGCCGTCGTTGTTCACGTCGCCAGCGTCGGCCACCGAGAAACCCGTCCGGCCGCCCGCCAGCTGTCCCTGCAGGAAGGCATCGACAGCGTGGGCCACTCCTGGGCGTGCGGCGAGGCCGGCGGCCGCGGCCAGGGCTAAGGCCACGGCGAGTACGCCGCGGCGTCCGGTCGCGACGACCGCCGGCGCTTGTTTCCCGCGATGCGTTATCGACGTCCCCACTCGGTGCGACCTGGACGACATGGTTCCTCCTGCGCGGCAGCCAGCCCCACGAGCCCCCATCCGACCCCCGGATGACCACTTCCAATGCAAGCCGCTCGCCCAATCATTGTGACAGATGGGAAAAGAGGGCGAAAGGGTCCCCTGCGACCCGGGTTGGGTCGCGTTCTTGCTTGCCGCCCTCGCGAGGAGCCGGGTAGGGTAACCCCGCCTTCCCTACCGGCGGAAGGAACGACCCCAACCTCAAGGCGCACATGCGACGCTACGCTTGCATCCTGGGCACGATCACGTTGCTGGGAGGCGTCTACGCCTGGCTGGGGGGCTTCCAACCGGCCGGGCCGGCCGATCCGGATGACGGTGAGCCGGTGGCCGCCGCCAGCCTGCAGCCCACCCTCTCGGTGGACCCACCGGCCGATCGACTGCGGGAGGCCGACCCAGCCTTCGGGGGGAGCCCGCCCGCCGTCACGGCGAAGACGTTGGACGCGGCTCCCGCCCACGGCGCCGTGCTGGCGCAGGAGGGCGCAGCCGATGCGCCGGTGCCTGGCCAGCCGCCGCTGGGCATCGAGCGCATCACGATCGGGCGCGGCGAGAGCTTCTACATGGCGCTCGAGCGCGCCGGCATCGGTCACGACACGATCATGCAATTGGTGGCCGCCTGCCGTGCCCACATCGACCTCAAGCGCGTCCAGCGGGGCGATGTCTTCGACCTCACCCGCGCACCGGGCGGGGCCCTGCAGTCGGTCCGCACGGAGCTCGACTCGGCCCATTACCTGGTGGCCAGCGCCGGCCCGGACGGCTTCAACGCGCAGCTGTGCAGCTATCCCGTGGAGCGCGAACTGAAGGCCGTGCGCGGGACCATCGACAACAACCTGTTCGATGCGCTCAAGACCGCTGGCGCCGATCCCGCGCTCGCGGTGCAGCTCAGCGAGATCCTGGGGTTCGACATCGATTTCTTCCGCGACTTGCGCAAGGGCGACACCTTCACCCTGCTCTACGAGGGGTTCGTCCACGAGGGCCGGCCCGTGCGCGACGGCCGGCTGCTGGCGGCGGACTTCGTGAACGACGGACGCCGCCACGAGGCCTATCTCTTCGAGAACACCCTCGGCCTGCCCGCGTACTACGACGGCGGCGGCCGCTCGCTGGAGAAGCAGTTCCTGCGCTCGCCCCTGAAGTTCGACCGCATCAGCAGCGGCTATAGCCTGCACCGCTTCCACCCCATCCTGCGGTACTACCGTCCCCACGAGGGGGTCGACTACGCCGCGCCGTCGGGCACGCCCGTTCGGGCGACCGCCGACGGGGCCGTGCTGACGCGCGACCGCTACCGCGGCAACGGAAACTACATCGTGCTCAGGCATGGCGCCGGATACGAGTCGTGGTACCTGCACCTGTCCGGATTCGCGGCGGGGATCCTGCCGGGCCGGCGCGTCCAGCAGGGTGACATCATCGGCTACGTGGGCAGCACCGGGCTCTCGACGGCGCCGCATCTCTGCTACCGCATCATGCGCAACGGCCGGTTCGTCAATCCGCAGAAGCTCGAGCTGCCTCCGTCCGATCCGGTGGACGCAGCGCGGCGCCCCGATTTCATGCGCACGCGTGACGACCTGCGTATCATGCTGGCGTCGGTGCCACTGACCACCGGGGTGACGCTGGTGATGGCGCAGGCGCCCGGCGCTACGGCGGCCACGTTGGCGCGCTAGGCCGCCGCCGACCGGCGCCGGATCGCCGGCCCGAATCGGCACGAGCCTCGACGCTCATTCCCGTAGCCCGGTCCCTCGCCGCGGCCGCGTGCCGCAGGAGGCGAGGTCATGCATCCTTCGGAGCCGAACGCTCGAAACGAGGGGCCCGCACCGGCGGAGCGCTCCGACCCCGTCGAGCAGTCCGCGCCCGCCGCGACGCCGCCGGCGTCCGCGAAGCCCGACTCGGCCGCGACGCGCTGGTCCGCGCTGGATCGGCGGGACGGGCTCCCCCCCGACCGTTTCGGCTGGAAGGCGCACCGTCTGGCCGCGCTGCACCAGGCCGGCGTTGCCACACCCGGCGGGTGGGCGCTGGACGCCGCCGCGACGGCGTCCGCCGCCCGCGATCCTCGGGAGGCGTTGGCGCTGGCGGGCGCGCTGCTCGAATCCGACCCCGACATAGCGCTCTGGATGGTGCGGTCCTCCAGCCCGGCCGAGGACCGCGACGGCGCGAGCCTGGCGGGGCTGCTGGAGTCGCGCTCCGCCAACGCCACCCCCGAGGCACTGGCGCAGGCTCTCGCGGCGGTGGGCGCCTCCGGCGGCAGCAGCCTCGTGCAGCGCGTGCTGGAGCTGCCCGCAGGCGGGGGGCTCGCCGTGGCGGTGCTGGCGCAGCGGCACCTGGAGTTGCGCGCGTGGTGGACGGTGGAGGTCCACCCCGACGCGAACGTCCTCCAGCTGGAAGGCTGGAGTGCACAGGCCGAGCCGGTCCGCGCGCTGCGCGCCCAGCTCCTCTGCGAAGAGCTCGCCGTGGGGAGCGCCGCCGGACCACCCTGGGCACGCGCGGCGCTGTCGCTGACCCAGCAGGCACTGGCGCACCTGGGCCCGGGAGCCTGGCAGCTGGAGATCGGCGAAGAGCGCGATCGCGTGCTGTTGCTGCAGGCCCGCCCCGCGCCTGCGCGCTGGTCCGCCTGGGGAGCGTCCGGACCAGCGCGGCTCGCGATGGACGTCGTGCCCGCGGCAGGTGCCGCGCCTGCGCTGGCGGGCGCGCGTGAGGACGTCCCGCACTTCCCGTTGCACCCGCAGGACGCGCGCGAGCACTGGGCGTGGGACGCGGAGCACTGTCCCACGCCGCTGTGTCCGCTGCTGGCGGGCTGGTTCGCGCGTTGGCTTGCGGCCCAACCGGCTGGGTTCGGCAGCCGGCTGATCGACGGGCGCTGGCACGACCGCACGCGGCCGACCGACGACGAGGCGGGCGCGGGGTCCGGCAGCGCCGAGCGCGTTGCGCCTCCCGCGGCGTGGGCGATCCCCGAGTCGGTGCAGGGGGCGCTGCGCGAGTGGACGACGCGGCGCGAGCCCGCGTTGCTGACCAGGCTCGCGGCGCTGGAGCGCGCCGCAGCAGCGCTCGCCGGACCGCTCTCGGCGACGCAGCGGCGCAGCGGCTGGCGGGAGTTCATGGGCGCCTGGCTCTTGCTCCAGCAAACCTACTTCTCCGGCGGACTGCGCAGAGCGCGCGGCTGGGCACGCCAGGCGCTGGACGCACTGCGCGGGCTAGCGCCAAAGGCGCCGGCGCCACCGCTGCCGCAGACCGAGGCCGCGCAGCGCGAGACCGCTCTGCAGGAGCTCGTGGCGCTGGCGCGCTGCTGCTTCCCGGAGGATGGCCCGCCC
The DNA here is from genome assembly GCA_041484665.1 of Candidatus Krumholzibacteriia bacterium. Taxonomy (GTDB): domain Bacteria; phylum Krumholzibacteriota; class Krumholzibacteriia; order JAJRXK01; family JAJRXK01; genus JBGPIA01. The sequence goes on from JBGPIA010000004.1 coordinate 231,084, forward strand.
CCGTCACCCGGGTCGATCGCGGCCTTGCTGGATCCCGCCGCAGCGCCGGCGTTGCCCGCGGCGGCGCTGGCGCGCACGGGCGTGATCGACCACCTCCGCCGCTTCGGGCACGTCGCCGTTGCGCCCTGGGACGGTCGCGCCGCGGCCCTCGAGGAGGACCGTTGGCCGTTGTGGGCCGAGCTTGCTCGGCGCCTGGCCGGCAGGTGCGACCCCGGCCCGGCCTTCGTGCCCGCGGCCGTCTCCGCACAGCAGCGGCGCGCTCAGCTCGACGCCGCGCTCGAGTCCGCGCTGCCTGACACTCAGGAACGCGAGGCGGCGCGCGCCGCGGCCGAGACCGCAGCGCGCGTGCTGGCCGCCTGCGAGGACGACGATACGCTGCTGGCGCGGGCCTATGCGCTCTGGCGGCGGGCCGCGCGGGCATTGGCGCAGGGGGTGACCGCGTCCGCATCGGCGCAGCGCGAGATCTTCGATCTGTTGCCGGGCGATCTGGACCGCATCCTGGTCGCTCCACCGGCGGAGCAGCCGCGGCTGTGGCGCGAGTCGCTGCGCCGCGGACGGGCGTTGGCGGCGGTATGGGAGGGCCGTACGCCCGCGGACGCTGTGCGCGCGGAGCCATCGGCGCGTCCCGGTCCCGGCCGCGCGGGCGAGCAACGGCTGGGGCTGCCCGCCTCGCCGGGGCGCGCGCAGGGCGCGCCACGCCGTCTGGACTCGGCGCAGCAGGATGGCGGCCCCGCAGCGGGGGAGATCCTCGTGGTGCCCATGCTGCTGCCGGCGGATGCGGTCGTACTGGGCCGCGTGGCAGCCGTGGTGGCGGAGTCGGGCGGAGCGTTGTCCCACGCGGCCGTGCTCGCTCGCGAGCGCGGTGTGCCCGCCGTGGTCGCGCTGCCAAAGGCGCGGCGTTGGCTGGCGTGCGCCCGCGAGGTGCTCGTCGACGGCGATCGCGGAACGGTCACGATCCTGCGCGATTGAGACGCCGTGCCACCGAGGAGAGCGGGAGCGCGAGCAGCAGGATGGAAAGGCCGATGGCGGAGGCGCGCGGCAGCGACCGCGCGACGTAGGCCGTCCCGCCCAGCGCCGTTGCCACTGCCAAGAGCGGCGGCAGCGGCCACAGCGGGATACGCCGCGAGTCCGCAGCCACGCGCCCGCGCGCGCGCAGCCACATACCGCCTGCCAAGATCACAGCGCTGAACAACCCAGTCGCGAAGTAGAAATACTGCACGAGCTGCTCGAAACTCCCCACGCAGGCGTACACTGCGGCGGCCGCCGCGCACAGGAGCACCGCCACGGCAGGCGTGCGCCGCGGCGCCCACAGCCGGCCCGCCGCAGGGAAGAACAGCCCCGCGCCAGCCAGCGCGAGCAGGATGCGCGGCCCACTGAACAGCAGCGACACCATCGCGCCGAAGGTCGCCACGGTCACCACCGCGCTCAGCAGTCGGCCGCCGGCGGGCCCCATCAGCGCGCGCGCCAGGTCCGCGGCCACCGCGGGCGAGCCGGCGATGGCCTCCATCCCCAGGTGCCGCCGCAGCGCGAGCGCGTAGAGCACGTAGATCGCCATGATCAGCAGCACCGTGCTCGTCAGCACGACGGTCAGCGTGCGCGCTGGACGCTCGACCTCGCCGGCCACGACCACGACCTCGAGAAAGCCGGCGTAGCACCACTCCATGAAGACGATCGCCAGCAACCACGGCAGAAGCCCCCCCGCAACCGCGCCGGTCGCCGTCGCGGAGACCGGCGCGTGGGGCAAGCCGGAGGGATCCGCGCCGTGCGAAGCCACGACCGGCGCGAGCGCGACCCCGGCCACGGCCAGCAGCAGCAGCGCTCCCACCTTGGCGGCGCTGAGCCCCACCTGCGCACGCGCGGTCAGCACCACGCCCAATACGTTGAGCGACGCCGCCAGCGCGATCGCTCCGCAGGCCAACGCCGCGGTCGGCAGCTGCACGCCGAGCAGATCGGCGGCCGACGTCCCGAACACACGGGCGAGCCCCGCGATGCTCGAGGGGTAGATCACCAGCATCACGGCCCAGCCGTACGCGAAGGCGAGGCGGTCGCCGTAGATGCGGCGTAGGTAGACGACGTAGCCACCCGTCTCGGGGAAGGTCGTCGCCAGCTCTGCGTAGGACAGCGCCGATGCCAGGCTCAGCAACCCGCCCACGATCCAGATCCAAGTGAAGCTGGCCGGGTCGGGCAGCTGGCGTGCAATCTGCGCCGGCAGCACGAAGATCCCCGAGCCGATCACCACGCCCAGGGTGAGACCCAACCCGCGCCCTGGGCCCAGGCAGCGCGTGAGGGTGACGGCGCACGGAGCCGGCGCAGTGGTGCGCGGCAGCTTGGCGTGACCGCCTGCCGGCGATTCGGAAACGCCCCGCGGTGCGCGCCGCTGGGTTGTCATGCTAGCGCTGCACCGTAATGGCGGCGTGCGGGAGCAGTCCGTCCTGGGCACTGTTGGACATGGCCAGCGCTACGTGACTCGCCGTCCGGGCGTCGATGCCGCGCCGCAGCACGCGCAGCGAGCTGGGCAGGCCCGGTGCGGGATCGAGCGCGGGCTCGAGCGTAATCATGATCTCGGGGTTGCGCAGGAACGGGATGCCGGTGGGCAGCTGCGTGTTGAAGTCCTGCCCGGGGAACGGCGGCGCGGCGACCGTACCGGCCGCGGGGCCTCCGCCGTCGGAGTCCACTCCAGTTGCGCTGCGGAAGCGGCCCATCGGGAGCATCTGGCGGATCGCGCCCGTCTCGCTGCGCTCCAGCAACCAGCCCTGGAAGGTGAGCGAGTCCGGCAGCGCCCCAGGCTGCCCCAACGCCAACGACGGCTGCGGCGCGGCGACCTCTCCGCGGAAGAACCACGCGCCCAGCAGCTCGTCGTTGGGGTCGCTGGTCGTGGGCGTCGCGAGCGTGACGTCGCCCGCCAGCGCGCGCAGATCGAGCGGCGCGACCTCACCGTCCTCGGCGGAAAGCTCCGTGCTCTGGATGAAGCCCGGCGCGACAAAACTGCCCGCTGCGAGCTTGAAGCCCGGAGCGTGCGGCGCGCTCTCCTGGCCCACGATTTGGTAGGTGATCAGGGCGCGGGCGACGTCGCCCCCGTCCCACGCCGCCGGCAGCGGTAGCGTCTCGATGCGCGCTCCATCCAGTCTCTGCATCACACCCAGCGTGTCGACGCGAAACGTCGCTGCCGAGACGAAGCGCTGCGGGACGTCCCACGGCTGCGTCCCCGCGGGTGGCGGCTGCGCGGGCGAGCCCAGCCACAGCTCGTAGAAGCCCTGCGTGGGGTTCAGCGGCAGCAGGCCGCTCACGGTCAGGAAGATCTGCTGCGTGCGCGGCGGTTGGCCGTTCTGATTGCGACGGCAGGTCGCCGCTGTGAGCAGCGGCACGAACAGCGCGATGAGGCCCAGCGAGCGGACGACGATGACCCGCGGCGTGCGCGGCCGGTGCGCGGCGAAGCGCGGGGCGGCGCAGAGCTCGGCAATGGAGCTTGTGGTGGAAGAGCGCCCGCCGATGGAGCGCGGGGCGGCGTCGGGGCTCGGACGAGCTTGCATGGCGAACTGCCTCTCAGGGATGCGGCTGGTGGGCGACCGCGGGTCGGCCGTGGCAGCCGTCGCTGTGCGGCTGGGCCGCCTCCAGCACCGCAAAGACGTGCCGCCAATGTATGCTAGACCCCCGCTGGGGCGACAGGGGTCACCCGCGCCTGACCCTGCTGGCCCCCGGCGACTCGAGCTCAGTCATGACGGATCGACGCTCTTCCCCTGTCTCAACCCACCCACGGAGCTGCGGCGCGTCGTATGCCGGCGTGCTGGTCGAAGGCGGGCTGCTCGCCGGCGCGATGGTCTCCGCTGGCTGCGCCCACGCCAGCAACCGCACGCCCGAGCGGGTGATCCCGGCGCAAGCGCGGTCCGGTCCGGCGGCGATCATGGCAGATCTCATCATCGAAGTCGGCACGATCTACACTCTGGCGGGCGATCAGCCATCGCCCGTGGAGGCGCTTGCCATCGGCGGTGGCGTAGTGCTCGCGGCGGGGCCGCGCGCCGCGGTGGAGACGCTGCGCAACCCGCGGACGCGGACCCTCGATCTGGCCGGTGCGTGGGCGGTGCCCGGGCTGGTCGATGCCCACGGGCACCTGTTCAACCTGGGAGCCTTGCTCGCGCAGGTCGATCTCCGGGGCACGACCACCGCGCAGGAGTGCATCGAGCGCGCGCAGGAGCGGGCCGCCGCGCGGGGATCACGCGGGCGGCGCCCGACCCCAAGGGGGGCGAGATCGTGCGCGATGCGGCCACCGGCGAGCCCACCGGGATCGTCATCGACGCCGCCGACGGCTCTCTGCGCGCGCAGATCCCCGGACCCGGCGAGGCCGAGCTGGACCGGCGCCTGGATGCGGCCCTGGCGGCCGCAGCGGCGAGCGGTCTCACGGGCGTACCGGAGTGGGGGCGTCTGGCTCCAGGGAGCCGCGCCGATGTCACGGTGCTCGATACGGATCCGTTCTGCTCAGACGCAGCAAATCTGCTCAAGGCGAAGGTGGTCACGACGCTGGTGGAGGCAGTGACGGCGGGCGGTAAGAACGCGTCCGCGGTCGTCCCAGGCAGGCCAGCGACCCCCATGACCCCCATGACCCCCGCGACCCCGGCGGCCCCGCCAACCCCAGCGCCCCGCTCGGGCGGCGCGCACTGACGCGGCCTCGCGGCGGTCGGCCGGCGGACACCGACGCGAGCGTTCGACCCTGCGCAACGCGACACGGGGGACGCTTGAAGGAGAGGAGCCGGCGTGAAGGGCTCGCCCTACCGAATCCGCGCGCCGCGCTAAGGGCGCGTGCTCCCAGCGGTGGCGCCGGCGGCGGCAGCAGTGCTGTCAGCAGCCCCCTGCGCATTCTCGCCCGGGATCACCCCCAAGCCCAGCAGCAACGAATAGAGCCGGAAGTACAGATCGCGTCCGATCCGGTGCGCCCGTTGCTCGCCGTCGACGTGCAGCCAGTGGAAATCCTCGCCCGAGTGCCAGCCGAGGCGCAAGCGCACGCTGCGGTCGGGCCAGAACAGCGCGCACGCCACACGCTGCACGGGTGCGATTGCCTCGAAGCCACGTCCCTTCCCAAGCGACGCCGACGCCGTTGACTCGAGCGTCTCCAGACCGTGCACCACATTCTGCAACGGCGTCTCCAGCCGCGCCTTATCCCCTTTCCATCCCGCCGGGAGGCGCATCGTCCAGTCGCGGCCCTGGTGCACCGCCGTGCAACTCCCGCCCGCCAGCCACCTGATCGTCAGGCTGTCCAGTCGGTCGTAGTTGTCCGGGACCGGGTTGGTCTCCAACAGCTGCGCAAGCGATCGCTCGCCGCTCGAGAGCAGCGGCCCGCCGAGGGCAAGCACCGAGCGCAGCGTGTCCCGGCGCGCGTAGTACGTCGTCTGATCGATTTGATTCCCCAGCGCCACGCGCCGGATACGCTCCGGCTGCAGAGCGGCGGTGAACGAGATGTCCAAGATCGGCGCGTGCAGCCCAAAGGCAGACCAGTGCCTCGCGCTCACGTTATCCTCCACGTAGCGTTGAATGCGCTGCGTCGCGAGATCGTAGACCAACAGGTCCACCTCGTAGCGTTTGAGCTGACGCGGCGGCGTCTCCTCGGTGAACCACAGGCCGCGGCCATTGCGGCGCGCGCTCCAGCGCCCCTTGCCGGAGGCGATCGACACCCAATCGATCGAGTCGCGGCTCACGGCGAAAAGGTCGTAGTTCCGCAAACCCTGGTGGGAGAGCCGCGCGAGCTTCCCCATCTCGGGCGGGGCCAACTCGATTTCGTCGCGGCCGTCGCGGCGCACGTAGACGGCCGTCTCCTGCGGATTCTCGTGGCCGACCCACAACGCGGCGCGCTGGCCAGCCGGCCCGGCAACCTCGACGCGCACCACGCCGGGCAGGTTGGGAGCGAGCCCGAACTCAACCCACGCGGTCGTGTCGTGCCTGGTGACGATCGCCTGCAGCGCATGGACCGCGGTCAGTCCGCGCACCAGGCCGTCGCACACTTCGCCGTCGGCCGGCTCGCGCACCGGCGAGAGCAGCATCCAACGGTGGGATGGCGTCTCTCCCCCAGGGGTCGGGGGAGCTGCGGGGGCGGCGGGAACCGCGGGGACTGCAGCGGGGATTGCCGCGGTGACCGACGCGGGAACTGCAGCGGGCGTTCGCTGCGAGTTGGCAGGCCCGGGTTGGCGGACCAGCAGCACCGACTCGGGCACCCGGCGTAACCGAAGCGTGTCGACCACGGCTGGATCGATGGGCAGAAGCAGGCTCTCCTGTTCCTGGCGCAAGCGCCGCCGTTGCTCGCGCGGCTTATCCCAGAGGAACAGAAAGGCCGCAAGGACAGCGATCAGCGCAAGCAGGCTGGGGACACGGCGTGGCATCAGTGATCGCGGAGCTCCATGGCGTGAGAACTGGTCCCGGCCCGGCGACCCGACATCCTAATAGAAGAGAGGGCCGCCGTCGCGGGCGGGATTGCCGTCATCGGTTCGCGGTCGATCGACACACGATGGCTCAGCGCCACGCCTCGTCCAAATGCACAGGAATCAGGACACTCGTGCGCTCGGGGCTCAAGCCCTTGCAGATCAGCGGTGTTCGAGGTTCGAAGCCCGAGGTTGCGAGGATGGTGTCATGATACCCGTACATGTGTGTCACCGGGCGTTGACACGACTCGCGCGCGGCCCATCGTGCAACTCGATTCATTCAAAGCAGTTGTGGTCCTGGGTGCATTCCGGCGCGCATGGCACGCGACCTGCCTCTGCGGAGGAATGCGGATTCCTATAGGCAGGGGGCACGCGTAGGGGCGGACGTCTCCGGCCCTGGCGCCGGACTCTGCTCGGCCAGACTGCGGGTGGCCCGTGGAGCGCAGCGCAGCGGTGCGGAAAAAGGGCGGCGGCGAACGTCCGTGAGCAGCGCCGCGCGGACCCGGCGATGGAAGTTCGCGCATGCAGGGCTGACCGTCGATCACGACATGGGTGATTCTGCGACGCAGGGTAACGATGGTGGGTGGGGAACTCCGTGATCAGTGCGGCCGATCACGATTGCGAACGTCGGCAATGATCGATGCGTGGGGTGACATGGCTTCGACTGCGGATGGCCGGATCGGCGGGATGGCGAGTGCGGGACCCTGCTGGCCGGCTGCGAACGGCCGGATCGGCAGGGGCTGGGGACCGAGGCCCGGGAGGTCGATCGCGATTGCGAACGTCGGCAGAGTTCCTGGGCCTAGAGCCACCGCCGACGGCGCCAGAACATCACGCCGCCGAGGACCAGCGGAATGGCGGGCACCACCGCGATCCCCAAGAGCGCGACCCAGCGCAGCTGAGTACGCGTGAGCACGACGGCCTCGGAGCTGTCCGGGCGTGGGGCGAGTGCGATGCGATTCTCCTGCTCGGTGAGCCACAGCAGCATGCCGAGCAACAAGTCGCTATTGCTGCGCACGAGCAGGTTGGCGTTGTCCACGAAATCGACGTCGCCGACGACGACCATCCGCGCCTTCTCGGGGAGCGCCGCCATGAAGCGCTGGCCACCGACCACCAGTGTGTCGGCCAGCGTGGTGTCGCGAGCGTCGAAGGTGTCGGGGTAGAAGGTGCGGACCAACCCGGTGAGCCCCTTCTCCTCCTCCCCAGGATGGAGCAGGAACCGCCGCAGATCGATCTCCACGGCGAAGGCCAGCGGCAGTGGGCCTGGTCGGTCCGAGCGTGGATCGAACTGTGGCTGGCCGTCAACGAGGTCGTTGAAGTCGGTCTCGCCCCACGCCTGCGGCGCGGTCTCCACCAGCCGGGTGGCGGCCACTCCCTGCGGAGGCGGCTGGACCGAGGACAGGCTGCGCGCAAGCGGGAACAGCACGGCTCCGGTGAAGCCGCGCGTGATGGGATTCTCGGGATTGCCGCCCTGGGTGAGGGCGATGCGAAAGCTGCCCCCGCCGGCCAGGTTGCGCCGGGCCTGACTGGGGTCGACGACGAACGTCCGGTCGGGCGAGACGCCGAACAGCGTGAGCATGGAGTCCGCGTCCGCCGACCCGGCGGGCTCCACCATCGCCAGCAGCCGGCCACCGCGGAGCACGTAGGCGGCAAGCGCCTCCTGCTCGCGCTGCGTCATGGGCCCCTCAGGAGCGGCCAGCACCGCGGCGTCCGCCTCGGGGGGAATGCGTGTAGCGCCGCTCAGGGGGAACGACTGGACGGTGAAGTTCTGCCGGCGCACGAGGTCGGCCAGCTTGCTGATGCCACGCGGCGACGTGTCCTCGATGGAGGCTTCCCCATGGCCAGTCAGGAACAGCACCCGCGGCGGGCGCGCGGAGATCAGGCGCACGATGGCACCGGTCAGGTCAGCCTCCTGCAGCTTGGAGACCTTCACCTTGAGGTCGCCGCTCTGCAGCACCAGCGTGCCGCTCTCGGTCACGCCATTGGCCTCGGCCAGCTCGGGCCGCCGGTTGAGGTCGGCCAGCTCGAAGCTGAGCCGCTCGGTATATTCCTGGTAGCTCTCCATGAGCAGCCGGGCCTGTGTGCGTGGCGCGCGCTCATCGCTGAAGAAGCCCAGCACATGGATGGGCCGATCCAGCAGCTTGAGCACCTGGATCGTTTGAGGCGCGAGGGTCCGCCGCTTGGTCTGGGTGAGGTCGGCGCGCAGGTCGTGGCGTGCCACGACCACCGCAAGGAGTGCGATCGCCGCCAGCCACAGCGCGGCTGTGAGCCACAAGCCCGCCGCCGGTGGGATCGCCGTTGCGCGCAATCGTCTCAAAGCGCGGCTCACGGCGCCGACCTCCAGGTCGATGCGGGCGCGCTCATGCCCCCCCTCGCGCGCGCAGCCGCCGCGCCTCGAGGCTGGCAGTGGTCAGGAACGTGAAGAAGGCCGTCACGCTCAGGAAGTACACCGTGTCGCTGAGGCTCGGCACGCCGAAGCTGAACGGGTACGCGTGCCCCAGCGGCGAGAGCCAGCGCAGCATCGCGCCCAGGGCGGCGGTCTGGGGCCCGGCCCACGTGCCGGCGAAGGTGAACGCCAGGAGCGTGACCACCGCGGCGATGAAGGCCACCACCTGGTTCTCGGTCAGCGCGCTCCACCACAGCCCCACCGCAAGCATGGAGAGGCCGCACAGGAAGATCCCCGCCTGCCCCGCGAGCAGCATCCCCGGCTCGAGCCGTCCGAAGATCAATACCGCGGCGGGATACACCGCGCCCATTACGAGCATCAGCGCGAACAGCGCGGCGGCCCCGGCGAGTTTGCCCACGGCGATCTCCCACTCGCGCAGCGGGTACGTGAGCAGCAGCTCGCTCGTGCCGCTGCGCCACTCCTCGGAGAACAGGCGCATGGTCAGCGCCGGCAGCAGGAACAGGAACAGCGACATATCCCAGGCGAGCAGCGGCTGCACGACCTGGTCCATGAGGTTGTGCTCGGGCTGCATCGCATTACCCGCAGTGAGCAGCACGTACGAGCGCTTGCTGAACTCCTCGAGCATGAACGCGAAGAAGATCCCGTGCGCCAGCAGGTGGAACCCCACCACCGCGTACGCGACCGGGCTGCGGAAGGCCGCGCGCAGCTCCCGTTCCGCAATGGCCAGCACGCCGTTCACGGGGCCTCCTGCCGCGGAGCATCCGGCGAGGCGGCCGCGCCGGGGCGTGCCGCACCCTCGCCGTGAGCGGTAGCTTCTCGGTGCGCCGTGCCATCACCGCCTGCCCTACCCTCGCCGTGTGCTCCACCTGCGCCGTACGCGCCGCCATCGTCCTGCGCCTCCCGGCGCACCAGCTCCAGGAACACGGCCTCGAGGCCCGCCCGCAGCGGAGCGAATTCGTGCAATCGGCACCCGGAGCGCACCAGCTCCTCGACCAGGGCCGGCGCGTCATCCGCGGCCCGCAAGTCGACGGTCCAGGACCAGCGGCCACGGTCAGCGGCCGCCGGCGTGAAGCCCGCCACGCACGGCAGCGCGCGCAGAATGGACTCCACACGCACGGCTACCGCACCCGCGCCCGCGTCGTCGTCCGCGCCACACACCAGGCGCAGCCGGGCCCCTCCCGCGAGCAGCCGCTCCAGCTCGTCGGGCGAGCCCTCCGCCACCAGATGGCCGCGGTTGAGGATGAGCACGCGGGTGCACAGACGGCTCGCCTCGGGCAGGATGTGGGTGCTCAGGATCAGGGCCTTCTGCCGCGCCAGTGCGGCCACGGTCGTCCGGATCTCCACGACCTGCGCGGGATCCAGCCCCACCGTGGGCTCGTCGAGCACGAGCACCGGTGGATCGCCCAGCAGCGCCTGGGCCAGGCCGATACGCTGCCGGAAACCCTTGCTGCAGAATCCGATCAGCCGGCGCGTCACCGACTGCAGCCCGCAGGTGTGCACGACGCGCTCGATCTCGGCCGCGCGCTGCGCGGGCGGCACGCCTTTGGCCCGGGACGCGTAGCGCAGGAACTCCGTCACGGTGAGCTCGCGGTACAGCGGCACGTTCTCGGGCAGGAAGCCCAGCAGCCGTCGCGCTTGCAGAGGCTCGCGGGCGAGGTCGTGCGCCCCGATGCTGATGCTGCCCGCCGACGGGCTCAGCAGCCCCACCACCGCGCGCAGCGTAGTGGTCTTGCCCGCGCCGTTGGGGCCCAGCAGCCCCAGCACCTCACCTTGGCCCACCGTGAAGCTGAGGTCTTCGATCGCCGTGAGAGGCCCGTAGCGGTGGGTCAGCCCTCGCACCTGGATCATGGGATCAGCGGACCATCGGGTCGGGGAAACCGCAGGCCAAGGACGCCATCACCGCGGCAGCGAGCTCTTGGGCGTCCAGCGCAGCGCCGCGGCTCCCCAGGTGAAGCCGGCTCCAAACGTCGCGATCACGAGCAGGTGGCCCGCGCGCAGGCGGCCGTCCTCGTGCGCGATGCGCATCGCCGACGGGATGGTCGCCGAAGTGGTGTTGCCGTAGCGGTCGATCGTGACCACGACCTTCTCCTCGGGCAGCCCGAGTTTCTTGCGCACGTAGTCGATGATGCGCAGGTTGGCCTGGTGCGGGATGAACAGGTCGACCTCGTCCGTGGAGGCGCCGATCTTCTGCAGCACCTCCAGCGACACGTTGGCCATGCCCTCGACAGCCTTCTTGAAGACGATCTTGCCGTCCTGCCAGATCGTGTGCTCGTACCGGTCGACGGTCTCGTGGCTGGCGGGCTTCGCGCTGCCGCCCGCCGCCTGGTGCAGGTACGGCGCGCCCGAGCCGTCGGTGCCGTTGACCCAGTCGAGGATCCCCTCCACGCCATCGGGCAGGCGCTCGACCACCGTGGCTCCCGCCCCGTCGCCGAACAGCACACAGGTATTGCGATCGGTCCAGTTCACGATGCAGCTCATGATCTCCGCGCCGACCACCAGCACCTTGTCGTGCTTTCCGCAGCGGATCAGCGCGTCGGCCAGCGACACAGCGTACACGTACCCGCTGCACGCGCCCAGCAGGTCGAACGCCCAGGCGCGCTTGGCCCCGATCTTGTCCTGCAGAATGCAGGCGGTGGCCGGGAAGATCGTATCGGGCGTGACGGTGGGAACGATGATGCAGTCGATCTCGCCGGCGTCGACCTGCGCCATCTCGAGCGCCTGCCGCGCGGCAGGCTCCGCCAGCGCGCTGGCGGGAGTCCCGGGCTCGACCAGGTGCCGTTCGCGGATACCGGTCCGCTCGACGATCCAGGCGTCGGTGGTGTCCACCATGCGCTCGAGGTCGGCGTTGGTGAGCAACCGCTCGGGAAAAGCCATGCCGACGCCGGTGATCCCGGCGTAGATTCGCGTGTGCGTGCGCAGCGTCATGGGCTCCTCCGAAGGGGCCGCCACGACCGGGCCCGAGCGCGCGAGCCTACGGCAGCACTGCAGCCCGCGCAAGCCAAACTGCCCGCGTGAGCTGCACCGCCCGCGCGCAACGGCGGCGGTGGCGAGCGCGCCGCTCGCGGAGCAGTTTGCGCCGTCCTAGCTGCGGCCGGCTGCCGCCGCCTCGCGCAGGAACTGGGCAGCGGCGGCGAGCCCTTCGCGCAGCGCCGCGGTAGGGCCGCCGAAGCCGAGGCGGAAGCCACGCGCATCGCCGAAGAATGCGCCCGGCGTGAGCAGCACGCCGCGCTGGTCGCGCAGCGCCCAGATCCACTCGTGCGACCCGCCGGGGCTCGCGTCGAGGCCGAAGCCGAAGGGCCCGCGCACACCCGCGGCGCGCGCCAGCCCCAGCGCGGCCTCGTGCGCCGGGGGCGTGAGACACGGGAAACAAACGATGCCGGCCCCGGGAGGCGCAAGCTCCACGCTCTCCGGCAAGGACGCTGCCCACGCCAGCACGTGCGCGGCGCCGGAGGCGGCCGTCTCCCGCGCGCGCTTCCACAGGGCGTGGCGCTGAGTCCACGCCCGCGCGCCGAGGGCCTGGCTCGCCGAGGGGAGCATCACGGGACCATAGTCGGTGACAGCGGCGGCGCGCGCGATCCACCGCAGCGGTCCGACGGCAGCGCTCACGCGCAAGGCGCCCAGGCCCATCACCTTGGTGAAACTGTGCACCACCGCGCAGCCGGGCACGCGGTGCAGCAGCGTGGCGCGCTCGGGCTCGTCGAGGAACTCCAGGTAGACCTCGTCGGAGAGCACGGCGCAGCCCGCGCGTTGCGCCCAGGCGGCGACGCTGGCGACCTCCTGCTCGCCCAGCACCGCGCCCGACGGGTTGTGCGGCTGGGTGAGGACCAGCACGCTGGGCCGCTGCGGGCCGAGCCGCGCCAGCGCCTCCAGATCCAGGGTGAAGCCGCGGGCGCGCGGCCGGGGCAGGCGCAGGATGGGAGCGCGCAGGGCGGCGGCAATGCGCAGCAGCGGTTCGTACGCTGGCTCTTCAACGATCACGGGCCCCGGCTGCTCGTCCAGACGGGCGGCGAGCAGCAGGAAGACCGTCCAGTGGCTGCCCGGCTGCACCAGCACGGCCTCGCGCGGGACCCGCCAGGCCTCAGCCAGCATTCCGGCCAGGGGCGGATGGTCGCTGCCGTCGCCGGAGAGCAGGTCAAGGGCGGGCACGGCACCGAGGACCCTGGGGTCGGGGGGCGGCATCCCGCTCTGCGTCAACGGAATGCGCGCCCGCATCGCCTGCGTGCGGGCCCAGCGCAGGTAGTGGATGTCCTGGAACGCCGCTGCGCTCTGGGCCTGCATGGCTGCAAACTACCATGCGTTGTGGCAAGGCGGCCACCGCGGCGAGGAGGTTCCCCCCGGCCCGCCCTCGCAGGGCTCGTCAGCGGATTTGGGCCGGCTGCGAGCGCGTGGGCGCCTGCGCACTGCGAGGCGCGGCAAACCTCACGGGATCAGACGGGCAATCGGGAGCGGGTGGGGAAGCAGGCGGGCGCGGCTCGTGATGGAGGACCTGGCGGAAAACGCAGACGGGGTGACATAAGTGCCACCCCGCCTCGAACATCCTCATCCCCCTGTTGTGAGGATGCGGGACCAAGATACGGTAGCCCACATCACAAAACTGTAATGCCCGTTACAGTCCAGCCCGCGTTCACAGAAACGTAACACCCCACCCTAGGGCGTGCCGGCGTGTCGGCTGCGCCCCCACGCCCGGGCTGCCGCCGCGGCTCCGCAGGCCAGGAACGCCAGGAAAACCGGCCAGGGGAAGGGGCTGGGGAGTCCGCCGCGGCTCACGTTGGGAGCGTCCCACATGAGCACCACCAGGAGCCCCAGCCCGCTGGCGATGGTCGCGGTCCACTCGCCCCGGGTCAACCGCACCGGCAGGCCGCGGTCGCGCAGCTCCTCGATCGCCAGGGCGGCTGCGAGCATCACCAGAGCGATCAGCACCGGAGCCGCCACCGGGCCGACCCAGGGCAGCGGGATCAGGAACAGGACGTCCCACGTGAGTGGGCTCTGCGGCCAGCGGTCCATGGCGTGGAGCCACAGGTAGTAGAACACGTCCCACACGCCGAACAGAAGCATGAACGCGGCGAAGCGCCGCCAGCGATCGGCGCAGGACAAGCAGCCGACGGCCGCGAGCATGACGATGGTCGCCGCCTCGCGCCCGAGCTCGATCCACAGCAGTGGCCCCGTGATGGCGCGCAGCGGGAAGCGGAAGCCCTCGGGGTAGAGCAGCCGCCGCAGGTAGACCACGACGGCAGCCTCGAGCTGGGCCATGGCGATGGCGAAGATCGCCAGCCATAGCAGGCGGCGGCGGGTGTCGGGAAGCAGTCTCATGCGCGTGGGAGCGCGCACCGCCGGGACCCGCAAACGGGTGCGCGGCGGAGCGCGCTGATGCTCGACGCAGGCGGCGGACCGCGGGAGGCGCGGCTACCCGCCGCGCTTGCCGCCGCGGCCCTTGCCCTTCAGGTCGCCCTTGCCCTCGCCGGGCCGGGTACCGGCCTTGCTTGTTGCGCCCTTCCTCGGCCTGGCTTCGGTGCGGGCGTCCTTGGCCTTTTTGTCGGCCTTTGCGGGCTTCGCGCCGTGATCGTCCTTTTCGGCCTTCCCGGCCTTGGTGGCCTTTTCCGCCTTGGCTGCCCCCTTCTTCTTCTCCGCTGCTTTCGCGGTCGCGGCCCTGCCCGCACCCTGCGCCGGCTTCGCGCCGGGCTTGGACGGCTTGCCGGGCTTGCCCGCGCCCTTGCGCGCGCCCTTGGGCGCGGCCTCCCCCGCGGCCGCCGACGCCGCCGCACCGCCCGCGGCGCGGTCGCCGTCGCGCACCAGCTCCAGCAGTGCCAGCTCCGTCGCGTCACCCTTGCGGTAGCGCCCCAGGCGCAGCACGCGGGTGTACCCGCCGGGACGCGCCTTGTAGCGCGGGCCCAGCTCCGCGAAGAGGCGTTGCACCGCCTCCTTGTCGTGCAACAGGTGGGCGACGTGCCGGCGGGCCGCGAGATCCCCGCGCTTGGCGAACGTGATGCAACGCTCGGCCAGACGGCGCGCCTCCTTGGCCTTGGGGATGGTCGTCTCGATGCGCTCGTGGGCGATCAGCGCGATGACCAGGTTGCGCAGCGTGGCGCGGCGGTGGGCCGCCGTCCGGCCCAACTTGCGCCCGTCGATCAGGTGTCGCATGGCACGGTATCCTTTTGCGGTCGTTGTCGGCGGCGGCTGGCCGCAGGACGCTGGCGTTCGCTCAGACCGCGGCGTTGCCTTGCCCGGCGGCAGGCTCGACCTTGATGGCCAGCCGCGCGATCTCCTCGTCGAAGGTCATCCCGAAACGCAGCCCCATCCCCTCGAGGATCTCGCCGATCTCGTTGAGGCTCTTGCGGCCGAAGTTGCGGAACTTGAGCATCTCGCTCTCGCTCTTGGTCACCAGGTCGAAGAGGCTGTCGATGTGGCCAGCCTTGAGGCAGTTGGCCGAGCGTACGGACAGCTCCAGCTCGTCCACACTGCGCTTGAGCAGCTCGACGAGCTTCTCCGTGTTCTCGTCGATCTCGACGAGGCCACGGTCGATGGGCTTCTCGTCGAAGTTGATGAACAGCTGCATGTGGTCCTTGAGGATCTTGGCGGCGTGGCCCAGGGAGTCCTCGGGTCCGATGGAGCCGTCGGTCTCGATCTCCAGGACCAGGCGATCGTAGTCGGTGCGCTGTCCGACACGGGTGTCCTCCACCCGGTAGCTGACCTTGCGCACCGGGCTGAAGTTCGCGTCGAGCTTGATCACACCGATCGTCTCGTCGGGGACGCTGTGCTCCTCGCGGTCGACGTAACCGCGGCCGAAATCGATGTAGAGCTTTGCGGAGAAGGTGGCGTTCTCTCCCAGGGTGCAGATCAGCAGATCGGGGTTGACGATGCGCACCCCCTCGGGGACCTGGATCATGCCGGCGGTGACGAGCCCCTCCGTGCTGGACTCCAGGCTGCACCAGGCGGGCTCGTCCTTGTCGTAGTCGAAGACGACGTTCTTGAGATTGAGGATGATGTCGGTGACGTCCTCGATCACCCCCGGGACGATGCTCAGCTCGTGGCGCACCCCCTCGATCTTCACCGCGGTGATGGCCGCGCCCTGGATCGAGGAGAGGAGCGTCCGGCGCAGGGCGTTCCCCACCGTCAGCCCGAATCCCCGCTCCAGCGGCTGGATCACCAGCTGCGCCTTGCGGCCCTCGAGCTTGCTGTGCTCCCGATCGATACCCTTGGGCATCAAGAGATTCTTCCACTTCATGTCTAGGTCCCTCTCCCTCGACGAAAATCCTGCTGGTGGCCCTGGGAGCCGAAGGCAGGCGACTCCCCCGCCGCGGTCAGACCTTCGAGTAGAGCTCGACGATCAGGTTCTCCTGGATCGGGATCGGCAGGTCCTCCTTGCTCGGCTCGCGGACGAGCTTCCCCTGGTAGCCCCCGGCGTCGAGCTCGACGAAGGGCAGGGGCGGTCGCCGGTTGGCGGCCTTGATCGCCTCGTTCACGGTGGGGATCGCGCGGCTCTTCTCCCGGATGGAGATCAGCTGGCCCACGCGGACGTGGTAGCTGGGGATGTTGACCCGCTTGCCGTCCACCAGGACGTGGTTGTGGCCCACGAGCTGGCGCGCGGCACAACGGCTGGGCGCGAGACCGAGGCGATAGACCACGTTGTCGAGGCGCTTCTCCAGATCGGTGAAGAGATTGCTCCCCGTGGCGCCCGTGCGGCGCGCGGCCTCGGCGAAATTGTTGCGGAATTGCCGCTCGAGCACCCCGTAGATCGCGCGGACCTTCTGCTTCTCGCGCAACTGGAGCTTGTACTCCGACGGCTTTCCGGCGCGGCGCCGGCCGTGCAGGCCGGGCCCGTAGGGGCGTTTCTCCACCGCGCACTTGTCGCTGAAGCAGCGCTCTCCCTTCAGGAAGAGCTGCATGCCCTCGCGTCGGCACACCCTGCACTTGGGATCGATATACCTTGCCATGTGCTTCGTCCTGTTCTTGTCGTCTTGATCGTGGGCGGTCCGGCCGCGCGCCGGCCGCCGCGAACGCTACCTTCGCCGGCGCGGCTGGCGCGTCCCGTTGTGGGGGACCGCCGTCACGTCCTTGATCCTGGAGATCTCCAGCCCGGAGGACTTCAGCGACCGGATGGCGGCCTCGCGCCCGCTTCCGGGTCCCTTCACCCAGATCTCCACCTTCTTCATCCCCAGCGACATGACCTCGTCGGCGCAGCGGCGCGCTGCCATCTGGGCGGCGAACGCCGTGCTCTTGCGGGAGCCCTTGTTGCCGATCTTGCCCCCGCTCGACCAGGTGATGACGTTGCCGCCCATGTCGGTGATGGTCACGATCGTGTTGTTGAAGCTCGACTTGACGTGCGCCACGCCGAAGGCGTCGACCTTCTTCTTGACCTTCTTGACCTTGCTCTTCTTCGGTGCAACCGCCACGGTTCCTCCTTGACGATCCCTCGAGCGCGCGCCCGTCCGCGCGTGTGGGCGCGTGTGCGCGCCGGCGATGCGGGACTAGGCCTGCGCCTTCTTCTTGGCGCCGGGGCGGGCCTTGGGCCCTTTGCGCGTACGGGCGTTGTTCTTGGTGTTCTGTCCGCGCACCGGCAGGCCGCGCCGGTGCCGGATCCCGCGGTAGCAGCCGATGTCCTTCAGCCGCTGGATGTTCATCGCGGTCTCGGCCCGCAGCGCCCCCTCGACCTGGAAGTCCTTCTCGATGACGTTGCGGATGACCTTGGTCTGTTCCTCGGTCAAGGCGTTGGTCTTGGTATCGGGGTTGACCTGGGCCTTCGCGCAGATCGTCCGCGCCCGTGCTGATCCAATCCCGAAGATGTAGGTCAACGAGGTCACGATCCGCTTCTCGTTGGGGATATCCACCCCGGCGATGCGTGCCACCCTTGATCGCTCCTTTCGACCTGCCGGGCGGCGCCTGCCTGCGGCGCCACCGATAGCCGGTCTCAGCCCTGCCGCTGCTTGTGACGGCGGTTGACGCAGATCACCCGCACCACTCCGCTCCGCCGGATGATCTTGCACTTGTCACAGATCTTGCGCACCGAAGCCCGCACCTTCATGGCGTCCCTCACTTGTAGCGGTAGATGATCCGCCCCCGGGTCAAGTCGTACGGCGATAACTCCACGGTCACCTTGTCGCCGGGGAGGATGCGGATGAAGTGCATGCGCATCTTCCCGGAGACGTGCGCCAGGACCACGTGCTTGTTCTCCAGCGCCACGCGAAACATGGCGTTGGGGAGCGCCTCCACCACCGTTCCTTCGACCGATATCGGTTCTTCCTTCGCCACAGGGCCTTCCTGCGTTCGTCCCGGATCGCCTGCTACCTGTCCGTCAGGATCCGCGGTCCGTTCTCCGTGATGGCCACCGTGTGCTCGAAATGAGCGGACAGCCTGCCGTCGGCCGTGACCACGGTCCACTCGTCGGGAAGGATGACGACCTCCTTGGTGCCCAGGTTGAACATGGGCTCCAGGGCCAGCACCATTCCCACCTCCAGCCTCGGATCGGGCATGGTGGGACAATCGTAGTTGGGCACCTGCGGGTCCTCGTGCAGCTCTGTCCCGATGCCGTGCCCGACCAACACCTCCACCACCCCATACTTCTTCTGGCGCGCCCGGCGCTCGATCGCCCGGCCGATGTCCGACACGCGGTTGCCGGCCTTGCAGGTCAGGATCCCGTCGGCCAGGGCAGCGCGCGTCGTCTCGCACAGCTCGCGCGCCGCAGGCGAGACCTCTCCCAGGCAGAAGGTCTCGGCGCTGTCGGCGTGGAAGCCCTCCTTGATCAGCCCGACGTCGATCCCGACGATGTCGCCCTCCTGCAGCACCCGGTCCCCGGGGATCCCGTGCACGACCTCCTCGTTGACCGAAATGCAGCTGGCGGCCGGGAAACCATGGTATCCCTTGAACGATGGGATACAGTCCGCCGCCCGGATCCAGCCCTCGATCTTGCGGTCGAGCTCCGCCGTGCTCACCCCCGGCTTGACGTACCCCTCGCGCAGGCGCAGAAAGACCCGGGCCAGCTCCCGACCGGCGGAGGCCATCAGCTCCACCTCGCGCAGGCTTTTAAGCCGGATGCGCTGCGTCCAGGACACGGTCGATCCTTCCGGCGATCTCTTCGACCGCCCCCGTCCCGTCCACCTCGGCGACCGGCACTTCGGCGCGCAGGTACGCTAGGACGGGCTCGGTTTGCTTGCGATAGACCTCCAGCCGGTAACGGATGGTCTGCTCGGTGTCGTCCGCCCGCCCCCGCGCCAGGTTGCGTTTGAGGATCTCCGCGTCGGACACGCTCAGCACCAGCACCATGTCCAGCGTCCGCCCGTCCTTGCCGAGCACCCGCAGCAGGCTTTCCGCCTGTGGCACGGTCCTGGGAAAGCCGTCCAGCAGGAAGCCCTTGCGGGCGTCTGGCTCCGACAGCCTCGCCTCGACCATCTCCAGCATGAGCGCGTCGTCGACCAGATCGCCGCGCTCCACGACCTCCTTCACCCTGCGACCCAGGACGGTGCCGGCCGCCATCGCCGCCCGCAGCATCTCCCCGGTCGAGATGTGGGCGAGGCTCCGGCGCCGGGCCACCAATTCGGCCTGGGTCCCCTTGCCGGACCCCGGTGCACCCATGATGAGCAGCCGCCGCCGTGTCGCCACCGTCGCCCTCTACCGGCGGGCCCTGAGCCGGCCGTGCTTCATGAACCCGTCGTAGTGGCGCATGAGCAGATGGCTCTCGATCTGCTGGAGCGTATCCAGCGCCACCCCGACCACGATCAAGAGCCCGGTGCCGCCGAAATAGAACGGCACGTGGATCTTCCGGATCAGGAAGTCCGGGAGGATGGCAATGACCGCCAGGAAGATAGCCCCCGGCAACGTGACCCGCGTGAGCACCCGGTCGATGAACTCCGCGGTGCGTTTGCCAGGCCGGATACCCGGGATGAACCCGCCGTACTTCTTCATGTTCTCCGCTAGGTCCATCGGATTGAGCACCACGGCGGTGTAGAAGTAGCTGAAGAAGATGATGATGAGCGCGTACAGGATGATGTACACCGGCGCGCCCGGCGCGAAGATGCTGGCGATGGCCGACATGGCTTCGTTCTTGGGGAAGTAGGTCGCCGCTGTCGCGGGGAGCATGATGATCGACTGGGCGAAGATGATGGGGATCACGCCCGGTGTGTTCACCCGCAGGGGGATGTGCGTGCTGGCGCCGCCGTACATGCGCCTGCCCACCATCTTCTTGGCGTACTGCACCGGGATCCGGCGCTGGCCCTGTGTCACCAGGATGATCGCCGCGATCACCGCGACCATGAAGGCCACGACCGCTGCCAGCTTCAGCCAGTGCATCTCGCCCACCTGCAGTTGCTGGAGGGTGTGCAGCATGTCGGTGGGATAGCGGGCCACGATGCCGATGAAGATGATGAGCGAGATCCCGTTGCCGATGCCCCGCTCGGTGATCTGCTCGCCGAGCCACATCACGAAGACCGTCCCGGTGACCAGCGTGATCACCGTCATCAACTTGAAGGCGAACCCGCCGTACGGGACGATCGGCTCGCCGGCGGCGCCGGTCAGACGCTCCAACGCGATGGACACGCCCGCCGACTGGACAACGGCCAGCAGCACCGTTCCGTAGCGCGTGTACTGGTTGATCTTGCGGCGCCCCTCCTCGCCCTCCTTCGCCAGCTTCTCGAAGTAGGGAACCACGGCCTGCAGCAGCTGCAGGATGATCGACGCGCTGATGTAGGGCATGATGCCCATGGCGAAGATCGACGCGTTGTGGAGGTTGCCGCCCGCGAACAGGTCGTAGAGGCCCAGCAGCGATCCTTGGGCCTGGTCGAACAACGAGCGCAGGGCCGCCAGATTGATCCCTGGGACCGGGATGTGCCCGCCCAACCGGTAGACGACCAGGATCAGGGAGGTGAACAGGATCCGGCGCTTGAGCTCCGGGATCCTGAACATGTTCTGGTAGCTATCGGTGAGCTTCATCGCCTGGCCTGCTGCGGCTGCGCCGCCACCTCGACCGAGCCGCCGGCCGCCTCGATGGCGGCGACGGCCGTACGGCTGGCTTTGTCCACCTTGATGGTGTACGCGCGGCCCACTGCACCCTCGCCGAGCAGCTTCACGGGCCGGTCGGCGTGGCGGATCAGGCCGTGCTCGCGCAGGCCGGCGGCATCCACTGCAGTGACGTCGCCCAGACGCTCCAAGTCCCTGAGGTTGACGATCTGGTACGACACCGAGAACGGATTGTGGAACCCGCGCTTGGGCAGCCTCCGGTTCATGGGCATCTGGCCGCCCTCGAACCAGACCTTGTCCTTATTACCGGAGCGCGCTCCCGCGCCCTTGGTGCCGCGGCCCGAGGTCTTGCCCTTGCCGGAGCCGATCCCGCGCCCGACGCGCTTACCCGCGCGCTTGTTGCCCCCCGGGCGGCGCAGTTCGTTGAGCTTCATGATCGCCTTCCCCCGTCGTGTTCTCGGACCGCAGCCGCGCCTAGCCCTTCACTTCCTCGACCTTCAGCAGGTGCCGCACGTGGTGGACCATGCCGCGCACCGTGGGCGAGTCCTCGTGGATGCGGCTGGTCTGGTGGCGCCGCAGCCCGAGCGCCTTCAGGATGCGCTTGTGCTTGGCCGGGCGGTCGATGCCGCTGCGGATCTGGGTCACCTTGATCTTCGCCATGGTCCGTCACTCCCCTGTCGGGCCGCCGCCCTCGTTGGACGGGGGCTTGCGGCCGCTCAGGCCGAAGACCTGCGGCACCGTCAGCCCGCGCCGGCGCGCGACCGCCTCGACGGTGCGCAGCTGCTTGATCCCCGCGATGGTGGCCTTCACCACGTTGTGCGGGTTGCTGTTGCCCAACTGCTTGGTCAGGATGTCGTGCACCCCGGCCACGTTCAGGATGGCGCGCACGCCACCCGCGGCGATCACTCCCGTTCCGGGAGAGGCCGGCTTGAGCAGCACCCTGGACGCCCCGAAGCGACCCACCGTCTCGTGCGGGATGGTGTGGCCCACCATCGGGATGCGGATCTGGTTGCGCTTGGCCGCTTCCCCTGCCTTGCGGATGGCGTCGGCGATCTCGTTGGCCTTGCCCAACCCCACTCCCACCTTGCCCTGCCCGTCACCCACGGCGACCAGCGCGTTGAAGCTGAACCGGCGCCCACCCTTGACCACCTTCGCGCAGCGGTTGATGTCGATCACCTGCTCGAGCAGGTCGCTCTGCAGCGTCTCGCGCTCGCGCCTTGGCCCACGCGAACGCCCATCGCGCCCACCGCCCTCGCGCCCGCCGCGCCCGCCAGGGCCGCCGGGGCCCGCAGGGCCGCCGCGCCCTCCGCCGTGGGAGTCGCCTGATCGTCTGGGTTGCGCCACGTGTCGTCCTCCTAGAACTTCAGTCCGCCCTCGCGCGCGCCCGCCGCCAGCGCCGCGATCCGGCCGTGATAACGATAGCCGCCGCGGTCGAAGACGACGGCGGAGATGCCCTTATCGCCCGCACGCTGCGCCAGCGCGAGGCCAACGGCCTTGGCCGTGGCCACCTTGCCCTTGAGCCCCTCCACGGGGGCGGGCGCGACCTTCAGGCTGCTGGCGCTGACCAGCGTGACGCCCGTCTCATCGTCGATGATCTGGACGAACAGGTGCCGGTTGCTGCGGTACACCGACAGGCGCGGGCGCTGCGCGCTCCCGCGCACCAGCTTGCGCACCCGCTCGTGCCGGCGGTCGCGCCCCTCACGCTTGCGCTTGCCCTTCTCGTCCATGCTCATGGCATCGTCATCCTTCCTGGGTCCGCCATACCGCCGTCGCCACCGGCATCGGGTCCGGCCCCCGCCGCCAGCTGCCACGCTGCGACTACGCCTTGGCGGCCGTCTTGCCGGCCTTCTTCTGGATCAGCTCGTTCTCGTAGCGGATCCCCTTGCCCTTGTACGGCTCGGGCGGCCGGTAACCGCGGATTTCCGCGGCCACCTGGCCGACGCGCTGCTTGTCCACGCCCGTGACCACGATGCGCGTGGGGTCGGGCGTCTGGATCTGGATGCCGTCGGGCACCGGATACTGGATCGGGTGCGAGTACCCTACCGTGAGTGTGAGGGCCTTGCCCTTGACCTCGGCCTTGTATCCCACGCCCACGATGCTCAGCTCCCGCTTGAACCCCTCCGTCACGCCCTTCACCTGGTTGGCGATCAGCGCCCGCACCAGCCCATGGGCGGCGCGCTGCGACTTGCTGTCGCCAGAGCGCTTGCAGTGCACCACGGCGCCTTCGATCTCCACGGTGATCCCCGCGGGAATGTGCTGCGCGACCTCACCCTTGGGCCCTTTCACGATGGAGCAGCCGGGCTGGATCTCCACCTGCACGCCCTTGGGCAGCTGGATCGGCTTCAAACCAATGCGCGACATCGTCCCTCGCTCCTTGACTCGGGCGCCGACTACCAGACCTTGCAGAGCACCTCGCCCCCCAGGCCCGCGATGCGCGCCTGGTGGCCGGTGAGGATCCCCCTGGACGTGGACAGGATGGTCGTCCCGTACCCGCCGAGCACGCGGGGGATCCGGTCCCGCTGGGCATAGATGCGCAACCCCGGCCGGCTCACGCGCTGCAGCCCCTCGATCACGGGCTCGCGCTCGGTGGTGTACCGGAGGTAGATGCGGATCTTGCCTTGCGGGGCCTCCTCGATGAATTTGACGCTCTTCACATAGCCTTCGCGCAGCAGCACCTCGGCGATGGCCTTCTTCAACTTCGAGGCCGGAATGTCGACGCGCCGCAGGCGAGCATGGCTCGCGTTGCGGATGCGCGTGAGCATGTCCGCGATCGGATCGGTCATCATAGAGCTCGCGTCTCCTTGCGGGCGCCGGCCGCCTGCGCGGCGCCGCCCGTTCTCACCAGCTGGCCTTCACCACGCCCGGGATGTCGCCGCGCAGGGCAAGGTCCCGGAAGCAGATGCGGCAGAGGCCGAATCTGCGCAGGTACGCCCGCGACCGCCCGCAGCGGTTGCAGCGCGTGTAGCCCCGCACC
Source organism: Candidatus Krumholzibacteriia bacterium (assembly GCA_041484665.1). Lineage (GTDB taxonomy): Bacteria > Krumholzibacteriota > Krumholzibacteriia > JAJRXK01 > JAJRXK01 > JBGPIA01. Next base: position 254,812 of record JBGPIA010000004.1, read on the forward strand.
TTGAACTTCGGCTTGCGCCTCGATTTTACGATCCAGCAGGTCTTCGCCACGATCCTTCGCTCCTCGTTGCAGGCTCGTCCTGGACCCGGTCGGCCTCGCTGCAGCCTAAGTGCGGAAGGGCATCCCGAAGAGACGCAGGAGCTCCCGCCCCTCCTCGTCGGTCTTCGCCGTGGTGACGACGGTGATATTCATGCCCTGCAGCCGCTCCACCTTGTCGAAATCGATCTCCGGGAAGATGAACTGCTCGCGCAGGCCCAGCGTGTAATCGCCGCGCCCGCTCAGCTTGGACGACAGGCCGCGGAAATCGCGCACCCGCGGCAGCGCCACGTTGACCAGCCGGTCGAGGAACTCGAACATGCGGTCGCCGCGCAGCGTAACGCAGCAACCGATGGACACTCCCTCGCGCAGCTTGAAGTTGCTGATCGCCTTCTTGCTGCGGGTGACCATGGGCTTCTGGCCGGTGATGGCCGTGAGGTCCTTCACCGCGGTCTCCAGGAAGGCCGCGTTCTCGGTGGCCTTCCCCACGCCCATGTTCACCACGATCTTCACCAGCCGGGGCACCTCCATCGGGTTGTGGTACCCGAACTTCTTCTGGAGCTCCGGCGCGACCCGGTCGTGGTACACCTGCTTGAGACGAGCCATGGTCATCCTGCCCTGCGTGGTGGCTCCCGGTCCCCGAGCGCCCGCCGCGCCCGGAGCCGTCCGGGAGACGGCCTACTCCTTCTTGTCCTTCACTTCGACGGCGGCGCGGTTGGACGCGCGCTCGAGCACCTTCACGTTGCTGGCGTGGATCGAGGCTTCCTTCTCCACGATGCCGCCCTGCATGCCCCCGCCCGTCGCGCGCATCTGCTTGCGGTGCCGCTTCACCAGCCGCACCTTCTCCACGACCAGGCGGCCCTCGGCGCGGAGCACGCGCAGCACCCGGCCGCGCTTGCCCTTGTCGTCGCCAGCGATGACCTCGACCATGTCATTGCGCGCGATCTTGATCTTCATGGCACCACTCCTAGAGGACTTCTAGACGACTTCGGGAGCCAAGCTGACGATCTTCATGAAGCGGCGCTCGCGCAGCTCGCGCGCCACCGGCCCGAAGATGCGCGTCCCGACGGGCTCCCCGTCGGCGTTGATGATCACGGCGGCGTTCTGGCCGAAGCGGATGTAGCTGCCGTCGCGCCGCCCCTGCTCCTTGCGCGTCCGCACCACGACCCCCTTCACCACCTGCCCCTTCTTCACGGCACCGCCGGGGATCGCGGTCTTGACCGCCATGACGATGATGTCCCCTACGCGGGCGTAGCGCCGATTGGTGCCGCCGAGCACACGGATGCACTTGGCGGTCTTCGCCCCCGAGTTGTCGGCGATCACGAGCAGCGTTTCTTCCTGGATCATGGCGAATCTCCCATCCCTGCCTGCGGCGGCCTACTTCGCCCGCTCCAGGACCTCGACCACGCGCCAGCGCTTGAGCTTGCTCAGCGGGCGGGTGGACATGACCCGGACGACGTCACCGACCTTGGCCGTGTTCTCCTCGTCGTGCGCGTAGAGCTTGCTGGAGCGCACCACGTACTTGTTGTACTCCGGGTGGCGGACCTTCCGCGTCACCTTCACCACGCACGTCTTTGCCATGCCCGCGCTCACGACCTCGCCGACGCGCATGGCGCGGACGTGGCCACGGCTCTGGGCGGAGGGCTCCATCGTGTCTGCCATGGCGCTACTCCTTCCCGCTGCCCGGGGCGGACCTGGCCCTGAGCCGCTCGTTGAGTACGGTCCTCATCCTCGCCAGCTCGCGCCGCGCGTTGCGCACGCGGATCGGATTGTCGAGCTTGCGGGCCCTGAGCTGCAGCCGCATGTTCATGAGGTTCTCCGACTCCTCGTCGACCTTGGCGCGCAGCTGATCCAGCGTCAGGTCGCGGAACTGGTACGCCTTGCGCAGCATCACTCGCCCTCCTCGCGGACCACGAGCCGGGTCCGCATTCCCAGCTTGGACGCCCCGCGGCGCATGGCCTCCTTGGCCACCGCAGGCTCGACGCCACTCAGCTCGAAGATGATACGGCCCGGCTTGACCACCGCGACCCAGAACTCCGGCATCCCCTTGCCCTTGCCCATGCGCGTCTCGGCCGGCTTCACCGTGATGGGCTTGTCGGGAAAGATGCGGATCCACAGCTTGCCGCTGCGCTTGACGTGGCGCGTGATGGCCACGCGCGCCGCCTCGATCTGGCGGCTGTAGATCCACCCGGGCTCGAGCGCCTGCAGGCCGTACTGCCCGAACGCGATGCTCGACCCGCGAAACGCGGTGCCGTAGCGGCGTCCCTTCTGCTGCTTGCGGTGCTTGACCCGCTTGGGGCTCAACATGGCTAGCTGGCCTCCTGGACCTCAGCGGCGAGTCTGCGGCGGAACTCGGAGGGGAAGATCTCCCCTTTGCAGATCCACACCTTCACGCCGATGGTGCCGTAGGTGGTCTTGGCCGTGGCGACGCCGAAATCGATGTCGGCGCGCAGGGTGTGCAGCGGCACGGAGCCGTCGTGGTAGGTCTCCACGCGGCCCATCTCCGCTCCACCCAGACGCCCGCTGCAGCGGATCTTGATCCCCTTGGCACCCATGCGCATGGAAGTAGCGATCGCCTTCTTCATGGCGCGGCGGAAGCTCACGCGCTGGGTGAGCTGATGGGCGATGTGCTCGGCCACGAGCACGGAGGTAAGCTCGGGCTTCTTCACTTCCTTCACGTCCAGGTTGACGGTCTTGCCGGTCAGCTTCTGGAGCTGCGCCCGCAGCGTGTCCACCGTCTTGCCCTTGCGCCCGATCACCACGCCCGGCCGCGACGTGTGCAGCAGCACCGTCACCTTGTGCGGCTCGCGCTTGATGAGGATGTCCGCGATGCCGGCCGAGCCCACTTGCTCGGCGACGAACTTGCGGATGCGGATATCCTCGTCCACCCACTGGGCGTAGTTCTTCGTGGCGAACCACTTCGAGTTCCAATCCCGGTTGATGCCCAGGCGAAACCCGGTCGGATGCGTCTTCTGACCCATCGTCGGTCCCTTTCCGCGGCCCTACGGCTTCTCGGCCGTGACGGTGACTTTCACGTGGCTCATGCGGCGGCGGACCCGGTAGGCGCGTCCCTGCGCCCGCGGCATGATGCGCTTGAGCATCGGGCCATCCTCGACGCGGACGTCCGCCACCTGGAACGCGTCGTCGGGAATCCCTGCCGCCTCATCGTGCTGGCGCAAGTTGGCCACGGCCGACAGGATCGTCTTCTGGATGATCGGCGCGGCCTTCTTCTGGGTGAGCGCCAGGATATGGAGCGCCTCCTCCACGGTCTTGCCCCGCACCAAGTCGGCCACCAGCCGCGCCTTGCGGCCGGAGATCATGTTGTACCGAGAGACCGCTCTGGCCTCCATGGCATCCCCCCGGGTATCTCGCGACTCTTGCCCTGCCAAAGGCCGATGCTCGCCCTACTTCTTCACCGCGGACTTGCCCTTGCTGCCGTGACCGCGGAATGTCCGCGACGGCGCGAACTCACCCAGCTTGTGGCCGATCATGTTCTCCTGGACGTAGACCGGCACGAACTGCTTGCCGTTGTGCACCGCCAGGGTGTGCCCGAGGAACTCCGGCACGACCATGCTGCGCCGGGCCCAGGTCTTGATGACGCGCTTCTCGTTGCGCTCATTGAGCGCGTCGACCTTCTTCAGCAGCGCCGCGTCGACGAAGGGACCTTTCTTGATCGACCTCGCCATGGTCTTCCACCCTCTACTTCTGGTTCCGGCGACGCAGGATGAAGCGGTCGCTCGGCTTGTGGTTGCGCGTCTTCTTTCCCTTGGCCAGCTGCCCCCAAGGCGAGCACGGGTGGCGCCCGCCGGAGCTCTTCCCCTCGCCGCCGCCCATGGGGTGGTCGATGGGGTTCATGGCCACGCCGCGCACGTGGGGCCGGCGGCCGAGCCAGCGCGTGCGCCCCGCCTTGCCGCTCACCACGTTCTCGTGGTCGGCGTTGCCGACCTCGCCGATGGTCGCGTAGCAGCTGCGGTGCACCATGCGCACCTCGCCCGAGGGCAGGCGTAGGGTGACGTTGTCGCCTTCCTTGGCCATCACCTGGGCGAAACAGCCGGCCCCGCGGGCGATCTGGCCGCCGTGGCCGGGCTTCAGCTCGATGTTGTGCACCAGCGTGCCCAAGGGCACCTTCCACAGGGGCAGCGCGTTGCCCACGTTGAAGGGCGCGTCGTCGCCGGCCAGGACGGTCGCGCCCACCTCGAGCCCCTTGGGGGCGATGATGTAGCGCTTGTCACCGTCGACGTAATGGAGCAGCGCGATGCGCGCCGAGCGGTTCGGGTCGTACTCCACGGACGCCACGCGGGCCTCGACGTTGCGCTTGTTGCGCTTGAAATCGATGTTCCGGTACCGGCGCTTGTGCCCGCCGCCGCGGTGCCAGGAGGTCACGCGCCCCTGGTTGTTGCGCCCGCCCGTGGAGCGCTTGGGGCCCAGCAGCGATTTCTCCGGCTCGCTCTTGGTGATCTCGGCAAAATCCGAGACCGTGCGGAAGCGCAGCGTCGGAGTGACCGGACTGTACTTCTTGATCCCCATGGATTCCTTCTTTATGGGCGCAATCGCCCGCCCGCTACACCAGGTCGAAGATGTCGATCTTCTCGCCCTGCGAGAGGGTCACCACGGCCTTCTTCCACGCCGGCAGCGTGCCCTCGTAGCGCCCCATCCGCCGGGGCTTGGCCGGCATCCTCATGGTGCGGACGTTGAGCACCTTCACGCCGAAGAACTTCTCGACGGCCCTCTGGATCTCGTGCTTGTTGGCCGCCATAGCGACCTCGAAGACGTACATATTCTTCCGCTCGCGCTGCGCCGCCGACTTCTCGGTGATCACGGGCCGGTGCAGCACCTGCGTCAGCAGCTTCACGATCCGAACACCTCCAGGGCGCGCTTGAGCGCTGGCTCGGTGAAGAGCAGGGCCTCGCTGCGCAGCACGCGATAGGCGTTGAGCTGGTAGGCGGGGATGACGTCGACCCCCGCGATGTTGCGAAACGACCGGTAGAGGACCGGGTCATCGTCGCGCGTCACCACCAGCACCGTCTTGCCCGAGAGCCCCATGTGCGCGAGCATGGCCGCGGCCTGCCGCGTGCGCGGGGCGTCCAGCGCCGGGCTCTCTACCACGTAGACCGCGCTTTGCTGGGCCCGGTCGGAGAGCGCAGAGCGCAGCGCGAGTTGGCGCACCTTGCGGTTGAGCCGCGTGATGTACTCGCGCGGTTGCGGCCCAAACACGGTGCCACCGCCCACGCGCACCGGCGACTTGGCCGAGCCGGCGCGGGCGCGGCCGGTGCCCTTCTGGCGGTACAGCTTCACCGTGGAGAACGCCACCTCGGCGCGCTGCTTCGTCTTGACCGTCCCCTGGCGCTGGTTCGCCAGGTAGACCTTCACGGTCTCGTACAGCGCCTGCTCGTGGAGCGGCGCCGCGAACAGCGACTCGGGCAGGCGCACTTCGCTGTGCCCCTCGCCGTTTGCGTTGAATCGCTTGGCCGTCGCCATCGCGCCTTCCTTCCCGCTGGGAGCCTTGGACTCAGCCGCGCGCCACCTCGACCTCGACGTATCCGTTGCGATGCCCCGGCACGCACCCCTCGACGAACAACAGGTGGTTCTCCGCGTCGACCTTCACCACCGTCAGGTTGCGCGCCGCCCGCCGGGAGCCTCCGTAGCGCCCCGGCATGCCGTGGCCCTTGAAAACGTGCCCCGGATCGGAGTGCATCCCGATGGAGCCCGCCACGGCGTGGCACATACTGCCGTGGGTGTCGGGGCCTCCGCTCCAACCGTGCCGTTTGACGACCCCGGTGAAGCCCCGCCCCTTGGTCACGCCCGTCACCTTCACCCGCGGGATCTGCTCGAAGACGGCCACCGTCAGTTTCTGGCCGAGCTGGTAGCCGTCCACCGACTCGACGCGGAACTCGCGCAGCATGCGCATGGGCCCGGTGCCCGACTTCGTCAGGTGCCCTTGCAGAGCTGCCGGCGTCCGCTTCGCCTTACGGTCGCTCCCGAAGGCGATCTGCAGGGCGGCGTAGCCGTCCTTCGCCGCGCTCTTGATCTGGGTGATGGGGCAGGGGCCGCACTGCAGGACCGTAACGGGCGTCATCCGCCCGTCCGCGTCGAACACGCGCGTCATGCCCAGCTTCTTTCCGATCATCCCAATCATTGCACGTCTCCTGGTGGCGCCCCCCGGCCGGGTATCTGCCCAGTCACAGGTGCGCGCCGGCACTAGACCTTCAGCTCGATGTCCACGCCCGCCGGAAGGTTGAGCTTCATCAGCGCGTCCACCGTCTGATTGGTGGAGTTGACGATATCGATGAGCCGCTTGTGGATGCAGATCTGGAACTGCTCCCGCGACTTCTTGTCCACGTGCGGCGACCGCAGCACGGTGTAGATCGATCGGCGCGTCGGCAAGGGGATCGGCCCCTTGATCTCGGCGCCGGTGCGCCGGGCCGTTTCGCAGATCACCTGGGCGGAGCGGTCCAGCGTGGTGGGCTCGTAGGCCTTCAGCCGGATCCTGATATTCTGGCGCGACATGTCTGCTTCCCCGTTTCCGTGGCCGTGGTGACGGCGTGGCTGCGCCTACGCGATGATCTTGGTGACGACTCCGGCGCCGACGGTGCGGCCGCCCTCGCGGATGGCGAAGCGCAGCCCCTCCTCCATGGCGATCGGCGTGATCAGCTCCACGTCCATCTGCACGTTGTCCCCGGGCATGACCATCTCCCGCCCCTG
>JBGPIA010000005.1:0-243341 GCA_041484665.1 Candidatus Krumholzibacteriia bacterium
TCGGCACGGGCGATGACAACTGGCTCGTGGGCACGGGCGGGACCTGCCTCGAAGAGAGCGTGGCCGCCCAGATCATGGTCCAGTACAACGGAGCCCTGTTCCTGGCGCAGCCTGGCGCCAACGTCCAGATCTGCCTCGGCGCGGCGACTCCGTCGAGCTTTGGCGGGATTCCGGGCTACCTGACCTGCCTTACGGCAGGCGATCTGCGGCCGTTCAAGCTGGCCTATACGGGTTGTGCGGCTGTGAACGGCGTGGGCCCGGTGCCCGATGCCGCCACGAGCTGGGGTACCCTCAAGGCCGGCTACCGCAACTAAGGTCCGCCCTTCAGCTCGCGTTCGGACTGCCAGCTCGCGGTTCGACTGAAGGGGAGTTGAGATGCATCTCCCTGGTCGTGCGGCCAGGGAGATGCTGATTCGATGACGCGCAGTTTGCAGCGAAGGGCTGCCGCGGGCGTTTGATCCTAGCGAACGAGAGCGGCTCCCCTTCACCGAATGAGCAGGACCTCTGGGCTCCCTCGTGGCCCGCTGGTCCTCTACACCGTAGGCACGATGACCGGAGGAATGTTCGCCCATGACCAAGTACGCGACACTCGCCATCGCGCTGGCCACTGTGCTGGCGCTGTCCACGGCTGTGTCCGCCGGGGTGCCCCAACCCGGGGACATCGGCATCTTCTTCGACGATGCTGGGACGCAGACCAGCAGGGCCGGAGTGGGAGCCTTTTCGTTCTTCGACGTTTTCGTTGTCGCATTTGACGTACCCGGCGGACTGCTGGGCTACGAGTTTGCGCTGCAGGTTCCGGCGGGGACCATCGTGTCCGGCGGCCGGCAGTTCTTCCCTGCGGGCGCTCTGGACGTCGGCACGGGCGATGACAACTGGCTCGTCGGCACGGGCGGCACCTGCCTCTCGTCCAACGGACACCAGGTGCTCGTGAAGTACACGAGCATGCTCTTCCTCGCCCAGCCGAACCCCGACCAGACGCTCTGCATGGGCCCGGCGACCCCGACGAGCTTCCCCCCGGGGGCTCCCGGGTACCTGACCTGCCTCACGGCGGGCGATCTGCGGCGATTCGGCTCGGCCTACCGCGGGTGCGCCGTGATCAACCCCGCGGTCATCACGCCGCCCGTTCCCGACGCCGTGTCGAGCTTTGGCGCGCTGAAGGCCCAGTACAAGCAGTAACGGGTGGAGCACCCGTGCCGCGGTCGGTCGGAACCGGCTGTTGCAACAAGCGCTCCGCAGAGGCGCCCACTGACGTGGGCGCCTCTGCTCTTTCCGGCGGCCCTCCCCTTTCCGTATATTCCACCGGTCCCGACACCGCTGCGCCCACGCCATGCGCGGGCGCAGAGCCGTAGGCCGCCGGAGCGCGGCTTCGGATCAGCGCTCTGGTGGGCCGAAATCCCTTGACGGTCAAAGGGGCGCATGGTAGTTGGGTACGGCTCGCCGAGCGCTTTCCGGGTCGTTCCGTAGCCTTGACCTCGCCGGGGCGTGGCAGCGGGCAACGGCGCGGGCGCGCGGCGTCATCGGAGGATTCGAGCGGGCACTGCCGTCCTGGCCTGGCCGTCGTGGCGACGCGTCATCCCGGATCGGCGATCGCATTTCCAGAGAGGACGAGCATGAAGAGACTCGCCATCGTGGCTGGGGTGTTGGCGCTGGCAGGACTGGCCGCCGGCAACGCATTCGGCCAGGCCATCTACGACACGCCGCTGGGGGACATCTACCTGAGCTTCAGCAACACGGCGCCGCCTTTCATCGGCCCGGTAAACCGGTACCTGACCGTAGCTCCGTTCGCAGGGTTCCACTTCTACCTCATGCTGTATATCAACTTCGGTGACGCTCCCTACAACGACCCGAGCCGCAACGCAGGCGAGGGGGCGCAGGGATGGGAAACGGCGGTCGTTCCCTTCGCCGGCCTCATCGTCCAGTCGAGGGCGATTGCCCCCGCTGGCTCCCTGGACGTCGGGAGCGGGGACGACAACTGGATCGTGGGGACGGGCGGCCAGTGCATCACGGCGGCCTCCACGCCGTTCGCCCTGGTCGACTACAACGGGCTCCTGCTGAGCGCGGTCGTCGACCAGAGGGTCGACCTAGCCGCGGCCAGTCCGAGCTCGTTTGACGATCCGCCACGCACGTCCACCGACGGGCAGCCGGGCTGGCTGCTCTGTCCGGGAAACGGGCATCTCGTGCCCACCTTCCCTGGGTGGCCGACTGATTGGATCATGGTGAATCCGACGCCCCCCGCCGTCGACGAGACGAGCTGGGGCACGTTGAAGTCGACCTTCTCCGGGCGGTAGTCGCGCCCGACTGCCCCGTCGAACCTCCGCGGCTGAGCTGAGACCCGACGATCGCGGGGGGTGCCCATCCCGGGCGCTCCCCGCCGTTTTCCCGCGGGGCGCAGGCGGTTCGCAACCGTGTTGCTCCGAATGGGCCGCTAGTCGTACCTTGCACCACAGTGGTCGGCCCCCCAACCGGACGTCGGTCCGACGACCGGCCGGGTGAACCGCCCGGGACGCCACCGGGCGTTCTGCCTCCGCCCCGCGCCTGACACCGAGCGGCTGGAGGTGCGAGCGATGGATCTCCGTAGTCACGTTGTCCTGCGGCCGTGGCGCTCGTGCGGGGCGCTGCGAGCACGGGGGCGCGCGGCCGCCGCGGGCGCGGCGCGCCTGGCCGCTCTCACGGGGACCTTGGCGGCGCTTTGCGTCAGCCCGGCCGCGTTCGCCCAGCTTCCCCAGTCGCCATCCGGGCAGCTCGGTTTCTACTTCGATCTGGACGCAAGCCAGGCCGAATGGCCGATGCCCCCGGCGTCGCCGCTGGCCAGCGGCGCACAGTTCCAGCTCTACCTGCTCGCCAGCTTCCGTGGCGGCAGCCCGTCCGGCCAGAAGCTGTGGGCGTGGGAGGCGGCGGTGCACTTCGATCCCGCCATTGTGGTATTGCGCAGCAACGTGACGGGCGTCGACTTCGCGTCCGCAACGAACGACTTCTGCGTGGGGCTGGGCGTCGATCCCGTCGACCCCGCCGGCGGGGCCCCGCTGCTGCTGGCGAGCTTCGACTGCATGGTGCTCGGTGCTGGCGTTGTCAACGCCGTCGCCACGATCCTGCCCCAAGGTGGGTGCGTGAGCGGCGAGGTGGACGGACCGCGCTGGCAGGCCCATCCGTCGGGCAATTTGATTCCGTTCGCGAGCTACAGCTCAGCGCTGCTCAACCCCGACCTCGCCAGCTGGGGTGCTGTCAAACGGCGTTACGGGCAGCGTTGAGGCACCCGACGCACCGGATGCCTTCGATGAGGAGGCAGCTGCCTTCGATGATGGTGTCGTGGTCGCCGATGGCGCGGCCGCCCGCATCGATGGCGCGGCCGCCCGTATCGATGGCGCGACGGCCCGCGTCACGGGTGCGGAGCCCGCATGCGCCGCACGGCGGCCCGCGTTGACGGTGCTTCCCGTACCCACGTATACTAGACGCGGCCAGCGGGCTTCCACGACCAGGACCCGTGGGCAGCTCCTGCTGGCGCGGTCTCGTTGGCCGCCCCGTTGAGCTTCGGCTGGCGGCCGTTCCCTTCCCCTGAGCCGACCTCGTTCCACCTGCGGAGGGACCCCCTCGTGCGCACGATGTGCCCGGCTGCGCGTCAGCGGCGGCTGTCGACCGTCCGCGCCGGCCCGGGGGGTGCCCGCCGGGCGGTCGTCCGCGCGGGTCGACTGCGCTCGCCGCGACTGCGCGTGCTGGCCGCCGCGACACGGACCGAGCTGGCTGCACTGGCTGCACTGGCCACGCTGGCCACAACGGCTGCGCTGGCCGCGCTCGCGCCCGCCGCGCACGCTGCCGTGCCCCCGGGCTGGACCATCGCTGCCAGCGACGCGCGGCACTTGGAGCTGCGCATCACCGTGGCCCGGCCGCTCTCCACCGAGGTTGCGGCCAATGGGCGCGTCTATCGCGCGCTCGCCATCGCGGGCTACGCCCCGGGCGGCGAGTCCGGCGACCCTGCCCTGCCCGAGGCTGGAGCGTGGATCGGCGTTCCGCCGAGCGGCCCCGTGGAGCTGAGTGTGCGGGTGCTGGAGACGGTAGATCTGGGCGGCGGGCGCCTGATCCCCAATCCCACGCCGTATCGGGTCAGTCCCACGCCCTTCGGCGAGCCGTCCCTGGGCGAGCGGATCGAGGAGGGCCCCGCCTACGCGGGACATCGCGCTGATCGCGCCAACGTGGCGATGCTCGGACACGCCACCTGGAGCCGCAAGCAGCGCATCGTGCCGCTGCGCGTAAGCCCGGTCATCTTCGACGCGGCCGGTGAGCGGTTGGAGCTCGTCACGCAGCTCGAGCTCACCATTACGTTCCCCTCGGGCGCCGACGCTAGCCTGTTGGAGGAGGGGGCGCCGGATCCCGTCCTGCTGCGCTCCCTGCTGAATCCGGAGGTGGCGGCCGGCTGGCGCGCTCTGCCACCCCGCCAGCGCGCGCTCCGCGACGGGTTCGCACATCTGGCGGCCGCGCAGGCGATCCCGCAGGCCCGTCCTCAGCCCGGTCCCCAGCCTGGTCCGCAGGCGATCCCGCCCGTAGGCGCACGCGGGACGGCGCAGGTCCAAGGCGATATCCGCCCGCTCGATCCGGCGGCCTTGATTTCCGACGAGTACCGCGTGCGCGTGGACGCGACCGGCCTTGCGCGCGTGCACCTGGCGGACGTGTTGGCTCTGGGCTTCCCGTCCGACGTCCCGCGGCGCAAGCTGCGGCTCTACCAGAAGCGCTGGAACGATCCGACCGACGGGCTGTTCGACGCGCAGTCGCCACTGCCGCTGACGGCCGACGTCCCGTGCGTGTTCGCTGGGAATCTCGATCCCGACGGCATCGTGACCGTCAACGACGACTTGATCTTCTACGCGTTCCACCCGCGCGACGACGACTTGGTGCGCGACATCGGTGGCCAGACGTTCCCGCGGGCCGGGGGCACGGAGCGGTCGGACAATTTCAACGGCACCAACGTCTACTGGATCGCCGCGGTCGAGCCCGACGCCGCGGGCTGGGCGCGGATGGAGAGCATCGCGCTGCCGGCGGCCGTCCCACCGCTGCAGACGCACTATCGGCGCGTCGACCGCCTGGAGAGCGACAACGCGTACCAAGACAATCCACAGGACATCGAGCAGCCGCGCTACAACTGGACGTCGTTCCTGGACGCGAGCCCCACCGTTGGGCTGGAGTTCCAGAACCCCGTGCCTGGCGCGCTTGCGGACGTGACGTGGAGCCTGGTGGCGCGCGTCATCGATGGCCGGGCACGAGCGATCGCGGCCACGATCAGCAATGCCAACGGCACGGACACCCTCGCCACGGTGGACGTGGGCATCAGGAACTTTGCAACGCTGTACCCCACGACCGGTCAGGTCCCAAGCGACTTCGTCGGTTCGGGCTTCTCCACCTTCCAGCTGCGCCGCACCGACGGCTCGCCGCTCTTGCAGGCGTACCTGGGGGACATCACGCTGGCCTACGACGCGCAGTACCGCGCCGTGCGTGACGAGGCACGCTTGCGCACCGGTCAACCGGGCGGCCAGCCCAGCGTCGAGGTGCCCGGCTTCTCGGCCGCCGACGTCATGCTGCTGGAGATCACCGACCCGCGGGCCCCGCGCGTGGCGGCGCTCGCCCCCGCGAACCTGCGCGCTGAGGGGGATGCGACCTTCACGCTCGCGGTGCAAGTCGCCCAGGCGCCGGCACTGGAGCGGTCGTTCTGGGCGCTGCGTCCCAGCCGCGCCACGCGCGTGCGCGCCGACCACATCGAGCGCGCCACGGTGCGCGACCTCATCACCGACGCGCGGGTTTTCCCCGAGGGTCAGGCGCAAGTGCTGGCCATCGGGCCCGCCTTCCTGGAGAGCGCGATGCAGCCCTGGCTGGCGTGGCGGCGCGCGCACGACCGCCAGGGCTGGAAGTACGCCTACATCGACGTCCAGGCCATCGTCGATCAGTTTTCCGGCGGCCTGAAATCGCCGGAAGGCATCAAGCGCTTCCTGGAGTACGCGTACCTTGCGTGGAATGCCCGCGCGGTGCTGCTGGTGGGAGAAGCGAGCGAGGAGGCGCGGGAGGTCACGGGCGACGGCGGCCGGGACCTGGTGCCCTCGCCGCTCCACGTGCAGGTCTTCACGGATAACGAAGTGCTCGGCTCGGACAAATGGTACGCGACCTTCAACGTCAACCCCGACTACCCCAACCAGCTGGACCACGGCCCCGACATGGTGATCGGGCGCTTGACGGCCAACGATGCCCCGGAGCTCTCGCTTCTCGTGCAGAAGATCATCGCCTACGAGCAGCCGCAGGCCAGCGACGACTGGCGTCGCCGCTGCCTGTGGGTCGCCGACGACGACTGGAGCTCCCAGACGCTGGGCGGGCCGCAAGGCAGCTACTGCTGGCAGTTCACCGAGGCCGGCTTCGAGCTGAGCCAGCGCTCCGTGGAGGCCATCAACGACTCGTTGGACACCGCCGTGCAGCCGGTGCATTTCTATCTGAAGGAATACACGGACCCCATGCACCCGGGGAACGGCTGCACCAGCATCCAGCAGATCATCCAGCGCGTTGGCACCGAGGTGACGCCGCTGCTTATGAGCCGCCTCAACGAGGGGGCGCTGATCGTCTCGTTCCAGGGCCACGCCAACTGGAACGTGCTCTGCCACGAGCGGCTGTTTACCGACGTGGAGGCGCTGGCCCTGACCAACGCCGGACGGCCGTTCGTCTTCTTCGGGATGGGCTGCCACATCAGCGACTTCCTCTCCTACAAGGAGAATCAGCCGGGGACCGGCCGCTCCATCGGCCAACTGCTGCTCTCGAATGCCAACGGCGGAGCGATCGCCACGTACGGCAGTAACGGCTTCGAGTTCCTGCGCCAGAACTCGAAGCTGATGGAAAAAATCGGAGAGGCAGTCTTCACGCGCGGGCGGACTGACAGCCCGATCTTTGGCACGCCATGGGCGCTCACCGGCCAGTGGACTCTGGGGGAGGTGCTCGGGCAGGGCGAGCATGACGTCCTCCCCTCGACCTCCACGCTGGAGCGACAGATGGTCGCGCAGTACAACCTGCTGGGCGACCCGCTGCTGCGCCTGGATGCCGCGCCGCCGCGACTGACCGTGGAAAGCGGGGGCCAGCCCGTGGCCGACCAGACGGCGGTCGTGCTACCGGCGGGCAGCGACACGCTGGCGCTGCAGCTGCACGGGGTGGACGAGTCGGGCGTCGACCGCTTCGTGGTCGGCGACAGCCGCGGGCGGGCCTACAGCGGCGCGTTGCAGTACGCCGCCACCAGCGACCCGCGCAAGCGCTCGGCCACGATCAACATTCCGATCGAGGCGTTCGGTGGCCCGCTCGTGGTACAAGACCCGCACGGCCCGCGTGGATACCGCATTACGATCGACGCGTACGACGGCTCCTATCCCGACGCGCGCCCGTCGTCGCTGCGCCTGGTGGTTCCCTTCACGCTGACCGTCAGCGTGGACGGCACGCCCGTCGACGAGGGGGCTGGATCGCTGTCGCCGGAGACCGCCTCTGCCCTGGAGATCGAGTTCGTCAGCCCGATCTCGCTCACCGAGGCGCAGATCGACGTGCACCTGACCGCCGTCGTGGCGCTGGCCGGCCCCACGAAGACGGCGCTGGACGCCGATGGGCGCCGCTGGCGGGTGGCCCTCTCGGCCCGCGGGGACGGTAGCGGCCTGGCGCAGGCGCTCCGCCTGACATTGGCCGGCAGTGCCACCGACTTCTCGCTGACCCAGACGGCGGCTGCGGCGGGGCTTGCCATCTCGGTGCATTACCCGTTCCCTAGCCCCGGGGACCCGTCACGGTCGCCCATCTGGTTCGTGGCGCAGACGACGACACCGGTGGAGTGGTCGCGCGTGACCGTATACGATCTCACCGGTCGCGCCGTGGCCCGGTTGGACGGCAGCGCCACGGACGCGAACCTGCGGGTGGCGATCGCCTGGGACGGCCGCGACGCCCAGGGTGACGAGGCCGCAAACGGAGTCTACCTCTACCGGCTGGAGGTGGGCCATGGCTTGGAGCGCGTGCGCAGCGACATGGGGCGCGTCGTCCTGATGCGCTGAGCGCGCGGGGAGGTACGCCCCTGGACACGCGCGAAGGCTCTCCCGAGCTCTTCCAGACGTTGCAGCGCCTCACCACCGAGGCGCGCAATCCGCGCACCGTGGGGATCGACCTCGCCTCCTCCGAGGAGATCCTCCAGCTGCTGCACGCCGAGGACCGCACGGTCGCCGACCGGGTGCAAGCGGCGCTCCCGCAGCTCGCACCGATCGTGGAGCGCATCGCCTCTGCCTTCCGCGCCGGGGGGCGGTTGCTGTACGCCGGCGCCGGCACGTCGGGCCGGCTGGGCGTGCTCGACGCCGCAGAGTGCCCGCCCACCTACGGCACTCCCCCCGAGCAGGTCGTGGGGCTGATCGCTGGCGGACACGAGACGCTGGTGCGCAGCCGCGAGGGGGTCGAGGACCGGGCTGAGGAGGGGGCGGGCGATGTCGAGGCGGCCGCCGTCGGACCCCACGACGTCTTGGTGGGGATCTCGGCCAGCCGGCGGACGCCCTACGTGCGCGGCGCGCTGGCGCGGGCCCGCAAGCGCGGTGCGTGGACCGCGTTCCTGGTGTGCAACGAGCTGGGGGAGGACCCGCTCGAGGTGGCCGACCAGGTGGTGGAGATCGTGGTCGGCCCGGAGGCCATCGCAGGCAGCACGCGCATGAAGGCCGCCCTGGCCCAGAAGATGGTGCTGACCATGCTGAGCACGGCGGCGATGATCCGCACCGGCAAGGTCTATGAGAACCTGATGGTGGATGTGGCACCCACCAGTGCGAAGCTGCGCGAGCGCGCCCAGGGGCTCGTCATGCACCTGGCCGGCGTCTCCTACGAGCAGGCGCAGCGGCTGCTGGCGGCCAGCAGCTTTCGCGTCAAGCACGCGGTCGTGATGGCGCGGCGCGGCGTCGATCTCGCGGAGGCCGACCGTCTGCTGCACGACGCGGGCGGCCTGCTGCGTCCGGCGCTGCGACGCTGACCGCAACCATGCTCGCCGACGCGCTGCAGCGCCACCTGTCCCGCCGCCCCTTGCTCGCTGCTGGCGTCATGTCGGGCACCAGCCTGGACGGAGTCGACGTCGCGCTGCTGTCGATCACCGACCCGCTGCAGCCCGCGCGCTGGACGCTCTTGCGCTACGCGTGCGATCCATTCGAGTCGGTCGCCCCGGAGCGCTTGCGCGCGGTCGCCGCGGGCGAGCCCACCGATGCCGGGGAGCTGAGCCGCCTGCGCATGGCGCTCACGCGCGACTACGCGCGGATCGTGCGCCGCCTGTGCGAGGCGCAAGGCGTGGAGCCCACGCAACTGGCGTACGTGGCCGCGCACGGCGTCACATTGTGGCACGCCCCCGGCCCGGGGCGGGGCCGCGGTGTGGGCCACACCTGGCAGCTGCACGCCGGGCCGGCGCTGGCCGCGTGGCTGCGGACCATCGTGGTCGACGATTTCCGCACGGCCGACGTGGCGCTGGGCGGCCAGGGCGCGCCGCTGGCGCCGGTGTGCGACCTGCGGTTGCGCGGCAGCGCCGAAGAGGACCGCGTCATCCTCAACCTGGGCGGCGTGGCCAACCTGACGGCTCTGCCAGCGGGCGCCACTCGCACCGTGGAGGTTCGGGCGGGCGACGTGGGTCCCGCCAACCTGCTGCTCGACGAGCTGCGCCGCCGCCAGACCCAGGGCGCACAACATTTCGACCGCGACGGCGCCGTGGGGCTCGCCGGGCGGCCCGACCTGCGGCTGGTCCACGAGATGCTCGCGCAGGGCTGGGCGCGGCAACCGTTGCCGCGGTCTTTCGGCCGGGAGCAATTCGGCATGCTTTACGTGGACGGCTTCCTCGCGCAGGCGGCGCAGCTCTCGCCGGCCGACCAGATGGCCACTGCTGTGGCTGTGGAGGCCGCCGCCGTACGCATCTTCCTGACGGAGGTCTGTGGTCCTTGGCGCCGGCGCCCGGACCGCCCCCTGGGCTTCTACCTCACCGGAGGCGGCCGCCACAACCGCGCGCTCACGGTGGCCCTGGAGCGCGAGCTCGCGCCGGCCCGCGCCGCGGGCATCGAGGAGCTGGGCACCCCTGCCGACATCAAGGAGGCCGTGGACTTTGCGCTGCTGGGGTGGCTGGCACTGAGCGCGCAGTCCGCCCAGGCGGCGCCCATCACCGGCGCCGCACGCGATGTCGTGTTGGGCGCGATCCACGCCCCGGACCTGCAGTGGTGATGCGGCGGCGGCTTGCCCCGCGGGTACAGGCGCCGCCGGTCGCGCCGTTGCTCCGGCTGCGGCTCGCGCCGCGGCTCTCGCCGGTCCTCGCGCCGTTGCTCGCACCACTGCTGGCGCCGTTGGTCGCGTTGCTGCTCGCGGCGCCGGTCGCGTCGCTGCTCTCCTGCAGCCCGCGTCCGATCGGCGTGAAGCCACCGCAGGGGGACCAACAGTCCCCCGCCGGCCAGCAGGCGCCCGAGGCGCCCCCGGAGCAAGCGCCGCCGGAGATCCCGCCCGAGGCGGAGCTGCCTCTCACCGAGGAGGCTGCCCGCGAGGCCGGCCGCCCCATCGTGCGCGTGGGTCTGCTCGTGGAGCGGCCGCGCGTGGAGGCACGCGCGCTGGGCGCGGTCGCGGTGCTGGACATCACGGGGCAGACGGTGGCGACCATCGGCGGTCCCGCGCGGGTCGACGCCAGCTCGCTGGAGCAGGGGCTGGAGCTGCGCGCGGACGGGGAGATCGTGTTGCGCACGGAGGAGCCGCTGCTGCGCCTGCGCGGCAGCGGCCCCTTGGCCCGCTGGCGCCTCAAGGACAACGAGTACGCCGGCGATCTGATCGTGCGCCGTGCGCGCAACGCGACGGTCACGTTGGTCAATTGGGTCGATGTGGAGACCTATTTGCGCGGCGTAGTGCCCTGGGAAATCGGCCGCCCCGGCGTGGACGCGCTGGAGGCGGTCAAGGCGCAGGCCATCGCCGCGCGCACCTACACCCTTGCCCACATGGGGCAGTGGAAGGAGCAGGGTTTCGACGTGTGGGACTCGGTGACCGACCAGGTCTACCGTGGCCTCACCGGCACGTCGGTATCGACCGATCCCGCCGTCGAGCAGACGAGCGGCCTGGTGCTGCGCTACGGCGACGACCTGGTGATGGCGTACTACTCAAGCACTTGCGGTGGTCACACCAGCACGGTGCAGGACGTGTGGGCCCGGCCCGCGGCCCCCTATCTGGTGGGAACGCGTGACGCGCCGCCGGGGGGCCCGAGCTGGTGTGCGAGTAGCCCGCAGTTCCGCTGGACGACCTCGTGGAGCGCCCACGAGCTGGGCGACGTGCTGCGCAGGACCTTGCCGGCCGAGCTGGGGCCGCAGTGGACTCCGGAACGAATCGGAAAGCTGCGCGAGCTGGAGGTCGTCGAGCGCGACACCTCGGGCCGCGTGCACCGCCTGGCCATCGTCACCGATCGTGCGCGCGCGGAGGTGGTCGGAGACCGCATCCGCTGGGTGCTCACGCCTGCGCACGAGCGCAACCAGATCCTGCGCAGCACGATGTTCGAGGTTGAGAACGTGCGGCGCGACGGCAAGCTGGTGGCCATCCGGCTCAAGGGTGGCGGATTCGGCCACGGCGTCGGGTTGTGCCAGGAGGGCGCGATGGGGATGGCGCGCGCGGGCTACTCGGCGCAGGAGATCCTGACGCACTACTACGCCGGAGCGCGCATCGAGCGCGCCTACGAGAGCGGTGGGATGCCGTGACCGCGTTGCGCGCTGGTCGCGGCGGCGGCCCCCACGGCGAACCTGACAGCGGCCGCGACGGCGCGCGCGCGCGGCTGGCCGGCCTGACGCTGGTGGGACTGGCAGGCACGCGGCTGAGTGCCGAGGAGGAGCGGCTGCTCGTCCGCTTCGCCGTCGCCGGCGTGATCCTCTTCCGCCGCAACGTGGAAAGTCTCGAGCAGTTGCGCACGCTCTGCGCGCAGGTGCGCGCGGCGCTCGCGCCCGTCTCGCCGCTGCCGCCCCTCATCTGTGCCGACCAGGAGGGCGGAAGCGTCGCGCCGCTGGCGGCGGCCATCGGCCGCCCGCCCGCGGCGCTGGCCCTGGGCCTGGCGGCGGACCTCGAGCTGACCCGCCGCGTGCACACCGAGACCGCGCGCCGGCTGCGAACGGCCGGGCTCGGCCTGGTGCTCGCGCCGGTCGCCGATGTGGCCGGTGACGAGAACCCCGTGGTCTCCACGCGCACCTTCGGCAGCGACCCCCAGCTCGCCGCCGCCCACGTGGCGGCCGCCATCGAGGGCCTGCGCGCTGGCGGCGTGGCAGGCTGCGCGAAGCACTGGCCGGGGCACGGCCGCCCCGTGCTGGACAGCCACGTGGGGAGACCGACCGTGGAGGCTGGGTTGGAGGAGCTGGAGCGCGTGGAGCTGCCGCCGTTTCGCGCGGCCATCGGCGCTGGTGTCGAGGCGGTGATGGTGGGGCACCTGGTCGTGCCGGCGTTGGACGCGAGCGGTACCATCGCCAGCGCGTCGGAGCCGATGCTGCGCCTGTGGCTGCGCGACCGTCTGAAGTTCGCCGGCGCCGTGATCACCGACGCGCTCGAGATGGCGGGCTTTGGCTCCACCGGCCCCCGCGCGGCGCTGGGGGCGGGCAGCGACCTGCTGCTGTTCGCCGCGCCGGCCGGGCAGGTCGCGGCACGGCTGGAGCAACTGGAGCGGGAGCTGGCCGCCGGACACATCGACTCGGCCCGCCTGGAGCAGGCCCGCGCGCACGTGGAGCGGCTGCGCGCGGTCGCGGGGCAGCCCGACGGCGCTCATACGCTCGATCCGTTCGATGACACCCTCTACACCACGGCCCGCCTGCGCGGGCTGCGCGTCCACGCCGCCGCCAGCGGCAGCTCCGCGACGGCGGGCTCCCGCGGTTCCGCCGCGGCCGCGTCCGGCCGTTGCGCTGCCGCCGCGCAGACAACCGGAAGCGGCGACGCAGCAACATCCGGTGGCGAGGGACGTACAGCCACCACCTCCACAGCCGGCAATTGGCTCGCAGGCGCGGTCTCCCGCCCCGTTGGCTGGGTGCTGGTGGACGCCGCCTCCGCCGATCGTCTGATGCGCGCCGAGCCTGCCGCCGATCTTGCGGAGCGGGTGGCTACGGCCGCGAGCCTCATCGAGCCGGTCCTGCACGCACACCTGGGCCAAGCGATCCTCCCAGCGGTGCTGTTGCCATCGCCCACGGGCCCGCCGTTTCCCCGCGAGCTGCGCGAGCGCCTCGCGGGAATCCCGGTGGGGGCCGGCATCATCGTGGCTTCCCTGCGCCCGTTCCGGCCGCCCGAGCGCGAGGCTTGGAGGCGAGTTCTGGCGGCGCGGCAACCGGCGTGGGTGGTGCTGATGGGCGACCTGGGGCTACGGCATGCGTTGGTGGGGCTCGATCATCTGCTGATGCCAGGGGCCGCGCCGGAGGATGCCGAGCTGCTTGGCAGGATTCTGACCGGCGGCGTCGCGCTTCCAGCGGCAGCCGACCGCGCGGTTCTGTAGGAGCCTCCGAGCGGCAGCGAAGCGGGGCGTAGTCGCTCATCCGGGCGTGCTCGGGACCCGCAAGCGGCCAATCTCCGTGCAGGCATTGACACTCGGTGGGTGTGGCACTAGACTGCCGGGCGGCTCGGGCCGGCTGGCCTGCAGCGCGGGGGCGTAGTTCAGCTGGTTAGAACGCCGGCCTGTCAAGCCGGAGGTCGCGAGTTCGAGTCTCGTCGCTCCCGCCACCGTCTTCCCGGGACAGCCCCCGACGGCGTCGTGGGGCTGTTTCGTTGGTCTCTGACGGCACTCCTCGAGTGCGGCGCTCTCCCGTGCGGGGGCGACGGCGCCCCCCGGCGCGCGACTGACCGCCCTTCGCACAGCGCCGGTCCCGCCCACAGCGCCTGCCCTGCCCGGCCCCGCCTGCCCTGCCCGCCGGGCCCGCGCCACCCGCCGCTGTGATCCCTCCGGACGGGGCCTCCCGAGACCCGCGCGAAGCTGGGGTCCAATCCAGGGACTGCAAGGTTGCACTGGCGGCCTGGACGGTGCCGGGGCTATGCTCTGCATGGCGGGTGAGCCGCCCACTCCTCCACCGGGGCGCGCACCCCGCTATCAGTAACGCCCCCCGGTTCCGCGCCGGGGGGCGTTTTCCTTTCGGTAGCGGGCGTGGCTTGCTACAGTTCCACGCGTTGCCCGATCGCGGCGCGCGCGGGCGCCCCACGACGCGAGCGGGCGCGCGGTCGCACACGCCGTCGCGGCGTTGCCCGGCCGCAACGGACCGATCACAAGGAGCTCACGGATGGCGGCCGGCATGGACTCCCGGGTGGTCGCGCTGGTCATGGCCGGCGGAAAGGGCGAGCGACTGTTCCCCCTCACCCGCGATCGTTCCAAGCCGGCCGTGCCCTTCGGGGGCAAGTACCGGATTGCCGACTTCGTGCTCAGCAACCTTGTGCACTCGAAGGTCAGCGCGATCTACGTCCTCACGCAGTACAAGGCGCAGTCGCTGTTGGAGCACCTGCAGGCGGGCTGGATCCACCAGAGCGGTCCCGACAGCTTCATCACCGCCGTGCCCGCGCAGATGCAGTCGGGTGCCGAGTGGTACCGCGGCACAGCCGACGCCATCTACCAGAACTTGCGCCTGCTCGACCGCACGCGGCCCGAGATCGTGGCGGTCTTCGGCGCCGACCACATCTACAAGATGAACGTGCGCCAGATGATCGACTTCCACGTGCGCCGCGACGCGGCCGCTACCATCGCGTGTCTGCCGGTGCCGGTGGCGGAGGCCGCGGACTTCGGCGTGGTGATCGTCGACGAGAGCTGGCGGGTCATCGGCTTCGAGGAGAAGCCGACTGCGCCCAGGGAGATCCCCGACCGCCCCGGCTGGGCGCTGGTCTCCATGGGCAACTACCTGTTCCGCACCGGAGTCCTGGTGGAGGTGCTGCGCGCCGATGCCGCCGACGCCACCTCGGCCCACGACTTCGGCCGCTCGATCCTGCCGCGGATGGTGGACGTCTACCCGGTCTATGCCTACGACTTCCTGCGCAATCGCATCCCCCGCGAGTCCGAGAGCGAGGTCTCGTACTGGCGCGACATTGGAACGATCGACGCCTATTTCACCGCCAACCTGGATCTGAAGGACGTCCAACCCAAGCTCAATCTCTACAACTGGAGCTGGCCCATCCGCACGGTCAGCTTCACCGATCCACCGGCCAAGTTCGTGTTCGACGAGCAGGGGCGACGAGGGGAGGCGGTGCAATCCGTCGTGTGCAGCGGGTGCATCCTCTCCGGCGGCTACGTCAAGGACTCGGTTCTGGGGCGCAACGTGTTCGTCGACGAGGGCGCCGAGGTGTTCGAGTCGGTGATCCTGGACAACGTCTTCATCGGCAAGCGCGCCCGCGTCCGTCGCGCGATCATCGACAAGAACAATCACGTCCCCGAGGGCGTCACCATCGGCTACGATGAGGCGGCCGACCGCGAGCGCTACCACGTCTCCCCGGGCGGGGTCGTCGTGCTCCGTCGTGGCGGGGACTCGCCCGAGAGCCGCGCGCGCAACTGGTAGGCCCGGCGCCTCCCACAGCATGGCCGTCGAATTCGCCATCGTCCTGCACTTCCATCAGCCGGTGGGCAATTTCGGGGACGTGGTGGCGCGCGTCACCGAGCGTTGTTACCGGCCGCTGTTGCAGCTGCTGGAACAACACCCCGCCATCAAGACGCACCTCCACCTCAACGGCATCCTGCTGGAGTGGATGGACCGCGACGCACCGGAGCTGGTGGCCGCCATCGGGAGAATGGTCGGTCGCGGGTCCGTGGAGATGATCACCGGCGGGCACCAGGAGCCCATCCTCTCGGTGCTGCCCGAGCGTGACGCGGTGGGTCAGATCGTGGCCCTCAGTGACGAGCTCGAGCTACGCTTCGGGCACCGACCGGCGGGGCTGTGGCTGACCGAGCGCGTCTGGGAGCCACGCCTGCCCACGCCGCTGCGCACGGCCGGCGTGCAGTACACGATCCTCGACGACTCGATGCTGCGGTGGGCGGGCGTGGAGGAGGGCGGGTTGGACGGCTACTGGATGGCAGAAGACCAGGGGAGTCCGCTGGCGATCTATCCGGGGCGCAAGCAGCTGCGCTACACGATCCCGTTTCGGCCGCACGAGGAGACCCTGCAGTTCCTGCACGCGCTGCCCGGGGCCTTGGGGCAGACGCCGCTGGCGGTCTACGCCGATGACGCGGAGAAGTTCGGCGAGTGGCCCCGCACCCACGAGTGGGTCTTCACCAAGGGCTGGCTGCCGCGGTTCCTGGAACTGCTGGAGCAGGAGCAGCACGAGCAGCGCGTGCGCACCGTGCACCTCTCCGGGCACCTGCGGGCGCACCCGCCGCGCGGACGGGTCTATCCGCCCACGGCCAGCTACCACGAGCTCACCGAGTGGGCGCTGCCCACGCCGGCGCGCCTGCGGCTGGAGGCGCTGGTGGCAAAGCTCGATCGCGACGATCCGCTGGGAGCGCGGGAGTTCGTGCGCGGGGGCACGTGGCGTGGCTTCCTAGCCAAGTACCCCGAAGCCGACCGCATGCACAAGCGCATGCTGCGGGTGAGCGCGCAGCTGCACGAGCTGAACGCGCCGAGCGCGCGCGCGCCGGACGCGCCACTGCCGCCAGCCCGGCGCACCGCGACCGCCCGGCGCAAGGCAGCCACTCGCACGGTGGCCGATGAGGCGCGCCTGGCCGCCGCCCGGCGCGATCTCTACCGGGGTCAGTGCAACGACGCCTACTGGCACGGCTCGTTCGGGGGGCTCTATCTGGTCCACCTGCGGCGGGCCGTGGAGCGCCACCTGATCCGCGCCGAGCGCGCGCTGGACGGGCTGGCGCACGGCGCTGGGGCGCGGCTCGAGATCAGACGCATCGACCTCGACGCCGATGGGCGCGACGAGCTGGAGATCCGCACGCCGCACGCCGTCGTGGTGGTCGACCCGGACCAGGGCGGCGCCGTCACGGAGTGGGCCCTGCGCGGGCCGTGCGACAATCTCGTGACCGTGCTGCGCCGCCACGACGAGGCGTTCCACGCGGCGCTGCGCGGCCTCACCGATGATCAGCTGGCGGCCCTGATCCGCGGCAGCGAGCAGGAGGCCCAGGGCGGCGACAGTCAGGGCATCGCAACCATCCACGGGGGGCTGCGCGTGAAGCCGGGGGTGCGCCTGGCCGACCTGCGCGTCGACAGCCACCCGCGCGTGGCGTGCCTGGAATGGGCGGCGCCGGCGGCCCCGCTCGTGGGCGACCCCGACGCGCAGCTGGACGCGGCCACCCCTCTGCACGGCCCCTGGGAGGCGCGGCAGCCGGCTGGCGAGGGCGAGCTCACGCTCGAGTGGCAGGACAGTGACCGCCACATCGTCAAGCGGTTGCGCGCCGGGAGCCGTGACGCTTCCCTCATGGTGAATTATGACACCCGGCCGCTGGGGGGCGGCGCGCCGGTGGGGGCCGCCGCGCCGCTGGTGGGCACTACGCCGTTGGGAGGCGGCCCGTGGGTGGGAGGCGACTCGCCGCTCGCGGCTGCGCGGCCGTGGCGCCTGGTCTCGGAGTGGAACCTGCTCGTGGGATACACCGGTGATGACCTCGAGGTCGAGCAGTCAGGCGAAATCGGGAGCGCAGTCGGGGGCGCAGACGTGAACGCGGCGGCGGGCCCAGGCGCAGGCGGGAGCGGAGCCGGACGCACGGCCGCGCCGGCCGGTGCGCGCATGGGCGTCGAGCGACTGCGCTTCCACGGCGGCGGCGAGCGTTCGCTGCTGCTGACGTGCTCCCCGCCAGCGGATGTCTGCTGGGCCCCCGTGCACACCATCAGCTCCTCGGAAGGGGGCCTCGAGAAGACGGGACAGGGCACGGTGTTTCTCGTAAGCTGGCTCGTCGAGCGCACCCTGCAGGCCACCCTCACGCTGACCCCCACGGCCCCCGACCTCCCGGACGAGCGCTAGCCCGGCCGGAGCGCGGGCGCAAACACTGGAGCGCGCCTCCGACGCCATGCCAGACATCGATCTCGTCATCCACGGCCACTTCTACCAGCCACCCCGCGAGAATCCGTGGACGGACGAGGTGGGCGCCGAGCCGGGGGCGCGACCGTTCCACGACTGGAACCAGCGCATCAATGCCGAGTGCTATCGTCCCAATGCGTTCGCGCGCATCGTGGACGATGCTGGCCGCATCGAGCGGATCGTGAACAACTACGAGCTCGTCAGCTTCAACCTCGGACCGACGCTGCTGCGCTGGATGCAGCGGCACGACCCTCTCACTCTTGCGCGCCTCGTGGAGGCCGACCGCCGCAGCGCCCGTGTGCGGGGCGGGCACGGCAACGCCATCGCGCAGGCCTATGGCCACGCCATCTTGCCGTTGTGCAACGCCCGCGACCGGGCGACGCAGATCCGCTGGGGACTGGCGGAGTTTGCATGGCGCTTCGGGCGCGGCGCCGAGGCCCTCTGGCTGCCCGAGACCGCCGCCAGCCCCGCGACGCTCGACGATCTCATCGAGCACGGGCTGCGCTACGCGATCCTGGCGCCCTCGCAGGCGGCGCGCGTGCGCCGCAGCGTCCAGGATCGAGATGGCGGCAACGGCTCGGGCGCTGGGCCGTGGGAGGACGTGCGCGGCGGAACGATCGATCCCTCGCGCCCCTACCGTTATTCGCACTCCGACGGGAGCGGCCGCTCGCTGGCGTTGTTGTTCTACGACGGGCTGCTGGCCCGGTCGGTCGCGTTCGGCGGAGCCCTGCGTGAGAGCCGCCTGTTCATCGATGCTTGCGCGGCGACCGCGGCCGCCCCTGGGCGCCAGGGACAGGTCGTGCACCTGGCCGTAGACGGCGAGACGTGGGGGCACCACCACGCGTGGGGGGACCGGGCTCTGGCGTACGCTCTGGCGCGAGAGGCGCCCGCGCGCGGGTTCCACGTCACGAATTATGGCGAGCTGCTCGACCGCGTGTCGCCGCAATGGGACGCAGAGATCGAGCTGGGGGAGGACGGCCTGGGGAACGCCTGGAGCTGCGCCCACGGCTTGGGGCGTTGGACGCGGGACTGCAGTTGCAGGCTGGCGCAGCGCGAGGGCTGGACGCAGGCCTGGCGCGCCCCGCTGCGCGCGGCCTTCGACCTTCTGCGCGACCAGGCAGCCGTCTTCTTCGAGCAGGAGGCGGGATGCCTGCTGCAGGACCCCTGGGCGGCCCGCGATGCGTACGTACACGTGCTGCTGGAGCCGGGGGAGGCGGCGCGCGCGCGGCTGTTGCGCGAGCACAGCCGCGGGGGTCTGGCGGGAGAGCAAGGCGTGCGCGCGCTGCAGCTGCTGGAGATGCAGCACATGCTGGTGCTCATGTACGCCAGTTGTGGCTGGTTCTTCGACGACATCGCCGGGCTGGAGTCAGTGCAGGTCATGCGCTACGCCGCGCGCGCGGTGGATCTCTGGTCGCGGCTGGGTGGCCAGCCGCCGATCGGGCGGATGCTGGAGCGGTTGGGCGAGGCCCGCAGCAACGAGCCGCGGCTGGGCACCGGCGCCGACCTGTTCCGCACCCGCGCGCAGGGGGCCGCCGCGCCTGCGCCGCAGATCGCAGCGCACCTGCTCATGGGTGCCGTGCGCGGGAGCCTTCCTTCCAGCGGCGACATCGGGCTGCAGCACTACGACGCCTTCGACGTACAGGTCCAGGCTAGCGGGCACACCGCGCTCGTGACCGGGCGCGTCGATCTGCGCGACGAGCGCACCGGTGCTGCGGAGGCCTACGAGGGCGCGGTGCTGCATGGCGGGGGCCTCGAGTTCCAGGTCCGGCTGCGCGCGTGCCGCGCGCCCGACGAGCTACGCGCAGCGGCGGTCGCGCTGCACGGCGACCTGCCGCACCGCTCGGAGGCGGAACTGCTCATGGCGATGACGGCGCGTTTCGGGGAGCACACCTTCGGGGTCGAGGCACTGCTGGAGACAGGCCGCCAACAGCTGCTCACGGAGCTGTTTGGCGACCTGGTCGCCGAGGCTGGCCGCGCCTACGCTCAACTGTACGGCCGCAATCAGAGGGTGATCGAGGAGTTGGGCCGCCTCGGGCTCGACCTGCCTCGTGAGTTGCGCGTGGCGGCAGAGCTGACCTTCACGAACGGATTCGAGCGCGCCGTAGACCGCGCTCACGCCGGGCGCGGGCCCGCTGACTTCGCCAGGGCATTGTCCGTCATCGAGCAAGCGCGCGAGCGCGGCATCGAGCTGGACCGGACGGTGGCCATCCCGCTGCTCTCGCGCATGCTGGAAGACGTTTTCGCTGCCTGGGGACTGGCCGGACCGGGGGGCGGTGCGCCGCAGGAGCGGCTCTCGGCCACCGTCATGACGGCGACCGAGGTGCTGGACCTGGCAACCAAGCTCGAGCTGACGCTGGACCTCCATCGCCCCCAGGAGCTGTACTATCACCGGGTCATCAGCTCGGGGTGGGCGGCACGGCTGCCAGCGGGAGATCGGGCGAAGGTGCACGAGATCGGCCGGCGGCTGGGCTTCGCGTCGCGCCTGCTCGAGCAAGCGGAAGAGGACCCCGCGCAGGAGGCGTTTGCCGTACAGGAAGCGTCGGACGCGCCGGAGCCAGCGCCCGGCGCGCCGCAGCCAGCGCCGGTCGCCAGCGGAGCGGGGCGGAGATCATCGTGAAACGCTCGCAGCGCCGGGTCTCTGCGAAGCGAACCGCGGTTGGGGCGAACCGCGTTGCGGGCACGAAGCCCGCTGCGGGCGCGAAGCAGACAGCGAAAGTGAAGCAAGCAGCGAAAGTGAAGCAAGCAGCGAAAGCACAGCATCCAGCGACAGCGAAGCGCCCGGCCACAGCGAAGCGCCCGACCACAGCGCCCGCCAAGCGCACCGAATCCGTGACGTTTGCCGCGCCCGCGACGCGTTTGGCGGCGACGGAGCCCCCCAAGCCCGTGAAGCACACAGAGCCCGCGAAGCACACGAAGCACTCGAAACCGCTGCAGTCCGCGAAGCTTCCGAAGCCCGCGAAGCTCCCGAGATCCCCGAAGCTCCTCAAGCCCGGGAAGCCCAGCACTCCCGCCCGTCCCACCCGGTTGGCAACGTCCACGAGCCCTGCGCGGTCCGCGCAGTCCGCAAGATCTGGGCAGCGTGCAGCGGCCGCGCGGGGTGGCCGGCCACTGCGGCATGCGGCCCCCGCGCCGAGCACTGCGGCGGCGCCGCGCCCGACCCCCGTGCAACGCGCTGCGGCAGCGCCGCTCTCGGTGCGCCGCCCGCCCGCAGAACGCCAGTCTTCGCGCAGCGGGCCTTCGCGCGAGCGTCTGTTGTGGATCGTCCCGGAGGCGGCACCATACGCGAGCACCGGGGGCCTCGGGGAAGTCGCGGGGGTACTCCCTCAGCTGCTGAGGGCGCGCGGATGGGACGTCACGCTCATGATGCCGTACTACCGGTCGGTGCGGCGGGCAGCCGCAGCGCCGCGCATCCTGGAGCGCCACCCCCTCACCGTCGAGCTGGGTGAGCTGCGGTTCGCAGTCGAGCTGAGTACGGCCGAGGGCCAGGACGGGCTCCCGCTGCAACTGGTCGCCTGCGACGAGCTGTACGACCGCGCCGGGATCTACGGGGAGGCTGGCGAGAGCTACCCCGACAACCACCTGCGCTTCGGCGTGCTCTGCGCCGCGGCACTGGAGCTGGCGCGCCACGCCGACCCTCCGTTTCACGCGCTGCACTGCCACGACTGGCCGGCCGCGCTCGCCGTGGTGCTGCTGCATCTGCGGGCGGGGAGTGACCCCGCGCTGGCACGACTGCGCACCGTGCTCACGTTGCACAACGTCGCTTACCAGGGGCTCATCGATGCCAGCGCCGCGCGCGAGCTGGGGCTGCCCGCCGGCCTGGCCGACGCGATGACGACGGGCCGGGCGTGGAACCTCCTGAAGGGCGGCATCGCGTTCGCCGACCGCATCACCACCGTCAGTCCGCGCTACGCTCGCGACATCCAGCAGCCGGGGATGGGTTTCGGCCTGGAGGACGCGTTGCGCGCCCGGGCGGCCGAGCTCACGGGGATCCGCAACGGCATCGACATGACCGCCTGGGACCCCGCCTCCGATGTGCTGCTGCCGACGCAGTACGCGCCGCGGGCGCTGCAGGGCAAGGCCCGCTGCAAGGAGGCGCTGCAGCGCGAGCTGGGGCTGCCCGTGCAGGAGACGGCGCCACTGGCCGGCTTCGTGGGCCGGCTGGCCGAGCAGAAGGGAATCGACCTGCTGGTGGAGGCGCTCCCCGCGCTGCTGGATCGTGGGCTGCAAATTGTGGTGCTGGGCGGCGGCGATCCGGCCGCCGAGGAGGCCCTGCAGCTCTGGGCTCGTCGGCGGCCCGACCGCGTCGCTGTGCGCCTGGGTTACGAGCCCGCGCTGGCGCATCGTTTTTTCGCCGGGTGCGACCTGATGCTGATGCCGTCGCGCTTCGAGCCGTGCGGCCTGGCGCAGCTGCAGGCCATGCGCTACGGGACGATTCCGGTGGCCCACGCAGTCGGCGGACTGCGCGAGACCGTGCGTCCCACGACGCCCGCCGGGCTGCGCTCCGGGCGCAGCACCGGATTCATCTTCCACGGCGCCGCGGCGCCGCGTCTGGTCGAGGCGGTCGATCGCGCGCTGCGCGTGTACCGCGACCCCCAACGCTGGCGCGCCCTCATGCGCACTACGATGGCGCAGGACTGGTCGTGGACCGCTTCGTTGCCGCGCTACGAGAGCGTCTATCGCGCGCTGGCACGCGCTCGACGACGCGTCCTGCCCATCGCGCAGCGCGCCTGGCCGCAAGTGGGGCCACCACCAGCTCCCGCGCCGAACCCGCCCGGTGGAATCTTCCTCGATTGGGGACCCGATCTGCCGGCGCGCCATCACGCAGACACCATCCAGCTCATGGTGCAGGCGCCGCGCTGGCTCTTCGTGTACTGGGAGCTCGCACCCGCGCGCTATGCCGCCACCGGCGGAAAGCCGCGGCTGCGGCTGCGCCTGTGGGACGGGGAGCGCCCAGTGCCGTTGGGCGACGCCTTCGGCGACGTCGGCGACCGCTGGATCCCCAGCGATCCCGCGCGGCGCTACCACGTCGAGCTGCTCTCACCCGCGGGCGAGGTCCTGCTGCGCAGCAACGAGGTGCGCACCGCGCGCGAGCAACCCAGCGAGCGCACCGACGTCCGCTGGGTGGGCGGCAAGGCGGGCGTGGCGATTGCGGTGGCAGCCGCCGAGCGTGGGGTCGGACAGCCGGGGCGCCCGCCCCGCGCAGCGTCATCCAGTGACTTGGTGAAGCGGTCGTGAGGAGGCCAGAATGAGCGCGCCCGTCGGGTACCTCTGCCTGGTGCTCCACGCGCACCTACCGTGGATCCGCCATCCGGAGCATGCGGAGTTCCTGGAGGAGGACTGGCTCTTCGAGGCGATCACGGAGACCTACGTGCCGCTGCTGCGCTCCTTCGAGCGGCTGGAGGACGAGGGAATCCCGTACCGGGCCACGATCACGCTCACTCCGCCGCTGGTGGCCATGCTAGCCGATCCGCTGCTGCAGGCGCGCTACCGGCACCACCTGGAGAAGCTGCGCGAGCTGGCTGCGCTCGAGGTGGAGCGCCACGCGGTCGACACGCCGCAGGGTCGCCTCGCGCGCTTCTACCAGGAGTGGCTGCGCGATACCCACGCCTACATTTTCGAGCACTGGGCGGGCGATCTCGCGCAGGCGTTCCGCGGCGTGCAGGAGCGCGGCGGCATCGAGCTGATCACCTGCACGGCGACCCACGGGCTGCTGCCGCTGATGCACGACGAGCGCGCTCGCCGCGCCCAGGTGCGCGTCGGCGCGCAGGCATACGCCCGCGCCTTCGGGCGCCCCGCACGGGGGATCTGGCTGGCCGAGTGCGGCTACGACCACGGCATCGACCAGGTGCTCGCCGAGAGCGGGCTGCAGTACTTCTTCCTCGAGAGCCACGGCGTACTCCACGGCGAGCCGCGACCGGTGCTGGGCCTCCACGCCCCCGTACGTACGCCGGCCGGCGTCTACGCCTTCGCTCGCGACGAGGAGTCGTCGCGCCAGGTGTGGAGCAGCAAGGAGGGCTATCCCGGCGATGCCGTGTACCGCGAGTTCTACCGCGACCTTGGCTTCGACGCGCCCTACGAGTACATCCGTCCCTACTTGCACGCCGATGGCGTGCGGCGTGCGGTGGGATTCAAGTACCACCGTGTGACCGGCGGCGTGGAGCTCCACCAGAAGGAGTTCTATGATCCCGACGCGGCCCGGGAGCGGGCCGCGCTGCACGCCGGCAATTTCATGTTCAACCGGCAGGCACAAGTGCGCTGGCTGGACGGGGGGCTGGACCGGCCGCCCATCGTGGTGAGCCCGTACGACGCAGAGCTGTTTGGGCACTGGTGGTTCGAGGGCCCGATGTTCCTGGAGTACCTGTTCCGCAAGATCGCCTGCGACCAAGACGAGCTGGAGCTCGTCACGGCCTCCGACTACATCGACCGCCACCCGGTGGTGCAGGAGCAGGAGCCCAACCCCGGCACCTGGGGCAACGAGGGCTTCCAGAAGGTCTGGCTCGACGGCGGCAATGCGTGGTTCTACCGCCACCAGCACCACGCCGAGCGGCGGATGGAGCAGCTGGCGGACCGTTTTCCCGATGCGCGCGGGGAGCTCAAGCAGGCTCTCGACCAGGCGGCCCGGGAGTTGCTCCTGGCACAGAGCTCGGACTGGGCATTCATCGTTTCCATGGGCACGGCGGTCCCGTATGCACTGCGCCGTTTCAAGGAGCACATCGCGCGCTTCACGCAGATCGCCGACGCTGTGGACGCCGGCCGCGTCGACGCCGGCGAGGTCGCGCTCCTGCGCGGCGTGGACCCGCCGTTTCCCTGGCTCGACTACCGGGTCTACGTCTGACCGGTTGCGCTGCGGCCCGCGCCTCCTGCTGCCTCTGCTGTCTCTGCTGTCTCTGTCGCTGCTGCTGTCGCAGTTGGCCATTCCGGCCTGCGCCGCGGCCGCGGCCGCCGGGGCAACCGCCGCCGGGGCCGGGACCGCCGGGGCCTCCAGCGCGGGGCCGGGCGCCCCGGGCATGGAAGTCCGTGCCTCCCGCGTCCGGCAGGGCTTTCTGCTGGGCGCCAACCTCGGCTTCGCCGCCGCGGAGTTCAGCATGGATTCCGCCGGCAGCACCGTCTCGACGGGGTGGAGCGGTGGCGGCAAGACCGGCCGCGTGCGCCTGGGATACGCGCCCACGCCCGAGCTGATCGTCTCGCTGGAGTACGGAGTCTGGCGGCGCGCGCCAGGCGGCAGCACGTCGGCGGCGAGCGCGACGTCGAGCACGGGCACCGATTCGGGCACGGCCACCAGTTCGTCGGGCCTGGACGTGGAGCGCTACCTGGGCATCGGGATGGCGAGCGTGACGCTTTACCCGCGGGCGAGTGGCTTCTTTCTGCGCGGTGGCGCAGGCTATGGCTCGGCGTGGGCCCTGTTGGACACCGCGACCGGAGCGCGGGCCAGCGGGAAAGGCCTCGCCGTCGTGATCGGGCTGGGCTACGACCTGTGGGCGGACGACGATCTCGCCATCGGCATCCAGTTCGATTATGGCTTCCTCAACGGGAGCAATTCCCTGCAGGGCAACTTCGCCCAGCTCACGGCAGCCGCGAGCGTCTACGTCCCGGGTTTCTGAGCCCGTGCCCCGGCCCGACGGTTGCACCGTCGAGCGTCCTGGGCCATCGCCTGGCCCGGAACACTGTCCCATCAAAGGAGTTCGACGATGACGACCCATCGGTCGCTACGCTGGCTGCTGGCAACGATTCTGCCGGCGCTGGCTGTTTTGGTGTTGGTGGGGGGCGCCGCCTGGGCCGGCACTTGGTCCCATGAGCGCAACGGCGCCGTCCTCGGATTCAACGTTGGAGCGGGCAGCGCGGGAGTGAACGTGGACCTCGGCGGCGCCACAGCCTCCTCCGACCGCGAGACCGGCGAAGCGGGGAGCCTGCGCCTGGGCTACGCCGTGCAGCAGAACCTGGTCCTGGGGTTCGAGGCCAACGGTTGGGCCAAGACCTTCACGAGCGGTGGCTACGATACGAAGTGGTCGTTCGGGGTCGGCACGTTGGGGGCGACGTGGTACCCGGCCCACGGCGGCTTTTTCATGCGTGGTGGGGTTGGGTTCGGGCGCGCCCAGGTGGAGTTCAGCAACAGCCAGGGCACGCAGCTGAAGGCCCACGACAGCGGGCTGGGCATGACGGCCGGCCTGGGGTACGAGTGGCGTCTGACGCGCACCTTCGCGCTGGGGCCGCAGGTCGACTTCGGTTACCTGGACGTTGGCAACGGCTTCACGGCGAACTACGTGAACTTCACCCTCGGTCTCAACTGGTTCCTGTAGGACCGCGGCGGGTTCCTGTGGGACCGCTGCCGCTTCCCGTGGGGCCGCCTCCGGATCGTGGGAGATCCGGGGCGGCTCCGCTGGAGCCGGATCCCGCCCGGGACGCAAAGCCCGAGGCGTCGTTCCAGTTGGCGAGCACCGAGGGATCCTCGACGGGCACGCGCACAAGTGAGCCGGGCCCCAGCTCGGCGAGCGCGTCGCGCAGCGTGGCGGCCTGTCCGGCGAGGATCCGCTCGCAGGCCGCTACGGTCAGCAGCACCGGATGGCCGCCTCGGTCGACGACCACCGGCTTGGCGGCCAGGGCCTTGCCCAAGCCGAGCAGCAGCGCTTGGAGCACCTCCTGCGATGGAGGGCCGGCGTCGACTGGCTGCACGAACACGCGCGCCACACCCAGCGCGAGGGCCTCCCGCAGTCCCAGCCGCACGCTGGTCATCATCGCTGCGTGGGGTGCGGGATTCTCCACGAGCCGCACACCGCGGCGGGCGTCCAATGCGGGCTCGATCGCGTCGCGCACCGCGGGGCTCACGACTGCGATACGGGGGCCGATGTCCTCCCCCGCGTAGCGGGCGAGCACGGCCAGGAGCAACGGAGCATCCTCCCAGACGAGAAGCGCCTTGGGGCCACCCATGCGACTGCCTCGCCCGGCGGCGAGCACGACGAGCCCGGCGCGCGGTACGCCGGAAGTGGTCGCGTCGTCAGTCTTCGTCATCGGAGGCAAGGGGCTGCGTGGTCGAGGGCGTGCACTCCGACGCGTCAGCCGCCGACTGCGGTCGCGCCGCATCTGCAGGCGAGCTGTCCGCGGCGGGGGCGCGCGGGGCGCGATCGGCGTGCAGCGGATTGAGCGCAGCCATGGTCGCCGGGAAGATGCGCTGCGCGCGACCGCGATGGTGCGCGATCAGCTCCGCGACGATCGCCACGGCGATCTCATCGGGCGTCACCGCTCCGACGTCCAACCCGATCGGCATGCGGACGCGCGCCAGGTTGTCCGGCCGCAATCCGCGCGCACGACAGCGCGCGATCGCCCGGGCTACCTTGGAGCGGCTCCCGATCACGCCCAGATAGAAGGGCGGATCCCCCGCGACGTAGTGCTCCAGGACCTGCTGGTCCTGCTCGTGCCCGCGAGTGACGACGACCACGAAGTCGCGGCGCGTCGTGCCCAGCTCATCGAGCGCCTCCTCCACGGGCAGATTGAGGATGCGGTGCGCCTGCGGGAAGCGCTCTGGGTTGCCCCATTCGCGGCGCTCCTCGACCAACCAGACCTGGAAGCCCACCCGCGCGGCGAGCCCTGCGGTGGGCTGCGCCACGTGTCCGCCGCCGAACAGCAGCAGCCGGCGCGTGGGCTCCAACACCTCGCAAAAAACATGCATGATGCCGCCGCAGCACATTCCCAGCTCTGCGCCGAGGTTGTAGCGCATCATCGACGAGCGGCGCTTGGCGAGCAGTTGGGCGGCGTCCTGCAGGGCGCGCGCCTCGATGGCGCCGCCGCCGATGGTGCCTTCGAAGGAGCCGTCCTCGCGCAGGAGCAGAGCGGCGCCCACTTCCTGGGGCGCTGACCCTTCGACAGCGACGACCTTCAGCAGGGCGATGGTCTCGCCGGCCGAGGTGAGCTCTGCGATGCGCTCGTAGAGGCTCCGCACGGGTGCGGCTCCCTGGGAAGGCGCGGCGGCCGCGTCGGGGGTGGATTCCCAACCGCCGTGCGGACAACGAGTTAGATGCGCGCGCGGGCTGCGGCGGCCGCGCGCACGGTGCGCCCGGAGCGCCGCCCCGCTATGATGATTCTACGATGAAAAAGTCCCGGAGCTACTACCAGAACTCCAAAGAGCTGCGCCGCGAGCTCGGCCACGCGCTGCCCACCGAGGAGCTACGGCTACTGCACCGCAAGGACCCGCTGCGCCACTTCGCCGTGGTCGCGCGCCAGTTCCTGCTACTGGCCCTCTGCGGCCTGGGTCTATGGCGGCTGACCCAGCCGCTGCTGTGGCTGCCGCTGGCCGTGCTGATGGGCTTCACGATGTTCAACTTCACGGTGCTGTTGCACGAAGAGGTCCACGACGCCATCTTCGCCGGCCAGCGCCCGCGGGCCAGCCGCCTGCTATCGCTCCTGTACGCCTTCCCCAGCGGCATCTCTGCGAGCCAGTTCACGCGCTGGCACCTCGACCACCACGACAATCTCGGCAGCTCCACGGAAGACCCCAAGCGCTTCCACCTCAGCCCCAAGCGCGTGGCCCGCTGGTACAAGCTGCTCTATTGTACGGTGGCGCTGTTCTTCATCTACTTCCGTGCGGCGCGCCGCGAGATGCAGGGCTACGAGCCGCAGCTGCAGCGCCGCATCGCGCTCGAGCGCAACGCGACGATCGCTCTGCACCTGGGCTTCGCGGCGCTGCTGTGGTGGGCGGGCGGATTCGGCGTCGCCGCCCGCGTCTACTTCGTGCCGTACTTCGTCGTGTTCCCCGTCGCGTTCACGCTCAATCGGCTGGGGCAGCACTACTTCATCGATCCCACCGATCCGGCCAAGTGGAGCACGCGCGTGGACGGCAACGCGCCCTGGCAGTTCTTATTCCTCTACAGCAACTTCCACCTCGAGCATCACTACTTCCCCAGCGTGCCGTTCTACAACCTGCCCCGCTTGAACCGCCTGCTGCGCCCGTTCTACGAGGAGCGCGGCATCCGCAACCACGGCTACCTGGAGATCGCATACCGGTGGTTCGTCCTCAACAAGTTCCCGCACACTGACTGGACTGCGCCGTCCCCGGCCGGCACGCCAGTGGCGGCTGTGTAACGACTCCAGCGCGTGCAGTGGCCGCCTTGCGTCGAGCGCTGCTTCGGACAATCCCCGGGGCGGTGCCCAGAACGCGAAGGAGCCGCTCCAACGGAGCGGCTCCTTCACAAATCGTGTCGAGTCCGGTGGCGCGAGCGTCGTCGCACGCGGGTGAACTCGTGGTGGGACGCGGTTGTCGCCGCGTCATCGCTCCCCCTGGGGCCCTACTGCCCGCTTGGCGGGCGTGCTGCTAGACGCGCTCGCCGCGATCGCGCATCTCGCGCAGGACCCGGCCGATGCCCTTGAGGGTGATCTCCTTGATCCCGCGGGCACTCACCTTCAGGGTCACCCAGCGCTTCTCCTCGGGCACCCAGAACCGCTTCTTCTGCAGGTTCGGATAGAAGCGGCGCTTGCTCACATTGTGCGCGTGGCTGATCTTCGACCCAGACATGGGCGCCTTGCCGGTGACTTGGCACCTTCTGGACATGACGGCTTCCTCACTGGTTCCCAGGCCGGCCGCGCTGCGGCGATTGGCCCGTGGGCTGGCGCCCCGGCGGGCGCGGAGTACGGACCGCTCAGTATAACCGCCCGGGTGGGCGTGGCAACCCCGTAGCGCGCTGGTCGCTCGCCTGTCCCTCGCCCGGGGCTCGCCGTCGACGGCCTGCCGCCAGCGCGCCCACCGCCCTAGCCTTGCCGGCGAGACCCAGGGGCTAGCTCTCGTCAAAGGGATTGCGCGGCCTCTTCTTCTGGAAGCGGCCAAACTCCTTGTCGAGGCTCTCGATGCGCTCCTTGGCCTGGCGGTCCGCCTCGCCGGACTCGAAGAGCCGTTGGATCTGCTCCTGCTCCTCCTGGACGCGCTTGCCAAACTCCTCCATCTCGGAAGCGATGGAGGACTTGACGTCCCCGCGCGGCAGCTTCTCAAGTCCGAGGTGGTCGACGATCTCCAGCCGCGCGTCGAAGGCGTGGACTACCGGGCGCACTACGCCGGCCGCCTCGAGCCCGCGCGTCACCAGGCCAACGCGCTCGGGCGGCCATCCGAGCAGCCCGGCGATCTCCTCCTCGTTGGGAGGCCGCCGCAGCTGCGCCTCCAGGACGCGAACCGCCGCCACGATCAGATGGCCCTCGAAGTAGCCAGGAAGCTCGGCCACCGTGTGCCTCCTCGATCACCCAGCGCGCGCCGGGGCCGGCCGCCGCCGACGCGGCGCGCCGCCACCAGCCGGATCCTGCGGCCGGGACCCCTATCAAAGTGGCACGCAGGCGGCGCAACAGCAATGGGGTGGGAGACGCCGAGCTTGCGGCGCTCAGGGGTGCTCCCCCAATTGGGCGCGGTGCAGCCAGACGAAGAGCAGGGCGACCGCCAGGTCCGCGCCCGGCCCGTGGGCCAGCCAGGGGATGCTCCAGCAGCGGTGTCGGCGAGCGGCCGCGCACCACCACCACGAGGCGAGTAGAATGGCGGCCATGCGGATCGCTACGGGGCCCGCCGGGTAGAGCCGGGATAACACGATGGCGTGGTAGCCGGCGAACGCTGCTGCGGCCAGCGCGAGGCCACGCTTGGGGCCGAAGGCCTGGACGCAACGCGGCACCGCCTGCCCGCGCCACCACCACTCCTCGAGCCACGGGATCAGCGCGAGGAACAGCGCGGCATACACGACGAACCGCTCACCGTGCCAGCCCAGTGCGATCAGCTTCTGGTAGTAGGCCTGGGGATTGCCCATCCGCGGGCCCAACGCCAGGTATGCGGCGGCGAGCCCGGGCCCGCAGACAGCCCACAGGAGCGCTGCCTCCCAGGCGGCGGCGCGCCGCCGGCCCGGGGGCGGCAGCCACGGATACCCGCTTCCGGCTCGCAGCGGCTGCAGTCCGAGCAGGAGGCAGGGCCCCAGCAGGCAGCCTCCGATGGCGTAGAACAGAAACGCGGCCTCGACGCTACGAAGGACCAGCAGGCCGAACGAGACGGCGGCGTAGGGCAGAAGCAGCGCCAGGAGCAAGCGGCTCCGCCCGGCACGACGCTCCCCGGGCATTGGGCGGACGGGCGGCGCACCGCTACCTTTTCCCGTACGGCCCCCTGTGCGCTGCCGGCTGCCCCCAGCCCGGCTGGGCGTCCGCTCTTTCGCAGGAGGAGATGGCTGTGACGTTCGATCGCTCATGCTCCCCCGGTCTTCCCCGTTGTGGCGCTGGATCCGCTGTCGCGTGCCGCCGCGCTGGCCGTGCAACAGGTCCTGCCGCGGCGCGCACGCGGGCCCGCGCTACGGCGCTCGCCCGACCCCCCGCCGCGGCCGGTGCCTGGGCCCGCGCCTGCGCCCGATCGCTGCTCCTGGCGACGCTGCTCGCGGCCCCCCTGGCGATTCCGGTGGCCGCCCAGCCGTCGTACCCAACCGATTTCCGCGACGTCACGGTCGTGGGGGCCTTGACGCTTCCCACGAGCATCGCTCCGTTGCCCGACGGCCGCGTGCTCATCGCCGAGCAGTGGAATGCCCGCGTCCGCCTGGTGGTCGATGGGCAGATCGGTGCGACCGATCCCGTGCTGACCGTACCCAACGTCAATACCTCGGGCAACGAGCGCGGACTGCTTGCGCTGGCGGTCGATCCCGCGTGGCCCGCACGACCCTACCTGTACGCTTACTACGATTTCAGCAGCGGCACGACCAGGGCCGTCTATCTGACCCGCTACACCGGGGTCGGCGACTTGGCCGACGCCAGCAGCAGCAACCTCACGTTCGATGCGGCCAGCGCCCTGCATCTGCTCACGACCATCCCCGACGCCGCCTCAAATCACAACGGCGGCTGCCTCCGCTTCGCGCAGGACGGAACGCTGTTCGTCTCCAACGGGGACGACGCGAGCCGTTGCGCGGCGCAGATCGTCAACGACTTCCGCGGGAAGATCCTCCACCTGGAGGTCGACCAGCTCCCCGCGGGTCCGGGCACCGCCAGCCTCGCCGATCTCGTGCCGCCGGGCAACCCGTTCAGCGGCCAGGGCCCGATTGCAGAGCTGGTCTGGGCGATCGGGCTGCGCAATCCGTTCCGCTTCCACATCGACCCGAACGACGGGGCGCTGTTCATCGCCGACGTGGGGGAGAGCACGCAGGAGGAGTGGGACCGCGTCGCGTCGGGCGGGCTGAACCTCGGCTGGCCCTTCTACGAGGGCGATTTCCACGTCACCGTCGTCTCGGGCTGCACGGAACCGGGGGGATTCGTCTCGCTGCCACCCATCCGCAGTTTCGACCGCACGGCGCTCTCCTCGGCCTCGGGGATGAGCGCGGGCATCTACAAGTCTCGGCCGGGGGCCGCCAAGCGCTGGCCCGCCGAGTACAACGGCGACTACTTCTACGCGGAGTACTATCAGGGCTGGGTCGTGCGCGTAAAGGGCAGCGGCAGCGCCTGGAGCGTGGCTCCGCAGGTGCCTGGCCAGGCCAGTGCGACGAACTGGGCTACCGGGCTCGACTCGCCCGTGGACTTCCAGATCGCGCCCGACGGCTCGTGGTATTACCTGAGCCAGCTCGGCGGAGAGCTGCACAAGATCGAGTATACTGGGATCGTGACGGGTGTGCCCGCGACCTCGTCCAGCTTCGGCGGGCTGCGCGCGCGCTTCGCCACGCCGCCGCAACGCAAGCGCTGACCGCGACCCGCCGTCGAGCGGGCGTGGGGCAGGGCAGCCGGTTGGCACGATTACCGAGCGGGGCCTTCCTTCGCTTGCGCGCCGGCATCCGCACCGGGAGGCACCGTGACCACCGCGCACCGACCGCGCGCGGCGGGCGCCCTGCGTCACGCCGCCGGATCCACGATCGGGAACGCCACCCGGCGCCCAATGCCGCGGCTTGTTCCAAGGCTCCGGCCGCTGCGACTGGCCAGTCCGGCCCGTCTGGCGGCGCTCGCCTCGCTCGGCGCGCTCGCAGGGCTCGCCGTCCCCTGCGTGCGCGATGCGCGGGCGGCGCTGGCTCCACTCAAGCCCCACGGGCAGTTGGTCCAGGAAGTCGTGGCGTTCCTGATGAGCGACGTCGGCAACGGCGGCATCCGCACTATGGATGGCGCCCCGCAGGGTGCCCGGGTTCCGCCGTACTTCTATCACTATTCCATTCAGCACGACGACGACCTGCCCAGCCCCACGACCGGCTACCCCGGTTACGCCAGCATCAGCTACCCGGGGTTCACGGCCAGCATCGGGATCGACGCCTTCCTCGCATACTGGGCCTACAGCGGCGACCCCCAGGCGCTGGCGCGCGCGCGCGCGTTCGCCGACTGGCTCCTGCCACGGCGAACGCCGGCCGGAGATCTCTTCGGCAACTGGCCCTACAGCACGCAGACCGACGGCACGATGGGCGGGGGCTTCGATGGCGACGCCGTCATGAGCGACAAGCCCGCCATGTTCGCCCTGCGCTGCCTGCGGCTGCACGACATCACCGGCGAGGCCGCATACCTCGACGGCGCGACGCAGATTGCCCGCACCTACGTCGCCACGCAGCACGTGGGAGGGCCGGCCGAGGACGGCCGCTGGCCCTTCCGCGTGCGCCCCAGCGACGGGCTCGTGCGCCAGGACTTCACCAGCGACCTGATTCCGGCGATCTCGCTCCTGGAGGCTCTGGAACACCGTGCGGCAGGGCAAGGCTTCGCGACGGCGGCGGCGCGGGCATGGGCCTGGCTGTGGGCCAATCCTCTGGATCCGTCCAGCGCCAACTACCAGCGCTGGGAGGGCTTCTACGAGGACATCACGCCGGCCGATGAAACCGGCAAACGCGACCACTACGGCGCCGAGGAGACGGTGCTCGGGCTGTTGCAGCGCGGGCAGCCCGGCGACGTGCAGAAGGCGATCGAGGTGTTCGGTTGGTCGACGAGCCGCTACCTGGCAGCCGATGGCTTCCAGAACGGTTACGGCGCGTACGCGCCGTCGATCCTGGAGTGGGACGCGTGGATGAACACGACCTACTCGGCGACCGGGCAGTGGGCGTACGTCAACCTGCGCCTGGACGAGGCGACGCGCGGCACACCGCTGCACGACCCGACGTGGCGGACGAGGGCGATCCAGGCATTGCACACGCTCACCTATGGGCAGGGCGCGCAGCCGTTGCCCCATGACGGCCGCATGCTCACCACCATCCGCGAGCTCGTGCAGCCGTTGTTCGGCAGCGAGACCTGGTACGAGCAGAGCCTCAATACCGTCAAGTACATGCTGCTGAGCTTCGGGCTCGCGCCCGAGCTGGCTCCCGCCGGCGAGGATCACCTGGTGGGCTTTTCGGGGAGCGAGCTCACGGCGGTCCAGTATTCCGGCGACCGCATCGTAACGCGCTGGAGCGGGCCGGGCCGGGCGTTCCTGCGCCTGCAGCTCGCCCCGCGGGCGGTGCTCATCGATGGCATCTGGCAGACGGTGCCCGTGGGCGACCTCTCGGGCGCCACCGCGGCATGGACCTGGCAACCCGATCCGGGCGTTTGCACCATCGCGCATCCCGGCGGCGACGTCGTCATTGCCCTCTCCGGGGCCACGGCTGTCGGCGAACCGCCCAGCAGCGGCGATCGCCCCGCGGATGCGGACCGCGCTGGAGGCGACATCCTGCTGCCGCCGCATCCCAGCCCGGCGAACCCCGCCACGACCCTAGACTTCGTGCTGGGATCCGGCGGGCGCGCGCGCATTGCCGTGCACGACCTGCGCGGTCGCACCGTGTGCGTGCTGCTCGATGCGGAGCGCCCGGCGGGCTTTGGCCGGGTCGTCTGGCGTGGCACCGACGCGGCCGGCCGCGCGGTTGCTAGCGGAACCTACCTCGTACGCATGGAGACTGTAAGCGGCGCGCACGTGCGCAACGTCACACTGGCGCGCTGAGCGCCGGGCGCTGCGCGCGAGTTTGCCTCAGGCCGAGCTGGCGTTGGTGCGGGAGCGCGCCGCCGCGCCGTGCAGGTCCTGGGCGCAGTGCAGGTCCTGCATCAGCGCGGAGATGCGGTCCAGGTCGCGCTTGAGCTCCGCGAACATCTCCAGCGTGAGCGCCTGGGGGCCGTCGCTCAGGGCACGG
Source organism: Candidatus Krumholzibacteriia bacterium (assembly GCA_041484665.1). Lineage (GTDB taxonomy): Bacteria > Krumholzibacteriota > Krumholzibacteriia > JAJRXK01 > JAJRXK01 > JBGPIA01. The sequence goes on from JBGPIA010000005.1 coordinate 35,019, forward strand.
CTGGGGTCGGGATGCACCTCGACCATGATGCCCGCGGCGCCGCACGCCGCCGCAGCGCGGGCCAGGGCGGGGACGAGCTCCCGCGCGCCCGCGGCGTGGCTGGGATCGACGATCACCGGAAGGTGGGTGAGCTGGCGCAGCACCGGGATCGCCGAGATGTCCAGCGTGAAGCGCGTGCTGCGCTCGAAGGTCCGGATGCCGCGCTCGCATAGCACGATATCCTCGCAGCCCTCCGAGCGGACGTACTCGGCCGCGTTGAGCAGCTCCTCGATTGTGGCGCTGATTCCGCGCTTGAGCAGCACCGGCTTGCCCATGCGCCCCGCCTCGCGCAGCAGCCGGAAATTCTGCATGTTGCGCGCGCCGATCTGGATCATGTCCGCGTAGCGGGCCAGCAGGTCGATGTCGTCCTCGCTCAGCAGCTCGCTGACGACCGGAAGGTGGGTCTCGTCGCGGGCGGCCTTGAGGATCTTGAGGCCCTCTTCGCCCAGGCCCTGGAAACTATAGGGGCTCGTGCGCGGCTTGAACGCGCCTCCGCGCAGCATGTGCGCGCCGCACCCCTTGATGTGGCGGGCGATGGTCAACACCTGCTCGCGGCTCTCCACGGCGCACGGACCGGCGATGACGACCAGCTCGTCGCCGCCAAACTCCACGCGGCCCACGCGCACGATGGTGTCGGCGGCCTGGAACTCGCGGCTGACCAGCTTGTAGGGGACCCCGATGCGCACCACGTCCTCGACGTCGTCGAGGCTGCGCAGCTGCTCGCGATCGTCCTCGCTGGGCGAGCCGACCACCCCGATGACGGTCCGCTCCCCGCGGCGCGAGATGTGCGCCGCGTGCCCCTGGCGCTCGATCGCGTCGACCACCTTCCCCACCGCAGTGGGAGAAGCGTCGGGTCTGAGGATGACGATCATCGGCTCGTCCTTCCCGCGGGGGCTGCGGTCCCGTCCTCCCCTGGCGTGGTGTCTCGCCTCATGGACCGTGGAGGGAGCGGGCAAAAAAAACCACCCGTGGCGTCAAGGCCTGGGTGGTGCGGGTTGGGCCGTCAACGACTCTGGCTGTCGATCAGAACGGCCCCACGCACACCCCGGCGCCGGTCCAGGACCATCCGAACCCCGTGCGGCAGGTGGAGCCGATGTGCTTGCTAATCGACCACATCGCAACGATCCTCGTTCGTCCCAACCATAGGCCAGCGCCGCGCGGGGTGTCAACAGGCCACCGGCGGCAGCGCATGCGCGGGGCCCGCGATGGCGGCGGACCCGGTTCGTATGTAGCTAGACACCTTGGCCTTGGCGCGGCTCCCCGTGGCCGAGGGTGCACCCGCAACGAGGACTCCCCCCCATGACCGATCCGACCAGCACCGCTCCTGCGCACGGCGCTTTGTTGCCGCCGGCTCCCAGCCAGGGGGCCGCGCTGTCCGGCGTTTCGAGCCACGGGGGCCCGCCGTCGTTGGTTCCCGCACCAGGGGGCGTGGCGCAGGCGGTTGCCACTCACGGTGGCGCTGCGCCCTTGGCCTCAGGCCAGGGCGCTGCGGGCGCTTCGGCGCCCCCCGCTGCAGCCGTCCCGCCGGGTGCCCAGGCGGTTACCTCGGTGCTCGGGCCTGCGGGCGGCGAGAGCAAGGCCACGCGGCACAAGGCCTTCTACCGCAAACTCGACGCGCTGCTGGGCCAGATCGGGTTGGAGCAGGGGATCGAGTCGATGCTGACCGCGATCCTCGTCCGTGTGACCGACGATTTCGCCGAGGTCACGGGCATCGTGTCGGGTCGCCTCTACAAGGAAGACGGCGACGACTACGTGGTCGTGCGCAGCTTCGGCGCGAAGGGGAAGGCGATCCTGGGCTTCCGCGTGCCGAAGACCTACACCCCGTTCCGCAGCCTCGCGCGCGAGAAGACGGGTTTCTTCGCAGCCGACGATCCGCGCCTGGACCGCCAGCTCGAGGGCGAGCTGGGCGTCGGCCACTTCGTCGCCTTTTACGTCGGAACCACGGGCCGCTACATCGCGGCTTTCGGGATCGGCGCACAGGCCGACGTGGAAGAGGCGCTGCTGACGATCAACACGCTGCGCTACGCCATCCAGCACCGCATCCGCGAGTTGACCCTGGAGGGGCAGCTCAAGGAAGCGCGCTCCATCCAAATGAGCATGCTCCCGGAGGAGCCGCCGGAATTCCCGGGCTTCGAGCTGACCGGGCGCAGCATCCCCGCCGAGGAGGTCGGCGGTGACATCTACGATTTCATCCCCATCGACGATTCGCTGCTGGGCGTCGCCATCGGCGACGCGTCGGGGCACGGGCTGCCCGCGGCGCTGCAGGCGCGCGACGCGGTGACCGGCCTACGCATGGGCGTGCAGCGGGACCTCAAGATCACGTCGGTGCTCCACAAGCTCAACAACGTGATCCACTACAGCGGGCTGACCAGCCGCTTCGTGAGCCTCTTCTACGGCGAGCTGGAGCGCAGCGGCACCTTCGTGTACGTCAACGCCGGCCACAACGCCGGGCTCATGCTGCGCGCCGACGGCACGCGCAGCGAGCTGGGCTCGACTGGGATCGTGCTGGGTCCTGTGGAGGACGCGGCCTACCGCCGCAACTTCGTTTTCTTCCAGCCCGGCGACACCATGGTGCTCTACACCGATGGGATGATCGAGCGCTTGGGCCCCGCCGGGGAGTACGGATTGGACCGGCTCGAGAAGGTCGCCCGCGAGGGGCTGTCCAAGTCCCTCCCGTTGCCGGAGGTGCTCGCGTCGCTGTTCGACGACACCTTCCGCTTCGGGGACGGCATGCCGTGGAGCGACGACGCGACCGTTGTCATGGTCCGCCGCCTGCCGGCTTGACGGTTTGCGACGCGCTCTGGTCGCTGGCTGCCGCCTGCCGGCTCGACGCTCTGCCGCCTGCCCGCTGGACGCCCTGCCGCCTGCCGGCCGACGGTCCTCCCCTTGACCTCGCGATGGTGCGCCATTCGCCAGTTTGCCAGAGTGATGATGCGCGGCCGGGCGCGCGCCGCTTGCCCTGACCGCCACCGCACCCTTGCTTTGGGGCAACGCCGGGTCCGCCGGGCCGCCCGGAGGTGGTCCAGTGCCATGAGAGCCCGGCTCGGCCGCCCGCGACCGCCCTGGGGAGGCTTCCCCACGGCGGTGAGCGCCCCCTGCTACCGGGCTGTCGGCTTGGCGAAGGCTGGGCGAAGCCGTATCGTCGCCCCGTCGCGCGCCCAGCGGCGGAGGAACCCGTGATTCCTGGGACATTCATGCCGTTCTGGGGCGCCCTGCCGCTGTATGTCGCGGCCGGCGCGCTGTACGCGGTCTCGTTCTTCTCCGAGCGCCGCGACCTCGCCCGTCGCGCCAGCCTTCTGGTTGGTGTGAACATCCTCCTGCACGCCTTGGGGCTGCTCATCCTAGGAGCACAGCGCGGGGCTTGGCCGCCGGTCAGCACGGGGGAGTCGCTCTCGGAGGTCGCGCTGGCCACCGCGATGATCTACCTGTACCTGGAGGTCCGGACCGCGCAGCGCGGGATGGGCCTGTTCGCGCTGGTGCTGGTGATCGCGTTCCAGCTGGGCGCGGCGGTGCGCGGTGCGGCCCATACGGTGTCGCCCATCCTGCACTCGCCGATCCTGGCCCCGCACACCTTCGCCAATATCCTCGCGTTCACGAGCTTCACCATCGGTGCCTTCACCTCGGTGACGTACCTGCTGCAGTACCGCCGGCTGCGCAGTGGCCGGCCCGGCACGCTCTTCACGCGTCTGCCGCCGCTGGAGGTCGTCGACACCATGACCTTCCGGTCGACGCAGGCGGGAATGCTCTTCCTGACGGTCGGCATGGTGCTGGGGGCGATCCTGGCGCACATCAAATGGGGTAGGGCCTGGAGCTGGGACCCCAAGCAGTGCACCACCCTGACGATCTGGCTGCTCTACGCGCTGGTGCTCTACCTGCGCCGCTTCCGCTCCTGGCAGGGGGGTCGCATCTCGGCGATGACGTTGACGGCGTTCGGCGCTGTCGTCCTCTCACTCTTCCTGGTGTCGACGGTGATCAAGTCCGCGCACCAATTCGCATGAGGCGGCAGCCGTGACGCTCCTGCTGCTCGGGCAGAACCACGAGACCGCGCCGGTCGACCTGCGCGAGCGCGTGGCCTTCACGCCCGACAAGCTGGAGCTGGCCGCCGGGCTCATCACGCGCGACGACCTGCTGCGCGAGGGCGCCGTGCTGTCCACGTGCAACCGCGCCGAGCTGTACGCCGTGTGCGACGATCCCGAGCAGGGGGAGGCGCGGCTGGCAGCCCTGCTCTCCAGCGTGCATGGCGTGTCGCTCGCTGCGCTGGACGGCTCGCTCTACCGCCTGCGCGAGGAGGAGGCGGCCCGGCATCTGTTTCGGGTGGCCAGCGGGCTGGACTCCATGATCGTGGGCGAGGGACAGATCCTGGGGCAGGTGAAGGACGCCTACAGCTGGGCTCGCGAGCGCCAGCTCGCCCACGAGACCCTGCACCGGCTGTTCCACCACGCGGTGGCATGCGGCAAGCAGGTTCGCCGCGACACCGCGATCGGTGAGGGCGCGGTCTCGGTCGCCTACGCCGCGGTCGACTTGGCGCGCCGGATCTTCCGCGACCTCAGCCAGCAAACGGTGCTGCTGCTGGGCGCCGGCGAGACCGGGCGCAAGGTCGCCCGGCAGCTGCAGCAGTACGGCGTGCGCGACCTGCGCGTGAGCAACCGCACGATTGGACGCGCGGAGGAGCTGGCGACGGAGCTCACAGCCTCGCTCGTGCCCTGGGACTTGTTCCCCGAGCATCTGGCGGAGGCGGGGATCGTGGTCACCGCCACCGCCTCGGCCGACCCGATCCTCACCACCAAGCACGTGCGCGCGGCGCTGCACGAGCGCGGCCGGCGCACGCTGTTCCTGATCGACCTCTCGGTGCCGCGCAACGTCCAGCCCGAGGTCGCCCGGCTGGCCGGCGTCTTCCTCTACAACATCGACGCTCTCAAGGGCATCGTCGACGAGCAGCGCGAGCTGCGGCGCAAGGAGGCGCTCAAGGCCGAGCGCATCGTCGAGGAGCAGCTGCGCGAGTTCCTGCAGTGGTACCGCGCCCGTGCGGCCGCGCCGACTCTGACCGAGATCCGCGAGCGGATCGAGGCGGTGCGCCAGGCCGAGTTGGCAGCGGCGCGCGCCCGTCTCACCCCCGAGGCCTACGAGGAGCTCGACCGCATCACGCGGCGCCTGGTGAACAAGATCCTCCATACTCCCACCGTGCAGCTGAAGAAGCAGATGGGCCAAGAAGAGGAGCAGCGTCTGCTGCAGCAGGTGCGCGATCTGTTCGGGCTCGACGACGCCCCGAGCGCGTGAGGCCGGCCTCCCCATGAGCCCGCCGCGGCCGCCGCTGGCGCAGTTGCGCGTGTGGATCACGCGGCCCGCCCCGGCCGGCGAGCAGAGCGCGCTGCAGTGGCGCGCCGCAGGCGCAGCAGCCGACGTCGTTCCCCTGGTCGAGCTGTGCGCGCGCTCGCTGTCCAAGGCCGAGCTGCTATCGATCGCGGCGTGGGCGCACGACGCTACGGTCCTCTTGACCAGCGCGAACGCTGCGCGCTTCCTGTTGGATGCCGTCGCGGCCGACGCGCAGCTTGCTGCGCTGCTGCTGCGTCGCCCGGCGGCGTGTCTGGGCGAGGCGACCGCTGCCGCGGCGCGCGCGCTTGGCTACCGTGTCGCACGGGTGGCCTCGCGGGCCACGGGAGTGGATCTCGCGGCGGAGCTAGCCGCCACCGGCGAGGCAGCGCCGGGGCAGCGCCTGCGTGGGCCGACCTTGCCCGGGCAGACCCTGGGCGGGCAAACTCTGGGTGACCAGACCCCGGGTGACCAGACCCTGGGCGACCGGACCCTCGGCGGGCAGACCTTGCGCGGGCAGACCTTGCGCGGGCAGTCCTTCCTCCTGCCGGCGAGCGATCTCCACCGCCCCGAGCTGGAGCAAGCGCTGCGCGCGTACGGGGCGGACGTGATCACGATGACCGTCTATCATGCAGTGCCCCTCGCGTGGCTCCCCGACGGAGCGATCAGCGCGCTGCGGTCGCGTGGCGTCGACGCGGTCGCACTGTACAGTCCGTCGGCCGTCACCGGGCTGCTGCAAGCGGCCGCCGCCGCGGATCTGGACCGCGCCGGGCTGCCTGCCGCGCTGGTGCTGGGGCCGACGACGGCTGCGGCCGCAAAGGCGCGCGGGCTGCAGGTGGTGGCCAGCCCCGAGGCCCCGGGCGAGGACGCGCTGATCGAGGCGGCTGCCCGGTGGTGGGCGCAGCGGAAATGACCGGCTCGACGACCGCGGCGGCGGTGGCAACTTGCTCTCGCCCACCGCGGGCTGCAACGCACTGCCGCGCGCTGCGGGCGGCAGTCAACGGGAGCGGCGCATGAACCCTTACAGGATCGAGCGGGCCAGATGGCGGGAGGCGCTGGGCCCAGGCGCGGTCGCCGCAGCTGCTGGGCTCGCCCTCGCGCTCGTGCTGGCGCTGCGCCACGGCGTGCGGCCGGGGCTTCCGCTCGATGATGCGTGGATCCACGCGGCCTTCGCTCGCCACGTCGCCCGGCATGGGCAGTGGGGCCTCTTCACGGGGGACGCCAGCGGCGGCGAGAGCAGCCTGCTCTGGCCGCTGCTCCTGGCTCCGGGCGAGCTACTGGGTGCTGCGCGCGCCCCGCTGCTGGCGCTGCTCTTGGGGAGCGTCGGGTGGCTGCTGCTGCCCGGCTGCGTCGGCGCGGCGGCGACGTCCCCGCGGCGCGGCTGGACCCTGGCCGTCTGCGTTGGACTGTGCGGTCCGCTGCTCTTCCTCGCAGTATCGGGAATGGAGACGATCGGGGCGCTGGCTCTGGGCATGGGCGCACTGGTGCTGGCCGTGCGAGGCCGGCTGCGCGTGGCGGGCCTGGCCGCCGCCGCCGGCACTGCGTTGCGCCCCGACGGCGTGCTGGTGCTCCTGCCGGTGCTGGTGGCCGGCGTAATCCACCGCCTCGACGTCGAGGAGGACGCGCGGGACACGTTCGCGGTACCGGGGGACGCGCGGCGCGAGGCCTGGCGCCAGACGTGGCGAGCGCTGGTGCCTGGGGTGATCGCTTCGGCCGCGGCGATCCTGCTGCTGGGAATGCTCGAAGGGCGCATCCCGCCGGCGACGTTGGGCGGTCGGCGCTGGATCGTGGGGCTGCCGGTCGCGCTGGATCCGCTGGGATCCGTGCACCGGCTGCCCGAGTTCCTGATGGCGTGGGTCCGGGCGATCACGGCCGATCTGGGGTGGGGCCGCGTCGCCACCCAGCACCCGTTTCCAGGAGTGCTGCTGGTGCGCTGGGCCTGGAAGCTCGCGGTGGTGATCGCGCTGCCGTGCGGAGTCGTTTCCGTTCTGCGCCAGCACCGCGAGGAGCCGCTGCGCGGGCGCCTCGCGCTGTTGCTCGCGCTGTGGACGCTGCTGGTTCTGCTGTTCTACGCGCTCGTGCTCCCGGCGCGCGGCCACCTGGGCCGGTACCAGCCGCAGGTATTCCTGCTGTTCGTGCTGCTCGCGGTCGACGGCGTCGGCCTGCTGTTGCGCCGGGGATCGCAGTCGCGCGCGCTGGGGTGGGCGTGCGGCATCGTGCTGGCCGCGGGGCTTGTGGCGGGCTGGCTGAACGCGGCGCGGCTGTGGGGGCGGGCCGTGGAGACGTTGGATCGCGTGCATCTGCAGGCCGCCAAGGATCTCCCGGCGCTGCTGCCGCCCGCTGCCCGCGTGGCGGCGTTCGATGTGGGTGTGCTCGCCTACTTCCATGACGGCGCCCTGGTCGACCTCAGCGGGCTTTCCGACCCGGAGATCGCGGCCGCGCTGCCCGGAGGCGATCTGGCGCCGCTGCTCCAGAAACGCGGTGCGACGCACTTGCTGCTCCCCGAGATGGGCGCGCAGGGCCCGCAGTCGCTGGCGGCACGCTTGGGGCTGCTGCCGCACGGGGGATTCGCGCTGGAGCCGCTGGGCGCCTGGGAGGCTCCCGAGGGCGTGTGGGGGGAGGCGTTCGCCTTCTCGGGCAACGTGTTCCCCCGGCTCGAGCTGTTCCGGATCCGCTACAGCGGGGGGCCGTAGCGCGCGGCAGGCGCGAGCGCTCGGGCGACACCGGGCTCTTCGGTTACAGCCTGTCCCATCGGTCGTCCGCTGTTGCGCGCGGGGCGGCCGCTATCGTTCGCGAGGCGGACGCTGCTGGGCGCGGATTGGCCGCCTGCGCACGCGACCGGTATACTTCGGCCGCCATGCGCATCACCGAGATCTTCTACAGCATCCAGGGCGAGGGCACCCGCCGCGGTCGGCCGTGCGCGTTCGTGCGACTGACCGGGTGCAACCTGCGCTGCGTGTGGTGCGATACGGCCTACGCGTTCGAGGGCGGCACGGGCATGTCTTTCGGAGAGGTGGTGGAGCAGGTCGAGCGCTTCCCGACGAGACTGGCGTGCGTCACAGGCGGCGAGCCGCTGCTGCAACAGGAGGTCCATGCGCTCATGGCGGCGCTCTTGGACCGCGGATGGACGGTGCTGTTGGAGACCGGCGGCGGGCTCGATGCGCGCTCCGTGGATCCACGCGTGGTACGCATCCTGGACCTGAAGGCTCCCGGCAGCGGTGAGCTGGCCCGCTACGACTGGCGCAATCTGGAGGTGCTGCGCGACCACGACGAGCTGAAGATCGTCATCGCCGACCGAGCCGACTACGAGTGGGCGCGCGCGCAGATTCGCGACCGCGCCTTGGCATCGCGGGTGGCGGCGGTGCTGCTGTCGCCGGTGCACGGCGTGATGGACCCGGCGGAGCTGGCGGGGTGGCTATTGGAAGATGGCCTGCCGGCGACGCTGCAGCTGCAGGAGCACAAGATTCTGTGGCCGGGCGTGGAGCGAGGGGTGTGAGGGTGGCGAGTCCGCGAGGGGAGAATGCGGATGCGGGTGGTGCGGGCCGTGCTGGCGGTAGCGGCGGTGAGGGCGGTGCTGGCGGTGGCGGTAACGCTCGCGGGGGCGGGGGCGCTGACCGAAGCAGCGGGGGCGCTCGCGGCGCCAGCCGCGGCGCTGGCGGCGGCAGCGGTGACCTGGACGGTCGTGATCGTGACGCAAGCGCCGCCGGCCGCCGGCTGGCCGTTGTCTGCCTCAGTGGCGGGATGGACAGCTGCGTGACGCTGGCCGAGGCCGCGCTGCGCCACGAGCCGTGTGCTCTGCACTTCAGCTACGGTCAGCGCACCCAGGCGCGAGAGCTGCGCGCCTTCCACGCCATCTGCGACCACTTCGACGTGCTGCGGCGGCTCACGGCGAGCCAGCCGGCGCTGCGGGAGGTGGGAGGCTCGGCGCTCACCGATCCGTCCATCGCGGTGCCGATGCAGGAGCCGAGCGCTGCGGCCGTGGAGGCCTCCGGCACCCCGGGCGCGCGCGCCGCCGAGATCCCCGTTACGTATGTCCCGTTCCGCAACGCCCAGATCTTGTCGCTGGCGGTTGCGTGGGCCGAGGCTCTGGGCGCGGAGTCCGTGCACATGGGCGCCGTGGAGGAGGACAGCTCGGGCTATCCTGACTGTCGCGAGCAGTTCTTTCACGCGTTCGCGGCAGCAGTCGACGTCGGCACGAAGCCGGAGTCCCACATCGGGATCGTGACGCCGCTCATCCATATGACCAAAGCGCAGATCGTTCGGCGTGGTGCGGAGTTGGGCGCGCCGTTCCACCTGACGTGGTCGTGCTACACCGAAGAGGAAGCCGCCTGTGGAGAATGCGAAAGCTGCCGGCTGCGGTTGCGAGGTTTCCAAACAGCAGGCGTGAAGGACCCGATCCCGTATCGGATGCGCTAGGGACTCGTCCGTGCGGAGCCCGCTACAGCCTGCCGGATACTCTCGACTGCCACGACCTCGTCGGCCCTCACCCGTGGCGGGTTGACCTCGTACTGGCTGAAGTCGTGCTTCTCGTAGGCATCGCAGCGGCTGCACAGGTGGATCAGCTCGCGGCGCCCGTCGTTGAGCAGCGTGCGTACCGCGTCGTACTGGGCGCTGCCCCAGATCTCCATGACCCCATGGGTCGTCACGTCGCCCACCACGCCGCGCTCCTTGGTATCCCAGCAGCACAGAGTGGCTCGCCCATCGGAGAAGAAGTACATGCCGTCCATCATCTTCAGACATGGCTTGGCCACTGGCTGCTTCTGACCTTGCCACGGCCACGTGTAGAGGTCGGTGATAACCACCTGGTCGCAGAGCGGGGCCCAGAAGTCCTTGTAGGCCTGGTGCTCGTGCCGGTTCTCGGGCATGTCGATCATGCGCACTTCGGTGTAGCAGGTCCGGCCGTAGCCGCCCGCGCGCCAGATCTTCAGGAACTCCGTGGTGCGTTTGACGACCTGATCGTAATCCAAGCCCACGCGGCTGGGGGCGTACACCTCACGGCTGAAGCCGTCGATCGAAAACCGCATGATGTCGATGCCGATGTCGAGGATCTCGCGGCTGAGCTTCTCGGTGAGCAGGCTGCCGTTGGTGTTGAACTCGATTTTGGCTGTGAGATCCTTGCGGATGTGGCGCATGATCTCGGGCACGCGCTTGTCGACGAACGGTTCGTTTTGTAGGAATGGCCTGTAGACGATCCCGAGCCCGCGCGTGTCGTCGATGATTTTCTTCCACACCCAGTCGTACATGCGCACCGGCTGGCGCGCAATATCGTGCTGCGGGCAGAACGGACACTCCGCGTTGCAGGTGACTACGGTCTCGATCTGCAGGTACCGCGGCACCTCCGGATAGGGCATGTCCCAGCGGGTCGCGACGGGCGCGCGCTGGGTCGTGGCCGCAGCGGTGGCCTGGGTGGCCGCGTGAGCAGCGGCCGGGACGGTGGCCATGATCGCAGGGTCCTCCTTCGGGCAGCGTTGCCGGCCGGAAGGGCCCGCAAAGCCACGCTATTGAACGGCAAGGAGGCGTCCAGCGCAAGGGCGGTGGGTGGGGGGCAGCCAACGCGACGGTGGCTGGGATGGAGGCGGCCGGCGCACGGGCGGGTCGGTCGACGGACGCTGCGCTCGAGGGTGGCCGATGCGCGGGCCGCTTCCGAGGCCAGAGCCTCGCGGCCCCTGCGACGTGCCCGCTCCGAGGCGCTCAGCTCCCCGCACCGAAGACGAACGGGCGCATCAACTCCAAGCTCGCGGCCGTTGCCCCCTGCTGGGCGAGAACGAACTCCTGGGCTGCCTGCCCCAGTTGCGCGCGCCGTGTCTCGTCGTCCAGGAGCTCCTGCAGCCTCCGCGCCGCGCTCGCTTGGTCGAGCACCACGAAGGCGGCCCCCAGCTCCGCCAGACGCTCGGCCTCATACGCGTTGTGGATGCGCGGTCCGAACAGCACCGGCTGTGCGGCGACGGAGGGCTCCATGACGTTGTGCACCCCGGTCGTGAAGCTGCCACCCACGTAGCTCACGATCGTGGCGCGGTAGATCTCGGCCAGCACGCCGACCGTATCGACCACGATGATGCGCCAGGAGTCGCGGTCGTTCCCGGAGGGAGCGGCGCCAGACGCCGCAGCGGAAGCCGCGGCAGACTCCGCAGGGGGCGCGGCGGCCGACCCGGCAGCCGACGCGATGGCGCCCGCTCGTGGCTGGCGCGTGCTCAAATCCACCAGCTCGCTCAGCCGGCGCGAGCGCAGGCCCCGCGCCCGCACGGCGGCTTCCACGCTCTCCAGATGCGCAGGCGTGGGCTCGTGCGGGACCGCGATCAGGCCGACGTCGCTGCGCGCCTGCAGGGCGTCGAGCGCGGGCGCCAGCACCACGCCTTCATCGGCGGGCCACACGCTTCCCAGCGCGATGTAGCGCCACCCGTGCACGGCCAGCGCCTGCGCGAGCGGCGACTGCTCGGCGGCGCGCCAGCGATGCACTACCTGCTCGGCGCGCGTGTCGCCCGTCACGGTCACCGCAGCTCGGACACCCAGCCCCCGCGTGAATCGGGCGGCGTCGTCCTCGCTGATGGCACCGATGGCGCTGAAGGCGTCGAACAGCTTGCCGAAAAAGCCGCGCGCCAGAGGCATCAGGCGGCGGCTCTTGCGGTGCAACGTGGCGTCCAGCAGCAGGATGGGCACGCCCGCACGTCGCGCGGCCCATACCATATTCGGCCAGCAGTCGAACTTCACGAAGACCAGAGCGCGTGGCGCCAGCAGCGCAATCAAGCGCCGCGCCGCGCCGGCTGTGTCCAGCGGCAGGTACTCCAGCGCGTCGGCCTCGCAGCGTTTGCGGGCGAAGTGCCAACCCGAGGGGCTGAACACCGTCATCAGCACCGGAACGTCCTGGCCACGCCGGCGCGCTTCCTCCTTGAGGGCGCGGATCACAGGGCGCGCCTGCTCGTACTCACCGACGCTGGTGGCGTGGAACCAGACGGCGCCGCGCAGGCGCGCGCTCTGCTGCTGTAGGCGCTGCCACAGGCCGCGGCGACCCCGCGCGCCCTCGCGCACCTTGGGGCTGGCCAGCCGGAACAGGTGGAATCCGGCTACGGCGGGCGGCACGAGCAGCCCGTTGTAGACCAGCCACGACGTCAGATCGACGCCGCGCGGGGTGTCGCGCACACCTGTCGCCATTGCAGCTCCAGCCGTGAGTAGACCAGGTCGACGGTCGAGCGGGTCATGCACCATTGCTCGGGCATGTGGCAGGGGCGCGCTCCGTTGCGCGAGCACGGCCGACAGGGCAGCGCGTGCTCGATCACGCGGCTGCGCGAGTCGCCGGGGAAATAGCCGAGCTCACGGCTGGTCGGCCCGAACAACGCCAGCACCGGCGTGCCCACGGCTTCGGCCATGTGCATCAGCCCGCTGTCGTTGCACACCATGATCCGGCAGCGGGCGAGCAGCGCCGCGGTCGTGCGCAGCCCCAACGCGCCGCAGGCGACCGCCGGGCGCTGCGGAAGCGCGGCGGCCACCTCGGCGCAGACCACCTCTTCGCCCGGCCCGCCCACCAGCAGCACCTGCCCCAGCCCCGCCCGCTGGAAGCGGGCCAGCAAGTCGGCGTATCGGCCGGCCGGCCAGCGCTTGGGCTGATGCCTGGATCCCGGCGCCACGGCCAGCACGTCGGCCTGCAGCCTGCAGACGGCATCCGCCGCGCGCCGGTCGACATCGTCGAGGTAAAGCGCGGCGCGCCAAGCCGGGCCGGGCAGCGCGCTGGCCTGTGCGCCGGGCTGCGGTGCGGCCTGTGCGCCGGCCTGCCTTGCGCCTGGATCGTCGATCAGGGAGAGATAGCGGTCGATCATGTGCAGCTGCAGCCCGCGCGTTCGCACGCGCGTCTTGAGGAACAGCAGCCGTGCCCAGGTGTCCTTGGGGAGCCGCGCGGTCGGCGCCGGCGGCAGCCACCACGTGAGCACGCGGCTGCGCAGCGTGTTGTGGGCATCGATGATGCGGTCGAAGGTGACCGGCTCCAGCTGCGCCGCCAGAGCGGCCAGCGCCCCCCGCGACGGACCGTCCGCGAGTGCGGCGATGCCGTCCACACGGGAGTCGTTGCGATAGAGCTCGGCGTAGCGCGCCTTGGTGGCCAGGGTGATGCGCGCTCGCGGATGTCGCGCTCGCAATGCCGTGAGCAGCGCGCTCAGGAGCACCAGATCGCCCAGCGAGCCGAACCGAATGACGAGGATGCGCTCCATAGGATCCGGGGGCTGCAGCCGGCGCGCTCCCGCGAGATCGTCGCGCGGCACGCAGCGGCCAAGGACGACCGCGGCCAAGGACGACCGCGGCCGAGGATGGCAACGGCCGGGCACGGCTGCGGCCAAGCACGACCGTGGCCGGGGATGACCGCGCCCGATGACCGATGTGACCGAAGACCGGGGCAGCCGAGGTCGACGGCGGGCGAGGGCGAAAGGCTAGGGCTGCGCCGAGGGCGTGTCAATGCGGGCCCCCGCCGGACGCGCCGCTGCCAGGAGTGGCGGGCCCGCCCTGGGGCGCGCGTCCCGCCCGCGCTTGTCCGGGCCGCGGGGGGCGCTTATGCTGCCGGCGACCCAACGGATCCGCCTGCCTCCGCTGGGAGACCCTTCGTTGAGCCTGTTCCTGGAGCTCTCGATCATCGCCGTGCTGCTGGCGCTGTCGGCGTGGTTCAGCGGCAGCGAGACCGCTTTGCTCTCGCTGGGCGACGTCGACCTCGACGACATGGAACGCCACGGCTCCACGGCCGCCCGCCAGGCCGCTGCCCTTGCCCGCCGGCCCTATCGCATCCTGGCCACATTGCTGCTGGGCAATATGGCCGTGAACATCGTGATCTCGGTGCGGGCCACCGCGCTATTCGTGGACGCGTTCGGCACCGCGGGGCTGGGGATCGCCATCCCGGCGGTGACGGTGGGGCTGTTGATCCTGGGCGACATCGTCCCCAAGTCGCTCGGTTTGCGCCACAGCCGTCGCCTGGCGGAGCTCGCGGCGCCCGCGGTCGGCGCGCTGGCGTGGGCGTTGGGCCCCGTGCGCGCGGGGCTCGAGCGGCTGGCCCACGCCGCTTCTGGACCGGCACGTCCGGCTCCGCTGGACCGCGATGAGCTCGCCACGCTGGTGGACGTGGCGCGCGAGGAGGGCGCGCTCTCGCCCTTCGACGCACGCGTGCTGGGCGGAATCCTGCGCTTCACCGAGATCAGCGTGGGGCGCGCCATGACCCCTCGCGTCGACCTCTTCGCGATCGCGGCGGGCGCCGAGCCTGCGGAGATCCCGCTCGCCTTCGAGCGCTCGGGGCGCAGCCGCTTGCCCGTCTACGACGGGGACCTGGATCACATCGTGGGAATCCTGCTGCTCAAGGACTACCTCACGTTTGAGGGCGACCGCAGCGCGCTGGGCCCTCGCCACCTGATGCGCGAGCCGTACTTCGTCCCCGAGACCACCCGCGCCGACCGCTTGTTCCGCGAGTTCCAGGCGCGCCGCATCCACATCGCCGTGGTCGTGGGGGAGCACGGCGGTGTGGAGGGAATCGTCACGCTGGAGGATCTCATCGAGGAGCTGATCGGTGACTTCCACGACGAGGCTGACGAGCCGCGCGTGGAGCTCGAGCGCCTGCGCGAGGGGGTCTGGCGCGTGGATGCGCGCATCGAGCTCGACGACCTCAGCGAGGCCATCGGCGGCAGCTTGGACCAGGGGGAGGGGGCGGTCACGCTGGCCGGCCTCCTGGGAGAGCTGCTGGGACGCGTGCCACGCGCTGGCGACGCCGCGCGCAGCGGCGGCTTCGAGTTCCGCGTGCTCAAGGCGGTGCCGACCCGGCCCTTGGTGGTGCGTGTCGCGCGGCTTTCCGCCGACGCGGAGAAGGAGCGCTGAGCCCGGCCATGGACTGGACGACCAGCCTGCTGGTGATGGCGGCCAGTGTCGCGCTGAGCGGCTTCTTCGATGGCACCGAGACGGGCTTCACGAGCGTGCGGCGCATCCGCCTGCTGCATCGCGCCCGCGCTGGGAGCCGCTTGGCGGCCCTGGCGGCGCGGCTGGCGGCCGACCGCGAGCAGGTGATCCTGTCGGCCGTGGTGGCCAGCAACGCCATGACGGTTGCCGGCAGCGCCGTGGCGACCGTGGGCTTCCGCGCGCGTTTCGGAGAGGCAGGCGAGACGCTGGCGGCCGTGCTCATGACTGCGCTCACCATCGTATTCGGGCAGGTGCTTCCCAAATCCCTCTACCGCGCGCACCCCGAGACGCTCACGACCTGGTCGGCGCTGCCATTCCTGCTCGCCACGCGGGCGCTGATCCCGCTGCAGTGGCTCATCCTGACGCTGTCACGGGGCGTGCTCGGTCTGATCGGGCAATCGGCGCGCGGCGCCACGTCGCGCCTGACCAAGGAGCGCATCCTGATGAGCTTCGAGCTGAGCATGCGCGGCGAGGAGCTCGCCGAGTTGGAGGAGAGCCTGGTGCGCCGCTTCGTGCACGGGTCGCAGCTCTCGTTGGCGCAGGTGATGACGCCGATGCGGGAGGTCACGGCCGTCCGCAGCGGCGAGTCGGTGGCGCATGCCCTGGAGCTGGTGCGGAGCACCGGACACTCGCGTCTGCCGCTGCTCGACTCCGAAGACGACATCCAGGGCCTGGTGCTGTTTCGAGACCTGATCCACGCCGGAGCCCAGGAGCCGGTCGAGGACTACGCCCGCACGATGCTGTTCCTCTCCGCTACCATGGGGCTGGACGAGGCGATCGCGGCCCTGTCCCACGCGCGCGCCAGCACTGCTGCAGTGATCGACGCCTTGGACGCGGCGGTCGGCATCGTGTCCCTGGAGGACCTGCTGGAGCCGCTGCTGGGCGAGATGGCCGATGAGCACGATCCCAAGGCAGCGGCCTGATCCTGTCGCAGAGCGACGCTGCGGCGCGCCGATTCCGAAACGTCTGGAGCGTTGTGTGCCCCGGCGCCGCCGCGAGGCGCGTTGTTCCTTGTGCGTCCAGGCGGCGGGGAATAGACTGTCGCGGCCATCGCCCGCGGCGCTGCCCGGCGCCCGCTCCGGAGGTCCGGACCCGCAGCAGCGCTGCCGCACTGGAAGGATGCTCCATGGCCGTGAAGGTCGACGTCGGTAAGCGGATCAAAGAGTACCGGCAGCGCTACAACCTCACGCTCAAGGAGATCGAGTCGCGCGTGGACGTCAGCGCGACCCACGTCTCCGAAATCGAGCGGGGCAAGACTTCTCCCACCGTGGGTGCTCTCAGCAAGATCGCGGCTGCGCTCGAGGTGGATCCCGCCCTGTTCCTGGCCGGCGACAACCTGCCCGATGTGGCGGTGAGCCGCGCGGGCGAGCGCAGCGTCGTGCGCTTCGAGCAGGAGCGCCTGGGGCTGGAAGCTCTGTCCGGAGCCGTGCCGTCGCAAGCGCTCAGCGTGGTGCTCATGACCTGGGAGCCCGGGACCGGGCACGGCCCGCCGCGGGTGCGCGAAGGGGAGGAGTTCGGCCTGGTGATCAGCGGCAAGCTCGACGTGCGTGTGGGGGAACAGACGTACGTCGTGTGCGAGGGAGACTCGATCCATTTTCGCGCCGACGTGCCCCACAGCGTCGCCAACGCCGGGGACGGTCCCTGCCACGCGATCTGGGCCACGTCCCCCAAGCTGGGATTCTGACGGCGCTGGCCCGGGCATCCGCGGCGCGCGGCGGGGGGTGGCAGTGGACAATCACATCATCGGCAGTCGGCTCAAGGAGGTGCGCAAGTCGCTCGACCTTACCCTGAAGGCCATCGAAGCGCGCGCCGGCGTCTCGGCGACGCACATCTCCGAGATCGAGCGCGGCAAGACGTCTCCCACCATCGGAGCGCTGGGCAAGATCGCCTCCGCGCTGGGGAAGGACATCACGTACTTCCTGGAGAAAGAGCCGCTCGACGACGTGTGCCACCAGGTGCCTGCGGAGCGCGGGGCCGAGCCGCTGCCGTGGGGTGGCGGCTCGCTCACGCGCCTCACGCGTCTGGTGCCGGGGGCGCGCCTGTCGGCCTACCAGTTGCGACTCGATCCGGGCGGCCGGCCCAGCGTGGAGCACGGCCACGAGGGAAACGAGCTCTTCTACGTCCTGCGCGGGTCGGTGCGCTTCCACGTCGGGGGCGAGGAGCACCTGCTCGGCGAGGGCGACAGCATCCACCTGCGCTCGCAGACGCCCCACCGCTACGCCAACGCGGGCATCGGTGTGGCAGACGTGCTCTTCTTCACCACGCAGCGCCACACCCTCTAGTCAGCTCCCGCTCTTGCCAGGAGGCGCGCGTCCGCCATGAGCCCCATGGACCGCATGGATCGCAACGACGAGCTGATCCTGGCTGCCGCGGCGATGTTCCACGCCGCCGCCATGCAGCAGATGGGCAAGCTGGTCAATCCACTGACGAACAAGGCCGAGGTCGACCTCGCGCAAGCGCGCTTCTCCATCGACCTGCTGGCCGCGCTGCTGGCCAAGACCCAGGGCCATCTGCACGCCGACGCCGTGCGCGAGCTGGAGGCGCTGGTTTTCCAGCTGCGCATGAACTACCTTGACGAGGCGCGCAAGTCGCAGCGCCCGCCAGACGAGGGCGCGCCGGTCGAAAGCGCGCACGCTGAGGGTGCGCCGGCTGACCACGCGCAGGCCACAGCCGCGCAGGCGGAACGCGTGCAAGCCGAGGGTGCGCGGGCCGCGCACGATCCAACCCCAGGCAGCCAGACGCAGGCGGGCTCGGCCGAGGCGACGACCGCTGAGGGCGGCCGCACGCAGAACACCCCGGGGAGCGAGCCGTCGTCGTCGTGAGGCGCCGTCTGGACCGGATGCTGATGGGCGCGGCCATGGCGGCCGCCCTGTCGCCGGCACCCGCGCACGCGGCCAGTGAGATCGGGCCCACCGCCCTCGGCGTTCCCGGCCTGTGGAACACGATCGTCGCGCCGGAGACGCAGGAGAGCGCGGGGGTGCGCCTGGGACTCTTCGCCGGGACTGCAACCGTCGATCCCGCCTTCGGATTCCGTTCGCAGAGCCTCGCTCCGTCCGCCGGATCCCGGCTGCTCGCCCTGCAGATCGGCCTGCGTCCTTCGCGCGGGGTCGTCATCGCCGGCAACCTCCCGTTCCGCTGGACCAGCGTCGATGGCGGCGCCTCACACAGCGGGGTGGGCGACGCGCAATTGGCGATTTCGATGAGCTGGTTGTCGAGCCGGCGGCTGCGCCTGGGATCGTGGGGATCGATGCGCATTCCCACTGGCCGCCAGAGCGCAGGGCTCAGCACCGGGCAGACCGAAGGGGAGTTCGGCGTCCACTCCAGCGTGGTGTTCTTTGCCAACAGCACGCTCCCCGAGACGCGCTGGCACTTCAACGTCGGCTACCGGCTCAACAAGAACGAGCACGATGGCTACGGAGTGCTCGACCCCGCCGCGGTCGATCCGGGGCACAGCGGGATCTTCCCGCCATATTACCCGCCGGCCTCCAAGGGGCCCGCCGACAACGACGAGCTCCTGCTGCGCACGGCCCTGGAGTTTCGCCGCCGCTGGGCGCACCTGTTCCTGGAGGCGTCGGTGGACTGGCTGACCGGCCGCGAAGGGATCGCCTTCAAGGAGAACGCCTCCTGGATCACGCCGGGCCTCTACCTGGGCAATGACGACGGGCCCGCCCTGAAGGTGGCGTGGGCGATCGGGCTGCACGCCGACGATCTCCGGACGGCCTACGTGCCGCAGCTGCCCGACTGGGTGTTCAGCGTGGGAATCTCGCAGCCCCTGTTCGTGGGTGGCCGCGATCGCGACGGTGACGGCATCCCCGACAAACGGGACCGCTGCCCCGACGCGCCCGAGGACATCGACGGCTACCAGGACGACGATGGGTGCCCCGATCTCGACAACGACGGCGACGGCATTCCCGACCGCCTCGACCTGGCCCCGAACCTCCCGGAGGACTTCGACGGCTTCGAGGACCAGGACGGCCGCCCCGATCTCGACAACGATCTCGACGGCATCCCCGACGCGCAGGACCTCTGTCCGAACCAGCCCGAGGATTTCAACGGGTACCAGGACCTGGATGGCTGCCCCGATGCCATCGTCGACCGCGACCACGACGGGATCCCCGACTCGCGGGATGCCTGCCCTGATGCACCCGAGGACATCGATGGATTCGAGGATCAGGACGGCTGCCCGGATCTGGACAACGACCTCGATGGCATCCCCGACACGCGCGACGCCTGCCCCAACGACCCCGAGGACTACAACGGCTTCCGCGACGACGACGGCTGCCCCGACGGCGGATCGAGCGGAGGTTGAGCCGGGCCGGGCGCCCGCTGCTCCCGCTCCATCCGCTGCGCCCGCTTTGCGCGCTCCGTGCGCTTCGTGGGCTCCGCGTGCGCGGCACGCTCGGCCGCGTCGAGCTCCTTCGCCGCGCGCCAGGCCGCCGCGAGCTGCTGGCGGCCCATCGCGCGCAGCTGCTGCGCGTCGAACCCCTGCTCGGCCTCCACGCGGCGGAAGCGGCGCGCGAACTTGGCGTTGGTCACGCGCAGCGCCGCATCGGGGTCGATGTCCAGCTTGCGCGCAAGCTGCGTGACGGTGAACAACACGTCGCCCAGCTCCTCCAGCGCGTTCGCCCGCTGGCCGGCCGCCTGCGCGGTGCGCACCACCCAAACCTCCTGAAGTTCCTGCAGCTCCTCGCCCAGCTTGGCGTGCACGGACTCGGCATCCGGCCAGTCAAAGCCGAACTCGGCGGCGCTGCTGCCGTAGGCGAACGCCTGCCGCAGCGGCGATGTGGAGGGCGAGAGGTCCTTGAGCACGCTGGGGGGCGGAATTGGCGGCGGCCCCGGCGGCGCTGTTTCGCCGGCGCCCGTCGGCCCGGTGCCGGGCCCACCTTCTGGAGCAGCCCTGGCCGGCTCTCCGCGGCGCTCTTGCGCCTTGATGCGGTTCCAGAGGATCTGACTATCCTCGGCGGTGAGCGCCTGCTCGGTCCCAAAGACGTGGGGGTGGCGGCGGACCAGCTTGTCGGCACCGGCGCCCGCTACGGCGTCGAACGTCCCCGGCGCCTGCTCGCTGAGCAGCAACCAGTTGAAGCACACCATGTAGAGGAGGTCCGCCAGCTCCGCGCGCGATTCCTCAAGATCACCGACGATGGCCGCGTCGGCGTACTCGTGGACCTCGTCGGCCAGAAACCGCGCCGCGCTGGCGAGGGTCTGCTTGCGGTCCCAGGGGCACCCGTCGGGGCCCCGCAAGCGCTCCAGGATCGCCAGGAGCCGCGAGAGCTCGGGGAACGACACGGGGTCTCCTCCCGCGGCGCGCCGCTGCGGAACCGGAGCGCCCGTTTGACTCAGCCACGCCGGCTTGGGTAGGCTCAATCCTTCCGGCCCGTCCGGAGCGGCGCCGCCAACGCAATGGATCAAGATCTGGAACCGCGCGAGATGGAACTTCCGCCCCCGGGAGCACCGGGGCCGGCGCGAGCGTCCGCGGCGGACACAGTCGGCGCGTCGTGGTCGGAGGCTATCACGATCCGCGGCGCCCGCCAACACAACCTCAAGAACCTGACGCTGGAGATCCCCAAGGGACGGCTCACCGGGATCAGCGGCGTGTCCGGCTCTGGCAAGTCGTCGCTCGCCTACGATACGCTCTACGCCGAAGGGCAGCGCTGCTACGTGGAGAGCCTCTCCACCTATGCGCGCCAGTTCCTGGAGCGGCTCGAGAAGCCTGATGTCGATGCGATCGACGGCATCCAGCCGGCCATTGCGATCCGCCAGCGCAACACCGTCAAGAGCAGTCGCTCCACCGTGGGCACGGCCACGGAGATCTACGACTACCTGCGGCTCTTGTTCTCGCGCGTGGGAGAGGTCGTCTGTCTCGATTGCGGCACGCTCGTGCAGCCGGACACCCCCGACGCAGCCGCCGCCACGGCCCTGCGCCGCTGGCCAGCCGGCGCTCGTCTCCTGGTGACCTTCCCCGCCCGCCCGACGGCGACCCTCCAAGGCGAGGAGCTGGCGCGCCGCCTGATGGCGCAGGGGTACCTGCGCGCGTGGCTGGACGGCGCGGTCGTGCTGATGGAGGAGGAGCACGCCCGCCTCGCGCGACGTGACGTGCTGGAGGTGGTGGCCGATCGCATCGTGCTGGAGGACGCGGCGCGCCTGCGCCTGGCAGAGGGGGTGGAGGCGGCACTGCGTGCCGGCGGGGGGAGCGCCGCGCTGATCGAGCTGGGCAGCGGGGAGCGCGTGGCGCTGTCGGACCGCATGACCTGCGCGCGCTGCGGGCGCGCCTGGGAGGCACCCACCGCGCAGCTGCTGAGCTTCAACAGCCCGCAAGGGGCGTGCGCGGCCTGCAACGGGTTCGGCGAGAAGCTGGAGTTCGACGAGCAGCGCATCGTCCGCGACCTCGACCGCACGCTGGCTACCGGCGCCGTCCGGCCATGGGCCAGCGAGGCGTTCCGCACCGAGTTCCAACGCCTGACCGCTGCCTGCCGGCGCCGCGCGATCCCGCTGGAGGCGGCGTGGCGCAAGCTGCCGCGCCGCCAGCAGCTCTTCGTCCTGGAGGCAGTGGAGATCGACTTCACCGGCGTGATCCCGTGGCTCGCGTCCATGCGCTCGCATCCCGCCAAGGAGGGGCATCGCTTTTACGCGCGGCGCTACATGGCCCGCACGCGCTGCCGGGCGTGCGAAGGCACCCGGCTGCGGCCCGAGGCGCGCGCCGTGCGAGTGCAGGGCCACGAGATCGGCGCGATCGCCGAGCTGCCGATTCCGCAGGCGCTGGCCGCGCTGGAGGCTCTCACGCTCACGCCCTCGCAGCTGGTGACGGCTGGCGACGTGCTGCACGAGCTGCTGGCGCGCCTGCGCTTCATGATGGGCATGGGGCTGGGCTACCTCATGCTGGGGCGTGCGAGCCGCACGCTCAGCGGCGGCGAGATGCAGCGCATCCACCTCAGCAACGCGCTGTCGAGCCGGTTGGTCGAGACCCTGTACGTGCTGGACGAGCCGAGCATCGGCTTGCATCCCGCAGACACCCACCGCCTGATCCGCAGCCTGCGCGAGCTGGCGGATCTCGGGAACACGGTGGTGGTCGTCGAGCACGATATGGACGTGCTGCGCGCCTGCGATCACCTGATCGATCTGGGGCCGGAGCCGGGAGCGCGCGGCGGGCACATCCTCTACGCGGGGCCGCCGCCCACGGCGGCCGCCACGACCAGCGCGGGCACCACGACCAGTGCGGCCGCCGCGACCGGCGCGGGCGCCACGCCGGGCGAGACGGAATCCGCAAGCGCGGCGGCCCGTCCCGCGTCGTTCACCTGTGCCTATCTGACGGGAGCGCGCAGCGTGCCCCGTCGCGCGCAGCGTCGCACGCCGGGACGTGGGCGCCTGACGCTGGTGCGGGCGCGGCGCCACAACCTCAAGTCCATCGATGCGACGTTTCCACTGGGGCTGTTCGTGTGCGTCACGGGCGTGAGCGGCTCGGGCAAGAGCACGCTCGTCACAGAGTTGCTCCATGCCGCTCTCACCGGCCAGATCAGCGGCGGCGTCGGAGCGCTCCACGGGTTCGATGCGCTGCGTGGCGCCGAGAACGTCGCCCAGACCGTGCTGGTGGACCAGACACCCATCGGGCGCAGCGCACGCAGCAATCCGGTGACCTACCTGCAAGTGCTTAGTGCGATCCGCGAGTTGCTCGCCGCGACGGCCGAGGCGCGCAAGCGCGGCTGGACAGCGGGTCGCTTCAGTTTCAATGTGGCCGGCGGCCGCTGTCCCACCTGCCAGGGGATGGGGGAAGTGGTCGTGGAGATGCACTTCATGGCCGACATCACGATGCCCTGCGAGGACTGCCGTGGGCGCCGCTTCGAGCCCTCCACCCTCGAGGTGCGCTACCGCGGCCGCAACATCGCCGAGATCCTCGACCTCACGGTGGACGAGGCGATCAACTTCTTCGGCGACGTGCCTGCGATCGGCAGCAAGCTGTGGCTGCTGCAGCGCGTGGGCCTGGGCTACCTGAAGCTCGGCCAGCCGGCGGGCACCTTGAGCGGTGGGGAGAGCCAGCGCATCAAGATCGCGCGCGAGCTGCTCGGCGGGCGGAAGGGGCACACGCTCTACGTGCTCGACGAGCCCACCACCGGGCTGCACCCGGAGGACATCCGCAAGCTGATCCAGGTGCTCGACGACCTCGTGGAGGAGGGGCACACGGTGCTGGTGATCGAGCACAACCTCGACGTGATCAAGAACGCCGACTACGTGCTCGATCTGGGACCGGGCGGTGGCCCGGAGGGCGGCGAGATCGTGGTCGCCGGCCCACCGGAGTCACTGCTGGAGAATGAGCGCTCGGTCACGGGCCGCTACCTGCGCGCGGCACTTGGCAACGGCGATGGGAGGGTCGGGACCGCGGGCGATGGGACCGCGGGCGATGGGATCGCGGGCGATGGGACTGCGAGCGATCGGAGCACGAGCGCCGAGACTGCGGGCGACGGGAGCGCGGCGTGAGGGTACTGGTCACCGGCGGCGCGGGCTACATCGGCTCGGTCACCTCCGCGCACCTGATCGAGCGCGGGCACGAGGTGGTGGTGCTCGATGATCTTAGCACCGGGCACCGGCCGGCCGTCCCCGCCGGAGCGCGCTTCGCGCACGGGCGCGTGCAAGACGCCGAAGTCCTCGGCCACGCGCTGGCGGGCGCGGACGCGGTGATCCACTTCGCCTCCCTCAGCCTCGTGGCCGAGTCGACGGAGCAGCCCTTGCGCTACTTTCGCGAGAACGTCGGCGCGGCGCTGGCGCTGCTTGCCGGGATGGAGCGGGCGGGCGTGCGACGCCTGGTCTTCAGCAGCAGTGCGGCGGTCTACGGTGAGCCAGACGTCGACGTCATCGACGAGGAGTCCGCCATTGCGCCGGTCAACCCGTACGGTCACAGCAAGGCGATGGTCGAGCGCATCCTTGCCGAGCAGGCGCGCGCGGCCGGGCTGGCCGCTGTCAGCTTGCGCTACTTCAACGCCGCCGGCGCCGACGGTCCGCGCGGCGAGGACCACACGCCCGAGACGCACCTCATCCCGCGCCTGTGCTGTGCGATGCTGGGCCGCCTCGACGGTTTCGTGATCCATGGCGACGACTATGCGACGCCCGACGCCACCGCGATCCGCGACTACGTGCACGTTTTGGACCTGGCGTCGGCGCACGCGCTGGCGCTGGGGCCGCTCGACCGGCCGGGCTACGAACGGATCAATCTCGGTACCGGGCACGGCTGCAGCGTGCGCGAGGTGATCGCTGCGGCGGCGGAGGTCCTCGGTCGCTCCTTCACGCCCAGGGTGGGCCCGCGTCGCGCGGGGGACCCTCCGCGCCTGGTTGCCAGCTGTGAACGCGCCCGCGCGCGCTTGGGCTGGGCACCGCAGCACGATCTGCTGCGCATCCTGCAGGACGCATATCGCTGGCACTGCGAGCATCCCTCCGGCTTTCGCTGAACCCCGCAGCGCCGGCGCAGGCGGCTTGGCCCTGGAAGCGGGGCGGCAGGATTTTCCCCACAGCAGGTCGAAACCGTCGGTGCTGCCGCGCCAGCGCGGGGGTGGAGCGGGCGCGCCGCGCACTCCGGCGGGCGGAGCGCGTCGTGCGCGGGGGCCCCACGAGCGCGCTTGCGGCGGCCGCTCGAGCCGGCGCAGGCGGTTGTTGCGGCCCCTCCCTGACCGGCCGGCGTGGCTGCGCTTCGGGCCGTCACGGGACCCAGCGCTGGCACCACGGTTGCGTGCCCGCCGGCGGAGGTGAAGCGACGACCATGGACCGGGACGCGCTCGCGCGGCTCGCCGAGCACCTGCAAGAGGGACTGATCCTGCTGGGACCGCGCCTGGAGGTGCGCGTCTGCAACCGAGCCGCGCTGCGCCTGCTGCGCCTGGGTGGAGCGAGGCCGGTGAGCCTGCAGGACGTCCAGGAGCGCAGCGGCGCGGCGCTGTGCCCGCTGGTCGACGAAGTCCTGCGCACGGGGCGCGATCTGCGCGACCAGGATCTGCGCATGGAGGGAACCCACACCCCCCGCCTGCGCGCCGACGCGCTCGTGGCCGGTAGGGGACGCGCGGGACTGCTGCTCCTCGTGCGGGAGGCTGGCCTGCCCGAGGCCGAGCAGCTCGACCTGCTCAGCGATGTCTCTCACGAGCTGCGCTCGCCCTTGACCAGTCTCTCCACGGCGCTGGAGTTGGTGCTGGCCGGCGAGGCCGGCCCCGTCAGCTCCGAGCAGGGGCGACTCCTGCGCCTGAGCGAGCGTGCCACCGAGCGCATGCAGCGGATGGTCGAAGGGGTCCTCGACCTCGCCCGCCAGCGATGCGGGCGTCTCGTTCTGGCGCGGCGCACGATGGAGCTGTCCGAACTCCTTCCATCCCTGATGGAGCAAGCTGCCCTCGTCGCACAGCGCGGAGGCCGCACGCTGCACTACAGCGGCGAGGCAGCGGCCCTGGCCCATGTGGATCCCGACCGCTTCTCGCAGGTCGTGGACAATCTCGTGGGCAACGCCTTGAAATTCACCCCGGCCGGCGGGCATGTCACCGTGACGGCGCGTGCGCAGCGGCCCGCCGCGGACACGGGGCTGGTGCGCCTGGGCCAAGCACTAGGCCTGCAGCCACTCGGCGCGCTGGTGACCGTCCAGGACGACGGTCCTGGGATGGAGCGGTACACGCGCGAACGTGCGTTTGCGCGCTACTTCCAGGGGCAGGCGCCGCAGGGTGGCCGCTGCCGTGGTGCCGGCCTGGGGCTGGCCATCGCCGACGCGCTGGTGCGCGCCCATGACGGGACGATCGCATTGGAGAGCGCGCCGGGCGCGGGCACAACGTTTAGCGTTTGGGTTCCCGCCGACGAGTCTGTGGCGCGGATGGTGGGTGCGGTGCGCGCCGCGGAGGAGGTCTTGGCCCGGGCTGATGCCGGGGATGCTCTGCCTTTGATCCTGGTAGTGGAGTGTCTGGGAACCGCCGGCGCCGACGCCGGGACAGGCCTGGAGCACATCCGTGCCGACCTGGAGCGCGACTTAGCGCGCGGGCGCTGGATCGCCGCCCTCACCGAGCACATCGGGGTGATCGCGCTCCCCGCCGCGGCGGGATCCCCGGACGCGGCCTCAGGCGCGCTGGGGGACGCCCTGGGGGAGGTATCGGGGGCCGCCTCGGGGGCCGCCTCGGGGGGCGCCTCGGCACACGCCTCGGGGGGCGCCCCAGGGGCTGCCGCGGGGGGTGCATCGGGGCACGCACACGGGGGCGCGGACGCGGGGGCGCTCGCCGGCGAGATCCTGGGCGTTCCGTGGGATTCCATCGGGGGCTCCGCGTGGGGAGCCGCGGCCAGGACAGACCCCCGGGGGTGGGGGCCAGCCGAGGCGGCAGGGCCCAGTCTGCGAGCCGGGTGGGCGCTCTTCCCGGCCGACGGCGCGGACGCGGGCACGCTGCTTGCCGTGGCAGTGGGACGAGCGCGCGCCCTCCGGGCGGCCAGCGCACGCGACCCGGTCCCGGCCGCCTGCAAGGAGGAAGGCCTTGAGCGATCGACCCAAGCTGCTGATCGTCGATGACGAGCCTGACATCCTCGAGACGCTCGACTTCGCGCTGCGACGCCGGGGCTTCGACGTACGCACTGCTGCCGACGGGATCCAGGGACTCAATGCCGCCAAGGCGGACCCGCCGGACCTGTTGCTGCTGGACGTGATGCTGCCCGGGTGCAACGGCTACGAGGTCTCGCGACAGCTCAAGGACTGGATGGCGAGCGCGCCGGCCGCACGGACGTTCCCGATCCTGCTGTTGACCGCGCGCAAATTGAATCTGCAGGTGCGCGAGGAGTTCGTCGCCACCTGGTCGCGCGCCGAGGGTGTGCTCTACAAGCCCTTCGAGATCGACGTCCTAGTCGCACGCATCCGCGAGCTGCTCGCGGAGCGGCCGGCGATGCACGCACTCAGCTGAGCGGCGCAACGCTCCCCCGCGAGGCACTCTGGGGGAAACCGAGCGCAATCACCACTCCCAGCGCGGACATTGGAGATGCATCCGCCCTTGCCCACACGGGCATCCCGGGCGCAACTGTCACAGCCCGCGCGGGCCTCGCCGGTGCAACGGGCGCGACCGGGGTGGTCGGCTTGACATCCTGTGTGGGGTGCTTGATATTCACGCACCGGTCCTCGATGCGACGCAAC
Organism: Candidatus Krumholzibacteriia bacterium; assembly: GCA_041484665.1. GTDB lineage: Bacteria > Krumholzibacteriota > Krumholzibacteriia > JAJRXK01 > JAJRXK01 > JBGPIA01. Next base: position 62,401 of record JBGPIA010000005.1, read on the forward strand.
GCGGCGATCGCGGCTGTGCGCTCCAGGCAAGCGCGGCTGCGGCGTTGCCGGCGCGCGTCGTGCGGTGCGGTGCGAAGGTAGCTCAGTCGGTAGAGCAACGGACTGAAAATCCGTGGGTCGTGGGTTCAATTCCCTCCCTTCGCACCAGCCCTCCTGTTCCTCCCACGTTCTCATCGTGAATCGCTCAGTCCGTCCAGCGGGCGGTCTCGTGGACCGCGGCGGCGGTTGGCCGGGCGCTCGCGGTCACCTCATTTTCTCACCGGCCCGAGTTCGAGTGGATGCGAGAGCGCCCAGCGAGCGCGCACTCCGAGCGCACGCAGCGAGCGCGCATCCCTTGCGCTTCTGCACTTCCCGCAACAGCGCCCAGCACTGAGAAGGGCAACGGTGCGCTGCTCTCGACGTGCAAACAGCACGCAGGGAAACTCGCGAGGCCGGGCCTCGGGACGGGGCAAAGGCCTTCGAGCATCTGCTACGGCAGGATAGTCCATTTAATTGTATAAGCCAACTATTCGTTGAACCAATTAACCTCTCCGTCCTCCGGCCGGAGGCTACGGAGGGCGTCCACGGGCAGGTAACTGTCGCTCCAACGGCCGGCTGCCCGCGCCAGCTGCTCGAGGCTGCGAACGCACGCTTCGCGCTCGGAGGGGCGCAACCGCAGCAGCATCTGGGCGGAGGCGTGCTCGAGCGAGGACAGCAGCTCACGGCAGACCTCTTCCCCGTGGCGGGTCAGGCCCACCTGCAGGGAGCGGCGATCGCGAGGAGCGCTCCGGCGGCGGACAAGTCCTTTCTTTTCAAGCAGATCAACCACGCGCGTGGCAGTGCTGCGGGTCACCCGCAGCCGCTCGGCAAGGGCGTGCATCGGCTGCGCGCCCTCGTCCAGGAGCATCCGCACGGTGTGCCATTGCGTGGGGCTGAGCCCATGATCAGCGCAGCAGGCGCGGTCCCTCAGTTGGAGGGCTCGCAGCAGTACCTGGGCGGCCTCGAGGAACTGCTCGGACAAGCGGTGAGACGACGTCGTGGTCATGGCCGTTTTAATTGTATATACCAACTATTGTCTAAGACAAGTGTTTCTCGTGGTACCGACTCGCTGGACACGATCCACAGCTTTGCGCGCTTGCGTCCCTTGACACGCGAGATCGATGAGGTAAACTGGCTCACGGCGACGACGGTGCCTCATCAGCATCGGCTTCCGTCTTCCGCGGCTTCGCGGGCGCTGGTGTAGCTCAGTTGGTAGAGCAGCTCATTCGTAATGAGCAGGTCTGGGGTTCAAGTCCCCACACCAGCTCCATTCCTCTGCGGCGTGCGCGCCGAGCGTGCGTCACGGAAGCGAACGCGAAGTCGGGAATGTCGTCGGAAGGGGCCCTGCAGCCTGGGCCCCTTTCCTGCATCTAGGAGTTTCCCTCACAGTGATGGTCGAGACGGCGCGTCGTCGTGCGCCCGGCATCGTCGTGCTGACTGTGCCGCCGATTCTCTCGGCCGGCTTCGTTGCGCAATGAGTCTGAAGATCAGCGTCTCGGGCATGCGTGGCATCGTGGGCGAGGACCTCGATGCGGAGGTCGCCGTGCGCCTGGCGAGCGCGTTCGGCGGATGGCTACCGCAGGGTCCCGTGGTGCTCGCGCGGGACTCGCGTCCCTCGGGACCCATGCTCGGCCACGCGGTGGCAGCGGGGCTGCTCTCCACCGGGCACGACGTGGTGGACGCGGGGATCCTCAGCACGCCGGGCACGGAGTACCTGGTGCAAACCACCGACGCGATCGGCGGAGTGATTGTCACCGCCAGCCACAATCCAGTGGCCTGGAACGCGCTGAAGCTGCTGCGCCACGACGGCCTGTTCCTCGACGCACAGGCGATCGCCGCGGTCACGGCCAATGCCGGCGCGCAGGCGCGCGGCCATCGCCACGCGTTGCAATTGGGGAGCTTGCGTCTCGAGCAGCACGCCGAGCGGCGTCACCTCGACGCGATCCTGCGCCTGGATCTGCTCGATCGCGACGCCATTCAACACGCGGGGTTGCGTGTGGTGGTCGATTGCGTGGAAGGCGCGGGCGGCGCGGCGCTGCCTGCGCTGCTGCGGGACCTCGGGGTGCAGGTCGTGGAGATCGGGTGCGGGCTCACCGGGCACTTTCCCCACGATCCCGAGCCACGCCCGGAGCACTTGCAGGAGCTCGCCGCGCGCGTTGCCAGCGAGGGTGCCGACCTGGGCCTGGCGGTCGATCCCGACGTGGACCGCCTGTCGCTGGTGGACCGGGGCGGCGTCGCACTCAGCGAGGAGTGCACGTTGGTGCTGGCCGCCGATTTCGTGCTGCGCTGGCGCAAGGGCCCGATGGTCGTGAACTTGAGTACCACGATGCTGATGGACCGGGTGGCACGCACCCACGGCGTCCCGTTGCTGCGCACGCCGGTAGGGGAAGCCAACGTGGTTCAGAAGATGCTAGAGATCGGCGCCGTCGTCGGCGGTGAGGGGAACGGGGGGGTCATCCTGCCCGCGCTGCACCCCGGCCGCGACGCCCTGCTGGGCGCAGCGTTGGTCCTGGCGGCGGTGGCGGAGGCGGGATCCCTGCGCGCTTGCCTGGAGCGCTTCCCGCGGGTCGCGATGGCCAAGGACAAGCTCGCGCTGACGGCGGCCGTGGACGATCCGGCGTTGTGGGAACGAGCGCTGCGCGCCCTGGGCGGGTCCGGCCGCATGGACGCTACCGACGGGCTCAGGTATGATCGCGGCGACAGCTGGATCCATCTGCGTCGCTCCAATACGGAGAACGCCCTCAGACTGATCGCGGAGGCCGCTGATGAGGCGACCGCGCGCGCGATGATCGGCCGGGTCAGGTCCGAGCTCGAGGCCTGATCCGCCACGGGGCCAGCTCCGACGGAGGTTCTCCCCATGTGCGGCATCATTGCGATGGTCGGGCGCAAGCCCACCACCAGGATCCTGATCGAAGGTCTCAAGCGCCTCGAGTACCGCGGCTACGACAGCGCGGGTCTGGCCGTGATCAACGGCAAGGGCCTCGAGATCCGCAAATGCGCCGGCAAGATCTCCGAGCTGGAGACCTTGCTGGAGCGGCAGCCCGTCGAGGGCACGACCGGAATCGCCCACACGCGCTGGGCGACCCACGGGCTCCCCACGACCAACAACGCGCACCCGCACATCAGCCACGACGGGCAGCTCGCCCTGGTGCACAACGGCATCATCGAGAACTACCAGGCCCTCAAGGCGCACCTGACCCGCGCCGGCCACGTCTTCAGCACGGAGACCGACACGGAGGTGCTGGCGCACCTCATCGAGCACCACTACCTGGGCAACCTCGAGACGGCGGTGCAAGAGGCGCTCAAGCACGTGGAGGGCGCGTACGGAATCGCCGTGATCCACGCGGCCGAGCCCGACAAGATCGTGGGCGTGCGTCACGGCAGCCCGCTGGTCGTCGGGCTGGGCGAGAACGAGTACTTCGTGGCCAGCGACGTGGCCGCGATCCTGTCGCGCACGCGGCAGGTGATCTATCTCGACGACGGCGAAATGGCGGTCATCACCGCCGATGGCTACCACACCTGCAACATCCACAACGAGTCCATCGCCAAGCGCGTCGAGCAGGTGACGTGGGATCTCGACCAGATCGAGCGCGGCGGCTTCGCCCACTACATGCTCAAGGAGATCCACGAGCAGGCCGAGACGATCCGTGACACGTTCCGCGGGCGCCTGCTCGATGAGGAGGGAGACGCCAAGCTGGGCGGCCTCTTCATGTACCTCGATGAGCTGCGGCGCGCTCGCCGCGTGATCCTGCTCGGCTGCGGCACCTCGTTCCACGCCGGCCTGGTGGGCGAGTACATGATCGAGGAGCATGCCCGCATCCCGGTCGAGGTGGAGTACGCCAGCGAGTTCCGCTACCGCAAACCGCTCATCGAGCCCAATACCATCGTCTTCGCCATCAGCCAGTCCGGCGAGACCATCGATACGCTCAGCGCCATGCGCGAGGCGAAGAAGAAGGGCGCACGCGTCCTGGGCATCACCAACGTGGTCGGCAGCACCATCGCCCGTGAGAGCGACGGCGGCGTGTACATCCACGCCGGCCCGGAGATCGGCGTCGCCAGCACCAAGGCGTTCACCAGCCAGGTCACCGCGCTCGCCATCTTGACCTTGCTGCTGGGCCGCATGCGCGAGCTTTCGCGCGACGACGGCCAGCGCATCGTCCAGGCGCTGCGTCGTATCCCCGAGCAGGTCGAGCAGATCCTCAGCCAGGAGGACAAGATCCGCCGGCTGGCCGAGGCATACGCCGGACACTCCAACTTCCTGTACTTGGGGCGCGGGTACAACTACCCCATTGCCCTCGAGGGCGCGCTGAAGCTCAAGGAGATCAGCTACATCCACGCCGAGGGTTATCCGGCCGCCGAGATGAAGCACGGGCCCATCGCGCTGATCGACAAGAACATGCCCGTGGTCGTCCTCTGCACCCAGGATGCGACGTACGAGAAGATCAAGGGGAACATCCAGGAAGTGAAGGCGCGCAGCGGCCGCGTGCTGGCGGTGGTGACCGACGGTGACACCGCGATCGAGGAGATGGCCGACCACGTGATCACCGTGCCGCGCACGCTCGATCTGCTCTCGCCGCTGCTCAGCGTCATCCCGCTGCAGCTGCTCGCGTACCACATCGCGGTGCTGCGCGGCTGCGACGTCGATCAGCCGCGCAATCTCGCCAAGAGCGTCACTGTGGAGTGACGGCGAGCGCTGCCGCGAGCGGACCGGCTGCCGCGCAGCGGCGACCTGCTCCTGACCAGGGCTCGGGCCGCTTGGACGACCAGGCGGCCCGCGCAATTTGGGCCCTGCGCCCGCCGCCAAGGCGGCGGTGGAGCGGGGCGCGGCATTGCGCTACCCTGTTGCCGGTTCGCAGCAGCCCTTCAGGAGGAGACGTGACCCACCAACACCGAGTCTACACCTCCGCCCGCGCGCCGAAGCCGGTCGGGCCCTACAGCCAAGCGGTCTCCGCGGGAGGATTCCTGTTCACCGCAGGGCAGGTGGGGCTGTCGCCGGCGACCGGCAAGCTGGTCGGCGAAGGCGTGGCCGAGCAGACGCGGCAGGCGCTGGAGAACCTGCGGGCGGTGCTGGAGGAGGCCGGGCTCTCCTTTCGCAACGTGGTGCGGACCACGATCTTCCTCACCAGCATGGACGACTTCGCGGCGGTCAACGCGGTGTATGCCGAGCTGTTCGACGGCCCGCCGCCCGCGCGGAGCACCGTCGCGGTCCGCGGGCTGCCGCTGGGCGGAAAGGTCGAGATCGACATGGTGGCCCACACTGGCTGAGGCCGCGGGCGGGCGTGTGCGATCGTGCGCTGGAGCCGGTCGCTCCGCGGGGGAAGCGCGGGGGAAACGCGGGGGGAATGGATGGGTCCTGGTGGGCCCCGGGGACTTCAAATCCTGCGGTCGGGTGCATCGCGTCCGAGGTGGGTTCGATTCCCACACATTCCCGCCAACCGCCGCCCACCGGCCGCGCTGAGGCCGTAATGGAGAGCGCGAACGCTACTCCCAGGGATCGCACCGCGATCGTGGCGCCGGCACCGCTGGTGCTTGTGCTCAATCCCACGGCCGGACACGGCCGTGGAGCGGCGGCCTTGCAGCCCCTGCGCAGCGTCCTGGCCCGACGAGACATTCCCGGCGAGTTCTTCCTGACCACGGGCGAGGGTAACGCCGCGGATCTGGTGCGGCGCCTCGAGCCGCCTCCGGGCAGCGTCGTGATCGCGGTGGGGGGTGATGGCACCGCGCACGAGGTCGGTGCCGCGCTGTTGTCGCTGGAGGGCGTCACGCTCGGTCTGATCCCGGCCGGCTCGGGCAACGACTACGCGCGACTCCTGGGGATGCCCGCCGACCCCGCGGCCGCGCTCACAGCCATCCTCGACGGCGTAGACGTGCGCCTGGACGTCGGTCAGGCTGGACCCCACGTGTTCCTCAACAGCGCGGGCTTCGGCTTCTCTTCGCTGGTCAGCCTGGAGAGCCGCCGCGCGGGGCGCCTGACCGGCTTGCTGCGCTACCTCGTGGCGGTGGCCCGCGCGCTCGCCCACTTCACTCCCATGGCCATGGCCTTCGACGGGCTCGCAGCCGCGGGCGAGCAGCGGGTGTCGTTGCTGGAGGTCGGCATCGGCGACTGCTGTGGAGGAGGGTTCCGCCTCATGCCCAAGGCGGATCCCTGCGACGGACTGCTGGACGTTTGCCTGTTCCTGGGGTTGTCGCGCACACGTATCCCCATGCTCCTGCCGCGCGCACTGCGCGGCCATCATCTGGGGCATCCTCGGGTGCGCTACGAGCAGGTGCCCTCGTTCCGCCTGACGCTGGAGTCCGACGCGCTCATCCATGTCGACGGAGAGATCCGCGTGCTGCAGCGGGGCGAGCACCTGATCGAGGCGCGCCCGCGGGCCCTGCGCGTGCGCCTGCCGGCGCAGCGGGCTCGCGCGCTGGCGCGCCGCACGGTCGCGGAGGCGCCATGAGGCGGGTCCAGCACCCACCCCCACGCGCCCTGCGCGGGCTGGCTGCCGGTTGGCTGTCGGTGTGGCTGCTGGTGCCCGCGGCCGCACCGGCGTCGACGCTCGCGCAAGGCGAATGGAGCGCCGCGCTGCAACCCGAAGCGGCGACGCAGTCACCGCCGTCACCGCCGCCCCCTCCGTCGCCCGCGGAGGGCGCAACTCCTGGGCTGCCCGAGCCGCCGGCGCCGTCCACGCCGTCCACGCCGCCCGCGCCACCCGCGGACGTCCCCCCACAGTTCGTCCCCGCCCACCCGCCCGCCCAGGCCCCGTCGGATGCGGCACTGGAGCCGCTGCGCGCCGCGCATCGGTCCGCCAGGGCCGCGATCCTCATGTCGTTGCCCGTCCCCGGTTGGGGCCAGCTGTACGCCGACAGCCCGTTCTGGGCATCGGTCGCGTACGGCACGCAGATGTGGTTCCTGGGGAACATCCTGCTGGAACAACGGCGCCTGGAGCGCCAGAAGGCCGCGCGCGACCGCGAGCCGCTCGGCAGCGACAATCGCGAGCTGCGGGAGGCGTACATCCAGGAGCACCACGAGCGCATCCGCGACTTCATCTGGTGGTCCGGAGGAGCGCTGCTGGTGATCGCGCTCGACTCCTACGTGAGCGTCGCGCTCGCGGACTTCGACCATCCCGGGGTTCCCACTCCCGACCTCGACCACCCCTGGCCGGACCAGCAGCATGGCGGCGGGCTGGCGCTGCAGCTACACTGGCGCTTCTGATTCCCCGCACCGGCTGAGCCCCGCGGACCCCGGCCTCGCCATGGATTCGAGCCGCACGCGCAACTTCTGCATCATCGCCCACATCGACCACGGCAAGTCGACGCTCGCCGACCGTCTGCTCGAGCTGACCGGCACGGTCGACGCCAAGGACATGCGGGCGCAGCTCCTGGACTCGATGGACATCGAGCAGGAGCGCGGGATCACCATCAAGAGCCATCCCATCCGCATGATCTGGCGCGCCGCCGGCGGCCAGGACTACCTGCTCCATCTGATCGACACGCCCGGGCACGTGGACTTCCACCATGAGGTGAGCCGCAGCCTGGCCGCGTGCGAGGGGACGCTCTTGGTGGTGGACGCGGTGCAGGGCGTCCAGGCCCAGACCATCAACAACCTCTACCTCGCCATCGAGCACAACCTGTACATCATCCCCGTCATTAACAAGATCGACCTGCCGGCCGCCCGCCCCGACGAGATCACCGATCAGATCGTCGAGCTCACCGGCTGCGACCCGCAGGACGTCATGCGCGTGAGCGCCAAGACCGGCGAGGGAGTCGAGCGGCTGCTGGAGGCGGTCATCGCCCGCGTACCGCCGCCACGCGGCAGCGCGGACCAGCCCCTGCGGGCGCTGGTGTTCGACAGCGAGTTCGACTCCTACCGCGGGACCATCGCCTACGTCCGCGTGGTGGACGGCAGCGTGCGCAAGGGGGACGTCATCCGCATGATGGGCGGCGGCCAGGTACACGAGGTGATGGAGACCGGCTTCTTCCGCCTCGAGCAGATCCCCACCGACGGCTTGAGCGCCGGGGAGGTGGGCTACCTCGCCACGGGGGCGAAATCGGTCAAGGCGGCGCAGATGGGCGACACGATCACGCTGCGCGACCGGCCGGCGCAGCAGCCCGTCGTCGGCTACGTCGAGGCCAAGCCCATGGTCTTCAGCGGCTTCTATCCCATCAATGCCGACGACTACGGCGAGCTGAAGGACTCGTTGGAGAAGCTCCAGCTCAACGACGCCGCGCTGACCTTCGAGCCCGAGACGAGCGCAGCGCTGGGATTCGGCTTCCGATGCGGCTTCCTGGGGCTGCTGCACATGGAGATCGTGCAGGAGCGGCTGGAGCGCCACTACGGCCTGCAGCTCATCGCGACCCTGCCCAATGTGGAGTACCACGCCACGCTCAAGGATGGCGAGCCGGTCATCTTCGAAAACCCCAGCAAGATGCCGTCGCCCCAGCAAATCGACACCCTGAGCGAGCCGTACGTGCGCGCCTCGGTCATCGCGCCCAAGGAGTACGTGGGAGCCGTGATGAAGATCACGCAGGAGCGGCGCGGCGAGCAGCTCTCTCTGCACTACGTCGAGGGCGAGCGCGCGCAGCTGGAGTACCGGATTCCGCTGGGCGAGATGCTCGTGGACTACTACGACAAGCTGAAGAGCGTGACGCGCGGCTACGCCAGCCTCGACTACGAGTTCGACGGCTACCGCGACAGCGACCTGGTCAAGCTCGACATCCTGCTGAATGGCGAGTCAGTGGACGCTTTGAGCATGATCGTCCATCGCAGCAACGCCTACGAGTGGGGGAAGGCGCTGTGCGAGAAGCTCAAGGAGCTCCTTCCCCGCCAGCTGTTCGAGATCGCCGTGCAAGCCGCCATCGGCGGGCGCGTGGTGGCTCGCTCGACGGTGCGGGCGCTGCGCAAGAACGTCACCGCCAAGTGCTACGGCGGCGACATCACGCGCAAGCGCAAGCTCCTGGAGAAGCAGAAGGAGGGCAAGCGGCGCATGAAGCAGGTGGGCAGCGTGGAGATTCCGCAGGAGGCCTTCCTGGCCGTGCTCAAGGTGGAGCGCTGAGCGCCGCTCTCGTCGGGCGCAGCCAGCAGGGGAGAACGCCATGGCCAACCCCCGGCCGTCCGCCGGAGTGAAGCCCCGCAAGCGCGGCGCTGCACGCCTTGTACGCGCGGCGCTGCTCGTGCTGCTGTTGGCGCTGTTGTGGCCGGGGCTGGCCTTCGAGCCGTACCGCATCCCATCGCGCTCCATGGAGGAGACTCTGCTGCCCGGCGACTTCCTGCTGGTGGACCGGGTCCGCTTCGGCCTACTGATCCCGTTTGGCCACGGGGCGCACCTGCCGGCGCTGCGCCGGCCCCGCGCTGGTGACATCGTCGTGTTCGAGCACCCCGCGCATCCGGGGGAGGACTACGTCAAGCGCTGCGTCGCGGTGGAAGGGGATACGGTGCTGTGCACCGGGGGAGTGGTCTACCGCAACGGCGCCCAGTTGGACGAGCCGTACACGAAGCGCGGGGAAACCGGCGAGGCGCCTGCGGGCCAGGCTGCGGACCAGGCTGCGGACCCGGCGCGCGACGTGCTGGGCCCGCTGGTGGTCCCTGCCGGGCACGTACTCGTACTGGGCGATAACCGGGGCTACAGCAGCGATTCGCGGCGCTTCGGTCCGTTGGATGTCCGCTTGATCCGGGGCAAGGTCGTGCTGGTCTATTTCTCGTGGGATCCGCAGCGCGAGCGCGTGCGCCTGTCGCGCCTGCTGCGCGCCCCCGCATGACCAAGGGCATCCGCATAAGCGAGCGGGCTGCCGTCACGCAGACCGCCAGCGTCACCGGGCGCGCTAGCGCGCCCAAGCACGTGCGCCAGGGAGCGATGGGCATGGACCACCACGACGCCCGGCTGCCACAGCCCTCCCGCGGCCGCGCGCCCGGGTCGTCGCTGTACATCCACGTGCCGTTCTGCGAGGTGCGCTGCCCCTACTGCCACTTCTACTGCTTCGTGAACCGCGACCCGGCGCTGCCGCGCCGCTACGCGGCGGCGGTGCGCGGCGAGCTGGCACTCCATCGCGCGCGCCTGGCGGAGCTGGGCCCGGTGCAGTCGGTGTACTTCGGCGGCGGCACGCCGTCGGCGCTGCCCGGCGACGCGCGAGCGGATCTGTGCGCGTGGCTGACGGAGGAGGTCCGTCCACTGCTCGCGCCAGATGCGGAGATCACACTGGAGGTGAATCCCGAGAGCGCGCGGCCGGACGTGCTGCGGGCATGGCTGCAAGCCGGTGTGAACCGCATCAGCCTGGGTATCCAGAGCATGGACGAGGACGTGCTCCGCTTCCTGGGCCGCCTGAACACTCCGCAGAGCAACCGCGGCGCGCTGGAGCTGGCCTGCCAACTGGTGGACAACGTTTCGGTGGACCTCATCCTGGCCACCCCGGGCAGCGACTGGCCTGGGACGCTGCAGGATCTGAACGCCGTCGCCGCGTTTCCGGTCACGCACGTTTCGGCCTATCTGCTGGAGATCCACTCCGACACGCGCTTCGGCCGCGACGTGGCGGCAGGGCGCTGGCGCCCGCAGCCCGACGACGCCCAGAGCGAGCTCTACCTGCGGGCGGGCGCCTGGCTCGCGGGGCGCGGGTTCGTTCCCTACGAGCTCAGCAACTTCGGACAACCGGGCTTTGCCTCGCGCCACAACCAGCGCTACTGGCAACGACTACCCTACTTCGGCCTGGGGCCGTCGGCGTGCTCGTTTTTCGGTGAGCGCCGCTGGGAAAACCACCGCGACGCGCAGGCGTACTGCGCGGACCTCGAGCGCGGGCAGGCGCCCACGGCCTGGGTGGAGGAGCTCAGCGACTCCCAGCGACGGATGGAGCGGATCCTGCTGGGGCTGCGCACCGTCGACGGCATCCCGCGGTCGCTGGTGGCGGACCGGCAATCGCTGCTGGAAGCCTGGGCGGCGGCCGGCCTGGTCGAGCTGCGCGGCAACCGCGTCGTTAGCACCGTTCGCGGCTGGCTCGTGCTGGACCAGATCGTGCAGCAGCTGACCGCTCAGGTGTCGCCGGTGAGCGCAGTCGCCGCCACGGCCACGGCCACGGCAAATGCCACGGCGACTGCCATGGCGAGTGCCGCGGGAACTGCCGCCAGCCCGCCAGCGTAGGAGGCTTCATCTCCACTTTTGCAGCGGCGCGGCCGTGCGTTCCGGGCTAGACTGTGGACTTCTTTGGGCTCGCGCGATGCGCCCGGCGACATGCGTGTTCGTGTCCGCGCCGCGCGCGCAGCCGCGCCAGCGAACGCGGACCGGCCATTCCCGCGACCGACGCACGATTCGAGAGGCAGCAGCATGAGCGCAGGATCGAAGGACCCCGCAGGCGAGGGGACGCCGTCGTCGAGCGCGGCGAGCGCCGCCGGCGGTGCAGGCGCGGTATCCTCCACGGCGCCCGTGGCCACTGCCTCCGCGCGTCCGGCGAAGCACCGCTCGATCTGGCGCGAGTACCTCGAGGCCTTCGTCATGGCGGCGGTGCTGGCGCTGGGGATCCGCTCGTTCATCATCCAGGGCTACCGCATTCCGTCACCCTCGATGGAGGATACGCTACTGGTGGGGGACTGGCTGTTCGTCAACAAGTTCCTCTTCGGGGCCGAGATCCCGTTCACCGGCCTGCGGCTGCCCGCCATCCGCCAGCCGCACCGTGGCGACATCATCGTCTTCCGCTACCCGAAGAATCCGAAGGAGGACTACATCAAGCGCTGCGTCGCCGTGGAGGGCGACACGCTGCTCTACAAGAACAAGGTCCTCTACGTCAATGGTGTGGCGCAGAAGGAGCCCTTCGTCCACTTCGCCGACGGTGACCGGATCATGGCCAGCCGCGACTTCTTCGGTCCGGTGGTCGTGCCCAAGGGGCAGCTCTTCATGATGGGCGACAACCGCGATCGCAGCAGCGACTCGCGTTTCTGGGGCTTCATGGACAAGCGCCTGATCCGCGGGAAGGCCCTGTTCATCTACTTCTCGTGGGACGGCGAGCACAAGCGCGTGCGCTTCTCCCGGTTTCTGAACGCCATCCGCTGACGCTCTCGCCGGCGCTCCTGCGAGCGCTCCCGCTGAGACTCCTGCCGGCGCTCCTGCCGGAGCGTGCCGCGGCGCTCCCCCGGCGCCTTTCGGCAGCCCGCTCGGCGGGTGCGCCGTCGATGGGTCCCGCCCACCTTGACACTCCTGCGTGGCTGACCTAATCGTTGGCAAGAGGGGCCAGCACCGTCGTGAAGGGCCGCCCGCGAGGGGAACGCACATGCGCAAGTCCGTCGAGAACCGCGAGCTGCGTGTGCTCGAGGCGCTCATCAAGCTGTACGTCGAGCGCCGCGCGCCCATCAGCAGCCGGATGCTCGAGCAGCACGCCGGGCTGGGAATCCGCAGCGCGTCGATCCGCTCGGTGCTGGGCGAGCTCGAGGGCCGGGGGTATCTTTCGCAGCCGCATTCGAGCTCCGGCCGGGTGCCCACCGAGGACGGCTTCCGGGCCTACGTCGACGCGCGCGTGACGCCCGAGCCCCTCGGCGAGCTCGAGCGCCGTGAGATCGAGCGGGCGTTGAGCGCGGCCGGCCAGGATCTGTCGGACATCGTGCAGGCCACCGCGCAGGTGCTGGGCCGCCTCAGCTCGAACATCGCCATCGTCGCCGGGCCGTGGTCGGGAAGCCCGCGCATCCAGCGAATCGAGCTCCAGGAGCGCGGTGTGGGGCGGGTGCTCGTGGTGATCGCGCTGGACAACCGCGCGACGCGCAGCGAGATCGTCACGCTTCAACGCCGGGTGGGGCCCGAGACGCTCCGCGCGGCTGCGGCGTTCCTCGCCGATCGGCTCGGAGGGCGCACCCTGGAGGAGACGCGGCGCGACCTGGAGCAGTTGCTCTCGGGCGGGGGCAGCGAGGCGCAGGACGTCGCCGCACAGGTGGCACGGGGATCCCGGTCGCTACTGGACGCGGACCGGATCCTCCAGCTCACCTTCGAAGGCGTGGCGGAGGCCCTCGAGCAGCCCGAGTTCGCCGAACCCGCGCGCTTGAAAGCGCTGCTGGAGCTCATGTCGAAGGCCGAGGAGTTCGAGCGGGCGCTGGAGGTGTTCGTGCGCGAGGGGAAGGGCGAGGTCAGCATGGCCATCGGGCACGAGAACCCGCTGGCTGCTCTGCACCCCTTCTCGCTGGTGGCGACCCGCTACCAGCTCGGCGGGCTCTATGGATACCTGGGGATCCTGGGGCCGGTGCGGATGCGGTATTCCCGCAGCCTCGCCTTGATCCGGGCGATCGCCAGCCACCTCGACCGCCTCGCCTAGGACACCCCATCACGACCGGCCGGAGTGGTCACGGATCGACCGGCTAGGCCCCGGGTGACCGACGCGCCACGAATCTTGCTCGGGCGATCGCAGGCCGCACCGGCGGCCCGCGTCGGCGGGCGCAGACGGTGAGGAGAATCGAAGCGATGCCAGGCTCCCACGACTTCGACCCCAACACGGCCTGGGGGGCGGGGGACCGTTCGGCGGACCAGCCTCTTGACGATCCTCGGGCGCCCAGAGCGGAGGCTCCGTTGCGTAATCTCGACCTCGAGCTCGACCTGGACCTGGATCTTCCTGGAGAGGTCGAGGCGCGCCGGCGCATGGCGGAGCAGGCCGCTCGCGCGGCCAGCCCGGCCGATGCCGCGGCCGGCGAGACGCCGCCCGCCCAGGGGCCGCCGGCCGCGGGCGTCGCGGAGGCGGCCGCCGGGGGGTCGGCAGAAACGTCCGCGGAGGCCGCCGCCGGCCCCATCCGCGCCGCAGGCGACCAGGATCTGGCCGCCGCCATGGAGCAGCTCCAGGCAGAAGTGCAGCTCAATCGTGAGAAGTGGCTGCGCGCCATGGCCGAGTTGGAGAACTTCCGCAAGCGGACGCGCCGGGAGATGGAGTCTTCCATCCTTTTTGCTAACGCCAATCTATTGAGGGAGCTCTTGGAGGTGCTCGACAATTTCGAGCGGGCCCTCTCCGCTCCCGTGGGCGGCGAGAACGGGCCGGGAAATGCGTTGGCGCAAGGAGTTCGGCTGATCTACGAGCGTTTCCGCGACATCCTCCGCCAGAACGGGGTCGTGCGCATCGACGCGGTGGCTGTCCCGTTCGATCCGAATTTGCACGAGGCGATCTCGCAAGTTGAGAGTGAGGGAGTCCCGAGTCACCACGTGGTGGAGGTCGCGCAGGCCGGCTACCTCCTCAAGGACATGGTCCTGCGCCCGGCCCGGGTGGTCGTCGCAAAGTAAGGGGTCGCTCCCGGCCTCTTGGGGGGTTCCATGAGCAAGGTCATCGGCATCGATCTGGGGACGACCAACAGCGTGGTCGCCATCCTCCAGATGGGCCAGCCTGAGGTGATCGTGAACCAGCACGGCCACCGCACGACGCCTTCGGTGGTGTGCAAGAGCAAGACGGCGGAGTGGCTGGTCGGGCAGCTCGCCAAGCGCCAGGCGGTGACGAACCCGGAGCACACCGTCTGCTCGATCAAGCGCTTCATGGGACGCCGCTTCGACGAGGTCTCCACCGAGATCGCCCGCGTCAGCTACACCGCCATCAAGGACCCCAACGGCATGGTCGCCGTCGAGATCGACGACCAGCTCCACAGCCCCGTCGAGTTCTCGGCGATGATCCTGCGCACCCTGCGCGAGTGTGCCGAGGAGTCCACCGGCGAGGACATCAAGCAGGCCGTGATCACCGTGCCGGCTTACTTCAACGATGCGCAGCGTCAGGCCACCAAGGACGCCGGGCGCGTCGCCGGGCTGGACGTCCTGCGCATCATCAATGAGCCCACCGCGGCGGCGCTGGCCTTCGGCCTCGACAAGCACACCAACCAGCGCATTGCCGTCTACGACCTCGGCGGCGGCACGTTCGACATCTCGATCCTGCACGTCGGCGATGGCGTATTCGAGGTGAAGGCCACCAACGGCGACACCCACCTGGGCGGCGACGATATCGACCAGGTCGTGATCGAGTATCTGGTGGAGGAGTTCAAGAAGGCGCAGCGGATCGACCTCGGCCGCGACCGCATGGCCATGAGCCGGCTGCGCGAGGCCGCGGAGAAAGCCAAGTGCGAGCTCTCCACGAGCCTCGAGGCGCACATCAACATCCCGTTCGTCACCAGCGACGAGAGCGGCCCCGTGCACCTGGACATGACGATCTCTCGAGCGCGTTTCGAGAAGCTGGTGCAGCCGCTCATCGAGCGCACGCTGGAGCCCTGTCGCGCCTGCCTGACCGACGCCGGCATGAAGACCGCCGAGATCGACGAAGTGATCCTGGTCGGCGGCTCCACGCGCATCCCGGCCGTCCAGGAGGCGGTGGCCAAGCTCTTCGGCAAGCGGCCGAACAAGACCGTCAACCCCGATGAGGTCGTGGCGCTGGGCGCGGCGATCCAGGCCGGGGTGCTCAGCGGCGACGTCGAGGACGTGCTCCTGCTCGACGTGACGCCGTTGTCGTTGGGCATCGAGACGCTGGGCGGCGTGATGACCAAGCTCATCGATCGCAACACCACCATCCCCACGCGCAAGACCCAGATCTTCTCCACAGCTACCGACAATCAACAAGCGGTCAGCATCCACGTCCTGCAGGGCGAGCGCGAGATGGCTGCCGACAACCGCAGCCTGGGGCGCTTCGACCTCGTGGGGCTGCCGCCGGCGCCGCGCGGCGTGCCGCAGATCGAGGTGACGTTCGACATCGATGCCAACGGGATCCTGGAGGTCTCTGCGCGCGACATGGGCACGGGCAAGGCCCAGAAGATCTCCGTGAAGAGCACGAGCAATCTGCGCGAGGACGACATCGAGCGCATGGTGCGCGAGGCGGAGATCCGCGCCGAGGAGGACCGGCAGAAGCGCCGGCTGGCCGAGGCGCGCAACCGTGCCGAGATGCTCCTGCTCAACGTCGAGGGCGTGATCAAGGACTACGGCGAGCGCGTGACGGAAGAGGACCGCAATAGGATCGCGGAGGACGCCGTGGCCCTGCGCGATCTACTGGAGGGGGAGGACATCGCCGCCATCCAGGCGGCCATCGAGAAGCTCAACACCTCCTCCCACAAGGTGGCCGACGTCCTGTACCGCTGACGGCGTGGCGCGTCGGACCGGCTCGCACCGCTGACGCGCCCGCACGCGGTTCCCGCCCCGCAGCGATGCGCTCGAGGCAGCGCCGTACCGCGGGCCGCTCGGCCCGTACGGCCCTGCGCGCGACGGTCCTCGCCCGCCATCCGATCAAGTGTGGATTCCAACCGCGGGCTGCGGAGTGTCGCGCAGAGGACCGTAGGGGCCAAAGGGGCGCGATCGTCCGTGCTGCACGAGACCCCGGACTTCTGCGCGCGCTCGGTGCGGGATTCTCCGCCAGGCGCTCCGCACCCCCCAGCGCGCCGCCGCGATCGAAAGCTTGGAGCAGTGGTTCGCGCTGCGGGGCGAGGGCTGCGCAGCGGTGAACCGCTCGCCGGGCGTCCCCCGCCTGGGCCATTGCCAGCGGCGGCGGAGCGCCTATCCTTTGTCCCAATCGTTCGAGCCTGCCTGCTTCCTGGATGTTGAGACCGCGGCGGTGGTGCCCTCGTGAGCAAGCGCGACTACTACGAGATTCTGGGCGTGCAGCGCGACGCTGGCACCGAGGACGTCAAGCGTGCCTACCGCAAGCTGGCCGTTAAGTACCACCCCGACAAGAACCCCGGGGATCCCGCCGCCGAGGAGCGGTTCAAGGAGGCCACGGAGGCCTACGAGGTTCTGCGCGACGAGGACAAGCGGCGCTCCTACGACCAGTTCGGCCACGCCAGCGTCGCTGGCGCACGCGGCGGCGGGCCCGCGGCTGGCGGCGGGTTCGAGTTCGACCTCAGCGACGCCCTGCGGGCGTTCATGCGCGACTTCGGCGGCTTCGCCGACGTGTTCGGCGACCCGGGCCGAGCGCGGGGTGGACGCGGTGGCCGCGGGCGCGACCTGCAGATGAAGGTCGGGCTGACGCTGCGCGAGATCGCCACTGGCGTCGAGAAGAAGATCAAGCTGAACAAGCTCGTGCGCTGCGGCACGTGCGGCGGATCCGGCGCCAAGCAGGGATCGGGCCCCACCACGTGCCCGCAGTGCGGTGGCCGGGGCCAGCTGCATCGTGTGCAGCGCACGCTGCTGGGCCAGATCATGAATGCGGTGACCTGTCCCACCTGCCATGGCGAGGGGACCGTCATCGCGCACGCCTGCGACGCGTGCAATGGCACCGGTACGCTGCGCGGCACCGAGATGATGGAGGTCAAGATCCCCGCCGGCGTCTCCAGCGGCAACTATCTCACGCTCAAGAGCCACGGTGACGCTGGGGAGCACGGCGCGCCCAACGGCGACGTGTTCGTGGTGATCGAGGAGGAGGAGGACGAGCTCTTCGAGCGCCACGGCGACGATCTGCTGATCAACGTCCCGGTTTCCAGCTTCGACCTGGCGCTGGGGACGAAGGTGCAGGTGCCCACCGTGGACGGCAAGGTGAGCCTGCGGATCCCGCCCGGCACCCAGTCCCACAAGATCTTCCGCATGCGCCAGAAGGGGATTCCCCACCTGCACGGCCATGGGCGCGGGGACGAGCTCGTGCGCGTGATCGCTTGGACGCCCCAGGAGCTCACCCAGGAGCAGCGCGAGCAGCTCGAGACGCTGCGCGCCCGGCTTGGCGACGGGATCCCGGCTCCCGGCCGCAAGATCTACAGCTGAGCCTGCCATGCAAGTCTTCCTGTTGGGCGAGCGGGCGCGCAGCGGCAACTCGATCTTCTGCGAGGGTCCCGAGGCGCACCACATCCTCAAGGTCCTGCGCCTACGTCCGGGAGACCCGCTGCTTTTCGCCGACGGACACGGGAGCTTCCTGCACGTGCGCATCGATCGCTGCGACGGACACAGCCTCCACGGCCAGATCGAGCGCGTCGAGGACGACGCGCGCGAAATAGGGGCGCCGCGCGCCACGTTGGCGTTGGCCCTGCTCAAGGGAGACCACTTCGACGTCGCGCTGGAGAAGGCCGTCGAGTTGGGCGTCCACCGGATCCTACCGCTGGCCGCCGAGCGCTGCGTGGTGCGTCTCGATGTGAAGGGGGCGCGCGCCAAGGTGGAGCGTTGGCAACGGGTCGTCGAGAGCGCGATGAAGCAGGCCGCGCGCTCGTGGCTGCCGCCGGTGGAGGAGCCCTGCGACCTGCGCGCGCTGCCGGAGCGCGTCGCGTCCGGCGTCCCCTGGATCGTGGGCGACGAGGAGGAGCGCGAGCGCACGGTGGAGCAGGCGTGCCCGCCAGCCGGCTCCCCCTTCCTGGCGATCGTCGGGCCCGAGGGAGGGTTCTCCCCCTCGGAGAAGCAGTGGCTGCGCCAGCAGGGGGCTGCCGCCGTAACCCTGTCGCCCTTCCGGCTGCGGGCCGAGACCGCTGCGATCGCCCTGCTGGCGCAGCTGTGCGCGCCACGAGGGGCTCCTTGACCGCGGGCGGCGCCGCTGCCTAGACTGCCCGACGTCCCCCTGCTGTCCGTACCGCCCGGGAGAGCCACGTCGTGAGCGACTCGCTGGCTGACCGCCTCCACGTCGACATGGTTGCCGCCATGAAGGCCAAGGACAAGGACCGCCTGTCGGTGCTGCGCATGCTCATCGCAGGCGTCAAGGACGCCGCCATCGAAAAGCGCGCGGCGCTCAAGGACGACGAGACCCTGCGCGTGCTGTCGGCCTACGCCAAGAAGCGCCAGGAGGCCCAGGCTGAGGCACGCAAGGCCGGCCGCGACGAGCTGGCCGCGCGCGAGGAGTTCGAGCTCTCGGTCGTTCGCTCCTACTTGCCCCAGCCGCTCACCGATGCGCAACTGCAGGAGCTGGTGGATACCGTGGTGGTCGAGCTGGGCGCAGCCTCGATCAAGGACATGGGCCGGGTGATGAAGGCGTGTCTCGAGCGCGCCGCCGGACGTGCCGACGGCTCGCGTCTCAACCCGCTGGTCAAGGCGCGACTGGGCGGGTGAGGGTGCGCACCGCGCGCTCGCCATGCATCTGGTCTTGGGCGCCGTCCTGCTGCTGCTCGCCTTCTTCGTCGTGCAGGGGTTCCGTGAGGGCGTGATCCGCCGCGTCCTGGAGATCGCGGGGCTTTTGGCCATCTTCCTGTTCGCCTCGCGTCTGGCCGACCTGCTGGAGCCGCGCCTGACGCGCTGGCTCTCCATCTCGCCCACGCTGGCCTTCTTCGCTGCCTGGACCGTCGTGCTGCTCGCAGGCGTGATCGTGGTGCGCATGGTGGCCCTGGCCATGTCCAAACTGCTCGCGTTCTCGGTGATCGGGTGGCTGGACCGGCTGGGTGGAGCGGTGCTGGGCGCCGCGTTCGGCTGCTTCGTCGCGAGCTGCCTGCTCCTGATGCTGGTCGCCTCCCGTGCGGATGAGGGGTTCAAGCAGGAGGTCATGCACAACCCGGTGACCGGGCGGCTGCTGCGCGTCGCGCCAGCCGTCTACGACGCGGCCCGCGCCGTGTGGGGCGGCGAGCCCTTCGAGAAGGTGGCGCGCCTGCGCCTGGAGCCCGCGCTGCGCAGGGCGGTCTCCGGGAACTGAGCCTCGGCGGGCGCCGCACCGGTTGCCGCAGGGTGCCGCGGCGGGGGTGCCCGCATCGCCCGCATCACCGCCAGCCGATCGTTCGCGAGGGCCGTGCCGTGAGCCTGCTCGCAACCGCCCAGGGACGCCGCGCCGCGCGCCTGCTCGAGCTGCCCGCCGTGCTGCGCCTGGTGGCCAATCGCTGCGCCACGCAGCGCGGGCGCGAGCAGCTGTTGGCCCTGGAGCCGCTGACCGATCCAGAGGCGCTGGCCGACCTGTGGGCCCACGTGCGCGAGCTGATGCTCCTGACGGAGCAAGGCGGCGGCCTCCCGCTGGGCGACTTGCTCGAGCTGCGCGCGGCGATCGGGCCGGACCGCCCGCACGCCGGGCCGCTCGACCCGCCGGTCCTGGCTGGCATCGGTGCGGCCTGCCTGTCGCTGGCCACGGTGCGCGAGGCCGTCCTGGCCCTTGGGCCGCGCCTGCCGCGCAGCGCCGCGCTGCTGGCCAGCACCGCCTCTCCACGCGCTCTGGGCGTGCACCTCGCCGCCGCGCTCGAGCCCGACGGGCGCATCAAGGATGGCGCGAGCCCGAAGCTGGCCGCCCTGCGCCGCGCGGTGACGGCCGCCGCGGTGCGCGTGCGCGAAGTGGCGCGCCGCGAGATGGCGCGCGCGGTGGAGCACGAATGGGCCGGCGGTCCCGAGCTGGTGCTGCGCGGGGAGCGCTACTGCATCCCGGTGACGGCGCGCCACCGCCGCCACGTGGCCGGCGTGATGCACGACCGCTCCGAAACCGGTGCGACGATCTTCGTCGAGCCGCTGGCCGTGGTCGAGGCGGCCAACGAGCTGCAGGAGGCACGGCTCAGCGCGCAGGAGGAGGAGCGCCGGATCATCGCCGCGCTCAACCAGGAGATCGCCGGCCGCGCGCCCGAGCTGCTCGCGCTCTACGAGCGCGTCGTCGTCCTGGACGCTGTGCGGGCGCGGGCGCTGTGGGGCGTGCACGAGGGAGGATGGGCCCCGCAGCTGCTGGCGCCCGGCAGCGGTGTGCTCGCCCTGTCGGGGTTCCGTCATCCGCTGCTCAACGCGGGGCTCGCCGCGGCGGGGCGGGCGCACGAGCTCATCCCGCTGGACCTCGAGCTCGGGCCCTCCGACCGCGTCCTGCTCGTCAGCGGACCCAACGCCGGCGGCAAAACGGTGGCGATGAAAGCGGTCGGGCTGGCGGTGCTCATGGCCCAATCGGGGATCCCGCTCCCGGCGCGGGCCGCGCCGCGGCTGACTCTCCAGGAGCGGGTGCTGATGGACCTGGGCGACGAGCAGTCCATCGCCGACGCCCTGAGCAGCTTCAGCGCGCACCTGACCAACCTGCGCGAGATCGTGAAGCTGGCGAACGCCAGCTCGCTGGTGCTGCTGGACGAGGTGGGGGGCGGAACCGATCCGGAGGAGGGCATCGCGCTGGCGCGCGCCGTGCTCGAGACGCTTGTGGCGCGCAGAGCGACGACGGTGGCGACCACGCACTACGGGCAGCTCAAGGCGATGATCCACCAGGCGCCGGGGTTCCGCAACGCGAGCATGGCTTACGACGCGCAGGAGTTGCGGCCCCGCTTCCAGCTCGTGCTGGACGTACCCGGCAGCAGCCACGCCCTGGAGATCGCCCAGCGCATCGGGCTGCCCGCCGAGATCGTGGAGCGAGCGCGCGCCCTGGTGGGGGACGAGACGCTGCGCCTGGACGCGTTGCTGTCCGAGATGGAAGCGCAGCGCGCTGCGCTGGCCGCGGCGCTCGCAGAGGCGGAGCAGCAGGCACTGGCCGCTCGGCATACCCGCCAGCACTACGAGGCGCTGGCGGCCGAGGTGCGGCAAACCCGCCGCCAGCGCCTCGACGAGGCGCAGCGCCAGGCTGCAGGCATCGTGCGTGGCGCGCGGGCGCGCATCGAGCGGCTGCTGGCGCAGATGCGCTCCGCCGCCGAGCGCGAGGCCGCGCAGCGGGAAACCGCGCGGCGGGACACGGGCGCGGGAGCGGGTGCAGACGCGGGCGCTGCGGCGGGCGCGGGCTTGGTCCCGGGCGCCGCACCGGCGAGCAGCCCGGGACGCGACACTCTGGCGGCAGCGGCGGAGCGAGCGCGCGCCGAGGCGGACGCGCTCGCGGAGCAGCTTGACCGCGAGCTGTCCGGGCGAGCTGCCCGCGCTGCGGCGCTGTCCCCGGCGCGGCTGCTCGCGGGCGAGTGGGTGCTGCACCGGGGCCTGGGCAAGGAGGGCCGGATCGTGGCGGTGCGCGGCGGCCGCGTGACCCTGGAGGTGGATGGGCTGCGCGTGGTCGCTGGCCCGGACGATCTAGCGGCGGCCGCGCCCGCCGACCCTGCCGACTCGCCGCCGCAGGCCGGCCAGGTGCGGGCATTGCTCACCGACCTCCCACGTGGACCCGCCGTCCAGATCGACGTGCGCGGCAGGGACGTCGAGGACGCGTGGGACGCCGTGGACAAGGAGCTTGACCGCTGCGTTGCGGCGGGGGTCGCGACCGTGGAGGTCATCCACGGCAAGGGCACCGGCCGGTTGCGCCGGGGGCTCGCCGAGCGCCTCCAGCGCGACCCGCGGGTGCGCGGCGCGCAGTTGGGCGGTGAGGGCGGAGCCGACGACGGCTGCACCGTCGTGCGGCTCTGAGCGGCGGCGTCGCGCGCCCCTGGCCACGGGCTCCCGCCCCTCCTAGATTGGGGATGTCCACGCCTCAACGCACGCTCCGGCTCTCTCGCGGTCGACGCTGCCACGCATGGGACGGATTCCCGAGGACGTCATCGAGAAGGTTCGCGAGGAGACCGCGATCGAGGAGGTCGTCGGCCACTTCCTCCGTCTGCAACGCAGTGGCACGTCGTTCAAGGCCCTCTGCCCGTTCCACCAGGAGAAGACCCCCAGCTTCCACGTCAACCCCCAGCGGCAGATCTTCTACTGCTTCGGATGCCATCGCGGCGGGGACGTGTTCCGATTCCTGATGGACCGCGAGGGGATGTCCTACCCTGAGGCGATCGAGTGGTGTGCGAGCCGGCTGGGGCTCGACGTGTCGCGCTACGCGCACGAGGAGGGCTCCGCTCCCGACGGGCGTGCAACGGTGCTGGCGGCCAATGCCTGGGCCGCCGGCTGGTTCAAGGAGCGCCTCGGCGCGCCGCGGGGCGCGGCGGCCCGCGAGTACGTGCGGGCGCGCGGGCTGCGCCCGGAAACCATCGACGTGTTCGGCCTGGGGCTCTCCGCCCCGGCAGGGGACGATGCCACCGAGCTGTTGGTCGCGGCCAAGGCGGCGGGCCACGATGCCGAGACGTTGCTGTTGGCGGGGCTGCTCATGCGGCGCGACAACCGGGGCCCCTTGGCCTATTTCCGGGGCCGTCTTATATTTCCGATCCGAGGTGTCGCGCAGAAGGTCCTGGGTTTCGGCGGCCGAATCCTCGGGGCGGGCGAGCCCAAGTACCTGAATTCTCCGGAAACCACAGTCTTCCAGAAGCGCCGCGTGCTGTACGCCCTGGCCGAGGCGCGAGCGAGCATCGTCCGCAAGCGGAGCGCCATCCTCGTCGAGGGGTACGTGGACGCCCTCGCCCTGCACCAGGCGGGGTGGACGCAGACCGTGGCCACCTGCGGCACCGCGCTGGCGCCCGAGCAGGCGGCCCTGCTGGCCCGCTACGCGGACACCGTGGTGCTGCTGCTGGACGGCGACGCGGCTGGACGCAAGGCTGCGTTCCGCGCTGCCGATGTGGCGCTGGCCGCCGGGCTGGACGTGCGGATCGGACGGCTGGCGGGGGGCAGGGACCCGGCGGATCTGGTGCAGGCCGACGAGCGCGAGACGCTGCGCGTCGCGATCGAGCAGGCGCCCGATCTCGTGCACCGGTTGGCGCAGGTCGTGCAGGAGCGCGAAGGGGGACGGGAAGTGAAGGAGCGGGCGCTCGCGCATTTGAAGACCACGCTCGCGGCCGTCCGCGACCCGGTGCGCGCCGACCTGATGGCCGAGGAGGCGGAGAAGGTGCTGGGAATCAAGGCGGCGCTCCTGCGCGATCAGACCGCTCGCCGCACCCAGCCGCAGGCTGCCCAAAGCGAGCGTGCCCACGACGCCGATCCCGGGGTCGTCCTGGAGCGCACGGTCCTCCGCCTGGCGCTGGCCTCCTCCGACGCGCGTGCCCTGCTGTTCACCCGTCTGGGCGCCGCCGACCTGGTCGATCCCCTGGCAAGCGAGCTGTTCAGGGCGCTCCACCAGCGCGGTGACGCGGCGGGCGCCGTGAACGCGTCATTGCTGGACGGGCTCTCCCCGCCGGCGCAGGCGTTTGCCGCCCACTTGATGATGGACCTGCCCACCGGGCTGCCCGACGCGGTCGCCGAGCTCTCGGCCGCGCTGGACGCCCTGAGCCGCCGGTCGCGCCGTGCAGAGGAGACGCTGCGGCGCACGCGCATGAACGAGCAGTACGCATGGGGGGATGGCGACTGGCGCAGCGAGCTCGCGCGGCGCGAAGCCCAGGGCGACGATCCCACCCGCTGATCATTCTGGCTGGCCGCCGGGCGGCGGCAGGACCCTCAGCTACGGCCCACAAAGGACGCACGCCGAGATGAAGAAAGCGCAGTTCACCGGGTTGATCGAGGACCTCAAGAAGAAGGCCAAGGATCGCGGCGGCTACGTTCTCCACGACGAGATCAATTCGCTCTTGGCCGACGAGTTCGACATCCAGGAGCTCGACAAGATCTACGACAAACTCGCGCAGCTGAAGATCGAGTTCTTTGACGACGAGTCGGCGGCGAAGAAGAAGATGGAGGCGCGCGAGCGCCGACGGATCAAGAAGCTCAAAGCCGAGCGCAAGGCGGCGCGCGCCAGCATCAAGTACGACGACCCCGTGCGCATGTACCTGCGGGAGATGGGCAAGGTCCCGCTGCTGGACCGCGAGGGCGAGGTCCGCCTGGCCAAACAGATGGAGGAAGGGCACCTGCGCATCATCCGCGCCATCCTCCAGTCGAGCAACACGCGCGTCGAGCTGCGCCAGCTCGCCGACCGACTGGGACGCGAGACCATGGTGGTAGACGAGGTCATCCAGACCGATGCCAGCACCTGGTCCATGAATGTCACTCCGCGCAAGGAGAGCCTGCGCATCAGCCGCGTCGTGGACCACATCGAGCAGTGGCGCGAGGAGATCACCAAGGAGCGCAAGGAGCTGGCGAAGAACCCGGCGGCCGCCCGGGCCAACACCCTCGAGAAGATGGTCGTCGCCCGCGAGGAGAAGATCGTCTCAGAGTTCTGCAGCCTCAAGCTCACCAACCAGCAGATTGAGTCCATGGCCAACTCGCTGCGCGTCGTGCTGCAGAAGATCGACGACACGCAGGCGCAGATCCGTCAGTGCGAGGACTTCGTTGGCATGGACCTCAAATCGCTCAATGCCGCGATCAAGGACCTGTCCGGAGACCGCGTGCGGGCGCTGAAAGTGCCGGGCAAGGGAGAGTTCGAGCGCAAGGACCTGGTGGAGATCCAGCAGAAGATCCGTACGCTGCGCGGGCGCAACAAGAAGATCGAGGACGAGATCGGTCTGAAGACCGAGCGCCTGGAGGCGCTGGTGGGCGAGATCGACGCCGGCGAGCGCCAGCTCGAGAAGGCCGTCCGCCAGATGATCGAGGCCAACGTGCGCCTGGTCATCTCCATCGCCAAGCGCTACACGAACCGTGGTCTGGAGTTCCTCGACCTGATCCAGGAGGGCAACAGCGGTCTGATGCGGGCGGTGGAGAAGTTCGACTACCGCAAGGGCTACAAGTTCTCCACCTACGCGACGTGGTGGATCCGCCAGGCGATCACCCGCGCCATCGCCGACCAGGCGCGCACGATCCGCGTGCCGGTGCACATGATCGAGGCCATCAACAAGGTGAACCGCGTGAGCCGCCAGCTGCTGCAGGAGCTGGGGCGCGACCCCACGCCGGCCGAGGTGGCCCGGCGTCTGGACATGCCGGTGGACAAGGTGAAGAGCGTGATGAAGGCGAGCCTGGAGCCGGTCTCGCTCGACCGTCCCATCGGCGAGGACGAGGACAGCAATCTGGGCGATTTCATCGAGGACACCTCCGCCCCTAGCCCGGCGCGCCAGGCCGCCCACGCGATGCTGCAGGACCGCATGAGCCGCGTACTCTCCACGCTCACACGGCGCGAGGAGAAGGTGATCCGTCTGCGCTTCGGGCTGGGCGATGGCACGCCGCGCACGCTGGAGGAGGTCGGGACGATTTTCAAGGTGACCCGCGAGCGCGTGCGGCAGATCGAGGCGAAGGCGCTGCGCAAGCTGCGCCACCCTAGCCGCAGCCGTAAGCTCAAGGGGTACACGGAGATCATTTGATGCGCGCGCGCTGCGCTTGCCAGGCGTCGGCGGCGGTTGGGGTTGACCGACCCTGGGGCCGATGATAAGTTGTCAGTTCCCGGTTTCGGCGGGCCCATAGCTCAGGCGGTAAGAGCAGCCGGCTCATAACCGGTCGGTCGCAGGTTCGAGTCCTGCTGGGCCCAGGTCCGGGGTGGGCGATTAGCTCAGCTGGCCAGAGCGCTCGCCTCACACGCGAGAGGTCACTGGTTCAAGTCCAGTATCGCCCACCATGGCCGGTCCTGGGCTGCAGCAGATGATCCGTCACCGTCGAGAGGTGAAGAGGCGTTCGTGACAGCTGCCGATCCCAGCGTCCTCAGCCAGCTCGTCGCGTACGACCGCAAAGTCGGCGAGCTGGAGCAGTCCCTGGAAGCCGGCCGCCGCAAGATCTCCGACCTCGACGCCCTGGAGGCCGAGGTGGCGGCCGCGCACGAGGCCGCCAAGGCGCGCCTCACCGATACCCGCCTCAGCGTCCGGCGCACCGAGGCGGAGATCGCCGACCTCAAGCGCCAGGCTGCGCTGCACAAGGGCCACCTGAGCGACATCTCCGACACGCGCGAGTGGCGTGCGCTCAACGAGGAGATCCGCTACATCCAGCGTCAGATCGAGGAGCGGGAGGAAGCTACTCTCGCCTCGATGGAGCAGGCCGAGAAGGCCCAGGCGGTCGTGGGCGAGGCTGCCGCTGCGCTGGAGACCAAGCGCGCCGAGGTCGCGGTCCTCAAGTCCCAACTCGTGGCCGAGCGCGAGCGCCAGGCGCAGGAGCTGGAGCGCGCGCGGGCGTTGCGCGACCAGTTCGTGCGGGGGATGCCGCCCGTGACGCTGCGCTTCTACGAGCGCCTGGCCGCCCGCCAGCCAATGCCGATCGTCTGGCTGTGGGAGAGCGCCTGCAGCTTTTGCCACCATCGCCTGACGCCCCAGTCGCAGATCGCGGTCAAGCGCGGCCAGTCGATCGTCACCTGCGAGAGCTGTGGCCGGATCGTCGTGGCTCCCCCCGCCAACGGCGCTCCTCGCGATACCGCGCAGGGCCCCCAGGGCGTGGCGGGAGGCGCTCCGGAGGCAGCGTGAGCGCTTCTGACGCGGAGGAACTGCTGCGGCGGCTCGCCGCGGGGGCTGCACTGGCGAAGGCGGCGCGGGCGGCGGGCTTCCCCTCCACCGCGGCAGCGTCGGCTGCCCTGCTGCGGCTCGCCGACCGGGTCCCCTCAATCTCGCCAGATTCCGACGCCTCCCCCGGTGGTGGCACTGGCGTTGCCAGCGGCGAGCGCGCTGCACGCCCCACCGCTACCAGCAACGCACTCGGGTCGCGCGCCGGGCGAGCGACCACCCTGCCACCCGCTCCCCCCGTGCAGAACCCGTATCCGCCGGGGTCCGAGGCGGTCGTCCTCGCCGACGGCGCCTGCCGTGGGAATCCCGGCCCGGCGGCCTATGGGTGCGCTTACGCGGACGCGGCCGGACGCATGCTCTGTGGCGAGGGAGTGGCGATCGGCCACGCGACCAACAACGTGGCGGAATACCGCGGCGCCATCGCGGCACTCGAGCGCCTTTCTGGCTGGGGCGTACGCCGCGCCGTGCTGCGGCTGGACAGCCAGCTGGTCGTCCGCCAGGTCACGGGCGCCTACCGGGTGAAGGACCCCGTTCTCCAGCAGCTCCATGGAACGCTCGTGCAGCGCGTGCGAGCGTTCGAACGCCTGCAGGTCGAGCACGTGCCGCGGGCGCAGAACGCCGTGGCCGATGCCCTGGCCAATCACGCCCTGGACCAGGCGCAGGGCGGGCGCGCGAGTCGCTGAGCGCACGTGTGCAGGCCCGGGCGCGCTGGCCAAGCGCCGCGGCCCGCGATAGACTGGGAACTGTAAACTCCCATTCGAGCCGGAGTTGGACAGACGGCCGCGCGCCCCGCTTGCCGGGACGCGAGGAAAGTCCGAGCACCATCGGGCAGGATGCTGGGTAACGCCCAGTGGGAGCGATCCCAAGGAAAGTGCCACAGAGAACAGACCGCCCAAGCTCCGCGCAAGCGGAGACGGCAAGGGTGAAACGGCGGGGTAAGAGCCCACCGCCTTCCCGGTGACGGGAAGGGCACGGTAAACCCCATCCGGTGCAAGACCAAATAGGGGAGGAGAGGCGGCCCGTCTCGCTCGACTCCCGGGTAGGTCGCTGGAGGCCGCGGGCAACCGCGGTTCGAGAGAAATGGTCGTCGCCGACGGCTCCGCGAGGGGCCGGCGGAACAGAACTCGGCTTACGGACGGCTCCGGCTCGAAGTATCTTCGTGCCTCCGCTGCCGGCGACGTGCCCCACGGTGGGACACCGTGCGGCGGCAACGGCAGTGCATCGCGAGAAGGAACGCCGTGGCCAGCGCGCGCCTGGAGCGGGTGTGGATGCTGCCGCCGCTCGCGGCTCCCGCAGCGGCACAGCGTCTGTGCGCCGAGTTGGGGCTGCCGCGCGTAGCCGGCGAGGTACTCGTCCGCCGCGGCCTGCACAACCCCGCCGTAGCCCGCCGCTTCCTGGACGCTGGCGCTGCCGATCTCCACGATCCCTTCCTGCTACCCGATCTCGAGGCGGCCGCGCATCGACTCGCCCGCGCCATCCAAGGCGGCGAGCGCATCGTGGTCCACGGCGATTACGACGCCGACGGGATCACTGGTGCGGCGCTGTTGGCCGGCGCGCTGCGCCGCCTGGGCGCGCAGGCCGAGCCCTTCGTTCCCGACCGCATACGGGATGGTTACGGTGTCTCGGCGCGGCTGGTGGAGCACGCGGGCGCGCACGGCGTCACGCTCTTGATCACCGTCGATACGGGCTCCAGCGCCGAGCTGCAGCTGCGCCGCGCCCGCGAGCTGGGGATCGACGTGATCGTCTGCGATCACCATCTGTTCGACGTACGGCCTGACGGTGCGACCTGGCTGATCAATCCGCAACGCACCGACAGCGCCTACCCCAATGCGGAGCTGTGCGGGTGCGGCGTCGCTTTCAAACTGCTCTGCGGGTTGGCGCGGGTGCTCGAGCGCCCCTGCGATGTGGAGCGCGAGCTGGACCTGGTGGCGATCGCGCTGTTGGCTGATCAGATGCCCGTGCTGGGCGAGAACCGCGCGCTGGTGCGCCTGGGGCTCGCTCGCATGGCGCAGTCGTCGAGGCCCGGTGTGCGGGCGCTGCTCGCCAGCGCCGGCCTGCAGGGCCAGGCGCTGGATGCCAGCGACATCGCGTACCAGATCGCTCCGCGCATCAACGCCGCGGGCCGCATCGAGAGCGCGCGTACGGCGCTCGACCTGCTGCTCACCGAAGATCCGGCCCAGGCCGCGCAGCTGGCGCTGCGGCTGGGCGTGCTCAACCGCCAGCGGCAGGCCCTCGACCGCACGATGACCGACGAGGCCGTGACCCGCGCGATGGAGCTGCTGCAGGAGGGCCCGCGCGCGAGCCTGGTGCTGGCCTCGCAGGACTGGCACGTGGGCGTGGTGGGGATCGGTGCGGCGCGCCTGGTGCAGCGCTTCCACGTTCCGACGGTGCTGCTCAGCGTCATGGGCGAGGAGGCGCGCGGCTCGGCCCGCAGCGTGCCGGGGTTCGATCTGAAACAGGCCCTCGACGGCTGCGCCGGACACCTTACCCGCTACGGAGGGCATGCCGCCGCGGCCGGCCTCACGCTTCCTGCGCGCGGGATCGCAGGGTTCACGGCGCGCTTCGAGGAGGTCGCCGCGCAGATGCCGCGCCGTTCCGGTCAGGAGCCGCTCCTGCTGGATGCCGTGCTACCTCTGGGCGAGATCGACGCTGGGCTGGCGGACTTCCTGGTGAAGCTCGGCCCCTTCGGCCTCGGAAATCCGCAGCCCCTGTTCGCGGCCTATGGACTGCGGGTGACGGCGCCCCCCTCGGTCGTGGGGCAGAAGCATCTGCGCCTCGCCCTGAGCGAGGACGGCCTGCGGCGCGGCTTCATCGGGTTCGGGTTGGCCCACCACGTGCAAGAGCCGTTGCGGGGAGGGTCACGCCTGGACGTTGCCTTCCGCGCGCGATTCGTGCCGAACCCGCGCTTCGATCCGTGGGAGCTCTCCGTGGAGAGCCTGCGCGTGCTGCCACCGGAGGCCGCGCCATGATCCGCCGCCGCAACGACACTACCCTCGAAACGCAGGAGCTCGAGGCGCGCATGCGCAGCCTGGTGGTGAAGGTCTCGGGCTACCACCCCCAGGCGGACATGGAGAAGCTGTGGCGCGCCTTCCACCGCGGGCTCAAGGCCCACGAGGGGCAGACGCGCAAGAGCGGCGAGCCGTATTTCACCCACGCGCTGACCGTGGCCGAGATCCTCACCGACCTGCGCCTGGACGTGGACACCATCGCCGCCGGGCTGCTGCACGACGTGGTGGAGGACACGATCATCTCGCTGGACGACCTGCGCGATGAGTTCGGTGAAGAGGTTGCGCTGTTGGTGGACGGCGTCACCAAGATCAGCGAGATCCGCTACGAGAACCCCGAGGCGCAGCAGGCGGAGAACTACCGCAAGTTTCTCCTGACCATCTCCAAAGACGTGCGCGTCATCCTCATCAAGCTGGCCGACCGCCTGCACAACATGCGCACCATCGATGCGCTGGAGCCGGACCGCCGCGAGGCCATCTCGCAGGAAACCCTCAACGTCTACGCGCCACTCGCCCATCGTTTCGGGATCGCCCGCATGAAGTGGGAGCTGGAGGACCTCGCGTTCAAGACGCTCTATCCCGAGGAGTTCCGCACGATTGACGAAGGGATCGCCGCGCGGCGCGAGGAGCGCGAGGCGATCATCCAGCAGATCCAGGAGCCCCTGAGCAGCAAGCTGGCCGAAGCAGGCATCTCGGCCGAGATCATGGGGCGGCCCAAGCACTTCTACTCGATCTGGAAGAAGATGGAGAGCCGGGGTGCCGGCCTCGACCAGATCTACGACCTGCTGGCCATCCGCATCATCGTCGAGTCGCTGCGCGACTGCTACCACGCGCTGGGGGTGATCCACTCCACATTCACGCCGCTGCACGACCGCGTGAAGGACTACATCGCCAATCCCAAGTCCAACATGTACCAGTCGCTGCACACCACCGTGCGCGGCCCGTCCGGACACCTGGTCGAGGTGCAGATCCGCACGCGGGAGATGCACCGCCGCGCCGAGGTGGGGATCGCGGCCCATTGGCGCTACAAGGAGGGCACCAAGGCGGCGACGCCCGACGAGCGCCTCGACCAGCAGCTGCAGTGGTTCCGCGAAGTGCTGGAGTGGCAGCGCGACGTGAAGGACCCGCGGGAATTCATGGACGCACTGCGCATCGACCTGTTCGAGGACGACGTCTACGTGTTCAGTCCGCGCGGCGACCTGTTCAAGATGCCGCGGGGGAGCACCCCTCTGGACTACGCCTTCTACGTGCACAGCGCAGTCGGGCTGCACTGCGTCGGCGCCCGGGTGAACGCGCGGATGGTGCCGCTGCGCTACAGCCTGCGCAGCGGTGAAACCGTGGAAATCCTCACCAGCAAGGCCGCCAACCCCAGCCCCGACTGGCTGGAGATCGTCAAGACCAGCCGCGCCAAGCACCACATCCGCCACTGGATCAAGGCCCGGCAGCTCGACGAGGCGATCAAGCTCGGGCGCGAGCTGCTCGAGCGCGAGCTCAAGAAGCTGCGCGCCAAGGTCGACCTGGATAAGGAGCTGATCGAGGTCGCCCAGTCGCTGGGACACCGCGACGCCGACCGCCTGCTGGCTGCCATCGGCAGCGGACATCTTCCCGTACAGAAGATCGTGCACCGCCTGGTGCCCACGGAGGAGCCGCGCAAGCGGCGGGTGGCCCTGCCGCCGCGGCTTCAGTCGGCGTTCCAGCGCCGCAGCGAGAGCGCGGTGCGCATCCAGGGCATCAGCAACCTGCTGATCCGCTTCGCGCGCTGCTGCCAGCCCGTTCCCGGCGATGCCATTACCGGCATCATCAGCATCGGGCGCGGCGTCTCCGTGCATCGCGCCGACTGCGCCAACGTCCGCGACGGGCTGGTGGAGGCCGAGCGCCGCGTCGAGGTCACCTGGGACGTGGCCGACGATACGACCTTTCCCGTGCACCTCACCGTGGTGGGGCAGGACCGCAAGAACCTCCTGGCCGACATCTCCCGCTCGATCGGCGAGCTCGATTGCAACATCCAGGCGGGGAGTTTCGAGGGCACCCACGACTACGCCCGCTGCAGCTTCATGGTCGAGGTGCGCAACCTCCACCATCTCGACAAGATCATCAAGGCGATCCGCAAGATTCCCGGGGTAAGCCGCGTCGAGCGCTCCACGTTCGTCGGTGGAGGGACCCCTCTGGGCGATCACCTGGAGGGCGACGATTGAGAGTGGTCCTGCAGCGCGTGAGCCGCGCCCAGGTGCGCATCGACGGGGAGGTGGCCGGGCAGATCGGACGTGGTCTGGTGCTGCTGGCCGCCTTCCGCGCCGACGACCGCAGCGCGGACCTGGAGTGGATGGCGCGCAAGTGCGTCGAGCTGCGTGTCTTCCAGGACGACCTGGGCAAGATGAACCGCAGCCTGCTCGAGGCGGGTGGCAGCGTGCTGGTGGTCAGCCAGTTCACGCTCTACGGCGACGCGCGCAAGGGGCGCCGCCCCAGCTTCATCGAGTCGGCGCCCCCGGCACTGGCCGAGCAGCTCTACGACGGATTCGTGCAGCAGGTGCGGGCCACGGGTGTCACCGTGGCCACCGGGCGTTTCGGGGCGATGATGGAGGTCGATCTGGTGAACGACGGTCCGGTGACCTTGATTCTTGACCGCGGCGCCGCGGCGACGGACGCATGAGCGCGCCCGGGGCGGGACTCTCCGCTCGGCAGTCCTCGCCCCGCAGCGCGAACTACTATTTCGCGCCTGGAATCGCTGGCGGCGCGCTGCGGGGCTGCGGAGAGCCTCGCGGAGAGTCCCCCGCCGGGCGCGCACTCACGGCCGTGGACTCAAGCTGCGCCGACGATTACGCCCGTCGGGGGCAAGGGGCTCGCGGTCCGGCGCTGCAACGAGCTCGTTGCTGCGCGCGAGGAACTGAGCTGAGCGCTCCCGCGAACTGCGGCGCGAAGGACGCCGCGCAGGCATGAGTCACGAGCATCCGTTCCTGCCGCCGCTGCCGGGGCCGCTGGTGCTGGCCAGCCAGAGCCCGCGCCGCGCGCAAGTGTTGCGTGCGCAGCAGTTGTCGTTCACGGTCGATCCGGCCGAGGTGGACGAGTCGGCGCTCCCGGGCGAAGGCCCCGTCCAGCACGTCCTGCGCTTGGGCTTGGCCAAGGCCGAGCGCGTGGCGGCCCGCCATCCGGGCGCGGTCACGCTCGGCTGCGACACGATCGTGGTGATCGACGGCGAGATCCTGGGCAAGCCCCACGACAGCGCCGAGGCGATCGCGATGTTGCAGCGTCTTGCGGGACGCGAACACCAGGTGTTCAGCGCCGTTGCCCTGGTCATCACCTCTGCTGGCTTTCGCGCGGCCGACCATGATGAGACGCGCGTGCGCTTCCGGGCGCTGACCCAGGCGGAGATCGAGCGCTACGTGGCCACCGGCGAGCCGCTGGACAAAGCGGGGGCCTACGGCATCCAGGAGCATGGCGCGCTGCTCGTGCGGGCAATCCTGGGCTGCTACTTCAACGTCATGGGAATGCCCTTGACGGCTCTGCGCCGTGTCTGGCTGGCCTGCGCGGCCCACCAGGGGGCGCAGCGAGCATGAGCCGCTCGGATCCGACCCGCGTCGCGGCGGGCCGGCCGGCGCTGCCCCTGACGGTGGACTACGCGCCAGGGGTTGTGCGCCTGCTCGACCAGACGCTCTTGCCCGAGGCCGTCGTGGTCCACGAGTGCTCGACCGTGGACGAGCTGGTGGACGCGATCGTCCGCCTGCGGGTGCGTGGCGCACCGGCCATCGGCGTGGCTGCAGCGCACGGCGCGGCGCTGGCGGCCGATCTGGCGCTGGGGGCGGGCTGCGCCGCGCAGGCGCTGGCGGAGCAGGTGGACGCGGCGCTGGCGGCCCTGCGTCGGGCACGCCCGACCGCCGTCAATCTGGGGTGGGCAGTGGATCGGATGCGCGCGGTCCTGCAACGGGAGGCGCCGTCCGCCCTGGCCGCCGCGGGGACGGCCGGCGCGCCAGCGCTGCGCGATGCCCTGGCGCGGGAAGCCGCCCTCATCCAGCAAGAGGACCAGCGCCTTTGCCGGGAGTTGGGCGCGCACGGAGCGGAGCTCCTGCCCGATCCGTGCGTGGTCATGACCCATTGCAACGCCGGCGTGCTCGCGACGGCCGGGATCGGAACGGCTCTGGGCGTGATCTACGCCGCGGCCGAGAGCGGCAAGCGGGTGGAGGTGATCGTCCGGGAGACCCGGCCGCTGCTGCAGGGCGCGCGGCTCACGGCCTGGGAGCTCTCCCGTAATGGTCTGCCCGTCACGCTCATCTGCGACGATGCAGCGGGGTCGATCCTGCGCTCCCGCAGGGTGGACGCGGTCCTGGTCGGCGCCGACCGCATCGCCGCCAACGGGGACGTGGCCAACAAGATCGGGACCTACGCCCTGGCCGTCCTGGCCGCGCGTCACGGCGTGCCGTTCTACGTGGCTGCGCCGTACTCGACCCTGGACCTGTCCCTGCCTGACGGGAGCACGATCCCCATCGAGGAGCGGTCGCCCGCCGAGGTGTCTGCCCATTGGGCCCAGGCCTCGGGGAGCTCTGGTGTGCGGGTAGCCAATCCGGCCTTCGACGTGACCCCGGCCGAGCTGGTGACGGCCATCATCACCGAGCGGGGGGTCCTGCGTGCCCCGCTGGGCGAGGCCATCCGCCGCCACTACGGGCGGTTGCCGCCGTCCGGGTAGCCTTGACAGAGGCGAAAGGCGCTGATACATTCCGGCGGTTGTGCGCGGACAGGATGGGCCTGGACCGAGGGGGAAGGAGCGCCCCGTGAAGACCTTCAGCGCGAAGGCGCAGGACG
The DNA here is from genome assembly GCA_041484665.1 of Candidatus Krumholzibacteriia bacterium. Taxonomy (GTDB): domain Bacteria; phylum Krumholzibacteriota; class Krumholzibacteriia; order JAJRXK01; family JAJRXK01; genus JBGPIA01. Next base: position 97,126 of record JBGPIA010000005.1, read on the forward strand.
TGACCCGGAACTGGTACGTGGTGGATGCCACGGATGTCCCCTTGGGACGTCTGGCCAGCCGTGTGGCGTCGGTGCTGCGCGGGAAGCACAAGCCGATCTACACGCCGCACGTGGACACCGGCGATCACATCGTCGTGCTCAACGCCAAGGCCATCCGGCTCAGCGGCAACAAGCTCGAGCAAAAGGTCTACGACCGGTACACGGGCTGGCCCGGCGGCTACTTCCAGCGCACCGCCCGCGAGATGATGCAGCGCGACCCGACCGAGGTGATCCGGACGGCCGTCCGCGGGATGCTTCCCAAGAATCCCCTGGGCCGGCACATGCTGGGCAAGCTTAAGATCTACGAAGGATCCGAGCATCCCCACGCCGCCCAGAAGCCCGAGCCCATGACCATCTGACGCCCCGCGCGCACGCCGGGGGTGCCCGTGGGGACCAGCGGTCGCCTGGCCTGTCCTTCGCGTCGCGCACCGCCGTCACGAGTAGAGGAGCCCCTATGGAGCAGGTCATCAGCGGCCGCACCTACGCCACCGGGCGGCGCAAGGAGTCGGTGGCTCGCGTGTGGCTGATTCCCGGCAGCGGCGCGATCAGCGTCAACGGCCGCCTGTTCGAGGACTATTTCCCCACAGAGACCCATCGCCAGGTCGTGCAGCAGCCCCTGATGGTGCTGAACAAGCGCGCCGAGTACGATGTGCGGGCCACCGTCAACGGCGGGGGCATCTCCGGCCAGGCTGGCGCCGTACGGCACGGGCTCGCGCGCGCCCTCGCCGCCGTCGACCCGGGATTCCGGGCCCCGCTGCGCAAGGCGGGCCTGCTGACGCGGGACGCCCGGATGGTGGAGCGCAAGAAGTACGGCCGCCCGGGAGCGCGCAAGCGCTTCCAGTTCTCCAAGCGCTAGTCGCTGGAGCCGTCAAAACGTCGCACCCGCCGGGAGCGGGACCCCTCAGGTGCGCCCAGGGCGTCGGGGACCGCAGCGATCGGCGGGGAGGAGCAACCTGAACGGGACGCGCGGGCGCTGCAGGGCGGCCGCGGCCCCAACGCACGAGGTGCCAGTCCATGGCGAGCAACGTCACCCTCAAGGATCTGCTGGAGTCCGGCGCACACTTCGGTCACCAGACGCGCAAGTGGAACCCGCGCATGAAGGAGTACATCTTCATCGCGCGCGGGGGCATCCACATCATCGACCTGCAGAAGACCCTCAAGTCCATCGAAGTCGCCTACGACTTCCTGCGCAGCGTCGCCGCGTCGGGGCGCAAGGTGCTGTTCGTGGCCACCAAGAAGCAGGCGCGCTTGCCGGTGCAGGAGGCTGCCACCGCCGTGGGCATGCCCTACGTCACGGAGCGCTGGCTGGGCGGGATGCTCACCAACTTCCAGACGATCAGCAAGAGCATCCAGAAGCTCGATGACATCGAGAAGCTCCTGGCCGGCCCGGGCGCCGAGGTGCTGCCCAAGAAGGAGGCCATCTCCCAGGGGCGCGCCGCGGAGAAGCTGCGCAAGAACCTGGGCGGTATCCGCGAGATGGAGCGGCTGCCGGGGGCGCTGTTCGTGATCGATACCACCGAAGAGCTGATCGCCGTCAAGGAGGCGAACAAGCTCCACATCCCGGTGGTCGGTGTGGTCGACACCAACGCCGATCCCTTCGCGATCGACTACCCGATCCCGGGCAACGACGACGCGATCCGCTCGATCCTGCTCTTCGTGAAGGTGGCCAAGGACGCCATCAGCGACGGGCTCTCGACGCGTTCGGAAGGTGCTGCCGAGGTGGAGATGGTCAGCCCCGAGCGCCGCACGATCGCATCCGTCGAGGCCGTCGCGGCCGCCCCAGCGGCCGAGGCCTGACCCATCCGCGAAAGGTCCGCATCGTCATGAACATCAGCGCGCAGCAGGTGGCGGAGCTCCGGGAGAAGACCGGAGTCGGCATGATGGATTGCAAGAAGGCGCTCCTGGAGACCGGCGGAGACGTCGAAAAGGCGATCGATTACTTGCGCACGCAGGGGTTCGCCAAGGCCGCCAAGCGGGCCGGGCGGGCCACCAGCCAGGGGCTGGTAGAGGCGTACATCCATCCCGGCGCCCAGGTGGGCGTGTTGGTGGAGCTGGACTGCGAGACCGACTTCGTGGCGCGCAACGACGAATTCAAGACGCTGGCCCGCGACATCGCCTTGCATGTGGCCGCGAGCAACCCGCTGGCGATCAGCGGGGACGAGCTCGATCCGACCGTGCTGGAGAAGGAGCGCGAGATCTACCGCGCGCAGACGCTGGCCGAGGGCAAGCCAGAGAGCATGGTGGACAAGATCGTCGAGGGGCGGCTTCAGAAGTACAAGAAAGAGGTCGCGCTGCTCGACCAGCCCTTCGTAAAGAACCCCAACGAGACGGTGGGCGACCTCGTCAAGAGCAAGATCGCCACCTTCGGTGAGAACATCACCGTCCGGCGCATCGCGCGCTTCCAGATCGGCGCCTGACGGCAGCAGGGGCTCGCAGCCCGGCCTGCGCGTTGCAAATGGCGGCCTTTTCCCGGATACTACTCAAGCTGAGCGGAGAAGTCCTCCGCTCGGGCGAGGAGTGCTTCGCGCCGCTGCGCCTGGCGGCCGTCGCGCAGGCGCTGGTCAGCACCGTGCGGACCGGCGTGCAGACGGCCGTTGTCGTCGGCGGCGGGAACATCTTCCGCGGACGAAACACGGCCCCCGATCAGACCCGCACCGAGGCCGACCATATCGGGATGCTCGCGACCATCCTCAATGCCGGGATGCTGAGATTCCACATCGAAGCGGCCGGAGCGCGCTGCCGCGTGTTCGCGCCGCGCGCCGTCCCACCCCTCGCGGAGGCGTTCGACCGCCGGGCCGCCCTGGCGGCGCTCGCAGCCGGGGACGTGGTGCTGCTGGGCGGCGGGACGGGCAACCCGTGCTTTTCGACCGACTCCGCCGCGGCGCTGCGCGCCGTGGAGCTGGCGGCCGACGCCGTGCTCAAGGGGACGCTGGTCGACGGCGTCTACGACAAGGACCCCAACCGCCACGCGGACGCCCGCCGCTTCGACTCCTTGACCTTCGACGAGGTGCTGCGGCGCGACCTGAAGGTCATGGACCAGACCGCGGTGGCGCTCTGCCGGGAGTATGGGATGAAGGTGGTGGTCTTCGACATCACCGATCCGCTCAATCTGGTGCGCGTGGTGACGGGGTCGCTGCAGGGGAGCGTGATCCACAGCGGGCGCGCCGCGGCGCACTGACGGCCGTGAGTCCGCGCTGACAAGGGGAGGGCGCATGCTGGAGAGCGTCTACAAAGATACCGAGAAGAAGATGACGACGGCGGTCGAGGCCCTCAAGCGCGAGTTGGGCGTGATCCGCACCGGGAAGGCCTCGCCCCACCTCCTCGACCACATCGCCGTGGAGGCATACGGGACGCGGATGCCGCTCAACCAGCTGGCGACGCTGAGTGCTCCCGAGCCGCGACTGCTCACGGTCCAACCGTTCGATCGCACGCAGATGGCCGCCATCGAGAAGGCGATCCGGGCGAGCGAGCTGGGCGTCAATCCCACCAACGACGGCACCCTCATCCGCATCCCGATCCCGCCGCTCAACGAGGAGCGCCGCCGTGAGTTCGTCAAGCTCGCTCGCAAGCACGGCGAGGAGGCCAAGGTGGCTGTCCGGGCGGTGCGCCGGGACATGAACGAGCGGCTCAAGAAGGGGAAGGACGCTGGGGACGTGCCCGAGGACGACGTGCACCGGGGCCAGGAGAAGATCCAGAAGATCACCGACGAGTTCGTGGTGCAGGTCGACAAGATCCTCGCCGCCAAGGAGAAGGAGATCATGGAGGTCTGACGCCTCGAGCGTCGCCCAGGGGCCCGCCATGTCCACCCGTCTGGAAGACCAGCAGCTCACCGAGCAGATCCGCCAACGGGGGAATCTCCCGCGCCACATCGCCGTCATCATGGACGGCAACGGGCGCTGGGCGCGCAAGCGGGGCCTGCCCCGCATCGCCGGTCACCGCGCTGGCCGCCACGCCGTGCGCGAGACCGTGCGTACCTGCGCGCAGCTGGGCGTGGAGGCGCTCACGCTCTACACCTTTAGCCGCGAGAACTGGAAGCGCCCCAGCTACGAGGTGCGAGCGCTCTGGGCGTTCCTGGAGGAAGTGCTGCGCACCGAGTTCCTGGAGCTTTGCGACAACAACATCCGACTGATCGCCACCGGTGAGATGACCGCGTTGCCCAAGAGCACGCTCTCTGTCCTGCGCGACGCGCAGACCCGGCTGGGCGCCAACAACGGCATGATCCTCAATCTGGCGCTGAGCTACGGGGGCCGCTTCGAGATCGTCACCGCCGCGCGGCGCTTCGCCCAGGACGTGCTCGCGGGCAAGATCGCCCCCGACGAGCTCACCGAGGCGCGCTTCCAGGGCTACCTGCACGCGCCGGAGCTGCTGGATCCAGATCTGCTGATCCGCACAAGCGGAGAGATGCGCCTGAGCAACTTCCTGCTGTGGCAGTTGGCCTACGCCGAGCTGTACGTCACCGACGTGCTGTGGCCCGACTTCCGCAAGCGCCACCTGCTGGAGGCGATCGCATCCTACCAGCAGCGCAAACGGCGCTTCGGCGGGCTGTAGGCCGTGGCCACAGCGCAGCCCGTTTCACAGGCGGCAGCGGCCGCGGAGGGACCCTTGGCGTCTGCCGATCCCTCGCTACCCGCCCGCGTGCTGGCCGCGGCCGTGTTCCTGCCCTGCCTGTTCCTGATCACGCGTCGCGGCGATCTCCCGTTCCTGTTCTTGGTGACGCTGATCGTGCTGACGGGGATGCTGGAGTTCTACAGCCTGATGGACGCGAAGGGGTTCCGGCCGGCGCGCTGGCTGGGCCTCGCTTGCGGGCTGGCGCTGGTGTGGTACGCCTACTTCCGCGCCGGCCACTATGCGAACCTCCTGCTCGCGATTGCGCTCCTCGCGCTCATGACCCTTGAGCTCGCGCGCCGTACGACCGAGCAGGCGGTGCTGCGCATCAGCACCACCATCTTCGGCGTGCTGTACGTCGGCTGGCTGGGCAGTCACTTCGTGCTGCTGCGCGAGCTGCCACGCCTGGCCGGGCTGGACTACGCGCTGGGGGCGCGCTTCGTGTTCCTGGCCATCGCGCTCACCTGGAGCTGCGACACGGGCGCCTATTTCGTGGGGCGGGCGATCGGGCGCCATCCGCTCATCCCGCGCGTCAGCCCGCGCAAGACGGTGGAGGGAGCGGCTGGGGGCGTGGTGTTCGCGGTGGTGGCCGGGGTGATCGCGCAGCGCACGTTCGCCGGCTACCTGCAGCTGTCCACGGCCGTGGGCCTGGCGCTCGTGACGGCGGTGGCGGGGACCATGGGCGACCTCGTGGAGTCGCTCCTGAAGCGCGACAGCAACGTGAAGGACAGTGCCCGCCTCATTCCGGGCCACGGCGGCACGCTCGACCGCTTCGACAGTCTTTTCTTCTCCATCCCCCTCATCTACTATTTCCACAAGTTCTTCGTCATCTGATCGTCGTGCGGCCCACGGCTGATCATCGTGCGGCCCACGGCGCCGGACGCACCGCACGGGGAGCACGCGACCTCCTTCGGCGCTCGGGCGCGATGGCGCCGGGGCGCATCGTTCCCCAGCCTGGACGACACCGCCGATGACGAGCGCTCAGACCACCTCTCCCAAGCCTCTGCTGCTGCTGGGTGCCACCGGTTCCATCGGCCAAAGCACGCTCGATCTGGTCTCACGGTTGCCCGGGCGCTTCCGGGTGGCGGGCGCTTCGGCGCAGCGCCGGGCCCACGAGCTCGTGCAGCTCGCCCGCGCCTTCGAGATCCCGCGTCTGTGCGTCGTCGACGGGGCCGCGCGCGCCGAGCTCGTGCGGGAGGCCCCTGATCTGGCCCCGCGCCTGACGGCCGCGGGAGCGGGGGGACTGCTGGAGCTCGTTGCCGCGTGCCCGGGCGCCACGGTCGTCAACGGCCTGGTCGGCGCGGCCGGCCTGGCCCCCACCGTCGCGGCCCTGCGCGCCGGGATGGACGTGGCGCTGGCCAACAAGGAGGCGCTGGTGGTCGGGGGCCCGCTGCTGCTGGAGGCGGCGCGGCAGGGCCAGAGCCGGCTCTGGCCCGTCGACAGCGAGCATTCGGCCATCGCCCAGTGCCTGCGCGGGAACCCGCTCCAGGAGGTGTTCGCCCTCTGGCTGACCGCGTCCGGCGGCCCATTCCGTGACCGGGACCCGCGCACGCTGGGGCAGGTCAGCGTGGCCGAAGTCCTTGCCCACCCCACCTGGCAAATGGGCCCCAAGATCACCGTCGACTCGGCGACCATGATGAACAAAGGGCTCGAAGTGCTCGAGGCCCACCTGCTGTTCGGCATCGACCTTGCACACATCCACGTGGTGATCCATCGCCAGTCGATCATCCACAGCATGGTGGAATTCGTGGATGGCGCCGTGCTGGCGCAGCTGGGCGCGCCCGACATGCGGATTCCGATCCTCTACGCCCTCGAGGAGGGCGCGCACCGGGAGGCGGACCTGCAGCGTTACAACCCGGTCTCGGGCGGGCCGCTCACCTTCGAGGAGCCCGACCCGGCGCGCTACCCCTGCCTGGCTCTGGCCCGGCGGGCGGCGGCCGCAGGCGGTGGGGCACCCGTCGTGCTCAACGCCGCCAACGAGGAGGCGGTGGCAGGTGTGCTCCGGGAGGAGCTATCTTTCGCGGAGATCCCACGCGTGATCGAGTGGGCTCTGGGCGCGATCGCGCCCGGCCGCATCGCGTCGGTGGAGGACGCGCTGCAGCTCGACGCCCACGTCCGCGCCCGCGCGCGGGAGTGGGTCCTGGCCAGGGCGCGCTGAGCCCCGGTCGCAACGTCCACGCGGATACGCCCGCCGGCGGTCGCACCTGCCGGCGCTTCGAGCCTGCGCCAGACCCCAGGAGCCTCCATGGAGCTCGCAACCATTCTGCTCGCGTTCGTGTTCGTGTTGGGCGTCGTGATCGTCGTCCACGAGTCGGGCCACTTCATGGTGGCGAAGGCCGTGGGCGTCTACGTCAAGACGTTCTCCATCGGGTTCGGGCCCAAGCTCCTGCGGCGGCGCTTCGGCGAGACCGAGTACGCCCTGTCCGCCGTTCCGTTCGGTGGCTACGTGAAGATGGCCGGCGAGGGAGTGATGGAGCAAATCCAGGACGCCGGCACCGGTGAGACGTCCCACGACGGCAGCGTGATCCCCGAGCACCGCTTCTTCTCCAGCAAGACCACCTTCCAGCGCCTGGCCATCGTCACGGCCGGCCCGACCATGAACTTGGTGCTCGCCCTGCTGGTGGTGATCGCCCTGGTCTGGGCCGAGGGCCTGCAGATCACGCCCATCACGACCATCGGCACCGTTGAGGAGAATACGCCGGCGGCGCAGGCGGGTCTGCAGCCGGGCGACCGCATCGTCAGCGTGGCGGGCGAGCCGTCGCAGTCGTGGGAGGAGATGCTGATCCGTCTCACCGACGAGGCCGCCGCCCGGCGAACGCCGGTTCCGCTGGTCTACGAGCGCGCCGGGGAGCAGCACAGCACGGCACTGACGCCCGTGCGCGACAAGGACAGCCGCGACCTGTGGGTCATCGGGATGCGCTACCGCCCCGATACGCGCGTGGGCAAGGTGAAGAAGGGCGGGCCCGCCGACCTGGCCGGCTTGCGGCAAGGCGACGTGATCGTCGAGGTGAACGGGCAGCCGGTCAGCGACTTCGACGCGATCGCCCAGGTGATCCACAACAGCATCGGGCAGCCCGTGCAGCTCATCTGGGAGCGTGGCGGCCAGCGCAAGAGTGCGAGCGTCGTTCCCCAGAAGGCGCAAGTACCCGTCGACTACGACAACGTGGAGACCTTCGGGCGGATCTTCTTCGAGCAGTACCGCGAGAACCGCAAGGTCGGCCTCGCGCAGGCGGTCAAGGAGGGCACGCTGCGCACCTGGGCGATGATCGATGGCACGGTCAGCTACCTGGGCAGCCGCATCCACCAGCTGATCAAGACCGGCCGCACCTCGGCGGATGCGGTGAGCGGCCCGATCGGCATCGCGCGCATGGCCGGTGAGATGGCGATGTGGGGTTTCGACCGGCTGTTGTGGTTCCTGGCGATCCTGAGCGTCAACCTGTTCCTGCTGAACCTGCTCCCCATCCCGGTGCTGGATGGCGGTCACGCCATGTTCATCGTCTACGAGATCTTCTCGCGCCGGCGAGTGAACCAGCGGGTGCAACTCATCGCGACCCAGGTGGGCTTCGTGTTGCTGCTGCTGTTCATGGTCTTCGTCATCGCCCGCGACGTCATCCACCTCGCCAGCTGAGCGACCCACTTCGCCCTCTGAGCGATCCGCCTCACCCGTCGAGCGGTCCAGCTCGCCCGCGCAGCGATGCGGGCGGCCGCCCGCCACAGGCCCAAGGCCTTGCGACGCCCACCGCCTACCCGCCGGGCGGACCGGCGCGCACCCGCGCGGGTCCCACCGGCGCGGGGAACAAGGTCTCGCGCATGGCCTCCAGACTGTCGTGAACCGCCTGGATCACCAGGCGCCCCCGTTCGGGCTCGCGCCACAGCCGCGCCAGGCGCCCATCGAGCTGCTGGCGCAGAGCAACCGTGTCCAGCGCGGCCGCGCTCGGCACGGCTGTGGCGCTATCGGCGGCCCCATCAGCCCCGGCAGGGCCCAGACGGGCGCGCACGCCATCGACCAGCTCGCGCACCAGCCGCTCCTCGTCGCGGCTGGGGCGCGCGGGTCCGCGGCCACGACTGCAAGCGGCCGCCACGGTGCACAGGAGGAGCAGAAGCGTTATTGCCGTTCTCATCATTTGCCAGTTGTCTTCCAGGCGTCCGCGCACCTATACATGCCGGGGCACCGGCGCCCCCCACGGCCCGCCCCGTCGGGAGCGCCGGGCATCGACTCCAGGATCCGCATGCGCCACCCCACGACCGTCTGCCGGGGTCACCGCTTCGCCCGCAGGCGGAAGCTCCGCATCCTGCTACTGGGCTGCCTGCTGGCCGCCGCGCCGGCGGCCGGGCGCGCCGAGGACGAGCTGCACTACGGCTTTGGCGAGCGGAGGTTGGCATCGATCGACATCCGGGGCAACCGCGCGTTCAGTGACGGGACGCTCAAGGACCTCCTGCCCATCCGGCAGCAAAGCTGGTACCTCCCCTTCGGCGCCGCGCGCTACCGTCGCGACCAGCTCTGGTTGGGGAAGGACGCCATCCAGAGCTTCTACGCCAGCGCGGGCTTCCACGAAGCCGTGGTGGAGGTCTCCAACGTGGACATCCGCTCCGGCGGCGACCGCATCACCATCTCCATCCGCGAGGGCCCCCGCACGCGCGTCGGCACGGTCGAGTTGCGCGGCTGCGAGCCGCTCACGCAGGAGCAGTTGTTGCCCCTGCTCGTCCACCCCCCGGGCTCTCCCGCGCCGGCGCTCGAGCGTGAGTACGGCAGCGATCTCTACCGCCTGCGCAGCGCCTATGTCGCGCGGGGCCATCTGCTCGCCCAGGTCGAGATGAGCCAGGTCAAGCGCGACTCGCTGGTGGATATCGTCTACACGATCCGCCCAAGGCCGCCCTTCACGGTGCGCGAGGTGCTGATCGAAGGCAACGAGCGCACCCACGAGCACCTCATCCGCCGCGAGCTGCGCTTGCGCGCGGGCAGCCGATTCGACCTGGAGGAGGTGGGCCGAGCCCGCGCCAAGCTCTTCGCCACCGGCTACTTCCGCGACGTGAGCTTCGAGACCACCGATCTGGACAGCACCAACGCCACCTGCACGTTGCGGCTGCGCGTGCTGGAACGCAGGACCGCGTTCTACGAGATCGGGGTGGGCGCGGGGCAGCGCGAGCCGCTGCGCCTGTCGGGGGCGTGGGGCGAGCGCAATCTCTTCGGCAGCGGACGAGGCCTCACGCTGCGCAGCCGCGTCTGGCTCCGCGTGGAGAACGTGCTGGGCTCCGATGTGCAGCGCCTGGTGTTCGACCATCAGGAGGACTTGATCTACCAACACCCGCACCTGTTGGGATCGCGGTACAACATTGCGCTGAACTCCTTCTTCAGCAAGGAGACCCGCGGTGAGTCGGGCATCGCCCTGGAGCGCCTGGGGATCAACGCGGGCACCACGCTCTACACGGGACGCAGCCGCACCATCGATCTGGGCTTCTCCAACCAGCGCATCCAGAAGCTGATCCTCAACGAGGTGCCCCAGTCGGAGCGCGCCGACGTGGAGCGCATCGGGCTCAATCTCGCCACCACGCGCTCGGTGACCCTGTGGCTCACCCACGAGACGCGCGACAACCCGCTGCAGCCCCAGCGTGGCACGTTCGGTCAGCTGGTGCTGCAGGGAGCGGGCGGGCCGGTGCTGCGCAAGGACAATAGCTTTCTCAAGGCCGTGGGCGAATACAGCCACCTGTTCACGCTGCCGGCCCGGTCGGTACTGGGCGTGCGCGGGAAAGTCGGTTGGGCCGAGGCGTACTGGCGGTCGGCCGATCTGGGGCCGGCGGGGGTTCCCCTCGAGGACCGCTTCTTCGCGGGCGGGCAGTCCACGGTGCGCGGCTACCGGGACAACAGCCTGGGACCGCGTCTGACGGCAGCCGATACGGCCGCGGTCAGCGACGTCCGCTTCCTGGCCAACCGCCCGGCGGCCGGTGGCAACGCGCTGCTGGTGCTCAACGCCGAGCTGCGTTTCCCGTTTCCCGTACTCTCGCGCTGGGGGATCGGCCTGGCGCTGTTCGCCGACGGCGGCAACGTCTGGGAGGACTGGAAGCGGGTGCAACTGAAGGAGTTTGCGCTGCGCAGCGCTCCGGAATCCACGGATCCCATCCTCGCGTTCCGCACCAGCGTCGGAGTCGGACTCCACTACAACACCCCGGTGGGGCCACTGCGGCTGGAGTACGCCATTCCACTGCGCAGGGCACAACTCCAGCGCGAGCAGGGTGGGCCGCCCGAGGTCGACCCCCAGCACCTCTGGCACTTCAGCCTCGGGTATGCGTTCTAGAGTATATCTATGTGGGTGAAGACCACACGCATCACGCTGCTCGTGGCGTTGCTCGTGGCGACCGCCGTGTTGGCGTATCTGGCCGCCAACCCGCACCTGTACGCCGGCCAGATCGGCAAGATGATCAGCCGCAATCTCCTGCAGGACTCGGGGCTCACCCTGTCCTTCCGCACCTTCGAGGGCAATCCGCTGCGGGACGTGCGCTTCCTGGACGTGACCCTGGTCGGCCGCGGCGGGAACCTCGGGTTTGCCTACGTGAGTTGCGACACCGTACAGGTCTCCTACGATCCGCGCGCGTTGCTCGCCGGCGAGATCCACGTCAGCCGGCTGGTGGCGTCCTCCCCGCGCCTGGTGCTGCGGCGTGACGCGGCCGCCGGTCATCAGCCCGCCAACCACGAGACCAAACTCCTGGCGCTTCCCACGCTTTGGGACCGGCGCCTCCACGTCGAGCACCTGGAGCTGCGCAATGCCTCGGCCACGGTCACCTCGTCCTCGGGGCTCCCGCAGGAGCAGATCGCCCGCGTGCACGTCGTGGGCGGTGCCAGGCTGGAGGCCGGCACGCTGCGGGTCGACTTGGCGCGGCTGCAAGGCCGCTGGGGCTCACGGCACGTGGCGGTGCAGGAGGCGCGGGGCCGCGTGGAGTGGCGCCAAGACGGCATCCACATCGACGGCGCCCACGTGGTGCTCGACAGCACCGTCGCCGACGTCGACGGCGTGGTCGGGCAGGGCACTCTCGACCTGCGCGTCAAGGGGCAGCCCGTGGTCCTGACCGAGGCCTTCCGGCTGCTGTCGTTGGGCGCCGTCCCGCGCGCGCTGCTGCGTGGCGAGGCCCACATCATCAAGGCCGACAGCCACAGCGACAGCGTACGTATCCAGGCGTTGGCCGACGGGCAAATCGCCACCTACCCCTTCCAGCGCGTCCGCTTCAACGCCACCGTGCACGCAACCGGGATGGTCGTGCACCGCGCGCAAGGGACGTTCCTGGGTGCCGAGGTGGACGGCTCGGGAGACGTCGGCTTCAAGACCTCGGTGCTGTCGATCCGGACCCACATCCGGCAGGCCGACCTGGCCCAGCCGTGGACGGGCAAGGATCTGCACTGGCCCAGCAGCGATCTCGCGGGACGCCTGAGCCTGACAGTCCATCTGATCCCGCCGGTGGCCGTCGACCTGCGGGTCGACCACGCCGCCGGCAGCGTGATGCAGCTCCCCATCGACTCGCTGCAGGTCGCCTTGCACTTCGACGACCGGCACGGGCTGGACCTGCACCGGGCGCGCGCAGTCTGCCTGCAAACCGCGCTGGTGGCGGAGGGCACCGTGGACAGCGCCAACACGGTCGCCATCCTGGTACGCGCTCGCGCCGACGACCTCGGTCCCTGGCAGCGTCGCTACCACCTGCCCGTCTCCGGCACGGGGCTGGAGATCGCGGGCACCCTCGACGGACCGGCCGCGTCGCCCGGCCTGCACGTGGGCGCGTCGCTGCGCACGCTCGATGCGTTCGGCTTCTCGGCGTGGGGCGCCCAGGCCGTCGTGGAGCTCGCGCGCTTCGACTCCGCCGACACCCTGCGCGCCAATCTGGTCTCACCCCGGCTGCAGTACCGCGGCCGGCGCATGGGGTCGCTCGAGTTCGATGTCCGTCGCGCGGCGCCCCTGACCGAGATTCCCGAGCTGCGCCTGGCCATGGGCGACACGACGCTGAGCGCATCCGGGCGGATCGCGCAGGGCCAGGACGGCCAGATCCAGGTCGCGCTGGCCGCGCTGCAATTCGGCCTGGGGAAGGAGCTGTGGAGCCTGTCGCGCCCAGCGACGGCAACGATCGCCGGATCGGCGATCCAGGTCGACGCTGTAGACGTCGTCTCGAGCACCGGACACGTGATGCTCAGCGGCGGCGTCGACGCGCAGGACCGCCTCTCGCTGCGTCTGGAGCTCGACGACGGGGAGCTCGCGCTACTGCCCCGGCTGGGCTTGGGACCGCACGACCTGCGGGGTACGATCACCGGTTTGGTGGAGCTGTCCGGCACCCGGGCGCAGCCGGGCTTCACCGCGCGCGTGGAGGTCAAGGACGCGACGGTCGCGCAGCGGCAGTTCGACCGCGTGCGAGCGGAACTCACGTCGGCGGGCTCGACCCTGACGGCCGACTCGCTGGCCGTCGAGAGCCAGCACGGGCAGCTGCGCGTAGACGGCACCGTGGAAATGGGCGCTACGACCTGGCTGCGTACGCTCGCCTTCGAGGGGAGCCGCTGGCGAGAGCTGCTCGCGCCCGCCCGCCTGGACCTCCACGTGGCGGCCGAGCAGATCAATCCGCTCTACTGGTCCCGCCCCGACCGGCCGGATACCAGCTTGGGCTGGCTCAGCACCGACTTGCGGGCCCAGGGCACGGCTCGATCGCCCCGCGTGCACGGCGAGGTGACGGTCATGAACCTGCACAGCGGGCTCCTGATCGTGCCCGCGGTCACGGGCCAGGTGGAGGCGGACAGCGCTGGCGTGCGCATCAACAGTGGGAACCTGCTTGCACCGCAAGAGTGGCTCAACTTCTCCGGTCGATTGCCCCTGCGCATCTCCGCCCTGGCCGCTCCCGTCTGGCGTCCGGAGGACGGCATCCAGCTCAGCGTGAGAACCGCCGAGAACGCTCCGCTCGATCCGCTCGTGAACATCTGGCCACACTTCACCCTGATCGGCGGCACCGGCAACCTGAGCTTCGACGCCAGCGGCGACCCGCGCGCGCCCACGCTCGAGGGCGAGCTGCATATCCGCAACGGCTCCGTCCAGCTGGAGCGCACGCTGGAGAAGCTGCGCGAGATCGAAATCGACGCCCACTTCAAGGACAACGTGCTGCGCATCGAGCGTGTAGCCGCCCGCGAGGGCTTGAAGGGCGAGCTGCACGCCCAAGGCGAGCTGCGCTTCAAGGGCCTGGTGCCCGACGACATTGCGCTGGACATCCAAGCCGACCGCTTCCAGTTCATCTCGGTCCCACGCTTGCTGGCGTTGCTGCGCAGCAACGACCTGAAGCTGCGCCTGGTTCGTCCAGTGCCGGGGAGCCCGCGCGCCCCCAAGATCACGGGGCGGGTCGAGGTGATCCAGGCCGAGTACACCGGCGAGTTCACCGAGTCGGGCGGCCAGTCTGGCGGTGCCATCGTCGAGACCGACCTCCCGGACTGGCTGGCCGACCTCGACGTCACCACCGCCGGGCTGGTCGTCATCAACAATCGCGCCTTCGATGTGCGCGTCGAGGGCGACGTGAAGTTCACGCGCGACGAAGGCGGCCTCGGGCTGGCCGGTGTGGTCGATGTCCCGTCCGGACGGGTGCCCATCTTCAACAACGACTTCACCATCACCAGCGGGCACCTGACCTTCAACAGCCTCGAGCGGCTCGTGCCGCAGGTCGACATCACGGCGGTGACCAACTTGCCCGTCTATGGCGACCAGCGCGAGCTGGACCGCAGACTGGAGAAAGTGACCGTCCAGATGACCGGCAGTCTGGACGAGCCGAAGGTGAGCTTCTCCAGCGAGAGCGGCTACGACCGTGAGACGATCGTGCGGATGCTGGCCGGCTTCTCCAACGAGGCCGGGCCGCAGCGCACGGCCATCGCCGATGTGGCTCTCGCCGGCGCGCTCAACCAGCTAGAGCGCCGCCTGGCCAACGACATCGGTCTGATCGACACCTTCGACATCGACACCGAGGGGGGCAGGGTCCGGACCGCCGGATCCGGCCCCAGCATCGCGGTGGGCAAGTACATCTCGCCCAACTTCTACCTCAAGTACGGGCAGGGATTCTCCGTGAGCGAGCGCGACGTGTTCCTCGAGTACCAGATCAATCGCCACCTGCTGTTCACCACCGAGTTCAGCCGCCGCCTGCGGGAGACCACCGCGGAGACGCAGTACAACTTCAACGTGAACTACCGCGTCGAGTACTGAGCGCGCCCCTCTCCGGCGCGAGCACCGCACCCAGCGTCCTGCGGCCCCCCGGCCCGCAGCGCAATCGCGCCAAGCCGCCTTCACTCCGCCGCCACCCGCCCGCAGCAGCACGCCGTTCACGGCCGCCGGCTCCGCCCAGTCTCTCCCGCGACGTCCTCGCCCCGCGGCGACTTGCTGGTAGCAGCACAACGCTGACGGCCCCTGGCTCCGCACGGTCTGCGAGCGACACTCCGCAGCCCGCCGGCCGATTCCTGGGTTGATCGCCGGCGGGCGAGGACCGTCGCGAGCGGACCGTGCGGAGTCAGGGGCCTGTGCACGACGTGCTGGAACGGGTCGTTGGCCACGGGGCTGCGGAGTGTCGCGGGAGAGACTGGGCGGAGCCAGCGGCCTGCGGTCGGCTTGCTCCGATGGGGCGCAGGCCGCCGAGCCGTGGAGGGCTTTGCGGGGATCAGCTGCGGGCCGGGGGGCCGCAGGACGCTGGGTGCGGGCGGGCGCGGGAGAGGCGGCGATTTTTGACGCGCACCACCGCACATGTGTACACTATCAGTGGTGCGGTTGATTGGGCGAACCCTCCCCGGAGGGCTCCTGGGCAATCCTGCCGGCAACGGCGCGTCCCCCCCTGCGGAGACCTCACGATGACCTCCCCGCGCTCCTCCCCGCGCTGGCGCTTCGCGGCGCTGGCAGTGGCGGCAGCTTCCCTGCTCGTCGCCGCCTCGCCACGGGCGCCATGGGCCCAGAGCTTCGGCCGCAACAAGGTGCAGTACCAGAACTTCGACTGGAGGGTGCTCAGCACCCCCCATTTCGAGATCTTCTTCTACGACGAGGCGGTGGCCGCGCACGCCGCGCTGATTGCCGAGGATGCCTACGTGCGCCTCAGCAAGGTCTTCCATCACCAACTGTCCAGTCAGATTCCTTTCATCCTCTACGCGTCGCCCAACGACTTCCAACAGACCAACATCAGCGACGAGCTGATCGGCGAGGCGACCGGGGGATTCAGCGAGCCGGCCCGCAACCGCATGGTGCTGCCGTACCCCGGGGACAACCCCACCTTCCTGCACGTGATCAACCACGAGCTGGTGCACGTGTTCATGTTCGACATCGCCTACCACAGCACGGCCAAGGGCGCGGCACGCCGGGCCCTCTTCCCGATTCCGCTGTGGTTCGCCGAGGGTGCCGCCGAGTGGTTCTCCAGCGGCTGGGACAAGCAGGCGGACATGTGGATCCGGGACGCCACGGTGTACGACTGGCTGGCGCCCCTGCCGTATGTGGGGGGCGGGTTCCAGGTCTACAAGGAAGGCCAGGCGGCCATGCGCTACCTGGCAAAGACCTACGGCGACGAGAAGGTCGTGGAGCTGTTCAAGAACGTCGGCCGCACGCGCGACCTGGGCAAGGCCCTGGAGACGACCATCGGCCTCGATGAGCAGGCCTACTCGGAGCGCTGGGTCAAGGCGATGAAGCAGGAGTACTGGCCGCTCTACGCCAACAAGCAGGAGCCCGAGACGGTCGGGCGCCGGCTCACCGACCACGAGAAGGAGCGGGCCTATTTCAACCAGCACCCGTGTCTCTCGCCGGACGGGCGCTACGTCGCGTTCTTCAGCGATCGCAGTGGGCTGGTAGACCTGTTCCTCATGAACGCGGCCGATGGGACGCTGGTGCGCAAGCTGATCACCGGCTACAAGAGCAATCGCTTCCTGAGCCTGCACAGCTTCGAGAGCAGCATCGGCTTCTCCGGGTCCGGAGACCGCATCTGCTTCATCGCCAAGAGCGGCCCCCGCGAGACGCTCTACGTCGTCCGCGTCGACAATGGCAAGGTGGTCAAGAGCATTCCGCTGGGCATGGACATGGCGCGCAGCCCCGCGTGGTCGCCGGCCGCCGATCTGGTCGTTCTCAGCGGCACGCGCTCGGGCCGCACCGATCTCTACCTGATCGACCTCCACAGCGGCAAGATCGATCGGCTCACCGACGATGCGGCCGACGAGCTTTCGCCCGCCTGGTATCCCAGCGGCGATCGGGTCCTCTACAGCGCATACCCCGGCGCTACCGCAGACGTGCGCTTCTCCCGCGACGAGCACGGCATCACGCGGCTGGAGCCCGTGGACTTCGCCAGCGACAAGAACGTGGAGCGCGACGGTCACTCCTACGACCTCTGGTCGATCGACCTCCTCGCCCGCAAGCCGGAACTGGTGGTGGCTTCGGCCGGCGACGACACAGACCCCGTGGTCGTGGACGACAGCACGATCGTCTTCGTGAGCGATGCGAGCGGCGTCAGCAACCTGTACTTCCACGACCTGAAGACCCGCAAGACGCACCGTTTCAGCGACGTGCTCGGCGGCTTGTTCCATCCCACGGTGAGCGCCTCGGCCGACCGACTGATCTTCACGGCCTTCAATCAGGGGGGCTTCGACCTCTTCCTGATGGAGAACTTCCGCGCCTACGCCCAGGAGCACCCGTTCGCCGATCCGATCGATCCGAAGGTGCTGGCAATCGCGTCTGCTGCGGCGGCGCCGGACTCCTCGGATCGGGTGCTCGCGCTGCTCACGCCGCGCACGAGCGCACAGCTGCCCGTCACCGACGAAGCGGGTCCGGCACAAGCCGGCCCGGCGTCCGGTGCGGGGCCCGGCCAGACGTCCGGCGCGACGATCGGTGCCCCGACGGGGAGCGCAGCGCCCACGGAGACAGGCAGCGCACCGACGGCGACGACGGACACCGCGCCACCAGCGGAGGCACAGACCGCGCCGCCTGCAGCCGCTGGCGTGCCGGCCGCTTTGCCCCCGGGAACGCCAGCCGCCTCCCCCACCGGCGGGGCGGCTCCTGCGGGCACGGCGACGCCGGCCCAGCCGGCGACGGGCGCGGCGACGACTGCCAAGACCGCGGAGCCGCCCGGCCCGTCCGCGGGCGCCTCACCGGACGCTGCAGGGAACGGGCCGGCGAGCGGCACGGAGGTGGGCGTGCCGGGCGGGCCGCCCGAGCTCGCGCCCGCTGGTGTCCTCCCGCCGCAGGAGAAGAGCACGCCGGTGCGCCGGCCCATCGGGTCCGTCGAGCGCTACTCGCCGCGCTTCTCCCTGGATCCCATCGGTGGCGGAGGCTTCGGTGGGGTCTACTACAGCTCCAGTCTGGGGTTTGCGGTGGCCAACGTGATCAGCTTCAGCGATCTGCTGGGCAACCACCGCATGCAGTTCCTGGTGAACTTCTACGGCTCGTTCAAGGACAGCGATCTGGCGGCCAGCTACTATTACCTCAAGCGACGCGTCAACTACGGGTTGGGCGTGTTCCACTACAGGAACTATATCAACAGCAACTTCACGAGCTTGGGCGAGGTGTTCGAGGGCCCGCGGCTGTTCAGCGAGCGCAACTACGGCATCTTCGGCCTGGCGAGCATGCCGTTCACCCAGTTCGACCGGGTCGACCTCGAGATGCAGTGGTACACCAGTGACCGGACCTTCTACGCCATCGACGACGCCGGATTCGCCATCAGCACCGGCAGCAGCACGGCGCAGCTGGTGCAGCCCTCGCTCTCGTTCGTCCACGATACGGCCTTCTACGGCCCGCACGGGCCCGTCACCGGGACACGCTGGCTGGTGAGCTTTTCGCCCGCGCTGCCGATCAGCGACAGTAGCGTCAAGCGCACGACCTCCTTCCTGGAGTACCGCCGCTACGTGCATGCCTGGTATCGCAACAGCTTCGCCTTCCGCCTGGTGGGGGCGACCAGCCGCGGCCCCGATCCGCGCCGCTTCACCGTCGGCGGGCCGTCCACGCTGCGCGGCTTCGACGTGTTCGACTTCGAGTCGACGGTGCCGGGCACCAAAACCCCGCGGTACGCCAACCTCCTCGGGCGCAACCTGATGCTGATGAACCTCGAGTACCGGTTCCCCCTGGTGGACTACCTGGTGTTCGGCTGGCCGGGGCGCTTCGGCTTCTCCGGGATCGGGGCCACGGTGTTCTTCGACAGCGGCAGCGCCTTCGACCAGGAGTTCAACCAGTTCCGGTTCTTCACCAGGGACGGCGGATCCACGCGGCTGGCCGACTTGAACGCCGACTTCGGCTTTGGTATAAGGGCCAACGTGGCGTGGATCCCCGTGCGGTTCGACTGGGGCTGGAAGACCGACTTCGCGTCGACCGGCAAGCCGCAATTCCACTTCTCGATCGGCCCCGAGTTCTAGACCGCTCCCAAGGCCTCCGGCACCAGCGCATGCTCGACCAGCTCAACCCGCAACAGCGGGAGGCCGTGCTCTGCACCGACGGCCCGCTGCTGCTCATCGCCGGAGCCGGGACCGGCAAGACGCGGGTGCTCACCACGCGCATCGCCTGGCTCGTGCTCGAGCAGGGCGTGCCGTCCCACCAGGTGCTGGCCTTCACCTTCACGAACAAGGCCGCGCGCGAGATGCGCGAGCGCGTGGCGCGATTCGTGCCCGAGGCCGCCTCCGCGGTCTGGCTCGGGACGTTCCATGCGACCGGCGCCCGTATCCTGCGCCAGCACGCCCCCGCCCTGGGCTATCCCCGCGGCTTCACCATCTACGACACCGATGACACGCGGGCGCTGCTGCGGGAGATCCTCGAGGAAGTGAAAGCCGATCCGCGGACGCTCCCACCGCGCGCGGCGGCGGCCGCCATCAGTCGCCTGAAGAACGGCACGATCTCGCCGGCGCAGGCGCAGGCGATGGCACTCACGCCCCCCGACCGCAAACTGGCCGATGTCTACGCCCTGTACGAGCGGCGGCTGCGCGCGTGCGCGGCCATGGACTTCGACGACCTGATCGGCAAGACGGTCGAGCTGCTGGAGACGCGCGCCGAGGTGCTGGCGACTTACGCCGGCCGATTCCGCTACGTGCTGGTGGACGAGTTCCAGGACACCAATCCACTGCAGCTGGTCCTGATCAAGGCCTTGAGCAGCGTCTACGGCAATCTGTTCGCCGTCGGCGACGACGACCAGTCGATCTACTCGTGGCGCGGAGCCACCATCGACAACATGATGCGCTTCGAGGAGTACTTCCCCGGCGCGCGCGTGATGCGCCTCGAACGCAACTACCGTTCGACAGCCGTGATTCTGCAGGCGGCCAACCATGTGATCGCCCACAACCGCCGCCGCCGTGGCAAGAACCTCTGGTGCGACGTGCCGGGAGGCGAGCTGCTCGAGCTGTGGCACGCCTCCGGCGACGAGGAGGAGGGACAGATCGTCCTGCGCCGGCTGGAGGAGCTGCTGGCCGCCGGCGAATGCGCCCGCAAGGATGCGGTGGTTCTCTACCGCACCAACGCCCAGAGCCGCATTCTGGAGGACGCGCTGCGCCGCGCCAGCGTCCCGTACCAGATCGTGGGCGGCGTGCGCTTCTACGAGCGGCGCGAGGTGCGCGACGTGCTCGCGTACTGCAAGTTGATCGGCAACTCCGCCGACGCGGTAAGTTTCGCGCGCGTGGTCAACGTGCCCCGCCGCGGGATCGGTAAGACCACCGTCGACCGCCTGGAGGCGGCCGCCCGCGCGGCGGACGTCGGCCCGTTGGCGATGCTCGCCGACCCCGGCGCGGTGGCGCAGCTGTGCGGCCGCCGCGCCGCCGCTCGCCTGCTGGAGTTCGCGGCGCTGCTGGGGAGACTGCGGGCCTTGGCCGAGGAGGCGGACGCGGCGGCCGTGCTGGAGCAGCTGCTGGTGGAGACCGGCTATCGAAAGCACCTGACCGACGACGATCCGGCGACCGCGCCCGAGCGCCTGGAGAACGTCGACGAGCTGCTGAATGCCGCCCACGCCTTTGCCAGCGAGAGCGACGCAGGGCTGCTGGCCGATTTCCTCGAGCAGATCACGCTGCTCTCCGAGGTCGATCAGCTCGACGAGGCCGGCGATCAGGTCACGCTCATGACCATGCACAATGCCAAGGGGTTGGAGTTCCCCGTGGTATTCGTGGCGGGCTGCGAGGAGGAGCTGCTCCCACACGCCAGCAGCATGGGCGACGACGCGCGGCTGGAGGAGGAGCGCCGGCTGTTCTACGTGGCGCTGACGCGGGCGAAGCGCCGCATCGTGCTCACGGCCGCGCGCGTCCGGCGGCGGTTCGGGGTGGTGGAGGGGACCTTGCCCAGCCGTTTCCTGGCGGAGCTACCCGGCGAATGCGTGATCGAGCTGGGCGAGGTCGAGGCAGCGGCGCCGGGCACGCTTGCGGGCGCCTGCGGCTTCGAGCGCACCGCGTCTGCCGGGGCGGGGGCCGACCTGTTCAGCGTGGATACCTTTCGCCGCAGCCAGGCGCGCCTGCGCGGCGGACGGCCCGGTGGGCGGACCGGCAGACGTGCCGGGCTCGGGGACCGGACCGTCACGGGCCATGGATTTCACGACCACGAGCTGAGCCAGGAGGAAGTGCGCTTCGCGCCCGGCATGCGCGTGCGGCACGCGCTGCTGGGGGAGGGAACCGTGGAGCTGGTCGAGGGTTCCGGCGAGCTGACCAAGCTCACGATCTCCTTCGGCGAGGCGGGGCGCAAGAGGCTGCTGGCCGCCTACGCCAGCTTGTCGATCCTCGAGGCGCCCTGATCCTCCCCGCTGCTGCCGAAGTCCCCCCGAGCGCCGCGCGGGTCAGCGCACCAGCGTCACCTGGATCGCCCGCGTGGCTCCCCCCGGGGCCACGATCCGTACGGAGTAGACCCCGCTGCCTGCGGGCCGGCCCTGCGCGTCGTTTCCATTCCATTGCACATTGGCGGTCGTGCGCGGCGCAACGAGCCTGTTGAAGAGCGTCACCACGCGGCGGCCGCGGACGTCGTACACGGTCGCCGCGAGCGTACCGCCGTCGCGCACGAATACCGGGACCGTCACCTCGCCGTTGAACGGGTTGGGGAAGGCAGGCGAGAC
Organism: Candidatus Krumholzibacteriia bacterium; assembly: GCA_041484665.1. Taxonomy (GTDB): domain Bacteria; phylum Krumholzibacteriota; class Krumholzibacteriia; order JAJRXK01; family JAJRXK01; genus JBGPIA01. Next base: position 118,795 of record JBGPIA010000005.1, read on the forward strand.
GCGCACCACGGGCGGCGTGCTCTCGTGCGTGTCCAACAGCCATTCCTGGTTCGGGTCCACCGCGAGGGCCACGACCAGATCCGGGATCGCCACGCTGAGCTCGGTGCGCTCGCCGTCGACCCACTGCATGGTGTCCAGCGGCGCCGCCGAGGCGAAGCTCAATCGCAGCGGCAGCGGCAGGCGGTAGACGTTGCCGGCGGGCTGCACGACGGTGAGGTGCATCAGACCGCGCTCCTGGGTCCACGCCACGTCCAGCCTCGGCCGCCCCTCCCGCGTGAGCCAGGGGGTGAAGAACCAGCCCAGATCGGCGCGGTAGACGGTCTCGCAGTGCGTCTGGAAGTCGGCGGAGGTGACCGCGTGGAACCGCAGCGCCGGATCGGTCACGTACTCGCTCATTGCCTGCAGCAGCCCAGCGCGCCCCATGACCCGGCGCAGCATGTTCATCACGAACGCGCCCTTGAAATAGACCGTCGTCCCGAACAGCTGGAGTGGGTCCAGCAGCGTCCCCGGATAGCTGTCGCGCCGCTTGTCCTCTAGGTGCGTGTGCGCGGCCTGCGCGCCGTGCTTCTCCTCGAGCCAGAGCACTTCGCAGTAGCTGGCGAAGGCCTCGTTGAGCCAGATCTCGCCCCAGCGTGAAAGGCGCACGCAATCGCCGAACCACTGGTGCGACAGCTCGTGGGCCACCGCCCACTCCCACAGCGTGCCGTCGGCGGCGACGGTGGAGGCACCCATACTCGACAAGGTCGGGTGCTCCATGCCGCCGGCAAAGGAGAACAGCGCCATCCCGTACTTGAGGTCGGCGAAGGGGTAGGGGCCGAACAGTCGCTCGAAGGTGTCGATCATCTCGACGGTGTTGGCCCAGGTCGCGCGCGACTCCTGCTCGAGGAAGGTGACCGTGTAGTACTGCACCGGCATGTCCACGGGCGCGAGCGTCGGCCACCGGTGCACGTGGGCCGTCTCGGTCCACTGCACGTACCCGGCCATGGCCACCGAAACCAGGTAGGCCGGGATGGCCACGGGCATCTGCCAGGTCTGCCGGCGCAGCCCGCCTGCGAGCAGCACGTCCTGCGTCTTGAGGCCGGCGGAGCCCAGGACCAGGGGGTCCGGTGCCGTCACGGAGAGCGTCACCGGGGCGGCGTCGTATGGGGTGTCGTGGCAAGGCCACCAACTGCGGGCGCCATCGGGCTCGCTGAGCGTCGCGATGACCTTGGCCTGCGTGGTCCCGGTCAGGTCCGAGACGGCGCGGACGTCGTATCCAAACCCGATGGGGCCGCCCCGCACCGGTGTGCCCGAGTACTGCACGGTAACCGTGATCGTGTCGCCGGGGGCGATGGGCGAGGCCAGGTCCACCGTGAGGGTGTCGGCCGCGTGCTGAAAGGGGCGATCCACGCCATCCACCGCCGTGCTTGCCACCGTCAGCCCCTGGCTGAACAGATCGAGCTGGACGCGGCCGATCGGTTGCAGCGGGGTCAGCGTCACGCCAACCGTGCCCCGGAGGAACTTGGTGGTGTCGCTCAGCTGCAGGTCGAGGTCGTAGTGCGTCACGTCGATGGGGCGGTCGGTGCGCTCGCGGGGCGTGTCCGCCGCCCGCACCGGCTGAGCCGGCTCCCACGCCGCCGCCTGGTCCTTGAGCAGCAGCTCGGCGCGGCGTTGCCCGGGGGTCAGCGGCGCCGCAACCGGGATCGTCGTCGGCCGGGGGCCGCCGGTGGGGGCGGACTGCTCGGAAGTCGCTCGGAGCCGGTCGGCAACAGCCGGGGCGCGCGCGGCGCCCAGCGCCAAAGCCGCCGCCACCCACGCGCAGGTTGCCGCGGCTCGCGCGCGGCGGCATATTCCCCCTGCGGAGTGCAACTTCTTGGCGCGCAGGATCGAATTCACAAGCCGGAGCTCTGGAGAGGGGGCGGTTGGTCGGAAGCTTCGCCCGCTTCCCCTCCGACGATACGAGATGACCCGCTCACGCACAATCCTGCGCGCACGCTCCGCGCCGGCGCTGGCGGCCGCGCTGGCGCTGCTGGTGACGCCTGTCGCGCTCGCGGAGGTGACCGGCGAGCCGCCGCTGATGGCGACGGGGCGGTTCCTGGCCCCGGCCGACAGCCTGGGCTTCACCGACTACCCAAAGCTGCCGCCGCAGGACCAGCTGGCGCGCCGCGAGCAGGCCAAGGAATGGGTGCACAAGGGGGAGAAGAAGGAGGCGGTCCTCGCCCAGCACGACTTCGCCACCGCGGCCGGGCTGTGCCCTTACCTGGGGGAGGCGTGGCTCGCCTACGCGGAGAGCCAACAGCAGCTGGGCAATTACGAGGCTGCCAGCCGCTGCCTGAACTTCGCCGGCCAGACGCTGCACTACGAGCCCAACGAGAAACGACGCCAGGAGCAGCAGGCGCGTTACCAGCGGCTGTCCGCCATCACCGCGTACAACCTCGGCGACAGCGAGGGGAGCCTGGCGCACGCGCAGGAGGTGCTGCGCGACGCGCCTGGGGATGCCGAGATGCTCTTGCTGTCGGCCCGAGCGCTGGTCGCCCTGCGCCGCCACGACGAGGCGCGCGGGGCGCTCGCCCGGATCGACCCCAGCGGGATCTGGTACGCCCGTGCGCTCGCGGTACGCGGACTGCTCGAGATGAACGAGGGACGGCTGGCCCAGGCGGAGGAGACGTTCCGCAAGGCCGACGAGCATGGGATGCGCGGCCCGATCTTCGAGAACGACCGCGGTCGGCTCATGCTGGAGATGAAGCGGCCGCAGGAAGCGGCCGAGCGCTTCCGGGCAGCCGTGACGGAGCAGCCGACCTTCATGGAGGCGCGCAACAACCTGGCGGTCGCGCAGCGGCGCGCAGGCGACCTGGACGCGGCGCAGGCCACGCTGATGGAGGCGATGGAGCTCAATCCCGGCTACGGAGCGGCCCACTTCAACCTGGCCGAGCTCTGCCGCGAACGACTGCCGAACGCCGCCGCCGCCGATCGCGCCGCTCTGACGCAGCAGGCGCTCGCGCACTACCAGAAGGCACTCGATCTGGGCTACAAGGAGGACGTCGTGCTCGAGCGCGGCTCGAGCATGGCGCTGTTGTCCGGCGACCTCGCCACCGCGGAACGGATGCTGCTGAAGCGCACCGAGAAGCCCGACGCAACCGGGCAGGTGTACTACCTGCTGGGTCGCGTGAAGAAGCAGCAGGGGCAGCTGCAGATCGCCCAGCGCTTGTACCAGATGGCGCTGGACCGCGGCTATGGCGAAGCGGTCGTCCACAGCGACCTGGGCGAAGTCATGCTGCGCCAGAACGACCTCGCAGGCGCCCGCTTGGAGTTCGAGCGGGCGCTGGCCATCAATTCCAATCTGGTGGTCACCCGCGTCAATCTCTGCGTGGCGCTCCGCACTCTCGGAGAGCTGCAGCGCGCCGACGAGGTGCTGCGGCGCGCCGAGCAGCTCGCCCCCAACGACCACGATGTCCAGCAGCAACGCGCCGAACTGCGTAAGCAGGGAGTGCACTGAGCGCGCAGCTGTGGCGGGACCGCGGCTGGCCGCGCAGCCGTCGCGGGACTGGTGGGGACCACGGGGCGGGGTTGCGCCTTGTGCCCGCGCGCCCCAGCGTCCTAAACTCACCTGTTATACGCGGACTCACGTTCTCCAAGTGGCTCATCTCGAATCCGATTTTCGCAAGAAGGAGGCCTACGTGCCCATCGACGACCGCGTGATCGGCGACCTGCAGTCGCTCGGCGCCTTGCGCCTGGACCCCCAGGAGCGCCGCACGCTGATGGCCAATCTGGAGCGTGTGCTGGGCTACGTCGACCAACTCCGCGCAGTGGACACCGAGGGGGTGGAGCCCACCAGCAGCGTGATCGAGGTGGGCAACGTTCTGCGCGAAGACGAGCCCCATGCCTGCTTGCCCGTGGAACAGGCCCTCGCTCAGGCGCCCGCACGCCGTGGGGACCACTTCGAGGTCCCCGTCGTGCTCGGCGAGGAGTGAGCACCACCATGGGTCTGCACCGTCTCAGCGTCGAAGAGCTGCAAGCAGCCCTGCGGTCCGGGGAGTGCACGCCAGCCGAGATCTACGCCAGCTGCCGCGCGGCCGCTGATTCCGCGCAGCCGCACATCCGGGCGTTCAACCGTTTCGAGGACGGGCCGCCGCCTCCGCGCGGCGACGCCGGTAGCGCGCCCCTGCATGGCATCCCGTACGCCAGCAAGGAGAACATCGCCGTCGCCGGGCGCCCGCTCACGTGCAACAGCCGCATCCTGGCCAACTACCGCCCACCCTACGACGCCACCGTCACCGAGCGCCTGCGCGCCGCGGGGGCGATGCTGCTGGGCCAGACGAACATGGACGAGTTCGCCATGGGCAGCAGCACGGAGAACTCGGCGACCGGGCCCACGCAGAATCCCTGGGATCTCGCGCGCACGCCCGGCGGGAGCTCGGGCGGCTCGGCGGCGGCGGTCGCCGCCGACGCGGTTCCCTTCGCGCTGGGCAGTGACACGGGCGGCTCGATCCGCCAGCCCGCGGGCTGCTGCGGTGTGGTGGGGCTCAAGCCGACCTACGGGCGCGTGTCCCGGTGGGGATTGGTGGCGTTCGCCAGCAGCCTCGACCAGATCGGGCCGATCACGCGCACCGTGCGCGACGCGGCGTTGGTCTACCGCGAGCTGGCCGGTCACGATCCCCGCGACTCGACCTGCCTGCCAGCCCCGGTGGAGGATCCCCTGGCCGGGATCGAGCAGGGGCCCCGCGGCCTGACGCTGGGCGTGCCGCGCGCACTGCTGAAGGAGGGCCTCGACCGGGAGGTCGCCGCAAATCTGGACGAGGTGCTCGCGCGCCTGGCGCGCGAAGGCGCGAGCTTGATCGAGGTCGATCTTCCCATGATGCGCTACGCCATCGCCACCTACTACATCCTCGCCACCGCCGAGGCGTCCAGCAACCTCGCGCGCTACGACGGAGTGCGCTACGGCGTGCGCGCGCAGGCGTCCGACCTCGACGAGATGTACCGTGCCTCGCGCACGCGCGGCTTCGGCCGAGAGGTGACGCTGCGCATCCTGCTGGGCACCTACGTGCTGTCCGCGGGCTACTACGACGCCTACTACCGCAAGGCCAGTCAGGTGCGCACGCTCATGCGCCGCGAGGTCGTCGCTGCCCTGTCGCGTTGCGACGCCATCGTGCTGCCCACGTCGCCGACGCCCGCGTTCAAGCTGGGAGAGCGCGTGGACGATCCGCTGCAGATGTATCTCAGCGACGTCTTCACCGTATCGGCCAACCTGACCGGCATCCCCGCCATCGCCGTGCCCAGCGGCCTTACCCGCGCCGGGCTGCCGCTGTCGCTGCAACTCATGGGGCGCCCATTGCAGGAGTCGCTGCTGCTGCGCGCGGCCAGGGCACTGGAGCAGGTGTGCGGGTTCGCGGCGCTGCGCAAGGCTCGCCAGCCTCTGCCCGGCGAGGGGGTGCCGGCATGAACGCGAGCGCGTCGCGCTGGGAGGCCGTGATCGGGCTGGAGGTCCACGCCCAGCTCTCGACCAGGACGAAGATCTTCTGCGCCTGCCCGACGCAGTTCGGATCGCGCGCCAACAGCCAGACCTGTCCGGTCTGCCTGGGGCTGCCCGGCGTGCTGCCCGTGCTCAACCGGCAGGTGGTCGACTGCGCGCTGCGCCTGGGCTTGGCCTGCGGAAGCCGGATCGCGCCGGCGAGCGTTTTTGCGCGCAAGAACTACTTCTACCCGGATCTGCCGAAGAACTACCAGATCAGCCAGTACGACAAGCCGCTGTGCGAGGGTGGCCAGGTCGAGATGATGGTCGACGGCCACCCGCGTACGGCGCGGCTGGTGCGCATCCACCTCGAGGAGGACGCCGGCAAGTCGATGCACGACCAGACCGGCGGCACTACCTCGCTGGTGGATCTCAACCGGTGCGGCGTGCCGCTGGCGGAGATCGTTGGGGAGCCCGATCTGCGCCACCCCGAAGAGGCGGGCGCGTATCTCACGGCACTGCGTCAGCTGGTGCGCTACTTGGGCATCTGCGACGGCAATATGGAGGAGGGAAGCCTGCGCTGCGACGCCAACGTGTCGGTGCGGCCGACGGGCGCGTCCACGTTCGGCACGCGCGTGGAGATCAAGAACATGAACTCCATTCGCGGCGTGGTGGCGGCGCTGGAGCACGAGATCCGCCGGCAGGGCAAGCTCCTGGACGAGGGTGGCACGGTCAACCAGGAGACGCGCACCTGGGACCCCGACCGCGGCGTGACGGTCTTCATGCGCAGCAAGGAGCACGCGCACGACTACCGTTACTTCCCCGATCCCGATCTGGTCCCGCTGCACGTGGACGAGGCGTGGCTGGCGCGCGTCCGTACGCAGCTTCCCGAGCTGCCCATGGCGCGCCTGCAGCGGTTCACGGCGCAGTACGCGCTGCCGGTCTACGACGCCGTGCTGCTGACCGAGTCGCGCGAGCTGGCCGACTACTACGAGGACCTGGCGCGCACGCTGGGTGACGCGAAGCAGGCCAGCAACTGGATGATGGCCGAGGTGCTGCGGCTGTTGAATGAGCGCGGCGAGTCGATCGGCCGCTTCTCGGTGCGCCCCCCGGCGGTCGCGGCGCTGCTGCATCTGGTCAAGGACGGCGCCATCAGCGGCAAGATCGCCAAGGAGGTCTTCGACGAGATGGTGGCGACCGGCGCCCCGGCCGAGGCCATCGTCGCGCGCCGCGGACTGCGCCAGATCAGCGATGAGCCGTCCCTGACCGCCGCGGTCGACAAGATCCTCGACGCCCATCCGGGCCAGGTGAAGGCCTACCTGGGTGGCAAGGAGGGGCTCGCCGGATTCTTCGTCGGCCAGCTGATGCAGGCCACGGCGGGGCAGGCCAACCCCAAGCTGGCCAATCAGCTCGTGCGCGCGGCGCTGGAGCGCCGGCGCAGCCCAGCGTGAGCAGTCCAGACGCTCTGCGTGGGCTCGCGTCGGTGGGGCGCGCCCCCGAGTGGTCAGCCATTGCCCGGCGGATTGCGGCAAGTGTGACCGCGGCGTCGCTGGCAGCGGCCGGCCTGGCCACGGCGCCCGGCCCGGCCGCAGCGGCCAGCACGCCCCGCCCAGCGGCGCGGTACGCCGCCGGCCCCCACCGGGAGCCCTACCGCGATCCCACGGCCGCCGCGGTGCGCAGCTTGGTCCTCCCCGGGTGGGGCCAGCACTACAATGGCGAGGGCGGCAAGGGCAACCTGTTCACCTGCGGGGTGCTGGCGGGCGCACTCTTCGCCGCCCGCGTGGTGCAGGTTGGCTCGTCGACCCACGGGCAGGAGTTCGAGCGGGGCGCTGGCCTGTCGGTCATGATCGCGACGTGGGGCTGGAGCATCGTCGACGCCTACACCTCCGCCCCGCACATCAACCGTGAGAATGGCTACGAGCTCGACGCGCTCGCTCCCGGCCCCGATCGCGGGGTGTGGGTGGTGGTCCTGCGCGTCCGCTGGTAGGTGAGGGGCGAGCGCAGGGGGGCGCGCTCGCGACGCGCGAGCCCCGGCTGGGCGCCACGATCAGCTGCGCGCCAGCATCAGCTGCGCACCCTGCCAGGATCGCCTGCGCGCAGCCGCCGGCGGACGCGACCCTTGACGCGGGGCCCGGGCCTGCGCTAGCTTCTTTGCATGCCTCCTCCCCGCTCGCGGGGCAGGAGGCGTTTTCGTTTCGCCGCGAGGGCTGCCGCGGCCCTGTCGGCGAGACTCGAGCGGGTCCGCGGGAGCTCGCCTCCATCCCCGCCGCGTGGTCATGCCACACATGACCCACGGAAAGGAGATCGGACGATGCGAAGCTTCTGCCCGACATGCCTCCCGCTGACCGCGCCTCCCCGCCTCCTGCGATTGCTCTGCGTCGTGATGCTGGGCTTGCTCTGGGCCGGCGGTGCGCGGGCCGACCTCGTGGTCAACGAGGCCCTCTCGGCGCCGAGCTCCGACTGGAACGGCGACGGCGTGGTGGACTTCAAGAACGACGAGTGGGTGGAGATCCTGAACACGGGCCCGGGGGTGGAGAGCCTCGACGGCGTCTTCCTGCGCGACGGCACCGGCACGGAGTACCACTACGGTTTCACGGGGAGCCTCTCCCCCGGCGAGGTCCGGGCGGTGTTCGGTGACGAGTCGGTCGCCTGGCAGGCGGCGCACGGTCTGGCCACGGTGGGCCTGAGCCTCAACAATGGCGGCGACACCGTCGAGCTTTGGCGCGACCAGACCGACCCGATCGTGCTGCAGCCGCTGGACGTGGTCCCGATCCCGGCGCATGCCGCCGCAAACGAGCGAGCGCTCGGCCGCGATCCGGTCACGCTGGGCTGGCTGCTGTTCGATGGGCTCAATCCCTACACGGGGGCGTTGCAGCCTGGCTATACCGGGTGCAGCCCGTCGCCCGGACGTACCAACGAATGCGGGCCCATCCTCCCCGACGGCGACGTGACCTGGGGGAGTCTGAAGCAGGTGTACGCCCCCCCGCAGCCGTAAGCGCGCCGGCGCCCGGCCCGATCCGGCCGCTGCACGAGCCCTTCCTGAACGGACTCGTGCCCGGCTGGCCTTGCCTCCCCTTGTGCCACCCGTGCGCCTCCCGCGATGCCTCCGATGGCGCCCACCGGACGCCACGGAGACGCCTCCCGGACGCTTCCCGGGCGTGAGCGCGGTGTGGAGGTGGAGCCGCTCACGCGGACCGCTCAACGTACACGCGGCGAGAAAGGCGCGCCGCAATCCGCCCTGGGCGCAGCGGCGCGCCTGCTCTATCCTGCCTTCCATGGAAAACGCCAAGGTTTCGGATCTGTGGGATCGCGCCCGCGCGGGCGACGTGGCCGCTCTGGGTCGCTTGGTCACCCTCGTGGAGGACGAAGGTCCGGCGCGGGGCGAGCTGCTGGCGCGCGTGGCGCCGCTCACCGGGCGTGCGCACCGGATCGGGTTAGCCGGCCCCCCCGGGGCCGGCAAGAGCACGGTCGCAGCCGAGCTGGCGCGGCGGTTCCGGGACCGCGGCGAGCGGGTCGGCGTGGTGGCCGTGGATCCCACCAGCCCGGTGTCGGGGGGGGCGCTTTTGGGCGACCGCGTGCGGATGGGTGACCTGGAAAGCAGCGATGGCATCTTCATCCGCTCGCTCGCCTCGCGCGGGATGCCGGGTGGCTTGAGCCTGGCCGCCGGCCTGGTGGCTGACGCCCTCGACGCCGTGGGCTACGACCGCATCCTGATCGAGACGCTCGGGATCGGGCAGGGAGAGCTGGACATCGTCCCCAAGGCGCACACCGTGCTGCTGCTGATGCTGCCCGGAACTGGCGACGCGGTGCAGTTGATGAAGGCCGGCCTCATGGAGCTGGCGGACATCTTCTTGGTGAACAAGGCCGACCGGGACGGTGCGCAGGCCCTGGCCGTGCTGTTGCGCGCGCAGCTGACCGAGACCGCGCGGCCGGCGGGGGCCTGGATGCCGCCGGTGCTGCTGACCACGGCCTACCGCGGCGAGGGGCTGGACCTTGTCCTCGAGGCCATCGAGCGACACCGGGCCTACCTGACCACCACGGGAGGGCTGGAAAGCCGCCGCCGTGCGGGCATCCGGGCGCAGCTGCGCCAGCTGGTCGAAGGCGCTGTCCTGCAGCGGATGTGGAGCGATCCGGTGCTGTCGGCCGAACTGGACAAGGCCGTCGAGGAGGTGGCCGAGCGCAAGTCGGACCCGGTGCGCTCCGCCGCACGACTCGTCCAGCGCATGCTGCCCGGCCGCAAAGGCGCGCGCTGACCGCCCGCCGCGCTGACCGGCCGCTACGTTGACCGGTCGCTGCACTGGCAGGTCGCTGTGCTGGCCGGCCGCCGCGCTGTGGGGTGGCCGCGCTGACCAACCGCAACGCCGACGGTGGTGCACCCGGCTTCCAGCTCCGCGATCCCGGGCGGCCGTGGAAGGATCCCGGCCGACCTTTCCAAGCTTGCGTCGCCTACCTATACTCCTGCGAGCCCAGCGGTGGTCAGGGCTCGCAACCGGGCTTTCCGTGTCTTCGCAGCTGCACGCGCTCCCGGTGCTCCTTCCGTGGGTCGCCCGGGGGGAAGGAGCGTCCTCCGCCATGGGCCGTGCGATCCGCGTCCTGCTCGCCAAGCCGGGTCTGGACGGGCACGACCGGGGCGCGAAGGTGATCGCATCAGCGCTGCGCGATGCGGGCATGGAGGTCATCTACACCGGTCTGCACCAGACGCCCGAGCAGATCGTGAGCGCGGCGATCCAGGAGGATGTGGATGTGCTCGCGCTGAGCATCCTCTCCGGCGCGCACATGACCGTCTTCCCGCGCATCCTCGAGCTGCTGCGGGAACGCGGGGCCGAGCACATCCACGTCACCGGCGGTGGGATCCTCCCGGAGAAGGATGTCCAGGCGTTGCAGGCTCTGGGGGTGGGCCGCCTGTTCGGCCCCGGCACGGCGATGCGGGCAGTCGTCGAGTACATCCAGTCACTTCCGTTGCGCAAGCGCTGACGGAGGCCGCTCGGCGCTCCCGGCGGCGGGACGGACGCCCGGGCAGGGCAGCGAAGGAGCAGAGGAGTCGGGGATTCATGCAGCTTACCGAGAACCAGCGCATGGTGCAGGAGGTCGCGCGGCGCTTCGCGCAGGAGCGCATCGCGCCCCTCGCGGCGGAGATCGACGAGGCCGGACGTTTCCCCCAGGAGACGATCCGCGAGCTCGGCGAGATGGGTTTCCTGGGCGCGCAGGTGCCCGAGGAGTACGGCGGCGCCGGCCTGGACACGGTGAGCTACGCCCTCATCGTCGAGGAGCTCTCCAAGGTGTGCGGCTCCCATGGGCTGACCCTGGCGGCGCACAACAGCCTGGGCGCATGGCCGATCGTCGCCTTCGGCACCGAGGAGCAGAAGCGGCGCTGGCTGCCCAAGGGTGCCAGCGGCCAGATGCTGATCAGCTACGGCCTGACCGAACCCGGGGCCGGCAGCGACGCCGGCGGCACGCGCACGACCGCGGTGCCCGACGGCAGCACCTGGGTGCTCAACGGGAGCAAGAGCTGGATCACCAATGCCAGTTACGCCGGGCTCTACATTCTCACCGCCATGACCGATCGCTCCAAAGGTACCAGCGGCGGGATCACGGCCTTCATCGTGGAGCGCGGGGCGAAGGGCTTCTCCGTGGGCAAGAAAGAGGACAAGCTGGGGATGCGGGCCAGCGACACCGCTCAATTGCTCCTGGAGGACGTGCGCGTACCCAACGACCAGGTGCTGGGACAGGTCGGGCAGGGCTTCAAGCAGTTCATGCAGACGCTCGACGGTGGACGGATCTCGATTGGCGCGCTCGCGCTGGGGCTGGCCGAAGGAGCCCACGAGTTCTCGCTCAAGTACAGCAAGGAGCGCGAAGCCTTCGGCAAGACCATCTCCCATTTCCAGGCCATCCAATGGATGCTGGCCGACGCCCGCACCGAGATCGAGGCCGCGCGCCTGCTGATCCACGACGCGGCCCAGCGCAAGGACGCCGCGCAGCCCTTCCGGCTGCAGAGCTCCATCGCCAAGCTGTACGCCAGCGAGATGGCCATGCGCGTCACCAACAACGCCATCCAGATCCTGGGCGGCTACGGCTACTGCAAGGACTACCCGGTGGAGCGGTTCTACCGTGATGCGAAGCTGTGTACGATCGGCGAGGGCACCAGCGAGATCCAGCGCCTGGTGATCGCGCGCGAGGTCCTGTCCTAGGCGCCGCGGCTGCGCCCTTTCGTCGCGGGAGGTCGGTTCCCATGGCAAGCAACGTCGTGATCGTGGCCGCGGCGCGCACGCCGGTCGGCCGCTTCCAGGGCGGGCTGGCCCCGCTGCGCGCACCGCAGCTGGGCGCGGTCGCAGTCAAAGAGGCCATCCGGCGCGCCGGCATCGAGCCCGGCGCCGTCGATGAGGTGATCCTGGGCTGTGTGCTGCCTGCAGGGCTGGGCCAGAATCCGGCACGGCAGGCGGCCATCCACGGCGGTGTGCCCGACGGGGTCAGCGCCATGACCCTCAACAAGGTCTGTGGCAGCGGCCTACGGGCGGTGTCGCTGGCGGCGCAGATCCTCAAGGCGGGCGACGCGCGCTGCGTGGTCGCCGGGGGCATGGAGTCGATGTCCAACACTCCCTACGCGCTGCCCGGTGCGCGGACGGGTTACCGGCTGGGTCATGGTCAGCTGGTCGACCTCATGATCCACGACGGCCTGTGGGACGCGTACAACGACTTCCACATGGGGATGACCGCTGAGCTGGTCGCCGAGAAGTACGGCATCGGCCGCGCGGAGCAGGACGCCTTCGCGCTGGGCAGCCACCGCAAGGCCGTCGCCGCCATGCAGGCCGGCAAGCTCAAAGCCGAGATCGTCGCCGTGGAGGTCCCGGTCGGCAAGGGACAGACGTCGCGCATCGAGCTGGACGAGGGCCCGCGCGCCGACTCCAGCCTGGAGGCGCTGGCGAAGCTCAAGCCAGCCTTCAAGCGCGACGGTGGCACCGTCACCGCGGGCAACGCGCCCAGCGTCAACGACGGCGCCGCGGCGCTGGTCGTCTGCACGGCCGAGGGCGCGCGGGAGCTGGGCAGCAGGGCGCAGTTCACCATCGAGGCGTACGCCACCGGTGGCGTGGAGCCCAAGTGGGTGATGATGGCTCCGGTGCGCGCGGTGAAGAACCTGCTGGCGAAGACGCGGACCGGCATCGGCGACTACGGGCTGATCGAGCTCAACGAGGCTTTCGCGGTGCAGGCTCTGGCCGTGATGCGCGAGCTGGAAATGGATCCCGCGCGCGTGAACGTGAATGGCGGCGCGGTCGCCCTCGGGCACCCGATCGGAGCCAGCGGGGCGCGCATCCTCACCACGCTGCTCTACGCCATGCAGGATCGCAATGTCGAGCGCGGTCTAGCCGCGCTCTGCCTGGGCGGAGGCGACGCGGTCGCGCTCAGCGTGCGCAGGATCGCGTAGGGGCGGGGGCGGACCCGCGCCCAGGACGGGAGTTCCGATGGACAAGAGCAGGCTCGGCGTGGTGGGCGGGGGCACGATGGGCAACGGGATCGCCCACTTGTTCGCCCAGCACGGCCACCCCACCGTGCTCGTCGACGTCGACGACGCGGCGCTGGCGCGCGCACGCCAGACGATCGACGGCAATCTGGCCCGTCAGGTCAAGAAGGGCGCGCTGGACGAGGACGCGAAGACCGCCACCCTGGGTCGTATCACGTTCACTCCCGACGTCGGGAAGCTTGCGGGCTGCGCCCTCGTCGTGGAGGCCGTGTTCGAGGACGAGGCGATCAAGCAGGCGCTCTACCGCCGGATCGATCCGCTGCTGCCCAAGGACGCCATTCTGGCCAGCAACACCAGCTCCATTTCGGTCACGCGGCTGGCGGCCGCCACCGCGCGCGCCGACCGCTTCATCGGAATGCACTTCATGAACCCGGTGCCGGTGATGAAGCTGGTGGAAGTGATCCGCGGCCACAATACCAGCGATGCGACGACCGCGCAGGTCATGGAGCTGGCCCGCGCGCTGGAAAAGGTGCCCGTCGAGGTGAACGACTACCCCGGCTTCGTGAGCAACCGGGTGCTCCTGCCCATGATCAACGAGGCGGTATTCTGCCTGCACGAGGGGGTCGCCACCGCGCAGGCCATCGACGAGGTCATGAAGCTGGGCATGGCGCACCCGATGGGCCCGCTGACGTTGGCCGACTTCATCGGCCTGGACGTTTGCCTGAGTATCCTGGAGGTCCTGTACGAGGGCTTCAACGACCCGAAGTACCGGCCGTGCCCACTGCTGCGCAAGATGGTCGCGGCCGGGCACCTGGGCCGCAAGAGTGGGCGCGGCTTCTACACATATCCGAGCTGATCGCGGCGCGGCCGCGTCACGCGGCGCGTGGCCCACGGGTCGCGCCCGCGCGGCCCGGGCCCCGTCCGCCGCAGCCGCCAGGGAGAGATCGTGAGATTCGATCTGACCAGCGAGCAGGAGCTCATCCGCAAGACGGCCCGCGCGTTCGCCGAGCGCGAGATCGTCCCGTTCGCCGCGAAGTGGGACAAGGAGTCGCGCTTTCCGGCGGAGGTCGTAGCCAAGCTCGCCGAGCTGGGTTTCATGGGGATGTTCGTGCCCGAGTCGTGGGGCGGTGCCGGCCTGGATGTCCTCAGCTATATCGTAGCGCTCGAGGAGATCTCGCGCGGGGACGCCAGTTGCGGCGTGATCATGTCGGTGAACAACAGCCTGGTGTGCTGGCCGTTGCTCCACTTCGGCACGCAAGCGCAGAAGGAGCGCTGGCTGAAGCCGCTGGCCGCCGGCCGGCAGCTGGGGGCGTTCTGCCTGAGCGAGCCGCAGGCGGGCACCGACGCCGCAGCGCAGAAGACGGTTGCGGTGCGCAAGGGCCAAGGCTACGTGCTCAATGGCACCAAGAACTTCATCACCAATGGTGCGCACGCCGACGTGCTGCTCGTCTTCACCATGACCGACCTTGAGAAGGGGCACGGAGGAATTACGGCTTTCCTGGTCGATGCCCCTGCCAAGGGCGTAAGCGTGTCCCACACCGAGAAGAAGATGGGCATCAAGGCCTCCGATACCGCTCAGATCGTCCTGGAGGACGTGCAAGTGGGTGTGGAGAACCTGCTGGGCGAGGAAGGCAAGGGTTTCCGCGTGGCCATGTCCACCTTGGACGGCGGGCGCATCGGGATCGCCGCCCAAGCATTGGGCATCGCCCAGGCGGCCCTCGAGCACTCGATCCGTTACGCCAAGGAGCGTGAGCAGTTCGGGCGACCCATTGCCGAGTTCCAGGGCATCCAGTGGAAGATCGCCGACATGACCGCGCGCCTGGACGCCGCGCGACTGCTCACCTACCGGGCCGCTTGGATGAAGGACCAGGGGGCGCGTCACACACGCGAGTCCGCCATCGCCAAGCTGATGGCGAGCACAACGGCCGTCTTCTGCGCCGAGGAAGCGGTGCAGATCTTCGGAGCCAACGGTTACTCGAAGGAGTACCCCGTGGAGAAGCTGATGCGCGACGCGAAGATCTGCGACATCTACGAGGGGACCAACGAGGTGCAGCGCATGGTCATCGCCCAAAGCATGCTGCAGTAGTGCCCTTGCCGCTGACCCTGAGAGCCGCCGTGGACTTCGAGCTGACCGAAGAGCAGCAGCTGCTCGTCAAGGGAACGCGTGACCTCGCCCAGGGCGTGATCGCTCCGCGCTCCGCTCAGATGGACCGCGATGGCAGCGTCGATCCCGTGGTGCTGGAGGCGCTGCGGGCCAACGGGTACTTCAGTCTGGGCATTCCCCGGCAGTACGGCGGTCTGGGGCTCTCCACGTTCGGCTACGGGCTGGTGATCGCCGAGCTGGCGCGCGTTGACGCCGGGATCGCCATCATGGTCTCGGTGCACAACGGCGTGGGCACCTACCCGATCATGGGGTTCGGCAATGAGCAGCTGCGACTCCGCGTGCTGCCCGCCATGGCCAGCGGCACGCTGGCCAGCTTCTGCGTCACCGAGCCCGGCGTGGGCAGCGACGCCGCCAACCTCACCACGCGCGCCGAGGTCGTCGGATCGAGCTATCGATTGACCGGCGAAAAGATCTGGGTCACCAACGGCGCCCACGCGGGGTTCTTCGTGGTGCTGGCGCGCATGGACGGCAAGCGCGGGCACGACGGGATCTCGGCGTTCCTGGTGGAGCGCGGCGCGCCAGGCCTGACCATCGGGGCCAAGGAAGACAAGATGGGGCTGCGCTGCAGCGATGCAGTGTCCCTGGTGCTCGACGATGTGGCGGTGCCGCGCGAGAACCTCATCGGCGAAGAGGGGCAGGGCTTCAAGATCGCCATGGCCAGCCTGGATGGCGGGCGAATCGGCGTGGCCTACCAGGCCGTCGGCCTGGCCACTGCCTGCCTGGAGGCGGCGACGCGCTACGCGCAGGAGCGCGATGCGTTCGGCGGCCCCATCTCCAACCTGCAGGCCATCCAGTGGATGATCGCCCAGGCGGCCACCGAGCTCGAGGCGGCAACGCTGCTGGCGCACAAGGCCGCCACGTTGAAGGACCAGGGCAAGCCATTCAGCAAGCACGCGGCGATGGCCAAGCTCTTCGGCAGCGAAATGGCAGGCCGGACGGCCGACATGGCCGTGCAGGTGCACGGCGGCTTCGGCTACAGCAAGGATTACGACGTGGAGCGGTACTTTCGCGACGCCCGCGTGCTGCGCATCTACGAGGGTACCAGCGAGGTCCAGAAGCTCGTGATCGCCCGCCGGCACTTCAACGGCGAGCGCTAAGGTGGCGCCGGCGCGGCCATCGCGCCGACTCAGGTGCACCGCTGGCCAAGGACCACTGCCGATTCAGGTCCAACGCTGGATCAGGCCCAGCGGCGCGCGATCAGCCATCCCCACTGTGCAATGATGGCCGCAAGCGTGGCCGCCCGGAGCGAGGCCTTCTCCCGCCGTCCCAGCGCCGGCTCGCCGCGCAAGCGGGGCACGCCGCTCGCGAGCAGCGCCCAGCCGGCCCACGCCGCGCATGCCGCCAGCCCCACGGACACCAGCGCATTGGCGCGCAGCGCGGCGGCCAGGTCTCCGCGGCACAGCGCCAACGCCGCGCGCGTCCCGCCGCAGCTGAGGCAGGGCACGCCCGTCACGGCGCGCAGGGGGCAGAACGAAAAGCGCTGCACTGCGTGGGGCGCGATGCGCAGCAGCAGAGCCGTGCACGCCCCAATGGCGCCGAACACCAGACCGAACGGGCGCAGGCCCGCGCGCTCTTCAGCGACCCATCGCATCCCCGAGCCCCCGCAGCCACGCCATGCCGCCGAACGCCACGATTCCGGCGCAGAGAAGGCTGCAGCAGATGAGCGCCGGGAGGATGACGGCCAGCGCGGCGCGGCCGGTAGTGGTGCCGTGGAGCTCGCGCAGGGCAATCACCGAGACGACGATGCTCCATCCCCACGCCACCAGACTGCCGCAGATCGGGAAGATCCCGACCAGACTCACGGTCCACGCGTACGCCCCGCCGCGCAGGGTCGCCTCGTAGCCCTCGTGCGCGCCGCCGGCGAGCATCAAGCAAACGTGGGTGATGCCGGACCCGACCACCAGGGCCAGCGGGGCGATCACTGGCATCAGGGCCAGCGCCAAGACCTCCGAGCCCACCGTGCCAAAGAGGTGGTAGGGAAAATCGGTGGTGCGCTCGAACACTGTCGCCAGCGGAGCGAACAAAGCGGACCACGCCAGCGAGAAGGCCTGGACGATCATGGCCGTGACGATGACGTAGAGGACCTGCAGACCCGTGCCGCCGCGCCGCGGCATGCGGGCGAAGGTCGCCGTGGGCCGCGTGAAGATCAGGCGCACAGTCAGCAGATACCCTTGGATCCACCCGAAGCGCGCATGATCCTCCCACGGCGGGGGGATGGGCGCCGGCGGTGGCATGCCGGGCCCCCAAGAGCCTCCAGGTCCCCCGGGGCTCGCGGGGCCGCCCGGACCATAGGGACTGCCCGGACCGCTCGGTCCATTGGGGCCTCCCGGACCCCCCGGGCCGCCCGAGCCGCCCGCGCCGTACGGTCCACCCGGTCCATAGGGGCCAGTCCCGCCGTAGGGGCCACCGGAGCCAGGGGAGCCAGTCGGCTCGTGCGCGCCGCCTGGGCCAGACGGGCCGGTTGCGTCAGACGGGCCGGTTGCGTCAGACGGGGCGGTCGCGTCAGACGGGCCGCCCGAGCGGTCCGTGGTACCCGCGCCGGGCGCCCCGTGACCGCCCGCGGGCGGTCCGCCCGGGGAGCCGACTGGTTGTCCACCCGGCGAACCCGGTGGCGTCCGACCCGGCGAGTCGCCCGGCTGCCCTGACGACGTGGAATCCTGGTCCATGGATCGGCCTTTGGTTGCGCCCTCGGCACGCCGCGCGAGGCTCCGCATCGAAGTTTTGCGAGAACGGACCGCAGCGTACCCCGCGCGCCGGGAGGCGACAAGCGCGGGAACGTCGAGCGCGTGAGTGCCGACCTCGGCCGCCCTGTTGGGTCGCGACACGATGACGTACACTGGATGCACGATCCGGCCCATGGGATGCGCGCGGAGGCTTCCCGCGGCTCCCGGCGGGCTCCCCCGCGCGCGCCAAGAGCGACGCGCTCCCCAGCGAGGCGCTGCCGTGAGCCAAGACGAGCCCGCCTTCGACGTGATCCTGCCGCGCCCGCGCGGTTTCTGCGCCGGGGTGGAGCGGGCGGTCCAGATCGTCGAGCTGGCTCTGGAGCAGCTGCACCCTCCGATCTACGTCCGCCGCGAGATCGTGCACAACCGCGCGGTCGTCGAACGCTTCCGTGCCCGGGGCGTCGTGTTCGTCGACTCCCTCGATGAGGTCCCGGCCCAGGCGGTTTGCGTGTTCTCGGCCCACGGCGTCGCGCCCGACGTGCGCGCGGCCGCCGATGCCCGCGGTCTGCAGGTGATCGACGCCACGTGCCCGCTGGTGACGAAGGTGCACGTCGAGGTGCTGCGACACGCCCGGGCCGGCGACACCATCCTACTGATCGGCCACGAGGGGCACGACGAGGTGATCGGCACCATGGGACATGCCCGCGACCAGGTCCGCCTGGTGGGCGATGTGCACGCGGCGCTCACTGTGGAGGTGCCCGACCCGCAGAGGGTCGCCTACGTGACTCAGACGACGCTCTCGGTGGACGAGACCGCCGGGATCGTGCGCGCGCTGCGCGGCCGGTTTCCCGCGATCGAGGGACCTAAGACCGCCGACATCTGCTACGCGACGCAGAACCGCCAGGACGCCGTGAAGGCCCTGGTGCTGGAGGAGGGCATCGAGCTGCTGCTGGTGGTGGGCAGCGAGAACAGCAGCAACAGCCAGCGTCTGGTCGAGGTAGCGCAGAGCCTGGGCGCGCGCGGACAGCTGGTCGACGCTGCCAGCGATGTCGATCCCGCCTGGCTGCGGGGCGTGCGCCGTGTGGGGCTGACGGCGGGCGCGAGCGCCCCGGAGGACCTGGTCCAGGGCGTAGCCGCACGACTTGCGGCCCTCGGCGGTCGCCTGAGCGAGCGCGAGCTCATCCCCGAGGACGTCACGTTCCCGCTGCCGCCGCAGCTCGCGCCCGCGCGCAACAGGTCGGGCGGATGAGCCCCCGCGATTCGCGGCACCGCAGCACCCAGCGTCGCAAGCGCGATCACCTGGAGCTCGCCCTCGATGACGAGGTGGAGTTCCAGTCCATCCGCAACGGGCTGGACGCTTTGGGTCTGGTCCACGACGCGCTGCCGGAGATCGATTTCGACGCCATCGACCTGTCGGCGACGTTCCTGGGCCGCTCGCTGCGACTGCCATTGATCATCTCATCGATGACCGGCGGCACCCCCGAGGCCGCCCGGATCAACCGCGCCCTGGCCAGCGCGGCCGCGCGCGTGGGATGCGCCATGGCCGTGGGCAGCCAGCGGGCCGCGCTGGAGGACCCGGCGTTGGCGGCGACCTACGCCATCCGGGACCAGGCGCCCGACGTGCTGGTGCTCGGCAACCTGGGCGCCGTGCAGCTCAACTACGGCTACGGCATGGACCAGTGCCGCCGGGCGGTGGAGATGATCCGCGCCGATGGCCTGCTGCTGCACCTCAACAGCCTCCAGGAGGTGTTGCAGCCGGAGGGCAACCGCGACTTCTCGGGCCTGTTGGACAAGATCGAGGCGCTCTGCCGCGAGCTGCCGTTCCCCGTGCTGCTGAAGACCACCGGCAACGGCCTCTCGCCGCGGGCGGCGGCCAAGCTCGCGCGGCTGGCGCGCGCCGGCCTGGCGGGGATCGAGGTCAGTGGCGCCGGCGGGACGAGCTGGGCGCGCATCGAGGCTCTCCGCGGCAACGATGCGGCCTCCCTGGACCAGTTCGGCGAGTTCGGCGAGACCACGGCCGACAGCATCCGCGCCGCAAGGGCGGCGGTGCCCGAGTTGCCGTTGATCGCCAGCGGCGGGGTCCGCCACGGCGCGGACGTGGCCAAGGCCCTGGCCCTGGGGGCCGACCTAGTGGGGATCGCCCGGCCGCTCCTGAAGGCCGCCGTGCAAGGCCAAGCCCGCGTCGAGGAGGCGCTGCGGCGCGTTGCCTGGGAGCTGCAGGTGAGCTGCTTCTACGCCGGCCGAGGGGCTGCTCGGCAGCTATGTCCCCAGGATGTGGCTCCGGTCGGGAACTCGCGCGGCCGCACGGTGTAGACTTCCCGTTTCGTGCGCGGGTGGTTGCCTGGAGGGTGAGCCGCTGCCTGGACGCGCCCGGCCGACTCCCCTATACTGCGCCCCCGGTTCTGCGGGGAGCGGTCAGGCCGCGCTCGAAGCTTCACGGGCAGCGGTTGGACCGCGCCCTCCGTTCTGCTCTGCCGGGCGCGGCCGCCGGCGACACGCCACCGGCCAGCCGCGTGCACGAGGGCGTCGGGGCCGGCCGGCCTGGCGCGCGTCGCCTTTCCAAGGAGCGAGACTCAATGATCCGTGTCGAGGATGTGACCAAGCTCTACGGCCCCGTGCACGCCCTCGACCACGTCACCTTCGAGGTGGCTGACCGGCAGGTCCTGGGATTCCTGGGCCCCAACGGTGCCGGCAAGAGCACTGCGATGAAGATCATTACGACCTACATCGCGCCCTCGCAGGGGCGGGTGACGGTGGACGACCTCGACGTGAGCAAGTTCCCGATCGAGGTGAGGCGCAAGATCGGCTACCTGCCTGAGACCAACCCGCTCTACCCCGACATGCGCACCGACGACTACCTGCGGTTCTGTGGGGAGGCGCGTGGGCTCTCGGGTGCGGCCCTCCGCGAGCGCTTCCACTGGGTGGTGGAGGCCTGCGGCATCCAGAGCGTGCTCAAGAAGAACATCCACGAGTTGTCCAAGGGGTTCAAGCAGCGCACCGGATTGGCCCAGGCGCTGATCCACGATCCCCAGATCCTGATCCTCGACGAGCCTACCTCCGGACTCGACCCGCTCCAGATCATCGAGATCCGGCGCCTCGTCCAGGAGCTCGCCCGCAGCAAGACCATTGTGTTCAGCACGCACATCCTGCAGGAGGTGAGCGCCACCACCGATCGGATCATCATCATCAACGAGGGGCGGATCATCGCCGACGGCTACATCAGCGATCTCAAGAATGAGGCGGCGGGCGTCACCCACGTGCGCGCCACGATGTCCGCCTCCCGCGCCGCTGTGGAGCGCGAAGTGCAGCAGCTGGCCGGCCTGTCCGGCTGGAGCATCGTGGGCGAGGCGGACAACGCGGTGACCGTAGACCTCAAGTCGCCGCTGGGCAGCGATCTGCGGCGCAAGGTCGGCGAGCTGGCGGCGCGCCATAACTGGCCCGTGCTCGAGCTGACGGTGCCGGCCTTGAGCCTGGAGGACGCCTTCATCGAACTCATCAAGAAGAGCGACACGGCGCGCAAGCACGAGAAGGGCAGCCGCGCCAGGGAGGTGGTCCGTGCGTAACGTCGGGATCATCCTCCGCCGGGAGTTCCGCGCCTACTTCGACAGCCCGATTGCCTACATCTTCATGATCGTCTACTTGTGCGTGAACACCTGGCTGTTCATGAGCGGCTTCTTCCTCGCCGGCGTCGCGGACATGCGGGGGTTCTTCGGCAACATCCCGTTGTTCAATACGTTCTTCCTCCCGGCCGTGGCCATGCGCCTGTGGGCGGAGGACAAGAAGAGCGGCACGATGGAGCTGCTCATGACCCTGCCCATGAAGTCGTGGGAGGTGGTCTTGGGCAAGTACCTGGCGGCCCTCTCCTTCTACGGCCTCACGCTGTTGGGGACGCTGACCCTGCCCATCTCGCTGGCGATCC
This sequence comes from Candidatus Krumholzibacteriia bacterium, assembly GCA_041484665.1. Classification (GTDB taxonomy): domain Bacteria; phylum Krumholzibacteriota; class Krumholzibacteriia; order JAJRXK01; family JAJRXK01; genus JBGPIA01. Next base: position 140,425 of record JBGPIA010000005.1, read on the forward strand.
TGGGCAACCCGGACATGGGCGCGATCTTCGCGGGTTATCTGGGCAGCGTGCTGCTGGGCGCGTTCTTCCTGGCCATCGGCATCTTCGTCAGCGGCCTGTTCAAGGACCAGATCGCGGCCTTTCTGGTCGGCTCGCTGCTGTGCCTGTTCTTCTACCTGGTGGGCCAGGACTGGGTGGCGGCTCCCATCGACGGCTGGATTGGCGGCCTGGGGAGCTTCCTGCAGAGCCACGTGGGCTTCTGGACCCATTTCGAGTCCATCGAGCGCGGCGTGGTCGACCTGAAGAACCTGCTCTACTTCGCGACGCTGACAGCGCTGTTCCTGCTGCTCAACACGCTGTCGCTGGAAGGGAGGCGGTTCTGATGGCCAGCCGCAAGGTCAACTTCAACCTGACGTTCACCGCAACGGCGTGCCTGCTGTTCGGGATCGCCGTGACGTTTGTGGCGGTCGTGAGCCTGGCGTTGCATGCGCGCGTCGACTTGACCTCCGACAAGACCTACACCGTGAGCCCGGCGGCCAAGCGCATCCTCACCAAGCTGGCCGTGCCGGTGCAGATCAAGGTCTACATGACCGGCGAGAACCAGATGCCCACGCAGTGGAAGACCCTCGAGCGCGACGTGGTGGACAAGCTCAAGGAGTTCCGCGTGGCATCGGGCGGCAAGCTCAGCTTCTCCGTGATCGACCCTTCCGACAACGACGATCTCAAGGAGAAGCTCTCGCGCAAAGGGATCCGGCCGCTGCAAGTGTCTTCGGTCGAGCGCGACGAGATGGCGGTCAAGCTGATCTACAGCGCGATCGCCGTCGCGTACAAGGAGAAGCAGGAGGAGGTCATCCCGCAGGTCGTTCCCCAGAGCCTGGAGACGTTCGAATACCAGATCTGCAACGCGGTCTCCAAGCTGACGCGCCAGAAGGACCCTGTGGTCGCGGTCTACACCAGCAAGCCGGAGATGGATCCCCAGGTCCGCATGCTCTACATGCAGATGGGCCAGCAGCCGCCCGAGCCGCCCGATGTGTACAAGTCCATCGGCGAGCTGCTGAAGCAGGCCAACTACGAGATCCGGCCCACCCAGATCAGCGAGTCGTCGCCCATCCCAGACGATGCCTCGACCCTGCTGCTGCTTGCGCCGCGCCACCTGGACGCGCGCCAGCGCTACGAGATCAACAGGTTCATCCACCGTGGGGGCAGCGCCATCCTGGCCGTCCAGCGCTACGAGTACGATTACAATCCGGGGCGCTCCGGCGGCTTCAACATCAGCGCCACGTCCATCGACAGCGGGCTGGATGAGCTGCTGACGGCCTACGGCGTGAAGGTCTCCGACAAGCTATTCATGGACGCCAACATGGCCGTGCTGCAGATTCCGCGCAGCGAGAACATGGGCATGTTCCAGGTCCAGGTGGCCGAGCCGATCAAGGCACCGATGCAGATCCGCGTCAACGGCGACCAGCTCAACAACCAGACGTCCATCACCAACCGCATCTCCGAGATCCTGTACCTGTGGGGTAGCCGCCTGCTGCCCGACGAGAGCAAGCTCGGCGCGGGCAAGGTCGAGCTGACGCCGTTGTTCTCCAGCACCAAGCAATCGTGGGAGGTCGACTACAGCGGCGGCCCGATCACCGCCGCCTCCATCCAGTCCGATCCCACGAAGTTCGTGGGGCCGGCTCCGTTGGCCGTTATGCTGCGTGGCGCACTATCCAATCCGTACGAGACCGGCACCATCCCGCCCTGGGCGAAGGCGACCCCGGACAGCAACCCGCCGCCGCCCAAGCCCGTCGAGCTTTTCGAGCCCAAGGAATCGAAGCTCGTCGTGGTGGGGTGCGCCCAGATGTTCACCGACAACCTGCTGGGCGTGGCGGGCAACGCCATGTTCCTCATGAACGCGGTGGACGCGGTGACCCTGGGCAATGACCTGATCGAGATCCGTGGCAAGTCGATCACGCAGAGGGTCATCGCGCCGGTCAGCAGCCAGAAGAAGCTCGCCGTACGCCTGTTCTCCACCGTGCTGGTGCCGGTGGTCATTGCGATCTACGGCATCCTGCGCATGGTGCGCCGCCGCCGCGAGGAGGCGGCCTACCTGGCAGCCCAGGCGGGCTGACGAGGAGTGGGGCGATGGGAAGCAAGCGTAATCTGATCGTCATGGGCATCCTCCTGGTGGGTCTGGTGGCCCTGTACCTCCTCACCAGCCGGCACCGCACGAACATCGACACGTCCGGGGGCTTCGTCGACTTGGTTCCGGGCAAGCTCTCCACCGACGAGGTCTTCGGGATCGAGGCCTACCGCGGCCGTACCCGCGACAAGGGGCTCACGCTTGCTCGCCAGGGGGACGCCTGGACGGTGACCAGCCGTTTCGGTGCTCCGGCCAACGTGAACAAGATCCGAAGCCTCCTGGGCAACCTCGAGAGCCTCGAGGGCGAGGTGCGCAGCGACAGCCCCACTGTGCTGGCGGACTACGGTCTGTCCGACTCCCTGGCACTGCACGTCGTGCTCAAGAAGGAATCGGGGGAGGCACGACTACACCTGCTGCTGGGCAAGCGCAGCGGCAATGGCTCCTTCGTGCGCCAGGACGGCAGCGACAAAGCCATCATGGCCAGCACGAACATCCTGGGCGACTTCGGGATCTGGGGCGACGAAACCCCCGACCCCGATCCGAAACTGTGGCTCGACCTGGACGCCTACAAGGTCGACCGCGAGCAGGTCAGCCAGCTCGCGTTGCTCAGCGGAGGCAAGAGCCTCGAGCTGAAGAAAGAGGTTTCGCAGCCACCGCCGACCACCGCCCCAGCCGACAGCAACGCGCCCAAGACACCGCCGACCTACGAGTGGCGCGTAACCAAGCCCACGAGCTTTCTCGCACTCAAGACGCGCGGCGACGGCATCCTGGGCTCGCTCGTGGCCGTGCGCGCGCGTGACATGGCCGACCCCAACGTTACCGCCGAGCAGACCGGCCTGGGGGCGAAGGCCGATCGGGCGGTCCTGACGCTCTCGACAGGCGTCACCGATACGCTGTTGTTCGGCGCCGATCTGCCTAGCGACACGACCCAGCTGTATTTCCGTGTCGCGGGCAAGGACCGCGTGTGGGTAGTGCCCAACTACATCAAGCAAAACGTCTTCAAGAAACCCGAGGACCTGAAGCCGCAGTGACCAGCGGGCGACGCCCGCCAGCGCGGCCTGGCGTTACCGCGGGGCCCATCCGGCGGGGACGCTCGGAATCGGGTGCCGGTCCGGCCGCGCGTTCCCGCCCATCGATGTCCAGGGTCTCTCGCCCCGGGACGTGACCCCTCACCGACGTTCGCCGTCGAGATCTTGTCGAACTTGTTCCCAACCCCTCACGGACGTTCGCCGTTCTGACTCGCGATCCGGCGCCGCGGTGGCCGGTACTGCCGACGTTCGCCATCGCGCTGCATCGCGGCTGAATCCCAACGGCCATGCACGTCCGCCGCCGACCGCCCGCGTCGCCGACCCGATCAACCAGGTCGGCCCGAGTGACTTGGCCAGCCGAACTGACGCGACCAATCCCACCGGCCCGACCAGCCCGACCGCCTAGGCCGTTCGCAGTCGCGCGGCGGAAGCGATGCTGTCGACCCGCCTCCATGATCGGGATCGGCGCTTCGAACTGCGCCGCGCCAACCACAACCGCTTCTGGAGGTCCCCGATCATCGCTTGACCTCATTCTACGCCCAGCTCTGCGCGAGCTGGCGACGCAGAGCGCGCGCTGACGCTGCCGAGCGCGAGCTGCCCTGACCGGCGCCCGCCGGCACCGAAGACAAGGCAGCCGCCATGCCGAAGGTCCGACCGCGCGCGCCGCGGCGTCAGCGCTTGTGATTTCATCAGTTACACAAGGATGCTCCGCGCAAGTTGTCGCGCACTGTTGACAGCGGTGCCCAGCTGGTCGGGCACCCTTGGCGTGCGGCGACTGCAAGCGTGCTTGTCGCAGGAACTTGAGCATGTGTAATGATCTCAGGACACTTCCCGGGAATCAGGACACATTCCGGTGCTCGAGATTGAGACGCGCGCCTGTCGGCGCTCTCGACCGAGCGCGCGCCGCGTGCGCCGCTGGGCATCCGCCGACGCTGCGCGAGCGCGCAGATCCGAACTCCGGGGTGCGCCCCATGGGCACCGGCAGCGCTGCGGGGGACCGCTCGACGCTGTGACGGCTCCTCGGATGGCTGCCCAACGGCTCCTTGCACGGCGGCCGAAGGGCCGCTCGGACGGCTGCAAGCGCGCAGCGGGACAATGCTGCTACACTGAACGCCCACCCTCGAGGAGGTCGTCATGGCGCTTGTGAAGCTCCTGATGTTGGCGCTCGTTGGGCTTTGCACCGTCGATCTCGCGGCGGCAGCACAGCCGCCTACGAATGAGGAGCTGGCCCGGCCCTTTGCCTACGACGCGACGCAGCCGCCCCAGGCCAAGCTGACGCCGCTCTTCGAGCGCGACGGCGTGACTGCCTACGATCTGCAGTACCCGAGCCCCAAGGGAGGGACGGTCACCGGCTACCTGGTCGTGCCTGCGGGCAAGGGCCCGTTCGCGGGACTGCTGTTCGGTCATTGGGGCCCCGGCAACCGCACCGAGTTCCTGCCGGAGGCCATGTTGTACGCGGCGGCCGGCGCGGTCGGCGTGATGATCGACTACCCCTGGGTGCGGCCGGCGCCCTGGCGCGTCCCGCAGGGGCGCGGCTTGGCCGAGGCCGAGAAGGACCGCGATTCGTGGATTGCGGCGGTGGTCGACCTGAGGTGCGCTCTCGACTTGCTGTGCGCGCGGCGAGATGTCGATACGCGGCGTATCGGCTACGTAGGGCACAGCTACGGTGCGCAGTGGGGGGCGATCCTCACCGCAGTCGATCGCCGCATTAAGGCCGCGGTGCTCGTGGGCGGCGTGCCCAGCGTCGAGGCGCTCTTCGACGCGAGCGCTGATCCGAACTTCATCGCGCTGCGTCAGGCGACTCCAAAAGAGGAGCTCGATCACTACCTCGAGCTCAATCGGCCCTTCGACGGGATCCGCTATGTACCGTACGCCGCGCCGGCGCCGTTGTTCTTCCAGTTCGCCTGCTACGAGCAGGGCTTCAGCGAGGCCGCCATGAAGGGCTACTTCGAGGTCGCGAGCGAGCCCAAGCTGGTCCGCTGGTACGAGACAGCCCACGACCTGAACGACCTGCAGACGCTGGGCGACCGTGCCACCTGGCTGCAGCAGAAGCTGCGCTTGCGGCCCGTCCAGCCGATCCTGCGCCAGCGGCTCGAGTCGGATCTGAAGTAAGCGCGCGGTCGAGCCAGAGAAGCTGGGGGTGCGCTTCTGCGCGCTTCGCGCGCGAGATGTGGCCGGGCGCCCGCCTCCGTGCGGGACAAACTGGCGCTTGGCCCATGTTCGCATGTTCTAAAAATCGATGCACGGGGACGTACGCATCCGAGGTCGGATTCAGCGTGACAGTCGCGGTGGATGCCGCCGGCATTCTCACGGCATCCACGCCGGAGCTGCCGAGCGTCGCCCTCGCGCCCGCGGGCAGCGCGGTATTCAAGGCGGTCACGGGGGACGACATGACGCTCGAGTTCGGCGGTGCCGCCGGGACGAACTTCAGCGAGCTCACCATCACGAACGCCGGCAGGGTCATGCGCCTCACGCGCAAGGACTAGCGGAGGGCAAACCAAGCACCGGCGTGCCCCACCTCAGCTCGCGTGTGCGCCCATGGCACGCTTGAGTGGCTTGTTGAACATCCAGATGGCGATCCCCGCGCCGACGCCCAGCACCAGCAGCAACATGAAGAACGCCTCGCGCGGAATGCGCGTGTACAGCGCTCCGATGTAGCCCGACAGCAGGTTGCCGAAGAAGCTGGAGAGGAACCACATCCCCATCATCATCGACACGATGCGCGCCGGCGAGACCTTGCTCACCAGCGAGAGCCCGATCGGTGACAGGTACAGCTCGCCGATCGTCAGCAGCAGCGTGGCGAACGCCGGCCAGAAGACGCTCCCCTTACCGTTGCCCACGATGCGCGCCCCGATCACCATGACGATGAACGAGATGCCCAGGATGAAACAGCCGATGGCCATCTTGGCCACGCTGCTGGGTTCCTGCTTGCGCTTGGCCTGCCAGGACCACAGGATCGTCGACAGCGGTGCGAAGATGAAGATGAACAGCGGATTGAACGACTGGAACCAGGTCGAGGGCACGTGGAACCCGCCGATGGAGGGCCAGCGCGTCTGCTCGTCGGCCCAGGTCTGCATGGTGTTGCCCTGCTGCTCGTAGACCGCCCAGAAGACGACGTTCAGCGCGCAGAGCGCCACCAGCGCCCAGACACGGCGCCACTCCTCGCTGGTGAGCTTCTGCGCCGCTGTAGCCGCCGCGGTCCCCGCGTTTCTGCTGCGCGTCAGCGTATCCGGCGCGAGGTGCTTGCGGCCCAGCGCTTGGACCACCAGACCCAGGCACATGCCCACGCCCGCTGCGAAGAACCCCCAACGCCAGCCGTGCAGGGCGGCCAGCGTGCCGCAGATCAGGTTGCAGATGAAGGCGCCCAGGTTGATGCCCATGTAGAAGATCGTGAAGGCCCCGTCGCGCCGTGGATCCCCCGGCGGGTAGAGGCTGCCGACCTGTGTGGAGATGTTGGGTTTGAAGAACCCATTGCCGCAGACCAGCACCAGCAGGCCGATGAAGAAGAGGTTCTCGGCGCCGAACAGCAGGAACTGCCCCAGCGCCATGAGGATGCCGCCGATGTACACCGCCTTGCGCTGCCCAAGGTAGCGGTCGGCGAGGATCCCGCCGAAGAGCGGCGTCAGGTAGACCAGGCCCGTGTACCAGCCGTAGACCACCGACGCCTGCGCCTGCACGCCGGTGGGCAGCAGCCCCTGGATGGCGTTCCAGCCCGCGACCGAGCCGGGATTGCCCGTGCCGTTGAACGCTCCGCCCTGCAGCACCTGGCGCGTGGCGACGAACAGATAGTTCACCATGTACAGCTTCAGCAGACCCCGCATGCCGTAGTAGGAGAAGCGCTCCCACATCTCGGTGAAGAACAGGACGAAGAGGCCCACGGGGTGCCCGAGGAGCTGCTTGCGCGTCGGCGGTCCGACCCAGGCAGGCTCGGGCGCGATTGCGGTCGTCATGGGTATGGCTCGCTCCAGGAAGTGGTAGGGTTGCTGGCGCGGACAGTTTGGGGGCTCGACGACGCGCGGGGCCGCGACGAGGGGGGTCGGGGCTGCCGTCGCGTGGGGTTGCGCTGGCCGACCGGGCGGCTGCCCACGGTCGCAGTCACGATAGTCGGTCGCGCGCGCGTCTGGAAGGGGTCTTTCTGTGGACCTACGGGCCCCCCGATGCGTCGTCGATCCCCGAGGCACCCCATCCAGCGGCTCGTCAGCGCAGCGGATTCTCCAGGACGATCTGGCGGACCCACAGCCCGCGCACACTGGTCTCGCGTCCGGCCAGCGCGCGGAAGCGGTCGAACGCGCGCGAACGTGGAGCCGGCTCTGCGGTGCTCGCCGGCAGCTCTGCGAGCCCCCCGGTGCCGCGCAGCCTCTCCACCGATGCCGTACCGACTGCGGCATACTCGATCGGTCTGTCCGGCGCGGGTGCTGGCAGCCGGCCGAGGTCGGCCTCCAGCTCGGGCACCGGCTCGGGGCTCACCACCAGCAGGAAGTACTCGCGGCCACCACGGCTCGTCACGGTCCAGGCCTGCTCATGGCCGGCGATCGTTCCCGGCAGCACGAACGTCGAATCGGCGGGCAGTGGGTTGTGCATATCGAACCGCGGCTGAGGGAAGAGCAGGAACCGCTCGCCGCGGTCGTCTTCGTTGAGCACGTACACCCACGCTGCGCGCGTCGCGCGCACCTCGAGTGAGAGGCGGTCTCCCGGGGAGACCCGGTCCCCCGTCACCAGCCGGAGCGCCGCGCCGGCGTCGCGGCGCAGGAATGAGGCCTCGGCCGCATAGGTCCCCTCTGCGGCAGCCGGCCCGCCGGCCGCACCGGCCGTGGCCGGCGTGGCAGACGCAACCGGAAATGCGGCTCTACCCTGCGGGGCAGTTCCACCCGGCGCCGCGTCCCCGCCAGGCGCGTTGGCTGCACCTGGTGAGGTGGCCGGAACGCTTCCGCCGACGTGCGTATCCACTGGCCCGACACGCGTCCGCCACACGCCGAAGGCCGCGAGGGTAGCGACCACCGCAACCCCCGCGAGCACCCGGGTCCGCCGCGTCGCATGCGGAACGTGCAGACGGCGCGCCGCCGGGGCAGCGGTCTGCTGCCAGCCCCGCAGCGCGTCCACGAGCAGTTGCGCGCTCACAACGCGCGACTCCGGGACCGGAGCGATCGCCCGCTCTACGATCTCGGCGAGCGGCGCAGGCACGTCGGGACGGACCTGGAGCAGCCCGGGCGCGGGACCGCCAGCGGCGGCGGCGCGCAGCTCGGAGAACGTGCTGGCCACGAACGGATGCCGCCCCGCGAGCGCGAACCACAGCAAGAGGCCCAGCGAGTAGACGTCCGATCGCACGTTCGGGGGCGCCCCCACCAGCAGCTCGGGCGCCATGTACATCGGCGTGCCCGAGGGCCAGGTCGCTTGCGCCGCGGCGTCGTCCCAGCGCACCCCCAGGCCGAAGTCGGTGAGCACGTAGCGGCCTTCGGCGTCGCGTACGACGTTGGCGGGCTTAACGTCGCGATGGAGCAGCCCCGCCGTGTGCACCGCGGCCAGCGCCGCGCCGATCTCGACACCCAGGCGCACTGCCTCGCTCGCAGGCAGCGGCCCGCGGCTGCGCACCTCCCGCTCCAGCGTGGTGCCACGCACGAGCTCCATCCACAGCCCCACGCGGCCGTCGTGGCGGTCGATCCCGAGGATCGCGACGACGTGGGGATGGCGGATGCGGGCCGCCGCGCGCCCCTCCTCGAGCAACGGGGAATCGCCGGTGTCCGCGGACCCACCGCGCGCGTCCGGACGGATCAGCTTCAGCGCGACCTCTCGCAGAAGCTTGGGATCCCAGGCGCGGTAGACGTCTGCGTGGGCGCCCACCCCGATGCGCTCGAGCAGCAGGAGCTCGCCCCAGCGCTGGGGCATGCTGCCCGTTTCGCGGCCGCCCGCCCGTGCGATCTCCGACTCGCTGCCGCGCTGGAGGTTGCGGCTGAAGTCGGCGATGCGGGAAACGTCGCGCAGATTCTCCACCCGGGGCCGCTGCGATGGAGTCGCTCCGCGTACGGCTGAGTCCCAGTCCACGGGCGTCCCGTCCGCCACGGGCCCCAGGAATTCGTCGAGCGGATCTCGCTCAGCGGGCATGGCCCATCGCCTCCGCCAGGCGCCCGAGCGCCCTCTGCACCGCCATACGGGCCGCGTCCCGGCTCGGCCGCCCGGTCATCGCTGCGATCTCCTCGTACTCGAAGGCCAGCTCGATTCGTAGGTGCAACAATTCCCCGTCCTCCTCGTCCAGCTGCGCGAGCCCGCGCTCGAAGCGCTGCAGCACGTCAGCACCGATGGCGTCCTCTAACGGCGAGGGTGCGGGGTCGTGCAGGTCCTCCGGCACGGCAGCGGACCCATGCCGTCGGGCCGCCCAGCGCACCTGATCTAGAATACGGTTGAGCACGGCCTGGCGAACATACGCCTGGAAGCCCCCGGGACCCCGGACCTCGACGCGGTCCAGCCCCTCCAGGGTCCGCAGCAGCGTATCCTGCACCAGGTCGGCCGTATCCAGCAGGGAGCGGGCGAAGACAGGCAGCCGGCCGCTCGCCCATCGCTGTAGGCGAGGCAGATAGCGGGCCAAAAGCTGCTCGCGGGCGCGCGCGTCGCCCCCCTTGGCAAGCAGCAGCAGATCGCTCGTCGCGACGAGGGGAGCAGCCCGGTCTGAGCCCGGGGCGTTCCAGGGGGGCGGGTGCGCCGACAACAGCGGAGACCTCCAGGTGCCGGAAGCCGAATCGACGCCCCACGGGCGCCGAGGGGACCCGCGCCGGGCGAGGCTTCTATCATACGCGCACCGGCGATACCGGAAGAAGGCCGCCGGTCGCGCCAGGGTGCTTGGACACTCGGGCCCGGGAAGAGCGGACGCACCGCGCCGAAGGCGGTGGCGCGCTCAGCGCAGCGGCTTCACCTGCGCTCCCGCCGCCTCGAGCCGCGCGCGGACCGCGCGCGCGATCGCGGGCGAGCCGGGGGTGTCCCCGTGGATGCAGATGGTGTCCGCACGGACCGCGACGGGCGTGCCATTCCAGGCCACCACCCCGCGCCCCGTCACGATCCCCAGCGCCTGTTCGGCCGCCTGCGCCGGCTCCGTCACCAGCGCGTCCGGATGGTCACGCCCGCGCAGTCCGCCGTCGGGCTCGTAACGCCGGTCGGCGAAGGCCTCCGCAGCCACGCGCAGGCCCATCGCTTCCCAGCTGCGGAGCATGGGCGAGCCCGCCAGGCCCACCAGGATGAGCTCCTGGCTCCACCGCGCGACCGCCCGCGCGATCGCTTCGGCAACGGCATTGTCGCGGCCAGCGGCGTGGTAGAGGGCGCCATGGGGCTTTACGTGGACGAGACTTGCCCCCAGCCGCGACGCCACCTCTGCGAGCGAGCGGATCTGGGTGAGCACGAATGTCTCGATCTCGGCAGGGCTCACGCGCAGCTCCCGGCGGCCGAAGCCCTCCTGATCCGGATAGCCGGGGTGTGCACCGACGGCAACCCCGTGCCGCAGCGCGGAGCGGATCGTGTGCTCCATGGTGGACTCATCGCCGGCGTGCCCACCGCAGGCCACGTTTGCCGAGGAGACGCATGCCATCAGCGCGTCCTGCGTGCCGTCGCGGATGGCCTCCGGCCGCTCTCCCACGTCGCAATTGAGATCGATGATGGGCATGGGATCAACTCGCCTGCGAGCAGATGATCCGGCCGCTCACGTCCGATGGAGCGATCCTGGCCCGCGCGCCGTCGCGAGCGATCAAGGCGTTCACGGCCGCCCCGCGGAGGTGACGACTCACGACAATACCTCGCCCCGCGTCTCGGGCAGCAGGAGCATGCACACTGCGCCGAGCAGATAGAAGAGGGATGTCACTGCCAACGCACTGCCGATACCGAACCGGTCGGCCAGGGCCCCGATCAGCAGCGGGGAGCCAGCGCTCGCAGCGCGGCCGATGTTGTAACAGAACCCCTGCGCGGTGGCGCGGATCGCCGAGGGGAACAGCTCCGCCAGCAAGGCGCCGAACACGCTGAAGTAGCCGTGCCCGAGGAAGCCGACCAGGGGGCCCAGGATCAGGAGCGTCGTCTGGCTCCGCGCGCAGAGACCGTACACGGGCACGAGGATCGCGGCCCCGAGCACGAAGGCGAGGAAGACCTTTCGGCGGCCGAACCGGTCGGCCAGCACTCCAAACAGCGTGTAGCCCAGGAACGCTCCCGCCTGCATCACGATGATCCAGGTCGACGAGCGGACCACCCCCAGCCCGGCGCCGCCGCCCTCGACAGGGGACGCCAGGTAGGTGGGAATCCAGGTGAAGAGTCCCCAGTACGCGCAGAGCAGGGCGGTCCCCATGGCGGTGGCCGCCAGCGTCCTGGCGAGCAGCGGCGGACGGAAGATCGCTGCGGGTGACAGGCGATCGCGTCCGGCGGCCGCGCCTGCGGTCCCCACCGCAGTGCGCTGGCGCGCCCAGATCTCGGGCTCGGGAACGCTCCTTCGCACCCAGGCCGCGAACAGCGCTGGGAGCACGCCGATCAAAAAAAGCGGCCGCCACCCGTATCGCGGGAGGACCGCCGCGGCAAGTCCCGCCGCCAGCATGTACCCGATCGCCCAACCCGATTGCATCAGGCCGATGGCCTTGCCCCGGTGCTGCGGCGGCCACGTTTCGGCCACCAACACCGAGCCTGCGGTCCACTCGGCTCCCAGCCCGATTCCCACGAGCGCGCGCCACAGGATCAGCGCCCCCAACCCGCGCGCGGTGGCGGTTGCCGCCGTGAACACCGAGTAGACAAGGACGGCAATGACGAGCATCCGGCTGCGGCCGAAACGGTCCGCCAGGACGCCGGCGGCCGCCCCACCCAAGGCCGAGGCGAGCAGGGTAACCGACGCGAGAGCGCCCGCGGTCGCGGAGCTTAGCGAGAACTCGGACCGGATCGCGGTCAGCGCGAAGGCGTACAGCATCACGTCCATTGCATCGAGCATCCAGCCGACCTGGGCCGCGAGCAGCGTCTTCCACTGGAGCGGCGTGATCTCCCGCCTCCAGGTCCGGGGGTGCTCGGGCGTCATGCCGGCTCCAGGGCGTTCGTCCAGCGTCGTTCCTGCTCGCGGAACGCCGCATGCGCCTGCGCCATGGACACGGGCTCGAACCGCACGCGATTGCGCGGACGCAGTTGGCCCAGGGCGGGTAGGTCGGCTGCGATCACGTTGGCGATCTTCGGATAGCCTCCCGTCGTCTGCTGCTCGACGAACAGAACGATGGGCTGCCCGCTCTCCGGTAGCTGGACGGCGCCCAGGCACACGCCCTCGGTGAGCATTTGCCGCGAGCCCGTCGGGATCGGCGCGGGACCCACGAGCCGCAGGCCCATACGATCGGCCTGCTCGGTGACCTCGTAGGACGCGCGGTGGAACTCCGCGAGCGACTCAGGGGCGAACCAGTCGGCCTGGGGGCCCTCTGTCACGCGCAGAATACCTCGGAGAATGACCTCCTCGATCTCACGCGGCGCGATGCTCAGCCGGCGAAGGGGCTCGCCGGGATCGGGACCGATCTCGATCCGATCGCCTCGCCGCAGCGCCCGGCCCTGGAATCCGCCAATCCCACTCAACAAATGCGTCGAGACGCTTCCGAGTACGCGAGGGACCTCGACCCCTCCGCGCGCGCACAGGTAGCATCGCGCACCCGAGCGCGTCGGGCCCAGACGCACGAGCTCACCCACGGCCACGCGCACCGCGGTCCACAAGGGGAGTGGGCGCATGTCGGGGCGCGGTCCTGCGCTCGTGGCCGGACCTTCGATCGTCGCTTTGAAGGCGGAGCCGGCCAGAGCGACGACCGCTGGCACGTCGGTCTCGAAGGTACCGCCGACGAGAGTCATCTCCAGGGCGCCGGCGTCCTGCGGGTTGCCGACCAGACGGTTGCCCACGCGCAGCGAGAGCGTATCGGCGGCTCCCGCCGCCGATACGCCGAGGATGCCATGGCCGAAGCGGCCCAGATCCTGGACCGTCGTCAGAAGGCCGGGCTCGATCACGCGCAGCGCCATCTACGCACCATGGCTGGCGAGCAGCCGGAAATCGCGCACGGAGATCGGCGCGAAGCGGACGCGATCGCCCGGCGCGAGCCGCGCGGGTGGAGCGTGATCGACGCGGAAAAGCTCGAGCGGAGTCCGTCCGACGATTCGCCAGCCCCCGGGCGTGGCGAACGGGTAGATGCCCGCCTGCGCGCCTCCAATGGCGACGCTTCCGGCCGGAACTCTCCGGCGCGGGACGGTGAGCCGGGGCGTGGCAATGATCTCCGGCAACCCGCCCAGGTACGGGAAGCCCGGAACGAAGCCGAGGAAGTGGACAACGTACTCGGCGCAGGAGTGCAGGCGCACCACGTCGTGGGTCGAGAGTTCGTGCAGGCGCGCGACGTCCTCGAGATCGGGCGCGAACTCGGCCTCGTAGCACACGGGCAGTTCGACTAGACGCCGTTGCGGCTGCGTGCGCTCCGTGGCGTGGGTGAGGGCCTGGCGCACATCGGATTCGAACCGACCGGGCTCGGCCGATCTGGGGTCGAAGACAGCCAGAATGGACGCGTACGCAGGGTGCAGGTTGAGCAGACCGGGAATCCGGGCATCCCGGAGCGTCTCGAGCGCCGACAGCACCCGGCCCTGGACCTCCGTGGAGACCTCGTCACCGAGCGTCACGAGAAGGCCCCGATCGCTCGCCCAGCGGTATGTGGGCTCCAGGAGGCTCACGCGCAGGAGTGTACCGCAAGGGGGGAGCGATTGCCGATCACGCGGGGGCGGAGACTTTGGTGGCGCGCGGGCGCGCTGCCCCACAACTTCAGGGCCCGCCGTCCGGGCCGCTTGGGCGGGAAGCACGCAGGCGCTCGAGGGAGGCGCCGGCCTGCGGCAGCAGCGCCGACTTGGGGAACTGCGCCTCGAACAGCTCCAGCCGCGCGACGGCGTGGTCCACATCGCGTTGCGGATTGAGCAGGTTACCCTCGGCCTCGGCCCAGCGCAGCAGCGCCTCGGCGCGCACCTCCTCGGGCACGCCCTGCTTCTGGTGGAGGGAATGAAAGAGCGAGATGGAGTCCCCGCACCGACCGTCGCGCGCAAGAGCCTTGGCGCGCGTCAGCTCGGCCTGCGCGGCAGTGCGGTGGAGCGTGAGCGCAGTGTTCTCGCTGGCGGTCCGCTCTCCGAGGGCATCCTCGCCCTCGTGGTAGCTGCGGTCGACGGTCGTGCGGGAGCCGCACCCCGACGCGAGGAGCGCGATCAAGGCAACGGCGAGCCCCAAGGACACGAGACGGCAGCGGTCCATGCTGGCCTCGCTTCGCACGACGGGGGCGCCAAGAGAGTGGCGCCGAGACGACAGTGGGGGCGCTTGGAAAGCTGGGGGCGCAAGAGAGGATCGCGCCGCCGCCGCTCCAAGCCCAGCGGCGGTCGCGTGCTAACCTGGGCCTCCCCCGGACGTCTTCCAGACAGCAAGCGTCGCCCTGCGATCGACGCACCTTCCCATCGGGAGGTTGCCATGATCGCTCCGCTGGGCTCGTTCGCGGTCCCCGCCGTCCGTCCACCCGAAGCGGCGACCACCGCCGCGCAGACTGCCGCCCGCGCCGCCGCGCTCGCTGCCACTCGTGCCCCGCTGGCGGCCACTCACGCCGCGCTCGCTGCCACTCGTGCCCCGCAGGCTGGCACTCGCGCCGCGCTCGCGGCAGCCATGGTCATCGCGCTTGCCACCGCCGTGCTCGTCGTGCTGGCGGCCACGCCGGCCAGCGCCAGCGCCGATCCCGAAGTGCTCCGCCTGCTCGACGCCGCCCGCGAGGCGTACGCCAGCGGCGAACAACACGCCGCCCTGCTCCACATGGAGCAGGCCCGGGCTCGGATCGAGGCGCAGGCGCGCAGCGTGAGCGCCGGCGTCCTGCAGAACCTGGCAATCCTCCACGAGAATCTCGCGCGCTACCGGCTCTGCGCCCACGGTCGCTCGCCCGATCTCAACGCAACCTACCAGACGACCGTGGAGCTCCTGCTGGTCGTCGAGGGTGCGTACCAACAGCCCCGGAGGCCCTCACACTCCGGCCGGTGGCAGATCGACTTCGACATCGACGGGCGCCTCCAGCGGATCGGCGAGATGGACGTGGAGTACGTACCCTTCTCGGACCGCATCCGCCGGCTGGGTCCAATCGAGATCGAGTATCAGCCGTTCAGTGAGGTGCCGCGCCGCATCGGGTGCATCGAGTTCCGTTGGGTTTTCGGCGAGCTGTGGGAGGTAGCCGGCGAAAGTGTGCGGTAGGCGCTGGGGGCGAGCCGTTCGATCGCCGCGCGGCCCGGCTCCAATCAAAGCCCCTGCGCGGGACGCGGCGAGGCAGGCGCTGCTAGGCTGCGGATCGCGCTCGCACGCGCGGTTAGATGCTTGGCCTCGCCGGAGCGGCCAGCCCGCGAGGCAGCCGGCGACGAACCCTGCAGCTCGAAGTACACTCTGCCCTCCACCCGGGCCAGGAGGGGAGACGAGCGTGCCACGCTTCCAGCAGTTCTTTCGATCGCTGCGCGAGCTCAGCCGGTCGTTCTGGACGGCGAACGTCTCGGAGCTGTTCGAGCGGATCGCCTTCTACGGAATGACGCCCGTGCTCGTCCCGTATCTCACGCAGGTCCGCGGCTTCGAGGCCGGCACTGCGATCCGCTTGAGCGGCAACTTCGGTCTGGTCGTGTACGGCCTGCCCGTGCTGTCGGGATTCCTGGCCGACCTGCTGGGTTACCGGCGCGCGATGATGCTGGCTTACGGGGTGCTGGCAGCGGGCTACCTGCTGCTGGGCCGCGCAGGCGGCTTCACCGCCGTGGCCGGATCGCTGCTCCTGATCGCGCTGGGCGCCTCATTGATCAAGCCCACGATCACGGGCACCACCCAGCGCACGTGCAGCGAGACGCTGCGGCCGCTGGGCTTCTCCATCTACTACACACTCGTGAACATCGGCGGCTTCCTCGGCCCGAACATCTCGGGGCAGGTCTCCGCGGCCTTCGGTCCCAGCAGCGTCTTCTGGACGAGCGCCGCGGCGGTGGCCGCCGCGCTGGTGCTCGTGTTGGTGATGTTCCGCGAGCCACCCGCCCCCGAGGGCGTGACCGAGAAGAAGCGGCTCGGCAGCTTCCTGGCAGACTTCGCCCGGGTGGTGACCAACCCGCGGCTGGTCGTGCTGTTCCTGCTGGTGGCGGGCTTCTGGAGCCTGTTCTTCCAGTTCTACGGCGCCTTCACGCTGTACATGACTCGCGACCTCGGCCTTTCGCAGCTGCAGGCCAATCGGATCATCTCGCTGGACGCGCTGGCCATCATCCTGTTCCAGGTGGTCGTGGGCTACCTCGTGCGCAAGCTGGCGACCTCGCGGGCGGTGTGGATCGCGGCTCTGGTGGCCTCAGGCGGCATCGCGGTCATCGGGCTGCGCGCGTCGTGGACCACCGCCGCGGCGGGCGTGCTGATCTTCTCCGTCGGTGAAATGATCTACTCGGCGCATTTCTACGCGTACCTCGGGAAACTCGCCCCTCCCGGGCAGGTCGGGATGTACATGGGCTTTGCCTTCCTGCCGATCGCGCTCGGCAGCTTCCTGTCCGGCCAGATCGGCGGACCCGTCTCGTCGTACTTCCGCGACACGGTGGGCGAGCCCCGGCTGATGTGGTTCGCCTTTGCGGCGGTGGGCCTGGTCTCGGCGCTGGGGCTGGCGCTGCTGTCCCGCGTTGCAGAGCGGAAGGAGGCGGTCTCGGGGCGGGGCTAGGTCGTTTCGAGGGAGAACGCCGCGATTGCGTCGGCCTCGCTGTCGTAGACCTCGAAGATGTTCCGCAGGTCGATCGTGAAGAAGACTTCGTCCACGCGCGGATTCAGGCCAGTGAACTTGAGCCGTCCGCCACAGCGGCGGAAGACGAAGAAGGCGCGCACGAGCGCGCCCACGCCCGTGCTATCGATCCACGGGACGTCCTCCATGTTCACGATGACATCGAGATTGGACTGCAGGGCGAGCTCGTCGAGCCTGTCGTGCAGCAGCGCGTACTCATCCGGTCCGGCCATCTTGCCATGCAGGTGCAGGACGACCACCCGACCGGCGCGCTTGGTGTCGATCCGCATGGCCTCTCCTGAGGCGCGGGGCAACCTCTAGCTTAGGGGAGGCTTGGCCTTGCGCCAAGCACCGCTTGTACACCGCGGCAGCCGGGATGCCGTAGACGCGGCGCTCAGCTCGCGGCGACCTTGTTCAGTCCGTCCAGCCCAGCCACCTTGTAAGCCTCGGCGAGCGTCGGGTAATTGAACACCGTGTCACGGAAGTAGTGCATCGTCCCGCCCAGGGCGAGCACCGCCTGTCCGATGTGCACGATCTCCGTGGCCTGCTCCCCGATCGTGTGCACACCGAGCAGCTTCAGCGAGCGCGGATCGAACAGGATCTTGAGCAACCCGACCTCGGCGCCGAGCATCTGCCCCTTGGCCAGCTCCGCGTAGCGGGCCACCCCGACCTCGTAGGGCACCTTGGCCTCCGTCAGCTCCTGCTCCGTTCGGCCCACCATCGAGATCTCCGGGATGGTATAGATCCCATAGGGCAGGAGCTCCCGCCGTTGGATCGGGGCTTCGCCGAACATGTGGCAGCTGGCCAGGCGCCCCTGCTCCATGGAGGTAGAAGCCAGCGCGGGGAACCCGATCACATCGCCCGCGGCGTAGATGTGCGGGACGGCGCTGCGGAAGTGCTCGTCCACCGTGATGCGTCCCCGCGCGTCGGCGGCCAGGCCGGCCGCCGGCAAGTTCAGCAGGTCGGAGTTCGCCTGCCGTCCCACCGCGTGCAGCAGGCCGTCACCCTGCACCTGCTTGCCGCTCTCCAGCTCGGCGACGACGCGGTGAGCCTCGCTGACGCGCACCGACACGACCTTCTCGCCGAGGCGGAAGACCACGCCGCGCTGGCGCATGCACCAGGTCAGCGCGTCCACGATCTCGCGGTCCACGAAATCCAGGACCGTGGAACGCTGCTCGATCAGCGTGACGCGCATGCCGAGCGCGCTGAACATCGAGGCGTACTCGATGCCGATCACCCCAGCTCCGACCACCATCAGATCGCGCGGGATCCGCTGCGACTGGCCGAGGTCGTCGGTGTCGAGCACCCGCTCACGGTCGAAGGGGATCGAGGGGTCGCGCGCCGGCCGCGTTCCGCAGGCGATCAGGACATGGGCGGCCTCGACCTGCGCCTGCCCGGCGCCGGTGTCGACCTCCAGCGTGTGCGGTCCCACGAACCGCGCGGTGCCGTCGAGCACGGCCACGCCGTTGCGCTTCAGCTGCGCCCGCACCACCTCCGCCTCGCGCGCCACCACCGTCTGCACGCGGAAGGCGAGGTCGGCGGCGGAGATGGTGTCCTTCAGCGAGTAGTCCTTACCGTAGAACGTGCGTTGCTGGAAGCCGGAGAGGTACAGGATCGCCTCGCGCAGGGTCTTGGACGGGATCGTGCCGGTGTGCAGGCAGGCGCCGCCGATGCGGGCTCTCCGGTCGACGACCGCGACGCGCTTGCCGAGCTTGGCGGCCGCGATCGCGCCTTTCTGCCCGGCCGGGCCGGAGCCAATGACAACGAGATCGTACGCTTCTGACGGCACGCGATTCCTCCCGGCGCAGGGTCCAGTCGACCAACGCGGCGCATTCTAGCACGCGCGGCGTGGCAAGGCGCTCCCCGGCCGCAGACGTCAAGACAGGCTGCAGCCGTGCGGGTCGTTCGCGCGGCCGAGGTCGATGTCGAGCGCGCGGCGCAGCGGCAGCGCATGGTGCAGCCTGGGGTCTGCCGCTGGGCCCAGGCGTGCCTCCTTGCGGCGGCTCCCACTCGCAGCGTACTGCGTACAACGTTGACCGCGGTCGTCGCGGCGAGGACGATTGCCGGCTCGCCGCTTTGGCGCTGGGCGCCTCGCCCCGGCCACGAGCGGCCACGGCATCTCGAGTCGCGTCTGGGAAGGGACCAGCGGCGTAGTGGACTCCCCGTCGAACAGCCGGCCGGACGCCGGCGCGTCGCAGAGATCGTCGCACGAGCGCGAGCGGCCCCGCCGCCTGCGTGAGCTGGCGTGGGTGTTCGCGAAGCTCGGGCTGACGGCCTTCGGCGGTCCGGCCGCCCACATCGCGCTGAAGGAGGAGGAGGTGGTGCGGCGCCGCAGCTGGCTCAGCCGCGAGGAGTTCCTCGATCTACTCGGTGCGACGAATCTCATTCCCGGTCCGAACTCGACCGAGATGGCGATCCACATTGGCCTGCGGCGCGCAGGCTGGGCAGGGCTGCTGGTGGCCGGTGCTTGCTTCATCATGCCGGCCGTCACCATCGTCACGGCGCTCGCTTGGGCGTACGTTCGATTCGGACGCCTGCCCTAGACGGGCGCGCTCCTCCATGGCATCAAGCCGGTGATCATCGCGATCGTGCTCCAGGCCCTTTGGGGGCTCGGCCGCGCCGCTCTCAAGACCTGGGCCCTGGCCCTGCTCGCCGCTGGTGCCGCCGGCCTGTGCGCGCTCGGGGTGAACGAGCTGCTCGTGCTGCTGGTCGCCGGGCTCCTGGCCGCTGCCGGCGCAAGGACCCGGCGCTCCCTCGAGGCGGGGAGGCGCTGGGCAGGAAGCGGCGTGCTCCTCACCGCGTCCACGCTCTCACCGGCAGCGCTGGGCACGGTGGCCGGGGGTGCCGCTGGCGCGCCGAGCGTCGTGACGGTGTTCCTGGTGTTCGCGAAGGCCGGCGCGGTGCTCTTCGGCAGCGGCTACGTGCTCCTGGCGCTGCTGCGGGCGGACCTGGTGGAGCGACTGGGGTGGTTGACGCAGGGCCAGCTGCTGGACGCCGTCGCGGTCGGCCAGATGACGCCCGGCCCCGTCTTCACCACTGCCACGTTCATCGGCTACGTGTTGGGCGGAATGCGCGCAGCCACGGCGGCGACCGCCGGCGTCTTCCTGCCGGCGTTCATCTTCGTCGCCGTGAGCGGGCCAATCGTGCCGCGTCTGCGACGGTCTACCACCGCAGGCGCATTCCTCGACGGGGTGAACGCCGCCGCACTCGCCCTGATGGCCGTCGTGACCTGGCAGCTCCCCGGCGCGGCGCTGGTGGATGGCTGGACCATCGGTCTCGCCGTGCTGAGCGCGGTGCTGCTGTTGCTCTTGCGGGTCAACTCCGCCTGGCTCGTGCTCGGCGGCGGGCTGGTCGGCGTCGCCCTCCCCCTCCTGAGGTAATCCCGTGGGCGGTACCGCTCTACGCACCCACGCATCGGCCTGGTCTTTACCCGCGCGGTCGTGGCTCGGTGGGCTGGCGATGCTGTCCGCGCTGCCGACGGCGGCCTTGGCGGGTCCGCCCTCCGCGACGGACGACCCCGAGCCGGTGGAGCTGCGCCACTGGGAGTTCTAGCTGGCCTCCCTGGTGGCGCATGACGCTTCCGGGTGGGCGGGGCACCGCGCCCCAGTTCGAGATCAACTACGGAGCCGTGGCAGAGACGCAATTGCACGTCATCGCGCCGCTGGCGTTTCTCCGAGAGGAGCCGGGCTCCAGCCGGCACGGCTACGGCGACACCGAGCTGGGCGTGAAGCGGCGCTTGGTGCGCGAGACGGCGACCGCGCCCCAGATCGGCGTCTTTCCGCTCGTCGAGATCCCGACGGGCGACGAGCAGCGTGGCCTCGGCAGCGGACACTGGCAGGTGTTCCTGCCGGTCAGGGTGCAGAAGGAGGCGGGCGCCTGGTCGACCTACGGCGGTGGCGGGTACTGGATCAACCCGGGCAGGGGAAACACCAACTGGTGGTTCCTGGGAGGACAGCTTCAACGCCGGCTGACGCCAAGCAGCGCCGTCGGAGCCGAGATTTTCCACACGACACCGAACGAGGACGACGGCGTGTCGGAGACCCGCTTCAATGCTGGCCTGGTCATCGATCTCAGCGCGAAGGACCACCTGCTGCTCTCGGCCGGCCGCGGACTGCACGGACCGAATGTGTTCCAGGGGTACGTGGCCTATCAGCTCACGCTTGGACCGTGACGGCTGCGCGCCGGCGCCGGGGACGCACGTAGCGTGCGCGCGTCACGCGCGTGAAGGGCGAAGCCGCGCGCTAGTCGAACCGCGCCTTCACGCTGCCCCACGAGGCGGCGGGAGTGGGCACTTCCCCGCACACGTCATGGTTGCGCTGCCGAAGCGCCGCAGTGAGAACAAGCTCGACCGCGCTCACGATCTGCGGCTTTACGGAGTCCAGAACGAAATTCCCGAGGACTGCGTACAGCTGCAGGCATGCGTCGGCGGATTGGAGTTCCGTCGGGCTCAGACTCAGCTGCACGCTCCCGGGGACCAGTTTGTACAGGGTGCAGGCGCCCAACGGCTCTGTGCGGACCCATGCGCCGATGGTAGCGGCGCCCAACGCGTAGCCATCGGCGGCCACCGTTCCGGAGCCGAACTCGCCGCAGAAGGGAGTCTTCTGCCGGACGGTGTGCACATCCAGGAAGAGCTGGGCCGCCGTGACCGAAAACTGGATCGAGTCCCCCGCGCTGCCAACGACGTCCACCACCGCCGCGTTCTGGCAACCGTAGAGATTGAGGGGCGCAGTGGCCGTCGCCGCCGGGGGGGCGGTAGGATTCGGCGGGGCGCAGAAGGCGAATCCGACGAGCGACGCCTCGAACTGCACTCCGTTGAATTGGCCGCTGACCGTCCCCGTGATTTCGTTGCCCTGCAGGTTGTTGAGGGCGGTCTGCAGGTCGTCGGCGAAGCTGGCTACGGCGCTGTCCGGGGGCAACGCGCCGGCCGCGCCGCACGCTGCCAACGCCGCCAGCGCCAACGCCGCCGCCCGCAGCACCAACATGCCTCGCCGCGCCCGGGCCGCGTGTGGGAGCTTGCGCATCTCGGTCTCCTCGCTGCGCCAGGGCGCTGGAAGGGGGACCACGCTCCAGCTTGCATCGAGCATAGACGGCCGCGTGTCCCCACCGCAAGCTCGGGGCGGCCGTGCGCAGCGTCCTCAGGGCTCGAACGCCGTCTCCAGGCATGCCTGGGCGCCGCTGCTCAGGGTCAGCGTCGTGCCCTCTGCGACCTCTTTGTTCACCAACGCCAGCGCCACGGCGCCGGGGCCGTCGATGCGCTCGACAGCAGCCGCGATCCACCCGGTCGCTCGCCCGTCGTACAGCAGCTCATCGCCGGGCGCGGGTGCAGGGGAGAGTGCGCTTACCAGCACGCGCCGCCGCCGCACCTTGTCGTAATTGGCCAGACGCGCCACGACCTCCTGCCCGATGTAGCAGCCCTTGGTGAAGGAGACGAACGGCGCGAGCCCGGCCTCCAGCGGATTGAGCGTGTCGCCCAGCTCGGGGCCCGGCCGCAGGCGGCCGTGCTCGATGCACCACTGGAGATAGGCGCGCTCGCCCGTGACAGCGCCGCCGCGCTCGCGCACGGCACCCGCCGCGCAACGCGCGAGCTCGCCTGCGT
Organism: Candidatus Krumholzibacteriia bacterium; assembly: GCA_041484665.1. Classification (GTDB taxonomy): domain Bacteria; phylum Krumholzibacteriota; class Krumholzibacteriia; order JAJRXK01; family JAJRXK01; genus JBGPIA01. The sequence goes on from JBGPIA010000005.1 coordinate 162,904, forward strand.
GCGCGGCGTGAAGCGCGACCGCATGGAGGTGCTGGGACCACGGCGCGGGCTCGCGCAGCAGCAAAGCGCCCGCGTTGCTCGCGTGGGCGAACCCGCCCGGCTGCGGCACCGGGCAGCCGAGCGCTCCTGCGACCACCTCTGCGGCCCCATCGCCGACTGCCAGGAGCGCCACCGCGTCCGGCTGCCGCTCGACCTGCACGTCTTCGAGGATCACGTAGCGCTCGATCCACTGCGCCAGCGCCGCGCCCCGCCCCTCGCCGGCCAGCAGCCACATCCGGTCGTCCCCGGGGGCGGCGACCGCCAGGTCCACGATGCGCCCCTTGTCATTGGTGAACACCAGCGCAGCCGCCTGGCCGGGCTGCAGGCCACGCACATCGGAGGCGCAGAGCCGCTGGAGGAGATCAACCCGGTCGGCTCCCCGGATCACCAGCAGATCCCCCGTTCCCCGGTCCCGCAGGGCCAGTCCCGACCGAAGGGCGCGCAGCCCCTCGAGCGCGGGCGCGACCTCCAGCGCCGGCCGTCCCGGCGTCTCGGCCTGGCTGCGGCCGGGCCCCAGCGGGCTACCGAACGGGGTCTGATCGCCCATCTGCTTCGAGTCCAACGGGTTGTGCCGCCGTCCGCCCGCGGCCTGCCTTGACGCCCCTCGGGGGTGAAACTACACTGATTCGTAGTGATTTCGTGACCCGGCCGCCACGGCAGCGGGGCTGCATGGCGTCGGGCCGCCCGGTGAGCCCGCCGAGACCTCACCTGGCGCGTGGAGCACGCGGCGGGGTCAGTCGGAAGGGCGCGCCCAACCAGCGCCCGGACCATCCGGTCAGCGGAATGGATCATGCACGATCGCATCTACATGGACAATCACGCCAGCACGCCCACCGATCCGCGCGTGGTCGAGGCGATGCTGCCGTATTTCACGGAGCGCTTCGGCAATGCCGCGAGCCAGCACCTGTACGGCTGGGAGGCGCAGGAGGCGGTGGAGCGCGCCGCGCACGAGGTGGCCGCGCTGCTGGGCGTCGATGCCAAGGAGATTGTGTTCACCAGCGGCGCCACCGAGAGCAACAACCTGGCAGTCTGGGGCGCGATGGAGGCGGCTCGTGCGCGCGGCCGCCACTTCGTGACGACTGCCATCGAGCATCCCTCGGTGCTGGAGGTGGCCGCGCAGCTGCAGGAGCAGGGTTGCGAGGTGACCTACGTGCCGGCGGACCGTTCCGGCGTGGTCGACTCCGCTGCCGTGACCGCCGCCCTGCGTGCGGACACGGTCCTGTGCTCGGTGATGTGGGCCAACAACGAAATCGGGACGCTCCAGCCGGTGGAGGCGATCGCTGCCGCGTGCCGCGAGCGCGGCGTGCTCTTCCATACCGACGCCGTGCAGGCCGCAGGCAAGGTTCCCATCGCTGCCGCCGCGCGCGAGCTGGATCTCATCTCCATCAGCGGTCACAAAATGTGCGGACCCAAGGGCATCGGCGCCCTGAGCGTCCGCCGGCGCCGGCCCAAGGTGCACCTCGCGCCGCGGACCTTCGGCGGCGGACAGCAGAGAGGGCTGCGCGCGGGCACGCTCCCCGTCCCCCTGATCGTGGGGCTGGGCGAGGCCTGCACGCTCTGCGCGCGCGAGCTGGATGCCGAGGCGGCGCGCGTGGGCGGTCTGCGCGACCGGCTGTGGAGCCAGCTCAGCGTGAGTCTGGACGGCGTGCGGCTCAACGGCGATCTCAAGCGGCGCCTGCCCGGAAACCTCAACGTGAGCTTCGCCGGCGTGGAGGCCGAGGCGCTCTTGCTGGAGCTGAAGTGGATCGCGCTCAGCAGCGGCTCCGCGTGCGCCTCCGCCGAGCACAAGCCCAGCCACGTGCTGCTCGCGATCGGGCTCAGCGCGGAAGAGGCGCACTCCAGCATGCGCTTCGGGCTGGGGCGATTCACCACCGCGCAGGAGGTCGAGCGCGTGGCCGACGCGGTGGTCCAGACCGTCACGAGGATGCGCGAGACCTCGCCGCTGGCAGGGCGGGTCGTTCGCTCGTAACCGCAGGAGGAACCGATGATCGTCGTGACTGACAAGGCGGCCGCCGCGGCCCTGGCGGCTCTGCGGGAAGAGGGCGCCGACCCGTCGCAGCGGTTCCTGCGGGTGGCGATCCAGGGGGGCGGCTGCTCCGGGCTCAACTACAAACTCAACTTCGACTCCCAGCCGCGCGAGGGGGACGAGGTCCTGACCCTCGGCGAGCTGCGGGTGGCCGTCGACCCCAAGAGCCTGCTCTTCCTCGAAGGCATGACGCTGGATTACTCGGCGGGTCTCAACGGCAAGGGGTTCGTCTTCAACAATCCCAACGCCACGGGCACCTGCGGCTGCGGGCAGTCGTTCAAGGTCTGACCGCCCAGGGCCACGGCAATTGCGCGACCCATCTGGGGCGCAGACCAACGCCGGGCACGACAGGAGGCGCGCGGATGCGGGCCCCCTGCGCGTATGTGGTCCTTGCGTGCCCCGCGAGCGGGTGAAACAATCATCGAGGCCACCGGTCGGCTCCCTCTCGCCGGGGTGCACAGTCGACGTACCCAGCCCAATGGAGTGACCATGCGATTCTCGGTACGCCATCAGCGACTGCACGAGGCGGCCGCCGACGTCCTGGTCGTCGGCGTCCATGGCGTGACCCAGTCTCCCGACGGGGAGCTCGCCTCGCTCGACCGCCGCGCCCGCGGCGGGCTGTCGGAGGCTTTCGGCTTCGGCGATTTCAAGGGGAAGGAAGGCCAGCTGGCCTGGGTGCCGGTGCAGCGCCTCCCGTTCAAGCGCGTGCTGTTGGCCGGCCTGGGAGCGGCGAAGGACCTGAAGACCGAAACGGTCCGCACCGCGATGGGGACCGTGTCCATAGCGGCGCGCCGTGCCGGCGTGCGCCGGCTGGCGGTGACGCTCCCGACTGCCGCAACGTTCGAACCGGCCGTCATGGCCTGCGCGATCGCCGAAGGCCTCGTGCTGGGCTCGTACGATCCCGAGGCCTTCAAGACCAAGGGCCGCGCAGAGAAGGGCCGCCCCGCGGACCGCGTGCTCCTGATCGTGGCCGACACCACAGACGTCCCAGGGGTCCAGGAAGGCGCCCGCCGCGGCGCAGCGTATGCGCACGCCACCAACTTCGTCCGCGATCTCGGCAATCGCCCGTCCAACGTGCTCACGCCGCCGCAGCTCGCGGCCGCGGCGCGCGAGATGGCGGCGCGCTACAAGGGGAGCGTGACCTGCACCGTGTGGGGTCCGCGCGAGATGGAGCAGCACCGCATGGGCGGCATCCTGGGCGTGGGGCGCGGTAGCGCCGAGCCCAGCCAGTTCATCCAGCTCGAGTACCGGCCGAGGGGTGCAGGCGCCTCCCTGCCAAAGATCGCCTTCGTGGGCAAGGGCCTCACCTTTGATACCGGCGGGATCAGCCTCAAGCCGGCCGCCAGCATGGACCTGATGAAGATGGACATGTGCGGAGCGGGAGCCGTGCTGGGCGCGATCCAGATCCTGGCGGAGCTGCAGTTGCGCGTGCACGTCCTGGGCTACATCGCCGCCGCCGAGAACATGCCCGACGGCAGGGCGATCAAGCCAGGCGACCTGCTCACGATGATGAACGGGATGACAGTCGAGGTGAACAACACGGACGCGGAGGGTCGGCTGGTGCTGGCCGACGCGCTGCACCACGCCACGCGGCAGAAGCCGGCGTTCATCGTGGACGTGGCGACGCTGACGGGCGCCTGCCAGATCGCCCTGGGTGACGCCGCCTGCGGGCTCATGAGCGAGGACGACGATCTGGTCGCGCTCATCGAGCGCGCGGCGCTCGACGTCGACGAGCCGGTCTGGCGGCTGCCGCTGAACGACTCCCATCGCAAGCGGATGGAGGGCCACGTCGCCGACCTGAAGAACACGGGGGCCAAGGAGGGCGGGGCGCTGACTGCGGCGGGCTTCCTGAGCTACTTCACGCGCGGGTCGCGGTGGGCGCACCTGGACATCGCGGGCATGGCGTGGGCCGAGGAGACACGCCCGTGCTTTCCCAAGGGCGCGACCGGCTACGGGGCGCGGCTGCTGGCGGCCATCGCCGAGCAGGCAGCGGCGAGCCTGCCGTCGGCGGTGAGCGCTCCGGCCACGCGGCGCAAGTCGCCGGCCCCGCGAAGGAGAGCCGCAGCGCGCTTGAAAGTCGCCGCGAAGGACGCGCCGAGAGCGACCTCGAAGGCGGCCCCGAAGGTCGCGCGGAAAGCAGCCCCGGACGCCGCGCGGAAGGCAGCCCCGGACGCCGCGCGGAAGGCAGCGCCGGCCGCCCCCGGCGCAGCTACCCCCGCCCGACGCGGCCGGGGTAAACCTGCAGCGCGGCGGTGAGCGCCCGCATCGCGTCGCGCAGCTTGCCTTCCTCCAGCACGTAGGCGATGCGCGCCTCGTCGCGACCCAGCCCCGGCGTAGCGTAGAAGCCGTCCGCGGGAGCGATCATCACCGTCTGGCCGTCCAATTCGAAGTCGCGCAGCAGGAACTCGGCGAAGGCGTTCGCGTCGTCGACCGGCAGCTTGACGCACAGGTAGAACGCGCCTTCCGGCTTGGGCACCGTGACGCCGGGGGTCGCAGCCAGGGCCGCATACACCGTGTCGCGGCGGCGCTGGTACTCAGCGATCACCTCGGTCATGTAGCTGGGCGGGACCTCATTGAGCGCCGTGCCGAGGAACTGCGCCAGGGTCGGCGGGCAGAGGCGCGCCTGTCCGAACTTCAGGATCGCCCCCAGCAGCTCGCGGTTGCGCGTCACGATGTTGCCGAGGCGGGCGCCACACAGCGAGATGCGCTTGGACAAGCTGTCCACCATGATGGCGCGGTCTTCCAGCCCGGGCAGCGTGAGCACCGACCGCTGCCGGCGGCCGTCGTAGGCGAACTCGCGGTAGACCTCGTCACACACCAGGTACAATCCGCGGTCGCGGCAGATGGAGGCGACGCGCTCCATCTCTTCGTCGGTATAGACCGTGCCTGTCGGATTGTTCGGCGTGCAGAGCAGGATGGCGCGTGTGCGCGGCGTGATCGCACGCTCGATTCGCTTGCGCTCCGGCAAGTGGTAGCCGTCCTCGGCGTGGGTCGCCACGGGTACGGGGCGCACGCCCATCATCGAGGCGAAGCCGTTGTAGTTGGTGTAGAACGGCTCGAACACGAGCACTTCGTCGCCGGGGTCACAGACGGCGCCCAGCGTGAACAAGATCGCCTCGCTGCCGCCGGTGGTGACGAAGATCTCTTCGGCGGCGACATCGATGCCACACCGCTGGTAGTAGATCCGCAGCGTCTCGACGAACTCGGGCAGCCCTTGCGACGGGCCATAGGGGATGTTGTGCGCCTGGAAGGCAGCCAGGCGCTGCAGGACCACCTGGGGCGTCGGGATATCCGGCTGTCCGATGTTCAACGCGTAGACTGTCTTGCCCGCGGCGCGGGCGGCGGCGGCCAGCGGCGCCAGCCGCCGGATGGGCGAGGCAGGCATCTCCTGCGCGCGCTTGCTGAGGGAGAGACGCTGGCTCATGCGGGCCTCCGGCTGCATCGGGTCTCCTCCATCGCTGGCCGCGGCCTGCAACGCGGCGATCCACCCCAACAAGATGGTGCGCAGCAGGGCGCGAGTCTAGCAGAGGCTCGTCCGGCCGTCAGGTGGCGCAACGCCGGGTCGGGCAATGCAGCGCGGGAGATGGCGGCGCCGCGCGGCCGGTCGGTGCAGCGACGGCTCGGGCATCGCCGCACCCGGTCAGGCCGTCTCGCTGCGCGGGTCGAAGGCGTCGCGCAGCCCGTCGCCCAGGAAATTCAGCGACAGCAGCGTGAGCCCCAGGGCCAGCCCGGGGAACAGCACCAGCCACCAGCTTGTGCGCACGGCGTTGATGGCGGCGGCGCCTTCGCTGGCCAATGAGCCCCAGCTGGCCGCCGGAGGCTGCACGCCCAGGCCCAGGAAGCTCAGGAACGCCTCCTCCAGCATCACCGCCGGAATGGTGAGGGTCGCGTAGACCAGCACCGGGCCGAGCATGTTGGGCAGCAGATGCCGCAGCACGATGCGCCGGCGGGGGACTCCCAGGGCGCGCGCGGCCTCCACGAACTCGCGGTCCTTCAGCCGCTTGATCTCCCCGCGCACGATGCGGCTCATGGTGAGCCACTGCACGGCCCCCAGCGCCACGAACAACAGCACCAGGCTCTGGCCGAAGTACGCCACCAGCAGGATCACGAAGAACATGAACGGCAAGCCGTACAACATGTCGACCACGCGCATCATGATATTGTCGAGCCGCCCGCCGGCCCAACCCGCGATCGTGCCCCACGTCACGCCAATCAGCAGACTCACCAGAGTCGCCACCAGGCCCACCGCCAGGCTCAGGCGGCCGCCGTAGAGCACCCGCGTGTAGAGGTCGCGCCCGTTGGGGTCCGTGCCGAACGGGTGGTGCAGGCTGGGAGGCTGATACTGGCCCGCCAGGTCCTGGGCGGAGAAACCGTAGGGCGACAACAGCGGCGCGGCGACCGTCGCCACCACCACCAAGCCCAGCACGCCGGCGCTCACCGTGGCGGCCGTGTTGTGGCGCAGGCGGCGCAACGCCTGGCGCCAGGGGCCCGGCGACGCAGCGCGCGCAGGCGTAGCGGCGGCCGGGACGGCGACGGCTTCGCCGCCAGCGTTGGGCGCGGCCGCCATCAGCCCAGCTCCACGCGCGGGTCCAACGCGCTGTAGAGCACGTCGACCAGCAGATTGAGGGCGATCAGCAGGGCGCTGTAGAGCAGGACGGTTCCCATGGCCAGCGTGTAATCGCGATTGAGCGCTGCATTGACCAGGAAGCTCCCCAGCCCCGGGACCGAGAAGATCTGCTCGACCACCACGCTGCCCACCAGGATCGAGGCGGTGGCCGGGCCCAGGTAGCTGATCACCGGCAGCAGCGCCGGCCGCAGCACGTGCTTGAGGACGACCTGGCGCTCGGACAGCCCCTTGGCGCGCGCAGTGCGCACGAAGTCCTGCCCGACGACCTCCAGCGCTCCGGCGCGCATCAAGCGTGCGATGGTCGCGGCCCGCAGCGCCCCCAGCGTCACGGCAGGCAGGAGCAGCTGCTGCAGGCTGCCGATCCCGCCCACGGGCAAGAGCCGCAGCTGGAACACAAACACGATGATCAGCAGCGGCCCGAGCACGAAGTTGGGCACGCAGATGCCCAGGAGCGCGATCCCCATCGCCAGGCGGTCGGGCCAGCGGTTGTGGCGCAGCGCGGCGATCAACCCCAGCGGGATGCCTGTGACGAGCGCCATCGCCAGCGCGAGCACTCCCAACGTCAGCGACACGGGGAACGCCTGGGCGATGATCTCGCGGACGCTCCAGCCCACGTACTTGTAGCTGGGGCCCAGATCGCCGTGCAGCAGCCCGCCGACGTACAGCGAGAGCTGCTGCGGCAACGGCTGGTGCAGGCCGTAGCGCGCCTCGAGGTTGGCCTGCACGGCCGGCGGCAGCGCGCGCTCCGTGTCGAAGGGCCCGCCCGGGGCCAGCCGCATGAACAGGAACGACCCCACGACGATCGCCAGCAGAAGCGGGATCGTGGAGAGCAATCGGCGCGCGAGGAACGATCTCATCGGGAGCGTCCGGATGCTACCGCCGGGGCGGCCGCACCGACGGCACCGACCCCACCGACGGCACCGACCGCACCCACCGCGCCGACCGCGCCTGCGGCAGACGCCTTGGCCGTGGTGCGCCGGACCATCTTCAGATCCAGCAATCCCAGCAGATTGGGCTGCAGCCCCTGCCAGCGCGCGCCGTCGAATAGCCGGGTCTCCACGAAATAGTACACAGGCAGGATGATGCACTCGCGCTGCGTCACGATCTCCTCGCAGCGGCGCAGAAGCTCCATGCGCCGCGCCACCTCCAGCGTGCGAGCGGCGCGCGCGATCAAGCTGTCGTACTCGGCGCTGGCGAAGCCGGTGCGGTTGTTGCCGCTACCGCTCGACCAGATCTCCAGGAAGGTGTTGGGATCGAGGTAGTCGCCGGTCCAGTTGCCGCGGGCAATGTCGTAGTCAAGCTCACGGGTGGTGGCCATGAAGACCTTCCACTCCTGATTGCGTAGCTCGACGTGGATGCCCAGCTCCTTGCTCCACTGCTGCTGCACGACCTCGGCGATCTGCTTGCTCGACTCGCTGGTGTTGAACAGCAGGGTGATGGTGGGGAAGCCCCGCCCGTCCGGAAACCCGGCCTGGGCCAGCAGGTCGCGCGCCAGCTCGGGCTGGTAGCCGGCCAGCTGCGCCTCGGTGTAGCCGGGCATGCCTGGCGGGACCAGGCTGTGTGCCGGCTGCTGGCCGCCGCGCGTGACGTGCTCGACGATGGCCTGCGCGTCTACGGCGTGGTAGAGCGCCATGCGCACGCGCACGTCGGACAGCGGTGGCCGCGTCACGTTGAACCGGTAGAAGAACGTCGTGAGGTTGGGCGAGCTGTGGAAGTCGGCTCGCGTACGCAGCTGGTCGACGATGGCCAGCGGGATGCCCGAGCCGTCCACCCAGTCGAGCACGCCGCTCGTGTAGCGGTTGAAGTTGCCGTTGATGTAGTCGCCGGGCAGCGCGTCCACCACATCCAGGCTGATCGCGGAGGCGTTCCAGTACGTGGGGCTGCGCTGCAGACGCATGCGGCGGTTGAGCTGCCAATCGGCCAGCACGAAGGCGCCATTGGTCACGATGTTGCCCGGGCGCAGCCAGCGGTCACCCTGCTGCTCGACGGCCCAGCGCGGCACGGGCAACAGCGACGGCAGCGCGCAGAGGTCCAGGAAGTAAGGCGTGGGGCTCTCCAGCCGCACGACGAACGTCGAGTCATCGGGGCAGCGCAGCCCGAGCTGGCCCGGATCGCGCGACTGGCCGGCGTTGAACGCCCGCGCCCCCTCCAGCGGGTAGAGGATGCCGGCGTACTTGGATGCGGTCGCCGGCTCCAGCAGCCGGGTCCAGGCGTAGTGGAAATCAGCGCTGGTGACGCGGCGCCCGTCGCTCCACGCGGCGCGCCGCAGGTGAAACGTGTAGTTGCGGCCGTCGGCGCTGACCTCCCACGCCCGTGCCATCCCGGGCGCGGGGGCCAGCGTCTGCGGATCGCGCGTGGTGAGACCTTCCCAGAGATTCAGCGCAATGATCCCGCCATTGGGGTCGCTCACCAGGCCGGGGTCGATCGTCTCGGGCTCGCGATTGAGGAAGGTGAAGTCGGCCAGGTCCTCGTGCAGCCCGCAGCCGGCGCAGAGCAGCGCAGCGGCCAGCAGCGAGGCAATGAGGCGCAACGTCGCGATGGCGCGCAGGCGTACCGCGCGGTATCGTGCCCGCCGCTGTGCCGCCGCGGGGCCCGCCGCCCGGGCAGCGCCGGCTGCGAAGCGCGTCCGATCGCTGTTGCGCAGAGTCATCACGCGGTGCCGGTGGGGGCGGGGCCGGCGGCGCATTGTAGCGCAGCCCCGGGCGGACCATGAACCTCGATCGACCACTCCTCGCGCGGATCCTGCGGCTGGGCACGCCGGTGGTCCTGGGGACCATCAGCGCGACCACCATGGGTCTGATCGACATGGCGATGGTGGGCCGGCTGGGCCCTGCCTACCTCGCGGCCGTGGGGCTGGCGACCAACCTCTTCAGCACCGTGGTCCGCACGACCCTCGCGTTGGGCCAGGCAGCCCAGACGCTCACGGCGCGGCGCGTCGGCGAGTCCCGCGAGGCAGCCGTGGGGGAGGTGGTGGACGTGGCCCTCACGCTGGGAGTGGTCGTGGGTGTGGCCATCACGGTGCTGATGGCGCTCGCTGCGGGGCCGGCCATGGGGCTGTTGGCCCACCAGCCCGAGCTGGCCCGGCTGGGTGCGGGCTACATCATCTGGCGGGCGCCCGAGGCGCTGTTCCTGATGCTGTTGTTCGTCTACCGGGGCTTCTTCGAGGGGATCGGCCGCACGGCGGTGCCCGCCCTGGTGGGCGTGGTCACCATGCTGTGCAACGTGGCGCTCAACTGGTGTCTGATCTACGGCAAGCTGGGGATGCCGCGGATGGAGGCGAGGGGGGCGGGGCTGGCCTCGGCGCTGGCGACCTTGATCGGTGCGCTGTTGCTCGCGCTGCTGGCCCGCTCGGCGGGCCTGCGCCAGCGATTCGACCTGCGGCTGCGCCCGAGCTTGAAGGCCGCGATCCTGCGCCCGCTGTGGCGCGTGGCCTGGCCCGGCGCCCTACGCACGTTCCTCGTGATCCTGAGCTTCACCTTGTTCCTGGCCATCATCGAGCGACTGGGCACCGTGCAGTTGGCGGCCAGCAACGGCGTCATCCTGATCCTGAGCTTCAGCTTCATGCCGGCAATCGGCGTGGGCACCGCGGTGGCGACCCTGGTCGGCCAGAGCCTAGGCCGCCATGACGTCGCGGCGGCGCGGCGTACGGGGTGGCATGGCGTGCTGGTGAGCGTGGCCTTCATGGGGATCATGGGCGTGCTGTTCCTCTCGGCTCCGCGGCCGTGCCTGCGCCTGTTCACCAACGATCCCGAGATCCTGGACGTGGGCGTGCCAGTGCTGCGTTTGATGGGGCTGGTGCAGATGTTCGACGCCACCGGACTCACGCTCGCGGGGGCAATCGGTGGGGCGGGGCACACGCGGCTGGTGATGCTGGCCGACGTGGGGAGCGCCTACCTGCTGTTCCTGCCGCTGACCTGGCTGATTGCCCTGCGCCTGCACCACGGGCTCATGGGCGCCTGGCTCGCGGCGATGATCTGGTTCTTCGTCTTCGCGGTGCTGATGGTGCTCGCCTGGGCACGCGGAGGTTGGGCGCGGGTGCGGGTGTAGGGGCGCCGGCGCCTGTTGCGCCGACGCGCGCGGCGGTATCTTCCATTCGCCTCCGCCTCGGGGAGCGTGTATAACCTCCCCCTGGAGGCGCGCCGCGCACGGCGCGCCACCTCCACGCCTCTGCCTGCCTCCCAGGGAGCCCGTGTCGATGGACGACCTGCCCCTGTTCGCCAACGCCGATCGCCCGCAGGTCGAGCCGCCGCAGGCCAAGTCCCCGCAGGCCAAGCGCAAGCGGGCCTCCAAGCGCCGCCTTGGCAAGGATGCCGACCCTGGCCTGGGGCGCGCGGTGGACGGCGCGCCCGAGCCCGCTGCCGCGGAGGCCGGCGCGCCCGGGGCGGGGCCCGCGGCGGTGCCGGAGCCGGGGCCTTTGGTGAATTCCGACCTGGTCGCCCCCGCCGCGCCGACCACCTGGTCGGTGCTCCAGCTGAATCAGGCGATCGCCTTGGCGCTGGAGGCCGCCTTTCCCGGCGAGGTCTGGGTCCGCGGCGAGATCCAGGGACTCGATCGCTCGCGCGCGCCGGGCAAGAAGCACTGGTACTTCGAGCTCGTGGAGAAGAAGGCCGCTCGCGATGAGGTCGCCGCGCGCGTCCCGGTGGCCCTGCTGGAGTGGAACCGCGTGGGGATGCCGCGCGACGAGCAGGACTTCATGCGCCAGGAAGCCGCCGACGGACGCGAGGTGCGCATCCGCGCCCACATCGGTTATTACGCTCCCTTCGGCAAGCTCCAGCTGGAGATGACCGGCGTCGACCCGGCCTTCACGCTCGGCCAGCTCGCTGCCAGCCGCGAGCGCATCCTGCGGACGCTGGCCGCCGAGCGGCTGCTCGAGAAGAACAAGCTGGTGCCGCTGCCGCTGGTCCCGTTGCGCATCGGGCTGGTCACCAGCATCGGCAGCGCCGCCTACAATGACTTCGTGCAGGAGCTCTCGCGCAGCGGCTACGGATTCCGCGTCCTGGCGCGCGACGTCCGGGTGCAGGGGGAGGAGACCGAGCCCAGCGTCGTGGCCGCGCTGAAGGATTTCGCGCGGCGCCGGCCCGACGTGGTCGTCATCGTGCGCGGCGGAGGCTCGCGCAGCGATCTGGCCTGGTTTGACAGCGAGGCGATCGCCCGCGCCATCGCCGCCATGCCCGTGCCCGTGCTGACCGGGATCGGCCACGAGATCGATCGCAGCGTTGCCGACGAGGTGGCCCACCAGTACTTCAAGACCCCCACGGCCTGCGCGGCATTCCTCGCCGAGCGCGCCCGCGAGTTCGCGCTGCAGTTGCGCGGGAGCTGGGAGCAGGTCGCCGGGTTGGCGCGCAGCCTGCTCGACGTACAATCCGAGGAGATCATGCGCGTCGCGGCGACGGCGGGACGGCTCGCGCGGACCACCGTGCGCGTGCAGGACCGCGCGCTGGCCGAGCGGGCGCGCCGCGTGCGGCGCGAGGCGCCGCGGCTGCTCGAGCAGCACGGTATGCGCCTGGCGCGGCGCAGCGGCGAGATCGCCGCCGCCGGCCGCCTGCGCGTCGCGCACCAGGCGGCCGGGCTGGCGGCCGCGCGACAGGCGCTGGCGTTGCCGCGGCTGCTGCGGCCGCTGCTGGCGCGTCACCGCCACGGCGAGGAGCTCGTGGCGCGCGTGCTGCACCTGGCCGGCCTGCGCGCGGCGACGCACCTGGAGCGCATGGCCGCCCAGGAGCTGCGCGTGCGCGCGCTGGACCCGCGCCGGGTGCTGGCGCGCGGATTCACGCTGACCAACGACGGCGGCGGGCGCCTGCTGCGCAGCGCCACCGACGTGGTCCAGGGCGCCACTCTCGTCACCACCTTCGTCGACGGACAAGCGCGCAGCCGCGTCGAGCAGACTCCGTCACGCCCTCCCGGCACACAAGGAGAGCCAGCATGAGCGCCAAGCCGGCCGCCCAGGCCGATTCCATGCAGCCCGAGACCCGCTACGCCCAGGCCGTGGAGGAGCTCGACAAGATCCTGAAGGAGCTGGAGAACGACACCATCGACGTGGACGATCTGGCGGCGCGCGTGCGCCGCGCCAGCGAGCTCATCCAGTTGTGCCGCGACCGGCTCACGCGCACCAAGATGGAGATCGAGCAGATCGTCAAGGACCTGGAGAGCTTCGAGCAGGAGGCTTCCGAGGAGGAGGGCGGGTGACGGACGTCCCGGCCGCGGCGAAGGCGGGCGCGGGACCCGACGTGAGCGCCGGCGCGGGCGGCAACGCCCCGGAATCTGCGGGCAACGCCCCCGAGCCCTTCATCCAGGCACGCGACGGAGAAACGCCGGACCAGATCGACGCGCGCTGGCTGCGCGACGTCTACCGCGGTGAGGGCGATTCTCAGCTGACGCTGCGCGCGGTCCTCACCGGGGCGCTGCTCGGCGCGCTCATGGCCCTCAGCAATCTCTACGTCGGCCTGAAGGCCGGCTGGGCCCTGGGCGTGGCCATCACCGCATGCATCCTCAGCCACTCGCTGTGGCAGGGACTGGTCGGCCTGCGACTGGCGCGCAGCCCGCTCTCGCTGCTCGAGAGCAACTGCATGCAGTCGACGGCCTCGGCGGCCGGTTTCTCCACGGTCTCGATCATGGTGTCTGCCGTCCCTGCGTACCTGATGCTCACCGGCGTGATGGTGCGCCCCTTGTGGCTGGTCTTGTGGACGTTCTTCCTATCGATGCTGGGCGTGATGATGGCGATCCCGCTCAAGCGCCAGATGATCAACCGCGAGCAGCTGGCCTTTCCCAGCGGCGTCGCCGCGGCGCAGACTCTGCGCGGCCTGCACGAGCGCGGCAGCGAGGCCGTGCGCCAGGCGCGGGCGCTGTTCGCCGCGATGGGCGTGGGCGCGCTCTCGGGCTGGCTCAGCGGCAACACGTTCCGCTGGTGGAGGCTGCCCCGGCTGCCGGAGTCGCTGTCGTTTCCCGGGCGGCTGGCGGGCTTCCCGCTGTCGGACTACACGATCGGCGTCGACCTGGGTGCCGTCTCGATCGCCGCGGGCGCGCTGATCGGGCTGCGCACCACGGTGTGGATGCTGGCCGGCTCGGCGCTCAACTACCTGATCATCGTGCCGTGGCTCTTGCGCAGCGGGCGGTTGGAGGCCGTCGACTACCGGCTCATCCATCGGTCGTTCAGCCTGTGGGCGGGCGCTGCGATCATGATCAGCGCGTCGTTGACCTCGCTCGCGCTGCAATGGCGCGTGGTGGGCAGGGGGCTGCGCGAGCTGGCAACGCTGGTTTCGGGCGTGACGCGGCGGCGGCGGGTACAGGAGCAGGCGGGGGCTTTGGCGGGCGCGGCCGCCGAGGCGGCGCCCCTGCGCCCTGCGGCCCGTCTGGCAGCCCTCGAGCTCCCCGGAGGCTGGTTCGCATTCGGCCTGGTCGCGGCCTCGACCGGCATCGTGCTGGTGGGCTACCGCGCGTTCGCCATTGCGCCCGGACTGTCGCTCCTGTCGATCGCACTCTCGTTCGTGCTGGTCATGGTGGCCAGCCGCGCCACCGGCGAGACGGACATCACCCCCAGCGGCGACATGGGCAAGATCACACAGCTCGTGTTCGGCGTCGTGGCGCCGGGCAGCATGACCGGCAACATCATGATGGCCTCGGTCACGTCCGCGGCGGCGGCGTCGAGCTCGGACCTGCTGGTCGACCTCAAGTGCGGCTACCTGCTCGGCGCCAGCCCACGCCCGCAGTTCCTCGCGCAATTCCTCGGGGTGGTCGCCGGCACGGCGGTCGTAGTCCCGGCGTTCACGCTGATCGTGCCGCGCGCCTCGATGCTCGGGACGCCAGCGCTGCCCGCACCGGCCGCACAGGCGTGGCAGGCGATGGCCGAGCTGATGATCGCCGGTGCCTCCGTGCTCAACGATACGGCGCGCTGGGGGCTGTTGTTCGGGCTGCTGGTGGGCATCCTCATCCCGCTCCTGGAGGAGGCCTACCCCAAGCGCGCCCGCTGGATCCCCAGCCCCTTCGGGCTGGGGTTGGGGCTGGTGATCTACTTCAGCAACAGCGCGGCGTTCTTCGTCGGGGCGCTGTTGGCGTGGCTCTTCGCGCGGAGGTCGCCGCAGCGGGCGCAGCGTTACAGCGTGCCCATCGCCAGCGGACTGATCGCCGGCGAGAGTCTGATCGGGGTGCTGCTGGCGGCGTTGATTGCCCTGGGGGTGATGCCGGCGGAGTAGTTGCGGGCGGCGCAGGCCGGCTGGATGGCGTCCGGCGGGCACCGGGCACGGCCTGCCCGTCGCCCGGATCCTCCACGGCAACGACGAAGCCCGAGGGCGGGATGAGGCCGCCAGCCGGCCCTTACTGCCTGCGCTCGCACAGCTCCAGCAGCACGCCGCCGCTGGAGCGCGGGTGCACGAAGGCGATCATCTTGCCGTGCGCCCCCTGGCGGGGCTTGCGGTCGATCATTTCAAGCCCGGCCGCCTCGGCGGCACGGATGGCGGCCACGCAGTCGGGCACGCGCAGCGCGATGTGGTGCACGCCGCCGCCGCGCTTGGCAATGAACTTCGCCACCGGCGAGTCGGGATTCGAAGGCTCCAACAGCTCCAACAGCCCACCGCCACCCAGCTCGAGGATCGCGACCTTCACGCCGTCGTAGTCGACGGTTTCCTCTTCGACCAGCGGCAGTCCCAGCAGGTCGCGATACAGCGTCAGCCCCTCGCGCAGGCTGGGCACGGCGACGCCGATGTGATCCAGACCGTGGGAGAGGGCTCGCAGCGCCGTGGGCAGCGTGTTCAGCGCCCGATCCACCTGCTCGGGGTCGAGCTTCAGCTGCGTCTTCTTCGCTGTTTCCTTCATCGGCTCCTTCATCACACGCCTCCCGCAGAATCCCGATACGTGCCGAACACTGCGCGCAGCCGGCTGCAGATCTCCCCGACCGTGGCCTGCGCGTGCACTGCCTCCAGCATGGGCGGCAGCAAGTTGTCGCTGCCGCGCGCCGCCTCCTCCACCCGCACCAGCGCCCGCTCCACCGCTGCGCCGTCGCGCGCGGCGCGCACGCCCGCCAGCCGCGCGCGCTGCTCGGCTTCGATGGCCGGATCGAGCACGAATCCCGCCGGCGGCAGCTCGTCCACCGCGTAGCGATTGACGCCGACGACGACGCGCTCGCCCGCCTCCAGCGCCTGCTGGTAGCGGTACGCGCTCCGCTCGATCTCGGCCTGGGGGTGGCGCAGCTCGATCGCGCGCACCATGCCGCCCAGGGTGTCGATCTTGCCGATCTCGGCCTCGGCTGCCGACAGCAGGTCGCGCGTCAGGCGCTCGATCGTGTAGCTGCCGCCCAGCGCATCCACCACGTCGGCGACGCCGCTCTCCTCGGCCAGGATCTGCTGCGTGCGCAAAGCCACGCGCACGCTCTCCTGCATCGGCAGGCCCAGCGCCTCGTCGAAGCTGTTGGTGTGCAGCGACTGCGTCCCGCCCAGCACGGCGGCCAGCGCCTGGATCGCCACCCTCACCACGTTGTTCAACGGCTGCTGCGCCGTCAAGGTGCTCCCTGCGGTCTGGGTGTGGAAGCGCAGCATCTGGGCGCGGGGGTCCCGGCTGCCGAACCGCTGCGTGGCGATGCGGTGCCACAGCACGCGCGCGGCCCGGAACTTGGCCACCTCCTCGAGGAAGTTGTTATGGACGTTGAAAAAGAAGCTCAGGCGCTGTGCGAAGTCATCGAAGGCCAGCCCGGCGTCGCGCGCCGCCTCGCAGTAGGCGATGGCGTCGGCCAGGGTGAACGCCAGCTCCTGTACCGCGGTCGCCCCCGCCTCACGGACGTGGTAGCCGCTGACCGAGATCGTGTTCCAGTCGGGGGCGTGCTGCGCGCACCAGGCGAAGGTGTCGGTGGTCAGGCGCATGGACGGCGCGGGCGGGAAGATGTACGTCCCCCGCGCCATGTACTCCTTGAGGATGTCGTTCTGGATGGTGCCGCGCAGCTCGGACGGGTCCATCCCGCGCCGCTGCGCGACCGCCACCAGCATCAGAAGCAGCAAGCTGGCCGGCGCGTTGATGGTCATGGAGATCGACACCGATTCCAGCGGGATGCCCGCCAGCAGCGTCTCCATGTCCTCGACGCTGTCGATGGCCACCCCGACGCGCCCCACCTCACCTGCCGACAGCGGATCGTCGCTGTCGTAGCCCATCTGGGTGGGCAGGTCGAAGGCTACCGACAGACCGGTGACGCCCTCCCCGAGCAGGTAGCGGTAGCGCTCGTTGGTCTGCGCGCAGCTGCCGAAGCCAGCGTACTGGCGCATGGTCCACGGGCGGCCACGGTACATGGTGGGATGGATGCCGCGCGTGAACGGCGGCTCGCCGGGGAACCCCAGATCGCGCAGGTAGTCCACGTCGCCGAGATCGGCCGGAGTCTGCAACGGCTGGGTGAGCTCCGCCGATGAGGTGGAGAAGCGCTTGCGACGCTGTGGCGCCCCCGCCGCGGCTGGCCCGTAGGTCTCCGCCAGCCAGCGCGCGCGCTCGCGCGCGATGGGATCGTCGTCGGACCCGGCGCTCACGACGCGCCCCCCGCGCCCCCCGCTCCGCGCGGCCGCCGCGGGGGGGCCGCCGGTCCGTCGGTGGGGCGTGGCCGCGCCGGTCCCGTGACCGCGGCCTGCGGCTCGCTCGTGCGGGGCGGCCGCAGCGTAACTGTTGCCAGCTCGTCTGCGCTTGGGGGCGGCAGGTCGGCGGGGTCGGCCAGGCGCAGCAGCACGGTGCCGCCCTCCACTTTCTGGCCCGGCTTGACCAGCACCTCGCCCACAACCCCGGCACGGGGCGCGGCGAGCTCGTTCTGCATCTTCATCGCCTCGAGCACGATCAGGGGCTCGCCGGCCGCCACGCGCTGGCCCGGCTGCACCTTGATCGTCACCACCAGCCCGGGCATCTCCGCACGCAGCTCCGAGCGCCCCTCGTGCGTGCGCCGCGCGCCGCCGGCGGCTGCGGCCAGCTCGTCGAGCACCTCGACGTGCTCGCGCTGACCGTTGAGGAACGCGGCGCGCAGCCGCGGGCCCAGGCGCGCGATGTCCACCAGGAACATGCGTCCCTCCTGGCGGATCGACACGCTGCGGCCGCCATCCAGGATGCGCAGGTCCTCGAAGCTGGACCCCCGCGCGGACTCCACGCGTACGCGGCCCGCAGCGTCGCGCACCACGGTTGCCCGGGCGTCCAGGCCGACGCGGCGGATGTGGTAGGTCTTGCGCAGCTCCATGATGATCTCGCCTGTCTTCGAAGGCTCACGGGCCCCAAACGGTCCGCACGCTCACTTCGGGCGCCGCTGCACCAGACTGCGGCCGGCCGTCCCCCAGCGCGAGAGGGGAGGGGGGACGCACCCCGCCGGGCCGCTGACGCCGCCCGGCGCGCCACTCTCGCGACTCTCGCCGCGCGCGTCCCCCGCGCCGCCGGTGTCGCTCGTCCCGCCCGCGCCGGTCTCGGCCAGAGCCAGCGCCGCCGCCAGCGCGTCGAGCTCGTCGGCGCGCAGCTCGCGGCGCAGCTCGTCGGGCTTGAAGCGCTCGCCCAGGAAGTGCGTGGAGTACCGCCCGGCCAGGAACTCCGGCTGCTGCAGTACCCACTGGTGGAGCGGGACGTTGTGGGCGAACCCCAGCAGGCGGTACTCGGCGAGCGCCCGGCGCCCCCGGGCGATGGCCGCGGCGCGGCCCTCACCGTAGACGATCAGCTTGGCCAGCAGCGGATCGTAGTAGATCGGGATCTCGTAGCCCTCGCGGATTCCCAGGTCGTTGCGCACGCCCGCGCCCTGCGGCGGCTGCAGGCGGATCACCCGCCCCAGGCTGGGCGCGAAATCGCGCCAGGGGTCTTCGGCATAGATGCGGAACTCGATGGCGTGCCCGCGCTGGCGCAGGTCCTCCTGCCGGAAGGGCAGCGGCTCGCCGGCGGCCACACGCACCATGGCGGCCACCAGGTCCACCCCCACGACCCACTCGGTGACCGGGTGCTCCACCTGCAGGCGCGTATTCATTTCGAGGAAGTAGAAGTTGTCCTGCTCATCGACGATGAACTCGACCGTGCCCGCGCCGACGTAGCCCGCCGATTGGGCGGCCTTCACGGCGGCCGTGCACAGCTGCTGGCGCAGCGCCGGCCCAATCGACGGGCTCGGGCTCTCCTCGATCACCTTCTGGTGACGCCGCTGCACGCTGCACTCGCGCTCGAACAGGTGCACGCACTGTCCGTGGGTATCGGCCAGGATCTGCACCTCGATGTGGCGGGGGCGCTGCAGGGACTTCTCCATGAAGATCTCGCCGTCGCCGAATGCGCCCAGCGCTTCGCCCTGGGTGCGCTCCAGCGCGGTCGCCAGCAACTCCGGCCGCTGCACCACGCGCATCCCCTTACCGCCGCCGCCCGCGGCGGCCTTGAGCATCACCGGGTAGCCGATGCGCTGGGCAAAGGCCTGCGCCTGCGCCAGGTCGCGCAGCGGCTCGGTCAGCCCCGGCACGACCGGCACGCCTGCCTGCTCCATGAGCCGGCGCGCGGCGATCTTGTTGCCCATTTTGCGCATGGGCTCCGGTGGCGGGCCGATGAACGTGAGCCCCGCGTCGGCCACCGCCTGGCTGAACTGCGGGTTCTCGCTGAGGAAGCCATAGCCAGGATGGATCGCGGTGGCGCCGCTGCGGCGCGCCGCCTCCAGCATGCGATCGATGCGCAGGTAGCTCTCTGCCGACGGCCCAGGTCCTACGGGCCAGGCCTCATCGGCTGTGATGGTGTGTAGCGCCTCGCGGTCGGGCTCGCTGTAGACGGCCACCGCGGTGATGCCCAGCTCGCGCAGCGCGTGCTGCACGCGCACGGAGATCTCACCGCGATTGGCAATCAGCACCTTCGAGAAGGGAGGGCGCTGCGGCGCCGGCGCCATCGACGCTGCGGCCGCCGTCCCCGGCGCCACCGAGCCTGCCGTTCGGGCGGCCGCCGCTCCCGGCGCGGGCGCGGCAGGGCGGCGGGTGCGCTGCGCGCTCATAGCGGGATGTTGCCGTGCTTCTTGCGGGGGAGCTCAGCGCGCTTGTTGCGCAGGCTGCGCAGGGCGGCGATCAAGCGCGCGCGCGTCTGCGCCGGCTCGATGATGTCGTCGAGATAGCCCAGGCTGGCCGCCACGTACGGGTTTACGAAGGTCGCCTGGTACTCGGCGATCTTCTGCTGGCGCACGGCCTCGGGGTCGGCGGCGGATTCGATCTCACGCCGGTAGAGGATGTTCACGGCCCCATCGGGGCCCATCACCGCCAGCTCCGCCGTCGGCCAGGCGACGTTCCAGTCCCCGCGGATGTGCTTGGAGCTCATGACGTCGTACGCGCCGCCGTAGGCCTTGCGGGTAATCACCGTCAGCTTGGGTACGGTGGCCTCGCAGTAGGCGTAGAGCAGCTTGGCTCCGTGCTTGATCAGCCCGCCGAACTCCTGCTGCGTGCCGGGCAGGAAGCCTGGCACGTCCTCGAAGGTCACCAGCGGGACGTTGAAGCAGTCGCAGGTGCGCACGAAGCGCGCGCCCTTGAGGCTGGCATCGATGTCCAGCACGCCGGCCAGCTGCCGGGGTTGATTGCCGACGATGCCCACCGCCTGGCCGCCCAGGCGCGCGAATCCCACGACGATGTTGGGGGCGTACTCGGGATGGATCTCGAAGAACTCCCCGTCGTCGACCACCAGTCCAACGACATCCTTCATGTCGTACGGCTGCCGGGGATCGTCGGGGACGACACCGTTGAGGCGCGACTCCCGCCGGTCGACCGGATCGCGGCAGACCGTCACCGGTGGGTCTTCCAGGTTGTTCTGGGGCAGATAGCTCAGCAGCTTCTTCACCAGCAGCAGGCACTGCTGGTCATTGGCCGCGCGCAGGTGGGCCACGCCGCTCTTGCTGTTGTGCGTGCGCGCGCCGCCCAGCTCCTCGGCGGTCACCTCCTCGTTGGTGACCATCTTGATCACGTTGGGGCCCGTGACGAACATGTGGCTCGTGCCGTCCACCATGATCGTGAAATCGGTGATCGCGGGGCTGTACACCGCGCCGCCGGCGCAGGGCCCCATGATGGCGCTGATCTGGGGCACCACGCCCGAGGCCATGGTATTGCGCCAGAAGATCTCGGCGTAACCCGCCAGGCTCTGCACGCCCTCTTGGATGCGCGCGCCTCCGCTGTCGTTGAGGCCGACCAACGGGCAGCCATTCTCCAGCGCCTGGTCCATCAGGCGGCAGACCTTCTCGGCGTTGGCCTCGCTCATGCTGCCGCCAAAGACGGTGAAGTCCTGGGCGAAGACGTAGACCTGCCGTCCGTCGATCTGCCCGACGCCGGTCACCATGCCGTCACCGGGCGGCTGGTTGGACGCCATCCCCAGATCGGTGCAGCGGTGCGTCACGAACACGCCCGTCTCCTGGAAGCTGTCCGGGTCCAGCAGCAGGTGGATGCGCTCGCGCGCCGTGAGGCGGCCCGAGGCGTGGATCTTATCGATCCGCTCCTGGCCGCCGCCGAGCATGGCCAACTCGCGGTGGCGGTTCAGCTCCGCGAGCCGCTCCTGGAACTTTTCACCCATCGTGTGGTCCGGTTCCCCGGTTTCTGGTTGGTCCACGGCGCAGGTCCACGAGAGGCCGCCCATGGGTCCGAGGTGGTGGACGGCCGCGTCGAGTCCGCGCCAGCGCGGGCCGCGGGTCACGCGGACGTGCGGGCGGGACAGGGCTCTCCCGCTTGGCCCGCGGCCGTCACGCGCGGCCCTCGGCGGCTCGAACGCCAAGAATACCAAGGGGAATCGGTGCCGCCCACCGGCAAGTGAGCCCGTCCCAGCTTGCGAGGCGGATGCCCGCCCCGGGGGACGCGGTGGGGTTCTACTCGACCTGCAGCACCGAGTTGCGCCCGCCGAACCCGTCGGAGACCGCCGCGGGGTTCTCCGGGTCGGCGATCCAGTGGTCGCCGTCGATGGCGAGCTTGTACTCGAAGCGACCCGGGCCCAGGCGTACCTCGGCGCGCCAGCGCCCGTTCCCCAGGGCGGCCATGGGCGTCGCTGCGGGAGACCAGCCGTTGAAACTCCCCACCACCGCCACCGTCCGGGCAGCCGGGTTGACGTAGGTGATGGGCACCAGGCGCACCTCCGTGCGTGCCCGGTTCTCCGGGGTCGCGGGCCGCGCGGGCTGCCCGCTGATGTAGGCGTAGCCGTCCATGAGGTGCTCGAGTTCGTTGCTCACCGAGTGCAGCGGCCCCTGGTCGACGTCAGCGAACTGCAGGCGGAAGCGGGCGCGGCGGCCGGCGCCACCGGCGACCTTCACCAGCACGTAGTTGGTTCCGATCGCGAAGCCAGCGTCGGCTTGGGTCTGCCGGCGAAAGCCCTCCAGCCGCGCCACCTCCTCACCGGCGATCCGCACCAACGCGGGGGAGTCGCACTCCAGCCGGACGGTGGCTTCGCGCGTGGAGGTGGTCAGCGCCGTGAGGGCGTACCACACGCCAGCCGGCCCGGACG
Organism: Candidatus Krumholzibacteriia bacterium; assembly: GCA_041484665.1. Taxonomy (GTDB): domain Bacteria; phylum Krumholzibacteriota; class Krumholzibacteriia; order JAJRXK01; family JAJRXK01; genus JBGPIA01. The sequence goes on from JBGPIA010000005.1 coordinate 185,007, forward strand.
CGTCGGCCAGGGTGATCCAGCCGTCCTCCTCCAAACGTGTCGATGGCAGGTGCTGCCAGTGCGCCGGCCCCGCTGGCGCCGGGTAGCCCTCCCCCAGATCGATCGCTCCGTCGGGGCCCTGGCGCGCGTTGATGGCCGCGGCCATACCGGTCCAATCATTGGGCCCGGCCGCTGGGCTCTCGAAGGGACCGATCCACAGCCACCGGAAGTGGACCGGCACCTGCGTTTCCAGAGTCGAGATCAGGCGCGTCGCGTCGTGGAAGCGCCACTGCACCGCGACCAGCCCCGGCGCGAGCAACGGCGGCGGCGCGAGCTGCAACGTCCAGGTCCGCTGCTCGCCCGGGCCGAGCGTGAAGTCGGCTTCGCTGGCGGGACTCACCACCCACTCGGTCGGCGCCATCAGCTCGAAGCGGCCAGCCTGCTCGTTCTCGACCTGGTTGGCGATCTCGACCTCGCAGACGGTCCGCGGCGGGCTGGCCTCCTCGGCCACGATCCGGACGCTCGCGCGCAGCGCCTCGACGACGGAGGTGCCGGGCGCGTAGGCCGGGCGCCCGTGGGGGCCGCGCAGGACCAGCCACCAGAATCCGGTCCGGTCGGGCAGCGGCGGGAGCTGCCCGCGCAGCTCCAGGGTGTCTTGCAGCACGACCGCCACGGGCGAGGCCGCCATGAGCGTCGTGCCGTTGGTCCAGGTCGCCGACCAGCTCCCTTGCGCCGCGTTGACAGCGTCGGCGCCGGAACGGTACCGCACGTGGAGCAGCGGGCTGGCACCTCGCGCCGTCACGTGCGGGAGTACTTCCGCCGCGTAGGCCGCGTCCACCGTCGGGCGCAGCAGCAGCTGGATCGCGTCCTCCGCCAGGCGGTCCAGCGCGTCGCCCATCCACTGCGCGAGATCCTCGTCGCGCCAGCCGAAGGCCGCGGCCTTCGCATCGCCGTTGGGCGAGCGGGTGGTCATGCGCCCCGCCGCGAAGCGGTTGCGGCGCTCGACCGGATTGAACGACCGCCACTGCTCCGCGCGGGCGACCAGCACGTGGGCCAGCGAGTCCGCGCCCGTCCCCGCGCCTGGATCAGGCCGCTGCATCAGTGCCAGCGTCTCGTCGCGCTCCAGCGGCTGCAGCACGAGCGCGCGCGACAACAGCTCCACGATGGACCGGGTGCGCAGCAGCGGCTGCCACCGCCCCGGCCGCGCCGGAGCCGTCACCGCCGTTACGGTGGCGCCCGCGCTCGTCGTCGCGCCCCCGCCCAAGCCCTTGCTCGAGACGCCCCCCGTCGCGGCCCAAAGCCGCAGCGGGACCCGATCCCGATTGGGCAGGCCGTGGGCGCGCAGGGCTTGATCGGTCAGCTCGACGAGCTCTGGATCGTAGAGGGCGGCGATCGCCGTGCGCAGCAAGGCGGCCGTCTGCTCCGCGGTGAACAGACTGAGCTCGGGATGCCGCGGCCAGTCGGCCTTGGGGTCCAGCCGCCGGATCGCGCGGCCGGTGCGCTGGGCCTGCGAAACGCTGACATCGTTGCCGACCAGCAGCGACTCGGCGGTCGCGGTCGCCCGCGCGTGCACCGTGGGCGCCTCGAGCGCCAGCGGCAGGAGGCAACCCAGCGACAGCGGCTCGTCGATCAACCGGCCCGCGGTGTCCAGCGCGGCGTACCCGCCAGTCTGCGGATCGTACAGCTGCGCCATCATGTGGCGGTGGACGAGCGCGCGCTCCCGCCACCAGACCAGCGCGTCGAAGAAGTACTCCCGCCGCGCGGCCATCTCGGCTAAGGCCTCCGCGTAGACCAGCTGCAATCCCGGCAGGACCGCTGCGGTCCGGCACCCTTTCAGACCTGCAGCGCGCAGCACGCGTGCGTCCTCGCGCCACAGCCCGCCGTTCTGGGGGTCGAGGTGGCGGCCCAGCCAGAAATGCCACCGCGCCAGAGCGCGGTAGGTGTTCTCATCGGGGGGCAAGCCGGCCCGCTCGGCCTCGGTCACCGCCGCCGCGAGCAGCGGCAGCTGGGCCGTGTTGAAGCTGCGGGCCATGGTGTCCAGGTCGCCGGCAGCACCCTGCGCGCTGGTGACGAAGAATGGCCGCAGGGCAGAGAGATCCTGCGCCGGCGCCGCCACGGCCGCACCGCTGAAGAGGGCCAGCGCCAGGGGAATAGCTGGGAACAGACGGATCGCGCGCGCCATTATCGGCCCCAAGTGGCTGCAAGCGGCAGGCCAGAGGCCCTTGTCTCCACGTAGGTTTGCTGCTTGGATGGGACGTCACCCCCCATCCCCCCGGAGCCACCGTGAGTGCATCGCTTCCGCCTCTGGCCCAGGTTGCCGCTGCCGCGCGTACGCCGATCGGACGCTACCTGGGCACCCTGTCCGATCGCACCGCCGTGGAGCTGGGTGTTCATGCGGTGACGGCCGCCCTGGAGCGCGCCCAGGTGGAGCCGCGGTCGGTGGACCTGCTCGTGTTCGGGCTGGCCCGCGGGGCCGGCACCGGACCCAACCCGGCGCGGCAGGTGAGCGTGCGTGCTGGACTTGCGCACACGACGCCGGCCTACACCGTGAACATGGCCTGCGCCAGCAGCAGCCAGGCGATTCTGGAAGGCGTCGCGGCGCTGGCGCTGGGCAGGGCGCGTCGCGTGGTGGTGGGGGGGATGGAGAGCATGAGCAACGTCCCGTACCTGCTTCCCAAAGCGCGCACGGGGTATCGCATGGGCCACGCGCCACTGGTGGACGCCATGTACCAGGACGGTTTCCACTGCCCGCTCGCCGATCAGCTCATGGGCGCCACCGCCGAGACGCTGGCCCGCGAATACGGGATCAGCCGGCGCGAGCAGGACGCCTACGCGCTGGAGAGCCAGCGGCGCGCCGGGGTGGCGTGGAGCGCGGGGGAGTTCAACGATGAGATCGCGCCGGTGCCGGCCGACGGCCCGCGGGCGGGTCTGGACCGCGACGAGCATCCGCGGCCCGACACCACCCTCGAGGCGCTGGCCAAGCTGCCGGCCGTGTTCGCCCAGGACGGCACGGTGACGGCCGGCTCGAGCAGCGGCCTCACCGATGGGGCGGTGGCGCTGGTCCTGGAGCCGCCCGGCGCGCGCCGCGACGCTCTGGCGGAAATCGTCGATTACGAGGTGGCCGGCGTGGATCCAGCGCGCATGGGGATCGGTCCGGTGCCCGCCACGCGGCGGCTGCTGGCGCGCACCGGCCTGCACCTGTCCGACATCGGCCTGGTGGAGCTCAACGAGGCGTTCGCAGCGCAGGTGCTTGCCTGCGCGCGTGACCTCCAGCTCGATCTGACCCGCACCAACGTCCGGGGAGGCGCGATCGCGCTGGGCCATCCCATCGGCGCCACCGGCGCGCGCATCACCACGACCCTCATCCACGCCATGCGTGACCGTGGGGCCCGCCTGGGGCTCTCCACCCTCTGCGTGAGCGGTGGCATGGGCGTCTCCATCCTGCTGAGGCAGCCCGTCAGCTGAGGGCTGGTGCCTGCGGACTCCTCCGCAGGCCGCTGCGCGGGTTCACGCTCCCAAGCGCTTCCCGTCGCGGGGCCACGGCGCGCCGCGCCCCTGCGATCCTCACGCACCCATGCCGCTCGGCGCGGTCACGACGTGGCAGACCGCCTGGAGCAAGCGCCGTGCAGCCGCCACCGTGCAGCGCGAGCGGCGTCTGGTGGGCGAGCGCCCGGCGGCGCATGCGCCTCTCCCTCGCGGGGCCGCCGCTGCGATAGACTCCATGTCACGCGAATCGAGCTCGACACCTCCAGGAGACGCATCGATGTTCGCACCCCGATCGTTGGCCGCGGACGCGCGGCCGGGTCGCACGCCGCTGCTGCCTGCCCCGGCCCTGCCGCTGGCCTGCGCCCTGCTGCTTGCGCCGGCCTTGCTGCTCGCGCCCGCGCTGAGGCCGGCTCCGGCGCTCGCCTCCAAGCCCGTCGATGCCAAGGTCCTCGCGGCCAAGGCGGTCGTGCAGGACGGCGGCTATGCGCCGCGGCCAGGCGCGTTCGCCACGGTCTTGACCGAGAGCGAGCCCAACGACACTCCGGCCACCGCCAACCCCGTTGCCGTCGGGGAGTCGATCGAGGCGGCGCTCACCAGTGGCGACGTGGACTGGTTCCGCGTGACGGCAACTGCCGGTGAGTACTTCACCCTCTCCACCTCCGCGCGCGACGGGAGCTTCACCGACACGGTGATGCGCGCCGTGGGGTCCGATGGCGCTACCCAGCTCGCGACGGACGACGATGCGGGCGCCGGTCTGTTCTCCGCGCTGGAGCATTTCCTCTGCCCGGCCGGGGGAGTCATCTACGTCGAGGTCCGGCACTTCAGTCAAAGCGGGCAGGGCGCGTATCTCTTCGGCGTCGAACCCGGCAGGCCGCCTCTGCCGGCTCCCGCCAACGATGCCCGCGGTGGCGCCGTCGTCGTCCAGTGCACTAGCGTGACCTCCGGCACCACTCGCGGGGCGGCCAGCGACGTGAGCAACGACGACGTCGCATGCGTTCCCTACGCGCCCAACGGGGGCGACGTGTTCTATCGCGTGGCAGTTCCTTACAGCTACCAACTCACGGTCCAGGCCTCCACGGCGACCAGCACCGACCCCTCGCTTTACCTGCTCGTGGACTGGGGGGCGGGGGCCCTCACCTGCATCGCCGGCTCCGACGCCGGGTTCGTCGACGAGGACGAGTTGGTCAGCTTCGTCAACGACCACCCGGGTGATCCCCCGATGGTCACGATCGTCGTGGACAGCTGGAGCGCGCGGAGCGAGGGCGAGTTCACGTTGGCGGTCTCGTGCGAGTTCCTGGTCCCCATCCAGCAGTCCACGTGGGGCGCGCTGAAGGCCGTATACGGGGAGTGAGCCTGCGCCGGGAACCCCGCCGGCGCTCCGTTTGGGTCTGCAGCTGTTGCTTGCGCGGTTGCCCCCGCGGTTGCCCGCACCCGCGGCTGGGCTCCCCCTGATTCTGATTATGTGATGGGCCGCCGGAGCATCCGGCGGCCTTCATAACCCTGCCCGGACGGGCGTTTTTTCCCTCGCATCGGCACTTGGCAGTTGTTCCGCGAGCGGGCCGCCCTCTATACTGGCCATGCCTTCTCGTGGGACCCCGGTCCAGTCCGCGTACCTGAAGTCAGGTCGTTCTCGCCGAGGAGGTGGACATCCGAGCCAACGGCTGGAAGAGGCTGCGACACCGCGCGCCCGCACCGGATCCACCCGCTGGATCCCCTCCGGCTTGTCAGCTCGCCGTGGGCCCCTGATCTGATTTCCCACCGACCGGAGGTGTTCATGCGTGCATCTTGGTCACGGTTGATCCTCGCAGCGCTGTGTCTGGCTCTATTTGCGACGGCCGCGTTTGCCGAGGACGAATTGCAGTTCAAGGCCCGTATCGACAAGCTGGCGGAAGCCGCTCGGTTCACGCCGGATTTCAGCATTCCGCTGGCCGTCATCAACGAGACCGAGCCCAACAACTCGTGCGCCGCGCCCGATCCGGCGGCCATGCTCGCCGGCCAGATCAACGCGACGCTCTCACCGGCAGGCGACGAGGACTGGTTCTACTTCAACGGCGCGGCCGGCCAGTGCCTGACGCTGGCCACCGCCTCGGTGGCCGGCAGCACGACCGACACGCAACTCTACCTGTACGACGCAGCTAGCTGTGGCAGCCCGGCTGCCTATCTGGTCTGGGACGACGACGCAGGCCCCGGCCTGTTCTCGTTGATCAGTGCCTTCCCGCTGCCCGCGGCGGGCACGTACTACGTCCGGGTCAAGCACTACAGCGCCTCGGGGACGGGAGCCTATCTCCTCACGACAACGCTGGCTGCTTGCCCCTCGGCTCCGCCCAACGACCTGTGCGCCCATGCGATCCCGGTGCACTGCAACTCGCTGGTGCAGGGCACGACGGAGAACGCGACCAACAACATCACCGAGAATGTGTCCAACCCGTGCGTCATCGGTTCCTCGGCCGCCGGACCGGACGTGTTCTACTCGATCTGCGTGCCCAACGGCGTCCAGCTCCAGACGGTGACGACTCCGTTGTCGATCTGGGATCCGGCGATCTGGTTCGTTACCAACTGCAATGATGCGACGACCTGCGTCGCCGGGACCGATGTGGGATTCTCGGGCGATCCCGAGACTCTCGACTGGACCAACGACACCGGCGCCGAGGTCTGCCTGTACATCGTGCTGGACAGCTGGACGGCCAGCCAGGTCGGTGCCTTTACCATCGAGATCGGCTGCCAGCAGGTCGTCCCGGACGTCAAGTCGAGCTGGGGCACCATCAAGGCGCACTACAAGAACTAGCGCCGACCGCAAGCGTGCCGAGCGGGCGACTGGCTCCCCCGCCGGCCGCCCGGCGCGGCGCGGGAGTGCCTGCGGCGTCACGCCGGCTTCGAGCATGTGGATGTCGAGCGGGCCGGGTCCTCCCGGCCCGCTCGCGTTGGATGCCTGCCGCAACTCCAGCGCGGGCCCGTTGAGCCGCCTCCCTTCCATCCCGTATGCTCGTGGCCAAGACTCGAGCGGGCGCGCCACCTGGCCTCGAACCAGCGGTCCTTGGTGGCTTGCGAAGCGTGCGCCCGTCCTGGCAGTTGTCCGCCCGCCGGGCGGATGCTCGCCCTGCACCATCGAAAGGCAGCTGGCTCGCCATATTCCCCAGCACGCGCTGCTCGTCACCGTTGCTTCGCGGCGCTCGATCCCGCTGCACCAGCCTCTGCGGCCGTCGCGTCCTGTCCCTTGGCCACGGTTGGCTCCGCCGTATCACGGGTTCCGTCCCTTCCACCCCGTCGCGCCGGTGGGCCCTGCGGGCCGTGCTCGGCCTGCTGCTGATCGCGCTGCCGGCGCTGGGTGCGGGCGGGCCGGCGCGCGCGGGGTTGCTCGCGGCCGCGGGTTTGCCGGAGCTCGCCGGGCCGTAGGACCAGCGGGCGCCCGTGGGCAGCATCGGGGTGTACTTCGACCCTGCCTACAGGCAGCAGAGCAGCGCCGTCGCGGTGCCATTCGCCCCGTTCAACTTCTATGTCGTCGCCAAGGGGCTGCAGCAGCCGGGAGTGCTGGACGGCATCGGCGCCTACGAGTGCGCGGTCCAACCGCCCGCGGGGTCGTTGGTCGCCACACACACGCTGCCGGGGAGTTACATCGATCTCGGCGCCGGTGATGACAACTGGATCGTCGGCACGGGCGGCTGCCGCTCGTTCGTCGACAACGGTGGCGACACCTACCTGCTCGTCACCTACAGCTGCCTGTTCTTGGCAGCGCCCGGCCAGAACCTGCCGGTCAGAGTGACGCCGGCTGCGCCGACCAGCTTCACGCCCGCCGGGCCGGGATTCCTCGTTGTCAACAGCGGTGACGCGGTCTGGATCCTGCGCCGTACCGTGGGCCTGCCCTAGGGTGCGGCTCCGAGCGCGGACGCCGCGAACCCCCCGTGCGCGTCTGGTCCAACGCGGGGAGCAGCTGGCACTGGTCATCGACAGGGCGGGTGCGCTCTACGGCCTCGATCTCGAGCTGCGCTACGATCCGGTGCGTCTTGCGCTGCCGGAGCTGGGCGAGCCGGGCGCCGGCCTGCGCGTGGAAGCCCAGCGAGCCGACGGGACCCGTGCCGTGGGCTGGGCAGCGGCACAGCCGCTGGGGGGAGCGTCCGGCGTGATGACCGTCGTGCTGCCCGCCGTGGTGCGCGGCGCGCATGACGCGCGGCTGGAGGTGGCGTCGCTCTGGGGCTACGACGCGCAGGGCACCAGGGTGCCGATCGCGTGGGATGGGAAGCCCTGGGGTTGGCTAGCCCCTGCGGCAGCCCCCCTGCCCACGCCGCGCACGGAGCGGCTGCTCTCCAGCGCGCCGAACCCCTTCAATCCGAGCACGACGCTGCGCTTCGAGCTGTCCAGCCCGGCGCGGGCCGTGCTGGAGATCTACGACGCCAGCGGCGCGCGCGTGGCAACGCTCTTGGTCGAGGCGCGCCCGGCGGGCGTGGGGGAGGTCATGTGGAACGGAACGGACGCGAGCGGCCGCAGCGTGGCCAGCGGCGTCTATTTTGCGCGCCTGCGGGCCGCGGCCCAGAACCACGTCTTGCGCATGGTGCTGGTCAAGTAGCGCATCGGGGGCGGCGCGGCGTCGCCGCGCCGGCCTAGAGCACGCTTGCCAGGTAGCAGGGGGCGGTCAAGCCGACCGCCCTCTTGCCGTTTCGGCCAAGGCGCGGCCGCCCTAGTCATAGGTGCGGTGCGTGATGACCGTGGTCTCGCCGGCGCGGATCTCCACGCGCTGGAAGGTCGCCGTCTGCGCCACGGCCCCGTCGCCGTCGAGCACCTCGACCACGACGCTGTGCACGCCCGCGGGCAGGCGCATGCGCGCCAGATGGATGCGGTCGGGCAAGAGCGTCCAGCTGCGCGTGTCGGCGCGCTCGGTCGCCGCGGCGAACACATTGGCGAGAAAGCCGGCGGCCTCGCCCTGCTTCTTGGCTTGCTTGGTCAGTGCGTACTTGGCGATCGCCCGGGCAATCGTCTTCAGCAGGCGGGTGCCCTGCCCCTCCTCGAAGGTGAGCCGTGCGACCGCCGAGACGTCCTCGGCCAGTACGGTCTCGCTGGCCCGCTCGCCCACGCGCAGCCGCGCGCCGACCAGGCGGCTGGGCGTCTGGACCAACTCCGGCATCGCTACCACCAGCCAGTAGTCCAGCTCCACCGTGTCGAGATCGATGAGCAAGGCACCCCGATGGCCGCGCGTCGCCACGGAGGAGAACAGCTGATCGCTGCTCTTGTCCCGGTCGGTCTTCAGGATGGGGAACTGCAGCTGCTGCTCCTCGAAGTGGGCAACGAAGCCGCTCTCGTAAACCAGCAACAGCTCGCCCTCGCCCGAGCACAGCGGGAGAGCCTCCAGCGAGTCCACCCCGCCCTTGGCGGTGAGCTCGGCCGCCTCGTCGCCGAAGCCGAACGCGCGCGCCCAACGCGCGTGGTCGGCGAGCAGCTGCGGGGGTGCCGGTATCCCCCACAGCGAATCGTACTCGCCGTAGGCCGCCTGGGCGCGGCGGGCGGCCACCAGGGCCGCGTTGCCGTCGCCGTCCTGCGCGTACAGCATCCCGGCGATCCATTCCACGCAGGCGTCGTCGGTGTACCCTTTCTTGTTCGCGCGCAGGTCCTCGAGCACCTGCAGGCGCTGGCCGACCCGCCGGCACTCCACCAGCGCGTCGTCGGTCTCGTCCAACGCCAGGTAGTTCAGCGCGCCGTATAGGTGCAGGAGCACCTGCTCGTGCGGGTAGCCGCTGTAGGCCAGCTTGCCATCGTTGGTGAGGAACGCGGCTACGCCGCGGCTGACGCTCTTGGTGTAGAGGTCGTCGATCTTCTGCTCGGCGAGCTGCAGGGCCTGGTTGCTGGGCTCGAACTGGCCGTCGTAGTGCAGCAGCAGCCCGCGCTCGAGCAGGTTGAGAACGTCGGGGTCCTTGCCCCCGCGCTCCTTCAGCAGCTCGAGCGCGCCGGCCAGGTCGCCGGTGGCCACCTTGCCGCGCACCTGCTTGGCTCCGGTGGCGTACGTGGCGCACCCGTTCAGGCACGCGGGCGCGCAGGCGAGCGCGAGCAACAGGAGGGCGCGGGGACGCGAGCCGCCCGCGCGCCCGTGCGCCGGGATCATCGCGACGGCTCTACGGCTTGTACTTCCCGCGGGCGATGTACTTCTTGATCTTCTTGTCGCCGATCCAGGCTTTCTCGTTGGTCTGGATGTCGATCAGCTCGAGGTTGGTCTGGTAGAACACGACCTTCTTGCCGCCCTCCTCGTCCTCGATGGCGTTGATCGTGCCCATCAGCATGTAGTCGGCGCCCTTCTCCTTGCCGAACTTCTTGACCGTCTCGGGATCGGAGAAGTCGGCCTGGTCCGTGCGCTCGGCGCGCACGTCGCCCCGCTCCGTCGAGCTGGCGACCACACCCACCAGGCCGCTGTTCACGAAGGCCTGCTCGAGGTCCTTGGTGAAGGCCTCGGCGGCGATGTGCTCGGCGCTGCGATTCTTCACCGTGCCCACGATTACAACGGGCTTCTTGCCCGCTCGGGCGGCGTCGAAGCGCGCCAGCCACGGCCGGTTGAGGCTGTCCTTGATCATCTCCTGCGAGACCATCTGCGAGTCGGTGTCGTTCCAGCGCCCACTGAGATCGACCTGGGTGTTGGTGTCGAGGCGGGTGACTTGCTTGCCTGCGCTGCAGCCAGCGAGCGTGGCCGCCAGCGCCACGCCCAGGCCGCACAGGACGAGATTCCGGGGATTCCGTCGGCGCGCGCCTTGCGCGAACATCACGCGATACCTCCAAGGAGTCGGGTGCTCAGACCGGGTCCCCCCGCTGCGCCCGCCGCGATGGACGCAGGGGCCGGATCGGGCGCGTCGGGCGCGCACGCCCGGGTCCGAGCCGGACGTCCAGCGGGGCGACGGCCGGGAGACTAGCGCACACCCCCGGTTGCGACAAGCAAGGGCCTGTGGTACAAGGCGGACGACCGCCGCCGCGGCCCGCGGCTGGGCGTCGACCCCGCAGCAAAGGAGCGGTCCGACCATGGGCGTCGATCTCGAAAACGTCCGCTTCGCCGTCGCCGACGGCATCGCCACCGCCACCATCGACCGGCCCAAGGTGCTCAACGCCCTCGACCGCCGTACGCTGGCGGAGCTGAGCGAGGTCGTCGACCGCGTGCGCACCGACTCCGCCGCGCGTGTGCTGATCCTCACCGGCGCCGGGGAGAAGGCCTTCGTCGCCGGGGCGGACATCAAGGAGCTCGCCTCCAACTCGCCGATCGAGAGCAACGAGCACGCGAGGATGGGGCAGGCCCTGATGGACCGCCTGGAGGGCCTGGGGAAACCTTCGATCGCGGCGATCAACGGGTTTGCCCTGGGCGGTGGCCTGGAGCTGGCGCTGGCCTGCACGATCCGCATCGCCTCGCGCAACGCCAAGCTGGGGCTGCCCGAGATCACCCTGGGGGTGATCCCCGGATTCGGCGGCACGCAGCGCCTGCCCCGCGTGGTGGGCAAGGGGCGCGCGCTCCACATGATCCTCTCCGGTGCGCCCATCGATGCCCAGACGGCGCTGGGCTACGGGCTCGTCTCGCAGGTGACCGAACCGGAGCAGCTGATGAACGCGGCGCGCGAGCTGGCGGCGAAGCTGGCGGGCTACAGCGCCTTTACGCTGCGCTTGGCCGAGGAGACCGTCCGCCTGGGCGGCGAGATGTCGTTGCAGCAGGGGCTCGCGTACGAGGCGTCACAGTTCGGGCTGGCGACTGCCGCGCAGGACTACCGGGAGGGCATGGGGGCGTTCCTGGAGAAGCGCAAGCCCGCCTTCAAGGGGCGCTGAGGCCCGGGCGCGCGAGGCGGCGACGCGCGCACCCGGACAGCGCGCTCCCTTGCGCGCGCGCACGTGGTGCGCTTTCCCTGCCGCTCAACGCAGAGGCCCTGGTCCGTGCGAACCAGGGCCTGCGTGTCGCCCTTCTCAACCCGTATCCGTCGACACCGATGCCGGCCGGGGGACCCGAGCGGAGCTACTGCGTCCCGCTCGTCCCCCTGGCCTGCGGTTGGGCCTGTGATGGGGGCTGTGATTGGGCCTGAGCTTGCTGCGCGGCAGCCTGCTGCCTGCAGCACCCTGGGGCCGGGAGTCCGCCTGCTGTGCGCGGGCAGCCTTGCGCCTGCAAAGCGCCAGCCTGGTCCTTGCAAGCGGCTTGTGCCTGCATGTAGGGGCACGCACCAGCATCCGCCGGTGCGGTTGGGGAGGAGGTCAGGGGGTTGACCGCCGCAGCCGACTGCGACGAATTCGAGGCGGGAACAGGTGGAACCGTGCTTGCGGCGAAGGCGAATCCGACGAGAACCAAAGCCGCCAGCGCTACGATCAGACCTCGCATGCAGACCTCCCCTTGCTGTGGGCCGGGCCAAACCAAGGAAGTGGGGCGGACCCGGGCAAGTCGAAAGTGCGAAGTACTCATGATCCACGGAGGAGCGCCCCGCCGTCGCCGCGCCGTTGCCGCGCTGCCCCGCCGTTGCCGCGCGGCCGCCCCGCCTCCGCGCCGCCCCGTCACCGCGCCGCGCCGACGCGGGGCCAGCGCACGGACTGCCCGCGGATTGCGGCCTCGCGGCAATTGCCCGATACTCACCGCGCGCGAGCGGATGCGGGGTCGACGCCGGGGCGGTGGCTACGCGCCCGGCACGTTCACGCGTCCACGGCGCGGCCCAGCGGCAGCGTCACGATCGCATCACAGTTCCAGAGCATCGCAGGACGTGAGGAGATCGCAGTGGAACGCATCTTCATCCTGGGCGGCGCGCGCACCCCGATGGCCGAGTGGGCCGGCGGCAAGACCGGCACCGGCAAGCCCGGCGGGGCGTTCAACGACATCAGCGCCATCGATCTCGGGGCGCACGCGGCCAAGGCGGCGCTGCGACGCAGCGGGACCGACGCCGCGGCGATCGACCATGTCGTCTTCGGGAACGCGCTGCAGACCAGCCCGGATGCGATCTACGGCGCCCGCCACGTGGGGCTCAAGGCCGGCGTGCCCAAGGAGAAGCCCGCGCTCACGATCAACCGGCTGTGCGGCTCGGGGATCGAGGCCGTGGTGCAGGCGGCGCACCTGATCCGCCTGGGCGAGGCGCGGCGGGTGCTGGCCGGGGGAATGGAGAACCTGTCGCAGGCGCCGTTTCTGATCCGCGGCGCGCGCCAGGGCATCAAGCTGGGGCAAGGCAAGCTCGAGGACTCCCTCATGGCCTCGCTCATGGACAGCTACTGCAACAGCTATATGGCGATCACGGCCGAGAACCTCGCGCGTGACTTCGGCATCGGGCGCCGCGAGCAGGACGAGTTCGCGCTGCGCAGCTTCAACCGCGCCGAAGCGGCGATCAAGGCCGGCGTGTTCGCGCAGGAGATCGAGCCGGTCGAGCTCAAGGGTCGCAAGGGTGAGATGACCCTGTTCAAGGACGACGACCACTTCTTCGTGAACTGCACGCTCGACGGCCTGGCGGCTCTGCATCCGGCATTCGCCAAGGACGGCTTCGTGACGGCCGGCAACGCCAGCGGCATCGTCGACGGAGCGGCGGCCGTCGTCGTGGTGGGCGAGAGCGTCCTCAAGGAGACGGGCGCCACCCCGCTGGCCGAGGTCCTTGCCCACGCGGTGGTCGGCGTGGAGCCCAGCCGCATGGGCATCGGCCCCGTACCCGCGATCCGGCTGGCGGTGGAGAAGGCCAAGCTCTCGCTCGGTCAGATCGACCGCTTTGAGATCAACGAGGCGTTCGCCGCACAATACCTCGCCGTCGAGCAAGAGCTGAAGCTCGACCGCGAGAAGGTGAACGTGAACGGCGGCGCGATCGCGATCGGCCATCCGCTGGCGGCGACGGGCACGCGACTGCTGCTGACCCTCGCGCTGGAGTTGCGGCGCAAGAAGCTCGGCTACGGCGTGGCGAGCGCGTGCATCGGTGGCGGGCAGGGGATTGCAATGGTGCTGCGGGCAGCCGCGTAGCTGCGAACCGCTCCGACGGGCACGGCCCACCGGACGCGCTGGGGTCGACGCTCGATCCTCTGCGAACCCTGCCCCGCAACCCTAGCCCCGCGAGTCGCCGCGATAAGGTCTAGGCGGCGCCCTTGTGATGGGGCGGCACCTTGACCGTGAGCACCGGGCACGGCGCCTGGCGCACGACCCGCTCGGTCACGCTGCCCAGCAACAGATGGGTCAGCCCGGTGTGCCCGTGCGTGGCCATGACGATCAAGTCGATCTGGTGCTCCTTGGCGTAGCGGGCGATCTCGCCTGCGGGACTGCCCTGGCCGGTCGCCGTCACATTCCTTGGACCGTCCAGCGCGGTGTCGTGCACGAGCTTGGCCAGCCCCTCCTTGAGCGCTGCCTCTCGCTTCTGCTGCATCTCAGGGTAGTTCACGGTCACCCATGCGAAGTCGGCGGGCTGCAGCACGGGCTCCATGATATGGAGCACGTGGATCTGGGCCTTGAAGGTGTCTGCCAGCTGCTTGACGTACGGAACCGCCACGCGGCTCGCGTCCGAGAAGTCGGTGGGAAAGAGGATCTTCTGAAAGGCGGGCATGATCGAGCACCTCCAGGGGGTCCGCTGGTTCTGCCACGCCCCAGCTGGGTACGATGCCCGGTGGTGGGCCCAGCCCAAGGTGCGGCCTGGCGTCCCGCTGGAACAATAGGAAATCGGGCCGGCGACTTCAACTGCGCGCGGGCCGCGCACAGGGGTTGGCGGAAGGCATCCCCCGCGCTACCCTGGACGCCGCTCACCGGCGAGCCGCCGGTCGGCGCCCAAACATCACGGAGGCAGGCGTTGTCCAGCAAGCGCATCGGAGTGGTCCGCGGAGATGGCATCGGGCCCGAGGTGGTGGAGGAGGGGCTGCGCGTCCTGCGGCACGTGGCCGAGCGCACGGGCTTCAGCTACGAGATCATCGAGTACCCCTGGAGCGCCGAGCATTATCTCGCCACCGGCGAGACGATGCCCGAGTCGGTGCTCGCGGAGTACCGCGAGCTCGACGCGATCCTGCTGGGCGCCATCGGCGACCCGCGCGTGGAGACCGGCAAGCTGGAGGCCGCCATCATCGGCGGCATCCGCTGGAAGCTCGACATGTACCTCAACCTGCGGCCGGTCAAGCTCTACCACGCCGACCTCTGCCCGCTGAAGGACAAGCGGCCCGCGGACATCGACATGGTGTTCGTGCGCGAGAACACCGAGGGCCTCTACTGCCAGATCGCGGGCTTCTTCAAGCAGGGCACGCCTGACGAGATCTCCACCCAGGAGATGATCAACACGCGCAAGGGCGTGGAGCGCGCGGTGCGCTACGCCTTCGAGCTCGCGCGCAAGCGGCCGCGCCGCAAGCTCACCCTCATCGACAAGGCGAACGCTCTGCGCTCGCAGGACCTGTGGACGCGCACCTTCGAGGAGGTGGGCCGCGAGTACGAGGACGTCACCCGCGAGCACGCCTACATCGACGCCGCCTGCATGTGGATGGTGAAGAACCCGGAGTGGTTCGACGTCGCGGTCGTGGACAACATGCTCGGCGACATCATCACCGACATCGGGGCCATGATCCAGGGCGGTCTGGGGATCGCGGCCTCGGGCAACATCCATCCCGGGCAGGTGAGCATGTTCGAGCCGATCCATGGGTCGGCTCCCAAGTACAAGGGGCAGGGCAAGGCCTGCCCGGTGGCGGCCATCTCGGCGGTGGGGATGATGCTCGATTTCCTGGGCGAGGCCCGCGGCGCGCAGATGGTCGAGGGCTCGATCGGGCGCGCACTGGGCGAAGGCCGCATCCGCAGCCTGAGCGCGGACGGCGGGCTCAAGACCCACGAGTACACCGACGTGCTGCTGAAGGGAATGCAGTAACGGCCGCAAGGCAGCCCGCGCCGCGAAGCAGCTGCCAGGCGGCGCGCGGAGAGCCGCCGATCGCACGCCCCGGCCAGCGCGCAGGGCCACAGCTCGCACGCCCCGGGCGTCGCGTCCGGGCGTCGCGCGGCGGCGCCTAGGAGCTCGACTGCAGCTGGGCCAGCAGCTTGCGCGCGTCTTGCGCGGGCGCGAACCCCGCGTCGGCCCCGGCCCACACCGACAGCGCGCGCTGGACCTGATCGCGCGCCCCCGCGCGATCGCCTTTCTGTTGCAGCAAGAGCGCCATGGCGACGTTGGTGCGCGGATCGAAGGGGTCCAGCGCCAGGCTCTTCTGCAGCAGATCCGTCGCCGGGTCGAGCTCGCCCAGCGCGCGATAGCAGATCCCGGCGTAGCGCATGGCATCGCTGTTGGCGGGCTCGATCTGCAGCACGCGCTGGTAGTGCGCGATCGCTTCTTTGTAGCTCTCGCGCAGCTCCTGTGCCCGGCCCGCGCACATGGCGGCCCGTGGCCGCAGCGCCTCCATCTTGAAGGTCTCGATCAAGCGCTCGAAACCGGGCAGATAGGCCAGCGCGCTGTCGCCGTTTCCCAGCTCGAGGTGGATCCGCAGCCGCCCCGCGGCCACCAGGTCGCGCAGCATGGGCGGCAGCGCGTCGCGCGTCTGCGCCACCTGCCTCCAGGCCTCGCCCGCGTGACCTGCCGCGGCCAGCAGGTCGAGCGTCATGAGCCGCACGGCTGACAGCTGGGCCGGCGGGTAGACCGCCGGAGCTTCCCGCAGCCACACCTCGCGCTCCTTCACCGCGGCCTCGAGCTGGCCCAAGAACCGTAAGTGGTTCATGCGAGCCTCGTGAGCGCTCACGACGTCGACGGGGCTGGTCGAGCCCCGGATCGCTTCCTGCAGCGCTGCCGTCGCGTCGGCGATGCGGCCGGACCTGCGCAGCAGACGCGCCCGGATGAGCTGCGTCCCGATGTCTCCCGGCTCGAGCAGCAGCGCCTTCTCCGCATCCGCCAGCGCCGCGTCCAGCTTCCCCATGTCCTCGCGCAGCTCGGCCAGTGAGGAGAACGATCGGGCGTCGGAAGGGGCCTGCGCGGCGTAGCGCTGGTAGTAGGTCTCGGCCTTGGCGAACTCCCCGATCTGCCGGTAGGTGTCCCCGATGTCGCGCAGCAGGCTGCGTTGGCCCGGATCCAGCTCGAGGATGCGCTCGTATTCGGCGATGCTCTCGTGCCGCTGGCCGCGCAAGGCGTAGATGACCGCCAGCTGCCGGTGCGCGAGCGCATCATCTGGGTGCAGCTGGGCCCACATCTCGCTGACCGCCAGCGCCTTGTCGGGCTCGCGCTTCACGTTGAAGTAGTACGAGGCCTTGATCATGAACTGGGTGGGCTCGGGCAGCCGGTACATCCCCTTCATCGCGGCCTCCATCGCCGCATCGGTCTTGGCCGGATCCTGCGCGTTGGCATACACGACGAAGCGCGCGAAGTGGGCCAGCGCGAAGTCGGGATCCAGCTCGACGGCGTGCTCCAGCAATGGGCGGGCGCCCTTGTAGTCGTTGTGCAGCCACAGCGCGACCGAGCCCTCCGTGAAGGCGCGATAGGCGTCCTCGGAGGAGGTGGTCATCTCGGCAACGGGCAGGTCCCGCTGCTCGGCCAGATGGCCAGCCGGCAGGTCCAGGTCGGCGCGCAGCCGCAGCGAGACCTGGTCGACCAGCGCGAACAGGGTGGGGGCGTGGAAGCTGCGGGTGGCGACCTCTTGCGCCTGCTCGGTGTCGTGGAGCACGGTCGTGGCCACCCATCCGTCCCCCTCGCGCGTGACGCTCCCGGTCACGAAGAACGGCGAGAACAGCTCGGCGGCGATCTTGCGCTGCAGCGCCCGCGGCACGTCCCGGCCGTCGCCGTGCCCGGCGGCCTGCAGCTTGGCCAAGTAGTGCTCCGGGTGCCACACCGTCACGAACGGATCCTGCTGCAGATCGAGAGCGAGCAGATCGATCAGCGCGTACCCCATCCAGTCCTGGCTGGCCTGGCGTGCGGTGTTGTCGAAGGGGAAGACGGTGAGTTGTTTGCGGTAGGCCTTCTTGGGGATCACATGGAGCGTGGTCTGACCCTGCTCGTCCTTCACGGCGAGCGTCGTCGTCACGCCGCCCAGGTCACGCCCGCGAAACAGCACCAGCAGGACGGCGGCAGCGACGCACACGTTCACAGCCCGCAGGCCCCAGCGCGTGCGCGCGCCCCGGCGCGCCCGCGTGCGCGCAGCCTTAGAGGACGACCCTGGTGACGCCGCCGCGCCGCGCCACCACGCGCCCACCAGCACGGCCGGCGCGAGCAGGGCCAACGCAACGGCCGCCAACTCGGCCCAGGCCGGCGACACCTGCGCCCGCTTCGCGACCACGCCGATCAGCTGCACGAGCCCGTATCCGCACGCCGCATAGATCAGCGCCGCATGCACGACCTTGCGCCGCCCTAGCTCGCGCAGCAGTCCGGCGGGTTGGGGCAGTGGCCCCGTCGCCTCGGCCGCCTTCGCCGTCGCCGCCGCCCCCACTCCCGCAACGGAGCCCGCGACGTGAGCCGCCACGGCGCGCAGATCGGCGGCCAGCTCATCGGCGCGCTGGTAGCGCGCCGAGGGCTCCTTCTCCATACACCGCAGCACGATGCGCTCCAGCTCGGCCGGCACGTCACCGCGCAGCTGCGACGGTGGACGCGGCGGCTCGTTGAGGATCTGGTGGATCACCGCCAGGGGCTGCTCGGCCCCATACGGCAGGTGGCCGGTCAGACACTCGTAGAGCACGACTCCCAGGGCCCACAGGTCGGTGCGCGCGTCGCTGGCCTGCCCCTTGGCCTGCTCGGGGCTCATGTGTGAGATCGTGCCCAGGCTCGTCCCGGGCATCGTCAGCTGCGACTCCCCCGCGCGGCGCGCCAGGCCGAAGTCGAGCACCTTGATCCCGCCCTCGGGGGTGAGCATGACGTTGCTGGCCTTGATGTCGCGGTGGATGATCCCGCGAGCGTGGGCGTGGGCCAGCGCCTGGGCCAGGGCCACGGCGATCTCGAGCACCTGCTCGAGGGGAAGCGGTCCGCGCTGCAGGCGCTTCTGGAGGGTCTCGCCCTCGACGTACTCCAGCACCAGGAAGCGACGCCCCTGGTCCTGGTCGACGTCGTAGATCGCGGCGACATGGGGGTGGGACAGCTCGGCGGCGGCCCGGGCCTCGTTCTCGAAGCGCCGCAAGGCGTCGGCGTCGCGCGCGAGCTCGGGGGCGAGGAACTTGAGCGCTACCTGGCGCCCCAGGCGCGTGTCCTGCGCCAGGTAGACGTCGCCCATGCCGCCCCGTCCCAGCAGCTTCCCGATGCGGTAGCGCGAGACGGTGTCTTCCATGACGGGGGCTCCGTGGACGCTTGGACGATGCACTCGTCGGCGCGGCACGCTGCGCCAAGGCGAGCGAGGTGCGAAGAAGCTACCGCCCCGCGCGCCTTCCGACAACCGGCGCTCGCGCAGCCGCCGGTCAGCGCACCATGGTCAGCGCGCGCGATTGCGCCGTGCCCCATCCCTCGAGCCGGCACCAGTAGATGCCCGACGCCGCGGGCCGTCCTGCGTCGTCCAGTCCGTTCCAGACCACGGAGTGCGCGCCGGCCGGCAGGCTCGCGTCCAGCAGCGTGCGCACGAGCCGGCCGCGCAGATCGAAGACCCGCAGCCGCACGGCGCCACTCGCGTAGAGCGTGAATGGAAGCGTCGTCGCCGGATTGAACGGGTTGGGCACGTTGACCGCCAGCACGAAGGGCGCGTGGCGCGCCGGGGCCGGCGGCGCGGCGGTCGTTGCCGGCGGCAGGTACACCACGGTCAGGCGCGTGCCCGCCCCGCCGGCGGCGAAGTCGTCCCATCCGTAGAAGCTGCCGGGCTCCAGCGTCCCTTTGCTCGCGACCAGCCCCAGGAAGTTCCCGGGCGCGTATCCGGGCCGGCTCACGAACGCCTGGACCAAGGGCGAGAGATCGGGGGAGACGTAGTCGTCGCCGGCCGTCCAGCGCCCCGCTGCGGGCCAGGTCAAGGTCGGCGCGGCGAGCGGATGGTGCCCGATCAGGTCGCCGACGAGGCCGTTGGTGAAGGGCGCCGCGTCGTCCACGTCGTACAGATGGATCGCCATGCCGCCCGCGTCGCTCGCGCCCTGCAAGGGGCAGGCCCGCACGGTCAGGAAAGCGTGCTGGATGGTCGCACCTTTCGGGACGTCGAGGGCGAACTCCATGGCGCTGGTCGCCTGGTCGGGATCGTTGCTCGCGATGTCGTACGGCTCCCCCGCGGCGTATCCCGAGCTGCGCACCTCCGACCGCGCCGACATCGCGTCGCGGTTGTCGGCGGCGATCGTGTAGGTGCGCGCGACGAGCTGCGGCTGGGCGGGGTCGGGGAGCACCGCGACGCGCTGCTCGCCGCGCAGTCCCGTCGCGTCGCTCGCCCAGGCGATGATCTCGTACCAGATGACCGCCAGGCTCTCACCATGGGAGCCGGCGACGAAGCTGCCGCCCTGGCCTGTCATGTCCTGGATCACGGGGTGCACGTGGTTGAGGTGGTGCAGGAGCACGGTCCAGTGCAGCTGACTCGCTGGGATCGCCCCCTCCTCGAGGTCGCGGGCGGAGCCGGCGAACGCGATGACATGGTCCACGATGAACAGCGAGCTGTCGGCCGGCGTGAGGACGGTCACGTCGGGCGGCAGGTTTCCCACGGTGATCGTCATGGGCGGTGACGTGTTCGAGCCGCCGCGGCCGTCGGTGACGGTCAACGTGGCTGCGTAGGTGCCGTTGACGGTGTACGTGTGCGTGGGGTTCTTGGCGATGGACGGCGACGAGACATCCCCGAAGCTCCACTGGTAGCTCAAGGCGTCGCCATCCACGTCGTAGGAAGCACCGCCGTTGAAGCTCACCGCCAGAGGCGCGTAGCCGGCCGTGGGGGTGGCCATTGCGACGGCGGTCGGGTTGCGGTTGGCTGTTCCGGTGTAGAAGATCCGCCGCATGGCCCCCGGTGCGTAGGTGCAGTAGTAGAGCGCACCGTCGGGACCCAGCTCCAGGTCGACCGGCCCGTACAGCAATCCGGTCGCTGCGGTCTGGATCCAGGGGTAGGTGACGCTGACCACCTGGTTGTGCGAATCGAGCACGATGCGGCCGAGGTGGCCGCGCGAGTGGTCGAAGAAGAAGAAGTTCCCGGAGTACTCCGCGGGAAAGTTGCTGCCCTGGTAGAAGACATTGCCCACGATTGCCGCGGAGCCCAGGCTGTGATCGTAGGAGAAGATCGGATCCACGAAGGCCGGGTTGGGCGCGCTGGCGATGCCTTCGACCACGGGCCAGCCGAAGTTCGCCCCCGGAGGCCCCGTGTCGACCTCTTCCCAGCTGTTGTAGCCCACGTCGCCGATGAAGGGGATCCCCGTGCCCGGCTGGATGGAGAATCGGAACGGGTTGCGCAGGCCCCACTGGTAGATCTCGGGCCGCACGCCTGCCACGCCCACGAACGGGTTGTCCGAAGGTATCGTCCCGTCGGGGTTCACCCGCAGCAGCTTGCCCTCCAGTCGCGAGCGATCCTGGGGATACGGTGAGAGCCAGCCGGTGTCGCCCGTCGAGACGAACAGCCGGCCGTCGGGCGCGAAGCGGACGCAGCCACCGACGTGAAAGCCGTCACCCGCGGGGATCGGGCCCAGCACCACGTGCTCGCTCGCCGGATCGATCGTGTCGCCGTTCACGGTAAAGCGCGACAACTGGTTGGCATTGCCGGTCTCGTTGCCCGTGGATGGCGTATACACCAGGTACAGGTACGGTGGGTTGGGGAACCCAGGCGCGAGCTCCATCCCCAGCAGGCCCTGCTCATCGAAGCGCTCCACGCTCAAGGTCAGCATCGGCGTGGGGAGCAGCTGCCCGTTCTCGAACACCACCAGGTTGCCGCTCTGCTCGCCCACGAGGATCCGGCCGTCCGGGGTGAAGACGAAGCAGGTCGGGATGGTCAAGCCGTTGATCACCAGCTCGTCGTTGAAGCCGGGCGGATAGACCTGGCCCGAACCTGGCTGGGGGGAGGCCAGCAGACAGGCGACGGCGACGGCCAAAACGGCTCGGTACGGCGGGCGCACGCAGGCTCCGGAGGTCGTGGGGGGACATGTAGGGTGCTGGGGAGAGCGGGGCGCTGGCGCGCGGTCTCCCTGGGCCCAACTGGTTGGGATTATAGCAGGTCCGCCCTTCCTTGACCCTCCCGAAAGGGGGCACTATAGTGTGCTGTCCCCGGTGGGGGGTCGCTCCCTGGCCACCGGGATCGCCCGCCGGCAGCGAGAATGGGCTGGCCCTGCATGCGGGCGCCTCCCTCTTTCGCGAGAGTGGCGGAACTGGTAGACGCGCAGGATTTAGGTTCCTGTAAGGAAACTTGTGGGGGTTCGAGTCCCCCCTCTCGCACCAGGCTTCACCGCGAGGGCGCGTACGGATGAGACAGCGGGCCCGCTGGGGCGGGGCCCGGGTTGCGGGGTTCCGCAGGGAGGGTTGCGCCACCATGACCGACGTCAGTCCCTTCCGCATCGAGCTCGAGGTTCCCCAGTCCTGGGAGCGGCGAGCACGTGTGGAAGTCTCCGCCGAGCAGATGGAGGCGGCGCGCCAGGGCGTGGTCAGCGGGCTGCGCAAGAAGATCACCATGCCCGGCTTCCGCAAGGGCAAGGTGCCGCTCGAGGTGATCCAGCGCGACTTCGCCGAGCGCATCGACCAGGAGGCCCTGGAGCAGATCATCCCGGCCGCCTACCGCCAGCTGCTCGCGAGCCACGACCAACTGCGGCCGGTGAGCGACCCGCGCGTCGAGAACCTGCACTTGCACGCAGGCGAGCCGGTGCACTTCGACCTGATGGTCGAGGTCCGCCCCGAGATTCAGCTGCAGGGCTACAAGGGGCTCCAGATCGAGCGGCCGGTCGTCGCGGTCACCGAGCAGCACGTTGACAGCGCGATGGAGCAGCTCGCCGAGCGCAACACGCGCTGGCTCCCCGTCAGCCGCCAGGCCCGTGCCGGCGACGCCCTGCTGATCAGCTTCGCGCCGCTGCAGGAGGACGGCGCTCCCGACGAGTCCCAGCGCACGAACGACTACGCAATGGAGCTGGGCGGCGACGGCGTGCTGCCCGAGTTCAGTTCGGCGCTACAGGGCCTGCAGCCCGGCGAGGACACCCGCGTCGACGTCACCTATGCGGCGGACTACCCGCGCCAGGACCTGGCCGGCAAGAGCATGCGCTTCCACGTGGCGCTCAAGGAGTTGCGCGAGAAGCAGGTTCCGCCACTCGATGACGAGTTCGCCCGGTCGGTCAGCCCGCACACGACGTTGGGGGAGCTGCGCGCGGAGGTGCGCGCGGAGCTGGAGCGGGCGAGCCGGCACGAGAGCGACCGCCTGGTCCACGAGCTGATGATCGATCGCATCCTGGCGGCCAACGATGTCCCCGTGCCGCCCAGCCTCGAGGCACGGTACCTGCAGGCCATCCTGCGCGATTTCGAGCGCAACGCCGGCCAGCCGCTCGACGACGCCGCGCGCGAGCAGCTCTGGGAGCGCTACCGGCCCGCCGCCCACCGCGCCGTCCAGCGCCTGTTCGTGCTGGAGCAGCTGCGGCAGGTCGAGGGGCTTGCGGTCGGCGACGAGGAGCTGCAGGAGCGCATTGCGGAGCTGGCCGCGAGCCGGAAAGTCACGCCCGACGAGATGCGCCGCGCATTGCAGGGCAGCAACAGCCTGGAGCGCTTGCGCAACGATTTGGTCGAGGACAAGGTGTTCGCGCTGCTCACGGAGAATGCCACGATCACCGTGGTCGAGCGCACGGCCGCGGAGGTGCCGCTGCGCCAGGCTCCAGACGCCGGAGTGGGCACCGGAGTGGACACCGGATCGGACACCCGATCGAACTCCCGATCGGACACCCGCTCGGCCGCCACTGCAGGCGCCGGATCGGCCGTCCGGCCGGCCAGCTCGGCGGATGGCGGCACGGAGGGCGGCCCGGAACGCGAGCGGGGGCTGGAGGCGGCGGGACCCCTCGATGCCCGGATGCGGGGCGCGGACAGCGCCGCAGCGTAGGACATCCGATGCGGTGGGGCGGCGCCGGATGCCACCCGCCAAAGGAGTGACGACGATGCTGGTGCCGATTGTGGTCGAGCAGACGGGGCGCGGCGAGCGTGCCTACGACATCTACAGCCGCCTCCTGAAGGATCGGATCGTCTTCATCGGATCGCCGATCGACGACACCGTGAGCAACCTGGTCATCGCCCAGCTCCTCTTCCTCCAGGCGGAGGACTCCGAGCGGGATATCTACTTGTACATCAACAGCCCCGGCGGGGTGATCTCGGCAGGCTTGGCGATCTACGACACGATGCAGTACATTTCCAATGACGTTGCGACGATCTGCATGGGTCAGGCGGCCAGCATGGCGGCGGTCCTGCTGGCGGCGGGGGCTGTGGGCAAGCGCGCAGCGCTGCCCCATTCCCGCATCATGATCCACCAGCCGATGGGAGGCAGCCACGGGCAGGCCTCGATGATCGAGATCTACGCGCGCGAGATTCTCTATATGCGCGATAAGCTCAACGAGATCCTCGCCAGCCATACGGGGCAGCCGATCAAGAAGATCGCCAAGGACACCGACCGGGACTTCTTCATGTCGGCGACGGAATCGAAGGAGTACGGACTGGTCGACCGGGTGATCGAGAAGCGTCTGGAGCTCAACGGAGGGGACAAGGGGACGACGAGCTGAACGAGAGTGGTCGGCCGCTCGGCGCCTTCGGCGCGCGACGGCAGTGGGGCACCGGACTTCGGCGGGTGTCATGAAGACCAAGAAAGGCAGTCCTCAGGTGATCAAGTGCTCGTTCTGCGGACGCGGACAGGACGAGGTGGCGAAGCTCGTCTCCGGCCCGTCGGTCTACATCTGCAACGAATGCATCAAGCTGTGCAACGACATCCTCGAGGACGAGTTGCCGGCGATCAGCGCCCTCGAGGCGAAGGACTTCCCCAAGCCCCACGACATCAAGAAGGCGCTCGACCTCTACGTGGTCGGGCAGGAGCACGCCAAGCGGACCCTGTCGGTTGCGGTCTACAACCACTACAAGCGCATTAACCACCGCCGCGAGGCGGATGACGTCGAGCTGGACAAGAGCAACATCCTGCTGGTGGGCTCCACCGGCACGGGGAAGACGCTGCTGGCGCAGACGCTCGCCCGCATCCTCAAGGTGCCCTTCGCCATCGTCGACGCCACCTGCCTCACCGAGGCGGGCTACGTGGGCGAGGACGTGGAGAACATCCTCGTCAAGCTCCTTCAGAACGCCGACTACAACCTGGCGGCCGCCGAGCGCGGCATCGTCTACATCGACGAGCTCGACAAGATCGGGCGCAAGAGCGACAACCCGTCCATCACGCGCGACGTGTCCGGCGAGGGCGTGCAGCAGGCGCTGCTCAAGATGCTCGAGGGCACCGTGGCCAACGTCCCGCCCCAAGGCGGGCGCAAGCACCCGCAGCAGAAGTACCTCGAGGTGGACACGCGCGACATCCTCTTCATCTGCGGCGGAGCCTTCGAGGGGCTCGACCGCATCGTGTCCCAGCGCGTCGGCGACAAGATGCTCGGCTTCGAGACCGCCTCGCGTCGCAAGCCCGTGACGCAGCGGGGCAAGATCCTCCAGGAGGTCGAGCCCGCCGATCTCATGAAATTCGGCCTCATTCCCGAGCTGGTCGGCCGCCTGCCCGTGGTGGCCGCCCTCGAGGAGCTCGACGAGGGCGCCATGGTGCGCGTCCTGACCGAGCCCAAGAACGCCATCGTGCGCCAGTACCAGAAGCTTTTCGAGATGGAGGGCGTGGAGCTCGTCATCGACGAGGAGGCGCTGCGCGCGGTGGCCAAGCGCGCGATCCAGCGCAAGACCGGGGCGCGCGGCCTGCGCGCGATCCTCGAGGACGTGATGCTGGGCTTGATGTACGACATTCCCTCCAATCGGGACGTGCTCCGGGTGGTCGTCACCAAGGAGACGATCGAGGAGAACCTCGAGCCCGAGATCTTCACGACGGGCGATCAGCTCCGCCTCAAGGAAGCCTGATCCGCTCCGGCACAACGTGGTGGGTGACAGCCCGGGGAGGCCTGCACGCCGGCGGCCTCCTCGTCGTGTCTTGAGGAGGGCCGCCGCGGCCGGCGAAGCGCCGGGGCAGGCGCGATGCGGCGCCGGCTGGCCCGGGTCGGCGCAGGCCGGCACGAGTCGGCGGGGGTCGCCAGGGCCAACACGCGGTTACGCAAGGTTCGGCCGAGACGGGCAAGGGAGGCGGCCAGGATGAGCGACGAGACCGATCGCACCCCGCCGGCGCAGAGCCAGGCGGAGCGTCGCGCGAAGCTGCCGCTGCTGCCGCTGCGCGACGTGGTCATCTTTCCCGGCGCGGTCCTGCCGTTGTTGGTGGGACGGGAGAAGTCGATCCGCGCGCTGAAGGTGGCCTCCGAGGGCGACAAGCTGCTGGTGGTGACCGCCCAGAAGGAGGCGGACGTCGCCGACCCCACCGAGGAGGACCTCTACCGCATCGGCACCATCGTGCGCGTGCACCAGATCGCGCGCCTGCCGGACGGCACCACGCGCATCCTGATCGAGGGGCTCGGCCGCGCCCGCATCCGCCGCTTCTTCGACCGCTCCGAATACCTCGAGGTGCGCGTCGAGGAGCTGGAGACCGCCTTGGCCGAGCAGAGCACCGAGTTCGAGGCGCTCTCGCGCCAGCTGCTGGACTCCTTCACCGAATACGTGGGGCTCAACCGTCGCCTGACCGATGAGGTGGCGGTCAGCGTGGGCCACATCGAGGACGTCGAGCGCCGCGTGGACACGATGTGCGCCTACCTGATGGCGCGCGTCAGCAGCAAGCAGCGCCTGCTGGCCGAGACCGACCTGATGCGCCGCATGCGCGAGCTGGCCCACGTGCTGCACCGCGAGGTGGAGATCCTGCGCGTCGAGCAGCGCATCGAGGGCGAGGTCAAGAAGCAGGTCGAGAAGGGGCAGAAGGAGTTCTACCTCAACGAGCAGCTGCGGGCCATCCGCAAGGAGCTCGGCTACGGCGCCGACGACGACGACGAGATCGAAGAGCTGGTGCGCAAGATCGAGGACACCGGCATGACCGACGAGGCGCGCGACGTCGCCCTCAAGGAGGTGGGGCGCCTGGCGAAGATGGCGCCCATGTCACCCGAGTCCTCGGTCATCCGCAGCTACCTCGAGGTGCTGCTGGCGCTGCCGTGGAAGGCGCGCACCGACGACCAGCTCGACACGCGCCGCGTCGCCAAGCAGCTCGACCTGGACCACTTCGGCCTGGAGAAGGTCAAGGAGCGCATCCTGGAGTTCCTGAGCGTGGTGAAGCTCAGCGGACGGCTGCAGGGCTCGATCCTCTGCCTGGTGGGGCCGCCGGGCACCGGCAAGACGAGCCTGGGCCGCTCCGTGGCCGAGGCGATGGGGCGCAAGTTCGTGCGCGTCTCCTTGGGCGGGGTGCGCGACGAGGCGGAGATCCGCGGGCACCGGCGCACCTACATCGGTAGCCGCCCGGGACGGATCCTGGAGGGGATGCGCAAGGCCGCCACGCGCAATCCGGTGTTCCTGCTGGACGAGATCGACAAGCTGGGGGCCGATTTCCGCGGCGACCCCAGCGCGGCGCTGCTGGAGGTGCTTGACCCCGAGCAGAACCGCAACTACAGCGACCACTTCCTCGAGATCCCGTTCGATCTCTCCGAGGTCTTCTTCATCTGCACGGCGAACGTGCTGCACCAGATTCCGTCCGCGCTGGAGGATCGCATGGAGATCATCCGGCTGCCGGGGTATCTCGATCACGAGAAGGTGGCCATCGCGCGCGACTTCCTGCAGCCCAAGCTGCTGCGCAACCACGGCCTGGAGCGCGCGCGCTTCTCCATCAGCGACCAGGCCATGCTGGACGTCATCAACCTCTACACGCGCGAAGCAGGCGTGCGCGACCAGGAGCGGCAGCTGGCCAAGGTCTGCCGCAAGGTCGCGCGCGCAAAGGCCGAGCGGCGCCGCGTGCCGCGCACGATCCATCGCGGCAACCTGCACCGTTTCCTGGGGCCGCCCAAGTACCTGCACCGCCGCGTCGACCAGGAGCCCGAGGTGGGCGTCGTCACCGGCCTGGCCTGGACGCCGGTGGGGGGCGAGATCCTCGAGATGGAGGTCGCGATCCTGCCCGGCACCGGCAAGCTGGTACTGACGGGCAATCTCAAGGAGGTCATGCGCGAGAGCGCGCGCGCGGCGCTGAGCTACGCGCGCAGCATCGTGCCGTCTTCGGCCGAGCGCCTGGCCAAGAGCGACATCCACATCCACGTGCCCGAGGGAGCGGTGCCCAAGGACGGCCCCAGCGCAGGCATCGCCATGGCGACGGCGCTGGTGTCGGTGCTGACCGGACGCAAGGTCCGCCGCGACGTCGCCATGACGGGCGAGATCACGCTGCGCGGGCGCGTGCTCCCCATCGGCGGGCTGCCCGAGAAGGCGGTGGCGGCGCAGCGGGCGGGCTGCACGCACATCATCATTCCCAAGGAGAACGACAAGGACTACCAGGAGCTCCCGCGCGACGTGCAGAAGGGCTTGCGCTGGCAGCAGGTCAGCCGCGTGGAGGAAGTCCTCAAGCTGGCGCTCTTGCCCGAGGATGCGGAGACGCGCATCCCGCCGCAGGAGCTGCTCGAGCCCGCTCGCGAGCTCAAGGAGCACCTCGAGAAGCTGCCGCTGCTTCCCGAGCGCTCCGATCGCCCTCCGCGCCCCAAGACCGGGCCCCCGGGGCAGGCGCTGGACATTCCGCCCAAGGGCACGCCGCACTGATGGCATCCCACCAGGTCGAGCTGGTGACGCTCGCCCCGACCCTGCGGGAGTGCCCGGCCGACCCGATTCCCGAGATCGCCTTCAGCGGGCGCTCCAACGTCGGCAAGTCCTCGCTGCTCAACCTGCTGGTGGGCCGCAAGCGCCTTGCCCACACGAGCGCGGCGCCGGGCAAGACGCAGACCCTGGTCTACTACAAGGTCGACGAGCGCTGGCACCTGGTGGACATGCCCGGGTACGGCTACGCGCGCGTGCCTACGGAAGTGCGTCGGCGCTGGACCGCCGCCGTCAGCGAGTACCTGCACGGACGCGAGCAGCTGGCGGGCCTGATCCAACTGGTGGACATCCGGGTCGGCTTCACTCCGGACGACCGCTCGCGATTGCACGAGCTGGTCGCCCTCGACAAGCCGTTTTGCCTGGCCATGACGAAGGCCGACAAGGTGCCGCG
Source organism: Candidatus Krumholzibacteriia bacterium (assembly GCA_041484665.1). Classification (GTDB taxonomy): domain Bacteria; phylum Krumholzibacteriota; class Krumholzibacteriia; order JAJRXK01; family JAJRXK01; genus JBGPIA01. The sequence continues at coordinate 213,483 of JBGPIA010000005.1, forward strand.
TGCCCGGCAGGAGGAGATCGTGGCCGGCCATCTGGCCGGGCTGAGCCTGGCACCCGACACGGGGGTGATTCTCACCTCGGCCCTGCACCACTACGGGCAGCGAGAGCTTTGGGCGTGGATCGGCCAGGTGCTGGCGGGGCGCATCGGCCGCCCGCTTGTCCTGTCGCCTGCGCGCACGGAGGCCGTCCAACCGGCAGAGCCCCGCCCAACCCCCGCGAGACAGCCGCACCCAGGGCGCGCGCCGGGCCGCCCGCCTGGCAAGCGATTCGCGCAGCGAGTCCCGGCGCCGCGGCCGGCGGGCCGAGCCAAGGCCTCCCCAGCCCGGTCGGGCACGCAGCGATCGACCTCCGGCGGCGGCAAGGCATCGCCCATTCACCCCGGCCCGCAGCGCTTGAGGGCAGCCTACGGCAAGGGCTCCCCGGGACGGTCCGGCCCGCCGCGCTCCAGGACCGCTGACGGGAGGGGCTCGCCTTCTCGGCCGGGGCCACCGGGCCCCAAGGCAGCGTACGGGAAGGGCTCTCCGGGTCGGCCGGGGCCACGGGGCCCCAAGGCAGCCTACGGCAAGGGGTCCCCGGGTCGGTCGGGGCCGCCGCGCAGCGGCCGCGCCCGCAGCAAGGGCTCCAAAAGGTCGCGTTGACACCCCCCGGCCGGCTGCGTATACTGCAGATACGCATCACACTGGCATGCTTCTAGTTAGCTTGCCGGGGAAGGACTCCCGGGGGGCGCGTATCCGCTGCAGACCGCGCAACGGGCAGGTCGTGCCCAGGCGGAAGCGGCGGGGAAGAAAGGGCAACGCGTAGGAATCGAGGTTAGCGTGCTGCGGCTGCGTGCAGGGAGTGCCGTACTGGCCCTCGCTGTGGTCGTGGTGACGGTAGCGGGCCTCATCCAGGCCGCGTCGGCCACGCAGGACCAGATGTGGCGTCTCCCCGGGTTCTCCGGGGACCGGAACGGATGCCTGATCTGCCACGTCGGGCCGTCCGTTACGTCCCAAACCGTCAATCCCACCGACTGGATCAATGCTGAGACCTCGCTCAGCTCCTTCGGGAAGGACTGGGTGCGTTCCGGCAGGACGTGGAGTGTCCCGCTCGCCGCGGGCAACTCCGACGGGGACGCCTGCACGAACGGCTTCGAGCTGAACGACGAGAACGGAAGCTGGCAGTACAATCCCAACGGTCCGCAGATCGCGCGCCCGGCGGGAAGCAACCCCAGCGACGCCACGGACTGCGCCTTGCCGCTAAACGAGCAGAGCTGGGGCGTGTTGAAGGCCTTCTTCCGGGAAGACTTCCGCCGCTAGGCACGGGGAGAGTCCGCCCCTTCGCAATCGACAACCCGAAGCGATGGCAGCATCGCTTCCGCGCCGTTCAGTGATGCCCCGCTGGACGGGCGTTTTTTTGTGGGCCCGGAGAGTTGGATGGCGACGCGATCGGTCTGGGCGGTGGTCGGGGGTCAGTGGGGAGACGAGGGGAAGGGCAAGGTCGTCGACCGGCTCACCGACGGCTTCGACCTGGTCATCCGCCCCCAAGGGGGAGCGAACGCGGGGCACACGATCAAGCTCGGCGACGAGAAGTATGTCCTGCACCTGCTGCCCAGCGGCGTGATGCGCGAAGGGGTCCGCTCGCTGCTGGGCTCCGGAATGGTCGTCGACCTCGGCAGCCTGCTCAAGGAGATCGACGACCTGGCCGAGCGTGGCATCGATGTGAGCGGCAGGCTGTTCCTCGCCAGCTCCGCCAACCTGCTGCTGCCCTACCACAAGCGCCTGGACGAGCTGCGCGAGAAGACGCTCTCGCGCAAAAGCATTGGCACCACCGGGCGCGGTATCGGTCCGTGCTACGAGGACAAGATGGCGCGCACGGGGCTGCGCGCCGGCGATCTGCTGCGCCCGCGCGACGCGCTGCGCCGCCTGGTGATCGACCGGGTGCTCGCTGCGAACAAGCTCCTGGCGGGGCGCTACGATGCCCCGGCCATGGCGAGCGAGGCGGTGGCCGAGGAGCTGCTGGGCCAGGCGGAGCGCGGTCGCTCGCTGGTTGTGAATGGCTACGAATTCCTGCGCCCGGTGCGCGAGGGCAAGTGGCGCACGCTGCTGGAGGGCGCCCAGGGCAGCCTGCTGGACGTGGACCACGGCACCTACCCCTACGTGACCAGCAGCAATTGCACGATCGGCGGGGCGCTGACCGGCTCGGGGCTTCCGGCGCGCTGCCTGGAGCGCGTGATCGGCGTGTACAAGGCCTACGCCACGCGCGTGGGCAACGGGCCGTTCCCCACCGAGCTGTTCGCCGACGAGGCCGAGGACCTCCGTGCGCTGGGCGCGGAATTCGGCGCGACGACCGGGCGCCCGCGGCGCTGCGGATGGTTCGACGCGGCAGCCGCTCGGTACGCCGCCGAGATCAACGGCATCGACGAGGTCGCCCTGACCAAGCTGGACGTGCTCACCGGCTCGGAGATCGTGCGCATCGGCGTCGGCTACGAGCTGGCCGGTAAGGCACTCCACGAGTACCCCGTCGATATCGACCGTCTGATGCGCTGCAAGCCGGTCTACCAGGAGATGCCCGGGTGGAAGGAGACGATCACCGAGGCACGTCGCTTCGACCATCTCCCCATCAACGCCCAGCGCTACGTCGCCGAGCTGGAGGCTCGCATCGGCGCGCCGGTGCGCTACATCTCCACCGGAGCGCGGCGCGAGGCCTGGATCGACCGGCAGGCGGCCGAGCGCAAGGCGACGACGGCGTAGCGCCAGCGTGGCCACGGCGTAGCGTCAGCGCGGCCGCAACGTAGCGTCGATCGAGCGCCGACGCCGCGCAGGCGCAGCGCCCGCGGAGCGAGGACGGTCAAAGGCGCCGGTCGCCCGCCAGCCGCACCAGCGCGAAGTGCACGTCAGTCGCCGGATGGAACGCGACGTTCTCGCTCGCGCGCGCTTGCAGCGCCGCCGGGACATCGCCCGCCGCGATCACGTCCCAGATCACCCACTCCACGCCCTCGTGCTGCAGGCGCTGCACGTCGAGGTCGGTTGGCGAGGCGGACAAGATTTCGATGTGCCTCTGGTCCAGTGGCAGCGCGAGGACGCCTCCCATCAACGTCCCCATGCGGCTCCAGGGCGAGCGGGCGATGTGTCGCGCCTGCAGGAACTCCGCACCACCCTTGCCCTGCGACATACCGGCGAACAGCGCGTCGACCGTGGGAAGAAAGCGCTTCTGTGCCGTGATGGGATCGCGCACGCGCTGGGCCTGCCATTGCGCCCGGGCGGCGGTGGCCGACTCCCACGTTCCCACGGCGGCCAGAGCCACGCCCCACACCGCCACCAGGCCCACGGTCCACGCCCGCGCGCGTTTGCCTTCCGGGCGCAACTGGTCGTGCAAGAGCGCCGCCAGCGCCGGAAGCCCCAGGCCGTGCAGCCAGAGCGTGAAGCGCGCCCACCAGGCGGCTGGCTGGGCGAACAACGCCAGCAGCCCGAACACCGTCAGCAGCGCCAGCGACGATAGGCGTGTCGCGCGCGCGGCACCTGTCCGCCACAGAGCCACGAGGGCGACCAACCCGCCGGCCGGCCACAGCCAGCCGAGCCCTCCGGTGGCGTAATGGCTGCGGATCGGAGCGTCGGTCTGTAGCCACGACCAGGGCATGCGCGCGGGCCTGGGCACGTGGCGCAGCCAATCGGGCATGTCCTGGTCGGTCATGAGCCGCGGGTCGTAGCCCGCGATCAGCACGCGCGCCCCGAAGCGCACCTGGACCGGATACAGGGGGTTGCCCGTATGGAGGAGGTCACGCGCGTACCAGTATCCACCGACGAGCACTGCAGCCAGAATGCCCAGGCTGCACCAGGCTGCAACGCGCCGGGGCGTCGCGCGCGCGCGTTGGGTGGAGGTACGCGGAGAGCCAGGGCGCTGCGCGTCCACGCGCGGCGGCTCAGCGCGATGGCTTCCGGTGTGCCGTGCCGTTGCGCGCTGCGTGCTCGCCCGCCGCGCGATCGCCAGCGGCAGCACGAGCACCGCCAGGATCAGGAAGAACGGCAGGCCCAAACCCTTTACGCCCAGCATCAACCCGCAGCACAGGCCCCACAGCACGGCGGTCAGCCTGACTGGCGGCCCGTCGCCCGCGATCAACAGGGTCGAGGCGGCCAGCGCCGCGAATACGGCACACGCGAACGCCGGCTCGACGTAACACGTGGCGCTCAGAATCGCGAATGTGGGAACCCACGCGATCGCGCCGGCGGCGACCCAGCGCCACGCGCCGCGCGCGCCCAGGCTCTGCGCCAACACCGCCAGCGCCACGGCGCCCAGCGGCCAGAACCACAGGCTGCTGGCGTCGACCAGGCGGCTCGTCCCAGTCAGCCGGTGCACGAGGAAGCTCACGACCTCCGCCGCCATCGGATAGCCATTGGCGAAGGGGATGTCGGTGAGCCCCGGGATCCAGCACACGCGGCCCGCGGCCGCCCAGCCGTTCATTGCGGGCAGATGGTAGTAGAGACCGTCCCAGTCGTAGTCGGGGCGCTGCCAGGTCAGCGCCCACAGCTGGATCCAGGTCCAGGCTGCCCAACCGCAGGCAACCAGCGCGGCGGCGACCGACCAGCGTGAGACGGCGGCTGGCGTGGCGGCTGGCGTGGCGGCTTGCGTGGCGGCGGGCGTTGCCGGGCCGATCACTCTGGCGGGCGTCGCAGCGGCGGTCGCCGGGGTGGTCGCGGTGCTCGTCGCCGTAGCCGTGCGGAACGCTCGCGCGAATGCGACAGCCAGGCACGCCGCCGCGAGCACGATGCCGCCCGCAAGAGGGCGGGAGAGCGCGATGCCCATTGCCGCGGTGCCCAGGCACAGCGCCTGGACCAGGGCGTGCAGGGCGGCCAGGAAGACGAAGCTCGCGACGAGGCCCCAGCGATTGCGCTGCGGTGCTGCGGCGCCCGCGCTCACCATCGCCGCCGGCTCTTCATGGCCGCCGCCGCGAGCTGCAACCGCCGCGCTGCCATCGCCACGCGCTGCCGCCACCGCGAGCTGCCACCACCCGACCATGGCCGTCCGCTCACCATTCCTGGAAGATCTTCAGCGTGATCGCCCACTGGTCGTAGAAGTCGGTGGTGGAGACGTCGTAGCGCAGAGACACGCCGCGATCGTGGCGCAGGTACAGGGTCCCGGCGGCATTGTACGAGTGGCTGTTGTAGCCGACGAGCGCTGTCGACGGGCCGACCAACATGTAGGCCACCGTGCCGGTCTCGAAGCCCGCCCCGAGCACGAGCTTGCGGTGCTGGTTGTAGAGCAGGCCGGCGCCCGCCGAGCGCGAGGTCGTCCTGCCGGGATAGCCGAGGTCGATGCGGCCCGAAGCGGCCAAGCTCCACGGTCCGCCGAGTCCGTAGCGCAGTCCCACCCCAAAGCCGTCGGAGCGGTTCTCGGCCTTGCTCTGGACGTGCGTGTAGCCGGCGTTCAGCGTGAGTCGGTCGGCCCTCAGCATTCCGTGCATGATTCCGGCATCGAAGCGCCAGTCGGGGAAGATCACCTCGCCGGTGCCGGTGCTGAAGCCCAGCGAGGCGCTGGTGTCCCGCCGCAGGAAACGCGTGTAGGACAACCCAGCGCCGACCCCCTCGTCGCCGAAGCGGGCCGCCCGGCCCACATCCACGCGCCAGCCGTCCACGAAGGCGCGCGCGAGAGTGAAGCTGGCGAACTCCGCGTCGGAGGTGCCCAGGCCGGCGGTGTAGTGGCCGTAGCTTGCGCCAAGCTCCAGAAGGCGCGTCCATGCCACATCCGTCGCGCGCGCCGTCGAGGCGCCGCCGGCGATCAGTGCCAGCACGGCCGCGCCCGCCGTGGCGGCCACGCCCGCCATGCCGGCCGTGCCGGCCGTGCCTGCCGTGCCTGGCGTGCGCGCTGTGCGCGTCTTGCTTGCCTTAGCCGCCTTGCCCGCGGCCTTCGTTCCGTTGGCCCAGGTGCGCGGACGGCGCGGCCAGGTCGCCTGATGGTAGGGGAGCGTGCGCCAGCTCATCGCCCAGGCGTACAGCCCGACGATCAAGCCCACGTCCAGGGGCAGGCCGAACATCCAGAACAAGAGAGGCATTACGAGCAGCGAGCCGTGGTGGATCAGGATGGCGTGCCCCAGGTACTGCATCGGGATGAACAGCGTCAGATGCAGCATCACCAACAGCACCAGCGCTAGTTTCTTCTTGCGGCTGAAGTCCAGCGTGAAATAGGTCGCGCCCAACAGCACCGGCACCAGGCCCGTCAGGAACATCCCGGCGATGAGCACCACGTGGGTGTAGCCGGCGATGTCGTAGGGGAAGGCCCCGGGGAACAGCCAGAAGAATACCAACGAGCTGGTCTGCACCAACGCCGCCAAGCGCAGCAGGTAGACCAACGGCAGCGCACGGCGGCGCGGCAGCAGGAAGCTGACCAGGAACGCGATGGCGGTGACGGCTATGGTCGTGAGCCAGATGGTGCGCGACAGCGGTGCCGCCGTGGCCGCGACCATGGGGAACTCGAGATGGAAGCGGTGGAGCACCGTGTAGCGCACCGGCTGGACTGAGGCGGTGAGGCCCAGCGCGCCTCGCCAGAACTCGAGGATGGCCATCCAGAGTCGGCTGACCTGGTTGATCGCGAGGAACCACGCGACCGCGAGCGCCACTCCCAGCGTCGCCGACAGTGCGATGCGCGCCGCGCGCAGGTCCAGGGTGAGGATCGCGCGGTGCGGCACGATCACGCCGCCACCATGCCCGCGCTCGCGCAGCGCGGTCTCGATGGGATCGACGTGCCGACTCATGACGTCACCACCCCGCCCTTGCCCGCCCAGGCGCTGCCATGGAGCACGGAGCCCAGCTGGATCTCCAGCGTCTCGGCCCGCAAGGTCGTCGGGCGCTGCGGCGTTCCCACGACGCAGCCACGGGCCAGCTTGAGGTGCCGCTCCGCCAGCGCCGGTCCGTGGATGACGCAGCCCTCGCGCACGATCAGATTGCGCTCGCTCACCACGCTGCCCTCAACCTGCACGCCGGCCTCCAACACGACATTGTGGCGGCCCTTGAGGCTGCGCCGGCACAACGATCCGGCGCCCACCACGAGCTCTCCAATCACCACCAGATCGAAGTCCACAAGCGACCCCGGCGGAATCTTCAGGTCCCCGCGCACGAGCGCGCGCCCGACGCTGAAGTCTGCCAAGTGCCGCAGCTTTTGGGGGTGGAGCGGCCGCAACGAGGAGGCGTCGAGCAAGGCGGCGCCTGGTGCTGTGGGTTCGGCGCCGTGGGGCGCGGTGTCGCCCTGCGGCGAGGGCGCGGTGGCGCCCTGCGGTGCGGGCGCCGCGGTGGCGAGCACCTCGCCAAAGCGGATGAGCGGAGCATTCAGGCGATCGAAGCGGCAATCGCCCAGGACGGTCAGGGCCACGTCTGCCGATGCGCGGCCGTGCAGATGGCAGCGCGGGCCAACGTGCAGCTCGCGCCCCGCGTGGATCCAGCGCATGACCGAGGAGTCCGGCCCCAGGTTGACGTCGCCTTCGGCGAGGACGGCGCGGTAGCGGCTCTTCGCCGCGCCCATGAAGGCGCCGGCCGCGTACAGCTCGCGGGTGTACGTCGCCGCTGTCATCGGGTGGAGGTCGGCCATGGAGAGCAGGATTCGGTCGCAGCGCCGCGCGCTTTCCTCCTGGGGAGCGAGCGTCATGGCGTAGCCGCCCGGCATGATGGTGAACGGCTCGACGTTGCCCAGCCGGCCCGACAACGGCTTGCCGGTCTCCTGCGCCGAGCGCAGCAGGGGCGCGAAACGCTGCGGCAGCAGCCCGCGGAAGCCGTTGGCCAGGTGGCGGACGTCCACGCGCGAGTCGGCCGAGACCGACAGGGGCTGGACGTCGCGGCGCCGCCTTATCTCCAGCAGCCCAGGCAGGAACGCCAGCGCGAACAGCGCGACCGTCAGCGCGAAAAACAGGGCGTAGACCAGCGGAATGCTCATCGGCGGTGTCCGTTGTGCTCGGTCTTGTGCCAGCGCAGCTCGCGGCGCGGATCGACGGCGATCATCTGGCGCAGCGTCTCGCGCGAGACGGCCAGGATCGTCACCAGGAAGCCCAGCAGGATGAACGGGATGAGCCGGGCGCGCTCGCGCGTGCGGTCCAGGTGAGTGGCTGCGGCCACCTCGAAGAACGTAGCGAAGTTGCCGATCGTGGAGTACGAGGCCACCAACAGGATGATGATCAGCCCGGGCTTGTTGACGCCCAAGTACCAGAGCGACAGCGCGATGGCCCACCCCAGCACAAGCAGGGGCGACATGAAGAACACGCCCAGCAGCAGTAGCCCGTCGAGCCTCTCCCGCACGCGCGTGCGACGGTTGAAGATCAGGCGCCGGGTGTAGCGCCACAGGCACTGGTTGTGGCCGCGCGACCAGCGGACCACCTGGCGCACCCGCTCGTCCCAGCTCTCCGGGACCTCTTCGTAGCACTCCGAGCGATTCTGGTAGACCGTCTTCCAGCCGGCCAGCAGCAGCCGGTAGGTGGCGTCGGTGTCCTCGGCCAGGCTGTCGACGCTCCAGCCGCCGACGCTCTCCAGGGCGCCCTTGCGCACGCCGCCGACCGTGCCGCCGTACTGGGGGACCAGGCGCAGGTTCATGCGCGCCTGCTGGTCGACCTGGTAGCCGCCCGAGCGCTCAAGATCAATCAGGCGCGTCAGCACGTTGGCGCCTGCGTTGGACGGCACCACGCGCCCCATGACCGCGCCGACCTCCGGATCGAAGAACGGCGCCACCAGCTGCCGGATCAGCCCCTTGCCGGGTACGTAGTCGGCGTCGAACACCAGAACGATCTCGGTGTCGACGAACTGCATGGCATCGCGCAGTGCCGCTCCCTTGCCCGCCTTCCCGCTCGTGCGGTGGTAGGGGCGGATCACGTCGGGGTGCTGGCTCGCGTACGCGTCGATGATCTCTGCGGTCTTGTCCGTGGAGCGGTCGTCGACCGGGATGATCTTCAAGCGCTCGATGGGATAGTCGACGATCAGCAGCGCATCCAGCATGCGCGCGATGACCGCCTCTTCGTTGTGGGCGGGGACCAGCACGGTGATGCTCGGCCAGTCCGCGCTGTCCACGTCGAGGTAGGGGAAGCGCTGGCGCCCGAAGAGCCGATTGAGCGTGAAGGCGTAGTGGCGTAGTAAGTAGAGGCAGACCAGCCCGACGATGACGTAGAGCAGGATCACCTGCGCGAAGATGTGCGGAGGGTAAGCCGAGAGAGGGATGGGGGCGGAGGAGGCGGCGGAGGGGACCTCCGAGGGGACTGCGGAGTGGACCGCGGAGTGGACTGTGGAGGGGGCGATGCGCGTTACGGTGTGGGCGGCGGGGCGCGCAGCGGCGTGCGGTGCGTCGGGCGGGTGGGCGTGGGTCGCTGCTCCGGTCACAGCTTGGGTCGGGCTGTGGGCTGCCGTGGGCCCGGTGGCGTGGGCGGAAACGTGCGCGGCCCCTTGTGCGGCCGCGGCGCCGGCTTTGAGGGGTGCCGTGGTGGCATGTGGCACGGGTTGTACGGCCGGTCGGCCGGCACGGTGGGCCGTCGCGGGAGGCGCCGGATGGGTTGCGGCGTGGGCTGCGTTGTGGGCTACGGCGTGGGCTACGACGGGAACCGCCGCGTGGGTTGCGGCGTGGGCTGCAGCAGGATGGGCTGTGGTGCGGTCTGCAGTATGGGCTGGGGCGGGTGGGGCGGCGTCGGGTGCCGCGTGTTCCGCTACCGTGGTTGCCGCACGGGCGGCAGCAGCGGTGGCGCGAGGTGTGGCAGCGGCCGCTACCGCAAGCGGCGCGAGGCCGGCGACCAACAGGAAGGCGCGCGCAGCGGCAACGAGGGCCGCCAGCGCGATCGACAGGGACGTCGGCGCCTTGGAGGGGAAGAACGGGGAGTGCCGTGGGGCAACGAGCAGGCTTGACGCCGACTCCCCAGGCCTGTGGCCGGTCAACCAGTCACCTCGGACGATCCCGTCCGCCCCAGAACCCTGTGAGTATACCGGATCGGCCAGGCGTGTGGTGAACGAACTGCGCACGGGGGCTGGGGCAGCGGCGGTCTGGCCATCGGGCCGCGGGCTGGCGATCAGCTCGCGAGCAAGCGGGTGGGCGAGGAGTCGGCCGCGCACGGGGCGCCGGTGCCGCGCCGGAGGATGCCAGCTTGTCGGGGGGAGAGGGCGTGCCTACACTCGGGCGGCCTGCGGGCGGAGGCCGTGTTCGCTCGCCTCCCGCGATGCGGCAGGTGCGGCGGATGGGTCGTGTCTGCAAGTTGGGATGGGCCGCTAGCTCATCTGGTAGAGCAACGGACTTTTAATCCGAAAACTGCGCCTCCACGGCCCCGTTCCTAAGCTCCACTCCGAGCAATTCTTCAACAGCGCGACTTGCGCGTTTGTGCCTTGTTTTGTAGGATTTCCTGCGCGACGCACACCTTGTCAGCGCGTCGCAGCCAGGGTCAGCCTGGGTCAGGCGTGCGCGGCGCAATCGGAACCTGAAACGGAACCTGAAAAACGCCCTGGAGGGTGGGGAGATGCGCTTCTCAGACCGCGGCATAGCGGCGCTGAAGCCACGGGTGCGGGCGTATGACGTGCGGGAAGCACGCGGGTTCACCCTGCGGGTCTGGCCGAACGGCACGAAATCCTGGCACTACGTGTACGACCTACACCGCAAACGCCGACGCTTCCACCTCGGCACGTACCCGCTCCTGAGCGTGGAGGCCGCACGCCAAGCGCACGAGCACGCACGAGCCCAGCGAGCCCAGGGAATCGACCCCTCCGTTGCGGCCGCGGAGGCACGCACAGCCGCAGCCGCCCAGGCGGTCCAGGAAGCCGCAAGCGCCCCAACGGTTGCGTGGCTGGTCGCGGAGTACATTGAGCGCTGGGCAAAGCGACGCAAGAGGACGTGGCGTGAGGACGAGCGCATCCTCCGCAAGTACATCCTCCCCCACTGGGGGGACCGGCAAGCCGCGTCCATCACGCGCCGCGACGTGAACACCCTCCTCGACAGCCTCATTGATGGAGGCATGGGAGCGGGCGCGAACAGGGTCTTTGCGATCACGCGCAAGATGTTCAACTTCGCACTCGCCCGCGACTTCGTCTCCGCTTCGCCCTGCCACCAAGTCAAAGCACCTGCACCCGAACACCGCCGCGACCGGGTCCTCACCGCGGACGAAATCCGCGCATTCTGGACTGGCCTAGACGATGCGCTACTACCGCCCGGCACGAGGAGCATGCTGCGCCTCGCACTCCTCACTGCGCAGCGCATCGGAGAAATCGCCGGCGCACGCTGGGACGAATTCGACCTCGACGCGGGGTGGTGGACGATTCCCGCGGAGCGAGCCAAGAACAAGCTTGCCCACCGCGTCCCCCTCACCAAACCAGTACTCCGCATCATCGCCGAAGCACGCTGGACCAGTCAGGCGTCACCCTACGTCTTCCCCGCGCACCGCGCAGGACAACCCGTCCGTGTCAGCACGATAGGCCACGCCCTACGCGAATGGCTCACCAGCGACCAGCGACCCGCAGGCCTTGCAGCATTCACCGCCCACGACCTACGGCGAACAGCCGCCAGCCACATGACAAGCCTCGGTACACCGCGCCTAGTAGTCGCAAAGATCCTGAACCACGCAGAACCAGGAGTCACCGCCACCTACGACCGGCATGCCTACGACGCCGAAAAACGCGACGCCCTCAACCGCTGGGCAACCCACCTCGAGACACGCACCAAGAACCACGAGCGCACCAGCGCGGAGGCATGACAACGACCACGACCCAGCACGGAAAGCCACGCGACGCGAGCGTGGATCAGGGCGGCGCTCCTGCGTCTGGAATCCGTGTGCACAACGGCGCGAGGCGGATCTGATCGCAACCAACAGACGCACCATCGCGATCGACCTGACGAGCATCCTGAGGAGGGCGGAGCGGGTATGGAGTACTTCAGCGACCGGGAAGGCGGAGCCCGCCCCGCCACGAACCTGGAGATTGGCTCAGCCGCGTGGGGCGGATGCGTCGCGCTCGTCGGAAAGTACATCTCGAACGGAGGGTTTGGCATCGACTTCCGGGACGACTGCCCGGACGGCCGCGGGCCCATCGGCACCGACAGCCACGAGTTTGGCCTGGCCGTGCGGGGCGAAATCCCCGAACTCGACTGGCCACTCCAACCGCGCACACCGCCCCGCACCCCCGTCATTCTTGACTTCTTGGAACTCTGCTGGCAGCACGTTGCCGAGCCCATCGAAGGGTCCTACACAGCTTCTTCGGTCACGCCCATCTCGGCTTCGAGCGCGAACAAGGACAGCACGAATTCCTGGAGGGCGTGAACCGGATCTTCACACGCAACCAGCTCGCGTACCGGATGGGAGAAGGCGGGCGCGTCGTACGGTTGGGTCCACCGGTGCTCCAAGAACAGCTCGCGGCCCACGATTCGCGACCGGTGACGACAAGCTCGACGAGCTACTCGCAATCGCACAACGAAAATTCCTCGACCCCGATCCAGTTGTTCGCCGCGAGGCCCTCGAGAAACTCTGGGACGCCTGGGAACGACTGAAAACGCTCGAACCTGGCAAGGACAAGAAGGCATGCACGAACGCGCTGCTGGACAAGGCAGCAGCTGAGCCCACATTCAGAGAGCTCTTGGAGACGGAAGCGCTCGCACTCACCGAGGCGGGCAACACCTTCCACATACGCCACAGCGAGACTAGCCAAGTGGAGCTTGGCACCGAGGACCACGTAGACTACTTGTTCCACCGCCTCTTCGCGCTCATCTGGCTGCTCCTCCGCGCGCGTTAGAAAGGCCACCGGAGTTTGACCTTCACCCACGTGGTCAGTGCCTGGCTGCCGACGGAGCCTGTCAGGCCAGCGAGCTGCCCAAGACGTCGCCCAGACCGAGGTTCGTCAGACGGATCGTCATGGCCTGCTCGCTCACGTCGTAGCGTCGGGCGAGGCGCGTGATGAGTTCATCCGCGTCGAGCCCATCGGTTTCCTCTTCTTCCGCGAGGTCGTCGAGAAGAAACCCTGCCGGCATCAACAACTCCGCAGCAAAACGGTTTGCCTCTACCTCGCGCGGATCAGTTCCTGTTGCAGCTCGGGAGTCGCGAAAGCGCACTGGGAAGCTACGGTCCACGAAGACCGCGTCGGTCTTCCCGTGGATCAGCAGATGACCTAATTCGTGGGCAATCGTGAACCGTTGTCGTGCCTCCGCATCGAGACTATTGACACCGATGATCCAATCCTTCCCACGCCGGACCAGCATGCCCGAAAGCTGATCCGCGAAGGGTTGGTAGCGGACGACGGCGCCACATTGGCGGGCGAGCTGTTCAACGGGAACTGGAGGCTGCGCCACCCCCGCGGCGTCCAGTACCCTTTCTGCCTTTCGACGGATTGCGGGCGAGTCCATGGCCGACCTCCTGAGGGACAGGCTCTGCTACGAGGCTTTCATAGTACGCTTGGATTTCCGAGGTAATTTTGGGGTGGGGGGCCGCCGCACCCGACGGCGCGGGCGGCAACTGCGGCAGGAGGTCGTGGGGGTCCACCCCGAGCACACCAGCGATATGGTAGATGGCGTGCACCGGCGGGCGCTGCTTGCCCTGCTCCACGTTCACGATGGAGATCCGGCTCAACCCAACCAAGCCTGCGAGTCGGCCCTGGGACAGCTTCTGCTGCTCCCGAGCCCTCCGGATTCGGCGGCCAATCTCCGCGTAGAGCGCCCGTGCCTGATCGTACGCCATGCTGGCACCATAGCTGTCCTGACACTAAGACGTCTACCACGATTACACTGTATGCCACAGCTACAGATCTACGAAAATCAGGTTGACAGCCTGGTGACCGTGCGTATCCTGGCCCGCAATCCGCCGTCTCGCCCCAACGCGCGGAGCTCTCGTCACCAGGAAGGAGACGCCGATGGCCGACCGCCAGGTCGCCCGCAGCCGCAAGGACAAGTTGGGCGACATCACCGCGCTGTGCAATCCCGCCGAGTCCTGGTCGCCACGATCGAAGTTGGACGCGATCAGCGACATTGAGCTCGGGATTCACAGCTACTACGTCCTCGTCGGCGGCGCACGCGCCAACATCCACGTCGTCAACGGCCCGGGTGGCAAGTACCTGCGCACGAGCCACGACATGACGACCCACAACAACCTCGATGACCTACCCGACTGCTAGGTGCAGCCGGGTAGGCCCAGAAGGAGCGGAGACGATGAGCGAGCACTACAAGCCCGGAGAGAGAGTCCCACGCTCGGGGCAGTACCAGCGCGTCGGCAAACGAGGCGGAGCCGGCCCGGAGGTGACTGGCACAAAGGGAGAACGTTTCCCACCCACGCCGGAGAGGGGACAACGGTACCGGCTCGTCGACCCGACCAAGAACAAGTCGGGCCGACCGTAGCGCGCGGCGGAGCCCGGGCACCCGACCGCCGGGCCAATGCCCACGCCCGAGCGTGCTGTCGGACGGACCGCGCGACGCAGGACGAGAACGCCGCTGAGGCCGCGAACCACGTGGTCTTGGGATGAGGAGGTTGACGATGACGACGATGACCGCGTTCCTGGCACACTCTACTAAAGACGCCGCGCTTGTACGTCGCGTAGCCCGTGCGAGCCGGCGCAGCGGCTTCACACCCTACCTACACGAGAACGACCCGCGGCCGGGAGAACCCCTCCACGCGAAACTTCAAGACGCGATCAGCTCCTCCGACGTGGTGATCGCGCTACTCACGCGCGAGGGCACAGAATCTGCGTACGTGCACCAGGAGGTGAGCTGGGCCCTCAAGGCAGACAAACGCGTCATCCCGCTCCTCGCACCAGGAGTACCCGCAGAAGCGCTCGGCATGTTGCAGGGAACCGAGCACATCCCCCTCGACCCCACCAACCCGACGGCGGGGATACGCACGCTGGGACGAGCACTGCGGCGATACCAGCGCCAAGCTGCATGGCCGTGCCTGCTGACCTTGATCGCTGTATGGGCCGGTTGGAAATGGTGGCTGCGCACACGCTCAGCGGTTAGCGTCCAATCCAAGGGCGTAACGGCATCACATACACGCAGCACCACGGCACCGATCGCGGCGAGGGATGTGTGATGTCAAAGGCGTTCGATACCTCAGTGGACGAACTCAGGCGGGTTTGGGCCGCGTCGGACCACTTCGATTCCAAGGTGCTCACCTTCACGGGCCTTGTGGGAGCGGCGTTTGCACTCATCGCGGGCCAACTGCACCGCATGCCCGGTCTGCCCGTCTGCGCAGCCGTGCTCGTTTGGGTCGCGCTGTTATCGCTCGGCGCCTTCGCCGTCCTCGCGCTAAGCGCAACCTTCTGGATCCGCGGGGCAGGCGCGGTCAACCCGCAGCAAATTGCCGAGCACCCCGAGTTCCTTAAGGACGATGAGCTATTCGAGGCCAAGGCCTCAAAGTCACTCGGTGAGGCGTTCGCTCGTTCGCTCGCACAACATCAGCGCAAGACCGCACGATTCAAGGTTGCGCAGCTCGTCCTTGTGGCCGCCGGGTTTAGCTTCGGCGCCGGGCTCATGGTCTGGTACATTCAAGCATCAAGGCCGCAGCCAGCTCTAACGTCGACACGAGTGCACGCGGTCCCTGACACGACTGCCGTGCGTGAAGGAGTACAGCGATGACGCAGAACGAGTGGAAGTACGACGGCGAGCGCCCTGAGTCCGCGCCGCCAGAACCACCCGATACTGCTCCGGAGCTCGCCCCCTACGAGATCTCCAGAGGGCTTCCAGACGGCAGCTGAGTGGCAGCGCAGGCGGGTTCGCCCGGTGCGCTCGCTGAGTGACGTAATTGGTGCGAGCGGCACCAAAGCGTTCAGCATTAGGGGGATCGCTCTCAAGCCAGCGTGGTAGACGGATTTATGAAGACACTTTTTGTCATGGGCGCCGGCGCATCCCAAGCGGCGGGCTCGCCGCTCATGCAGGACTTCCTGGACCGGGCCGAGCAACTCGTCAAGGGGAATGCCCTGAACGACGCGCCGGCAGCACACGAGGCATTCAGCGCCGTCTTCGACGCGCTCGAGGACCTGCAGCGGACGCATGCGAAGTCAGCCATCGACCTGGACAATCTGGAGGCGGTCTTCAGCGCGTTCGAAATGGCAGGGTTCCTTGAGCATCCACCGATGCGGACACCACACGCAGACGTCCGCAAGGCGCTCGTGCGGCTCATCTGGACAACCTTAGGAGAAGAGCAACACCTTCGCCATCACGGGCGACGGGTTCCGGGTCCCAGAATCCTATGCCCAGTTCTTCGACCTCCTCGCCGGACTCCGCAAGCAGCAGGCGTACGGCGATACCGACTACTCCTTCATCACCTTCAACTACGACCTCGTTCTCGACGTCGCACTTCGCGCGAATGGCTGGTCGGTCAACTACGGGCTCACCGGCGCGCAGGGTGGCGTCCCCTTGCTAAAGCTGCATGGATCCATCAACTGGGCCGAGTGCGCGGAATGCCGCCAAGTTCTTGACTTCAACTTCTGCGACATCGACTTCCGGCGAATAGCAAGCGTCCACTCAAGTGTGCATCTTCCGGTGACAGCGCAGCTCCCGAAGATGGAGCACTGCGGAACGAAGGTTAGCGACGTGCCCTTCCTCGTGCCGCCGACCTGGAACAAGAACGCGACGAACCCGTCACTCCTCAATGTCTGGAAGCGAGCCGCGCAGGAGCTGACCACCGCGGAGAACATCTTCGTAATCGGCTACTCCCTGCCGGCAACAGACCTCTTCTTCCGCTACCTCTTCGCACTCGGAACAACCGGACCTACCCGGATAAAACGGTTCTGGGTCTTCAACCGCGACCCAACCGGGGCCACCGAGTCACGATTCCGAGAACTCGTCGGCCCGGCGCTGCGTGCGCGCTTCCGCTACATACCATGCCTGCTCAGCGGCGTGGCCTCGATCCTGAGCACGCAACTGGGGAGCTGAAGCTTTGTGGCCGCTGCACTTCAGGACTGGCACTGCAGTCGGCGGTACGGTGGCCGACGACGCGATCCCGGAACAGCGGGAGCAAGGCCGCCGGGACCTGGTCGCTAAGGGGGATACGCACTGATGTCAAGCGCACTTAGCCGTTCGCGGCGCGGCGGCGCGCGAGGAGCCGGGCGACGCGGGTCTCGATTAGGTCACCCGCTATAGCCCTGATTGGGTGTGCCCAACGTTGCCGCTCAACTGCGAGCGCACCCGCGCTCACGATGGGAATTCGTCGGGCCTCACTGCGCGCCCGATAGCCGCAGCGGCGAATCCGGCGGCTCCAGCGTGCTCACGCGCACTGAGCCGGCTCCCTCGATCGTGCGCGGCCCCGGGAGTGACGGCCTCCGTCGTCGCGATGATCAGCCAGAGGAGGACCACGAACAACCCCAATGCGCGTTCTATGACGAACACCTTTTGGCGAAGAATGAAGGTTCCGAGCCATCCTTGTGGCAACGAATGCGCGGCCGAGAGATGGTCGAAACTGATGCTCCTCGGGCCAGGGCGCCCGACTAGAAGCGCGTGGATCCGCTCGAAAGTTGAGAGGACGGCGCCCGCAGAGGTGTTGATGCGGATCTCGACCTCGCGCGCCTGGAACAACCGCAGCAGGTAGATCTGGATGAAATGTTCAATGGTCGCGACCGTCAGCAACGAAAAAAGGAACCCCGTCACGGCAAGAACGATCTTTGCCGTGTAGGCGCCTACAGAGAAGACGGCGGCTAGCAGACCGCCATGGAGCGCAAAAAGCGCCAACATCCGCTGATAGCCCACGTTAAGCACCGTATTGTACAGCTGCACTGCACTCTGGTATTCCACCAAGAGCACCTTCAGCTCAGGAGAGATGTCATCGCCCGACGCCTTAGATATCGTGGTACTCATGTAAACCTGCCTGCCACAGGCCGCTCAACGGCGCGGCGGCTCCGTGGTGGACGGGATTGTGAGCTTGTTCGCGGGATCGCCCGGCTGCTCCAACTGCCAGATAGTCCGGCACTTCGTTGCGGGTGCGCAACGTCCGGACTATCCAGCAGTTACCTGCGACAGTAATCCTGTGCAATGGGTAGCGACGTACAGTCTATCGCGCCAGCTGCCCGCTGCCAAGCTACTCGCAACCCATGTTGCCGGAAGCGGTTGCGGCTCTGCGCGGGCCAGGCTGTCCCTGCGATACATCCCGCCGCATCGCCGTGTATCCGGCTCGACGGCGCGCGCACCGCACCGTCAAGAGCCCTCGTCGACGAGGCGCGCACCAGCGGTAGGTGTAGGCCCCGACTGGTGGTCGCATGGCCGGATGATCGGTGCGCGCTCTGGGCGGCGGTGGCGCTACTCCGCGATCTGTTCTGACCAGAGCGCGGTCTTGGCGATGGCCCGTAGGGCGCGCTCCAGCCAGGAGGAGCGGAGTGCGTTTGGGCCGTTCGGCAGCAGGACAGCGCCGAACCAGCAATGGAGTCGCAAACGGGCTTGCGCGCCGCCGGCTGATAGGTGTACTGTCCCCAGTTGGTGGCGCTCGTGCGAGCCGCTCATTCGGTTCGGCGAGTATTGACCGGGTCCCACACCCACCGCCACACACCAACGCCGCTCGCGCCCCGGCCCATTCTCGCCCGTTCGCGGTTCGAAGCATCACGCCCTCACGCCGTTCGCCACAAGCGCAAACCGCCGAAGCCGCTCTGTTCCCAATGACGGCTGAGCCCGTCGTACACCCATTTTCAGGGAGGTACGGTCATGAGAAGGAGCTCATTCTGCACCCAGGGCGTACTCGTCCTCGCAGTTCTCGTGCTGACCTGGGTGGTCGGTTGCGAGAAGACGCCTGGCCCGGTCGGCGGCGCGGCCGAGCCTGCATTCTCGGCGGCGATTCCGCCGTCATCCCCCGTCCTGCACGGGGCGATCATGAGCCCCCTCGAGGGCGTAACGACCGCATGGCAGCCCGTGCGTGACGGCGACGTGATCCCGATTCCGCGCGGCGTGCCAGTGGAGTTCGGGTATCTGGACGCGGAGGGGTCGCTTATCTCGTGGGTTGGGGCGACTGAGACGCGCAGGGATGGCGGGGCATCGTACGCGGTCTGCCCCGTGGACCAGCTGGGTGACATGCACGTGCGCGTGGACGCAACAACCGATGGCGGCGGACAGCAGCTCGGAACGCGCACAACCCGCTTCACGGTGAGAATCGTCGACGCCGACGTGGCGGGATTCGCCGTACTCGACGCCACAGTGACGGTGGAGCCACTTCTCGTGCGGGACAATGCCTCCAACTTCGAGACCATGCAGGCGTACTTCGGGGGCTCGATAACGATGCTAGCGGAGGTCGGGCCTGGACACTACCGCACCTCCGTACAGCGAGCCTGCCAACTGACCGCGACGGTCAGCAACCCAGGGCTCGCCCGCCTGACAGAGTGGCGCGTCGACGGCGTGCCCGTGCTCTTCGGAGGCGCCGTCACGGATGGGTTCGCCGGCGTGGGTGCCCATCATGTTTCCATCGGCCCGCCAAGCCGCGCTGTGGACCTCCAGATTGACACGTACGACGTGACCATCAAGAAGCCCGCAGGCGTGAGCGGACCCCTGCCGGAAGGAGAGAGCTTGACGTTTGCGGCCGTCACCAGTCCGCCTGGCCTCGAAAGCCAAGTCACCTGGCTTTCGAGCACAAAGTACGGCTCGGCACTGCCCGTTCTGGGGCGGGGCCCCAGCTTCACGGTCCAGTTCGACCAGTCCTGGGGGCAGGGGGATGGAAGCGTCCAACAATGGCTGGGGGTACGCGCGGACAACGCCCTCGTCGAGCAGGACCAAGTCTTCTCGAGTATGGCTTTTGGCAGCCGGGGCGTGACGGTCACAGTGCCCACCACCAGCCTCAATGTCCCCGCCAATCTCGACGGAAACCTAGCGGTGTCCGGCATCGGAGTCGTCAATGGCTCGGTGCAAGTCACGTTTAGCGGTCCGATCGTGGTCAGCGTGGCAGTAGCCAACGACCAGACTGTGGCGAGCACTGCCGGCACGAGCGTGGACTTCCTCGTGGGCGACGCCGCGCATGTAAGCTCCGTGCGGGTGAACGGGGTCCTGACCCCGCTAACCACCCTCGTCAGTCAGTTCGCCGCGGACGCGGCAACTGGCAACAACCCAGCGACGTGGTCTCCGCTTGGTCGGATCATGCTTGGGATGTTGGCATTGGAGATGACGCCGGAATGGCGCGCAGACGTCAGCGTCGAGCGGTCAAGCTGTCCGGTGACGGCGCACAAGGCCGAGCCCGGATTCTGGTGCCGGTTAGACGCTGCTGTCGGGTCGGCCTGCCTTCTCCTCCTCGTGGCCGGAACATGTGCCGCATTGCTGGCCCCGTGTGGGGCAGCAACCACGATCACCTTCGGCGGGGTAGTCTTCCTGTGCGTCCCACTCATTGCCGCGTGGGCCACCCTCGCCACCGGTGGCGCCGCCGGCCTCTACGCGTACATCATATCAATCTGGTGTTGAAGCAGACCTGAGGGCGAGACAAGCGCAAGGGAACATCTGGCAAGACGGTCGGAAACGGTCCGATGGGAGAGGCCTGGTAGAGGCGGAGATGACTGACGTGTGCCGCGCCGACCGAGAGGCGTGCCGACGCGGCATCTGCCGGAGCCGCATGGGCGGGGGTCAGGTGGACATGAAGGTGGGCGGTGGGGGACGGTGGCCGCCCTGGAGACCTTCGGCAGCCACGCCGCCAACTTCCACCCGCACATACACGCCATCGTACCCGACGGGGGCGGCGCCCCGGACGTCCGCTTCGAAGGGCCATCGATGCGGAGCTCCGCGTCCCCGACGCGATGAACACGCCAGCGGCAGCAAGCGCGCGCACACGACACCACGACGCAGCAGCGCGACGCTGACGCGCAGGGGCGCACGGCGGCGTTGCCCCCGCGGTCGCAGCACCCCGATCAGCGCCTCGACGGCCGGGTGGGAGTACGCGATCGGCTGCGCCTCACGATTCGTGGGGGGAACTCGTCGGTGGTTTGCGTCTCTACAGGTACGCAGCCGGACGGACCGCCCACGCCCGGCGCGGATGTTCGGCGACGCTCACGCCCTGCCGGCCGCGCATGTCGTGCGTGACGGGCCTGCCGTGCACCCAAGGGTACTGCTCCAGACCCGGCCACGACTGGGGGCGTCCGCGCGCCTCACCCACCCCCCGGCGCCCGCCCCGGCACGCACGCCGCGGTCAGCGGTCAAGGAGGACCCTACCATGCCGCGTCCCACCCACGACGTCACGCACCGGCAACCCCGGCAAACGTGCACACTCCCGCTACTCGCGCTGCTCGTCCTCGCGGGCTGCGCGCATGACCTACCAACCACGCCCGCGCGCAGCACCCCCACCGACTCTCAGACCAGCGAGGCCTCGACGCTCCTGGGACTCCAAATCGGACCCCTCGAAGGACTCACCCAGGCATGGCACACGATCACCCCAGCAACCCCCCTGCTCATCCCGCGGGGTACGACCCTGCAGCTGCGCTGCGACGCTGACGCGAACGCACGCACGCAGTGGACCGGCGCGGACGAGACCCAGCGCGACGCGACGACCACCTGGGCGTCAGCACGCATCGGAACCGGCGTGCACAACATTCTACTCCGCATCACCCAACCCGACGCGGAACCCCGGGTGTACCGGTGCGTGATAAAAGGAGTCGCCCCAACCACCATCCCCAGCCTGCGCGAAGCCACCCTCACCCCCGCACCCCTCGCCGTCAGCCCGGAAAGCGAGTCCAGCCAGGATATGCGCTCCTTTTTCGCCGGCTCAAACGCCGTCCTACAAAGCGGCGCTGACGGCACGTACGAGACGTCCGTGGCACGCGGCCTGGACGTACATGCCACCAGCGACACGCCGGCGTACGACGCGCTCATCGAATGGTCCCTCGACGGCACACCCCGCGCGCTCGGGTCGTCGACACGCATCACGCTTGACACGCCGGGACGCCACCACCTCACCGCGCGCCTCGCACGCAGTGAGCGGGACCTCCTGGTCGACGCGTACACCGTGCGGATCCTGCGTGAGGGTGACCGCGCACGCCCCATCCAAGACGGCGTGGTCGCCACGTTCTACGCCGTCACAGACCCCCCCGGACACGAGCACGACGTCACCTGGCGAGCCGACACGGCCGCCGGCACGGTCCTACCCCAAGTCGCAGAGCCCGGCCGCTTCAGCGTGGTCTTCGAGGACACGTGGACCACGCGGCCCGACGGGCAGCGATTCCAGTGGGTCGGCGTACGCGGGGACAATGCGATCGTCGTGCAGGACCAAGTCGACCCCGTCGTGTACGGCGTCGAGCAAGTAGGCGGAGAGTGGTGGGCGTACATCCGCACGCGCAGCGGCCAACCACTCATCGCGGCCCCCTTCGACTACACCACCGCGGTCATGGACACGTCACGCACCACCATCCTGGGGTACGACGAAGCAGGACTCACCAGCCTCGAGAACACGCCCAACACCGCACAAATCGCCCTGCTGCAAAGCACACCCGCACAGGTCGGAGCATTCCTGTGGCAGGACGGCTTCCCGAACTTCCCCGGCTCGGACGCGCAACGCGCCATCCTCAGCCGCCTCTCCCAGATCCTCATGTACATCGTCCACGCAGCGGTGCAATTCATCCTGGGCACGACCTGGACGCCGGACGGGTGCACGAACGCCCCGGACTTCAACTTCAAGGACTGCTGCGACGACCACGACCACTGCTACTGCACGGGCGGCAACGAAGCAGCACGCAAACTCTGCGACCAGAAACTCCGCGACTGGATAAAAATGCGCGGCCACCCCATACTCGCACGCATCTACTACTGGGCCGTACGCGCATTCGGCAAAAGCCACTTCAACTACACAAGCTAGGAAACAACACGCACGGACACGCGTGAACGCAGAACACGGCAAACCAGCCACCGGCGCCCCGGAGTGCCGCAGCAGCCGCCCGCCGCGCCGCGGCGTCCGGTGCCTGCCCAGAATCAAGCCGCCGCCCGCCCGGCCGCGCGGTCCGCCGCCGCGCATCCCGTTGTCCCTGGGCATGGGTCCCCCAACCTACCGGCCGAAGCTGACCTCGACCCCTCGGTGGGCAGCGTTGAGGACTCCTACGACAACGCGCTGGCGGAAACGATCATCGGGCTGTTCAAGACGCAGCTCATCCAGCATCAGGGCCCGTGGCGGCACGCCGAGCAGCTCGAGTTGGCCACGCTGCGCTGGGTGGGCTGGCACAACAACGCCCGCTCGCTCGAGCCCCTGGGCTACGTGCCACCGGCGGAGTTCGAGCAGGAGTACTATCGCAGGCAGGAAGCTCTGGCCACGGGGGCCGGAGTCAGACAAACGAATCTCCGACGAACACGGGGCGATTCGCTATGCGCGTTCGCACAGCAATCAGTGCTTCCGCCGCCCTTCTCGCACTTATTGTAGCTGCGAACATCTGGGGCGTGATGGAGCACCTGGTCGACACCCTCTGGAATGCGCTGCTGCGCCTCCTCGAGCATGTCTCCTGGACGGTAGTGGTCCTCATCACCGTCTGGTTGCTCCGCAAGCAGCTGGCTGAGCTCATCGTCAGTATCGCGCACAAGGTGGGAAAGCTCGCGGGGTTTGGGAGCAACCAGTTCTCAGCCTCGTTCTGGCCCGAGCAAGGCCCCGCAGGCCCCCCGCCCGGCGGGGAAGCCGTGCCGCGGCGGCCTCGCAGACCGAGCCCGAAGGCGCCAGCCCAAATCGCATTCCCAGCAGAGGTCCAAGCAGCGATGGACGCGGAGGTCGCCCAACTTGGGATCGCCCCCACGGCTCTGGGAACAGAGGCGGTCGAGCTTCTTTCCACCTTGCTCATCCACGAGGAGGAGCATGGCCTGGGCTGGCCGGGCACGTGGGGCATGAACATCACCGGGCCCTCCGAGGTGCGAGAACGATTCGACCGTGGCGTTCGTGAGACACTCCAGCGCGACCTCGTGGTGCGATTCCACGACGATGCGGGCCGCCCGATGATCGGGCTAAGCTTCACGGGACGCGCGTTCTGCCGGCACTTCAGAGCGGCACTCTCCGGCGACCTCTGGGAAGAAGCACGACAAGCACAGATGCAGCAGTAGCGAGATAAGGCAAACGAGAGAAATCGGCGCACCTTCACGGAAGAGGCCGGCGTCACGATCAAGCCGATGAGCCCCGCCGGAGAATTTCGGACCCAGCACATCACCGACCAAGAGCACGAGAGCGGGAGATAGGGCCCGATGCCCCCGGCGACATGACGAGCCGATCAGCCAGCGCGGACTCCAACGCACCGGGGGGCATGGCCATGCCTGACCTCGCGATCTCAGTATTCCGAAACACGCACCATCACCGATCCCTGCCGCAACTGTAGGTTCGCCAAAGTGACGTAGGAACAGGTTGCCGATGGGTACTGCAAGGCATCATCTCGTCGCAGCCGTACTGATCTGGGGCGCCACGGGCGGCTTACTTCCCAACCCCGCGCGCGCGGAAGCGAGAGGAGCACCCTGGCCCTCCGCGCAGGCCCTCGCTGGCACATGGCGCGTCGCAGCAACCGGCGACCTCGTATTCCCCGCTGACGCCTGGCACCTTCGCATTGGATAGCGATGCGAAGGTGACTCCCTGAAAGGCGACGCTGTGATCCTCGCCAGCGGTTTTCGCTTCACCACGATCGCCCTGGGCTACGACGCCGCGGCACACGTATGGCGCGGCCCTTGGAGTCCGTTCGGTGGCGTCCGGGTCTGCTTCGACAGTCTGGGAAGCTCCGCGGTGGGACGCCACATCTACGCGACCCGGTGGGACACCCTGCAGGTCTTCAGCCCGATGGTGTGGTCGCGCGTGAGTGACGCGCCGGCGATCAACGAGCTCTTGACGAGTGGCGCGGCCTTGGAAGCGATGCAACGCGGTGAGCCGCTCCTCTACAAGGACATTCAAGGGACCATCAATGCCGGCAGCATGAAGTTCTCACACAGAGTCGTGGTTCTGGACAGTCGATTCGAGGGTGCCGTCAATTTTACGCAAGCTCAGTTTCTTCAAGGCGCAGATTTCGGCCGCACCGAATTCAAAGACATCGCCACTTTTGTCTGGGCGAGATTCCTACGTAATTGCAGCTTTGCAGGCGCCCGGTTCAGGAACCAAGCCCTGTTCAGCTACGCGCAATTCGCTGCGACGAACCCGAATCACGATGGCGTATTCCTTCTGAATGGCGCGCAGTTTGCAGATGTTGCCGACTTCCGTGCGTGCAAGTTCGAGGGTACCACATGCTTTGGAGCTGGTGACTTTGTACGCGGTGCGTCGTATTTCAATTCCAGCCATCAGGTTCTCGACTTTACATGCGCGCGATTCCACGGAGAGCTCGACCTGTCTGGGCTGGTTGGTACGGCATTGCGTCTCGGAGGCTTGCGTGGCGAGGACGTGCTCGTGACGCGCGCCCATGAGCGAAGCGTATCGTTCCTGCCGCACCTGCCGACGAGTGCCGATGCCCCGGTCTCAGCGACTGAGCCCACGCGAATTCACGGAGTGGTCAGCCTGCGCGCGGCGGCCGTAGACACGCTTGTGTTGGAGGAGGTGACGATCGATGGTGATTTGTTGCTCGAAGACGCCAACGTACAGAAGCTAAGCATGTTCCGCACGCATGCAGGCGCCTGCCGCATGGATGGAATCCGACTGCAGGAGACGTTGAGCATGGACGCGCTGAGTGCACAGGGAGTCGTGGGGAGCGTGGCCGAAATCCTGCCGATGGGCGCGAGCCGCAGCGGGTTGGACTCGCGGACGCTCGCTGCCCTGGCCGAGCCGATGAGGGCCCAGGGGCGTCCCCGAGATATGAACGATCTACTCCTTGGGGCCAACTGGAAAGAGGGCCGGGAGCTCTGGGCGCGTCGCGATGTGCCCGGGTTAGCGGAGTGGATGGGTTTGCTGATGGTGGGATTTGGCCGAAGCGCCACGCTTGTACTGCTCATGCAGGGCTTAGCGGTAGTCGCTTTCGCCGGAGCGTTTTGGGTCGGGGGGAGCCGAACAACGGCGTGGAATGCCATGGTCCGGCGGCCCAGAAACACGGAAATCACCTTCTGGTGTGTTGCCGCTCACGACCAACCGCCGAATTCTGGACATCTCGCCGTGGGTGCTGAGTGCAGCGCTGCTTTCATTCCCCGTTCCGTTCCGGCGTTAGCATAGAAGTGGGTACGGGTATCATGGGGCGCAGTGCGAAGCCTCCGTCGCGGCGCTCGATGCGGCGCTCGGCGCGCAGGCGCGCCAGCGCCTCGCCGAGCGTTGCGTTACGCGTGCGCGTTATCTGTCGCAGGGCGTCGCGGCCGAGCGGCGCGGCGGCAGCCTCCAGGGCGGCGAGGATGCGGTCAGCGAGCGCCGTGGTCGTGGGTTCAGGCAGGGTGTCGGTCGGCACGACGCGCAGGTGCGGCGCGGGCTCGCCCGCCAGTTCCAGGACGGCGGGTGGCGGTGCGGGTGCGCTGCGGTGTTCGGCGGAGAGGATGAGCTGCCGTTCACGCCTGCGCAGAAAGAGGTTGCTGTCCCCCCAGGCGTGCAGATCGCCGGAGCCGCGCAGCGCACGGCCATCCGCGGGCCCGCCCTGCTTGCGCAGGTGGTGCACCAGGATCAGTGCCAGCCCGTAGTTGCGCTGCAGCAGCCGCAGCTCGGCCAAGAGCGCCGACATGTCACCCGCCGAGTTCTCGTCGATGCGATGGAGCCGCACCAGCGGATCCAGGACCACCAGCCGCGGACGGTGGCGTTGCACGGTTGCTTCCAGCCGCGCCCGATCGCGCTCGGTGTCCAGACGCAAGCTCGGGCAGAGGATCAAGCCCACGTCGAGGCCGGCCAGCGCAATGCCCCGCGCTCGGGCGATGGCCTCGATGCGCGCACGCAGCGCGGCCGGCGCGTCCTCGGCGCCGTAGAAGAGCACGGCCCCGGGGTCGGCCACGCCGAAGCGGCCCAGGGCCGGCGTACCGCTGGCGACGCTGACCGCCAGATCCAGCGCCAGCCACGTCTTGCCGCACTTGGGCGCGCCGCCGATCAGCCCCACCCCCTGCCGGCTCCACAGACCCTCGACCAGCCAGGGGCGCGCCCCAGGCTCGGCGGGCACCGCATGGGCCAAGACCACCGTCAATAGCTCAGCTTGCAGCGCGGGCGCCACGGCCGCGGGCCTTCTGCGCGAGCTCGGCCTCGCGCTTGCGGTAGCTGTCTCCCTCGATGCGCAGGATCTCCGCGTGGTGCGTCAGGCGATCGATCAGCGCCGTGGCACAGGCGGCGTTGGGGAAGACGGTGTTCCAGTCGGCAAACGCCAGATTGGTCGTCAGCACGATCGCCCGCCGCTCGTAGCGGCGCGAGACGATCTGGAAGAGCAGGTCGGCCGCGTGGTTGTCATAGGACAAGTACCCGACCTCATCGATGCACAAGAGCGCGGGCTGGGCGTAGTGGCGCAGTCTGCGCTCCAAAGCGCGCGCGGTTTCCTGCTTGGCCAAATCCAGCAGCAGGTCGGAGGCGGTGGTGAAGATGGCGTTCGCGCCGCCCAGCACCGCGGCATGGGCGAGATTCTTGGCGATCATCGTCTTGCCCAGGCCCTGGGAGGCCACCAGCACGACATTCTCGCCGCGCTCGAGGAAGCCCAGGCCCAAGGCCCGCTCCATCGCCGCCCGATCGATCTTGCGCGGCCACTCCCAGTCGAAATCGGCCATCGGCTTGAAGCGTCCCAGATGCGCCCGGCGCAGGCGACGCTCCACGCCCTTGCGGGCGCGCTCCTGTTGCTCCAGCCGCGCCAGCTCCTCCAAGAGCTGCCGCGGCGAGTAGCGGCTGCGGCTGGCCCGCGCCAGGAAGTCATCGAGCTCGTCGGCCACCAGCCACAGGCCCAGCGCGCGCAGCGCCTCCGGCAGGTCAGGCGTCGGGGTCGTCGTCGCGTTCTCCGAGGGCATCGTAATCCTCCAGTCGGTGGGGGGTGATGCGCAGGTCGCGGATGCGCGGATCCGCCGGGAGATCCACCTGCACGGGCGGCGGCAGCCCCCGTGCACGCCGGCGCTGCTCCAGCAAGTGAGCGATCGAGCCGCTGGAGGCTGCCCCGCGCTCCAGCGCCAGGCGCGTCGCCTCGCACAGCTCGTCCACTCCGTAGTCGTCCAACAGCCGCAGCAAGCGGCTGGTGTGGAAGCCCAGGTTGTCCCCGCGCAGCGCCAGGACCTCAAACAACGCGTCGGTCTGGGGCACGCACGCGCGCAGGCGGTCGCGCCCCTTCAGCTCGCGCGCGTTACGCTTCCATTGCACCAAGGCTTCGATGTGGGAAGCGTCCTCGATGCAGGCGCCACGGTCGTAGCAGCGCACGTGGCGCGCCACCTCCCGCTCGCCGTCGAGGACGCGCACCAGCGCGACTCCGGCCACCAAGGTCAGCGGCTTGCGCACCAGCGTGTGGGGGATGGAGTAGAGATTGCGGTCGAACCGCACGTAGGGCGTCTTGCCGCTGCGCACCACCCGCTGCAGATCCGTCTCCAACGGATGCGCAGGCAAGGGCAGCAGGTAGGCCCGCTCCCGCTGCAGCGCCTCGCCGACGGTGAGGTCCGCCTCGCCCGGGACGCGCCGCTGGTGCGCCACTTCGTCGCGCCAGCGCCGGAATTGGGCATTGAGATCATCGACATCCCGGAAGGGCCGCGCCGCGAAGAAGCTCGTCCGTAGGTACTGGATTTGGCGCTCCACGCGTCCCTTCTCATTCCCGCGGGCCACCGCCACCGGGCGCGGAGCAAAGTGGTAGTGTGCGCACAGCTCCAGCAGCCGCGGATGGAAATGGATCGCCTCACCGCGCCGCTCCAGCACCGCGCTCTTGAGGTTGTCATAGAGCAAAACCCTCGGGACCCCCTGAAACGTCGCGAAGGCCT
The DNA here is from genome assembly GCA_041484665.1 of Candidatus Krumholzibacteriia bacterium. Lineage (GTDB taxonomy): Bacteria > Krumholzibacteriota > Krumholzibacteriia > JAJRXK01 > JAJRXK01 > JBGPIA01. Next base: position 242,150 of record JBGPIA010000005.1, read on the forward strand.
CCAGGTGTCCGCGCAGAAAGCTCTCCAGCGTCTGGTCCAACGTGAAGACCGCGTGCAGCGCCCGCGACCAGCTCAGCACCATCACGAAGCACGACAGCAGCCGCTGGGCACGCCCCACCTCCACGGCGCCGAAGCTCCCCCAGTCCACTTGTCCCTGCTCGCCGGGCATCACCGTCAGTCGCAGATAGGCCTCCGCCTGCGGCGCCGGCCGCTCGCGCGCCACCGCCCGGCGCAGCTGCACCACCGAGGCCGTGTAGCCCCGGGCCCGCAGCATCTCGTACAGCCGTGTCGCCCGCAGCCGCGGGTACTGCCGCAGCGTCTCGCGGAGGAAGGGCAGATAGGGATCCACCGCGCTGGAGCGCGGGCGTGCCAGGTAGCCCAGAAACCGCTCCGCCTCGATCGCCCGCAGCACCGTGTCCCGATGCACGCCCAACGCCGCCGCGATCGTCCCCACCTTCCAGTGCTCGGCGTAGTACAGCCGCCGGATCTCCGCCCGCTGCTCCGCTGAGATCATCGCCGCACCTCGCAGGTGCACCACCGCTCACACGCGCCGACCCACCAACACCGAACGACTCCACCACGCTTCCCATCGCACCCACCGCCCCCACCGACCGCACCGGCAGCAGCACTGCCTCGACGTGACACCATCGCGTCTCTCCTTCCCGGCCACCCGTCCCCCGGGGGCCGCTGAGGGAGGGACACTCACCGACTGCTGCTGGATCGGGGAAGATGGATCCGTCACGCGGGCGCGCCGCCGCACCCGGTAGGCTTGCTGGCGATCCCGATGATCGAGCCGCCCCTCGGGGCTGCGCTGATGGCGGGCACGCGCCGCCCGCTGGCGGCGCGCATAGCCTCGTGCACGGCACGCCTCGTTGCAGTAGGCGTGACCGCGATCACAACGACCGCAGATGAAGAAGGGTCGATTGCAAAGCCGGCAGGCCCGCATCCGCAGCGGCGTCTCCACGTCCCCGCCCGCCGGAGGCCCGCTGGGCCCTCCGCTGGACAGACCGGGAGACCGACGCCATACTCACAGCGTCGAACACGTCTCCACGGTATCCGTTCGGGCAACCCATGTTGAGCTGACCGCTGGCGCCTGACACTGTCGGGCACCCCCTGGGAGGTGGTGTCCGATGAGCTCGAGGAAGTCGTGGCTGGCCAGGACGCTGGCCAAGCCCTACTGGCGGGAAGCCGA
>JBGPIA010000006.1:0-225467 GCA_041484665.1 Candidatus Krumholzibacteriia bacterium
GAGAGGATGCGCAAGAGACAGAGGATGGAGCTCTGCCGCAAGCTGATCGAGCGCGTCGTGGTCGACGAGCATAGCGCGGAGATCCACTACAGGTTTCCCGTGTCAAGTCCTTGCAACAGGCGCGGAGTACCTGCTGGCGTTCTCCTGCCAGACCCGCAATCTCTGCCCCAGCTGCCACGCCAAGCGCGCGGCGTTGTTCGGGGAATTGCTGGCCACCGCGGTGCTCGAGCCGGTCCCGCACCGCCACGTGGTGTTCACCATCCCCAAAGCGCTGCGTGGACTGTTCGTGCGGGAGCGCCGGCTGCTCTCGCTGCTGAGCCGGTGCGCGCACGACTGCGTGCAACGGGCGGCTCGGGCGCACTTCGACGATCCATCCCTGTCGGTGGGGACGGTGGCCGCCCTGCAGACCTTCGGCAGCTACGCCGCCAACTTCCACCCTCACGTGCACGCCATCGTCACCGATGGCGCGTTCGCCAGTGATGGCCGCTTCGAGCGGATGGGCGCCTGGGACGCCGCCGCGCTGACCGAGCTCTTCCGCCGGTTGGTGCTGGCAGCGTTGCGACGCGAGCAACGCCTGCTGTTCGACCTGCCGCGATCGGTGTGGGTCGAAAGGCTCTGGCGAAGCATCGAGCCCCCAGCGCGCTGCCAGATCGTCTCGCTGCTGGCCGAGATGGGAAGGCGTGCGCTGGCGGCCAGGACCAGGGCGACGGACCAGGAGGCGCGCGATGAATCGTGAAGACATCACCTCCGACCACCGCGCCCGCGTTGCGTACGTCTACGTCCGGCAGTCGTCGCTGGCCCAGGTAGCTCATCACCCGGAGAGCCAGAGGCGGCAGCGCCAGCTGCTGCACCGCGCGCTCGAGCTGGGATGGTCCCAGGATCGCATCGTGGTCGTGGACGAGGACCTGGGGCACACCGCCGCGCGCAGTGGTCAGCGCAGCGGGTTCCAGCAGATGGTCGCCACGGCGGCGCTGGGCCAGGTGGGGATCATCCTGGCACTGGAGGTCTCGCACATTTCGCGCGGCAGCCGCGACTGGTACCATCTGCTGGACATCTGTGCCATCACCAAGACGCTGATCGCCGACGGGGAAGGACTGTACGATCCGCGGGCGTACAACGACCGGCTGCTCTTGGGGCTGAAGGGCACGATGAGCGAGGCGGAGCTGCACTTGATGAAGCAACGTCTGGTGGAAGCGATGCGATCGAAGGCCGCCCGCGGCGAGTTCCGCTTCCGGTTACCTGCAGGCTACGAGTGGGACGAAGCCGGTCGGATGGTGAAGGACCCCGACGATCAGGTCCGCTCGACGGTGGAGCTGGTCTTCGCTCGGTTTGGCGAGCTGGGGACGATCCATGCGGTGCAGGCGGCGCTGGCGGAGGAGGGGGCGAGCGTGCCGGTGCGCGCGGGGCGAGGGGGCACGCTGCGCTGGGCGGCACCGCCCTACGCGTGGTTGCACCGGGTGCTGACCAACCCGCTGTACGCGGGGGCCTACGTGTACGGGAAGCGTCAGGTCGAGGAGCGCCTGGACGCCGCGCAGCAGCCGATCAAGCGGATGCGGCGGCGGTCGCGCGAGCAGTGGCCGGTGTTGATCCGCGACCATCACGAGGGCTACATCGGGTGGGAGACGTTCGAGCGCAACCAGCGGCAGATCGTCTCCGACCGGCGCGGAGGGTCCGGGCTGGGGGCGCCGCGCGCCGGGGAGTCGCTGCTGCAAGGGCTGGTGCTGTGTGGCCGGTGCGGCCGGCGGATGAAGGTGGCCTACAACAGCCGGCAGCGTCACCTTCGCTATCGCTGCGTGAGCGGTCGCCAGCAGACGGGGGCGCCGGTGTGCCAGAGTCTGGGCGGCGGCTGGCTCGAGCGCGCCGTCGAGCAGGTGTTGCTGGAGGCGCTGCAGCCATTGGGCGTGGAGGCAATGCTCGAGGCGACGGCAGCACACGTGCAGGCGAGCGAGGCGGAGCAGGCACGGTGGCGACAGCAGGTGGAGCGGGCGCGCTACGAGTGCGAGCTGTCCCGTCGCCAGTACGAGGCGGTCGATCCGGCGAACCGGCTGGTGGCACGGGAGCTGGAGCGGCGCTGGGAAGCGGCGCTGGCGGCTCTCGAGACGGTCGAGACCCAGGCTGACGCACGCGGGCGGACGTTGGAGCAGCCGCTGACCGCGCCGCAGCGGCCGCGGCTGGAGCGCTACGCGCGCGATCTGCCCAGGCTGTGGCGAGCGGACACGACCCGGACCGAGGACCGCAAGCGGATCGCTCGCTGCTTGATCGAGATGGTGGTGGTCATGGCACAGAGCGGCGGCGCGTACATGGAGGCGGTCGTGCACTGGAAGGGCGGCGAGACGACGCGTATCGAGGTGCCCAGGGGCCGCTCGGGCGTGCATCGGTATGCGACCGAGCCCCAGCTGGTGGAGCTGGTGGCGGAGCTGGCGCGGGAGTTTTCCGACGAGCAGATCGCCCGCATCCTGAGTCGCAAGCGATTGCAGACGTCCAAGGGGCTGCCCTTCACCGCACGGCGGGTGACGAGCCTGCGCGCCACGCACGACATCGCAGGCACCAGCAAAGCGAAGCTGCAGCCACAGGACGTGGTCACGGCCGAGCAGGCCGGGGCGATGCTGGGAGTCAACCATACGACGGTGGTCCGCTGGGTGGAGAGCGGCCTGCTGCAGGGGACGCAGGCGACGCCCGGTGCCCCGTGGCGGGTCCAGGTGACCGAGCAGGACCGCCGACGACTGACGGCAGCCGACGCGCCGCAGGGCTGGCTTTCGCTGAAGGCAGCGGCCCAGGCCCTGGACGTGAGCCAGCAGACCATCGTGCAAAGACTCAAGTCGGGGCAGCTCGACGGTGTGCGGGTGCGCGTCGGGCGGCGCAGCGGGTGGCGAATCCGCGTGCCATCAACCAGTTGCGATCGAGGACCGACGCTGTTCGACTGACGCATTCGTGAGGTGGTGCATTATGGAGCGCACGAGCCCCGCTGCGGAGTGGAAATGCGAATCGTTGCAGTGATCCAGGACGAGGGCGTCGTCGACCGCATTCTGCGACCCCTGTCACGCACGGGCGGCGATGACCCCTTCGAGGTCGCCGAAGGAAGGGCGCCACTGGCGGCGGGACCCGGTTGGACCGGGACCCCTCGGCTGCGCCTTTTGGGGTTCGCGCGCGCGGCGTGGCGGGGCGGGTGTGCCCGCCAGAGGGAGAACAGCAACTCCGGCCGCCTGCGGGGAGCGTTCCCGGGGGCGGAACGGCCGGCCCGGCTTCGACGCAGCAGCCAGCAGGGCTGTGGGCAGGGCCCGCCAGCGCGCGGGCGGCCACACGCCGGGACGAAGGCGCCCAGGCGCGCGACGCCGGCGCGTCACCGGCCAGATAGAATCGCTTATCCGCATCTCCAGGCCAGGATCGCTCCGCCGGCCCCGTCGAGAGTGATGCTGGGGTACGTCTGATTGGCTGCCGCGACGGGGACCGGCGCCCCGCTCGCCGACCACTGGGCGACGAGCGTCGCGGGAGTGGCCAGGCCGAGGAGCAAGGGCAGGAAGAGCCGGCTGGCGCGACGAGCTCGAACGAACATGGAGACCTCCCGGGAGTTCGCGCCGGAATCGACGGGGAGCGGGGGCGCCTACAACCACTCGTACGCCCAGAGACGTCTTGGCGAACAGGCGGCCCCCTCTAGCCCTGAAGACGGTTCAGCTCGTTCCTCGCTTCGTCCGCACGAGCGGGCTTGTCCCACGCCTCGTAATGTCGGACGACGCGACTCCAGGCCTCCCGCTTCGTCTCGATCGAAGCCTCCTTCGACTCGCCGATCACCTGGGTGCTCTTCGTCAGCAGAGAATCCGCTTCCTCGAATCGCCCCAATCCCGAAAGCACCGTACCGAGGAGATTCTCCGCCCCGGCGCGCGCCAGGGGACGCGGGGGCGTCGCCTTCGCATGAATCGCGAGCGACCGACGGAGGTAGGGCTCCGCGTCCTTGAGCCGTCCACGACCGACGAGCGACTTGGCGAAATCCCTGAGGTAATCGGCGAGAATCGGGGCCGACTCTCCGAGGACCTTTTCGTCGATCGCGATCGCACTGAGCCAGAGTCGATCCGCTTCTTGGAAATCCGTCTTCAAGCCGAGCAGAATCGCGAGGTTCGCCATCGCTCCGGCGACGCTCGGGTGACCGTCGCCGTAAACCTTCTGACGAATCCGAAGCGCTTCTCGGTATCGCAGTTCCGCTTCGTCGAGCCGGCCGAGGCGCTTGAGTGAGACGCCCAACGCATTCAACGTGGTCGCGGTCGCGGGGTGGTCTTCCCCCAAGATCTTTCGGCGAATAGTCAGCACTTGCTCGAAGAGGGGAATTGCATCCTCGTCTTTCCTCTGATACGAGAGTGCGACGGCGACGTTGTTCAAGAGCATCACCGTATCCGGATGTTCTTCCCCGGAGATCTTGGCGCTCATCGTGTACGACTCGCGGTAGAGCTTTTCCGCCTCGACCCAATCTCCCGCCTCGAGGAGCGCCGCACCCAGGTTGTTCACTGCTGAGGTGACCTGCGGATGAAGTTCACCCTTCGCCTTCTTCATCAGCGCGACGGCCTCGCGTGCGGGCGACACGGCCTCGGCGGCCCGATGCTGATCGAGGTAGAGCCCGGAGAGGTTCGTCAGCGCGGTAGCCAGAGCCTCCCCTTCGCCACCCGTGACCCGTCGTTGGATCGTGATCGCCTCGACCGCGAGCGACTCCGATTTCGCGAACTGCCCCTGCAGACGCAGCGCCAGGAAGAGATTGCCGGCTGCCGAGGCAAACTCGGCGCTCTCCCGTCCGTGCGTTTTGACGCTCGCGTCGAGCGCCTCCTCGAAGATGGCCGTCGCTCGCGGCAGATCCTGCTTGTAGAGCAGGACGGTTCCGAGGTCTTTGAGACTCTCCCTCGTCTCATTGCTCAGAGGTCCTGTGATCCTCTTCCGAGCTTCGAGCGCGGACTCCAGATGCGGCATGGCCTGATCGTAGAGACCGAGCGCCGTGTAGCTTCCTCCGATCGAGCTTTGGAGAGAGGCTTTCACTTCCGGCTCCTCCGCAAGGCTCGAATCGATCTTCGCGGCCGCCACGTCCAGGACTTCGCGCACGGTCATTTCATGACCCAGAGCCTTCTCCGGACGGGTCGATTCGAGCATGTCTTGGAGAAACTCATTGGTGCGCTCGGCTTTCAGCTTCTCCGATTCCGCTCGGAGCCGCATGGTGCGCTGCCTTCCGAACATCACCGTCATCGTGGCGCCGAATGCGAGGGACAACACGAAGAGCGCCGCCGCGAATCCGAAAGTCGTTCGATGTCGCGCGACGAGCTTGCGAAATTGGTACGCAGCGCTCGGAGGTCTCGCGAGGATCGTTTGGCTCGTCAGGAATCGATGGACATCATCGGCGAGCGCCGAAACGCTCTGATAGCGGCGGTCGGCGTCTTTCTCCAAGGCCTTGAGAGCGATCGTCCCGACGTCTCCGCGCAGCGCCCTCGAGATCGAGCTCGGCGGAGCGGGCGGCTCGTCGCAGATCACCCGCACCGCTTCGTGAATCAGCTTGCGCCGGACGTCGTAGGGAAGGCGCCCCGTCAACATTTCGTAGAGGAGAACCCCGAGCGAATAGACGTCCGTGCGGATGTCGATGTCGTCCGGGTTACCCCGAGCCTGTTCCGGACTCATGTACGGGAAGGTGCCCTGGACGAGTCCCGGCTCGCTCACGATCGTGCTGAAGGCGAGATCGGGGTCGGTGATTCGCGCGAGGCCGAAGTCGAGCACTTTGATCTGGGGGCCGGCTAGCTGGGACGAAGGCGAACCGGAGGAGGCGTCCCGTTCTTCCGGAACCACGACGAAGAGATTCGACGGCTTCAAGTCCCGGTGAATGACACCGCGCTGATGCGCGTATGCGATCGCCTCACATACTTTGAGAAAGAGCGAAAGCCTGGCGCGAATCTCGACCTGGGTGGCAGGCGCGGGGCGCGACCTCAGGTAACGATCGAGCGACTGGCCCTGTACCAGCTCCATCGCGAAGAAGTGGTGCCCATCTACGGTCTGACCCGCCTCGTAGATCGCCGCGATGCCCGGATGCTTCAATCGCGCGAGGGTCTCTACCTCGCGTTGGAAGAGACGCACGCGATGCTCGTCGACGAACGGTCCACCACGCACGATCTTCAGCGCGACGGAACGCCGCGGACTCTGCTGCTCGGCCTCGTAGACGACGCCCATGCCGCCTTGACCGAGCTTGTGGAGAATTCGAAACCCGGGGATGGAACCGGCAAGGTCGCCGGGTGCGTTCCGGTGCGAGTGGAGCGAGCGAGTGGCGTCGGGGTCTTCGGGCGTCACGACGGCCTCCCTCGAGCGATCGCGCCAGACTCTGAGCACGCACCATCGGGCCTCCGGATCTGAAGTGATATGGAACGATATGGAACGGCTGGTGTCAATCGCCGTGCGACGGTCCGAGCGGAGGGCGCTGCTGCCAAAGCCCTCATCTCGGGTTTGATGGACGATGCGCCCCAGCCAAGCGGGCGCTTGGCGTGGCTGGCGCGCCGCAGAACCCCACCGGGAGCGCGGCCGATTGGATCGAGCCCGCTTGCGGCCGCGTTCCAGTTGTCCGCGTTGTGCCCGAGACCACGGCGAGCCTGCAGCGCGCCCCGGTTGTCCGGGACGAGCCCCATCTGGATCACCACGGAGGCAGCGCGTCCTAGCCGGACGGAACTTCGAACCGAGCCCCTCCGGAGCCGAGATCCACCAGACGGCCCCTTGGTCGACGAGAACGAGGCGGTCTCTCGCATCAACAGACCCGTGCCCCGTTCGCCGAACGCGGCTCGGACGTAGGAACGTGCAGGACCGGCCGCCGTGCGGGCTTGATGCCGCGCCGATCTCCACCCCACCTCAATGACGGGAGAGCGCGATGCCAAGACAAGAACGCGCGGGCCGGCTCAGCTGGGCAGGTACGCGGGTGACGGCCGGGACATTAGCCTGTCAACTTGCTCCCGAGCGCGGGTGGACCCCACTGTTGCATAAAGGAGCCCGCGGAGTTTGCGATCGCAGCCTTCTTCCCGGAAGATCGTCGTCGCGCACCGTCCACTACTGGAAGTCACCCAGGGTGGAGTCCGCGTAAACACCATCGGCGGCACGGCCGGAAGCCTTTGGGACTTCGTTCTCTGGCGCATTTCGACGGCTGCTGGCCGGGGCTCCGTCAGATTTATGCAACGATGGGGTGGACGCTGCTGCTAGCCTCGTGGCTGCTCCTCGGCAGCGCTCTCTGCCCCCCAGCAGCGCGAGCCCAGGTTCTCCGATCTGACTTGTGGGTGACCAACGGCCAGGTGCGGGCGATCGCGGTGTCCAACGACCTCATCTATCTGGGTGGCGACTTCACCGAGCTCGGGCCCGCCATCGGCGCTGCGGTGGCCATCGATGCGACCACCGGCGCTCCCATCCCGCCCTACCCACTCGTCATCGGGTTGGTGGGCGCCGTGGCGCCCGATGGGAACGGGGGATGGTACATTGGCGGATCCTTCAGCACCGTGCTGGGGCAGCCGCGCAACAACATCGCCCAGCTCGATGCCTCCGGCAATCTGACCGCCTAGAACCCCAACGCGAACAGCATCGTGCGCGCCCTCGCGGTGAGCGGGAACACCGTGTATGCAGCCGGCAATTTCACGAACATCGGCGGACAAGCGCGCCGGTGCATCGCCGCGCTCGACGCCCGGACCGGGCAAGCCACCAGTTGGGACCCCAACGCCAACAACGTCGTCTACACCCTCGCGGTGAACGGCAACACGGTCTACGCCGGCGGGTCGTTCATCGCCATCGGTGGCCAGTTCCGCAACCGCACCGCCGCGCTCGACGCCACCACCGGTCTGGCAACGCCACACGCTGGAGAGACCTCTACACGCTGGAGAGCGACGGGCACAAGATCACGCGCAAGATGACGCTCGTGAAATAACGGGAACGGCGCGTGTCGATCGCCGTGTGACGGTCCGAGAGGAGGGCGCACCTGCCAGGGCCCTCCTCTCGCGTTTGACGGACGCCGCGCAGCAGCCAAGCGGGCGGCGCTGTTGGGGGAGCTGCTGGTCAGCTCCGTGCTGGAGCCGGTTCCCCATCGCCACGTGGTCTTCACGATCCCCAAGGCGCTGCGTGGACTGTTCGCACGGGAGCGGCGGCTGCTGTCGCTGTTGAGCCGCTGCGCCCATGAGTGCGTCCAGCGGGCCGCGCGCGCCTACCTGGAGGACCGCCGCCGCTCGCTGGGCACGATTGCCGCCCTGCAGACCTTTGGCAGCTACGCCGCCAACTTCCACCCCCACGTCCACGCCATCGTCACCGACGGAGCCTTCGCCTGTGATGGCCACTTCGAGCGGATGGCGCAATGGGACGCCGCGGCACTGACCGAGCTGTTCCGCCGGTTGGTGTTGGCGGCTCTGCGACGCGAGCACCGCCTGACCCCGGATGCCCAGCGAGCGCTGTTGGCCTGGGGGCACTCGGGCTTCTCAGTCCACGTGGGCCCGCCGATCCTGCCCGACGACCGCACCGGTCTGGAGCAGCTTGCCCGGTACATCACGCGCGCTCTGCTGCGCCTGGACGCCCTGCGGGAGGTAGCCGAGGCGGTGATCGTGCGCACGCCGGTGGACCCGCGCACGGGCCAGCGCGACCTGCAGCTGGACCCCCTCGAGCTGATCCACCGGCTGGTGCGGCAGATCCCCGCACCGCGGCAGCACATGGTGCGCAAACTGGGCTCGTACGCCAACCGCAGTCGGGGCGCGCGGCGCCAGCGGGACGGCGATCAGCGGGAGGCTGATCGGCGCGCGGAGGTCACCGGCGACGCGGCCGCTGCGGCGGCTGCTGGCGCAGGCAGAGTGCAAAGCGAGCATGCAGCGGCCGTGTCCGGTGGCCCCGAGCAGCGTGCACGACGGCGCAGCTGGGCACGGCTGCTGCGACGGATCTACGAGGTCGATCCGTTGCTCTGCCCCCGCTGCGGCATGGAGATGCGAATCGATGCGGTGATCCAGGACGAGGGCGTCGTGGATCGCATCCTGCGCCACCTGTCACGCACAGGCGGCGATGACCCCTTCGAGGTTGCCGAAGGAAGGGCGCCGCCAGCGGCGTGACCCGGCTGGACCGGGACCCATCGGCTGCGCCTCCGGGAGTTCGCGCGCGCGGCGTGGCGGTGTGGCGGGGCGGGTGTGCCCGCCAGAGGGAAGACGGCAACTCCGGCCGCCTGCGGGGAGCGTTCCCGGCGGCGGCACGGCGGGCCCGGCTTCGATGCAGAAGCCAGCAGGGCTGTGCGCAGGGCCCGCCGGAGCCCCCGGCGACCGCACGCGGGGGCAAAGGCGCCCAGGCGCGCAGGGCTAGCACGTCAGGGGTCGGATAGAATCGCTTATCCCCTGCGGCGCCTGCTCGGGCTTCCACGGGCTGGTCTGCTCGGGGACCACATCCAAACAGGTCGACCGCGAGCCGCACATGAAGTTCGTGGGCTACGGGGCGATGCTGGCGGAGGCGTTCGTGGCGTTGATCGCGCTGGTGACGATCATGATCCTCCCACAGGAGGCCGCGCGGGGTGTCTCGCCGGGCACGATGGGTCTATCCCCCGATTCCTGGTCCATGCCCACTCTCGGAATCCCGTAGCCTTGGGCCCGTCACAAGGCCTCCGATAGGGGGCTGGGGGTCAAGACCCTGCGTTCTTGGGTTTGGGGCCCCGAGTCCGCCCGCTCAATCTCCGAAAAGACCCTCCCAGCAAGCTCGTCATACTGCCGGCATAGTTCTGGGTTTCGCCGCCGGAAGCGGAACTCCCGCTCCGGCAGGGGCTCGTGTTCCACGAACGACAGGTTGGGAATGAATGATGGTTGCGGATCGAACACGTGGATCATCTCCCCTACCGAGGCACCATGCTGGTTGAAGCCAGGGGCCTTGTTGAGCCGGGTGTCCAGTGGGCGGAAGTTGTGCCGTTCTTGCCTCCAGAATCGCCGGAGCTTCTGGTACATTGCTGGGCCGCCGAAGTACGCGACCTGGTGCGCATGGTGCAGCTGAAGTTTGTTGAGCTGTACCACGTCTCTCTGATTGGCAATTTCGACGTGTGTGGCGTCCTGGCAGCGCCCCCTGTAGTGCTCTGCGTCGAAGAGGAAGAGTGCGCAATCCGGAGCGATGGGCACGTGCGCCTGGAATCCAGGCGTCTGCAGGCCGAGGACGCCACGTCCCCGTATGAGTTTGAGATGCGGGTTGTAGAAAACGACAGGAGCATCGCCAAAGCAGAATGGCAGCTCCAACCGATTGCGGAGCACGCACAGTGAAAGATCCGAGAGCAGGGTCGAACTCGCGAGTGCCTGCGCGATGGCCAGCATGTGCGCTGGGTGCGGGTCCACGCTTACCAGATGAAGTTGCGCGAGAATCTCATCCCGGTGTGGAATCGATGGGTCGTTGAGCAGGTCAACGCGCATCATCTCCCGCATAAGTTGCGAGTTCGCGGATGACATTCGAGACCGCTTGGCGAGCGTCCGCTCGTGCTGGAAGCTCACGAACGTGTGCAGCCCGACTTCCATGTCGTCGTCCAGTGGATGCTCCGGGGACGACGCGTAGACGCGGTCCAGCAACCCCGCGTGCCATGCATCGCCCACGGCAAACGCTTCTTCAATCTCTGAATCACCGTAGAAGCGTCCGCGTGAGGATTGGCCCTTGATACTCGCCTGTGAGATATGCCTGCCGTCCTTCATGAGCAGCGCTTCGATGCTCCGGCGGTCCGCTGAGAATCTCCTGAAGAAGTACTGCGGAACGTAGTGGTGATTCCGACTGGGCAATGGGAGTTCTCCGCGTGGTGTGAGTCGCCGTTCTCTCGTTACGAGTAGCAGGCGCACGCGCGTATTTCCAGTCTCTCGAAATCGAGGCCGCCCGCTCCCCGGCAGCGGCCGCCGGATTGCCCACCGGAGATGGCCTGCTCCGCAAGGCGAATTCAGCCCTATGTCCGGATTGGAGGATCCAAACTTGAGGATCGATTGTCGGCATTGCCGTGACTGGGCGGACGCGTCGAGCAGGCTCCCCATCAGGAACTCGACCCGACTGATGCCGTTCGGGAGCACGCTGACGAGCGAGTGCTGCTCGGCTGGAGGCAGCAGACCGAACCGCCGGGGCGAGGCTGGGGAGGCACCGCTCGGAAAGGTGTCGCCTGCGCGGCTGCTGGCTACGCGGCGGTCCCCAGAGTGTTGAATACCGCTGGCATAGAGCCTGGCGAGTTATCCCTGGCGCGTCACGGCGGTTCTGGATTTCTCCCCACATGCTGCGCAGCATGTTGCGCCAGCGCCGCGCGTTTTTTCCGCCTGGTTTCCGCGGACACCGAATTAGCGAGTCGACTCGGTGCGAGCTCGCCGCCTAAGTCGTTGCAGCGTATTCCATTAAGTTGGTATGACGAGGCGCAAGATTCTCCTTGCCTCCCGCCTCCCAGGGGGGGGCAAGCAGCCCCCGCAGACTCGGCAGGACCTCGCGCGATCCACGCACTCTGCGGTCTCCGCCGTGTCCGCCGTCTACGCAGTCTCCGCCGTCTCCGCGGTCCTTGCCCTCTTCCCCCGCCCCTCTACATCATCGCCGACGGCGGCGCCGGCTCCTCGGGGCTCCCGGCGTTGGCCAGCGGCACGCGCACGAGTACCCACGTGATCAGTCCCAGGAACACCAGACCGACGATGTAGGACGGCGAATGGAAGATGGCTGGCAACGGCCAGTCGAAGAAGTTGCAGGTGGCCGTCACCAGCCCCGCAAGCGCCTCACCGGCAATCAGGCCCGAGGCGGCCAGGATGCCGACGTTCTCCACGCGGATCTTCTGGGCCTCGTTGTAGCCGCGCCGGGCGCGCAGGGTGTCGGTGATCCAGCGGATCACGCCGCCGATGAAGATCGCAAACGTGGTCTCCAGCGGCAGGTACATGCCCACGGCCACCAGCATCGGGCTGCGCACTCGCAACATGATCATCGCAAACCCCATCAGGATGCCCACGACCACCAGCGGCCAGGCCATCTGGCCCCCGACGATCCCCGAGGCCAGCGCCGCCATCAGCCCGGCCTGCGGCGCCGACAGCTTGGGGTCGCCGAACCCAATTCCGCCCTGCTTGATGTTGCCGTAGTGCAGGACCATCACGGGGAAGTACATCACGAGGCTGGCGCATACCACCGCGATCAGCTCCACGATCTGGATGCTGCGCGGCGTCCCGCCCAGGAACCAACCCACCTTGAAGTCCTGCAGCAGCTCGCCGGCCACGGCCGAGGAGACGCAGACCACGGCGGCCACGCCCAGGACGGCGACGATGCCTTTGGCCCCGGACACGCCAAGCGCGACCATCAACAGCGCCGCGATGATCAGCGTGGAGAGCGTCAGCCCCGAGATGGGGTTGTTCGACGATCCGATCATGCCGACCAGGTAGCCGGACACGGTCGCGAAGAAGAAGCCGGCCACGATCATCACGATCGCCGCGACGATGCCGCCTGCGACGAGCCCCGACATATAGATATACAGCGCGGTCATCAGGACGAACGTCACGGCGATCAGCGCGAATACGGTTCGCCAGCTCATGTAGCGCTCGGTGCGGGCTACCTTGGCCTGGTCGGCCGCGCCGGTGCGCAACTCGCCGATCGCGCGCGACAGCCCGCCGACCAGATTCTTGCGCATCTTGTAGAGGGTGTAGCCGGCGCCGACCAGCATTCCACCCACTGCGATCGGGCGCACGATGAACCGCCAGACGGGAACGATCAGTCCACCCCAGGCCTCATCGCCCGTACCGGCCGGAAGCAGCGTCTGCAGCTGCGGCCCCAGCAGATAGATGATCAGGGGCACCATCAGGCCCCAGGCCAGCACGCCGCCCGAGAAGTTGAGGGCCGCCAGCTCGGGCCCGATGATGTAGCCGACCCCGAAGTACGCGGGGCTGATGCTGGGTGCGGCGAATTTCGTCACCCCGCCGGTGTTGATGGCGTTCGCCGCGGCTCCGGCTCCCAGCTTGATCTTGCTCAAGCCGATCCGTCCCACGTGGATGGGCACATCCTGGTCGGCCGCGAAGAGCTTGACGGACCCCAGGAAATACACCAGCGCACCGAAGCCCATGTTCCAGAAAAGGAACCTGGCCGCCTGGCTGCCGCGCTGCCCCGCCTTGTGGATCTCGGCGGCCGCCACCGACTCGGGGAATGGCAGCGACTTGTCCTCGACCATGACGCGCCGCACCAGCGAGACGAACAGCACGCCCAGGACGCCGCCCACGATCATGAGCGCCGTGGATTTCCAGTAGGCGTCCTTGGGGCTGAACGAGGGCCACACGCCGGCGATCACGAAGGCGGGCAGCGTGAAGACCGCCCCCGCCGCCACCGACTCGCCGATGGAGCCGGCGGTCCTGGCGATGTTCTCCTCGAGAATCGATCCGCGGCGCATGCGCAGCACCGCCATGCTGATCACCGCCGCGGGATAGGTCGCGGCGATCGTCACGCCCGCGCGCAGGCCCAGGTAGGCGTTCGCGGCGCCCAGCACCAGCGTCATCACGAGGCCGGGGATGAGCGCCCGGAGCGTGAGCTCCTTCATGCTGACGGACTGGGGAACGTAGGGCTTGTGCTGTCCTTCGGGCTCGGATCCGGGCTCGACGCGCTTGCTCATGACAGAGACGCCCTCCCATCGTGCAAGTGGTTCGGCGGACTCTAATTCGCTCGATTGCGCCTGTCAATCGAAGGAGCCGTCTGCACGAATCGATGCCGGCAGCTTCGCCACGACGATGGGCAGCTTCGGCAATGGGATCCAGGAATGGCGGGGTGCCGTGCTTTTCCGGCTCGGTCGCCTGGGCCCGCGCTGCACGTGGACCGGCGCTTCCTTGACCGGGTATCGACCGGACCGTAAATTCGACGCGTCCGATCCGAGTGGAGAACACGCCCGGCGAGCCGTCGCAGCGACACGGTTACCTCCCATCCGCTCGGTTTGGCCCCGATTGGAGGCCATGCCATGCGCGGTTTACTTTGCGACCTGGGACGCTGCCTCGCTCTGACGCTGCTGCTCGCGCTCCCCGGGCCTTGTCTCGCCGATCCCGATCCATCGACACTGCTCGTCGGCAACTGGGAATGGGTGCGCTCCCGCGACGCGTGGACCCAGCAGATCTCCACACCCCTGACGGTCGGCTACACAGTCCAGCGGCGCTTCGATGCCGATCACACGCATCGGTTCTATCAGGACCAGCGGCTGCTGTTCACCTCTACTTGGGATTTTGGGACGAACGGGTTGGATCCGGAGATCTGGCTCTACGTGGGCGGCTCGCAGTACTCGTACCAGGTCTCGGCCGACTCGCTGGTGCTGGACAACTCGCACGTCGACGGTCCGCGGGAAGTCTACGCGCGTCGCCAGGCGGTGCCGGGCAATGCGTCGACCTGGGGTGCGATCAAGCGACTCTTCTGATCGGCACGCCGCTGATCGGCACGCCGCCCGCGCGACCTGGAAGTGGGAGCGGCCAGGCCCCGCCGCTGAACCCGGGGACTGCAGTGCTGGCGGACGCTCGCCCTCCTCGGAGCCCCCACCCCGCTCGGGCTCGCAGTCCTGAAGGTACTATCCGTCGTAGCGCACCATCTGCAGCCTTGGTGCCGGGATCTGCTGTACCAGCCGGTGGATCAGTTCCAGTGGGTCCAGCTGCAGTTCGCGTTGGCCCGTGCGCGGGTCCACCGGGGTGCGCACCACCACGGCCTCGGCGGTCTCCCGCACGGCGTCCAGGCGCAACGGAGCCCGCGTCATGTAGCGCGCCAACTGCTCCAGGCCCGCGTTGTCGTCGGGCAAGATCGACGGGCCGACGTGCACCGAGAACCCTGAGTGCACGCAACCCAGCAGCGCGCGCTGGGTCTCTGCGGTCAACCGCTGCTCGCGCCGCAGCGCCCCCAGCACCAGCCGGCGGGAGAGCTCGGTCAGGGCGGCAGCGTCCCAGTGCCCGAGCCGCTCGAAGCGGCCGTCTACAGCGAAGGCGCCGCCGGTCACGACGGCATGGAAAGCCCTTGCGATGTCACCGGATGGCGGTCTCGGGGCACACCACGACGCGGGATTCTCGCCAATCGCTCCGGATCTGCGACAGGATGACCCAGCGCGCGGCCCGAGCTACTCGTCGCACTTGCACCGCCTGGGATTAGAGGTGGCGTAGTGGAAGTGGATCGCCTTGATGTGCAGCAGCGCCTGAGTGTCGACCTCCTCGACCATGCAGCGGCCCAGCAAACCCAGCCAGTAGTCCACCGAGTCCGCGGTCGACGAGGCGTCCGCCGCGACGAGGACCCGCTCGATATGACCGAGATCGCAGCCCACATCGCAGGTGGAGAAGCACCCGAGGCGATCTTGACGCGTGTCGCCTCCAAGAGGGTGCCCGAGCTTCTGTTCGAGCACCACGCCGCGGCCGTGGAGGTCGTGTGCCCACGCTGCAAGGACGGCCCAGCGCAGGCCCATCTTCTCCAGCACGGCGATCTCGACTCGGAGCGAATCGTCCATGGCTTCTGGCATGTCTGTCCCTTGCTTTCGATGCTCCGGGACGTGATCCACGCGCCCCTGTCTCTATTGAGTAGTCCGTCGGCTCTGGGAGTCCCATTCGCGAAGGTCCTGCGACGCACGATCGGTGGCCACGGTCAAGCTGACTCCACGCTTCCCGTTCCCAGCACTTCAGAGCCGCCGTTCCCTGGTCCGCGAAGACCTCGCCCTGGGACCGGGTCGACGACCTGGGCTGCTTGATCGGCGCCGCGGGCGGCCCGATGGTCGGGCCGCCCGTGCGCAGTCGAACGATGGGGCGCGAAGGGCCTACGCCGTCGCCCTCCGATCGGCCCGCTTCAGATCGCGCTTCTCGTCGCCCAGATAGACCTGGCGCGGCCGCGCGATCTTCTGCTCGGGATCCTGCAGCATCTCTTGCCACTGGGCGATCCAGCCGCTGGTGCGCGGGATGGCGAAGAGCACCGTAAAAGCATCCGTGGGGAAGCCCATGGCCTGGTAGATGATCCCCGAGTAGAAGTCGACGTTCGGGTACAGTTTACGTTGGATGAAGTACTCGTCCTGGAGCGCGATGCGCTCCAGCTCGATGGCGATGTCCAGCAGCTCGTTGCGCCCCGTGACCTCAAAGACGCTGTCGGCGATCTGCTTGATGATCTTCGCACGCGGATCGTAGTTCTTGTACACGCGGTGGCCGGAGCCCATGAGGCGCTCTTCGCACGCCTTCACCCGCTTTACGAAATCCGGCGCGGTCCTCTTGTTGCCGATCTTGCCCAGCATGAGTAGCATCTGCTCGATGGCGCCGCCGTGCAGCGGGCTGTACGGCGCCGCCGCGTCCGCCGGCCGTCGCCACGATCGGATCAGCGTGCGAGCTCCCGATGCTGCGCATGGCATTGGCGCTGCAGTTCTGCTCGTGATCCGCGTGCAGGATGAACAGCACGTCCAGGGCGTGCTCCAGCACCGGGTCAGGCTCGTATTTCAGCTCGGTCATCTTGAACATCATGTTCAAGAAGTTGCCCGTGTAGCTGAGCTCATTGTCAGGGTACACGTAGGGGAGGCCCAGCAGCTGGCGGTACGCGTACGCGGCGATGGTCGGCATCTTTCCGATCAGGCGATAGGTCTGCAGCCTGCGCGACTCGGGATCCTCGATCTGCCTGGCCTCGGGATAGAAGGTGGATAGCGCCGCGACGGTGCTCACGAGCATGCCCATCGGATGGGCGTCGTGGTGGAAGCCGTCCATGAACTTCTTGATGCTCTCGTGCAGCATCGTGTGGTGGATGATGTTCCACGTCCAGTCCGCAAGCTCCTTCTGCGTTGGGAGCTCGCCATACAGAACCAGGTAGGCCACCTCCAGATAGCTGCACTTCTCGGCGAGCTGCTCGATGGAATACCCGCGATACCGCAGGATCCCCTTGTCGCCGTCGATGAAACTGATGCGGCTCTCGCACGAAGCGGTGTTCATGAATGCTGGGCCATAGCTCATGAGGCCGAAATCGTCGTCGGCCACCTTGATCTTGCGCAGGTCGATCCCGCGAATCGTCCCGTGGGTGATGGGAAGGTTGTAGGTCTTCTCCGTGCGTTCGTCGGTCACCTTCAGAGAATCGGAAACGGCGGCCGCCCTTCGTGAGGTGGGATGGAGGAACCTGGGCGGGCCTGACGGCGGCGCGTCAAGGGAGTGCCGCCGACCATGGCCGCGTCAAGGCACCAATGCCTGATCTCACGAACTCCGCCCGCTCGGGCGCTGTCAGCGGGCTCCCGTGCGTGCCCGCCGAGCTTGCTGGCCGGCCGCGGCGCCTTTTTGTCTCTCTCCTCGAACCCTCGCACCTCCTCATGCGCGCACAGCGGCGCAGTGCGTCACCCTCACGGAGCCGCCCCACCACGCATTCCAGCCAGGTCATGCCAATCCCGTCTGGCTTGAGTGCCGGGACAGCTCCCCGCGTACCTCCGCGGCGATCCGTGCGGCTGCATGCGGCACAGCCTCCTCCACCGCGCGCGTCATGCGCGTTCCGAAAGTGAAGGGATCTGCGACCGCGATGGCGTAGAGCCGCAGGAAGTACGGCACGGCGAGACCGAGCCGGCGGCCCAGGGCCAGGCCCTCGAGGAGGCCGATCTCGTGGCTGGAACCGGCCCGGAGCACCGGCCAAGGTGCACGAAGGTCGACGAGCTGGCACGCACCGGGCGTTCCGCCCTCCATCTGGATCGCGTCGATCACGACCGCAGCCCGGAAACCGACCAGTGTCTCGATCAGCTCGACGCCGCCCGTGGCCAGTTCGCGTAGCTCGATTCCAGGAAGGGCGAGCGTCTCGTGGACGCGGCGCGCGACCGCCAGTCCGACCGCATCGTCGCTCAGAAACGGATTTCCGAGCCCGACGATGATACCGCCTGCGAGCATGTCCTGCGCGCGGATCGGGCGGACGCCCGCGGCCGAAGCCGCGATCGCAGTCGTGTGCAGCTCGCCCGCGCTCATTCTCGATCCCGGCGGATCACGTTGAGCAGCTCTCCGCGACGGTCGAGGATGCGGGCCACGAGCGGCATGCGCCCAGGCAGG
Source organism: Candidatus Krumholzibacteriia bacterium (assembly GCA_041484665.1). Taxonomy (GTDB): domain Bacteria; phylum Krumholzibacteriota; class Krumholzibacteriia; order JAJRXK01; family JAJRXK01; genus JBGPIA01. The sequence continues at coordinate 17,964 of JBGPIA010000006.1, forward strand.
GTGTGTGTCGCGCACGCGTGGCACGGGTCGTAGGCGCGAAAGGCCATCTCGACCAGGTTCAGGAGACCGTCGTCCACCTGCCCCCCGTGGATTGCCCGCTTCGCCGCCTTCTCGACGGACATGGCGATCGGCGCCGCGTTGTGGTTCGTGGCGACGATCAGGTTGACTTTGGTCAGCATTCCCTGTGGATCGGTCCAGTAGTGGTGGATCAGCGTCCCGCGGGGGGCCTCGACGATCCCGACTCCCTCGCTGGGCGTCGCCGTGGGGACGGTGCGGATATCCCGCCCGGCGATATCGGCATCCGTAAGGAGAGCCTGCATCCGCTCGGCCGCCTGCAGTGCCTCGACCAGCCGTGCCCAGTGGAATGCCAGCGTGTGGTGCGCGGGCTTCCCTCCGAGCGTCTCGTACATGCGGTCGTGCTCCGCCTGGGCCAGCGGAGTGGCCATCCCGTCGGAAACGTTGAGGCGCGCGAGCGGCGCAACACGATAGACCCCGCTGCTGGGGCCGTCGACGAATCCCGCCCAGCCGATCTTTCGGAGGTAGGGAAAGGTGATGTAGCTCCAAGGCTCCACGTGCTCGGCGATGTGCTGCGCGTACTCTCGCGGGTGGAACTTCGCAACCTCGTTGCCGTTGGGGTGGACCACGCGCACGTCGCCATCGTAAAAGGCGACACGGTTCTGCCGGTCCACCATCCCCATGTAGTACGTCCTGTGCTGGTAGCCTTCGTCGACGACGAGCTCGAGGTTCGCCTTGTTTTCCAGCACGACCTGGTCGAACACCGTGAGGCTGAACCGGGCGAACTCGACCGCCTCGCTAGCGATCTCGAGGAAGCGCTGCCGCTCCTCCTCGGTGATCCCACGCGACACTCCGCCCGGCACCCCGAAGACGGGGTGGATCACCTTTCCCATCATGGTCTCGAGCATCTGCCGCACGGCGCGCCGAATGCCGATCACGCGGGAAGCGACGTCCAGGCCGACGGCGTCGATCACACCCAGGATGTTCCGCTTCGATCTGGGTGCCGTCGGCCCCACCACGAAGTCCGGCCCGCCGAGATAGTAGAAGTGGAGCGTGTGGTCCTCGAACATGAATGCGTTGTGCGCGAGTTCGCGGAGCTTCACCGCTGTCGGCGGCGGCTCGACCTGCCAGAGGTCGTCGAGAGCCTTCGCGGAGGCGAGATGGTGGGCCGTTGGGCAGACCCCGCAGATCCGCGGCGTGATCTGTGCCATCTCCTCCGCGGGTCGGCCGAGGCAGAACGTCTCGAAGCCCCGCAGCTCGGGCACCTGGAAGTAAGCCCGCTCCACGTCTCCGGCATCGTCGAGGAAGATCTCGATCGTGCCGTGTCCCTCCAGCCGGGTGATGGGATTGATGCTGATCCGTTGGGTCATCGTTCGGCCCCCTTGTCGGAGACGCTCCGTCCTAGGAGGGACGAAGGCAGACTGAACCGGTACAAGGTACCGAGAGGGTCGGCGAGGGTCGCTGCGACGGTGGCGACCTCCTCCTGCGTCTGCCCGGCCGTGACAGCTCCGAGAGCGGCAAGGAACTTCGTCCCCTGGTCGAGTGCGTCCGGCGTCGGGCCAAAGCAGCCCCGGCATGGCATGTTGCCGCGGATGCAACGCTCACCGCAGCCGCCGCGGGTTGCGGGCCCGAGGCACGCGTATCCCTCCGCGAGAAAGCACTTCTCGGGGTCGGGCACGCTGGTCGCGATCCTGCGGAACTGCTGAATGGTGAACTGCTCGGGCTTCGCGCGGTTGCGGGGGCAGGTCTCGCAGAGGGACTTCTCGGGCGCCAGCACGGAGCCCTTCGGCGGGAGGTTCCCGGAGAGGATCGCCTGCACGGCCGTTGCGATCGACGCAGGCGGCGGTGCGCAGCCGGGCAGGTAGTAGTCCACGTCGATCACCTGATCGAGGCGTCGCACCGTGTTCCACAGCTCGGGAAGCTCCAGCTCGTGGCCGTCCACGCGGGTCTGGAGTTGGGGCAGGATCGACTGCGGGTTCACGACGGTCTCCGCACGCAGGTATTTGTTCTCGAGGATCCGATCGCGGGTCGTGCAGTTGGCGAGGCCTGGGATCCCTCCCAGATGCGCACAGGAGCCGAAGGCGACCACCAGCCCGCACTTCTCGCGGAGCAGATTGACCCACATCTCGTGGTCGGCGCTGCGGACCGAGCCGTTGATGAAGGCGACCGCCACGTCGCCTGGCTTCCAGCCACGGACGTCCTCGAGCTTGAAGTCCAGGGCAACGGGCCACAGAACAATCTCCACGGCGTCCACGATCGGCAGGATCCCCTCCGCCAAATCCACCACCGCCTCCTCGCAGCCGCCGCAGGATGCGCACCAGTAAAAGGCCACCTTGGGTTTCGCCATCGGTCACCTCCGGTCGGCGTTAGGCAACCACCTCGACCCGCTCCTTCCAGCGGAGCGGGCCCAAGGTGCGCACCGTTTCGGTCAGCTCCCGCACGACTCGCGCAAAGCGGTCGCCCTCGGCGGCGGAGATCCACTCCAGGCGCACCCGCTCGCGCTCGATCCCGAATTGGAGAAGGAGGTTCATGAGCAGCCAGTAGCGTCGCTGGGCCTTGTAGTTGCCTTCCCCGTAGTGGCAGTCGCCGGGGTGGCAGCCCGCGATCAGGACCCCGTCCGCGCCGTCGACGAGCGCCTTCACCACGAAGGTCGGGTCCACCCGGCCCGTGCACATCACTCGGATCGTTGCGAGGTTCGCCGGGTACTCGATGCGGCTCGTTCCCGCCAGATCTGCTCCCGTGTAGGAGCACCAGCGGCACAGAAACCCCACGAGCCTCGGTTCGAACCGCTCTTGCGCCATGACTGCCCTCCTCGGCTAGACGGCGAGCGCGCCCTCGATCTCGGCGAGAATCTGGGTGTCCTCGAAGTTCTCCTGGGTGGCGGCGCCGGAGGGGCACCCTGCCGCGCAGGTTCCGCACCCATGACACAGCTCCCGGACAACCCGTGAGATGCTCCGTTCCGCGTCGTACTCGACCGCGCCGAACGGGCAGCTCGCGACGCACAGCTTGCATCCGCCGCACCGCTCCTCGCGGATCACCGCGCGGATCGGTTCCAGCACCACCTTTCCCCGATCCATGAGCACCAGCGCCCCGGCCGCCGCGGCGCTGCCCTGGGCCACCGAGTCAGGGATGTCCTTGGGCCCCTGGCAGGCGCCGGCGAGGAAAATGCCTTCAGTGGGCGTGTCCACCGGCGCGAGCTTGGGGTGTTTCTCCAGGAAGAAGCCGCCCTGCGCGCACCCAAGGGAGAACACGTGGGCGACGTCGGAGGAGTCCTTCCGCGGCGCAAGTCCGGCGGAAAGGATCACGAGCTCGGCCGGCACGCGCCGCGTGATTCCCAGCAGCGTGTCCTCGGCGACCACCATGAGCTTCCCTTCCTCTTCGGGAGACTCGGCGACGGCGGTCACCTCCGCCGCCTTGCCGCGGATGAAGTGCACTCCTTCGCGCAGGAGCCGCTTGTAGAACTCCTCGTAGCCCTTTCCGAAGGCGCGGATGTCGATGTAAAAGTTGTACACCTCCGCGCCGGTGTGCTCCCGCACGAGGTGGGCGAACTTGAGCGAGTACATGCAGCACACGCGCGAGCAGTACTCCAGGTGGCTCTCGTCGCGGCTGCCGATGCAGTGGAGGATTGCCACCGTCTTGGGGGCTTCGCCCTTCTTCGTCGTGATCCGTCCCCCCGTCGGGCCGCTCGCGTGGCACATGCGCTCGAACTCAAGCGCCGTGATCACGTCGTCGTGCCGGCCGTACCCATACCGCGGGAGCTTCCGGACGTCGTAGGGCTCGAAGCCCGTGGCCACGACGATCGCCCCGACGTCGAGCTCGTGGACCGTGTCGGCCATGAGGTGGTCGATGGCCTCCCGATCGCAGGCATCGGAGCAGATGCGGCAGTCGGAGCAGCCGCCGCACACGAGGCAGCGGGCGGCCTCCTCCATGGCCTGCTCGCGGGTGAACGTCCGCTCTACCTCCTCGAACGAGATCCCTGCCCCGTGGTTGACCGGAATGCGAGCGCGCGGCTTGCGCGGCAAGTCGGGGCGCCGCACGTGGTCCATCAGGGGCAGCTCCTGCGGGCGGTGGGACTCCTGCCGCAGGATGTCGAGGTCCTCGCCATGCAGGTAGAGATCCACGGCTGTCGCCGCCTGCCGTCCCGACGCCATCGCCTCGACCACCGTGCTCGGCCCCGTCACCGCGTCGCCGGCGGCGAACACCCCCAGCTTGCCGGTCTCGCAGGTGTACGGATCCGCGCGGAGCGTGGCCCACTTGGTGAGGTCGAAATCCTTGTCCTTCACGAGGAAGTCGAGGTCCGGGAGCTGGCTGATCGCGAGGATCACCTGATCGATCTCGAACTCGACGTACTCGCCGTCGATCGGGATCGGCCGGCGCCGGCCCCCCTCGTCGGGCTGGCCGAGCCGCATTTTCTGGCAGCGCACGCGGTTGAGGCGCCCGGACGGGCCGACGCGCAGCTCGACCGGGTTGACGAGGAAGTGCAGCTCGACACCCTCGTGCTTCGCCGCCTCGATCTCCGCCCCGATGGCAGGCATCTCCTCGCGTGTGCGGCGGTAGAGGATCATCACGTTCTCCGCGCCATGCCGCAGGGCCGTCCTCGCCGCGTCGACCGCGGCATTTCCGCCGCCCACCACGGCGACGCGCCGGCCGGTCTCGGCCCGGTCGTGGAGGTTGGCCTCCCGCAGGTAGTCGAGACAGTTCACGACCCCAACCAGATGCTCGCCGGGGATGCCGAGGTCGCGCCCTTTGGTGGTCCCCAGGGCCAGCAGGATCGCATCGAACCCGTCCTCCTTGAGGCTCTCGATGGTGACGCCGGACTCCCCCAGCGGCGTGTTCAGCCGCAGCTCCACGCCGTGGGCCAGCACATGGGCGACCTCCCGGTCGAGGATCTCGCGCGGGAGGCGGAAGGGAGGAATCCCGGTGCGCATGAGCCCACCGGGTTTGCCGTACTTCTCGAAGATCGTGATGGCGTAGCCCTTGCGCGCCAGATCGTAGGCGCCGGTCAGGCCGGCGGGGCCCGAGCCGACGACCGCGACCTTCCTCCCGTTGGGCTCTGGGCGCACCGGCTCGGGGGACAGCCCCAGCTCGATCTCGCGATCCGCCACGAACCGTTTCAGGGCGCAGATCGCCAGCGATTCATCGTGGTAGCCGCGCTGGCACCGGTCCTCGCAGGGATGGTGGCAGACCCGGCCCAGGCTCGCCGGAAACGGGTTGACGTCGCGAATCACCTTGAGCGCTCCGGTAAAATCCCCGTGAGCGATCAGGTTGACGTATCCCTGTGTGCGCGTGTGGATCGGACATGTCTCTTCGCACATGGGTACGCCGCGCTTCTCGATCACGTAGGCGTTGGGAATCGCCTGGGGGAAGCTGCGGTAGATCGCTTTGCGCGTGCTCCCCAGCAGATCGAAATCGTTCGGGTGCACGCAGGGGCAGACCTTCTCGCATTCGCCGCAGCCGGTGCAGTCCGCGGTGACGTAGCGGGCGTGCTGGTGGACCTTGACGTGGAAATTGCCGACGAAACCCTTGACCTCCTCGACCGCGGAGAGCGTCAGCAACGTGATGTTCGGGTGCTGCCCAACGGTGACCATCTTGGGGGTGAGGATGCACGCTGCGCAGTCGAGGGTGGGGAAGGTCTTGTCGAACCGGGCCATGTGGCCTCCGATCGAGGACTCCTTCTCGACCAAGTAGACATGCCTACCGGAGTCCGCGAGGCGCAGGGCCGCCTCGATCCCGGCGATCCCCGCGCCGACGACCAGCGCCTCGCCGCGCACCGGGACCTCCTGGCGCAGGAGCGGCCGGTGTTGCGCGACGCGCCGCACGGCCGCCGCGATCAGGCGCTTGGCCTTCTCCGTCGCCTCGGAGCGTTCGTGGTGCACCCACGAGCACTGCTCCCGAATGTTGGACATCTGGAAAAGAAAGCGGTTGAGCCCCGCGTCCTCGCAGGCGCCCCGGAAGGTTTCCTCGTGCATGAGGGGCGAGCAGGAGGCCACCACCACATGGGTGAGCCGCTCGGACTTGATGTCCTCCTTGATGAGCGCCTGGCCGGGGTCGGAGCACATGTACTTGTACTCACGGACGACCGCGACGCCGGGAAGACTCCGCGCGAATCCGGCGACCTCCTGGATGTCGACGGTCCGCGCGATGTTGGTTCCGCAGTGGCAGATGTAGACGCCGATCTGGTTGCCGTCTTTCATGGCGCCTCCAGCCTCGCCGCGAGCATCGGCTCGACCCGTGTGAGCGAATCCCCGAGCGCCAGCTCTCTGTTCCCCAGACCGAGGGCAGTCCCCAGCAGCTGGGTGAAGTAGAGAACCGGGATGTGGCTATCCGCTCCCGCACGGTCCGAGATCTTGTCCTGGTATGCCTCCAGGTTGACCTGGCAGAGCGGGCACGCGGTGCTGATGCAGTCGGCCCCCGCTCGCCGCGCCTCCCGCAGGAGCTTCCCGGCCGCGTCGAGACCGACGTCCTGCTGGGTCGTCATCAGCATCCCGCTGCAGCACTTCGTCTTGAGTTGAAAGTCGACCGGCGTCGCGCCGAGCCAGCCCATGAGCCGATCCATTGACTCCGGGAACTCTGCGTCGTCGAACTCGGCGTAGGGTCGCGTGATCTGGCAGCCGTAGTAGCAGGCGACCCTCAGCCCCTCGAGGCGCCGGACCACGTGGCGCTCGATCGCCTCCTTGCCCAGGTCGTTCACCACCACGTCAAGGAAGTGACGCACCCGGACCGTGCCGCGGTAGTCCATTCCGCCGGCTTTGAGCGCCTCGCGCACGCGGTCGCGCAGCTGTGGGTCCTCCTGGAAGCGATGGTTCGCCTTGTGGAGGACGACGTAGCAGCCGCTACAGACCGTGACGAGATCGCGGCTCTGTCCCTCCGAAAGGGCAAGGTTGCGGGCCGACAGCACCATGGCGCGCCCATCGTCGATGGACAGATAGGCGGTGGCACCGCAGCAGTTCCAATCCGCAAGCTCGACCATCTCCACGCCTAGGACCTTCGCGACGTTCCGCGTGGAGCTGTCGTACGCCTTGTTCGTCGTCTCGAGCGAGCACCCGGGAAAATAGGCGTAGACCTTCTGGCCCGGCGAAATCATCGCGACCTGCCCTTCTCCATCGCCGCCATCATCGTGCGCAGCCCCTCGATTCCCGCGATCCTGCGCGGACGGACGCCGATCCTCCCCCGGCGAAGGAGGCGCCATCCGAGGGGTAGATACGCGAGCGCCCTGAGTGGATTGGTGCTCCAGAAGTAGTTTCTGAGGAGCTCTCCTTCAGAGCTGCGTCCGCAGCGATCCACGACTTCCACGAAAGCCTTGGCCATCTCGACCCCGTTTGTCCTGCCGCGAACGTAGCCCTTCTCGATTCCCAGTCGCTTGAGCTGGTACATCACATCGGTGAAGGGGATCCCCGCCGGGCAGCGGACGGTGCACAAGTAACAGGACGTGCAGAGCCACACCGTGTTCGACGCAAGCACCCGGTCCAGCATTCCCGCGCGAAGGGCGGCAATAGCCGCGCGCGGGGGGTAGTCCATGGCACGGCTCGAGGGGCAGGATGCCGAGCAGGTTCCGCACTGGAGGCACTGATCGATCTTCTCGCCGCCCGGCGTGGCGCGGACGCTTTCGAGGAACTCGTCGGTGAGCGCGCGCGCCTCGGTGGCGTTCATTCCTTGCCTCCTCACGCCTGGGGGAATCGCGTGACGTTGCGCTGACCGCAACCGGCATGCCTGCCCGGTGCGTGCTACCGAAGCGCTCGGAACGCACGCAACGGTCGCGGATTAACCTGGCAGGATCGCGTGGGGGTCCGGACTGCATCGCCCAGCGGCCACGGATTCCCGCGGGCGCGCGCGGATTCCCGTGGCTTCGAACCCACCGACTTTGCTAGAGCGGCTCTGCGGGAGCTCCGCGATTCTATGGGAGCCCCAACCGCTCGAGCCTGTCGCGGAAGGTCGAGGGCTTCATGCCCAGCAGGTGCGCCGCTGCGGTCTTGTTCCCGCCCGTGGCGTTGAGCGCGCCGAGGAGCAACTCGCGCTCGAATCGGTCCACGCGCTGCTTGAACGCCGGACCGCCATTCGTGCGGGCGTCTTCTCGGCCGAGTTGCTGGACAAGCGGGTCTGCCGAGATCGTGCCCTTTCCGGTGTGGTAGGCCCACTCGAGGACGTTCCGCAGCTCACGAACGTTTCCCGGCCAGTGGTACGACGCAAGAACGCCAGCGACCTCAGGATCGAGGACGACCTTCTCGCTGCCCGAGAGGCGCTGCAGGATGTGCGCGGCGATCTGCGGGACGTCCTCCAGCCGCTCCCGCAGGGGCGGAAGGTCGATCCGCATCACGTTGAGGCGGTAGTACAGATCCTCGCGAACGGTCCCCGCGGCGATCTCCTCCGCAAGGTCCGTCTTGCTCGAGGCGATGATGCGCACCTGGGACTGGATCGGCGTCGCCCCTCCCACGCGCTCGAACACGCGGTCTTCGATGACGCGCAGGAGCTTCACCTGCTCGGGGTAGGGGATGTCGTCCACGTCGTCCAGGTACAGCGTGCCACCGGCGGCCAGGTCGAACCGGCCGGGGCGCATGCGGTCCGCGCCGGTGAACGCGCCGCGCTCGTGCCCGTACAGCTCGCTCGCGAACAGGTCGTGCGGGAACACCGCGCAGCTCACCTTCACGAGGGGCGAGGCATGTCGCGGGCTCTTCTTGTGGATGATGGAAGCCACCAAGTCCTTGCCGGTGCCGGTTTCGCCGCACAAGAGCACGTTCGACTCGGTGCGGGCGCAGATCTCCACCAGCTCCAGGATGCGGCGCATGGCGGGCGCGCTTCCCACGAGCACGCTTTCGGCCGCGCCGCCGGGCTCCCGCGCGCCGACAGCCTCCCTCTGCCTGGCCTCCTCGCGGATCCGCTCGATGCGCCGGAGGATGGGAAGCAGCCGCTCGTTGGAGAACGGCTTCGTCAGGAAGTCGAAGGCCCCCTTCTTCATCGCCTCGACGGCAACTGGGATGCTCCCGTAGGCCGTGATCATGATGAAGTCGCAGCCCGCGTTGGGGCCAGCCTTGGTCTTCTCGAGCAGCTCCATGCCGCTGAGGCCGGGCATCTTGAGGTCGGCGATCACCACGTCGATCAGCGCCCGCTCGAGACACCCCAGCGCCTGCTGTCCGTCCGCGCACGCCGTCACCTCGTGACCCCAGGAGGACACGTCCTCTTCCAGCGACCTCCGCTTCATCTCCTCGTCGTCGACGACCAGGATCCTCATGGCCATGTCCTCACGCGTCGTCCGCTGCTGCGGCCAATAGAACGCGGAAAGTCGAGCCCCTCGCCAGCTGGCTTTCGACCTCGAGGCGCCCTCCCATCTCGGAGAGGAGCATCCGGCAGAGGCCCAGGCCAAGGCCCGTCCCGCCCGTCTGGGCCTTGGTGGTGTAGAAGGGCTCGAAGATCTTCTCGAGCCGGTCGGCCGGGATCCCGACCCCGCTGTCATGGACTTCGATCGCCACGCAGCCGTCGGGCCCGATGTCCGGCCGCTCTTGCGCGTGGGTCCTGACAAGCAGTGTCCCGCCCTGCGGCATGGCATCGAGGGCGTTCGTGCACAGGTTGAACAGGATCTCCTCGATCGAGTACGGATCGCCCCAGGCCTTCGGCACCGCCGAGCAGTCCAGCTGCACCGTGATCCCCCGGCCCGCGAGGGTATTCGCGTAGAGCTGCAGCGTCGCGTCCACCGCGCGATTCACGTCGCACGCCTGGAGCTCGAGGCCCTGCGGCCGCGCAAACTCCTGCAGCCGCTTGGCCACGTTCTCGATGCGACCGAGAGCGGCCATCATGAGACGCACCGTCTCCTTGAGGCGTTCGTTTGCGCCGGCGCCGCTCTCGATCCGGCGCAAACCGTTCTGGAGGCCGTCCAGCGGATTGGCGATCTGGTGCGCGAATCCGGCGACGAGCTGGCCGATCCCGAGCATCTTCTCGTGCTGCCGGATCTGGCCCTGCACTCTCTCGACGTAGCGCGAGACAGAGGTCGTGAGGTAGGCCGCGATGCCAAGGGTGCTGCCCAGCGCGATCAGCACGCCAAGCGGATACACGTAGCCTTCGGGCCCCCGCTCGTCGGCGATTCCCGCGTGGAGTCCGGGCAGGTCCAGGGGATGCGGCGGGATCACCCCCCAGCTCTGCAGGAAGAGAACCGCGCCGACCAACACGACGGCCAGGAATGCCAGGAGATACGGCGCCCATCCGGGCAGCAGAATGCTCGCCATCACGACGTGGAACACAAAGTAGAGGATGAACGGGTTGTGCGCGATGTCCGAGAAGTAGAGAAGAAGCGTGAGGGCGAGCAGATCGAGGCCGAATTGCAGGAGGATCCGCCCGGCGCCTCGGGCACGATGGCCGCGTCGAGCGCGCGGGCGTCGATAGGCCGCCTGGAAGAGCAGGTTGTAGGCGATGATGCAGAGCGCGATCGCGTAGAGCGGTCTGGGATCGCGCAGGATGCCGAGCACCGAGGAGGCGACCCAGACAGTGAGGACGACACCCGCGCTCGCGAGCCAGCGCACGGCGACCAGCCAGCGGCCTTGCTCCTCGAGGTCCTGCGCGGCGAGCCTCATCGGCCCTCCACGGCATCAGGCAACGCCAACCTGCGGACCCGCCCAGTCAAGGCTGGACCCATGCCCAGCGACTGCCGTCCCGGGGGCCCGGGTCCCACCCTCCTTCGCAACAGTACGCCCGTGTCGCCGCCGCCTCCACCCCTTCGTGCCCCGGCAGCGGCCTGACCGGGGCGTGCCCCCAGGCTGCGGTTGGCGAACAACCTGTAACTCCTGTGACAACCACTACTCGTGGCACGGCGCTGCCAGCACCAGCCGGTGACCGTGCTCCACTTGCTTCCACGCGCACTGCTCGCAGCACTGCCACCCAGGTGCACCCAACCCAGGAGCGCGCTCTGGGTCTCTGCGGTCAACCGCTGCTGGCGCCGCAGCGCCCTCAGCACCAGCCGGCGGTTGAGCTCGGTCAAGGCGGCAGCGTCCCAGTGCCCGAGCCGCTCGAAGCGGCCGTCCACAGCGAAGGCTCCGTCGGTCACGACCGCGGACGTGGGTTCCGCCGGGCGAGCCGGAGCGCGGGGCTACGCGGGGCGAGCCGGCGCGGCACCGGAGAAACGGGCAGCAGATAGAGAAGGGCATTCTATCGGCCCTGGTCGGTGGTCCGCCTGGCCGATTTGATGGTCCGCCCCCACCGGGTGTAGACTGGCTTTAGAGGCACCAGACAGAGCTGGTCCTCCTGCGGGCGAGGCTCCCGGCGCACGGTCCCGCGCCAGGACCTTGCCACGCCCACCCAGCCTGCAGGGAGGGCTCCCATGCCCACGCTCGAGCTTGCAACGCTCTGGCGCTCGAGTGCGCCAGTGCGCGCCCCCGCGCCCACCATCACCTTCACCGCGAAAACCCCCAACACCGGGGCCCGGGCCGCCGCTACCCGTACCCATTCGCGCGCCCGCTCCCGTGTCGGCTTCCATGCCCTCTCCCGTACCCTCTCCCGTTCCTTCGCCTTCGCCCTCGGCTGCCTCACGCTCCTCCTCGCCTCCACGGTTCTCGCCCAGGGCCCGTACTGGCACGTGGACACCTTCAACGCCGGCAACCTCAGCACCACGACCCCGAACAACCACGCCCTGTGGTCCGGCGTGCCGGCCGGCACGGCCGGATACACCGCGGCGCCCGGTTACGGAAACGGCTGGAACGACAAGCTGTACTGGCGCGCGACGGCGGCGAACCCGACCGCGGCGACGCAGGTGCGCCTGCGCTTCGTGTACAACCACGACACGCAGCCCGGTCAGGACTTCTTCCGGGCGGAGTGGGAGGCCACCCAGACGTTCATGACGCTGCTGCAGATCGACGGCAGCAACAAGAACATGACCGGCCAGTTCGTGACACCGGTCGTCTTCGACCAGACGTGGATCATCTCCCCCACCCAGTACGCGGGCCCGCATCACGACCAGATCGTCCTGCGGCTGCGCGTCGTGTCGGGCCCGTCCGGCTCCGATCAAGACGGCGCCTACAACACGTCCGGGGCCGTCCAGGTGGACAACGTGCTGGTGCAGCTCGACGGGGCCACCCTCAGCTCCGCCGACTTCGAGAGCTCCGGCAACACCGGTGGCTGGACCAGCTTCGACCGGCAGGCCGTGGCGGACTACATCCGGGACAACGTGCTCGGCGGCTCGTACGCGGCGGTGACGATGTCCATGACGCTCCTGCCGGTGGACAACCTGCACATCGCGCGCGATCCCAACCCGGGGGTCCCGCCGCTGACCATGCCGTTTCCGCTGACGTGGCCGGTGCTGATCGACGATGCGCCGCTGGCGAACTGGGCGCATCCGTGCCGTTGGGTCGCGGTCAACGCCAACCTGAACACGCATCTGGGCCCGCTGAGCAAGAACTGGCCGCCGGCGGTGTTCGCCAATGGGGGCGCGGGCGCGCGCGTGGACCTCGACTGCGAACCGTTCACGCCGCAGGCCTGTCCGGACATCACCGACCCGCCGAGCGTGGGCGGTCTCCCGCCGCTCCCGCCCGATGCGTGTCTGTATGCGGTGCTGATCTCGGGTGGGTGGGAACCCCATCTCAACCACCGCGACTACCGCGACAATCTCGCCGCGGTCTACCAGAAGCTGCGGGGCCTGGGCTTCGCCCGCAGCAACATCTGGGTCTACTACGCCGACGGCTCGCCCCTGGACCTCGACGACGCCGACGGCGACGGCGACCACGACACTGGCAGTGACGTCGAAGGACCCGTCGACGAGGCAGCGATCCGGGACAAGATCCGCTCGCTGTGCGACGGGCTGGATCCGCGCCGCGACGTCCTGTTCCTGTGCACGACCAACCACGGTGTCGGCACGGGCGATCTTGTGCTGTGGGACTTCGACGGCGACGGCGTGTACGATTCCAACGAGATGTACGAGCCGGGCGAGCTGGACCTGGACACCAGCGACTGTCAGGTGTGCCGACTATTCGTGACGATGGATCAGTGCTATTCCGGAGCCTTCACGGACATGGCCACAGACGGTCACCACAGCAACCTGGCCATCTACACTGCGGCCACGGCGGATGAGGTCAGCTGGGGCCGCCGGTACATGCAGGTGTGGGAGGCGCTCGACTTCACCACCCGCACGATGAACAACGTGCACCAGCGCGAGGCGGACAACGCAGCCTACCTGCAGTCGACGCCCGTCGTGGCCGAGGGGATCGCCGGCAACGGCGACTTCCTGCTGAACTGGTGCTGGGCTGACGAGACGTGCCACGTGCCGTGGGACACGCCCTTGTGCAACGGAGCGGTGAGCGCGGAGGTCGAGGTCCAGATCTGCAATAATCTGGAGCAGGATCACACGTACACGCTGTCGCTCGCGGGCGACCCGCACGGATTCGGGGACTGCGAGGTGAACGGCCCGTCGGACTTCGAAATCCTCGATCCCGTGCCGATTAGCGTGGGCGCCGGCGAGTGCGGCACGCTGCGCGTGCGGATCTCCCGGCCCCCGGGCCTCGATATGATCAACGACACGGCCTGCTATACGGCCACGGTGACCAATCTCGAGGGCAGCTACGATTTCCGCTGCCGCGGCCGGTTGCTCGATCGGGCCGGACTGTGCCCGACCTGGGCGGCGCAGAAGCGCTTCTGGTACCTGCCGCCCCTGCAGCCGCGGATCCTCGCGCTGCAGGTGGTGAACACTGGCTTCCCGCAGTCGAATATGGCGTACCGCTTCGAGGCGGCCGGCGCCGAGGGCGGCCCCAATGCGGTCGTGAGCCTCAACGGCCTGCCACCCGACACGCCGGTCACCGGCACCGTGCCTGTGCCGCCCGGCGTCCCCGTGTCGCTGTCGGTGACCGCGATGTTCGTCACGCACGATCCCGACTCGTTCTACGATCTGCGGCTGCTGGCCGACGTGGATGGTGACGGCCAGGCCGACCCGCTGACGTCCTTGGGGCTGCGCTCATCGGTGGCGACGGCGGCGCCCCCTGTGCGGCGCTCGGCGCTGCGGCTGCGCGTGGCGCCGAACCCGTTCAATCCAGCGGCCACGATCACGTTCGTCCTCGACGGATCTGCTCCAACGCCCGTCGTGCTGCGCGTGCTGGACGCGCGCGGGCGCGCCGTGCGCAGCCTGCTTGCGGGACAGCCGCTCCCGCCCGGCCCGCAGCTCGTGCTGTGGGACGGGCGCGACGACGCCGGCCGCATCGCGGCCAGCGGAGTCTACGTGGTCCAGCTGTCGGCGCCGGGAAAGAGCGCCAGCGCCAAGGCGACGCTGGCCAAGTGACCGGACCGCGACCGCACGCCCAAGCGACCGGGCCGCGACCGCGCGCGGTGGGCCAACACGCCGCCGGGCGGTGGGCCAACAACCAGCCACCCGGTGGGCCAACCACGCGCCAACCGGCCGGCCGACCACCAACCGGCGCTGCCACGCTGAGCGGGCCATTGGAACCGGCACGCGAAGCTCCGATCAGCGCGCAAGAGCCCTGGACGATCGTGTAGACTCCTGCCCCCCCTCGAGCGGAGCTCTCCATGCCCACACGCCAGCCGGCTGTCCAGGGGGCGGCCGCGGGCGGCGTCGCAACCGGAGCGGCCACGGGCGGCGTCGCACCCGGGGCGGCCACAGGCGGCGCGGCACACGGGGCGGCCGCGGGCGGCGTCGCAACCGCGCCGGCGCCCGCGCCCGCAGCGCGGTCCGCCCGGCCGCAGCCTGAGCCCTACATCGCCCCGGCCACCCGCATGCGCGAGCTCACGCCGCGCGCCGTGATCCTGGGCACGATCCTCGGAATGATCTTCGGCGCCTCGTCCCTGTACCTGGTGCTCAAGGTCGGGCTGACGGTCAGCGCGTCGATCCCGGTGGCGGTCATCTCGATCACGCTGTTTCGGCTCCTGTCGCGCTTCGGGCTCAAGGACGCCAGCATCCTCGAGAACAACATCGTGCAGACAGCGGGGTCGGCCGGAGAGTCGATCGCCTTCGGCCTGGGCGTCACGATGCCCGCGATCATGATCCTCGGCTTCAACCTCGAGATCACGCGCGTGATGCTCGTGGCGGTGCTGGGGGGATTGCTGGGCATTCTGATGATGATCCCGTTGCGGCGCGCGCTGATCGTCCAGCAGCACGGCATCCTCAAGTACCCCGAGGGGACGGCCTGCGCCGAGGTGCTGAAGGCGGGAGCCTCACAAGAATCGCGGGAGATGGCCTCGGACGCGGCCAAGCAGGAAGCGCGGGCGGCCGCGGCCGCGGGGCTGTCCAGCAACACCAGCGCGCGCACGATCTTCTCCGGTTTCGGGATCGGCATCCTCTACAAGACGCTGATGGTGACCTGCAAGGCCTGGAAGGACGTGCCCGAGCGGGTTTTCGGCAAGCCGTTCGAGGCGGGCTCCCTCTCGGCCGAGATCTCGCCGGAGTTGTTGGGAGTCGGCTACATCATCGGGGGCAAAATCTCCTCGGTCATGTGCGCCGGGGGGGTGCTGGCCTATCTGGTGCTCATTCCGATGATCAAGTTCTTCGGCAGCGCCATGCCCGGCCCGCTGGCCCCGGGCGCCGTGCCCATCAAGGACATGACCCCCGACGACATCCGCGGCGCGTACGTGCTCTACATCGGCGCAGGCGCGGTGGCGGCGGGCGGCATCGTGAGCCTGGGGCGGTCCATGCCCACCATCGTGCACGGGCTGCGCGGGGGCCTGCACGACCTGCGGGCCAAGCGCGACGCGAACTCGGCCATCCTGCGTACCGAGCACGACCTCTCGATGAAATTCGTGTTGTTCGGGATCGTCGGGATGGTGGCTGCTATCATGGCCAGCCCCTCGCTGCACATGAATCTGCTGGGGGCGCTCCTGATCGTCGTCTTCGGCTTCCTGTTCGTGACCGTCTCGTCGCGCCTGACTGGAGAGATCGGCTCCTCCAGCAACCCGATCTCGGGGATGACGGTCGCCACGCTGCTCTTCACCTGCCTGATCTTCCTGGTGGTGGGCTGGACGGGAGGGCCGTACTACGTCACGGCGCTCTCGGTGGGCGGCATCGTCTGCATCGCGGCCTCCAACGGCGGCACAACGTCGCAGGATCTCAAGACGGGGCATCTGGTGGGCGGCACGCCACGCTTGCAGCAGATCGCGATCCTGGTCGGTTCGCTGGCCTCGGCCCTGGTGCTGGGACCGATCCTGCTGCGGCTCAACGACGCCGCCACGGTCTACGTGCCAGCCGCCGAGGTCGCGCCCGGGCTGCACACCGACGCCGGGCCGCTCACGCTGCACGAGTCGGTGCGGGGACCTCAAGCCCGCGACGATGCGAAATCGTATCTGGTCTGGCAGAAGACCGACGAGCAGGGTGGGCCGCCCGGCAAGTACCTCGTCGACGCCAGTGGCGCGGCCGTCTACCTGGTCGACCCCGGCATCAACGGCACGCACGAGACGCGCCCCGACGGCACGACCGTTCGCAAGTTCGACGCGCCCAAGGCGACGCTGATGTCGTACATCATCAAGGGCATCCTCAGCCACAAGCTGCCCTGGGCGCTGGTGCTGTTTGGGGTGATGATCGCGCTGGTGCTGGAGATGTCCGACATCCCCTCGCTCGCATTCGCGGTGGGCGTCTACCTGCCGCTGTCGTCCTCCACCCCGATCTTCTTCGGTGGGATGATCCGCTGGCTGGTCGACCGCAAGCGGCGCCGTGAGCTTGCGCACGCCAATCTGACCGAGGAGCAGCTGGTGGCCGAGGGCGACAAGAGCGCCGGCGTGCTCATGGCGTCGGGCTACATCGCGGGCGGGGCGATCGCCGGGATCATCATCGCGTTCACCTCCGGCGCCTTCGAGCAGATCGACACGTTCTTCACCCGCTGGGCGACCGCGCACAACCCGTTCTTCGGCGGATCGCAGGCGGACCTGCTGTCGACGCTCCCGTTCGCGGCGCTCATGGTGCTGCTGTATCTGGTGGGACGAGAGAAGCTGCTGTCGGGCCGGGCGAAGGCGTAGGCCGCCGAATCGAGGGCGGAGGCGATCGGTCCGGGTGGACGGTGCGGGCGGCGGTGGTATGGGTGAGATGACCGCAGCAGGCCGGTGGGGCCCCGCTACGGCGCGCGTCCATCGCGGCGGAGGCTCCCACGCCCGGTGGGCCACAGCAGCTGGTTGGTCGAGGACCCGGTGACGGTGAACACCAGCACCTGCCGCAGCTGGTCTACGGCGTCCTTCAGATTGACCACGATCTCCAGATCGCCGTCCTTGTCGATGTCGGCGATGGTCGGTACCGCCATCGACCCGCGATCGGGCAGGGCGATGGCGTGCAGGCGAGTGCCCTCGGAGTCCAGCACGACCAGCTGACCCTTGTCCGGGTCCGGGGAGTAGGTCGCGAATACGATCTCCGGCACCCCGTCACCCGACAGGTCCGCGATCGCCACTCCCGCGGTGAGCACGTTGGGATCTGTGGTGTACGTTGAGCTCCAGAGCACGCGCGCCCGGGAGTCCACGGCGTGGATCTTCCCGTCGAACCCGGCGACGATGAACTCGGGACCGGCGCGCGCCGGATCGATGTCGGCGACTGCGACCTGGTTGGTGGCTGCCACGATGTTGGTGCCGGCAAAGTCGGTGAGGCCGGCCAGGTAGTCCGGGAACCGCACCGGGGCCACCCAATCGGTCGGACGCGTGCCGTCGTCGCGTAGCACCCACAGCGCTACGCCGCGCAGGCGATCGGTCTGCGCGGCGTTCTGCACCGAGCTCAGCACCACCAGCTCGCCCTTGCCGTCGCCGTCGATGTCGGCGATCGCGGGGGCCGAGTTGGTGAACTCGCCCTGGTTGTCCGTCTGCTCGTCGTTGGCGAACCCCTGCTGCGCGAGCGTGTAGTCCAGCAGCGCGCGCACTCCCTGGATCTTCGTGCGGCCGGTGAAGATGGGGGCGCATGCGAAGGCGCGCCCCGTGCCGTCGTGCAGGCTCAGGTAGGCATTGTCCTGCGTGGCGAGGATGTCGGCGACGTGGTTGCCATCGACATCGCCCAGCGCGACGTTCTGGTCGTACCCGCCCGTCACGAAGCAGCCGGCGTCACATCCGGAGCTGCCGCCAGTGTTGGCGGGAAACCCCGTGACTGCGCTGCCATCGTGGTTGACGGCGATGATGATATCGGTCTGGCCGCCCGACTCCAGGGGAGTGGTGGTCACGGCGACCAACTCGAGCTGGCCGTCGTTGTCGATGTCTCCGGCCGCGAGCGAGCGCAACTCGTCGCGCCACGCGTAGGGGAAGCCCGGGCACAACGCGCCGCCCGAATCCCACGCGTAGATGCTCCCGCGGGAGGCGACGACCACTTCCAGCCCGGGAACCGCGGGCAGCAGATCGACGACGACCGGCGAGGACCAGACTCGTCCTTGCGTCTGCCCCCGGAAGCGGATCGTGCCGTCGAGGTGCCACCCGATGACCTGATTGTCGCGAGCCGCGATGATCTCCATGGTGCCGTCCCCATCGAGGTCGGCCACGGCCGCCGACCCGACCCAGGCCTCCTGGAAGCGATCGCGCAGCGTGGCCAGCAGCGTGGGCGCGGAGACGGAGTTCTTCGGCTGGCCGGGGCCGGTCGAGTCCGAGCCGCAGCCCGCGGTCAGCAGCGCGAGCAGGAGCGCCGGCAGCAGCGGTGGCAAGCACGAGTGCGAGAGCGACCGCACGAGCGTTGGCGAGAATGGCGCGCGCAGCGGCCGCAGCGCCGGCGACGTCGGCCGCGTCGGCCGGAGCTGACGTTGGCGGGTCCAACGATCGAGACGCATCGGAAGCTCCAGTGGGCTTGGGGGCATGTGGGAATGGAGTGGCGTGCGGCGATCCTGAACGATCCATCCCGGGGCGCGCAAGGCCGAGTTGGCGTCCGCGTGCGGGCGCTGCGGGTTCGACTACACTTTGGGCGATCGTGGTAACCGGCCGGGAGCCGGCCACTTTGGATCCTCACCCCTGCAAGGAGGCGCAAGCGACATGCGGATCGGCGTGCTGGGGACGGGTGACGTCGGCCGGGCCCTGGGCCAGGCCTTCGTCACCCTCGGACACGAGGTCAAGATGGGCTCGCGCGCGGCCGGCAACGAGAAAGCCGTGCAATGGGCCCGCGCGGCGGGGCCGAAGGCGTCGCAGGGAACGTTCACGGATGCGGCGCGATTCGGCGAGCTGGTCGTGCTGGCCACTCTCGGCGTGGCCAACGACGAGACCCTGCGCGCCGCGGGCATCGGCAGCTTCGACGGCAAGATCGTGATCGACACCACCAACCCGTTGGATATGTCGGGCGGCTTCCCCCCCAAGCTGGCGGTGGGCCACACCGATTCGGCCGGCGAGCGCGTGCAGCGGCTGTTGCCGCGCGCCCACGTGGTGAAAGCGTTCAATACGGTGGGCAACGCCCACATGTTCAAGCCCCAGTTCCCTGAAGGCCCGCCCGACATGTTCATCTGCGGCAACAGCGATGACGCCAAAGCGAAGGTCGCAGCGATCCTGCGTGACTTCGGCTGGGGCGTGATCGACCTGGGCGGTATCGAGGCGTCGCGCCACCTGGAGCCGATGTGCCTGGTGTGGGTACTCTACGGCGCGCGCTCCGGCTCGTGGAACCACGCCTTCAAGCTGCTGCGGCGCTGAGACCCGCCGCAGCGGCCCCCCACCAGACCCCGTGCCCGTGCTCCGAGGCGTGCGGCCCGTCGTCCTCGCGACGGCAGCGCCGCTACGCGTGGAGCGCGTCGCAGATCTTGCGGAAATGGTGGCCGTAGATGGCGAGCGTGACGGCCAGCGGAAACAGCGAGGGCCGCCGGAACGAGGTCCAGGCGAGCAGGCCCCAGTAGTGGGCCCGCTCCCGGCCGAATACGCCCAGGCGGATCACCGAATGCATGAAGGCGCCGATGTTCGGCCAGCTCATCGAGCTGGTCATTCGAGGCGGATGGTACTCGCGCAGGAACGTGCGCACGCGCTGGTAGTACGGCCCCGGCGCATAGATGCTGCGCAGGATCATCTTGTGCCCGTCGCGCAGCGCGTCGGGGTCCATGCGCGGCACGAAATTGAGGGTGCCGTCTACGTTGTCGCCGGTCGTCTCGCCCAGCAGCCGGCCTTCGCGTTTCAGCCGGGAGTACAGCTTGGTGTCCGGCATGGCGTTCAGCAGCCCGACCATCGCGGTGACGATACCGCTCTTCTGAATGAACTCCGTCTGCCGCTGGAAGGTCGTCGGCGTGTCGCTGTCGAAGCCGACGATGAACCCGCCCTGCACCTGCAGCCCGGCCCGCTGCATGCGTTTCACGTCGGCAATCATGTCGCGGCCGCGGTTCTGCCGCTTGTTGCATTCGGCGAGGCTGGCCTCCTCAGGCGTCTCGATACCGATGAACACGGTATCAAATCCCGCCTCGACCATCGACGTCATGAGCGTCGCGTCATCGGCCAGGTTGATCGACGCCTCGGTGTAGAACCGGATGCCAGCCTTGCCCTTGCGCCAGGCGGTCAGCGCCGGCAACAACTTCGACTTGAGTTGCTGCTTGTTGCCGATGAAGTTGTCATCGACGAAGAACACCGAGCCGCGCCAGCCGGCGCGGCACAGGCCGTCCAGCTCCGCGAGGATCTGCGCCGCGGTCTTGGTGCGCGGCCGATGGCCGAGCATCGCGGTGACGTTGCAGAACTCGCAGTCGAACGGGCAGCCGCGCGAGAACTGCACGCTCATGGAGGCGTAGCGCCGCAGGTCCAGCAGCTCCCACAAGGGCACGGGCGTCTGGCGGACGTCGGCGAACTCAGCCGCCGTGTACGCCCGCCGCGCCGTCCCGCGTCCGAAGTCGTACAGGAAGGGGGCGAGCGTTACCTCGGCCTCGTTCAGCACGAAATGGTCGACATCCGGGAACTGCGCGTGTTCGGCGGTGAACAGCGGCCCGCCGGCGACGATCGTCTTACCCGCCGCCCGGCAGCGCGCGATGAGCTCGCGCGCGGACGCGCGCTGCGCGAGCATCGCGCTGACGAACACGACGTCCGCCCAGGCAATGTCTTCTCGGGAGACCTTGCGGACGTTCTGGTCCACCAGCCGCTTGGGCCATTCCGGCGGCAGCATGGCGGCGACGGTGATCAGACCGAGCGGGGGCAGGGAGGCGCGCTTGCGGACGAACTTCAGCGCGTGCTTGAAGCTCCAGAACGTGTCCGGGAACTCGGGATACAGAAGAAGTGCATTCATCGATCGACTCGCCGACACGATAGGCCCGATCGCGGCAAACCGAAAGGCATTTTGCGGACCGTAACCGCTGGCCTCGGCGCACCCGCAGGTCGCACCGAGGCGCGCACGGACGGACGGACGGACGGGCGGGGGACGGACGCACGCGTCGGGCAGGCGCGCGCTCCGCCGCCACTCGCCTACGCCGGGCTCGCAGGGCTGGCTTGCCTCGCTGGGCTCGTCAGAGCGTCCTGGCGTTGTGCGACCGCGGCGCTGCGCTCCCGCGCGAACCTGCGGCCGAGCCAGGTCTGCACGCCATCGAGGTAGGTGAAGAACACCGGCGTGACGTACAGCGTCACCAGCTGGGAGAAGAGCAGGCCGCCGACGACGCACAGCCCCAACGGCCGGCGCGCCTCGGATCCCGCGCCCAGCCCCAGCGCGATCGGCAGCGTGCCCATCAGGGCAGCCATGGTCGTCATCATGATAGGCCGGAAGCGGATGCTGCAGGCCTTCAGGATCGCCGCCTCCGCATCCAGCCCGCCTTTCTTGGCCTCGACGGCGAAGTCGACCATCATGATCGCGTTCTTCTTCACCACTCCGATGAGCATGATCAGCCCGACGAAGCTGTAGAGATTCAGGTCGGTCCTGAACAGCAGCAGGGTGACCAGCGCTCCGAACAGCGCGAACGGCAGGCCGGTGAGGATGGTGATCGGGTGGACGAAACTCTCGTAGAGGATGCCCAGGATCATGTAGATGACCAGGATGGCCAGGATCAGCAGGCTCAACAGCCCGCTCTGCGAAGCGTTGAAGGCCTGCGCCGTCCCCGAGAAGTTCGTGACGATCGATGAGGGAAGGGTCTCGCGGGCAGCCTTGTTCACGATGGCTACCGCCTCGCTGAGCGCCACGCCCTCGGCCAGGTTGAAGGAGATGGTCACCGACGGCTGCTGGCCCGAGTGGTTCACCGTGAGCGGGCCGATCCCGGTCTGGATCTGGGCGACGGCGGACAAGGGGACGAGGTCGCCGTCCTGGGCACGGATGTGGAGCAGGTTCAGGGTCGCGGGATCGCGCTGATACTGGGGCAACAGCTCCATGATCACGTAGTACTGGTTGTTGGGCGCCAGGATGGTGGAGACCTGCCGGGTGCCGTAGGCCGAGAACAGGCCGTCCTCGATGGCCTGCGGCGTGATCCCCAGGGAGGCTGCCCGGTCGCGGTCGATCACCACGTCTACTTCGGGATTGCTGATCCGCAGGTCGCTGTTCACGTCGCGCAGTCGCTGATCCAGCCGCAGTTTGGCCTCCAGGGCCGGTCCGGCAGAGTAGAGAGCATCCAGGTCCGACGACTGGAGCGTGTACTGATAGAGTCCCGACGCGAAGCGGCCGCCGATGTTGATGGCCGGCTGGTTGATGACGATGGCGCGGATGCCCGGGATCTTGGCCAGCTTGCCCCGCAGGCTGCTGACCACCTGGTCGGCGGTGAGCTTGCGCTCGTGGCGCGGCTTCAGGCGGAGTATGACGCGGCCTTGGTTGCCCGAGCTGCTGGAGCCGCCCGCCCCGACGGCGGACATGAACGACTGCACGTTGGGGTCCGCCCCCACCACCTCGGCGACCACCTTCTGGTGCGCCACCATCCCCTCGAAGGAGAGGCCCTCCGCTCCCTCGGTGGTGCCGAACAGGAAGGCCGTGTCCTGGCTCGGGATGAAGCCCTTGGGCACGACGGCGAAGAGGAACATGGTCGCGGCGAAGATCCCCGCCGAGAACATCAGCGCGGTGCGCTTGTGGCCCACCACCCAGGCGAGGCTTCGCTCGTAGAGCGCCAGCGCACTCGTCCACACCCGCTCGATGGCGTTGTAGAAGCGGCCATGCTGCCTGCTCTCGACGCGCAGGAAGCGGCTGCACATCATGGGCGTCAGCGACAGGGACACGAACCCCGAGACCAGGATCGCCGTCATGATCGTGACCGCAAACTCCCGGAACAGCCGTCCCATGATGCCGCCCATGAACAGGATCGGGATGAACACGGCGGTTAGGGACAGGGTCATGGACACGATGGTGAAGCCCACTTCCTTGGCCCCGTCCACCGCCGCCGCGAACGGGCGCTTTCCCATTTCCATGTGGCGGTAGATGTTCTCGAGCATGACGATGGCGTCGTCGACCACGAACCCCACCGACAGCGTGAGGGCCATCAGCGACAGGTTGTCCAGGTTGAAGCCCAGCAGCGACATCACGCCGAATGTCCCGACCACCGACAAGGGCAGGGCGAGGCTGGGGATCACCGTGGCGGAGACGTTGCGCAGGAAGAGGAAGATCACCAGCACCACGAGGCAGAGCGTCAGCAGCAGCGTGCCCTTGACGTCGTTGACGGAATCCTGGATGGGCGCCGCCCGGTCGATCATCACGGTGAGGTTCGCCGATGCCGGCATCTGGCTCATGAAGCTGGGCAAGAGCGCACGCACGGCCTTGGACACTTCGACCGTGTTGGTGCCGGGCTGCCGCTGCACGGCCAGCATGATGCCCCGGTCGTTGTTGATCCAGCTGGCCACCTTGTCGTTCTGGACGCTGTCGAAAACGTTGCCCAGGTCCCGCAGGCGCACCGGCGCACCGTTGCGGTACGCCACCACGATGGGCCGGAACTCCGAGGCGTTGTTGAGCTGGCCGGTGGCCTGCAGGGTGTAGGCCTTTTCGTGGCCCCACAGGGTCCCGGTGGGCATGTTCACGTTGCTGCCCTGCACCGCCTGCACCACCTGGTCGATCCCGATTCCGCGGGAGGCCATGGCCTGCGGGTCGAGCTGGATGCGGACGGCGTACTTCTGCGAGCCGTAGACCTGCACTTGGGCCACGCCGTTCACCATGGAGATCCGCCGCGCCATGAGCGTCTGGGCGTACTCGTCGAGGGCCGACAGCGGCAGCGTGGGCGAGGTGAGCGCCACGAACAGGATGGGCTGGTCCGCCGGGTTCACCTTCTGGTACGAGGGCGGGCTGGGCATATCGCGCGGGAGCTGCCGCTGCACCGCGGCGATGGCGGACTGGACGTCCTGGGCCGCGGCGTCGATGTCGCGCTCCAGGCTGAACTGGATCGTGATTTGCGTGCTGCCCAGGCTGCTGGTGGAGGTCATGTTGTCGATGCCGGCGATGGTGGAGAACTGCTTCTCCAGCGGCGTGGCCACCGCAGAGGCCATCGTCTCGGGACTGGCGCCGGGCAGGCTCGCCGACACCGAGATGGTGGGGAAGTCCACGTTGGGCAGGTCGCTCACGGGCAACAGGCGATAACCCAGGATTCCCATGACGAGGATCGCCATCATGACGAGGGTCGTCATGACGGGGCGGCGGATGAAGAGGCTCATCGCGCGCCTCCCTGCTGCGCCGGGTCCGTCTTGACCTGCACTACAGCCCCCGGCACCAGGCGCATCTGGCCGTCCACGACCACGGTCTCACCGGTCTGTAGCCCCTCGTCCAGCACCGTCGTGCCGCCCACCGTCCGATTCACCTTCACCGCGCGCTTCTCGGCCTTGCCATCGGCCCCGATGACGAACACGAAGGGACCCTGCTGACCGGTCACCACCGCGGCGGCCGGCACGGTCATCGCCGCCGGCTCCACGGTGAGGACCAGCTCGGCGTCCACGAACTGCCCGGGCCACAGCAGGCCCTCGTCGTTGGCGAACTCGGCCTTCAACGTCACGGTGCCCGTGCCCGGATCGACGCTGTTGTCCACGAAGCTGAGGCGCCCTTTCATCTCCACGCCCGTTCCGTCCCGGGTGGGGCGAACGAGGACCTGCAGGGGAGCCTGCGCGGCGAACTTCTGCACCAGGGGCAGCTGGCTGCCGGGGATCGCGAAGGTCACCCGGATCGGCCGCAGCTGATTGATCACCACCAGCGGCAGGTCGTTGGCCTTCGCCAGGTTTCCCTTCTTGAGGAGGATGCTTCCGGTGCGCCCGGCGATGGGTGCCGTGATGGAGGCGTAGGCCAGGTTGAGCTTGGCCTGCTCCACCGCCGCCGAGTCGGCCAGGACGGCGGACTTGAAGACATCGGCCTGCGTCCGCGCCGCGTCGTACTGCTCCTTCGTGACGAAGTCCTTGGCCACGAGCCGCTCGTAGCGCGCGGCCTGGGTCTGCGCGTTGGCGGCCTGGGCGCTGTCCTTGGCGAGCTGCGCCGCAGCCGCCTCGAGCGCCGCCGCCAACGGCCGGCTGTCGATCTGGAAGAGGAGCTGCCCCGCTTTGACGTCCTCTCCCTCCGCGAACCCCGCGCGCGTGATCACGCCACTGATCTGCGCCTTGACGGCGACCGACTCGATGGGCTCGACACTGCCCACCGTCAGCAACGACATCGACACGGGTTGCACCTTCGCAGTAGCGGTGACCACCGGTACGGGCGGCACTTCGCTCTTCTTCGCCCCGCTGCAGGCCAGCGCGAGCACGGCGCCCGCAGCCGCCGCGATGCCAGTGCGCGCGGACCGGGAGAGCGCGCTCCAGACGGGCGTGCTCGGGGTCATGGCTTCACCTCGGGTTGGAGGATGTGAGGCGCAATGGGGTTCTCCCCGTGGATGCCCAGCAGGCCCGTATCGCGGGCGAGCTGGGCCAGGGCCGTGAACCAGCCCAGCCGCGCGTTGATCTGCTGCGCCCTGGCCACGGCCAGCGTGCGCTGCGCCGAGAGCAGGTCCAGGATGTCGCCCACACCTTCCTTGTACCGTCCCAGGGCCACTTGCTCCGATTCCTGGGCGCTCGCCAGCAGGTCGTTGGTCGTCGCCACGCGCTCGGTGGCGGTGAGGAAATCGCTGTGGGCGGCAAACACCTCGTAGATCACCTGCTGCTCCAGTCCCCGCGCCCGCTCGCCGGCGGCTTCCGCTTCCGCCTTGGATTGCAGCAGGTCGTACTGTCGCGAAAAGCCCGTGAAGAGTGGGACGTGCAGCAGCAGGGCTCCCGCGTAGCGGTCGTAGGCGTTGGGCACGTCCTGTGTCCAGGTCCACCCCGCCGATCCCGAGAGTGACAGGGACGGCAACCGATCGGAGTTCGCGCGTTTGACCCTGGCATCGAACTCCAGGGCGGTAGCCCTGGCTGCCTGCAGATCGGGCCGGCTGGCGATGGCCTTGTCGATGAGATCCTCCACGTCATGCGCGACGGCATCGGGGGGGATGTCCGGTGCGTGGACCTCGATGTCGAACGGCACATTCGCCGGGTAGCCCATGGAGACGGCCAGCGCGCCCCTGGTGGTCCGCACCTGCCCCTCGGTCGTCTGGACGTCCAGCTTGACTTGCGAGTAGGCCGTCTTGGCCTGGAGCACGTCCGCGATGGTGGCCAGCCCCACCTCGTGTCGTTCCTGAGCGGCCATGAGGCTGGAATCGGCTTCGGCGAGGGACGCGCGGTTGGCGTCGAGAATCGCCTTGGCCCCTGCGTAATTGTAGAACGCCACCTCCACCGTCAGCACCCGGTTCTGCAGCACGGCATTGTGGGTCCAGTCCGCCGCCAGCAATGCCTGCTTGGACTCCTCCACGTCGCCCGCGCGCCCCCCGAAGTCCAGCAGCAGGTACGAGAGGCTCACGGTGGGGCCGTAGACGGTGGTGTAGGACGACGAGGCGTCCGACGCCCGGGAGCCCGAGTTTCCCTGGACCGACGAGCCGTTCGAGCGCGACAGCGTGCCATCGACGCTCACGGTCGGGTAGTAGGCGCCCTTCGCCGAGCCATAACCCGCCGCCGCGGCTTTGGCGTCGGCCCAGGCGGCGCGCGTGGCGGGGTTGTTCTGCAAGGTGATGTCCACGACCTCGGCCAGCGTGAGGTGGTCGAGCTTCGCCTGCATCTGCTCCACCGGCACTGCGGGGCCTGTGCGCTGCGTAGCCCCTGCGTGTCTCGGGGGCGGGATCCAGGGTGTCGCCGGCGACGGTGACGCGCCCCGCACGCCGTCCACTTTGGGCGGATTGTGCGCGCATCCAAAGCACAGCGCGAGCGCCGCCAGCGAGCCGATCGGGCCGACCGCTCTCATGTCCGCCTCCCGGCGCCGACCCGCCGCGTGGAGATGCCGTTGAGGAACACATCGAGCAGCATGCGCGCGTCCTCCTCCACGGGAGCCGGCGCCTCTTGCAGCAGGCGCTGGGCGATCATGGCGACGTCCGCCTCGATCAGCATGGCCGCCAGCTTGAACGGGTCCAGCGGGCGGAAGACGCCGGCCTGCGACCCCTCACGGAACGCCCCCGCGAGTTTATCCATATAGGCCCGGAAGCGCGCGCTCTGTTGGCGGCGCAACGTGGTCTCGGCGAGTTGACGGTCCCACAGCAGTACGCGGAAGAAATCGCGGTGCTCGTCGAAGTAGCCGAGGTGGCGCGACACGAACTGCTGGAGCTTTTCCCGCGCGGGCAGCTGCCCGTCGAGGATGGCAAAGAGTTCCTCGCGCATGGGGCTGAGGCTCTCCTCCTTGACGGAGGCCAGCAGCTGCTTCTTGTCCCGGAAGTAGAGGTAGAGGGTCCCCTTGGCCACTCCGGCCTCGGCCGCCACGCGCTCCATGGTGAGCGCCTGCGCACCGTCGCGCGAGAGGATCCGGACCACGGCGTCCTGGATCCCGCGCCGGCAGAGCGCCTCCCACTCGGATTTCCGCCGCTTGCGCGTCGCGAGCACGTTGCGCTCCCCCCCATCCGCCGGGACCCAGACTGACCGCCCAGTCACGAAATAGACAGGATGGTCATCTGTCAAGGCGCCGCAGGGGAGGACGACCGCGGCCACCGGCGCGCGGTGGCGCGCGCCCGCCGCGCGGGATCGTACGCCAGCGGGGTGCCGCGGTCCGCAGCACCCCGCCGGTTCGACGCCGACCGGCCGGCGCTTTGGGCACGGATCAGTGCAGCAGGATCACCTTCCGGGTGAGGAGTTGCTCGCCGGCCGCGAGGCGAATCAAGTAGAGGCCGCGCGACACGCTGGCGCCGGCCGTATCGCGCCGGTCCCACTCCAGCACGAACTCCCCGGCGGCCTGCGGCCCTTCGGCGAGTGTCTGCACGTGGCGGCCGCGCGCGTCGAAGACCTCGAGCCGCACGTGCGTCGCGCCACGCGCGAGGCTATAGCGGACCTGCACCGAATTGGTGCCATCCACGGGCTCCTCGAGCGCCGTGCGGTACTGCGCGCCGCTCCCGGTAACCTTCAACGGCTCCAGGGCGACCGGGTCGCCCTCGTGCAGCTGCAGCACCAGCTGATACCAGTATGCTCGGCCGCTCTCCACCGCGGAGTCCACGAACTCCATCTGCGCGGCCGGCACCAGCGGGTCCGCGGTGCGCGCGAGCCACGGGCCGTTCGCCGACTCGGCGCGCTGCACCAGGATGCCCGTCACGGCGGTCTGCGCCGCGCTCGCCAGACTCCAGGTGAGGCGCACGCGGCCGTCGCTCGCGGTCGCGGAAAGACCCGCGACGGTGACGGGAACTGGGCGTTCGATCCGGAAACAGATGACCGGGTCGCAGCCGGGGTCGTAGGCCAGGTTCGGGATGGCGTCGATCACCATCCGATACGTCCCAGGCGCGTAGCAGGCGAATTGCTCGTTGCTGATGTTGCCGGACGCGTCCGTCGAGATGGCGCCCACCGGCGCCAGCGGGGCGTCCTTGCGCGGGGGTTGGCACGGCTCCGTCGCCGGCTGGACATCGACGTTGTAGTTCCAGTTGGCCCGTAGCGTGCCTCCAGCCGGGTGCGGCTGGCCATCATTGCCACAAGCGGTGACCGCCACGTTGATCGCCAGCTGGCGGCTGGTCGCGCGGTACACGTCGGTCTCGCCGACCTGCGGGTTGCGGCCGTCGACGTTGATATCCTCGGCAGCGTCGTAGTCGTTGTCGTTGTCGGAATCGCAGTCGCACTCGGTGCGCAGCAGGTCGCTGTCGACGTCGGAGAAGCCGATGGCATTGGTGTTGTGCCCCGGATGATCCAGGCTGTGGAACGTGTAGCTGCGGATCTCCAGTCCGTCGGAGATCCCATCCTCGTCGGTGTCCGGGTCCGAGGGGCTGCTGCAGAAGCGCGTGAGCTCATCCCAGTCCCGCACGCCGTCGGTGTCGAAGTCGCCGGCGACCTCCGGCTCCTGCGCGCGGGCCGCGATCCCACGGGCCGGGAGCAGGAAGTAGCCCGCATTGCCCCAGCCGGCGCCGTCGGGCTGCCAGGCGGCGTAGGTGAAGGCGCCCTGCGTTCCCGGCCAAGGGTTGGCGATGAACACGAGCCGGATCGTCCCGAAGGGCGGGAGGTTGAGCTCGAAGTAGCCATAGAGCAGCGTCGCGTGGTTCTGCCCGTCGATGTAGATGGGCCGCCCGGCGTCGAGCTCGGTCTTGACGGTGGCGAACGACGGCTTGGATCCGGCCACGCGGGTGATCTGGTTCTGGTTCAGGCCCAGCGCCCAGGCGTATACGGGGAAACGCACCGCGAGCGACGTCCCTTGGTTGTGCCCGAGTCCCGGCTCGGCACCGGGGAACAGCTGCAGGGCCACGCGGTCCTGCGACAATGTCCCGCCGTAACGGTTGTTCACCATCGTGATGACCGCGCGTGTGCAATACATATTGCAGTGCTGGCAGCCGGGCACGTGCTGCACGGTCGTCGGATGTGCGTCGTTCCAGGGGCCCTGCGCTCCGGCGCCCTCGGTGCAGCCCGGACGGGTGCCGGCGCGGGGGTTGTAGATGCAGAGCAGCTTGGTGTCCTTGTGCTGGATCAGCGGTGTGAGGTTCGGGACGACGGTGAGCGGCGCTTTGCCAGCTTCGCCGGACTTCGGAACGTAGGCCCACAGCTTCGCGAAGGACCAGACGGCGTGCTCCGGCACCAGCGCGCCGCCGGAGTAGACCTGCACGCGCCAGAAGTACAGCCCGTCGGGAAGACCTGCGGTGACGGTGTACTGCGTGCTCGCCGTGTTGAGGCTGACGTCAGGCGAAGCGAAGGTCGAGTCGGCGTCCACCTGCAGACGGAAGCTGTCGGCGGCCGCGACGGACGCCCAGCGCAGCTCCGGCGACGCAGATTCGAGCAAGGCACCGCTGGCGGGAGCGACCTGGACGGCGTTCTGCACAGTCGTACGACCGCCGCTCACGTAGTAGTCGCCCCAGCCGAACTCGCGCCAGTCGCTTGCGACATCGTGGTCAAAGCCATCTGGGCAGAGCCCCAGTGACGAGAGCTGGCCGAAGGCGGCCAGACTCACGAAATCGCCCGCCGTCCAGATGCCGGCGTTCACTGCGCTGAGCGCGGAGGCGCCGCCGCCGTAGGGGCCGATGGCAGACCAGGCCACGTAGTCGGCGATGTTGGCTGGCACGGCAGAGCCCGTGTAGAGCGCGCACTCGTCGGCGCCGGCGTCGAAGATGACGAGACTGTCGCCCTGGGTGAAATAGGTAGCAGCGCCGTCGCTGAAATCGGCGTCATCGCTGCCCGAGCCGAAGATGACCGTGAGAAACCCCTGCGCAGGGACCGTCCACGCCGGTAGCGTCACGAGGCTCGTACCGGCGGCGTTGGTGAGCGTGAATCCTCCGACGAGCTCGGGGCCCGGTCCGGTGTTGAAGAGCTCGACGCGGCTTTGGACGAGGTTGCTCTGGGGTCCGATAACCGCGTTCGGCCAGATCTCGTTGAGGCGCAGATCGGTCGAAGCTGCGCCGGCCATGTCGCTCGCCATGACGACGAGCAGACCGAGCGCCGCTGCAGGCAGCAGCGCGCGCGCGAGGCGCCGTTGCACGAGGGTTGGAGCGCCGGTCCCGGGTCGACGCGCTTGCGTTGGCCACATGGCATTCCTCCAGTGTCGGAGTGTGGCGAGGGTGGAGGGAGGCCGAACGGAACTCGGCGCTCCCGCACGCTGCGGGTCGCGGGATACGGGCGGCGACGGACGGGCGGCGGGAACGCCTGCGGACCGCAGGGGGGACCTTCCCGAGAACAGCTCGAGGGAACCACAGCCGAGCGCGGCGCGTCAAGGTGCCCAGCCAGGATCGGGCGCGGGCCGGCCAGGGTGAGCGCGAGGCGCTGGGCGCCGCGCGCCCGAATTGACGTCCGGATGCGGCTGCTCTATCTCTTGTGCGCCACCTCTACGGCTGGGGGAGCTTCGGCTGAGAGGCGCGCCGCCCGCGGCAGACTGGCCGTGGCCTGGCGCGCGACCCCAAGAACCTGAAGTGGATAATCCCACCGCAGGGAAGCCTAAGCGCGCCACCGCGCGCGCTCGCCTTCCGCGATGAGATCACGTCCACTGCTGCAGTGAAACCGCTTGCGGCGGAGGCCAGCGATCATGCGCGACCCTACGAAGACCCCGACGACCCCAGGCACGAACAGGGCGCTCGGTCCAAAGCAGCCGACCGGCCCAAAGCAGCCGCCCGGTCCAAAGCAGCCGACCGGGCCGAAGCGTCCAGCCGGATCGGCGCAGCCCGCCGGACCGGCGCGGCCGGCCAGCCCGCAGCGGTTGCCCTCCACGCTCCTTCCCGGCTCCCGCAAGGTCCACGCGGAGCAGGACGGCCTGCGCGTGCCCATGCGCGAGATCGCCCTCGGCGAGGGGGAGCCCCCGTTCGTCACCTACGATACCTCCGGCCCGCAGCCGGCCGATGCCCTTGCTGGCCTGCCCCCCCTGCGTGCCCCTTGGATCGAGCGCCGCCGCGCGCGCGGCGACCGCAACCTGACCCAAATGCACTGGGCGCGCGCCGGCGAGATCACCGAGGAAATGCGCTTCATCGCCCTGCGCGAGCACATGGACCCCGAAGTGGTCCGCGCTGAGGTAGCCTGTGGCCGGGCCATCATCCCGGCCAACGTCAATCACCCCGAGCTGGAGCCGATGGCCATCGGAAAGCGCTTCCTGGTGAAGATCAACGCCAACATCGGCAACTCGGCCACGACCTCCTCTATAAAGGAGGAAGTCGAGAAGTTGCGGTGGGCAATCCGCTGGGGCGCCGACACGGCCATGGACCTCTCCACCGGCAAGCAGATCCACGAGACGCGCGAGGCCATTCTGCGCCACAGCCCGGTGCCCATCGGCACGGTGCCGATCTACGAGGCGCTGCAGAGAGCCGGCGGGAAGCCCGAGGACCTTACCTTCGAGCTCTTCATGGAGACGCTCGAGCGGCAGGCCCGCCAGGGGGTGGATTACTTCACGATCCACGCCGGCGTGCTCTTGCGCTACATCCCACTCACGGCCAGGCGCGTGACGGGCATCGTCTCGCGCGGGGGCAGCATCGTCGCCAAGTGGTGCCTTACCCACCACCAGGAGAACTTCCTCTATACGCGCTTCGAGGAGATCTGCGATTTGATGGAGCAGTACGACGTGTCGTTCTCGCTGGGCGATGGCCTGCGGCCCGGCTGCATCGCCGACGCCAACGACGACGCGCAGTTCGCCGAGTTGCGCACCTTGGGTGAGCTGACGCAGATCGCCTGGAAGCACGACGTGCAAGTGATGATCGAGGGGCCCGGTCACGTGCCCATGCACAAGATCAAGGAGAACGTCGACCTGCAGCAGCAGATCTGCCACGAGGCGCCGTTCTACACGCTGGGTCCGCTGGTGACCGACGTCGCGCCCGGCTACGACCACATCACCAGCGCCATCGGCGCGGCCATGATCGGCTGGTACGGCACCGCGATGCTCTGCTACGTGACGCCCAAGGAGCACCTGGGGCTGCCCGACCGCGAGGACGTGCGCGATGGGGTGATCGCCTACAAGATCGCAGCCCACGCCGCTGACCTCGCAAAAGGCCATCCCGGCGCCCAAGCCTGGGACGACGCCCTCAGCAAGGCCCGCTTCGAGTTCCGCTGGCAGGACCAGTTCCACCTGGCGCTGGACCCCGAGCGTGCCCAGCAGTTCCACGACGAGACGCTGCCGCAGGAGGGCGCCAAGGTCGCCCATTTCTGCTCCATGTGCGGACCGCAGTTCTGCTCCATGAAGATCACCCAGGATGTCCGCGAGTACGCCGCCACGCACGGCACGACGGACCAAGAGGCGTTGCAGGTGGGCATGGCGGAGAAGTCCCTGGAGTTTTCCGCCGGAGGCGGGGAGATCTACCGGCCGGCCCGCAAATAGCCCGGCCGGGTGCCCGCCCAGACCCTCGGCCGCCAGCGCGGGGAGCGCCGCGCCCCGCCCGACCGCGATGCCACCGCAAGCGCCGCAGCGCATCCCGCCGCGGCGCTTCGCTTTCGCCGCCCGCACGCCCCGGGCCCGCACCGCGCAGAATGAAAAAAAGCGCCCAGCGGCAGAATCTTCCCACCGGCAGATTGCAAACTGCACTTCGCACGTCAATCGCTTGGAGCGGGAGGACTTGGACGGTTCGCGGATCGCCATGCCCCAGGCCTGGAGGTTGGCACGAGGACTGCGAAGGCACCGGTACACGATCCAGAGGGGACAGCAAAACCAGGGCTCCCAGCAATTCGAGGTCCCCGCGATGTTTCGACCTCAGACCCGCAAGCTCGCTTCATGGCCCCGTTTCGGCGGCGCGCGCGGGTTCAGCATCATCGAGCTCATGGTGGCGATCGCCATCATGGGCATCGCGCTGGCCGTCGCCGCGCCAAACTTCAGCCGCAGCCTGCGCACGGCGCGGGCGCAGCGCGCTCAGAACGACCTGGCGTCCGATCTCCGCCTAGCGATGTCCACAGCACGCGCGAGCGGACGCTCGGTCCAGCTGGTGTTCAGCGCGAACGGCTACATCATCATCGACCCCGGCGACTCCACCGTGTACCGGAACCGCGACTTCGGCACGGACGTGACCTTCGAGGCGACGTCCGACCCGCTGATCTTCCCGTGGGGGCAGGTGCAGCCGGCCAACGTCTCGATCGGGTGCGTCGCCACGCAGGGCTCCCAGAACCTGAGCATCGCGCCTACCGGGCGCCTGACCAACAATGGAGGTCAGCAGCCATGAGCCGCCGAGCTCTCTTTAGGGCGTTGTGCCGCGCAGGGTTGCGCTGCGCCGGCCGGTCGGGCTTCAGCGTGGTCGAGATGCTCCTGGTCTTCGCCATCGTGGGCATCGCGATCCTCCCGTTGGCTTCCGTCCAGTTCTACTCGCGGCGAGAGGTCAACGAGGCCCAGCACCACAGCCAGGCGATCCAGCTGGCGGAGGCGCAATTGGAGCAGATGCGCGCAAGCGGCTTCGGCCAGGCACAGCCGGACACGGTCCGCAACGGCATCTTCACCACCGCCAGCTCGGTGGTGCAGGTCAGCAACACCCTCCAGCAGCTGCAGGTGACGGTCTCGTGGCAGCATGGCACCATCCCGCGCGCCATGACCCTCACTTGCCTGCAGTCGTTGAGGTAACGCCATGACGCCTATGCACGACAGCGCAGCCAATCTTCCCGACGGCGCAACCGATCGCCGGCATCTCGCAGAGAGCCTGCGGGACCGCCGCGGTTTCACCCTGGCCGAAATGATGGTCGGGCTCACGCTGGGGGCCATCGGGTCGGCGGTCCTGTTCAGCATCTTCGTCGGCACCCAGTCCGCCTACCTCGACACGCAGAAGATCGTCTTCGGCGGCGGCGACACGCGGGCCGTGCTGGGGTTGATGACGCAGGAGATCCGCTCCGCCGGCAGCGACGAGCGGAACATCGGCATCCAACGCATCGCCCTCGCGTCGCAGGACAGCCTGCGCCTGATCAGCGACCTCGACGGCAATGGCGTGATCGCCGCCGCCTCGGAGCCCGCCGAGAACGTCGTCTATTTCTACGATGCGACCAGTAAGACCCTTGAGCGCGATACCGGCGGCGGTGCCGCCATGCTCATGGAGGGCGTCGTGTCGTTCGCGTTCAGGTACCTGGACGCGCAAGGGAACCCCGTGGCGAATGGCGACCTCAATCTGCAGCAGCGCGGTCTGGTGCGCTCCATCGCCATGAACATGGTGCTCGAGCCCGCGAAGTCGGGCGGCGCGCCTATCCACATGGATACCCTCACTGCGCTGCGCAACGATGTCGATTAGCAAGGAGTCCGACGCAACGCCGTCGTGAACGGCCCGCCAACCGGCACCCCGACCGAGGAATCAGCCGCCATGAGTACTCGAAACCAACACCGCCCGCTCGCCGCACTGGCCGCTCATCTTTCGAGCGAGCACGGGATCGGCATGGTCAGCGCCATGCTCGCCCTCAGCCTGCTCGCGGTCTTCGCCCTGGTCGCGGCCGGACTCGCCATGAATGAGCGCCGGTCGGCCTTCAACGAGGAGGTGCACACCGGTGCTTTCCTCTCGGCCGACTCCGGCGGCGAGGCGGCCATCAACTGGCTGCGGGTCCGCGAGAGCGCCCCGCCCATCCAGGACTTCGCGACGCTGCGAGTCGCCAACCCCCAAGAGACCGTCCTGCACGGCAGCCAGCGCTACGACTACAGCATCAGCTTCGTGCAGTGGCGCCCGCGTGCCGGGTACGCGGTCAACACTTACAGGGACTTTATCTACGACGTCGACTCGCGGGGGGAAGCGGGCACGGAAGGCGAGAGCAACGTCGGTCTGACCGTCAGCAAGATGACCCGTCAGGGTTACTAGGAGTCATGCCATGAACGCCCTTCGCAATGCCATTCTCTTCGCCTTCGCCGCCGCAGGCATCCTGCTCTGCGCCACGGGTGACGCCGCAGCGGATGCCGTCGCCTGCGACGTCCCGATCATCGTGCAGCAGGGCAACGTCCCACCGAACGTCCTGATCATCATGGACGATTCGGGCTCGATGAACGAGGCGATGCTCCACGCGGCCTTCAACCCGGCCGTCGTGTACAGCGGAGCGTTTACCTCCGACCAGACGTACTACATCAGCACGACGGGACTCTACAAGCCGAAGAGCTTCAAGAGCACCTGGCCCAACCTGCCGACCGCAACGCTGGTGGCGGGTGTCAATGGCGAGCAGGGCCGCTACCTCGGCAACTACCTGAACTGGATCTTCTACCACGCCACGGCCGCGCAGCGCCTCACCCTGCCCCTGCTCACGAAGTTCCACGCGGGACGCGCCGCCGTGCAGACCTTGATCACCTCGGCGACGGGGCTGCGCTACGGGCTGATGGGCTTCAACGTCGACAACGGCGGGAAGCTCTACGCGGCTCCGGGAACGCCCACCGCGACGATCACCACCAAGCTGATGGCCATGGCCCCCGAGTCGTGGACACCCAGCGCCGAGACCATGATGACGGCGATGAGCTATTTCAAGGCGACCGGCGCCGGTGCCTGGATCACGGCCGCCTGCCAGTCGAACTTCATCATCTTCGTGACGGACGGCTACCCCACGCAGGACCTGAACGTGCCGGGCTATATCGACCACTTTCATGACAACCCTGGGACCTGCGCGTCGATTGGCGCGATTGATTACCCGGCGAGCAACAACTGCTCGAGTTGGCTCGACGACGCGGCCTACTACATGTCGCATACCGACATGCGCGCCGATCTCACGGGCAATCAGTATGTCTACACCTACACGATCGGCTTCGGCATCGACGCGCCCTTGCTGCTCTCGACTGCCCAGGCCGGCGGCGGAACGTACCAGGTCGCGTGGGATCTGCAGACGCTGGTCCAGACCCTCGGCACGGTGATCGGCGACATCGTACGGCGCATCTCCTCGGGCGCAGCCGTGGCCGTGGTGTCCACCGAGCAGGGCAACGGCGACCGCCTCTACCGTGGTAAGTTCATGCCCGGGCTGTGGCGCGGATACCTCGAGTCCTACACCCTGCCGTACCACAACGGCGACAGCCCCGCGTGGGAAGCCGGATCTCTCCTGGAGCAGCGCAGCCCGGCGGCCCGCAATCTCCTCACGATGCTCAGCAACGGAACCGCGGCGTCCTTCGACGCTACCCACGCCGCCGACCTCCAGAGCGACCTCGGCGCCGCCAACCAGACCGTCGCGGCCAACCTGATCAACTGGGTGCGCGGCGAGAACGTGCTGGGATTGCGCAACCGGCAGGGTTGGAAACTGGGTGACCTGGTCTACTCGACGCCGCTGGTGGTCGGCGCTCCGTCGAGCTATTTCGTCACCTCCAGCTACCAGCAGTTCCTGCGCGACCACCAGGACCGCGCGCACACCGTCTACGTGGGCGCCAACGACGGCATGCTCCACGCCTTCAACGGCGACACCGGCTCCGAGCTGTGGGGGTACGTGCCGCGGGGCGTGCTCTCCCACCTGTCGGCCCTGGCCGACACCAACTACTGCCACGTATCGTTCGTCGACCTCAGCCCCTGCGCCTTCGACGTCAACTTCAACGGGACGTGGAAGACGGTGCTGGTGGGCGGGCTGCGCGCCGGCGGCAACTCGTACTTCGCCGTCGATGTCACGAGCCCCACGCAGCCGGAGATCCTGTGGGAGACGCCGATCGCGGCGATCAAGAGCTCCTTCACCGAGCCGGCCGTGATCCGCAAGCACAACGGGACGTATCTGTGGACCGGCAGCGGACCGGATGCGGCCGGTAACGCGCGCGCGGCCGTACTGAACATGGCCACGGGTGAGTACCTGGCGTCCCGGAACCTGAGCACCATCAACGCCGTGAACATGGGTGCGGGCGCGACCACCTACGACGCGGACTGGGACGGCATCACGGACTACATCTACCAGGGGGACCTGCAGGGCAACCTCTATCGCTTCGATGTGCGATCCGAGGTCGTGTCCGCATGGGTGGGCGCCGTCGTCTACGCGGGCTCGCAGCCCATCCAGACGCGGCCAGAGATCGCGCTGTCGTCCAGCAATACTCCGATGGTGTACTTCGGCACGGGCAAATATGTCGACGCGACCGACTTCACCACCACGGCGGTCCAGAGCTTCGTCTGCATCGCGGACGACGGCACGAAGTCCGGCCTCACCAAGGCCAACCTGGTGGACCAGTCGAGCACGATCCACGACCTGACCGGAAAGAGCGGCTGGTTCTTCAACCTCACCCGGGGGGACGGTGAGCGCGTGGTCGAGCCGGCGGCGGTCGTGGAGGGAGTCGTGTACTTCACCTCGTTCGCCCCGCGGTCGGCCGCGTGCAGCGGCGGCGGCAAGTCATGGCTCTACCACGTGGACTTCAAGGACGGCTCCAATCCCGACCACAACGGCAACGAGCAGCAGCAGACCGACCAGCGTGTGGAGGACCTCGGTGACGGCGTGGCGTCCAAGCCCGTGGTCAACCTGGGCGACGCCACGGTCATCGTCCAGACCAGCGACGCGCGCCTCAATCTGATGGACTTGCGGACGCCGCCCCAGTGGATGAGCGTGCGCGCGTGGCGCGAGCTGTTCAACAACGCGAATCCCAATGCCGTGGTCAATGGCCAGTAACCCCCGTCGCGGATCGGTGCCGTCGGTCCCGGCGGACGCGATCGCGAAAATGGAGAACATCATGACCGCCAACACGAACCACAACCCGGCCTTCCGCGCTCCGAGCGCGGCCAGCCGGCGCCTGGGGCTCGCGGCCCTCGCCTGTTGCGCGCTGGGCGCGAGCCTGACGGCGAACGCAGCGGCGCAGGAGCTGCGCATGGAGATGGTGCGCCCGGAGGCCGCAGCGAAGCATCAAGCGCGGGCCGGTCGAACCAGCGACTCCGACGCGAGCGCCATCGGGCAGATTGTCCAGCTGGAGGGTACGCTGAGCTACACGCGCGGTGTCGGGCTCACGCTCGATGACACCGTGATCGAGCTCGGCCGGCTGGCCTCCGTTGGCCTTGCCTCGGCGACGGGCCTGGATCGGCTCCCGGATCCCAGCGAGCTTGACGGCCGCAGCGTGACGGTGTTTGGGCGGCGCGTGGAGACCGGCGTACAGGCGACCCTGGTGATCGTGCACAGCGATACCGACCTGTCCGCGATGTCCACCTTGCGGACGCCGCCGCCGGGGATCCCCAGCACGGAGGATCCCAATGTGGGGGAGCTGAGCGATGGCGTTCCGCGGTAAACTGTCGGGGAAGCTGCTCACCGCAACGATCGCGCTGGCCCTGCTCGTGATCTTGGCCAGCGTCCTGTCCCGGACCCCAACCAGCCTCGGCGTGGGCCGTGGGCGCGGCGGGGCCCGTTCCGGCTCCGGAACCGCGAGCTCGACCGAGGCGGCCACGAGCGCCGCCTCGATCGTGCCCGCAACCGCCTACAGCTTCAGTGAGCTCAGCCTACAGCTCAACGCGCAGGCGCTTGCGTTGCCTGTGCAAGCCGGCGGGTCGCCCCCGAGCTCCACGCGGACCGTATGGAGCGTGAACGGGACCGACGTCGCCGAGGGCGGCAGTCTGGCGCCTCGGTGGTTCTCCCGTGGTGACGTCGTTTCCGCCCGCGTGGAGCGCGTGGGCCCGACCGGCACCCCGGCGTTGCTGGCGCAGGCGCAGACCAAGATCCTGAACTCGCCGCCAGACCTTCGCTCCGTCGAGATCCAGAGCGTTCCCGACTCCCCAGGCCAGGTCGAGGCCGTCGTCGATGCCGCTGACCCCGACGGCGATGCCGTCACCCTCTTGTTTGCGTGGTCGCTGGGCGGCAAGCCCATCCCAGACGCCGCCGGGAAGACCATGTCGGTGCAGGAGCTGAAGCGCGGCGAGACGCTCATGGTGAGCGTGACCGCCAGCGACGGCGTCGATGCGTCGCGGCAGCTGCGCAGCGCCCCCTACAGCTTCGAGAACCACCCGCCGGTGCTCAACGTGGTCGACAAGGCCAAGGTTGCCCGGTCCCAGGATGGCTCCGCCACGGTCACCTTCCAGCTTCAGGTGTCCGATGCCGACGGCGATCCGGTCGCGATCGACTTCCCCGACGCGCCAGGCGGAGTCGCGTGGGACGCGCAGAACCAGTCCGTCATCTGGACCGCGGCCAAGGACGAGACGAAGATCGCGGTGGTCGTGCGCGCCCGAGACGGCAAGGGCGGCGAATCCCAGCGCAAGCTCGAGCTGTCGCTCTAGAGCGGTCGCCGCGGCCAGCGCGGCCAGCGCAGCGTGCCCAGCGCGCCCAGCGTGCGGCGGCGCAACCGCCAACCCCCCAAGACCCCCTCGCCTGCGCTCGGCGCCCACGAGCGCTCTCCCATCGAGCGCCCGCTCCCGCTGCCCCCGGTCTGGCGCAGTCTCCCCCGCGACGTCCTCGCCCCGCGGCGACTTGCTTTTGGCAGCACAACGCTGACGGCCCCCGGCTCCGCACGGTCTGCGAGCGACACTCCGCAGCCCGCCGGCCGATTCCTGGATTCATCGGCCGGCGGGCGAGGACCGTCGCGAGTGGACCGTGCGGAGCCCGGGGCCTGTGCACGGCGTGCCTCTGCGAAGCGTAGGCCGCGGGGCTGCGGAGTGTCGCGGGGGAGACTGCGCCGGACCGGGGGCGCCGGCGGAGCGGCGGAGCGGGCTTGCGGTCGGGGGCGCGCAGCGCGGACCGGGGAGACTGACGGGGGTGGGCGGCGCCGCGGTCGGCGCGGGGGCCCGCCAGGCGGGCGAGCGTCACCAGGCGATCGGACACCCGTGGGCGTCGACGGACCGGCCGCGCGGCGTGTTGGGGCACAGGTCCAGCGCGTCGGCGACCCCGTCGCCGTCGGCATCGAGGGCGCATCCCTGCGGGTCGACCGCGAGCCCGGCCGCAGTCCCCGGGCAGCGATCGATCCCGTCGAGCACCGCGTCCCCGTCCGCGTCGTACGGGCAGCCACGCGCGTCGACGGCCGCGCCCGCCGGCGTGTCGGCACAACGGTCGCGCATGTTGGTGACGCCATCGCCGTCATCGTCGGCGTCGC
This sequence comes from Candidatus Krumholzibacteriia bacterium, assembly GCA_041484665.1. Lineage (GTDB taxonomy): Bacteria > Krumholzibacteriota > Krumholzibacteriia > JAJRXK01 > JAJRXK01 > JBGPIA01. The sequence goes on from JBGPIA010000006.1 coordinate 58,588, forward strand.
TCCCGAAGGCCAGCGTGACACCCCCCGAGAGCAGCAGGGTGTGGCTGGGCTCGCCCGCGAACGTCGCCTGCTGGTGGCGCAGCTCCAGACGAGCGGCAACGCGACGCGATAGATTGAAGCGCGCGCCGAGGCCGGCTCCAACCGAGATCGACCGCTCGGTAGGCTCGATCGCCTCGGTGAGCCAGGCGATGCCGATGTCTCCCGTCGCAAAGATCGACGCGCGACTCACGGGAAGGAAATCGAGGACACCGCCCACTCCGGCGAAGTAGTAGCGCCGGGTCATCAGGGGTGACGTGCTGCGGTAGGTCGTCACGTGGTCGAGGATCGCCTCTACCCCCCGGGAGGGGTCGGGATGGAAGCCGATGCGAGCGTCGTAGACGGTACGATCGTGGACGCCCAGGTGGTCCTGGAAGAAGGTCCAGCCGTTGCCGTAGCTGACGCGCCATTGGCGGCCGTCGATCTGGGCGGCGGCGGTTCCCGCGGCCAGTAGGCACGCGCTGAGGCAGCCCAGGAGGAATGCGGCCGGACGGCGCACGGTGGGGCAGCCTCGCGCTTGCGCGGATGCGTGGGCAGCCCCGAACTGGGTCCGGCTCTCGATTCCGTGCGCGCCGTCGATGGGGGGCATCTCGTTCCCGGCAGGGTAGGCAGCCGCTGGTCAGGCGGGCCGCGCTGGAGCGGCGACCGTGACCGCCCCGCCCGGATCCCGGGCAACCCCAGCCTACGCCAGAACCGTGCCGCCGCCGGGCCCGCCCGGCTGCGCCTCCGCAGAGCGGGCGCGCGGCACAGTGCCGCGGGATGCCTTCCCGCGGGTCCGCGTTCCCTGCGGTTCCTTCCCCGCCGCCGTCGGCGGAGCGGGCGCGCCGATGAAGGTGTGCGCCACGGCGCTCTGGTGGATGGCGCGCACGGCGTCCTCGCCGATCTGCTGCGCGACCCACGCACTCTCGCGGTTTTGATCGGTGTTGCTCACGGTCGTATTGTCGGTGCAAATCGCGACGGGAATGCCGTGCTCCAGGAAGCTCACGATGGGGTGGGGCTGGCCGCGTCGCACCGCCCCGGTCTGGTAGTTGGAGGTGGGAGCACATTCCACGACGATCCTGTCGCGCGCCAGGCGCCGCAGCAGCGCCTTGTCGCCCACGGCGCTGCAACCGTGCCCGATGCGCGTCACGCCCAGCTCGTCGATGGCCTGCCAGATGAACTGCGAGTCCTCGTCCTCGCCGGCGTGCGCCGTGAGCCCCAGGCCACCCCGGCGGGCGATCTCGTAGGCGCTGGCGAACAGCCGCGGCGGGTTGCCGCGCTCGGCACCGGCGATGTCGAATCCGATCACCCCGCTGCGCCGGTGCAGGTGTTGTGACTCGCCGGCCCCTGCGCGCGCCAGGATCTTGGCGACGTGCGGACCGTGCTGGCGCATGGCGATGATGATGAGCCCGACCTGCAGGTCGTACCGGCTGGCGGCGCGGTTGAGGCCCGAAAGCACCGAGCGGATCGCCTGTCGCACCGTGAGTCCAGCGTAGGTGTGGATGATCGGAGCGTAGCGCAGCTCGAGGACCCTCACGCCGTTGCGCGCTGCCTGCGTCGCGATGGCCTCGGCCACGGGGACGATGTTCTCGTAGAACTGCGTGATCCACATCGGATAGTGGAACTTGTCCAGGTAGCTCAGCAGCGAGCCCTCCTCTGTGGGCTGCAGCTGCAGGAGCTTGCGCATTTCCGGCAAGGTCTCCACCGGATTGAGCCGGTAGCGCTTCATGATCCGCCAGGTGACGCCGGGCGGGATGGAGCCATCGAGGTGCTGGTGCAGCTCGACCTTGGGAATGCTGCGGATCGAGGCCGGGATTCGCATGTTGGCGGTGCAGTCTACGCGATCCGTGGACATCCTGCCAGGTCCCGCTCCCCCATCCCGTGGTTGGAGACCGAGCTTTGGGGCAGTCTACAGGGCGTTTCCTTCGAACCGGAATCTCCGCAGCGCCAGGCTGTTGGTCAGCACCGAGACGCTGCTCATGGCCATGGCTGCCGCTGCGATCATCGGGTTGAGCTGCAAGCCCAGCACTGGATACAGCACACCCGCCGCAATGGGGATTCCCAGCACGTTGTAGCAGAACGCCCAGAAGAGATTCTGGCGGATGGTGGCCAGCGTGCGGCGACTGAGTTGGATCGCCGTCGCCACGCTGCGCAGGTCGCCACGGATCAGCGTGATGTCACTGGCCTCGATGGCCACGTCGGTACCCGTGCCGAGGGCAATGCCAACATCGGCCGCGGCGAGCGCCGGCGCGTCGTTGATGCCGTCGCCCACCATTGCCACCTTGCGCCCCGACTGCTGCAGCTCGCGCACGCGCGCCGCCTTCTGCTCGGGGAGCACCTCGGCCAGCACGTCGCCCCCCGCGATGCCGACCTGGCGTGCGATGGCCTCGGCGGTGCGGCGGTTGTCGCCCGTGATCATCATCACGCGCAAGCCCAGCTCCTTCAGCGCCGCGACCGCCTCGCCCGCCCCCGTCCGGGGAACGTCCGCCACGGCGAGCGCTCCGGCCGGCGTACCATCCACGGCGACGAGCAACGTCGTCTTGCCCTCCACCGCCAGCCGCTCGGCCGCGCCGCGCGCGCGCTCCAGGGCGGCTCCGACAGCGCCGTCCTCCTGCAGCAGCCTCAGGCTGCCGACGGCGATCCCCAGCGCTTCCGGCGGGTCAGCCCGTACGACTGCGCGCACCCCCTGCCCCGCCACGGCCTCGAATCGCTCCGGCTCGCGCAGTGCGATGCCGCGCGCCCGCGCCGCGCGCACGAGCGCCTGGCCGACCGGGTGCTCGCTGGGGATCTCGGCACTGGCCGCCAGCCGCAGCACCTCCTCGGCGCCGCGGCCGTCGAGGGGAACGAGGTCGGTCAGCTCGGGCTTACCGACGGTGAGCGTGCCCGTCTTGTCCAGCACGATCACGTCCAGGTCGCGGATGCGCTCGAGGCTCTCGCCGCCGCGGATCAGGATCCCGTGCTCCGCGCCTACGCCGGTGCCGACCATGATCGCGGCAGGCGTGGCCAGGCCCAGCGCGCACGGGCACGCAATGATCAGCACGCCCACCAGGCTCACCAGGGCGTGCGTGAGCCGCGGTTGGGGCCCTACCAGCATCCACACGGCGAACGTCACCAGCGCGATGACGAGCACCGTGGGCACGAACACCGCGGCAATCCGGTCGGCCAGCCGCTGAACCGGCGCTTTGCTTCCTTGCGCCTCCTGCACCAGGCGCACGATCTGGGCGAGCGTGGTCTGCGCCCCGACCCGCGTGGCGCGCACCTTCAGCCAGCCTGACGCGTTGAGCGTGGCGCCGAACACGCGGTCGCCCTGCGCCTTTTCCACTGGGACGCTCTCGCCGCTGAGCATCGACTCGTCCACGGCGCTCTGCCCGTCCTCCACCACGCCGTCGGTTGGGATCTGCTCGCCGGGGCGCACGACGAGCAGGTCGCCAACGGCCACCCGCTCGACTTGGATCTCCGTCTCTTGTCCGTCGCGCAGGACCCGGGCGATCTTGGGGCGCAGTCCCATGAGCTTGCGAATGGCCTCGCCGGTGCGCCCGCGCGCGCGGGCCTCGAGCATCCGGCCGAACAGGATCAGCGTGATGATCACTGCGGCGGTGTCGTAGTAGGGGTGCGCGTGGCGTTGGCGGTCCGCGTGGCTGCTCGCGGCCTGGCCGGGATCCAGCTGGCCGGTGGTCACCCGGCCTGCGCCCTGCGCACCCGTTCCTGCGTCGGACCGCAGCCAAGTGGGCGCGGCTGTCACTACCAGGCTGTACACGAATGCCGCGCCCGTGCCCAGCGCGATGAGCGTGTTCATGTCGGCGGTGCGCCGGCGCAGAGCCACCCACGCGCCGGTGAAGAAGCCGCGCCCGGCCCAGAACATCACCGGAAGGGTGAGCGCGAGGAGGATCCAGGAGCGCGTGGAAGCGGGGAGCGCGGCGCGATTCGCCAGGCGCAGGCCGACCATGTCAGGGAGCGACAGCAGCAGGATCACCGCGCTGAGCGTGGCGCTCACGATCAGGCGCCGGCGCAGTTGTGCGATCTCACGCTCGCGCCCCGCGCCCGGCGGCGGCGGTCCTGCGTGCACGGCCGCGTCTGCCGGCGCCTTGTACCCGGCCTTCTCCACGGCGCCACGCAGCGCGTCAACGCTTGCTCGCTCCGGCAGGTAGTCCACGGTCGCCTGCTCGGCAGCGAGGTTCACCGACGCGGCGAGGACCCCCGGCACCGCGGAGAGCGCCTTCTCCACGGTGCTCACGCACGAGGCGCAGTGCATGCCATCGATGGGGAGGATGATCCGGGTCGGATCGCTGGTCTGGCTCGAAGCGGCCGGTGCCATGGCGCGTCCTGTGGTGCGTAGGCCGACCCTACGGGGAAGCTGCAGTCGACGCTGTTTGCCGTCACGCTAGTGCGGGGGCGCGCCGGAGGCAAACCGGGCGCGAGCCGGAGGCAAATCCGGCGCGCGCGCGCTCGCAAGGGCAGCGCCGCGAGCCTGCCGTGCGGCAGGCCGACAGGCCGGCAGGCCGGCCGGGGCCCGCCGATGCGTGCAACCGGAAGCCGGTGGCCCACGTCGAACTGGTAACCCAGGAGAAGAAAGGTGTACCCATGAGCACGAGGATCCCACGACCACTGACCTTCGCCGCCAGCGCGGCAGCGGTGCTGCTGGTGACCCCGGGGGGGCTGCGGGCCCAAGACGACCCCAACCGCAGCATCCTCGACCAGGTCCGCAGGGCCGACTCCGCCATGGCGCAGGCGGTGGCCGAGCGCGACGTGGAGCGATTCGCCCGCTTCATCGACGACGACGCGACCTTTTTCGGCCGCCGCGTCAGCCGCGGGCGCGACGAGGTCGTCAAGGCTTGGGAGCCGCTCTTCACCGATCCGAACGTGTCGCTGAACTGGTGGCCCGAGCGGGTCGAAGCCTGCTCCGCCGGGGACATGGCCTTCACCATCGGCCACTACGAGCGCAAGGTCGTCAACGAGAAGGGCGAGGCAGAGATCGGCCAGGGCACCTACGTCACCATCTGGCACCAGCGCGCCGGCGGAGTCTGGCAGGCAATGGTGGACATCGGGACACCGCCCAGCCCTCCGCCCTTGCCCACACCGGGGCCCGCGCCCGGGTCCGTGCAGGAGCCCAAGCCTGCCCAGCACTGATCGCACGCATCCCTGCCAGTTGCTGCGAAGCGAGCGCCGCCACGATCGGCGGACGCTGCAACGATCGAGGGGCGCTGCCGCGATCGACGGTCGCTGCAACGATCGGCGGGCGCTGGGCGTCCAAGACCAGCGAGCCCTCCAGTGGGGAGGGCCCGAGCCCGGCAACCCGCGCGCCGCCTGTAGCGTAGACTGCGGCGGCCCACCACGCCCCGCACGTCCCCTGGCGCGGGCGCGGGAAAAGGAGAGCCCGCATGGGCACCAGGCGCCCGACGACGATCTTGACCTCCGCCCTGCTCTGCGCCGTGCTCTGCGCCCTGCTTGCCGTCTCCCTCTTCGGCTCGGTGGCCTCCGGCTTCGCCGGATTCGATCCGTCCGGCGAGGGCTCGGGCTATCCCAGGGAATCCAACGGGCGTGTGACCTCACCGCCCACGATCCGCGCCCACGCTCTGCGCGGGGCCACCATCAAAGTGGACGGGCACCTGGACGACGAGGGATGGCGGGAGGCGGACGCCGGCAACGGGTTCCTGCAGGCCGACCCCAACCGCGGCGTGCCGCCGACCGAGGAGACGGTCTTCAAGGTGGCCTACGACGACGACGCGATCTACTTCGGCGTCGCCTGCTACGAGCACGACCCCAGCAAGACCTCCAAGACCCTGTCGCGCCGCGATCAGATCCCCGACTCCGATCTGGTGAGCGTCTACATCGACCCGTACCACGATCGCACGACAGGCTACAACTTCCGCGTCAATCCACTCGGCGTGAAGATGGACCAGTACGTCTACAACGACGGGGACATGGACACCGACTGGGATGCAGTGTGGGAGGCCCGTACCTCCTCCGACGCGGGTGGCTGGTACGTCGAGATGCGGATCCCGTTCTCGTCGATCCGATTCCGGGCGGCCCCCTCAATGACATGGGGTCTGGAGGTCTACCGGTGGATGCACGGCCGCGGCGAGGACACCGCGTGGGTGATCTGGGACCGCGAGCGGCGCGGTTTCGTGAGCCGCTTCGGCGAGTTGACGGGCCTGGAGGGGATTCCCGCACCGCGCCAGCTCGAGATCGTGCCCTACGTGGTCGCGCGCGCGACGGATCCGTCCGCCAGCGGCAGCGCGGACCGGCTGCAGGACGCCGAGAACTTCGGGGCCGACCTCAAGTACGGCGTCACCTCCGACCTCACGCTCAACGCCACGTTCCAGCCCGACTTCGGACAGGTGGAGGCCGATCCGGCGGTGCTCAACCTGTCCCCGTTCGAGACCCAATTCGATGAGAAGCGGCCCTTCTTCATCGAGGGCAGTCGCTTCTTCCAGCACCCCAACTTCAACCTGTTCTACTCGCGCCGGGTCGGCACCGGCGATCCGAACGCGCGCATCCGCGCCGCAGGCAAGCTCACCGGCAAGACTAAGAGTGGTTTGTCCATCGCGGCGCTCGCGGCCGCGACCGACATCACGGGACAGGGGCAGGCCCACAATTTCCTCAAGGAGGGCCGGCTGGCGACACAGTATTACGTAGCGCGCGTCGGCCAGGAGTTTGGCGGAGGGCTGCACCGGATCAACCTGATGCAGACGGCGGTGCTCCGGCACTCCGACCGCGAGCTGGTGGGCGATGAGCTGTCGCGCAACGCGTACACCAGCGGCGTGGATTTCGAGCTGAACTTCCACGATCGCGACTATCAGGTCCAGGGCGCGGTGGTCGGTACGGTGCTGGATCCGGCGCGCTTGAACAGCCAGCCGTTGGCGCGCCACGACAAAATCTACGGGACGGGCGGCGCTCTGAACGTGCTCAAAAACGCCGGCAACCTCCGAGCGGGGCTCAACGGACGCTGGGAGGGCGCCCAGCTCGATCCCAACGACGCGGGCCTGCTGTTCGCGCCCGATGAGATCACTACCAACGACTTCGTGCACTTCCTGTACAACGGCGACGGCAAGGACGGCCCCTTCCTGCGCGGGGAAGCCAACGTCAATCTGTACCGCAGCTGGTTCTACGGATCGCGCAGCGCTCCCGACCCCGCCGACGCGAGCCGTCCGCTGTGGTCGTACCGGCGCGGTCACCTGCAAGGCGCCGGATTCAACGTCAACAGCTGGTGGCAGCGGCGCAACTACTGGGAGAACTGGTTCGGGGTCTGGATGGACTTCGAGTCCACCTCCCGCTACGAGACACGTGGCGGCCCCCTGTTCACGGTGCCGCGGCGCTATGGGTTCTGGGTGGGGACCCAGACCGACTGGCGCAAGCGACTATCGTTCAACACGGAGCTGAACTGGAACTGGAGTGTCCAGGGCCTGCGCGAGGGCAGCTACAACGTGCGCTGCCGCTGGACCCAGACCCATGCCCTCAGCCACGAGCTGCGCCTGGGCTTCAGTCACACCCATTCCGACGCGCAGTGGGTGGCCAACTTCGAGAACTCCGCACTCGGGATCGGGGGCACGAGCTACGTGTTCGCAGAACTGGACTCGAAGGTGCTGGATCTGAGGCTGCGCACGAACCTGCTGTTCACACGCGACCAGTCGCTGGAGGTCTACCTCCAGCCGTTCCTGGCGGTGGGGAGCTATGGCGACGCGCGCGAGCTGGCCACGCCCGACTCCTACGACCTGCGCCCCTACCGCGCCGCTGGCTTCGAGGTCGCAAACTACGACTTCACCCAGGTCTCGGTGAATAGCAACGTGGTCTACAGGTGGGAGTACCGGCCGGGGAGCGCGCTGTTCCTGGTCTGGACCCACAGCCGCGGCACCAGTCAGGCGCGCAGCGACTTCGCGGCCCACCCCCAGGACTTCCACAACGACCTGCAGCCCGGCGAGCTGTTCGCCAACGAGCCCGCGAACACCTTCCTGGCCAAGATCACCTGGTGGCTGCCGATCTAGCCGATCGGCAACTGCTTCCCCGCTCTGCATTCCCCCGCCCGACTCTCCGGCCACCGCCCGCGAATTCGGCGGACGCGCGGGAACCTTTCCGTCCCCCGCGCGACGAACCCGTCATACGAGCACCTTGCTCCACGACGTGCGACGGCTCGAACGAGGGGGATGCCATGAGACGACGGAGAATCACCTGCCCAGCGCTCCCGGCGCTGGGAATGACGCTCGCGCTGGGGATGGTCACCTTGCTGTGGACGGCCACAGCGTTCGCCCAGGTCGAGGGCAGCCTGTCGGTCTACGGCGCCGCGAATGGCCGTGGCTATCTGCAGCCACTCAAGGAGGCCCTGGGCTCCGGGCTGGCCGCAGGGCTCTACAATACGGCCCGGGTCGAGAGCGGCCACTTCCGGGTGCGCCTGGAGGCGAACGCCATGCTGATGTCCTTCGGCAGCAGCGACCGCACCTTCAATGCCCATACCGAGAGCTACTTCCCGTCGGACCAGACGGCGCAGGCACCGACGGTGGTCGGATCGACCCAGTCGACCAGCGTCACCGATCCGGGCACCGGCGCGGTGTTCACGTTCCCCGGCGGCCTCGACCTCAGTCGGCTCGCTCTGGCGGCCCCGCAGGTGGTGATCGGGGGCGTGAAGGGCACCGAGCTCATGGTGCGGTACCTGACCGTGCAGCTCGGCAAGAACAGCGATATCGGCGACCTGTCGCTGTTCGGCATCGGGGCGCGCCATAGCTTGTCGCAGTACATGCACAGCCCGAAGATCGATGTGGCGGCTCTGGTCTTCTACCAATCGCTCAATCTGGGCACGGATTTCATCGACAGCTCGCTGCTCTCGTTCGGGGTGCAGGCTGGGCGGCGCTTCCGCGTGCTGGAGCCCTACGTCGGCGTAGCGCTGAACTCCCAGAGTTTCGAGATGCGCTACGACGCCCAGCAGGGCGGGTCGAGCACGCGCCAGGACATCAAGTACGACACCGATACGAGTCTCGGCGCGACCGTGGGAGCCGCGCTGCACCTGAAGGTCGTGCACCTCAACGGCCAGTTCGAGTTCGCCCACCAGACCACCTTTGCATTCGGCCTGAGCCTCGGGATGTAGGAGGAGATCATCATGCGCAGGAAGAGCTTCTCGATCTTGCTGGTCCTTTGCGCCAGCATCGTGCTCAAGGGAGATGGGTGCCTGGTGAAGCAGAAGGACGTCAGCATGGTGCTGGCGGGCAAGATCCCGGCACAGTGGGACAGCCAGGGGTACACGCAGGCGACCTTCGTCAAGACTGATGTCGTCTCGGCGGGCACGGACGTCCTGAACGCCCTGAACGCTGACAATCTGGCCGGCGTGTACAAGAGCATCAAGGTCGTGGGTGCGGTCTACGAGGTGCTCAAGAGCACCGGGCACGACGCGCGCCGCGCCGGAACGGTGACCGTCAACGGCAATCTGCTGCTGACCTTCGACGTGCCCCACAACACGCAGGGGATCAAGGGGAACGCCGGGGATCCTACGCTGACCCTCGGAACTCCCGGGCTCAACTTCATCAACGGGCGATTGCAGCAGTTCCTGGACAGCTACAACGTGGGGGCGCCCAATACGGCGCTGCTGGACTTCACGTATACGGCGAACTGGACGTCCACGCCGGCGCCGAGCGCCTCCGACCCGGATGCCTTCACCTGGACGACCGACCTGGTGATCCAGGTGGAGAAGACGGCCAAGGTCGACGTCCCCAACATCTGAGCGCGGGCCCGCGCCGGTGGGTCAGCGCGAGACTCCGGCGCGAGTCCATCGGCGCGGGCAGCCACTCCGGGAAGCGAGCGGTTGTGAGGGCCCCCCGGCGCGCGCGGCATCCCCGATCCGAGCCGAACCAGCGCGTGCCCGGGGGGCCAGATCCTGCAGCTGCACAGGGCCCGGTCGAGCCGCTACTGCTTCGGGGGACCGGGAGCAGCGGCTGGCTGCAGCAGGGCCCGGACCTCAGGCGGCGGGTCGAAGCAGCCGGCGGGCAGGTCCAGATTGTGCTGGATGCTCTGCAGCACGATGCGGATCTTCTGGACGAGGAGCGTCTGCGTGTTGGCGTGCGGCAGGAGCAGGCCGTCGACCGGACGATAGTCCTCGTAGGCCGTCTCCACGGGCACATCCCCCATCATCGTCTCGACGATCGTCGACGACTTCACGAGCAGGTGGCTCTGCAGGTCGAACCACCAGGACTCCGGCCTTCCGTCTTGCGGCGTCAGAACGACCTTGTAGCAGGGCCGCCCGTCGAGGCTGTCGATTCCGGCGGTGACGGCATCCTTGTAGAGCTGGCGCCAGTGCAGCTCGCGGTTGAAGGTGGCCTCGCGGAGCGCTGCGGCGCGCTCCTCCCCCTCCAGCAGCCGCGCTCCCTGGATCGAGTCCGCCTCCCATGCCAGCCCATCGCCCGTGCCAGCCTCGATCTTGCCGATCCCCTCGGCGTCCATCACGAGACGATTGCGGTAGGGTGCCTCGGCGTACTCAGTGACGGTTCCCTTCACGCCGAGCCCGACGAGCTCCATCGTGCCTGTCGCCACGCGGTTGAAGACATTCTCGTAGGCGGCGCGGCCGCCGGAGGCGGTCACGTACGCGTCGACGATGGTCGCAGGGTCGGGCAGGTCGCGGGGCGCGGGCCCGGGAACCGGGGCGGGAGCCGGCGTGGGTGTCGACGCGGGCGCCGGCGCGGGGGTCGGCGGTGCGCCAGTGGCCGCCAGCACCGCGTGCGGGGCGACCGCGGTGGTCCACGCCCACACAGCGAGCACGAGCATCCAGCGGGGCAGGCGCACGGGCGAGCTCCTTCGTTGCGACCCGGTGGCGCACAGTCTACGTCAGCCCCGGGCGGCAGCAACACGGCGGTGGGTGCAACGCGATCGTCAGTGCGCGCCACCTGCCCGGGGAGCCGGCGAGCCCGCCTCGGGAGAGCTCTGCTCGATCCACCGCTCGGCCGCCCTCAGGATCGGATCGCCCTCCTGCAGCAGGCGCTCCGCGCTGAGCTCCACCGGCTCGTCGGGGATCACACCCCGTCCCTCCAGCGTGGTGCCTCTCGCGGTGACATAGCTGGCGAACGCGTACTGCAGCCCATCGCCGTTGGGCAGCTCGACCAGATACGACGGCAGTGCCATACCCGCCGTGCGCTGCCCGAAGACCCGCGCGCGGCCGAGGTCCTGCAGACCCGCCGCGAGGATCTCGGCCGTGGAGGCCGACAGTCCGTCCACCAGCACCGCAAGCGGTCCCGTGTAGACAGGAGAACGTGGAAGGACCACGAAGCGGAGCTTGGTCTCGCGCGTGATCATCGTGCCCAGATAGCGGTCCTTCTCGCCGATGAACCAACCCGCGATGCCCATGGCCATCGCACCGATGCCGCCGGGGTTGCCGCGCAGATCCAGGATGACACCATCGGTTGGCGCGAACGACCGGACTGCGTTGCCGAATTGCTCCATGACGCGCGCCGGGTCGAGGAACGCATTGAATGCGATGTAACCGATCGTGCCCGGACGGCCGCCGGGCGTCGGCAGACGCCGCGTGTCCACCCACACCCAGGTGGGTGGCAAGTTGCCGAAGACAACGAGCGCTCCGCGTGGCGGGCCCAACGAAAGCTCCTGGACCAGCTCCTTGCCCTCACCGTTGCGCAGCGTGACCGGGACCGTCCCGCCTTCCGGCCCCTGCAGACGCGTCTGCAGCGCGCGGACGAGCAGGAACTCCGTGGCGGGATCGGCACCCGGCGCGGTACGCACCCGCTCGATGAACGCGGCAACGTCCTTTCCGCGCAGGGTCACGACCTCCCAGCCAGGGCGCACACCGAGCCGCTCGGCTCCCGAGCCGGCTACCACCGCCGTGACGAGGGCGCGTCCCTGGACCACGCGCAGCTCCAGTCCGGGCGTCCCGTCACCGGTCGGTGGGGCGTGCAGGTCGGGCTCGACCCCGGGCACCTGCAGGTCTGCCACTGCGTCCGCCGGCAGGATCGCGAAGTGCGACTGCTTCAATCGCCCGATCAAGTCGCCCAGCAGCGCGCGCGCCTGCGCCATGGTCGACGCCTGCTCGATGCGCGGCCGGAGCTCGGTGCGCGCCGCCTCCCAATCCAGGCCGCCCAAGGTCGGATCCCAGTGCGAGTCGCGGATCGTCGTCCAGACCCGATCGAACGAGGCGACGTTGGCGGCGCGTTGTTCCACAGAGAGCGCCGGCGCCGCACCAGCGTTGGCAGGCGTTGCGGCCGCCGACGGGGCCGCACCAGCTCTGGCAGGCGTTGCGGGCGCTGCCGGGGCGGGTCCAGAGTTGGCAGACGTTGCGGCCGCCGGCGGCAGTGCCATCGCCCCGCTGCGCTGCGCGCAAGCGCAGCCTGCGCCGATGGCCGCGACCATCAGCAGGGTGCAGGCTGCACGCCCGGCGCTCGGTGCGCGCGCCGCATCGAACGCGCGCGGCGCGCCCGAGCGGCTCACGGCTGCTCCTGCGGGCCGGCCTCGCGCGCGGCAGCGGGTAGCTCTGCTTCGGGGCCACCCTTGCCGGATTTCAGGCCGTACTTCTCGAGTCGGTAGAGCAGCGTATTGCGCGTGATGCCCAGGTAGCGCGCGGTGCGCGACTGGTTGCCCCCGCACTTATCCAGCGCCCGGCGGATCAGCTCCTTCTCCAGCTGCTCGAGGTCCACGCCCTCCTCGGGCAACTCGCCGAGCAGGCCCGGCGCCTGCGGCTGTGGGCGACGGATGCGCTCGGGGAGGTCGGCCAGCTCGATGGGTCCCTCCGGGTGCAGCACCAGCGCGCGCTCGAGGACGTTCTGCAGCTCGCGCACATTGCCCGGCCAGCGGTAGCGCGCGAGCGCCTCCTGTGCGGCGTCGGAGACCGTCACGACGCGATGCGGCGCGCGGCCCTTGCCCGCGCGCGCGAAGCCCTCGAGGAAATGCCGGATGAGCAGCGGGAGGTCGTCGCGTCGATCGCGCAGCGGCGGCAGGTGCAGCGGCACCACCGCGATGCGGTAATAGAGGTCAACGCGGAACTCACCATCGGCCACCATCGCCTCCAGATCGCGGTTGGTGGCAGCGATCACCCGCACGTCGACCCCGACTGCCGACGTGCCGCCCACGCGCTCGATCTCCCCCTCCTGCAACGCGCGCAGCAGCTTGACCTGCAGATCCAAGCGCAGCTCGCCGATCTCGTCGAGGAAGAGCGTTCCGCCGTGGGCCAGCTCGAAGCGGCCCTTGCGGTCGCCCACGGCTCCGGTGAACGCGCCTTTCACGTGGCCGAAGAGCTCGCTGTCGATCAGACCCTCGGGCAGCCCGCCGACGTTCACGGCGACGAACGGCCCATCCGCGCGGGAGCTGGCCAGGTGGATCCCGCGCGCGAGTAGCTCCTTGCCCGTGCCGCTCTCTCCGAGGATCAGCACCGTGGTCTGGCGCGGCGCGACCTGCGCGGCGGTCTCGATCACGCTGCGCAACGCCTCGCTGGCGCCGATCAGCGTCTCGAAACGCGCGGTCGCGGCGGCCACCTCGCGCAGGCGCTCGTTCTCGCGCAGCAGGCGGCTGTAGCGCAGCCCCTTCTGCACGGTGAGCAGGAGCGCCTGGTGGTCGAACGGCTTGACCAGGTAATCGTGGGCGCCCAGCCGCATCGCCTCCACGGCGTCCTCGACGCTGCCGTGGGCTGTGATCACGACCACTCCCAGCTGCGGCCAGCGCGCCTTGACGCGCTGCAGGAGCTGCAGGCCGCTCATGCCGGGCATCCGGACATCGGTCACGATCAGATCGGGAGGGCCGCCGGCCGAGACGGGCCCCGGAACGGGACCGATCGTGGGCGGTCGGTCGACGTCGGGGCGGGCCGCAGGGGGGAGGTCGCCCGCCTCCAGCAGCGCCAGCGCCTCATCGCCCGTTGCCGCGGCGCGCACGGCGTAGCCCGCCTTCTCCAGGTGGTAGCTCGTCACCCGGCGCAGGCTCTCGTCGTCGTCGACGATGAGGATCTCAGCTGGGCGCTCGGCCATGGGCCGCCCCTCCGTCCGCCGCCGTGCCTGCCGTAGGGCTGGTGGTCGCACTGGCAGCGGGATCGGCCGTGGCGTCGGCCGCGGGGTTGGCCGTGGCGTTAGCCGTGGGGTTGGCCGTGGCGTCGGCCGCAGCGTCGGCAGACGCATCCGCCGTGGCGCGTTGCGGCAGGCGCACGACGAAGCAGGTCCCGCTGTCGTCGTCTTGGTCCTCGACCTCGACGCTGCCGCCGTGCCGGCGCACCCACTGGTACACGACCGCCAGCCCCAGCCCCGTGCCGCCCGTCTTCGTGGTGAAGAAGGGCTCGAACAAGTGCTCGCGCGCCTCCGGCGACAGCCCCGGTCCGCGGTCGCACACGCGCAGCACCACCGATGTCTCGTCGTGGGAGGTGGAGAGTGCCAGCTCGCCGCCGTCGCCGCTGGCCTGGATTCCGTTAAGCGCGAGGTTGAGGATCACCTGGGTCATACGGTTGGAGTCCATTGAGGCAAGGGGCAGCTGCTCGTCGAGCGCAAGGCGTAGCGCCACGCCGCGGCGCCGCGCCTCCTGCTCCACCAGGCGTGCGACGTTGCGCGCCAGATCGTTGAGCGAATCGAGCGCCCAGCGCGGCGGCGAGGGGCGGGCGTACTCGAGGATCTGCGTGGTGAGCTCCTCCAGGCGCTGGATCTCGCGGCGCGCGATGACCGCGAATTCGCGGCGTGCATCGTCGGGCGGGACGGCCTCCAGCAGGATGGGGAGGCTGCCCTGCAGGCTCGCCAGCGGATTGCGGATCTCGTGGGCAAGGGCGGCAGAGAGCTGTCCCATCGCGGCGAGGCGCTCGGCCTCCTTGGTGCGCTCGAAACTCGCTGCGAGCTGCTCGTAGGCGCGGCGGGTCTCCTCGCGCCGCCGGCGCTGCCCCTCGGCCAGCACGCCGGTGACCACCCCGATCACGTTGAACATCACCATCTCGAGATACTGGTTGGGGCGCGCGCCGTGCGCGGTGTGCCCCCACTGGAACAGGACGTGGGGCAGGTAGAGCAGCGTCGCGGCCAGCCCTGTGCCGACGGCGCCCCGTAGTCCGAAAGCGAATGCGCCCATCACGATCGGGACGTAATAGAGGCGATCCCAGATGTCGTGGAACTTGTAGAAACGCAGGTCGAGCGGCGTGAGGTAGTGGAGGAGGCTGACGACGAGCAGGCACAGCGTGAGGCCCGCGAGCCAGCGCCCCGTGCTCCGTACGGTCGGGACGGCGGACGAACGCTGGGCGGAGGGAACGGTGGACGGGCCCATGCCTGGAGCGTAGGCGCGCCCCCGCCGTCCGGCAAGCCCACGGGACGGGACACCAGCGTGGTGCTATGATCGGCGACGTGTTCCCAGGGATGGCTGGCGACCCGCGACGTCCCGTGACGGCGCATGCCTTCGGCTGCGGCCGGGGCGCCGCGAGGCGCCCATTTCTCGTGGGCGCCTACGGTCTCGTGCTCGCTGCGTGCGGGTTTGCTGCGTGCTCGCTCGCTGCGTGTTGGTTTGCTGCCTGCTCGCGCTCCGCGCCCACGCCTCTGCCAGCCGCCCAGCCCCGCCCCGGCCGCGGCCACTACGAGATGATGAAGTGCGCGCTCTGCCACGGCCCGGCCCTCTCGGGGACCGTGAAGGGTCCCCCGCTGCATGACCTGGCCCGGCATTGGGATGCTGCGGGGTTGGCGGCGTTTTTAGCGGCGCCCGATTCCTTCGTCGCGCGGGATGCCCGCCTGCAGGACCTGGCACAGCACTTCGCACCGAGCTCCATGCCCGGCTATCCCATCGCTGCGCAGCCGCTGCACGAGCTGGCTGGCTATCTGATCGAGGCCACCAAGTGACCCGCAACGATCCCGCAGCCGCCGCGGCGGGCGCGCGCGCCCTCGTGCTCGTGACCGTGCGGACCGTGAGAGTAGTGGCGGCAATGGGGGCAGTGGCGGCAGTGCCGGCGGTGCCGGCCCCGCCCATTGTCGTGAGGGCGGTACTGGCCGCGTTAAACGTAATCCTGCCGCTCATGGCCGCAGCGCAGTCCGCGCCGCCATCGCAACCTGCGGCACCAGCGCAGTCCGCGTCCGTATCGCAGCCGGCGGCGCTAGCTCAGTCCGCGCCGCCAGTGCGGTCCGCACCGCCGTCGCAACCCATGGCGGCATCGCAACCCTCACTGCCGATCACGCTCGACGATCTGCAGCGGGTCGTGCGCCTCGCGGATCTGGCGTGGTCGCCCGACGGCCAGCAGCTCGTGCTCACATCGACGCCCGATTTAGGCGACGCGATCCGGACGGGCAGCGACCTGTGGTTGCTGCGGCCGGGACAAGGTCTGCGGCGACTGACCAACGACGCGCAACCCGATCGCGGCGGGAGTTGGAACAGCAGCGGAACCCACCTCGCGTTCGCCAGCCGGCGTGGCGGGGATGGATCCGAGCAGGGTTGGCTGTGGGACAGCCACGACGGCGCTCTGCACCCGCTGGCCAAGGTCGAGGGGGGACTGCTCACATCGCCGGTATGGGCTGCGGATGGTTCGGCGCTGGCGGCGATCGCAGTCCAGCGCCCCACGCCGACGGCACCCCCGGGGCCGGCTGCACGACCGGGGCGGGCCGGGGCTGCGTTCGGCCGCGTCGTGCTGCTGGCACCGGGAGGCCAGTCGGTGGCGCCAGTGAAGGAGGCCGCGCCAGCGGTCGGCCTTGCCTGGGCGCCGCACGGGAAGGTGCTCGCGCTGGTCGCTCGTGGCCCGCAGCCCGACACCGAGCAGCGTTCGCCGCTGCGTGTCGGGATCCAGCTGCTCGACCTCTCGGCCAATCCTCCTGCTGTTCGATGGATGGACGCTGCAGGGGCTGGGTCACTCTTCCAAGAGTCGCCCGTGTGGTCGCCCGATGGCACGCAGATCGCCGCACGCGTCGCGCTGGACGGCGGTTCGTCGGACGGCACTTCGTCCTCCGCTAGTCCAACCACCGGCGACTCGCATTCCGGCGACCCGGCTTCCAACAGCCCGCCGTGCGGCGCCTGCGAGCTCCGCATGTGGGACGTCGCCAGCGGAGCCTCGCGCCTCGTCTCGCTTCCCCTGACGGACGTCTTCGGCCCGCCGGTATGGTTGCCGGATGGCAAAGCGCTCGTGCTGCCGGCGCGCGAGGGGATGCGCGTGCACCTGGCGCAGCTGCGGGTTGCGGATACGCTCGCGGTCCGTTGGCTGACGAGCTCCCTGGAGCAGGCCGGCGACCTGCAGCGGCCCGGCGCGGTGGCGGTGGCCCCCGATGGAAAGCGGTTGGCGTACGTGCGCTCCACGCCGCGCACGCCCGACGAGATCCTGCTGTTGGACCTGCCGGCCGGCGACGGGCAGCGGGTGACGAGCTTCCACGTGGAGCTGCTGCGTAAGGGCCTGGCTAGCGTGGAAGCCATCGAGCTCCCGCCGCCGGCGGGGCCCCGTGCGGC
The DNA here is from genome assembly GCA_041484665.1 of Candidatus Krumholzibacteriia bacterium. GTDB lineage: Bacteria > Krumholzibacteriota > Krumholzibacteriia > JAJRXK01 > JAJRXK01 > JBGPIA01. Next base: position 75,952 of record JBGPIA010000006.1, read on the forward strand.
GCTGCTGATCTATCCGCCCTCCGCTGTGGCGCCCAAACCTCCTTGGCCGCTGGTGATCCTGACGGACGATCCGCACGGTCCCCAGCCGTCGGCGCGGTTCGACGCGGTCGCGCAGCTTGCGGCGGGCACCGGCGCGCTGGTGTTGCGCGCGCGCTGGCCGGTCGACACTGTCCGTGCGGCGGCCGCCATGCGCGAGGCGGTCGGCGAGCTCGTGGATCGCAACATGGCGAATGGGAAGCCACCTTGTCTCTTGGGCCCACCGTCGGTGACGGAGGGACTGGTGCGCGTCTGGGAAGGGCCGTCGGGCGCGCCCTCGCCAAGCGGCCCCTCGACCGTCGCCTTCGCCGGGAGCGATGACCGATCGCGTGCGGCGCTGGAGCGACTCGTTACGGCGTTGCGCGGGTCCGCTGCGCGCTAGCACGTGATCGGCGGCGCGCAGTGGACCGCAACAGCGTCCATGATCCAGCGTGCTCTTGCGCCACGCGCTTCCAGATCGTTGCTTGTCGTCTCCCATGCGACCTGTCCGCTCCCGATCGTAGCTCGTGCCGCGCATTGTCCCTGCAGACCACCGCTCTTTCGCTTGGCAAGGCCGCGCGCGGCGGGTTACACTCGAACCCGACAGGGGGGACGCAGCCCTCGCCCAGGCCAGAGCGCCTGGCGCGGGCTTCCTGCCCTCGGGCAGGACCTGGACCCTGTGAGCAGAAAGCATCCATGCCCCAGACCGTGCACGCCATAGCCGCATCCTGAGTGGTCCGCGCGGTCGACCTTGCTTCCTGCTTCGCTATTTGTTCGAATCGATGAACAGACACGACCTCATCGTCAGGACGGGGCTGGCCAGCCTCATCGCAGCCGCCGGGGTATTCACCCTGGTGCGGCTGACGCCGCTGTCCGCGCGCCCGGTCCTCCTCCTCGAAGAAGAGGCCGGGACCGCCATTGCCGTGCGCGCGCCCCAGGTCGTGCGCGATCTCGATGACGTGCGCAAGAGCGGCGTACTGCGCGTGGCGCTGCGCAACAACGACAGCAGCTATCTGATCCTCGGCGGGCAGGAGTACGGCTTCGAGTACGAGCTCGCGCTGCAGATGTGCAAGGACCTGAGCGTGAAGCTGGAGGTGGTGCTCCCCGACAGCTCCAGCAGCCTGCTCACCATGCTTAACGAGGGCCGGGCCGACGTGGTCGCCTCACCCATCTCCGCGCACCCCGACAACGAGTCCGCCGCCGCGCTCACGCAACCGTACAACGAAGTGCAGCAAGTGCTGGTGGTGCGGCGCGACGACGCGGAGCACTACGAGAAGCCCAAGGACCTCCAGGACGTGATGGTGGCGATCCGCCGCTGGTCGACCTACGAGCGCACGCTGATCGGGCTGCGCGAGGAGGGAACCAACGTCGGGATGGTGCTGCTCTCGCCGCGCGTGTCCACCGAGGAGATCCTCGAGATGGTAGCCGATGGCACCTACCCGGCAACGGTCGCCAACCGCGACATCGCCGAGGCCGCGCTGACCTACCGGCCCGAGCTCGTGATCGCGTTCCCGCTCACGCCGGTCCAGCCGGTCTCGTGGGCGGTGCGCAAGAACTGTCCGGCGCTGCTGGCCACCACCAACGCGTTCCTGGCCCGCCAGTACCGCGTCAAGGACGGCGGCGACGTCGCGCGCTCGGAGCTCTACAACGTCTTGCACCGGAAGTATTTTACCGACGAACGGCAGATCCGCGCCCGCGACGAGAGCCCCTTCCGCGTGGCGTATACCGGGCGCTTCTCCCCGTACGACGAGATCGTGCAGGACGTGGCGCAGCATTACCAGCTGGATTGGCGCCTGATCGCCAGCATGATCTTCCAGGAGAGCCGCTTCGATCCGGCCCGGGAGTCATGGGCCGGCGCAGTGGGCCTCATGCAGGTCGTGCCAGCCACGGCCGGTGTGAGCGCCGACAGCCTGCGCATCCCGCAGGTCAATGTCGAGGCGGGCGTGCACTACTTCCGCGAGCTGTACGACTCCTACGCCTATCTCGAGCCTTCCGACCGCATGGCCTTCGCCCTGGCGGCGTACAATGCCGGCCGCGGGCACCTCGACGATGCGCGGATGCTCTCGATCATGCGCGGCGCCGATCCGAACCACTGGGACGATTCGGTACGGGACAGCCTCATGCTCTTGTGCAATCCCGAACACCACGCGCTGGTGCGCTACGGCTACGTGCGCGGCAGCGAGACGGTGGGCTACGTGCGCGACGTGCTGCGCCGCTACGACCTGCTGCAACATCTGCTGGTCCAGGGGGCCGACACCGCCCGCACCGTGATGCAGACCGCCGAGCGGATCGGGGCGCGGCCTGTGGTCCCCTGACGCGTCACTCGCAAGCGTAGCGCCAGACACCTCCGGCGCTGCGGCGCCGAAACCGCTTGCCGCCGCCGTTCGGTTGCCCCGATCTTCTGCCGCAAGTTCGCCTCTTGCCTTGGCCTGCGCTATGACCGTCTCCGCCCGCGCTCCCGAGCATCTGGCCAGCGGCAAGCCCGCCGACTACGGCGACTTCATTCTGCGGCGGCGCCATCGCCTGGTCACGCGCCTGCTGCCCCCGCGGGGCAACGTCCTGCTCGACTTCGGGTGCGGCAACGGGGCGCAGACATTCTACTTCGCCCCGCACTTCCGGTCGACCGTCGGCGTAGACGTCGACGCCACGCACCTCCAAGCTCTGCGCGCCGAGGCGGGCCGCAGGGGCTGGGCCGCAGGGGTGACAGCCCTGCTCTACGATGGGTTCCGCCTGCCAATCCGGGATGCCGCGGTCGATTACGCGATCTCCTTCGAGGTGCTCGAGCACGTGGACAGCGAATCGGCCGCTCTGCGCGAGCTGCTGAGGGTGTTGCGGCCCGGCGGCGTGCTCGCCCTCTCGGTTCCCAACCGCTGGTGGATCTTCGAGACCCACGGCGCGAAGCTCCCCCTCCTGCCTTGGAATCGGGTCCCCTTCTTCAGTTGGCTTCCCAAGCGGATCCACGACCGCTATGCGCGCGCCCGCATCTATCGCCGCCGCGAGATCGTCCGGCTGCTGCGATCCACCGGCTTCGACATGCTCGGCAGCACCTACATTACCGCCCCGATGGACGTGCTCCGATGGGGGCCACTCCAGAGCGCGCTCCGTGCCACGCTCTTCCGGCCAGATCGCACTTCCATACCGACCTTGAGCACGGCCGTGTTGCTTCTTGCTCGCCGTCCGCCTGCGTAGCATTCGTACGGCGAAACTCCTCCCATCCTGGTCCGCGAGCGGCGTTCCCATCGCCGCTGCCGGTGAGGTGACTGCGGACCCGCTGTTCTGCGACCCCGCGGAGGGCGACGACCATCCTGAGCGTGACGTAGACAGGAGTCGAGGTTGGTTAGAAGCTCGACGCCGTCAGCTTCACGTCGGCGCGCGCCCAGGCTTGCTTGAATTGCTTCTGGACGGCTGCGGCCTCCGCAGCGGCGTTGCGCGCGTGCAGGCATTGCTGCAGTCCGTAGAGCGACCAGCCGTTGTGCGGGTTGCGGGCAAGATCGTCGCGGTAGACCGTCTCGGCGTCGCCCACGCGGCCGGCGGTCAGCAGCACCGCCCCCAGCGACTGGCGCACCGGATAGTAGAATGGCGGCGGTTCGTCGTAGCTCAGCGCGTCCTGGGCAGCGACGGCCTCGCGCAGGCGGGTGACGGCGTCGTCGGTATTGCCCTGCCGCGCGGCGATCTCGCCCGCCAGCGCCATCGCGGCGACCTTCAGCACCGGCCTGGCCGGCTGGATGCCCGCGACCGCATCGGGCGAGATGGTCGCGGCGATGATGGATACGCTGTCCTGGTCGACCTGGGCCTCGCCAAAGCGGGCCTTCGCCGCCAGCGCGAGCCCGTGCGTGTAGTGCCACATGCCCTTGGTGAGGCGCAGGCGCATATCGGGGGCGCGCTGCGCGAGCAGCTCGTCCCAGTGGCCGAAGCGCGCCAGCGTGTACCAGCGCGTGGGGAGCAGGAACTCCGCCATCTGCATCTGCAAGCCCGCCTCCGGCGGGACGAGCTGTCCGAGCTTATCGGCGATCTGCAGCGCCTCGGCGCTGCGACCCTCCATGCAGAGCGCCGACCAGCGGAACTGGATGTTGTGCGTGTAGTACATCATCGGGTAGATGCCCTTGACGTCGTACTGCTGGATGTACGCCTCGTCGACCGCGATGGCCTTGGCATTCTGTTCGGAGGCGTCGTGATAGCGGCCCAGGCGTGCGTAGATGTGCGAGGGCATGTGCACGATGTGACCGGCGTTGGGCATGGTCTTGGCCACCCGGTCGGCAGCCGCCAGGGCCTTCTCCGGATGCAGTGAGGCCTCCACGGCGTGGATGTAATAGTGATTCGCGCCAGGATGATTGGGGTTCTTGGCGAGCACCCGCTCCAGCGTCTCGACGATCTCCGTCGTGCCAGGCTGGGGCTGGCCGTCGTGGGTCCAGAGGCTCCACGGACGCAGGTCCATCATCGACTCGGCGAAGAGCGTCGCCGCGTCGAGATCGTCCGGGTAGCGCTTGGCGAGCCCGCGCATGGCGTCGGCATAGGCGCGGTCGAGCGCCTTGCGGTCGGCGGCAGAGTCACCGGAGTAGCGCATCGAAAGCGCGTCGATGTAGTCCCGCTCGGCGGGGCTGGCCTTGGCCTTCAGCGCGACGGCCTTCTGCACGGCCTCGTACGCCGCGCGGCCGGCCGCGTCATCCATCGGGAGGTTGATGTTGGGCCCCAGGGTGAGCGCTACCCCCCACCAGGCGATGGCGCAGTCGGGGTCCTGCCGCGCGGCCTCCTCGAAGGAGCGTCGCCCCTCCTCATGGTTGAAGGCGAACACCATGCGCAGAGCCTGATCGAAGTACTTCTGCGCGAGCGCAGACTTGGTCGTGATGGCGTGATGCCAGGTCCCGGTGCCATCCAGGAGCGGCGCGGGCGCGGCAGTGGCCGCGGTGCCGGACGGAGCCGAGGGCGGCGCGCCGGGCTCGGTGACCGCCGTCGCGCCGCCGTGGTCGTGCTGCGCCACGGCCGGCGGCACCGCCGCAAGCGATACCAGAAGGCTCAAGCTGGCCGACAGGGCATACAACTGGCGCACGTGCATGGCTTCCCTCCCGAAAAGCGTGAAAAGCGCGTCGCAGAGCGCGGAGCGCGGCCACGACGGATACTCCTGGTTGTCAGAGCTTGCCATGCGTCCCGTCGCAGAACGGCTGGCTCGACGACCGCCCGCACCGGCACCAGGCGTAGGCGCCGGGTTGGAGTTCCAGGACGTACGGGGCCTTCTGCACGATCCGTGGCTCGTCGCTCATGGTCGCTCCATCAAGATGAGGGGGATCATCGCCGCAGGGGCACGACACGGATCAGGGAGAGCGCAACCGCGTCGCCGGCGGTTGCGCAAGGTAGCATCGTGGCCGGGAGGCGGCCACGGACCCAGCTCACTCGCGCGGCCGGGGTGCGGTCTGCGCGCGGGCGGGCGAGTGGTGAGCGGCGCGGGCGTGAGCGCGGGTGAGGCGCTGGGCGGCGCGGGCGTAGGCGAGGCCGGCGAGGGGTGGGCGGGGCGGGAAGGTCGGGGAGGAATGCCGGGCGGGAAAGCCAGACCGTGGCTGGCGGGCGGCCCGGGCGGGCAGGCCGGACCGTGGCTAGGGCCGAGCCGGCTCGCGGCCGGCATCCGGATGGTGTAGCCTTTGGGGCGGCCGGCTGGCGGCCTGCGGGCTCCTGAGCCCGTTGCCTTCCGCCCGCCGCCGACCCGCAGCGGACCTGGGCGCCCCTGGAGCCGCTGCGATCCCGCAGTGCCCCCACAGCCCTCGACCCCGACCGTGTCGCTGCCGACAGGAGCCCCGCGCATGTCCAGCCACAACGATCACCCCTACGCGAGCTTCCTCCACAAGGTGGAAAAGCCCGCGCGCTACGTGGGGGGCGAGTACAACCAGGTGGTCAAGGACCCGGCCAGCGTGCGCGTGCAGCTCGCCCTGGCGTTCCCCGACCTCTACGACCTGGGGATGAGCCACATGGGGACGAAGATCCTCTACTCGCTCATCAACCGGCAGTCCGACATGCTCTGCGAGCGGGCGTTTGCGCCGTGGCCCGACATGGAGGAGCAGCTACGCGCGCACGGCCTGCCCATCCTGAGCTGCGAGACCCACCGCTCGCTCGCGGAGTTCGACGCTGTGGGCTTCTCGCTGCAGTACGAGCTCACGTTCACCAACGTGCTCAACATCCTGGACCTGTGCGGAATTCCGCTGCGCGCCGCCGACCGCACGCAGGCCCACCCGCTGATCCTGGCGGGCGGCCCGGTGGCCACGCAGCCCGAGGCCATGGCGCCGTTCATCGACGTGTTCCTCATCGGCGACGCCGAAGAAAAGCTGCCGGAGCTGTTGCGCAAGCTCGCGGATTGCCGTGACGCGCGCCTCGCGCGCCGCGACACGCTCATCGAGCTGGCCAAGCTCGGCGGGCTGTACTGCCCAGCGCTCTACGCGACCGCCATCGACCCGCGCTCGGGGTTCGAGGTCGTCACCGGCCCGGCGTCCGAGCTGATGGCCGCGGGCGTTCCGGAGCGCCCGCAGCGGGTGATCCTGCAAGACATCAATCGCTTCCCGTTCCCCGACGATAGCCCGGTGGCCGCCGCCGAAGCCATCTTCGACCGCATGAGCGTCGAGATCGCCCGGGGCTGCACCGAGGGCTGCCGCTTCTGCCAGGCGGGGATGATCTATCGGCCAGTCCGCGAGCGCGACCCCGAGCAGATCGTGAGCACGTTGGTCAGCGCCATCGAGAAGGGCGGTTACGACGAGGCGAGCCTCACCACGCTGTCCACGGCCGATTACTCGTGCATCAGCCCGCTCATCAAGAAAGTGATGGAGAAGCTGCGGCCGCAGAAGGTCTCGCTGGGGATTGCGTCCTTGCGGGCCTACGGGGTCGACGAGGACACGCTGGATGAGATCGCCAGCGTGCGCGCCACCGGTCTAACGTTCGCGCCCGAGGCGGGGACGCAGCGCATGCGCGACGTGATCAACAAGAACATCACCGAGGAGGACCTCACCCGCACCGCCCACCGCGTGTTCGCCCGCGGCTGGGATCGCATGAAGATGTACTTCATGATCGGCCTGCCGACCGAGACCGATGAGGACGTGCAGGGGATCATGGAGCTCGGCCACCGCATGAAGGAGATCGGCCGCAGTTACCACGGCCGGCGCGCTGACATCACGGTGTCGGTCAGCTCACACGTGCCCAAGCCGCATACACCGTTCCAGTGGGTGGCGATGGACACTTTGCAGGAGATCGAGCGCAAGCAGGACGTCCTGCTGGATGCGGCCCGGCGCTATCGGCTGGAGTTCCGCCGTCACGACGCGCGCACGAGCTTCCTGGAGTGCGTCATCGGCCGCGGCGACCGCCGCGTCGCCGATGTCGTGGAGCGGGCGTGGCGCAACGGCGCGCGTTTCGACGGCTGGGACGAGCGCCTCAACTGGGGCGCGTGGGTGCAGGCCATCGCTGCGAGCGGACTCGACCCCCAGCTCTATCTGGGGACCATCCCGACCGACGCGCGGCTGCCCTGGGACCACCTGGACATGCAGCTGGAGCCCCGGTTCCTGCTGCGCGATTACCGGATGGCCATGAAGGACCGCCTGGCGCCGCCCTGCGGCAAGCCCGTCGGCGCGCAGGTGCACCATACGAACCTGCAGGAGCACGAGGCCGACCGGCGCAAGTACGTCTGCTACAACTGTGGCGTCGCGTGCGATCTCTCGCAGATGCGCGCCGAGCGCGCGGAGTTCCTGACCAAGCTCGGTGCGGTGACGCAGACGTCACTCAACAGCGATGAGGCGCGCACGGAACGCGAACGCATCCAGGCGCGCGTGGAGAACGGCTCGGCGCCCCACGACTTCCAGCAGGGTGAGCCCGTGCGCGTACAGCTGCAGTTCACCAAGCTCGGCGTGGCTGCGTTGACCGGGCACCTGGACCTGGTGCGCCAGCTTCCGCGCGTGCTACGGCGGGCCGGACTCCCCGTGTACTACACCGAGGGCTTCCATCCCAAGCCGGCGATCGTCTTCGGCCCGGCGCTGCCGCTGGGCGTGGAAAGCCTAGGCGAGCTGGTCGAGGTGAAGCTGACCGCCCTGCGGGCGGTGGCGTCGGCGGCCTCGGGGACAGCCCCGGAGGCGGAGGTGCCAGCCGTGCGTGCGGAGGCCCTGGCGGCCGCGCCTGCGGAGGTCCTGGCGGCCACGCGCGCGGAGGTCCTGGCGGCCGCGCTGCGGCCCGATGACATCCTGCGCCGCCTGAATGCGGTGAGCGAGGCGGGGATCGAGTTCACGGCCTGCCGCATCGTCCAGAGGGGCGATCCCGGGCTCGGGAAGACGACCTCGCACGCCGGTTACATCGTGAAGCTGCCTCGCTACGGCGAGAGCGATCTGGCGTGGCTGCGCGAGCATTTGGCGGCGTTTGCGGCGGCCGCAAGCGTACCGATCGAGATCGAGCGCAAGCAACGCGTCAAGTCGGTCGACCTCAAGACTGTGGTCGAGGAGCTCCGGCTCGCGGGCGACGACGATCGCGCACGACTGGCGCAGTTGGCGCCGGCGGTGGCGGGGGCTTTGCCCCCCGTTGCGCTCCACCTGTGGCTGCGGCTGGACGCCGAGGCGCAGGTGCGGCCGGAGGAGGTGCTGCGAGCTGCGATCGACCCGGCGCTGCGCGTGGAGCCGACCGATCTGGTCCGGCTGGGGATGCGTAGCCGCGGTCTGCGCGGTGACGAGGACGTCGGGCAGCGGACCGCGCTCGCACTGGACTCTGCAGCGGGTCGCCAGGCCGACCCCGAGATCCTCGTGGCGTAGGTCCCGACGGAACGGTCCAGGTCGGGATGAGCACGCGGCGGATCGGCCACGGGGCGAGCGGCGGCCGCTCCCCTACTTTCGCTCGTACGTCCCCACCAGCTCCCCATCCGCCAGCACGTGGCCCTTCATGGCCGCCAGCGCCTCGTCCTTCGTCGTGCCTGCGCGCAGCCCCAAAGGAGTGTCCAGCGCGTAGATCTTGAAGTGGTAGTGGTGCACGCCGTGGCCGCGCGGTGGCATGGGCCCGCCGTAGCCGTTCTTGCCAGAGTCGGTGCGGCCTTCCGTCCCGATCCCCTTCTGCCCCTCTTCCAGCGCCGCGCACGTGGCTGGGATGCCGCAGAGCACCCAGTGTACCCAGGGCTTGGGCCGCGGGGCGTCGGGGTCGTCACAGATCAAGAGCAGCTCCTTGGTGCCATCGGGGACGCCGCTCCACGCAAGCTGCGGCGACTTGTCGGGACCTTCACCGGTGTGCTTCTGCGGGATCGGTCCGCTGGGCATGAAGGCCGCGCTCGTCAGACGGATGGCCATCTTGTTCTCCTCCTGCTGCGTCCTCCCGCGGCGCGAGCCCGTGCAGCTGCGATGCAGGCAGCCGCGGGCCGCCCGTGCGGCGTTGGGAAATCCTGCTCCCTGCAGCATCGCTGCGCTGCGACTCGGGCACAAGAGGGGTCTCGGGAGGGTCTCGGAAGGCCTCTCGGAAGGCTCTGGGAGGGCTCTTGGCAAGCTCTCGGAAGGCTCTTCGAGCCAGGTCACGCGAATTGTCGGCCCGCGCCGGACCAGCGCCCCGTGTCAGCTCGGAAAACAGCGGCCGAACGCGAGGAGCAGCTTCGGCGAACCCCGCAAGCCTGCGTGCGGACCGCGAGTGCCCGGAGGGGATCGGATTTGTCCCGAAACACTCTGCCGGCGTCAATGTGATTGAGCAAAACTACTCAATGCTCTGAGCAATCGGCTGTGCGAAGGCCGACTCGATGAAGGTCACGCCGCCCGACGCTCCTGCGGACCTTCATCGGGCGCATCTGCCCCGATGGAGTCCACAACCTCACAGATGTGGGCCCCATCTTGGTGTGGCACTCCCGAGCGGTCCACTGAACGCCCTGAGAAGGAAGCCACGGCTGCCGTCCCGACGAAGTCGGACTGGCGCCGGCCGCCCCGTCTGCGTTTGTGATGTACTGCTCGTGATGTGCTGCCGGCGCGCACCCTTTGCTCGCTGTCGGACGTGTAGTACTTTTCACGTCGCCCGAACAACGCGGCTCTCTGGGCTTTCCGCACTCCCTGAGCCCTTCGAACTCCTCCGGGCCTTCCGTGGGCTTTTCGGCCGGTGAGGCGGTAGGTTCGATGGCCATCCTCGGCCTTGGCGTGGATCTCGTTGAAGTGGCTCGTTTCGAGCGGGAGTGCTCCCGACACGGTTCCGGGTTTCTGCAGGAGATCCTGCTGCCCTCGGAACTCGAGTCCTGCTGGCGGGACCGCCGCCCGCATGCCGCGCTCTCCGCCCGGTTCGCTGCCAAGGAGGCGCTGTTCAAGGCGCTCGGCACCGGCCGTTCCGGGCGGCTCTCCTGGCTCGACCTCGAGGTGCGTCTGGAAGCGCGCGGTCGGGCGACGCTGGCGGTTTCGGGCGAGGCGGCGCGGCTGGCCGCGGACATGGGGGTTGCGGAGATCCGACTGAGCCTAACCATCTCGGCGCGGCATGCCGCCGCGATGGTGGTTCTCTCGGGACGGGAAACACGCCGAGAAGCACAGGTCTCCACCGCGGCAGCTGACCTGGGTGTGTCCACCCCGACGCTGGGCTGACGGCACGCCGACGCCGGGCTGACGGCACGCCGACTGCGGGCTGAGGGTGGGCCGACTGCGGGCTGTGGGTGGGCCGACGGCGGGCTCAGGGTGGGCCGACGGCGGGACGACGGCGGCTGGGCCGGGGTGGCGGGGGTGCGATCTTCAGGGAGGCGAGCCTTGGGCAACGAATTCGATTACGAGCGACTGCGCCGCGAGATCACATGGGACGTCGCGCGCAGGGAGCTGGGCTACACCGACGGCAGCCCGATCAACCTCGGCCACATCTGCGTGGACCGCAACGTCGAGCGCGGTAAGGGCGAGAAGTTGGCCCTGATCCACGAGGACCACGCCGGAGAGGTCCGGCGCTTCACGTTCTGGGACCTCAAGCTGCTTACCAATGGCTGGGCGGCGTTCCTCTCCCAGAACGGAGTCAAGCCCTTGGACCGCGTCTGCGTGTTCCTGGAGCGATGCCCGGAGCTCTACATCGGTTTCATTGGCGTCCTGAAGACGGGAGCCGTAGCGCAACCGCTCTTCTCGGCGTTCGGGGAGGACGCATTCCTCCAGCGCGCCGGCGACAGCAGCGCGACCGCTGTGATCACCCAGCACAAACACCTGGGCAAGATCCGCAAGGTGCGCGACAAGCTGCCCTCGCTCAAGACGGTCATCGTGATCGACCACCAGCCCAGCAGCAAGCCGCTGCGCGATGGCGAGGTGGCCTACGAGATGATGAAGCACAAGATCGAGGAGTTCCCCGTCGCGAAGACCTACGTGGAGAGTCCCAGCGTGCTGCACTACACCAGCGGCACCACCGGCAAGCCCAAGGGCGCCCTGCACGTCCACGGGAGCGTATTCGCCCAGTATCTGACCACGAAGGTCGTGCTCGATCTCAAGGACGACGACATCTACTGGTGCACCGCCGACCCCGGCTGGGTCACCGGAACCAGCTACGGAATCATCGGCCCCTGGGCGATGGGCGTGACCCAGGTGGTGCTGGATACCGGCTTCTCCAGCGATCGCTGGTACACCACCATCGCGCGCCACCGCGTGACGGTCTGGTACACGGCCCCCACGGCCATCCGCATGCTGATGAAGGACGGGCTCGAGCCTGTGAGGCGCCACGACCACAGCAGCCTGCGCCACATGTGCAGCGTCGGCGAGCCGCTCAACCCCGAGGGCGTACTCTGGGGACGCGAGGCCTTCGGGCTGGATTTCCACGACACGTTCTGGCAGACCGAGACCGGCGCCATCGTGGTCACCAACCTGCCTGGGATGCCAGTGAAGCCGGGAAGCATGGGGCGGCCGTTCCCGGCGCTCACGGCCGCGATCGTGGATCCGGCCAGCGGCGAGCCGATCCGCGAGCCGGGGAAGCTCGGGATGATCGCGGTCCGCCCGCCGTGGCCGAGCATGATGCGGACCTACTGGAATAACACCGCGACCTACCTGAACAAGTTCCTCAACGGCTGGTACATCTGCGGTGACCGCGCCAGCCTCGACCAGGACGGCTACTTCTGGTTCTCGGGTCGCGATGACGACGTGATCAACACCGCTGGGCATCTGGTGGGGCCATTCGAGATCGAGAGCGCGCTGCTCGAGCACGAAGCCGTCGCCGAGTCGGCCGCCATCGGCAAGCCCGACCCGATCAACATGGAGGTCGTGAAGGCCTTCGTGGCGCTGAAACCCGGGTTCTCCCCCAGCGAGGAACTCGAGCTGGACCTCATGAATTTCATGCGCAAGAAGGTCTCCCCGCTGGCCATGCCGCAGGAGATCGAGTTCGTGGACAAACTGCCCAAGACGCGCAGCGGCAAGATCCTGCGCCGGTTGCTCAAGGCCCAGGAGACCGGCGAGGAGATCGGCGACATCAGCACTCTGGAGAACGACTGACGATCCGGACTCGGCCGGCGCGCGGGAATCACGATCACCGGCCGAGGATCCCGGCTGACGCCCAAGAGAGGAGCAGACCGATGAAGGAGATGATCCTGGACTACATCCGCAAGGAGTACCTCGACGAGGAAGACGACACTCCTCTGGACGAGAACACGCGGCTGATCTCCAGCGGGATCGTGGACAGCTTCAGCATGGTCAGCCTCAAGCGCTTCCTGGAGAAGAAGTGCGGCGTCAGCATCCCGGACGAGCAGGCGACCCCACAGGCATTTGACACGGTGACCAGTATCATCGCGCTGGTGAACAAGATCCGGGGAGGGAAGTGAGATGGCTTACCCGGCTGCGGTCAAGGACGCCTATCGTTCGGATCTGAGCTCGATCCGCGAGAAGGGACTGTACAAGGAGGAGCGGTACATCCACTCACCCCAGTCCGCGGGCATCCAGGTCGAGTACCCGGAAGGCTCGCAAACCAAGCGGGTGATCAATCTCTGCTCCAACAACTACCTCGGGCTTTCGAGCCACCCCGCGGTCATCGCCGCGGCCCACCGCGGCCTGGATGAGCGCGGCTACGGGATGTCCAGCGTCCGCTTCATCTGCGGCACGCAGGACATCCACCGCCAACTCGAGCACAAGCTGACGGAGTTCCTCGGCACCGAGGACACGATCCTCTTTCCCAGCTGCATGGACGCCAACGCCGGAGTGTTCGAGGCGATCCTCGGACCGCAGGACGTGATGATCTCGGACCGGCTGGTGCACGCCAGCATCGTCGACGGCATCCGGCTCTGCAAGGCGATGCACGATACCTACAAGCACGCCGACATGGCCCACCTGGAGGAGAAGCTGAAGGAGCACCAGGACAAGCGGATCCGCCTGATCATCACCGACGGCAACTTCTCCATGGACGGCGACCTCGCCCCGCTGGATGAGATCTGCGCGTTGGCCGAGCAGTACGGCGCGATGGTGTTCGTGGACGACAGCCACGCCACCGGATTCATCGGCAAGACCGGCCGCGGCGTGCACGAGCATTTCGGGGTCATGGGGAAGATCGATATCATCACCACGACGCTGGGCAAGGCCCTGGGCGGAGCCAGCGGCGGCTGCGTGTCCGGGCGCAAGGAAATCGTGGAGCTATGCCGCCAGCGGGCGCGCCCCTATCTCTTCTCCAACGCGGTGCCACCGCCGATCGCGTACGCCGCGCTGGAGGTCCTGAAGATCCTCAGCTCCACCACGGAGCGGCGGGACAAGCTGGAAGAGAACACCAGGTTCTGGCGCAGGGGCCTCGGGGAGGCCGGGTTCGTGGTGAAGGAGGGCGAGAGCCCCATCGTTCCGATCATGCTCTTCAACGCTGCGCTCAGCCAGAGCATGTCGCGTGACCTCTTCCAGGAAGGCGTCTACGCGGTGGGGTTCTTCTTTCCCGTCGTGCCGGCAGGTCAGGCGCGCATCCGCACGCAGCTCTCCGCGGATCACGACATCCCGATGCTCCAGAATGCCCTGACGGCATTCAAGAAGGTGGGCGAGAAGCACGGGATCCTCGGCCTCGACAAGAAGGGGATCATCGAGAAGTACGGGCTGTGAGCGAAGTCCGTGACCCAGGCGATGTACGTGACGTGAGCGAAGTATGGGACGTGAGCGAAGTATGGGACGTGAGCGATGAACGCGTTCGAGACCTATGCCGATGAGCTCCTGGGCCGGGCCCGGGAGGCGGCCCTGCAATTTCGAGTCTGCGACCAGGCGCAGGTCGACCGGATCGTCGAGGCGGCGTTCTGCGCCGCCTTCGACGCACGGGTCGATCTGGCGCGTCTGGCCGTGGAGGAGACCGGCATGGGGGTCTTCGAGCACAAGGTCGTCAAGAACGCCTGGTCGAGTCTCCTCATCTACGAGCACATCCGCCATCGGCAGACTGTAGGCGTTCTCTCCGACGATCCGGAGCGCGGGATCACGGAGGTCGCACAGCCGATCGGACCGGTGCTGGCACTCACGCCCCTCACCAATCCGACGTCGACCACGATCTTCAAGGCGCTCATCTGCCTCAAGACGCGCAACCCGGTCATCTTCAGCCCGCACCGCAGCGCCCGGAAGTGCTCGCGTGAGGCGGCACGGATCATGTCCGAGGCGGCGGTGGCGGCCGGGGCGCCGCCCGATTCGATCCAGTGGATCACGAAGGCCCAGTCGGAATACCTCGACGCGGTGATGCGCCACCGCGGGCTGGCCATGATCCTCGCCACGAGCACTGTCGCGATGGTGCGGCGCGCTCAGCGCTCCGGCACCCCAACGCTCGGCGTCGGGCCGGGCAACGTTCCGGTCTACGTGCACGCTTCGGCCGACATCCCGTTCGCGGCCCGCATGATCGTGCACTCGAAGACCTTCGACAACGGGACCGTCTGCGCGAGCGAGCAGTCGCTGGTCGTGGAGCCCGAGGTGGACCGGCAGATCCGGCCGTTGCTGCGTGAGCGCGGCGCGTACTTCTGCAATCCCGAGCAGACTGCCGCGCTCGGCCCGCTCTGCTTCGATCCCGAGTCGCAATCCATGAAAGCCGAAATTGTGGGACAGCCCGCTGCGGTCATCGCGCAGCGGGCCGGCTTCCCGGTTCCGCAGGGGACGCGCCTGCTGGTTGCGGAGGTAGGGGGTGTCGGATCGGCGCACCCGCTGTCCTACGAGATCCTGGCGCCGGTCCTGGCTTATCACCGGGTGCCCGACTATGCAGCCGCCCTGGACGTCTGCCGCGCCGTCACGCACCTCGGCGGCGTCGGCCATACGGTCGGCGTCTACTGCAACGACGAAACGGTGGTGGCCGATTTCGCTGCCATGGACGCCGCGCGCATCCTGGTGAATACGCCGACCACCGAGGGTGCCCTGGGGGGGATCTTCAACCATCCCCCGCCGTCGCTGACCCTGGCCTGCGGGCCGAGCGCCGGCAACCTCACCACCGACAACATCACGATCGACCACCTCCTGAGCACCCACCGCGTAGCGCGGCTGCGGCTGAATCACCGGTGGCAGGAGATCCCGCGTGAAGTGTGGCTCGACCACAGCGTGCGGTCGGACGAGATTCGCAAGCTGTACAATCGCAACTATTAGCCGGCGGGCCGGCCCGCACGCTCACGGGACTCCGTCCGGGCGCCCCCCTCCGGTGGTTTCTTGTTCCGCCCCCGCCCGTGTAGAATACGGGTGGTCGGCGGCCCGCTGCGGTCTGACACAAGGCACTCGACCGAAAGGCACTGGACCGAAAGGACGGCAATGAACGCACGATGTAGTCTGGTGTGGGCGGCCTGCCTGCTGGGGACGCTCGGCGCTTCAGCCAGCCTCGCAGCGGCCAGCGAACGGCCCAAAGCCGCGGGCATCTACCCCGTGCAGGAGCAGTTCGTGGACGCCAACGGCGTGCTGATCTATACGGTTTCCCTCGGGCGGGGCGACCCGTTGGTGGTGCTGCACGGCGGGCCGGGCGCGTCCCATGACTACCTCCTCCCCCATCTGCTGCCGCTCGCCCGGGACAATCGCCTGGTCTTCATCGATGAGCGCGGCTCCGGCAAGTCGGAGAGGCTGGAAGACGCAGCAAGCTACACGGTCGAGGCGATGGTCGAGGACGTGGAGGCCGTGCGCAAAGCACTGCGCCTGGGCACCATCAACCTGCTGGGGCATTCGTACGGCGGCGTGCTCGCACAGGCCTATGCCTTCAAGTACCCATCGAACCTGGCGCACCTCCTGCTGTGCAGCACGTTCCACAGCACGAAGGCGATGAATGAGGTATTCCAGCGCATGCTGCAGAAGATGCCGCCGGAGCAGCGGGAGCGGATCGAGAAGATGGAGGCCTCTGGGCTGTTCGGCCACGGCAAGGACTACGAGAAGAACCGCTACGCCAACGACTACATGATCGCCGCCTGGGGCGAGGGGTACTTCCCCTACCTCTACCAGAACCGACCCGACCCCAACTTCGACCCGGTGCAGATGGGCAACACCTCGTGGGAGCTCTACCGTCAGATGTGGGGCTCGCACGGGGAGTTCGTGATCGATGGCAATCTGGTGTCGGTCGAGTATGGCGACCGGCTGGGGACGGTTCGCGTGCCGACTCTGATCACGGTGGGTGACCACGATGAGTGCGACCCCTCGCTGGCCCGGGCGATGCACGAGCAGATCGCCGGGTCGAAGCTGGTGGTCTTTCCCACAAGCGGGCACATGACCTTCGTGGATCAACCGGGATTGTTCATCCACGCCGTCGACGAGTTCCTTCACCCAGCGTCGAAGTGAGCGCTCTCTGACGAACTGCGGTGACCCGCTTCGGGTCCACGATACGCCCGCATCCCGATCCAAGCCACGCTCTCGCCCCCCCCGAGAGAGACCGTCATGTCGCTTGCGAAGCTCAACGCCGCCCTGGTCCAGGACGTCGCCGCGCTGGCCGCCGAAGGCCGCGCCAAGGCGGCCGAGCGGGTCATTGTCGGGTACGTCCCGCCCACGGGCGACCGCGGCCCGCGCTGGAAGCTGCGCGGCGCGCCTCAGGATTTCCTGCGCATGAACTCCAACAGCTATCTGTCGCTGTCGCACCACCCGGCGATGATCGAGGCGGCCGATCAGGTCGCGCGGGAGTTCGGCGTAGGCCCGGGCGCCGTGCGCTTCATCGACGGCACCTTCCAACAGCACGTCGGACTGGAGGAGCGCATCGCGCGTTTCATGGGCAAGCCGGCGGCGAGGATCTTCAACTCGGCGTACACGGCCAACCTCGGCCTGGCGTTGACGCTGAGCGGCCCACGCACCTACTGGATCGGCGACGAGCTCAACCACAACTGTATCATCCGCGGCATGCGCATCGCCGGTGTGCCCAAGGAGAACCGCACCATCTACCGGCACAACGACCTCGATGAGCTGACGATGCGCCTCAACGGCGTGCCCACCAGCATGGACCGCGTCGTCGTGATCTTCGACGGCATCTTCAGCATGCGCGGTGACAACGCCCCCCTGGACCGGATCGACGCGCTGATCGACCAGCACCGCGGCCGCTTCAGCGAAGGGATCGTCACCGTGATGGACGATTCGCACGGAATCGGCGCCTATGGGGCCGCCGGACGCGGCACCGAGGAGCACTGTCGGACTGCGGCCGACGTCGTCGTCGGCACCTTCGGCAAGGCCTTCGGGGTCAATGGTGGCTTCATCGCCAGCAGCGAGGAGCTGATCGAGGCCGCCCGCCAGAAGGCGGACACCTACATCTACAGCAATCCCCTGAGCGTGGCCGACTGTGCCGCCGCTGCGGTTGCTGTCGACCTGGTGGACGGCTCAGAAGGCCGCTCACGCCTTCGGGACCTCCACGCTCGTGTCCGCCAGTTCCGCGACGGTCTGACCCGCCTGGGCTGGGAATCGATCCCGGGGCCACACCCGATCGTGCCCCTGCTCGTCCGCAGCACCGAGCGCAGCCGCGCGCTGGTCCAGCGCTGCTTCGATCGCGGCGTCCTGGTCGTCGGCCTCGACTACCCAGTGGTTCCGCGCGGCGACGAGACGATTCGTTTCCAGATCAACGCGGCCCATACTGCGGCCGACATCGACACCGTGCTCGCTCTGCTGGAGGAGTTCCGCAACTAGGCCGCCGGCGCCGACCCACCCGGGATTTTGCAATATCATCCGAGCGCGTGCCGCACTAGAATGCCCCGGGTTTCCCCATCCCCACGACCACGATCCAGGAGGAGACGATGAGAAGCCATCGGCGCGGTGCTCGCGGTGTGCGCGGCGCTCGCGGCCTGCGCGGTGCGCGCGGTGTGCGCGGCCCGCGCGGAGCACGCGGTGCCCGCGGAACACGCGGTGGATTGGTCGCTCTGGTCGCGCTGGCCGTGCTCGGCGCCGCCGCTTGCTCACAGCAGAAGTCGCAGCCAGCGCCCCAGCAGCAGACGCCGCCCTCCAGCGCATCGGCCGGCCAGTCCACCCCATCCACTTCGTCCGCCTCATCCGCCATGACGACCCACAAGGCGCTCGCGACCTACACGCCGGTGCGCCTGAGCACCAACATGACGGCGCTCACCGACAAGGACCACGAGACGATCAAGCTGCTGATCGAGGCCTGCCAGGCGGTCGACGAGATCTTCTGGCTGGAGGCCTACGGGGGCAAGCAGGCGCTGCTGTCGGGCATCTCCGACCCACAGCTGCGCCGGTTCGCCGAGATCAACTACGGACCTTGGGACCGCCTCAACGGTGACGCACCCTTCATCGAGGGCGCGGGCACGAAGCCGCTGGGCGCCGGGTTCTATCCCAAAGACGTGACCAAGGCGGAGTTCGAGGCTGCCTGCGCCGAGTCCCCCGCGCGCGCCAAGGAGCTCAAGGACATCTACTCGGTGGTCCGTCGCGACGCGGGCGGGCGGCTGATCGCCGTCCCGTACCACGTGGCGTTCAAGGAGCAGATCGAGCGCGCAGCGGACCGGCTGCGCGCCGCCTCGGCACTGGCCAGCGACGCGGGCTTCCGCCAGTACCTGGAGCTGCGCGCGCAGGCGCTGCTGCGCGACGACTATCAGCCCAGCGACGTGGCGTGGCTCGACATGAAGAACAACACGCTCGATGTGGTGATCGGGCCCATCGAGAACTACGAGGACGCCCTGATGGGGATCCGCACCGCGCACGAGGGCTTCGTGCTGGTCAAGGACCGGGAGTGGAGCAAGCGCCTGGCGCGCTACGCACAGCTCTTGCCCAAGCTGCAGCGCGGGCTACCCGTTCCCGATGCCTACAAGCGCGAGACGCCGGGCAGCGACTCGGACCTCAACGCCTACGACGCGGTCTATTTTGCGGGCGACTGCAACGCGGGCTCGAAGGTGATCGCGATCAACCTCCCCAACGACGAGCAGGTGCAACTCCAGCACGGCACCCGGCGACTGCAGCTCAAGAACGCGATGCAGGCAAAGTTCGAGAAGATCCAGGTTCCGATCGCCGACGTCTTGATCGCTCTGGACCAGCGCAAGCACATCCTGTTCGACGCGTTCTTCGCGAACATCATGTTCCACGAGGTGGCACACGGCCTGGGCATCAAGAACACCATCAACGGCAAGGGGACCGTGCGCGAGGCGCTCAAAGAGCTGGGTGGTGCACTGGAGGAGGGCAAGGCGGACGTGCTGGGCCTCTACATAGTGACGCGGCTGCACGATATGGGTGAGCTCGGCCAAACGAGCGTGATGGACAACTACGTCACCTACCTGGCGGGCATCTTCCGCTCGGTGCGCTTTGGCGCCTCCAACGCCCACGGGCGCGCCAACCTGGCGCAGTTCGGCTACTTCCAGAAGATGGGGGCGTTCACGCGCACCAGCGGCGGCGGGTACCGCGTCGACTTCGAGAAGATGCGCACGGCCGTCGACTCGTTGTCGGCGAAGATCCTGAAGCTGCAGGGGGACGGCGACTACGACGGCGTGATGGCGTACCTGCCCAAGGCCGGCGAAATGGACCCCACACTCAGCGCCGACCTGGGCCGTCTGGCGAGTGCCGACGTGCCCGTCGACATCGTGTTCGAGCAGGGAATGGACGCGCTGATGGCCGGTGAGAAGCCTTAAGCCGCCGGAGCCGGAAGGTCCAGCGCTGCGTGGTCGTCGCGCGCGGCCTGTTCGTCGCCCGCCGCACCCGGCCGCTGCCGTGGCGCAGGCTCGCTCGAAGACCCCGCGTGGCCGGGGTCGCCCTTCGCCAGCGGCGTGGCCACGGGCAGCTCGCGGGTGAACCCGAACCGCGACCGCTCGCCCGGCCGGCTCGTCGCGTGGAGGCTGCCCCCATGAGCTCGACCAGCTGCTTGCTGATGGCAAGCCCCAGGCCAGTCCCCCCGTAGCGCCGCCTGCTGGAGGAATCGGCCTGGGTACAGCGCGTGAAGAGCTTGCCCAGCACGTCGGGCGCGATCCCGCTGCCGGTGTTTTCGGGGGCCCTGCTGTTGGTTCCGATCAGACTGGCCTACAGACCCAGCTCACGCCCCAGGCGGTCCCGGAACGTGGTGTAGTCGTAGGTCGTCGTGATCGGGCCCACCATCGCCAGGGCAAGGAACGCCGGTACGCCGATGATCCAGCGCAGCCTCTGGCGGATGGGCAGATCCAGGAACGGCGTCATGGCATGGCCGCTTTGTCGGTGGGCCGCTCGTCGTAGACGTCCGCGAGGCTGAGCAGCTGTGCGGCCAGCTGCAGCGAGCGGCGCCGCCCTTCGCTGATGTTGATCTCGAACCGGATCCGGTTGCCGACCCAGAACAGCCGGATGACGCCGCCGGTGTGGGCGAACGTCTCCAGCTCGGACACCAGGAGCAGCGGCTTGCCCTTGAGCGTGCGCGTCAGCTCGGGCCAGCGCTCCGCCTCGGAGCGGCATACATAGACGACCTGGCAACCGTCACAGGACTCCCCGGGATGGATACGGCGCGTAGCGATCGTGTGGCCATGGGCGCTGCGCCCGTCGATCGATTCGAGCGCGGGAGCGCCGGGGTCGTCCCCGACCAGCCCGATCGTGAGCGGAGCGCTGGGAGACAGGACCTCCACTGGCCAGTCGGTGAAGCGGGCGAAGTTGTACAGCAGCGCGGCCTTGAGCTGCGCTTCGCCGTCTGCGGCGTGGCCGGCGCGGGGAACCAGGAGCCCTCCCAGACCCGTGAGCGCCCACGAGAACGCGGCGCCCCACAGCAGTCCCTGACAGGACGCGCGGCGGGCCGCCCGGCACCAGCGCAGACGGCGCCTCTCCTCGACCGTGGATCCCGTGCCGATGCGCAACGTAGATCTGCCTCGATAGGTGGGACCCGCGAGATGTACACGATCCCGCGCAGTGGGCATCGGACTCACGCCCGGATCTCTTGAGCCCAGGAATGCCCGGCCATCGCGTTCTGCCTGCTCAAGTGGGAACGGGCCTGGGCCGATAGCCACGAGGAACCGGGTCGGTCCGTCGGGACACGGTCCTTGCTGCAAGTTGAGACCGCGCACGAAGGTCTGGGCCGGGGAAAGGTCAGGTGTCCCATGCTGCGATCTGCTGCGGCTCACCGGTCGCGCGGCACGACCGTGACCAGCCGCGCCGGCCGCGGTCTTCGAAGCCGGAGGTGCCGCATCGCCCTGCGGGCGCTGCCCGTCCCGTTGGCCGCCATGCTCGCGCTTGGTTCGCCCGCCTCCACGCAGGCCGGAGACCCGCGGCCCAAAGACCCGCAGGCCGTGGATCCACAAGCCGGGGACCCACAAACCGGCCGCCCACCGCAGGGCCATCCGCAAGGGAACCATCCCCCGGAGGGCCACCCACCGCAGGGCCAGGAACTGTTCGAGATGAGCCTCCAGGACCTTCTTCAAGTGGAGGTCGTGTCCGGCGCATCGCGCTACGAGCAAAAGGTGACGCGGGCACCGGCGCCCGTGTCGATCGTCACCGCAGCCGAGATCCATGCGCTGGGCTACACGACCCTCGCGGAGGTGCTGGCGGGCGTGCGCGGCTTCTACGTTTCCTACGACCGCAACTACTCCTATGTCGGCAGTCGGGGCTTCAGCCCCCCTGGCGACTACAACACGCGGGTGTTGCTGCTGGTGGACGGACACCGCCTGAACGACAACGTCTACGACTCGGCGGCGCTGGGACCCGAGCTGCCTCTGGATCTGTCGGTGATCGACCGGATCGAGGTGATCCGCGGCCCGAGCAGCTCGCTCTACGGCGCGAGCGCCTTCTTCGCAGTCGTCAACATCATCACGCGCAATGGCGAGGCGGTTGGCGGAGTGCAGGCCGATCCCGCGGTGGGGAGTTTCGCTTCGGTGGCCAGCCCGGTGACCGTGGGCGGCCGGACGAAGGGCGGGCTGGAGTACATGGTCGAGGGCAGCCTCTACCGTAACCCCGGACCCGATCGGCTGTACTACCGGGAGTTCGACTCACCTGCCACCAACAACGGCTACGCGAACAATGCCGACGGGGAGCATGCGGAGCGCCTGTTCGGCAAGTTGCAGCGCGGTGGCTGGACGCTGAATGCATGCTGGGGCTCTCGCGAGAAGACCGTTCCCACCGGTTCGTACAAGACCGTTTTCAACGACGCCCGCAACGGGACCACCGATCAGCGCGGCTTCCTGGAGCTGGTGCGCGAATGGGCTCCGGCACCGGCGACACAGGCCCAAGCTCGGCTCCACTACGACCGCTATCGCTACGATGGGAGCTACGTGTACGACTTCGGCCAGAGTGGTGCGTCCGATCTGGTGATCAACCACGATGTGGCCGACGGCGAGTGGTGGGGGGCGGAGGCCCACATCGCGCGGGTGATGCGTGGGAAGCATCAGCTGTTGTGTGGCGCGGAGTTCGAGCACGACCTCCGGCAGGACCAGAAGAACTGGGATCGCGCCGTGTACCTGGACGACCATCGCACCGGCTGGAGAGCCGGCGCATACGCGCAGGGCGAGCTGGCCCTGCACGCGCGGTGGCTGCTCAATGTGGGGCTGCGGCAGGACGTCTACGAGAGCTTTGGGGGCACCACCAATCCGCGGGTGGCGCTGATCCACTACCCGGCGCGTACCACGACAGTGAAGCTGCTCTATGGCCGCGCATTCCGCGCACCGAACGCCTACGAGCTCCACTACGACGACCTCGCGACCCAGAAGGCCAATCCCGCGCTGGGGCCGGAGAACATCGAGGCCGCCGAGGCTGTGCTCGAGCAAGGCATCGGCTCGCACGTGCGCACCACCGCGTCGGTCTTCCGCTACGCGACGCGCAACCTGATCTCTCTCTCGCAGGATCCCGCCGACAGCATGCTGATGTTCCACAATCTCGACCAGGTCCGGGCGTGGGGCGCGGAGATGGAGCTGGAATCGCAATGGGCGGGTGGACTGCACGCTCGCGCGAGCTGGACCTGGCAGCAGAGCAAGAACGTGACGACAGATGCGCGCCTGGTGAATTCCCCCGCCCACCTGGTGCGAGCGGCGCTGATCGTGCCGCTGCCGGCCTCCGACGTGCTGGCTGGGCTCGAGTTGCGCTACACGAGTCAGCGCAGGACCGTGGCCGGCGGGCAGGTCCCAGGCTTCTTGCTTACCAACCTCACGCTGAGCCGTGGAACCTGGCAAAAGGGTTTCAGCGCCTCGCTAGGGGTGAAAAACCTCTTCAACATCGAGTACTCCGACCCCGCTTCGGAGGAGCAGGCGATGGAGTCGGTCCCGCAGGACGGCCGCACGTTCTGGGCAGGAGTGCGGCTCGGGTTGTAGGCGTGCGGCGGCGCGGCGGAACGCGGTCATAGCTGCGGCCCCAGGACGGAACGTACGCGGC
The DNA here is from genome assembly GCA_041484665.1 of Candidatus Krumholzibacteriia bacterium. Classification (GTDB taxonomy): domain Bacteria; phylum Krumholzibacteriota; class Krumholzibacteriia; order JAJRXK01; family JAJRXK01; genus JBGPIA01. The sequence goes on from JBGPIA010000006.1 coordinate 99,564, forward strand.
GCAGGGCCGCAACGCCGCGGGTGCCGATGGGACGTGAGCGCGCCTCCCGGGGCAGGAGACTACCGCGCGTTCACGCCTGCGCAGTGGATGATGCCGGGTCACAGCCCCAGGTGCTAGAATCGACCCACGCTGGCGCCACCTCCTCGCTCCTTTCCCCCGAGCCGGAGCGTCTTTGCGACCCCCACGCCCACGCGGGCGCGCCATCCGCCTGTCTCGCGCCACCGGTGGTCCCCACTCGGGAGCGGCGCTCGTGCCTTTCGCCGCGTTCGCACTCATGCGCGCACTCGCGTTCGCACTCGCGCGCGCACTCGCGGGCGCACTCGCGCTGGCCGCCACGCTCGCCGCGTGCGCCGAGCCTTCCGCTCCGACGACCGCACCGCCGCCGCCGGGCCCGCCGACGACTGCCGTCCTCACCGGACGCACGCTGCGCGCCGAGGACGGCGTGGCCTACGGGCCGCTGCGCATCGTGCTGCTCAACGTCGAGACCCTCTCCATCGACGCGATCACGCGCAGCGACGGCGCGGGAGCGTTCCGTTTCGGCGATCTGGCGCCCGGACGCTACATGCCGGTCGTCTACGACTTCGAGCGCACCCTCTTCCACCTGCCGCAGACGCGGCTGGCGGTCGACGCCGCGGAGAGTCTCGACGTTTCACTGCCGCTGGCTCCGCTGGCAGCGGATCAGGGGATCGCCCTGGAAGGCCTCGTCGTCGACTCCCGCACTGGCCGGCCAGTCGCGGGCGCGATGGTCGACCTGGGATCGGTCGCGGGAGCGGTGGCTCCGTACCTCTCCAACCGCGTCGGGCTGTTCTCGGAGCTCTCCGGCCAGTCGGGCGGCCTCGACCAGATCACCGACGAGAATGGCGAGTTCCGCCTGTGGCCTGTCTACTTCCTGCCCAACCCCGACCCTACCACCTGGCCCAACGGATCGATCACGCCCGACCTGCTCGTGTCGCATCCCGGCTACCGCGGTTACCGGCGGCGCGGCTTCACACCGGAGAACATCCCCAACTACGACGACATCGCGCTGGAGCCCGGAGCGGACTCCTCGGCGGTGACCGGCCGGGTGGTCGATCTCGCGGGCCATCCGGTCGCGGGGCTGCGCGTGGGCCTGGAATGGACGCGTGGCGAGTTGCCGCGATACGGCGCTGGCCAGCCAGCAGCGGGGAAACCGGGGCTACCGGGCCCAGGTGGGGCAACGCTCGTCAGCGGGCCCGGCGTGAAGACAGCCCCGGGCGGGCCGCTCGCCACGCCCACCGTGATCCTGCAGGGCGCAGTGGGAGTCACAGGAAGCGACGGCCGCTTCCGGATCGACGGCGTGCCGCAAGGTCACTTCAAGATCATGCCGGGCTACCTGCCCGACGACGGTTGGGTGGGAGACTTCGGCGATCGGAGCGCCAACGTGGAGACCGCAGCGTCCGGAGAGGTTGACGCGGGCGACGTGCCCGTGGTGCCGGCGATCGCGGCGCTCTCGCCCGCGGACGGCGATACGATCCGCGGGCCCCTGACGCTGTCATGGGCCGCAGCGGCGGGGGCGAGCGAGTACTGGTTGTTGATCGAGCCGCTGGGCCGCGAGGCTGTGCACCGGGGACCGCTCTACGCGACATCCCTCACGCCCACGCGCACCTCGCTGTTGCAACCCGGTCTCTACCGCTGGCAAGTCTCGGCGATGGACGCGCGGGGCGAGATCGCGCGGGTGGAGCGATCGCGGATGTACGTCGTGCCGCGGTAGAGCGCGCGCGGGGGCGCCCTCAGTGGGCTGCCCCGTACGCCCGCGGGCGCGCGTTCCACAGCCGCAGCATGAGCACCGCGCCGATGCCTGAGAACCCGATCATGCTCGGGGCCCACGATCCCCAGCCGTAGCGGTCGAGCAGCAACCCCATCCCGAAGCCCACGAACGAGCCGCCAACGTACTGCATGCCGTCGAACATCCCCGCCGCGGTTGCCGCGGCGCGCTTGCCGCCGAAGTCCATCGAGGCGGTGCCGGACAGCATGGAGTGCACCATGGAAATGGCCAGCGAATTGAGGGTGAAGGCCCAGATCACCGCATTGACGCTGGGCGCTCTCCAGATCAGGTACAGGCACCCGATCTGGAGTACGTAGCCAATGAACGCCACCGGCGGACGGCGAGCCTTGAACACCCAGTCCGACAGCGTCCCGGCCACGAGCGCCCCGGCGATGCCGGCCAGCACGATGGCCATCGCGCCCTTCTGGAACACGGGATGGTCGACCTGCAGGTGCTGGGCTTCCTGCATGTAGCGCGGGAACCACTCCTCGAAGCCCTTGCGCACGAAGCCGGTGCAGAACTCCGCGCCGGCGATCGTGATGGCGATCGGGTTGGTGAACACCTTGCGCGCCACGTAGCGGAACGTGATGGCCTCGGTGTCGCCGCTGGTGGCGTCCTGCGGATCGAACTCCTCCAGCCCGGCGTCCTGGGGCGTATCGCGCACCACGAACCAGGTGAGCACGGCCATGATCGCCACCGCCACGGAAGGCAGGAAGAACTTCCACTGCCACGGCAGCGCCACCACCAGTGACGTGGTCATCAAGGCGAACACCGCCGCGCGCCCACCCTGGATCACCGAGCCGAAGATGGCCGAGAAGACACCGCGCTCGCTGACGTGGAACCAGCCCGAGTTGACCTTGATCAGGGCCAGCGCGCTGTAGGACTGGAAGTACATGTTCAGCGTCCAGACCGTGGCCAGGTAGCCCAACAGGAGCCCTCCGGTCCCCAGGAAGCCCAGGTACGCTCCCAGCCCGAACGCGAGGTTGAAGATGCAGGCGCCGACGGCGCCCAAGAGCATCGCCTTGCGCCCGCCGAAGCGGTCGGCGAGCGGCCCGTTGAACAGCGCGGAGATGCCGTAGACCAGCGTGGCGGTCGAGATGATCGCCCCCACCTGGGCCTTGTTCCAGCCGTAGGCGTCGCTGAGCGCTTTGTTGGCGAAGCCGAAGTTGTAGCGAGCCATGTACATGGCCGCGTAGGTAATGCCCAGCACCAGCCAGTTCTGAGTGCGGCGGACGTGGAAGTCGCGCGAGTGGTTGGGGCGGGTGCGGTTCACGGAGTGTTGGTCCGGAGGCCGGCGGCGGAGAGGCCCGGAGCCCAGGATCAGAAGCGCTTTGATCGCAAGCGTTTACCCGGGTAAACTGGCCGCCCGTCCACCCGGCGCTCTTCCCACGGGCACTGGCAAGCGGTGGGCATTGTACCCGCTGCGACTGGGGCTGGCTCCAAGAATCGGGGGTTGTCGCAGCCTCCGGCTGTCTACTCGTGGTACCCCGTCACCACCAGGAGGCAGCTCCCATCGGCGATGATCTCCAACCCGCGCTCGTGAGCGATCTGGATCGCGCGCTCGCTCTCGGCGCCGGGTTGCAGCCAGACGATCTTCACGCCGGCATCGGCGGCCTCGGCCACGACCTTCTCGGTGACGGGCGGCGGCGTGATCACCGAGATGCCGCGCACCTGCTTGGGCAGCGCCGCAAGGTCGGGGTAGGCTTTGAGCCCTTCGACCTCGGGCTCCTTGGGATTGATGGGGAATACCTCCATCTTCTTCTGCTGGTAGGCACGCAGCACCTTGTTGCCGTACTTCTCGCGGTTGGAGGACGCGCCCACCACTGCCCAGGGGCCCTGCCTCAGGAAGTCTGCGATCAGCTCGCCGACGGGTCGCGGTGACAGCGGTGACATCGGATCCTCCCTCGTGGTTCAGCCATGGGTCCGCCGGTCCGTCCGCTCGCCCGGAGATCGCCCTTCGCAGTTTCCCCCGGGGAAACCAGCCGGCCGGCTGCGGGCACCGGCCTCAGCCCAGCTCGATCACCAGCCGCTTGTTGCTGCGACCTTTGCTCATGTAATCCACCACGCGGATCGCGCCCACCTCCGAGGTGTTCGCGACGTGCGTGCCGCCGTCGGCCTGCAGGTCGAGCCCGACGATCTCCACGACGCGCACCTGCTGGATCGCCTCCGGCAGCAGGTTGACCTTGGTGCGGATCAGGTCGGGGATGGCGATAGCCTCCTCCCGCGGGAGGATTTTGACGCGCACGGCGCGCGCGGCGGTCACCTCGGCATTGGCACTGGCCTGGATGTCTTCGACCAGCGACTTCTCCATCTGCTCGATCTCGAAATCCATGCGCGCTCTGCCCGGCTCCATGTTCCCGCCGGTGACCTGGGCGCGGAAGCGCAGCCAGACGACGCCGCTCAAGATATGCAGCGCAGTGTGGGTGCGCATGAGCAGGTAGCGGCGATCCCAGTCCAGCGCGCAGTGGAGCATCTTGCCCACTGGCGGGCGCTGCGGCTCTTTCACCAGGTGCACCAGGTGGTCTCCGTCGCGGCGCAGGCCGGTGATCGTGTAGATCTCGCCGTAGGGGTCGGCGCAGCGGCCGCTGTCGGCAGGCTGGCCGCCGCCGCCCGGGTAGAACGCCGTCTGGTCGAGCACGAAGCCATCCTGCGTCACCGCGCGGGTGGTGCCTTCGAAGGCGCGCAGGTAGCTGTCGGTCTGGTAGAGGAGCTCGGTCATGGGATCTCTGCAGCAGGCGCGGCGGGCGGGCTGCAATGCGGGGGCGGTGAGGGTCCCCGGCTCGGCGCGTGGGCCTCACCGCGCGGCGCGCGTCCCTGTCCCGGTCCGCCCGGCGCTCGCTGCGCAGTCTACCACGGGAGCGGCCGTGGGACCCGCGCCGGGGAGCGTCGCAGCCGCGTCGGACGCCCGTGAGCGGCCGCGCGGCTCGCCGCTACTTCTTCTTCTGGGACTGCTCGAGAGCCATGTAGAAGGTCCCATTCCCGCGCTGGACCAAGAGCAGCAGCGAGGCCTCGGCGTCCTCCTTCGCGGAGCGGTCCACGGCCTCCTGCAGGTTCCGGACGGTGGAGACCGCATCGTGGTTCACCTCGAGGATCACGTCGCCTGCGCGCAAGCCGGCCCGCGACGCCGCTGAATGCGGCGCCACCTGCGTCACCACGACGCCGCTCGCCCCGCGTGGCAGCTCGAAGCGGCGCGTCAGATCGCTGTTGATGGTCTGCACGTTCACGCCGTCGAGGACCGCTTCTCCCTGGTCGGGCGCCCCGCGCGATGCGCGCGCCAGCGCCTGCTCGCTGGGCAGCTCGCCGAGCTTGACCTCGATCTGGCGGGGCCGACCCTCGCGCAAGACGTCGAGGTTCACCCGGCTGCCGGGCGAGGTGTGGGCGATCTCGGTGCGGAACACCGCGTAGGAGTCCACTTTCTTGCCGTCGAGGCCCACGATCACGTCGCCACGCTTGAGGCCTGCCGCCTCGGCTGGGCTGTCCTTCACCACGTCACCCACCAGCGCGCCGTTGGTCGTCTGAAGCTTGAGCGTGCGCGCCAGCGAGGGGTTGATCCCCTGGATCGACACGCCCAACCAGCCGCGCACGACCTTGCCTTTGTCGCGCAAGTCCTCCATGACCTTCACGGCCAGCTTCGATGGGATGGCGAAGCCGACGCCCTGGCTCCCGCCGCTGCGGGTCACGATGGCCGAGTTGACGCCGATCATCTCGCCGCGCAGGTTCACCAGCGCCCCACCGGAGTTGCCGGGATTGATGGCGGCGTCGGTTTGGATGAAATCCTCGTAATCGACCAGGCCGGTGCCGGCGCGTCCGCGGGCGCTGACGATCCCCATCGATACCGACTCCTGCAAGCCGAACGGGCTGCCGACGGCCAGCACGACCTCGCCGATGCGCATCGCATCGCTGTCGCCGACCTTGATCGGCGTCAGATCCTTCGCATCCACCTTCAGCAATGCCACGTCGCTGGCCTCGTCGGCCCCGATGACCTTGGCAACGAAGTTGCGGCCGTCCTTGAGCGAGACCGTCACCTCCTTCGAGTCGCTCACCACGTGGTTGTTGGTGAGGATGTAGCCGTCCGCGCTGATGATGACTCCCGAGCCGAGGCTCTGCTCGGTCGGCTCCCGACCCGGGTTGTTGTCGTTGTTATCGTTGTTGTCATCGTTGTCGTTGTTGTCGTCCCTGCCGGGAGGCATCTGGAAGAAGCGGCGCAGGAGCGGGTCGTTGAACGGCCCGAGTTGCCCGCTGTCCATGTGGACACGCTTCTCGCTGGAGACGTTGACGACGCTGGGGACGACCGCCTCGGCGACGTCGGCGATCGTTGCGAGATCCTTGACGGGCGTGTCGGCGCCGCGCAGCGCGCTGGTGGCGCTCTCGTGCGTGGCGGCCGCCGCCTGCCCCGCGGGAGCGCTGGGCCGCAGCAGCAGCAGCGCCGCGGCGAGCAGGGCAGCCCCGAGGATCGTCACCGGCAGAGCGCGACGCTCACGAATGCGGAACATGATCTTTGCCTCCTGCCCCGCGGTGTGGGGCGCCTCACGTGCGACCGGAATCTTCTCGCTGCAGCAGACCGAACCCCGGCGCGGCCGGGACCATGCAACAGCTAGCGGCTTGAACGCGCTCGGAAGGGGGGAGTTCCGCCCGCTGCCCCGGCGGCGTCGGGCCATTCCAGGCGGACCCGAACGGAGTCGAATAGGAGACCCGCTGCCCCGATCGCGCGGGCCAAGGCCGTGCCGATCTGGCAGCCCGGTGCCCCGCGGGTGCGGGCCAAGGCCAAGCGGATCCAGCCGGTGACGACCACGCCGCTTCGGCGCATTCGCCCGGCGCATCGGCCGGCCCACCGCTTCGGCGCTCCGGTCCGGCCCACCGCTTCGGCGTACCGGTCCGGCGCACAACTTCGGCGCATCGGCCCGTTCGCGCGCGCGGCGATCAGGCGGAGAGCTCCAGCCAGCCGAAGTGCCGCAGTCCCTCCAGCACTCCCTTGGCGCCGTCCATCTGCACCATGAACACGTTGTGGAAGCGGCGCGACTCGCTCACCAGCTCGGAGGGCGCGTGGGGGAAGACTACGCCTCGCCAGCCGCGGCCGAAGAGGTTCACGTCGCCGTGCGCCTCGCCGAAGGCCAGCACCTGGGTCGGCGCGATGTTCTCCTGGACAATGTAGCGGCCCAGCGTCGAGCCCTTGTCGACGCCGAACGGAAGCACATCGAGACGCCCCAGCCCGCGCTCCTGGACCTGGCAGCCGATCTCGTCGGCCTTCTTGCGCGCTTCGCCCAAGGTGGGCGGGGTGTCGTACTGGAAGCCCTGCCGGCAGGGTGCGTTGTCGTCCAGCGGGCGCAGGGTCGTGATCGGCTTCATGGCGCGGATCACGGCGTCCTTGCCGGGCCACAGCTGGATGATGTTGCGCTGCAGCGGCTCGATGGTTCCGGTGCCGTCGCCCTTGAGCGCGGTTGTCCCGGAGTCGGCCATCAGCATGTGGGGCACGGTGAGCCCGGCGTCGGCGGCCAGATGGATGAGAGCCTCGGCGCTCTCGTGGCTCATGTACACGATCCGAAGGGGATGTTGCGCGGCGCCGAGCATCTCCACCAGCTGGCGGCGCTCATCGGGGAAGGTCTCCACGAAGCTGGCGTCGAGGTCGAGGGCTAGGAGCAGGGGACGAGTCAGGGCGTACGTCGACATCGGAGTCTCGTTGGTGATAATTGCTTTGTCCTCCACGTTGATCGCACCCCGGCCTCGGTTCGATCCGCGCGAGGAGCGACATGCATTTGGGTTTGTTCCGGGCGCCACCAGGCCCAGCGGCGCAGCACTCGGTGGGTGGGATGGATCTCCGCCACAGACGGCGGCCCCGGCGTTCTGGGGCCAACGCGCGCGCACAAGCCAGCGCCCTAAGCTAGGTGCGGGGGCGGCGCCGCGCAACAGCGATGGAGGGCCTCGCGACCGCCGGCGGTGCGCCCGGCCTCAGCTACCCGCGCCCGCCGCGGCTTCGCCCCCACCACCGTTGGTCGCCAGACCGTGCAGCAGACGCCAGCGTGCCACCCATGCCTCGCGCTGCCGCAGCACGCTTGCGCGGTCGTAGAAGGCCGTGGCCTCCGGCGCGAGCGCGCCCTGCGAGAGGTAGCTGGGCGGCTGCACATCGCCGCGCAGCGGAACTCGCATGCCCACGCTGGCCTGGATCTCCGCCGCCTTCCGGCCGACCAGGAACCGCACCAACGCGTGGCACGATTCGGGATCGCGCGCACCCAGCAGGATGCTGACGCCGCCGACCTCGTAGCCGGTCTGCTCGGGGATGCGCAGCGACACCGGTAGGCGCTCGCGCTCGATGCGTCGCAGGACGTCGTGGGCCCAGCCCACGCCGAGATCCATCGCACCCGCAGCCACTCGCGCCACGGGGATCTCCGAGCGGGCCTCATAGCGTACCCCGTTCTCCCGCAGGAGCTCCATGTACTCCCACCCACGCTCGGGGTCGGTCTGGCGCAAGAGCTGGGTCGCCAGGAAGACGAGTCCTCCACCCGACTGGTCGGGCGAGGGGATCGCCACCCGGCCCTTCCACCGCGGGTTGATCAGGGTCAGCCACTCGGGAGGATTGGCCTGGAGATCGGGCAACGGCCGGTAGACCAGGCACAGGTATCCCAGGTAGAGGGGCGTCCAGTGGCCGATGGGGTCATCGTAGCGAGTGACGCGCGCCGGGTCCGGCGGCGGCGTGAAGCGCTCGAGCTTCCCCGTCTTCGCCAGCTCCTCGTGGATCTCGACGGTCCCGCCCAGCAGCACGTCAGGATGGATCCGCCCCTGGGAGATCCACTCCACCGTGCTCTGCGCTCCCCCTGCGAATGGGTCGATGTCGCAGAGGATTCCGGTCTCCCGCGTGAAGGCCTCAGCCAGGGCGCGACTGGTCTCCTCGTCGAGCACCGAGACCACGCGGACGCGGCGGACGTCAGGGCCGGCCGGCGGCTGCCAGACCGCAATGGGGACGGCCGTGAGGGCGATCCCGGTCACCCACACCCAGCGCAAAGCCCGGGAGCGGCGCGCCGTGGGTGTGTTGCGCAGCGCCCAGGTCAAAGCGCCCAGGGCGAGCCCCAGAACGGTCTGCAGCACCAGGATCGCACGGAACGTCACGGACGGCTCGCTTCAAAGAAGGCACGGGCAGGGCTGCGGGCACGCTTCGCGGCACAGCGAAGAAGAGTAGGCGCCGGGAGGCCGGACGGGCAAGCGCGGGCCGTCGGTGTGGGCCGTTGGTGGGTGCGCGCCGCGCCGGGGGACACCAAGGAATTGTGTGAAGTCCCGGCCCCCAGGTGACGATCCCTAGGCACGCACGAGTCCAGGAACCCATGACCTGGGAGGATTTCGACCATGGTGAACCGACTCGGGACCGACGGGCGGTACGAGGCGCTCATGCGAGCGATGCACCGCTCGGGCACCCACTCGGCGATCCGCAGGGCGGCTGCCGCCCGAGCGGAGCAGCCGGGCTCGGGTACCGCGCCGTCGCGGGAGATCCCCGCCGCAGATGCGATCCGGAGCTTTGGGGGGGCCGCAGTCCTCACCACGCGCAGGCCGCACGCGGTGAGCCCCGCGACTGTCCAGACGCAGCCCGGAAAGCCGCTCGATACCCTGCCGACGACCCCCGTGACCGACCAGCCGTCCGCTCTGACCGAGGTGGGCGACGAGACGACCCCCTGGGGCAGCAACGGCTTCTCGGTGGCCCTCGAGCTGCGGATCCGCATCCAGCTCAACTTGCCGCCGCCGTCGGCAACGGCGACTGCGGCCCCTGCGCCGACGCTCCCGTCCGGTGGAGACACGCCGGCAACCTTGCCGAGTCAACCGCCCGAGGCCACGCTGCCGAGCAGCCAGCCGGGCGCCCAGCCCGGCACCCAACCGGACACGCCGACCAACACCCAGCCGGGGACCACCAACACCGACCTGCAGCGGCAGCTCAAGCTCGAGCTGCGCAGCGTCGGCAAGGAGGTCCGGGCCGCACTGCGCGACCTGCTCCACAGCAGGGATCTGTCGGCCGACGCGCGGACCCAGATCCGGGAGCTGGCCAAGCAGTTCCGCCGCGACGTGCGCGACGCTCTCAGCAATGCCAGCCAGAACGATCAGTTCGACCCGGACGCATTGATGGCGGGAGTGCGCCAGGCGCTGGACACGCTGGTGAACGGTCTGCAGACGCTGGCCACCCAGCTGTCGGGCGGCAGCGGGACTGATCAGCCCGGTGCCCAGCAGCCCCCAACCGGCCAGCAGCCGGCGCCGAGCCAACCTCCGGTGACCACGGGCGACACACCCACGATCATCCCGGTGACGCCGCCGCGGCTGCAACCCGGCGATCCGCCGTGGATCGTCCCCGTCACTCCGCCGCGGCTGCAACCCGGCGATCCGCCGTGGATCGTCCCCGTCACTCCGCCGCGGCTGCAACCCGGCTTCCTGGCGGGCCTGCTGCCGATTGCCGTTGCGCAGCTCCAGCCCGGGCAGTTGGCCGCGGGGTACTCGTTCCAGTACAACATCCAGATCCAGGGACGCTTGGAACTCTACGCCTGAAGCTTCACACCGCGCTGATGGGCGGAGCCGCAATCGCCGGGTCCGGGCTCAAGAGCCCGGGCCCGGCGGGCAGCCGTGGAGATCGACCCTATGCCCCAACCCCTGCGCGTCCTCCTGGCCGAGGACAACATCGTCAACCAGAAGGTCGCAAAGCGGATGCTGGAGAAGCTTGGCTGTCAGGTCGATGTAGCCGTGGACGGCCGGGAGGCGGTCGCTCGCCACGATCGGCAGCCCTACGACCTGATCTTCATGGACTGCCAGATGCCGGTGATGGACGGCTACGAGGCCGTCGCCGAGATCCGCCGCCGCGAGGGAGACACGCGCCGGACTCCCATCGTCGCGATGACCGCCCACGCCATGCTGGGCGACCGCGAGAAGTGCCTCGCCGCCGGTATGGACGACTACATCGCCAAGCCCATCAACAGCCGTGACCTCTGGCAAGTGCTGAAGGGGTGGGGGCCCGCCGGCCTGCCACCCATCCCCGCTCCGTCGTCCGGCGCTCCGTCCACCTGACGCTCCCACCTCCGCCGCCCCCGCACGCGGACGTCTCGCCAGCGCCCGGCCGCCTGCCAGACCCAACATTGCGCCGCGCGAGGGGCGGGCCTTTTTTTGTCCCGTCGCGCGCCCGGTCCCGCCCGCGGGCGTGACCCCGTCGCGGGTTGGCATTAGACTTGGGGGTTGTCGCGCTCGCACCGCCCCCGCGCGATGCCGGCAGCACCTGCCACGCGCAAAGGAGACTGCTCCATGGCTGAAGTCGCCAAGCTCGTCATCGACGGGAAGACCTACGAGCTGCCCATCGTCATCGGGACCGAAGGGGAGCGTGCGATCGACATCTCCAAGCTGCGCGCCACTGCCGGGTGCATCACCTTGGACACGGGCTACGCCAATACGGGGTGCTGCATCAGCTCGATCACGTTCATCGACGGGGACAAGGGCATCCTGCGCTATCGCGGTTATCCCATCGAGGAGCTGGCGGAGAAGAGCACCTTCCTCGAGACAGCCTACCTGCTGCTGCACGGGGAGCTGCCGACGAAGGCGCAGCTGGAGAAGTTCAGCGACCTCATCACGCATCACACCATGGTGCACGAGGACATCATCCGGAACCTGTTCCGGGGCTTTCCCAAGAGCGCGCATCCGATGGCCGTGACGGCCTCCGTGGTGGGCGCGCTGTCGACGTTCTACCAGGATTCCCTCGATCCCATGGATCCCGAGCAGGTGGGGATCTCGATGATCCGCCTGATCGCCAAGGTCTCGACCATCGCGGCCTACGCGTACAAGTACAGCATCGGGCAGCCGTTCAACTACCCGCAGAACCGGCTCACGTACCCAGAGAACATCCTGCACATGATGTTCGCCACGCCGGCCGAGCGTTACGACGTGCACCCAGTGCTGGCCCGCGCCGTGGACGTGCTGCTGATCCTCCACGCCGACCACGAGCAGAACTGCTCCACGAGCACGATGCGCATGGTGGGCTCGTCGCAGGCCAACATCTACGCGTCGGTGTCCGCTGCGATCAACGCGCTGTGGGGCCCGCTGCACGGCGGCGCCAACCAGGCGGTGATCGAGATGCTGCAGGGGATCTCCGACAACGAGGGCAGCGCGCGCGGGTTCCTGGATCGCTGCAAGGACCAGAACGACACCACGCGGCTTATGGGCTTCGGCCACCGCGTCTACAAGAACTTCGACCCCCGCGCCCGCATTCTCAAGGAGATGACCCGTTCGGTGCTAGATGCGGTGGGCCGTTCGACGCGGCTGCTGGACATCGCGGTCGAGCTGGAGGAGATGGCGCTGCACGACGAGTATTTCGTGAAGCGCAAGCTCTACCCCAACGTCGATTTCTACAGCGGCATCATCTATCAGACGCTGGGCATCCCGGTGAACATGTTCACGGTGTTCTTCGCGCTGGGCCGGCTGCCGGGGTGGGTCTCCCACTGGATCGAGCAGAACATGGACTCCAACACCAAGATCGGCCGGCCGCGCCAGGTCTACATGGGGTCCCGCGAGCGCCGCTACGCGCCCATCCAGGCGCGCGGCTGATTTCGCGCTGCGCGGTGCCGGGTGACGCCTTCGCCAAGTGACGCCGGTGGGCGCGACCGCCGGCTCACCGGCTTCTGGCCTGAGCCACCGCCTCGCTCAGTGCCCGCGTCCACTCCCCCTGCGGCTCCTGCCGCTCGTACGCCCGCAGCAGCTCCTCGGCCGCGGGCAGGTCCCCGCGGTCCAGCGCGATCTGCGCACGGTCGTAGAGCGCGCGCAGGTAGTGCGGCGAGGACTCCGGAACGTCCTTCAGGCTGCACTCAGCCGCGTCCAGCAGCGCGCGGCGTGCGCGTGGGTCGGCCACTTCCTGGGCCTGCTCCCGAGAGACGATCGCTCGACCGATGAGGGCCTCGGGATCGCGGGGATCGATCGCCACCGCGCGATTGTAGGACTCCGCGGCCAGTGCCAACCGGCCGTGCGTCAGCCGGAGGTGCCCCAAGACGTCCAGGAGCTGGACGCGGTCGCCGCCGCGAGCCCGCGCCAGCTGCTGCACCAGGTCCCGCTCCACTTGCTCGTAACGCGCCTGCGCGGCCGGATCGATGGGAACCACCGCGGTCCGACGCAGGGGACCGGGCAACTCGGGCCGCAGGGTCTGGGCGAGGCGCAGTGGGCTGTCCAGCGCCCGCGGCATCAGAGTGCCCGCCTCCAATAACGCGTCGCGGATCGCGGCTTCCACGTCGTCACGCTGGCGGTGCAGGCACAGCGCGAGAGCCGCAGCCAGTGCGAGCAGCAGGCCCGCCGCGATCCCGGCGGTCCATGCGGGTCGCCGCGACAAGCGCGCGCGCATCCCGCGCCCCGCTCCGCCTGCCACTGGCTGCGCGGGCGACGCAATCGAAGCGGTCGGCGCGGGCGGCGCAATCGAAGCGGTCGGTGCGCTCTGCGCGGCCGCGCGGGCGAGGATTCCTTCCAGACGCTCCTGCGCCGGAGCAGGGAAGCGCGCCGCGTAGTCGGCGAGCTCCTGGGCGGTCGGTGGCGCCCCCACCAGCTTGGACCAGAGGCGCAGCGTGCGGCGGCACTCCGCGCAGCGTGTCAGGTGGGAGATGCGCCGGTCGCGCTCCGCAGCGGAGAGCTCGCCGGCCAGGAAGCGTAGCGCGTCTTCGTCGCCGCCCCAGTGCTCCGGCGGGAATTCCGGGCCACCCGGATCGGGGCCGCCGGGGTCGAGGTCGCGCGAGCGCGCGCCGGGCCCGCCGAAGCTCCGCTGCATCACGCCCCTGGCTTTAGCCAGCACCTTCTCGACGCCCCCACGTGACAGGTTGGTCCAGCCACCGTCAGCGATCTCCTGGGCCGACATCTCGCCCAGCCAGGCCAGCTGGCAGATGAGGATGTCGCGCTCGCACTCCGGCCGCCCGTGCCAGACTCTCCGCAGCTCGCGCTCGAAACGCTCGCGCCATTCGTCGTTGATCACCGACTGCAGCGGATCTGGCTGGGGATCCGAGATGTTCTCCAACACGCGCTCCTGCGCCTGCGCGTCCGGCATGCGCACGACGCGGGGCCGGGACTGCGCCGACTGCCGGCGCATCAGATCGGTCAAGGCGCGCCGCGCCGTCAGCGCGAGGTATCTCTTGAATACCTGCTCGTCGCGTGCCCGGAACCGCAGGAGGGCCGCGCGATCGTCGCGCAGCAGCTTCACCCAGGTCTCGATGCAGACGTCAGCGATGTCGACGTCTCCGTTGGACAGCAGATACCCGCCGCGCGAGGCGCGCTGGAGCACGGTGAAGATGTGCGGATCGTAGGTCCGGTACATCTGGTACCACGCTTTCCGATCGTCGGCGGACGCGGCACACCGGGCAAGCAGCTCGGCGAAGGGCAGCGGGTCAGGCAGGGGAGGCATCTTCGGGGGCGCGCAGTGAGCGATGACCGCGTGCGTTCCCGAGTATGGCACAACCCGACGTTCCTGGCGCCGGAAGGTCCCGGTGTGGACCAGCCCGCCTGCGGCCGTCCCTAGCCAATAGAGACGCAGGAATGGGGGGATCTCCCCCCTGGAAATCGGAGCTACAATCGCCCGCGGGCGGTTGTCCCGACGATTCCGGCGCCCGCCCCGAGCACCCGGGCGCACGCCCACGCCGGTTTTCCGGTTCCGTTGGAGGACGATTCCATCCGCCGCGATCCCGCAGTGTCGCCCCGCGGTCCGCGCGCCCGCTCGTCGCCCCGCATGCTCACGGCGGGCGCCGTGGGCGCGGTGATGCTCGCGGCCGGCGGCCTCCTGCTCACGCTCCAGGCCCGCCGCGCGGCGCCACCGACCCCCCCCGCGCTGAGCGCCGCGCTGCCGCTGCCGCCCTACATCGACGGTCCGCTGCCACCGGGCTTGCCGGAGCCTACGACCGGGGCCCCGGCCAGCCCTGATGAGCTACAGGGCCTGCTCGCCCTGCACGCGGAGGGCCTCACGCGCCGTCCATCGGACGTCGGGCTGCGCGTGCGGACGATCGCGCTGGAGCTGGCGCTGGACCTCCCCGACGCGGCGCTGCGCGACGCGCTCGAAGCGCCCGCCCACGATCCCCGGCTGGCATTCCTGGAAGCCGGGTCGCGCCTGCGGGGGGCGCCGCGCGTGGACGATCCGCTGGACGAGGAGGATCAGCTGCGGCGGGCCACCCGTGCGCTCGCCCCCTTGCGCGCGCTGTCCGCCTTTCGGCTGCCGGCCGACGTGCTGCGGGCACGGATTGCCTGCAGGCTCGGCGAGGCCGGGCCGGCGGACTCGCTGCTGGCCTTCGTCCCCGCTTCGGCGGAGGGCTGGCGCGCGCGCCTGCAGGCTGCAGCGCTGCAGACGGGGCTGGGAAACCGCACCGCCTGGAGAGACCAGTTCGTCCTGCGCGAGAGCTCGGCCGATACCGCTGCGATGCGCGCGCTCGCCCGCGGCTGGCAGCTCAATTTCGTGCGCTGTTTGCAGGCCGACCTGGATACGGCCTGGAACCGGACGTTTGCGGAGGATCTTGCGGCACGCGACTCGATCGTCGCGCGCGTGCGGCGCCTCGCCGGCGAGCTGGGCACGCCGGCCGGCCTGTGCAACGGCGTGCTCTCGGAGGCAGACCAGCTGGTGGCGTTTCCGCGCGCGCAGCTCCCGCGCGCACGCCGGCTGGACGCCACCTTCCGGCGGCTGATCGAGCTGATCAACCCCCCGGCGGGCAAAGTACCCAGCGCGGCGAGCTACGACTCGGTCCTGGTGCTGACCCCGGCGGCGCTGGCGGACGCGGCGGCGCTGGGGTGGAAGCGACGCGCGTTCGATCTGCATTGGGCGCGCGCCATGGCCCTGGACGGGCTTGACCGCCCGGCCGACGCCCTGGACGAAGCGCGCGCGATGGGCGCCCTGGCGCGTGCGGCGAACGACCCCGCGATGGCCTGGGCGACCGCACGATGGGTCCACTCCGCGGCGTCGAACATCGGACGCTTGCAGGAAGCGCTCGACGCACTGGCCGACTTGCAGCGGCTCGACGCGGCTTGGCAGTTCGACGCAGCGACCGTGAGCCGGGGCAATGGCTTTCTGCGGTTTCAGCTGGGGGACCTGCGCGGAGCCTTCGAATACTGGGCGCTCGGCTACCGCGACGCGCGTCGCCAGGGGGCCGTGGATGCGATCGTGAGCAATCTCGAGAATCTCGCGTTCGCGTCCCTCGCTCTGGGCCGCCCCCAGAAGGCAATGGCGTACGCCGGCGAAGCGATCGAGACAGCACAGGGTCCCCGTGCGCAGCGGTTGCCGC
The DNA here is from genome assembly GCA_041484665.1 of Candidatus Krumholzibacteriia bacterium. Lineage (GTDB taxonomy): Bacteria > Krumholzibacteriota > Krumholzibacteriia > JAJRXK01 > JAJRXK01 > JBGPIA01. The sequence goes on from JBGPIA010000006.1 coordinate 115,587, forward strand.
CGAACCGCAAGAAGAGCGTGCACACCACCGCAGCGTACGCCCGCGTCGACCTCGGCGTCGCGGTGGCGCAGCAGCCGGGCGGCGACCTCGCCCCGTTGCGGGCAGCGATCGACACCTGCGAGGCGAGCCCCGTCGGGCGCGCCGCCGTCGAGGGGCGAATGATCCTGGCGCGGCTGCTGAGCGCGCGCGGCGCTCAGGCGCAGGCGCAGTCCGAGGCGGCGCAGGCGCGGGCGCGCGCCGAGGCCGTCGACGCAGCCGACCTTGTGTGGCGCGCCACCGCGGTGCATGGCGAAGTATGCGCTGCGAGCGGCCGGGTGCAGGAAGCCGCGGCCGACTTCGAGCACGCGCTGGGCGAAGTGGAAGCGCTGCGGGGTTCCCTGGTGAAGCGTGACGAGCGTACGGTCCTGCTGCTCTCAGCGCGGGAGCTGGCCGACCGCTACATCGCGCTGGAAGCCGACGGTCTCAAAGACGCGGCGGCGGCATACGTCATCGACGAACGCTCCCGCGAGCACCGACTCCGCGAGCAAGCGGGGCCCGCCGCCGCGGCAGCGCCGTGGCAATCCGAGCGTGCCCGCACGCTGGACGAGGTGGCCAATACGCTTCGCGACGGCGGGTTGCTCGTGCAGTTCCGCGTCGAGGACTCCCGCGTTCGCCTGTGGGCGGCGACGCGCCGGGAGCGCACGGCAGCAACCGTGACCATCGCCAAGGTCGAGCTGGACAGCCTCGTCACCGAGTGGCTGGCGGCCATCGAGGGGGGATCGAGCAGCTCGATCGCGGGGATCCTCGGGGACCGGCTGTTGGGGCCGATCGCCACGTGGGTCGAGCCGGCACGCGACCTGGTGATCGTACCCGATGGCGCGCTGTGTCGGGTGCCGTTTGCGCTGCTGCGCCTGGATGGCCGCCGCCTGCTGGAGGACCACGTCGTGCGGTACGGGATCAGCGGGACCACCCAGGTGTCCCTCGCGCAGCGACGCGCGGGCAAAGGGGGGCGCACCACGACGGTCGCACCGCGGGTGCTGGCCGTGGGTTACGGCGGCAGCTGGGGTGAGGGCGGCGAAGGCACTCCCGCCGCGCCGCGCGCCACGGCGGCGCCCATGCTGCCCTTCGCGGAGCGCGAGGTGGCGGCCGTCGCCGCACTCGCTCCCGGCTCGGTCCTGCTCACCGGCACGCTGGCTTGCCCCTCGCGCACCCTCACCGCCCTTCCGCGCGCGACCCACCTTCACATCGCCGCGCACAGCGGCGTGGACCTGGTCGGCCGGCCATTTCTGCTGCTCGCCTCCGATCCGGCCAGGCTGGGGGGGGGCGACGGCGCGGCCGGCGGCGCAGGCGGCGGCGGCAACGGCGCCGGGGGGGTGCGCGTGACGGCACAGGAGATCGCGCGTTGGCCTCTGGCCGGGGTACGGCTGGTGACGCTCTCGGCCTGCTCCACCGCTCCCGCGCCCGGCGACGGCCGCGTCCTCGCTACAGGCGCGGCTTCGCGTGCGACCGGAGCCTCCGCGATGAGCGCCGCCGGGGCCGCGGGCGCGCCGGACTTGGAGCTGGCCACAACCGCCGGCGGAGTCACTGGCCTGGGTGCCGCAATCTTCCTAGGGGGGGCCGGAGCTCTGATTGCGTCTCTATGGGATGTCGAGGATGCCTCGACGCTGGATTTGATGCAGCTCCTGTATGCGTCGCTGCTCACTGAGGGAGCCGACCCGGCGGAGGCGCTGCGGACCGCACAGCTCCAGCTCGCGCGCCGGGACAGTCCTCCGCTGCCCGAGCGCGCGTGGGGCGCTTTCTGCGCCTACGGTCCATGAGGGAGGGGTCCCCCTCCAGGGGGCCTTTCGGCATGGAGGGATCCATCCGGGAGGCCCCCGCCGCTTCGGCTTTGGCGCGGTGCACACCCCAGGACGGGCCCGCCGCGCTCCGGGAGGTCCTCCGTGTCCAACAACGTTGTCATCGAAGTCGGCAAGATCTCCATCTTGCAGGCTGGCCTGCTCACACCGCCCGACTTGCCCCAGAGCTACGACCGCGACAAGGTCGTGCTGCTGGTGATGAACGATCCAGCAGACGTGCGCTACGAGGTCTACGCGGGCACGCGCAGCGTGAGCATCAAGCCGGGTGACGAGGCTGGGGACTGCTGCCTCATCGCCACCGCCCCGGGCCTTCCCCTCGGCAGGCGCGCCCTGCTCTACCCGAGCCGCTTGATCGGTCACCAGGAGTTCGGGCACTCCTGGCCGACGGAGTGGTTCCAGTCTGCAGGCGCCAGCGTGCCCGACGGGCCGTATCGCACGGCCTTTGGTTTGGTCGCCGACGACTACGCCTGGAGCTGGAGCGACGATAACGGTCTGCCCACCTACAACGTGGCGATGCCCCTGGGCACCCGCGTCTTCAAGGTCGTGCGCAGCGCCCAGTCCGGTGGCGCGGATGACGTCACCGAAGTGCTCGCCGGCCAGTCCATCGATAGCATCCGCCTGGTGCGCGGCAGCGGCCCCCTACAGAACAACGGAGGGGAGCCCTGGCCTCCCTGAACGATCCTAACGGTCGCGAGAAGTCCGTGGCCTCGGGCGCCCGGTCGCCCGAGGCCGCGCAAACTGCCCAGATCGAGGTGGCCGTGCTCGCGGAGCTGGACCCGCGCGTGCTGCCCGATCCGCGCACGGCCCAGGACATCCGCGAGCGCGCCCACCAGCGGGCGCAGGTCGCGCGCGCGGTCGCCGACATGCGCGCGGCGCTCGAGCCCCGTCTGCTCGCCTCGATCGGCGCACAGATCACCGCGGGCCTATCGTTGGCGCCCGTGCTCGCAGTGCGTCTACCCGCGGGCCTCCCGCCGAAGGTGGCCCTGGACGAGCTCGCGCGGCAGCCGGGGATCCTCGCGGTGGATGTGCGCTCGCTGCTGCTGCGACAGCCTCATGCATCGCCTGGCCACACCGACCTCCCACCAGCCCCGGCAGCCTCCAGCGAATTCCCCAGCGATGGCCCCACCACCGCCCTGCCCCCACTGGTGGGAATCGTCGAGCTCGGACGCCCCGACCTCACGCACCCTCAGCTGGAAGCCTCGGCGCGGCCGTGGAGCGAGTCGGGGCGGCGCCGCCTGCGTAGCCTGGGAGACCCCGTGGTCCACCCGCACGCCACCGCTGTGGTCGCGGCCCTGCTCGCCTCGACGAGCGACGATGCCTTCGACGTGCTCTGCTACAGCCTGCCGCGTGACCGCCGCCAGCTCGCGTGGTTGTCGGCGCTGGACGAGCTGATCGCCAGAGGCGCGAGCGTCATCAACCTGAGCTTCGGGGTGTGGCCGGACGACCTGGAGGACGGCTGGGGCCTGCTGGAGCGGGGCATCGAGGTCTTGTGCGCGCTGCACGGGGTCACCGTCGTCGCCTCCGCCGGCAACGGCTCGCGTGACCGCGCCGAGCTGCACCAGGTGCGCGTGCCGGCGCGCGATCCCGCGGTGTTGGCGGTGGGCGGTGTGATCGAGGAGGGAAGCGGGTTGTCTGCGTTCGAGCGCGGGTGCGCCAGCAAGGACGGCAAGCCCGAGCTGGCAGCCGTGGCGAACCATCCGTTCGGGGAAACGGCGGGCACGTCGATGGCAGCGCCGCGCGTGACGAAGATCGTGGCCGAGGCAATGGGCCAGGTGCGCCAGGCGGCGCACCGGCCCGAGCTGGCGCGGGCGCTCGTGCTCGCAGCCTGCGAAGCCGGGCCGCGCGACCCCCATGGCAGCGATGGACCAGTCGGGCACAGCACGGGATTGGGCATCCCGGCGCGGGCGCGGTTGCAGGAGATCTGCCGGCGCGGCTGGTTCGCGTGGGGCACAGGAAACGGGCTGGTCCCTCTGCCCCCCGATCGCTCCGAGAGCGGAGGCGAGCTGCGCGCCGTGCTCTGCTGGCAACCGCGGGGGCTCGACGAGCTGCTCGGGCAGCAGCAACCGCGCCCCGCGGTCTCGCTGGCGCTGCACCTGGTCGATGCGACGGGGCATCTCGTGGCCCAGGCGCGGGCCTACGCCGCTTGGGCGCCGCTGGTTACGCGGCGGCCGGCTGCGGGATCGCTGCGCGTGCAGTCGGCGGGAATTCCGTGGGGCTTGGCCTGGTGGTACGAGCGCTGAGCGTGGGGGGGGGGGGCGAAATGCGCGGAGCGGTCGTGGAGGGTGCGCTCAGGGCGCCGCGGCCAACAGCTCCTGCAGCGCCGCGGCCAGACGCGTCCGGTCCAGCGTGAACTGGCCGGGACGCTGCTCGACCCACTCGGTGCGGCTGGCGACCCGGCCAGCGGCGCTGCGACCCTGCTCGAGGTCCTTGATCGTGACCTTGCCCGAGCGCGCCTCGTCGGACCCCAGGATCACCGCATAGGGAATGCCCCAATAGCTGGCGTAGCGTAACTGCTCGCCCAGCCGTGACGCGGGCTCCAGCCAGAGCTCTGCACGCAGCCCCGCAGCGCGCAGCTCGCGCACGATGGATTGGCACTCGGCGAGCAGCGCGCGGTCCATCACCGTCACCAGCACCTGCGTGACGCCGGCGCGCTGCGCCTGCCCCTGCCGCTCGCGCGGGTGCTCGAGCGCCGCTAAGAGCCGATCCACGCCGATGCTGGCGCCCACGCCCGCAATCGCCTCGCCCGAGAAGCGCGAGACCAGCTCGTCGTAGCGGCCGCCGCCCATGATGCTGCCGAATTCCGGCAACGCGTCGAGCGTCGCCTCGAAGATGGGCCCGGTGTAGTAGTCCATGCCGCGCGCCAGCTTGGGGGCGAAGCGGATACGCGCGCCCGCGCCCGGGGTGGCGCGACTCGCGGCTGCGAACGCGCCCGGGGGCGCGCTTGCGCCAGAGGCTTCGCCCGCTGCCCCACCGGTCGCCACTCCCCCGCCCATCGCAGTCAGGTGGCGCCGCAGCTCGTCGATCTCCGCGAGCGCAACCTGGGCCTGTGGCACGGCCGAGAGCAGCGCGCGCGCCTGCTCGACTCTGTCCTCGTCGCTGACGGCCTCGATGCGCAGGAAGTCGGCCAGCGCCTCGATCTGCGCGGCGGGCAGGCCGACACCCTCGATGCGCGCACCGGACTCCTCGTCCACGCGACCCGCGCCCAGCTCGGCGCGCACGCCGTCCAGACCGATCTTGTCTTCCTTGTCGATGACGCGGATGACGGCCGTCGCGAGAGCCGGTGGCACGCCAGCGCGGCGCAGCGCACCGTTGAGGATGCCGCGATGGTTCCAGCGGATCGTGTGATCGGGCAGCCCCAAGGCCCCCAGGCTCTCCCCCATCGCGAGCAGGATCTCCGCGTCGGCCAGCATCGAGCGCGTGCCCACGGTGTCGATGTCGAACTGGAGGAACTCGCGGAAGCGGCCGGCGCCGGGCTTGTCCACGCGGAAGACGGGGCCGATCTGGTAGCGCTTGAACGGGCGGCGCAGCTCCGGGTTGGCGGCCACGAAGCGCGCCAGCGGCACCGTCAGGTCGAAGCGCAGGCCGAGATCGATCTCATCCTCGGCATGGCGCCAGCTGTAGATGCGCGCGGCCGTCTCGCCGGCTTTGGCCCCGACGAGCACGTCGCGCAGCTCGAGGATGGGGGTTTCCAGCGGCTGGAAGCCGTAGCGCTCGAACACGCCGCGAATCGTCTCGACCATGGCGGCGCGCCGCACAAGGGTGGCGCCGACGATGTCGCGCATCCCCTTGGCCAGACGCGGCTCGATATGATCGGTCATGGGCTCAGGGGGCCGCCGGGCGGCCCGGGTTCACCGAAACGACGGCGTGAGGGAACCGACGAAGGGGCGGCGGCGGGCACGCCCGGATCCACGAGCGGAAAGGGTGGTACTGGCGGATGGATTTGAACCATCGACCCCCAGATCCACAGTCTGGTGCTCTAGCCAACTGAGCTACGCCAGCACGCAACGAACAAATAAGCTAACTGCCTGGCGGAAAAGGTGTCAACCCCGGCGGGTCCCGGGGGCCCGGCCTCTGGCAGGCCTCAGCCCTGCCGCCCGAACTGCGGGAAGGCTGGCGTGATCACGCGGTCGCGTTGCAGGAAGATGAAGTGGTCGAAATAGTAGTGGATCAGCAGGCACGACAGGACCACCGAGTAGAATGCGAAGAAGTGCTGATCCTGGTAGACGTGCCCGTAGAGGATCATGGGGACCACCGGCCCCGTAGCGAACGCCCCCAGCCGCTGCACGATCCCCAGCACCCCCAGGAACGCCACTCCCGCCGCCAGGGTGAACCCCAGGCAGAAGGCGTAGAGCCTCCAGCCGCGGCTGGAGACGCGCGTCACCACTGGTGAGCCGATCATCCCCTTGCGCGCCCGCATCTGGTTGAGGAAGAGCACGAGCGCCAGGTACTGGAAGGAGTGCCAGGTGTTGAGGCCCTGGAACGCCACATCGAGGTTGTCGACCATCGGGGTGACGAACAGGAGCACCGCCGACAGCCCCACCAGCAACGTCTTGGGCCCGTGGAAGAGCCCGCGCCGGACCTCCCAGACGCTGCGTGCGATGAAGGCGATCAGGAAGGCGACGAACGCGATCCACACCGGGATCGGCACCCAGCTCTGCTTGAGGAAGCTGGGGAACAGCAGCACGCGCCCGCCGGTGACGAATTGGCCGTGGATGAGCTTGCCGACCGAGATCGGATAGAGGGCCGTGAAAATCAGCCCGTAGTCGATGAGCTTGCCGGTCCAGGTCCATCCGCGGGGGTCCTTCATCCTATAAGCGTCCGTGACGTACGCGAGCTGGTGGATGACGTGGACCGACGCCCAGAAGAAGAAGAACGTGACGAGCAGCGTCAGGTTCAGGATCGCCAGCGTGACGATCAAGGGCGGCAGCAGGAGCGCGCCCCAGGTATAGCGCGGATACCGCCTGCGGAAGCGCGGCTCCATGAAGGTCATCGTGTAGGTGGCAAACAGATGCGGCCCGCCGATGAGCATCGTGACGGCGAGGTCGACGTAGATGTTCTTCTGCAGGGCGGCCTTGGCCAGCCAGGGGAAGAGGACCAGCACGGCCGAGAACGTGATGAACAGGAGGTCGTAGCCCGGGCTTACCAGCCATAGCGCGCGGCGCTCCTGCTGGACGGACGCCTCGGCACGCGCCGATGGCGCGAGGCCGGTGGAGGGCAATGCGTATCCGGTCATCGTCGCCGCTTCTGCCCGAGGCTCTCGAAACGTGATCCGCGCAGCCAGCGCAAGTCTGGAAGTCTGATCGAGGATGGAGAGGGCCGCCGTCCCCCCTTCCCCCGGAGTCGTTCCCCAGGCGTCTTTCCCCAGGCCTTCCTTCCCCGATGCTTCCAAGTGTGCCCACCATAGTTGGATCACCCCGCCCGCTCTGCCAATCGTTTTTCGCTGCGATGCGCTGAAGGCAGCCCCGGCGCCGGCCAGTTTCTGACCAGAGAACCCCGCGGCGCGCAGCAAACTCGGACCGCACGGGGTCACGCTCTGCGCGTGCGTGGGCGCGTCGCGCGCTCAGGGTTCAGGGCGCGGGGCTCAAAGCCGGGCGTGGGGCGCAGGGCTCAGGGCCGCCGGAGGACCATCAACCGGATCTCGGTCATCTCCTCCATCGCGAACCGTACGCCCTCGCGACCGAGGCCGCTGAGCTTCACGCCACCGTAGGGCATGTGGTCCACGCGCCACGACGGGACCTCTCCGATCAGGACGCCGCCCACCTCCAGCACGTCCCACGCGCGGTGGGCCTTGTAGATGTCGCGCGTGAAGACGCCGGCCTGCAACCCGTAGACGCCGTCGTTGACCTGGGCGAGGGCCTGCTCGAAATCAGAGAAGCGTGAAAGAACCGCCACGGGACCGAAGGCCTCGTGGGTGCAGATCTTCTCGTCGGGTGGCACGTCCTCCAGGAGCGTCGCCTCCAGCAGCACGCCGCGGCGGCCACCGCCGCACAGCACGCGCGCCCCGCGCGCCGTGGCTGCGGCAATCCACTGCTCCAGGCGGATCGCGTCGCCCTCGGTGATGAGTGGGCCCAGGAAGTTCTCCTCCTGCATCGGATCGCCCAGCTTCAGCGCGCGAGTTGCGGTCACGAGCTTGGCGCGGAACGCGTCGTAGACCGCCGCGTGCACGAGGATGCGCTGCACGCCGATGCAGCTTTGCCCCGACTGGTAGAACGCCCCGAACACTATGCGCGCGACGGCATCGTCGAGATCCGCGTCGGCGTCCACGACCACGGCGGCGTTGCCCCCCAGCTCCAGCACGACCTTCTTGCGCCCGGCGCGCGCCTTCAGCTCCCAGCCCACCTCGGGCGATCCGGTGAAGCTGAGCAGCTTCAAGCGCTCATCGGTGGTGAACAGGCCCGCCCCGTCGCGGCGGCATGGCAGGATGGAGAAGGCGCCTGCGGGCAGCTCGGTCTCGGCCAGCACCTCGCCGATGAGCAGCGCACCCACCGGCGTGAGGCTGGCGGGTTTGAGCACGAATGGGCAGCCCGCGGCGATCGCGGGGGCGATCTTGTGGGCGGCCAGATTCAGCGGAAAGTTGAACGGCGAGATGAACGAGCAGGGCCCCACCGGCACGCGCTTCCACATTCCGGTGTAGCCGCGGGCGCGCGGGCCGATGTCCAGCGGCAGCACCTCGCCCACCATGCGCGTCGACTCCTCGGCGGCGACGCGAAAGGTGTCGATCAGGCGCGTGACCTCGCCGCGGCTGTCCCGGATGGGCTTGCCCGCCTCGATGCAAAGCGTCTGCGCCAGCTCCTCCGCGCGCTCCCGGAATCGGTCGGCGCAGTGCTGCAGCGCGCGCTGTCGCTCGTAGGCCGGCAGCTCGCGCATCGGACCGGCCGCGGCCACCGCCGCGGCGATGGCCGTATCGATCATGGCCGGATCGGCCAACGCGACGCGCGTGGCCACTTCCCCGGTGAATTTGTCGTGCACCGGGAGGTCGCGGTTCGCCGCGACGGGTCTGCTGCCGACGTAGCACGGATACGCGTCGCGCAGCACGGCATGGCGGCTCGAGCGCGGCATCATCCACCTCCGTGGCTTTCTCGCGCCCCACCGCGCGAGCGCAAAGCCGTCTGGGTTCCCCCCTCCCTTGGGTCATCCGCGGGTCCGCCCGCGGGACCCCCCCGGACCCCCCGTGGGCCCTCCCGCGCACCCTCCGGCGCGCCCTCCGGCGGGGCCTGCGGCGGGGCTCGCTCATCTCTCGGCATTCCAGGGTCCAGGGCAGGTTCTCACGTCTACAGCGGGTCGGCCAGCCCGGCCTACGGGAAGGTCACATTTGCAGACTTGCGCCCCGGGGCGTCACAGGGACATCATGACGATCGGCTCCGACGACAGCAGAATCTCCGACCAGCTCGCGCGAATCCCATGCGCGAAGCGGCCGGGCGCGCCCGATCCCGGGAGGTCACGTGATGACGTGGACGCTCCGGGCTCGCAGCGGGCGACGCGTGTGGCACGCGCTGCTTGCATTGCTGGGAGCCCTTCTCCTGCTCGCTCTTGCTTCGACGCGTACCCGCGCCGGCCTCTCGCCCATCCAGGACGCTCTCGCGATCGTCCTCGACCCGGCCACCGGACAGCACGTGGGCCAGGCCGCACCCAACGTCCCGTTCAATGTGTACGTCGTGGCCGACAGCCTCGGCGGCACCGAGATGAGCGCCTGCCAGCTCGGCGTCGAGATCGACCCGCGCTTCTACATCGTCAGCAAGACCTTCCATCCGCAGGTCGTCTTCGTCGACGAGTACGTTCCGGGTGACTTCTATCTGGGCTTCGGCAGGCCGCTGGGCAACTGGCAGCAGCCCAAGATCCTGATCACGCTGAGCTTGATGTTGAAGTCCGAGTACGCCGGGGCCAACGACCTCCGGGTGAGCCTGCGCCCGCACACCACCGGGCAGCCCTTGCGCTGGGCGTGGTTTCCCGGGACGTCGTTCTGGTACGACTTCGTCGACGCGGGCGGTGCGGTGCTGAATCCCTCCGGACCGCAGATCACCACGTTCGCCGCCGGGCCGCGCTGGCTGGTCGAGGCGCGGCCGCTGCTGCTGGAGTGGGGCACGTACAACGCGAGCACGGTGCTGCTGGACGGGCAAGCCGTCGATGCACAGGGCAGCCTGCGTCTGACCCCGGCCGCCTCGACCACGTATACCCTGCAGGTTGATCCGGGCGGCGCCGCGCTGGAGCGGAGCGTCTCGGTCGAGGTCGTGCGCCAGCCGCGCATCCTGGAGTTCAGCGCCAATCCCCCGCATCCGGCGATCGGGGACACCGTCCAGATCCAGTGGGAGGTGCGCGGCGCGGATGAGGTGCGCCTCCAGCCGGGCAACGTCACCGTCGGGCCCATCAGCGCGCTGCAGCAGGTGCTGGTGAGCCCCACGCAGTTCGTGCTGGCCGCCCAAAATGAGTGGGGGCAGTCGATCGAGGTGCTGGAGTTCGGCTTCAGCGGCCTGCCGGTCATCGAGGAGCTGCGTGCCGAGCCGGTCCCGGTGGACCGCAACGCGCCCGCTACGCTGACCTGGCGCGTCACCAACGCCGTCGACGTACGGATCGAGCCCGGCCTGGTCTCGGTGCCGGCCTACGGGCAAGTGCAGGTGCCCACGGATCACACCGTGACGTACACCATGACCGCCTCCAACGCCGAGGGGACCGTCGACCGGGAGGTCGAGCTGACGGTGATCCCGGTACGGATCGCGGCGTTCATCGCGGCGTCTCCGCGGGTGTTCCCGGGCGCCGCCGCGCACCTGGTCTACGATCTGCGCAACGCAACCAGTGCCTGGATCGAACCAGGCGGCCTGCCGATTACTCCGCCGGAGGGGACGATCAGGGTGGTCCCGCCCGCCGACTCCACTTTGTACGTTCTGCACGCCACCGACGGTGAGACCGAGGTCCGCGCGCAGCAGCTGGTGCGGTGGAAGCCGCCTACGATCACCCAGTTCACCTGGTCCCCTAGCACATGGTATGGCGTGAGCGGCGTTCCCTATGGCGGTGAGGCTGAGTTCTACTGGAACATCGATGGGGCGACCTCCGTGCGTCTGGATCCCGGCATCGGCCAGGTAAGCACCACCACCGGCAGGCAGACCGTGCGCGTCATCGCTTCGGTCACCTACACGCTGACCGCTTCCAACGCGCAGGGCACGGCGACGGAGTCGCGGACGGTAGCGCCGTCCAAGCCCGTGGTGCGCTTGAGCCTCCCGGGCGGCGCTCCGAACTGGGGAGCACAGTACTCGCTTGCTGCGTCCGCCGACAACGTCACGGGGGTGCGGCTCACGCCGCGTCCCCCGAGCCCGATCATCGTCGGTGGCCCGCTCTGGTCAGCGACGATCACGGCCCGGGCCGACAGCGTGACGACCTGGAGGCTGGTCGGGACAACGCCCGTGGACTCCGCATCGGTCACGTTGACGGTCACGCCCGCGGGGGGCCCCGTCACCACTCTTACTACGGTCCCTGCCTGGATCCCGGAGGGCGGCAGCAGTGTGCTCTCCTGGTCGGCCGCGCTGGCGGATTCGGTGCTGATCGAGCCGTTGCATCTGCGCAGCCGCTCACTGACGGGCCAGGTCACGGTCAGCCCGCTGGGCTCCACCACCTATACGCTGCGGGTTTACTTCCGCGACATCGTCATCGCCAACACCGCAACGGTCACCGTCCAGCGGCCGATGGTGAGCCTCACTGCGGTCCCCGCTAGTCCGCTGGAAGGGGCGCTGTACCGTCTGGAAGTGCGCATCGCCTGGGCGGCGGGCGCACGACTGGATCCCACGCCCGGTGTGATCCAGCCGCGGAACTGGGATATCAATGAGCGTGCGGATGTTACCACGACGTGGCGCCTGGCAGCCTGGAGCGCCGGGGACACGGCGCGAACCACACTGACCGTCGTGCCTATGATCGCACCGCCCACGATCAAGCGCTGGGCGGCGTCGCCCAGCGTCATCGCTCCCGGCGACTCGGCCACGTTGTCGTGGGATGTCGCCCCTTGCGACTCGATCCGCATCAAGCCCATCAACGTCCACAGCACCGCGAAGACCGGGACCGCGCGCGTTGCGCCGAATCAGACCACGGTGTACACGCTCTTTGCGTATCGCGGTCCATACACGGTGCAGGCACAGACGACTGTCGCGATCAGCCTGCCCGCGATCCAGGTATTCCGCGCCGATCCCGCCACGATCCACCGCGGAGAGAGCGCGACGCTGCGCTGGACCGTCGTTCCTCCGCAAGCGCAGGTCGTGCTGGTGGATCACGGCACGGTGGCCGCCACGGACAGCCTGCGGGTCACTCCGTTCAACACCACCGACTATATCCTGCGCGCGACCTACCTGGCCATGCAGGTCCAGCGCGGCGTGCACGTGGAGGTGACCGAGCCCGGACCGCCCACTGAGGAGCTCCGGCTGGTCTCCGACCCCGTGACGCTTCATTCGTCTATCGACAACATCGTGCCGTGGGTGCCGTTCGACGTCTACGCGGTGGCGGTGCATCCGTCCGCGCCCACCGCGGCGTTCGGCCTGCGCGTGGAGTGGCCACCCTGCTTCGTGCTTGAATCGGTGGACCTCCCGCATGGCGGCCTCAACTTCGCGCACGCTCCCGATTACATCGTGGGATTTAGCGACTGCGCGCCCGCCGACTCGGTGCTGGTCCTGGCGCGCTGGACGCTGGTGCCCGTCAGCGCTCCCGGGGACTCGTGCCTCGATCACGCGCACGTCGTGGAGCCCGGACCACCCGCGGTCACCGGTAATTTCGCGCTGGAGTCCTGTAGTACCTACACCCTGCGTCCATTCACCACCGTGCACGGGATCACGCTCGCGGCATCGGGAGGCACGATCCATCCGCAGGAGCTGCGCGCGGTGGAGCTGTCGGCAGAGCCACTGGCCGCAGCGATCGCCGTCCGGTGGCGCGTGGACTCCACGCTGCCGCTCTGGGGTCTGGATCTGTACCGCAGTGCGCAAGGCGGCCCTTTCCTGCCGCGGACCGCGCTGTCGGGCGTCGCGGGATCCTGGATCGACGCGGACGTCACCGTGGGGATCGAATACCGCTACCGCCTCATTGCACGCACCGAGCGCGGAGGCCGCTGGAGCGGGACGGCGACGGTCATTGCGGTGGACGGATTCGCCACACGGCTGTTGGCCAACGTGCCCAACCCGTTCAATCCGATGACGGAGATCCAGTTCGAGGTCGGGGCGCCGGGCCGGGCCGAGCTGGCGATCTTCGATCTCGCGGGCCGGCGAGTCCGCGCCGTGGCGCTGGATCTGCCCCAGGCCGGGCGATCCTCGTGGACCTGGAACGGCCTCGATGACCGCGCCGTCCCCGTCGGCAGCGGAGTGTACGTCGTGCGCCTGGACTCGCCGATCGGAGCGGACACCCGGCGCATCGCCCTGATCCGCTGATATGGAACGACCCTAGGACTGCGAGGCGGTCGTTCCATACTGACGAGCGCGGGCATCAGGGCATGCGGGCGCCCCCGCGGAGACGCGGGGACGTGTGGGGGCGCCGGGCGCGCGGGGAGCGCGCCCGCGCCCCCGTCGGACTGCGAGAGTGGAGCTGTGGCCCTGCGCCCGGCCCCTGGTCCAGGGCGGCGGAGTGGGGTACACTCGGCCCTGTCCTGAGCGGCTGCTCTTCCCCGCTTCTCCCTCCTTGGCGGCTGGAAGGGACGCCTCCGCGCGTGTCCCCCAACACAGACAGAGGACGCCATGCACCGTGCCGATCGCACCACTGGAATTCGCCATGGCGGCGCCGCGCTGCGCGCGACCGCCGCGTTCCTGACCCTCGTCGCCATCCTGACCGCAGCCGTCGTCCCGCAACCGGCACGTGCGGTCGCGATTGGATTCATCGAGCGCTTCCAGTCATCCGGAGTCGCGGGCTTTCTGTCGGGAAGCACCCTCTCCAATCCGGGAACGGGTGGCGCCGACGGCGCCGGGGATGGCTACCTGCTGGTGGCGACCGCGCCGCCCCTCAATTACTTCCTCGGCGCGTTCAACACCGCTCCGAGGTATGCCGGCAATCTGGTGGCCGCCGGGATCACGCGGATGCGGCTCAAGCTCAAGGACGTCGGACCCACGCAGGCCATGGAGATCCATGTGACCGTCGGCACCAGCGTGAACCGTTGGCAGTACAACGTGGGATTCGTGCCGACGCCCAGCGCGTGGACCACCTTCGAGGCAGACCTCACCGACAGCACAAGGTGGACGCAATTCATCAATCTGGTGCCGGGCACGTTCACGCAGGCCAAGCAGACCCACGACCGCTTCCACTTCCGGCACGATACGGCGCCGTATACGTTTTTTGCCGACTCGATCGTGGCCGACGTGGGCGTAGACGACGTCGAGATGCTCAACGCGTTGAGCGACGCGCCGCCCTCGCCCTCGACCCGTGGGCTGGCGCTGAGCGTTGCGCCCAACCCCTTCAACCCGCGCGCCACGATCGCCTTCAGCCTGCCGGAGCCTGCCAACGTGCGGCTGGAGGTGTATGATGCGGCGGGGCGCAAGGTGCGCACCCTGCTGGCGGAGCAGCGCGCAGCCGGCGACCAGTCGATGCACTGGGATGGCCGCGACGACGCAGGGCGGCCGGCGGCCTCGGGCAGTTACCTGGTCCGTCTGCAAGCGGGGCAGCTCGTTTTGCAAGCGAAGGCGACTCTGCTGCAGTAGGCTGCAGTCGCAGGAAACGCGTGGTCGCAGCGCTTGGCCCGGTGTCGGCGCGTGCCGGCGCGCGCTGATTCGTGCAGGTGTGCGCTACCCGGAACAGGCACGCGCCGGCATGAGACAGGCGCTCGGCGGCACGGGACAGCCGTGTGTCGGCACGAGTCAGACATGCGCCGTCACTTCGGACCTGGGATGGGGGGACGATGCTTCGGAGCTTCTGGACCGTCTTCGCAGCGCTGTTTCTGGCGGAGCTGGGCGACAAGACCCAGCTCGCCGTTCTCGCCTTCGCGTCGAGCTCCTCGCGGTGGATCGTCTTCGCGGCGGCATCGCTCGCGCTCACGGCATCCACGGGGCTCGCCGTGCTGGTGGGACGGGCGCTGGGCACAGTCGTGCCCGCCGCGTGGCTACGCGTCGGCGCCGCCGCACTGTTCCTGGTGGTGGGCGCCGTCACGCTGATCGACGCGTTACCTGAGGCGTTGAGGCGCTGACCGCTCGGCGCATCGGGCGTTTCCGGCGCTCGCAGCATTCGCAGTGTTCGCACTGTTCGAAGCGTTCGAGGCATTCGCAGCGTTCGTGGCGTTCGCGGTGTTCGCGGTGTTGGCGGCAATCCGGTCGCTCAACCCCTGGAGGCGCTTGCAGTGAGAAGACTCGCCGCTCTCTTCGCTGGGTCGGCCTCTGTCGCTCTCTGCGCGGCGATGTGCGCGCTGGCAGTCCCTCCGGCGCGGGCCGGCGATGGACCGGCCACCGGACTGGACGCGGCACTCCAGAACACCCTCGCCGGCCTCGACCCCGACGCGGTGCCCACCGGCATCCTCTACGACCGGGTGCTGCCGATGTCGGGCCTCGCGCAACACAGCGGCCAGGCGGCCGAACGGCCTGTCACCGCGGGAGAGTGGCGGCAGATGCTCTTCGAGCTCACCCGCGCTTCGCGCGTCGTTGCAGGATGGCCGGTCGTGGACCAGTTGCGCGAGGAGGCGCGGGCGGCGCGCACCGACGGAATCGTCCCCTTGGCAGTGCTGGACGTCGCCTACAGCCGGATCCGACCGGACGCGATGGAAAGGGGCCTGCTCTACCGGGAAGGCGCGCAGCTTCGCCCCACCCCTGGCCTCCCACAGCGCGAGCTGTACGTGCAAGCGCGGGCGTTTGCCGCCGCCGCGCTCGTGGAGGAAGCCTATGCTGGAGCCCAGGTCGCCTTCGTGCTGCCGCAGCGCCTCTACGTGGGCGATGGCACTGCCCTGGGGAGCGCGCCGGCCGTCGGCAATCCTACGGGTTCGGAAGAGGCGCGCCCGCGCATCGCGCGCATCGAGCTCGACGCCGCCGACGGGCGCGGATGGCGGCCGCTGCGCTGGAGCGAGCCGGCCGTCGTTCGCTACAGCACGACTGGCAGCAAGAGGCTGCGGCTGCGGGTGACGCGCGCGGATGGCGCTGTGTTGCAGAGCGCGTTCGTCTTCGTGGTGCGGACCCTGGTGACGCCTCCGCCGACTGCGACCTGGCCGCTGACCGCCACCAGCGCGTATCAGGGCGTCTACGGCACGGGGCAGGCCTACGTTTACCTGGCGGACGGTCACGCCACGGTGACCAACCCCGTGGTCGCCGTGGAGGGATTCGATCTCGACAACACGATGAACTGGCCCGAGTTGTATGCGCTTCTGAACCAGGAGGGCCTGCTCGAGACGCTGCGGGCGGACGGCTACGACGCGGTCGTGCTCAACTTCACCGAGTCGACCGATTTCATTCAACGCAACGCCATGGTGCTGGTGGAGCTGATCCAGGAGGTGCAGGCCGCGGCCGGCGCGCACGACCTGGCGGTGGTCGGCGCGAGCATGGGCGGGTTGGTCGCGCGGTACGCGCTGGCCTACATGGAGACGCACGGGCAGGTCGATCACGTTCGCAACTTCATCTCGTTCGACGGAGCGCAGGGCGGTGCCAACATTCCGCTGGGGCTGCAGTACTGGCTGGACTTCTTCAAGGGTCAGTCGACCGAGGCTGCCCACCTGCTCGGCCGCCTCGACACGCCGGCCGCGCGGCAGATGCTCGTGTATCATCACACCAGTCTGCCCGGAACGACGGGCCAGAGCGATGCCCTGCGCGGCTCTCTGCAGGCTGACCTCGCCGCGGTGGGCGATTGGCCCCAGGCGTCGCGCAAGGTCGGCGTTGCCAACGGCAGCGGCGCCCGTGCCGACCAGGGGTACGGCGCGGGGGCCCAGCTCATCTCGTACGAGTACACGAGCTTCCTGGTGAATATCACCGGCAACGTGTGGGCCGTTCCCAGCGCGGCGAGCCTGCGGATCTTCCAGGGGATCATCGATGTGATCTGGCCGTTCCCGGACAGCTCGATGTCGGCTACTGTCACCGGCACGCGCCCGTGGGACAACGCGCCGGGCGGTTACCGCGCGTCCATGGCGCAGATGGACACCACGAGCGTTCCGTATGGGGACATCGTGGCGCTGCACGACAACCACTGCTTCATCCCCACCATCAGCGCGCTCGCCCTGGCCACCGACGATCCGTTCTTCGATATCGCCGGCGCTCCCGATCTGCTCGCGCTGACGCCGTTTGACGCGGTCTATTTCCCGGCGGCCAACCAGGAGCACGTCACGGTGACGCCGGAGAATCGCGACTGGCTGCTGGCGGAGATCCGCCGCGCGCCGACCGCGGTTCCGATCGGTCCGATCGTCACAGCCGCACTCCCAACGCGGCCCGTGCTGTATGGCAGCTACCCCAATCCGTTCAATCCCAGCACTACGCTGCGCTTCAGCGTGCCGACCGCCGGCCCGGTGCAGCTTTCGATCTACGACGCGCGGGGGCAGCGGGTCGCGACGCTGGTGGACGAAGTGGTTTCCGGGGGTGTGCATGAGCTGGTGTGGCGCGGAGTGGACGATCGCGGGCGAGCCGTGGCGTCGGGGGTCTACCGGACGGTGCTGCGGGCGACCCAGGGGGAGGCGACGCGATCGCTCGCGGTGGTGCGGTGAGGTGGAGGGCGGCGGGGCGCTCGTGGCCTGCGTGGTGATGCCGGCACGGGCAGCGTACGTTGTACGCTGGCTCGTGATGGATGGCTGTGGCCCCGTACAGACCTGCGGTGCTTCCTACACCCTGACCACCACAATCGGCCAGTCGCAGGCGGGGATGCTGGGCGGGGCTGCGGCCGATGGTATTGCGATCGACGCCGAAGCTCGAGGATGACTTTCGGCCGCAGCCGTCAGCGCGCCAGCACCACCTTGCGCACGTCCGTCACGTCACGGCCCTGCAGGCGCACCGCGTAGACACCGCTGGCCACGGCGGCGCCGCGGTCGTCGGTCCCGTCCCAAACCACTTGCTGCCGGCCGGCGGGGCGGGTCCCGGACACGAGCGTCGCCACACGTTCGCCGCGCAAGGTGAAGATCGCCAACGTGACATCCTCCGCAGCGGCCAGATCGAATTCGATGGTCGTGCGTGGGTTGAAGGGGTTGGGATGGACCGCCGCAAGAGCCGTGACCCGCGGCGCAGGCGCGCCCCCCGCCACGTCCGTGGCACCGGAGGAGACCACTAGTTGGTAGGTGCCCACCAGCGGCAGGTCGGTGGCGCTGCTCTTCCAGACCGCGATGGCGTACGAACCCGCGGTTGAGATGGTCAGACGAGCGGACTCGTCCATGCCGGGTCCATAGATGTCCTGCAGGCCCTCGGCTACCGCAGTGCTCTTGCTCTGGAACGGCTGGTCAGCGGGGTGCACGGTCATGCCCCAGTTGACCGACCCGGCGATGTTGATCAGACGCACGTCAAAGGCGCCGATCGGAAAGTAGATTTCGTACAGATCCAGGATGCGTCCCGCCGGCAGCGTGGCCGGCGGCGTAAGCGTCGCCGGCGCCGTTCCCAGGGTGACCGAGGGCACGTACTCCGCGACGTAGTTGGTCGTTCCAGTAGGCGGCTCGGCGGAGGTCATCCCCACTTCGAACGCGCGCGGCACGGTGATGCGCTCGTCGACGAGTACGTAGTCGGAGCGATTGATCCCCCACAACGAAGAGCGCAGCGGACTGGCGAAACCACTCTTGGCACCGGTGCTGCGCTCGTGCAGGTGGACGTCGACATCGCCCGCCAGGGGCATGATGGCGACCGCGCCCCAGTAGCCGTTCCCGGAGGCGTTCCCTTTCACGATCGGTGTGCGCAAGCCGTCGCAGTCGAACCAGAGCACCTCGCCGGTCGTGACCTGCGACCATCCGCCGGTCCGCGAGCCGGGTGCCCCACGCGACACGGGAGTCCGCGCAGCGAGCACGGATGGCGTCCAGACCCACTGCTGCCCGTTGGTGTTGTTCGACTCGTCCAGCTCCAGGACTCCATTCCCGGGGTCGGCCAGCATCGCCAGGGTGTGCCGGCCGCCCGGGATGGTCCAGGCAGTCGTCCAGTTGAGCCAGTTCGAGGAGTGTGGGAAGGCCGAGTCCCAGTAGAGCCACCAGCCGTAGACCCCGTCGAGGTAGAGGTTCGTGAAAAAGGCGGGCGCCACGGCCGGGCTCTCGTTGCGCA
Organism: Candidatus Krumholzibacteriia bacterium; assembly: GCA_041484665.1. GTDB lineage: Bacteria > Krumholzibacteriota > Krumholzibacteriia > JAJRXK01 > JAJRXK01 > JBGPIA01. The sequence continues at coordinate 134,563 of JBGPIA010000006.1, forward strand.
CGACGACGTTGAAATAGGTCGACGCCACGTCTCCCGGCAGTGACCCGGGCTGCGGCACGGAGAGCAGAGTGCCGCTGGGCGTCGGCTCTGGCACCAAGGGCGCGTACCACCCTGGGAAGCCAATCGTGCTGGCCTGGTAATCGGGCGGCGTCGTCCGCACGCTCATCGAGAGGGTGAAGGGCGCCGTGCCGTTCACCGGATCGCGGGAGAGCGCCAGGCAGTAGAACCCGGCTGTGCCGGCGGAGACATCCAGGTGCACCGCCGTGCCCGGGGTCACGGCCGCGATGGCCGTGGCGGACGAGAGGCCGCCGGTGGTGAAGCCCTGGTCGTACCACGCGGCGTAGACCGGCTGCGTCGCCGTCGCTTCCAATGCCAGCGCCGCCGTGACCGGTCCCGGCCCGGGCACGTAGATCTCCCAGAGCTTCAGCATCTCGCCCTGGCCGAACGCCGTCGCGCCGGAGGCGTTGAACGGCATCTCGGCATTGCCCACCTGGAGCACGCGGGAGTCGCTGCTGCCACCGCTGTAGTTCTCGACCGCCACGTCCCAGGCGCCCCAGCCCATGGTGTTGCTGTTGACGATCAGCGCGTCCAGCATGCCGCGATTGTGGGCCGAGAACCCGTAGTACGAGGCATCGTACCCGCTGGTGCCGCCGCCGGATGCGGGGTAGAGGAACAGATCGTAGTCGTCATTGTTGTCCACCGCTCCGCCCACCAACGCGGTCCACCACGTGACGGGCGAGTACTGCACCGCGTCGCTGTTGAACCACAGCGGAGATCCGTCAATCACCCAATCCCAGCCCGCGACCCGATTTGGCGGAGCGGCGCGGGAGATCGGCACGCCGGCGCCGATGGGAGAGGCCGACCAAGCGTACTGGTGCGCCCACGTGTTGTTGTACTCGTTGCCTTCGGCAATCAGATTGGTTTGATCGTGCCGCACACCCAGCGTGTGCCGGCCACCGCGCACGAGGAAGGGGCCGCCATTGTTCCAGCGATAGGGCGTGAACCCAGCGGTCGGTGGCACCAGCGCGCCGGTGGTGTAAGTGCCGTCGACGTAGATGCCCACCCCGAACCACGATGACGCGGGCAGATCGCCGAAATTGTATCCAGCGACATTGACCCACGTCCCTTCGGGGTCCCCTTCGTACGCCGGGTGGTTCCCGGGCAGCGACGCGGGCCAGCTGACCGACCCCCACTGCGCGTTGGGGAGCGGGCTGGGGACGACCGCGCCGTACCAATCGAAGGGGAGATTCCACCCCAGGTCCGCAGGCTCGGGCGGCCGGATGGTCACCGGCCCATACGTGGCATAGTTGGGGCTCCAGCGTCCGGCCCGATCGACCGCGCGGATGGTGAACCAGTACGCGCCGGCGGGCATGATGCCGCTGTGCCACCCGCCCACGTCGCCGATCTCCGCGGTCTGGTCCGGCGGAGTCAGGCTGAGCGCGAGCACCACACTGTAGCCACCGATGCCCGAACAATCATCCGGAGCACGCTGCCACGAGAAATCTACGTAGGGGTTCGCGCAGTTGAAGCAGAGGTCGTGGCTGGGACAGGCCAACGCGGTCGCCACGCCGGGGGGAAACTGGTCCAGCTCGTAGCCGTTGTTCTTGGCGGTCGCCCAGAGCTGCTCGGTGCGCTGTGGCCAGCGGGCCCGGAACTTGTTGAAGAAGTCAGCGGGATTCGTCGGCGCGTCCCAACCCACCAGGTTGAAGATATCCTGGGCACCCAGGGCCAGCTCGTCCATCCCCGCTGGCTGTGCAGGTTCGTCGTCCTGGTTGGAGTCAGAGATATCCAGCAGCGCGGCCGTGAACGGCCCCTCGGTGATCCACGGGTCGTGCAATGTCCCGTCGCTGCAGTTCTGGAGGCTCTCGTAGGAATCGGCCGGGTTGAACCGCGGCAACGGCGTCAGACCGTAGTCGGGCGCGAACGAGCTCCAGATCACCTCTGCGACCCAGGACGGGAAGCCCTCGTTGAAGGCGTCGTGATTCGTCTCACGGCACCACGCGCAGTGTCCGCAATACTGGAACGGCCACCAGTCGTAGAAGGCGGTGTCGCAGATGCCGTTGCAGTAGTCCGGCGAGTTCAAGATCGCGAAGTTGTTCACGAAGTGGTGCCCGTACTCGTGGATGTACGTGAACTCGTCCCAGGTGCGCTGGGTGCTGATGTGGATCTCCTCGAAGAGGTCGTTGTAGTACGCCCCGTTGTCCCCGCTCGCCCACTGCACGTCGACCTGCGGAACGTTGCGTCCCTGGTCGACCAGGATGTATCGCCACGCCCGCGTGATGTCGGTCTGGATGCTCAACGGCGGCATGCGGTTGGGGTTGTCGGGCAGCACCCAGCCGACGTCGAGGAAGCTGCCGCCGTAGTCGCCCCAGGTGCCGGTTTCGTAGGTGTAGTCAGTCTCGAGGACGTCATCGGTCTGGGTCTGTACCACGGCTGTATCGGTCTCGAAGTCCACGTAGATGTCCGGCTGACCGTCGCAGGTCCAGCAGGGGTCCCAGTCGAACTGGATGGAGAAGTAACCGTTGGGGTCGGTGGCCTGCGAGCCCAGCAGCTCGTCGCAGCACCAGTCGTCGTCGTAGACACGTGCGGCGGCGCCGTCCACGCCAACCACCTGTCCATCGGGCCGGCGGTACGTGAAGCGCCCCTGCACGGTGATGCGGCGGCTGCGCTCGGGGAGCGGGGGGTCGTTGGGATCCTCCAGACCCTCGGGCCGCACCACGCCCGGGCGCGGGTCCTTCGGCGGCGGGGGCGCCGCGGGCAGCGGCGCGATGGGACGGCTGTGGTCGATTCCCGGAAACGGAATGAGGGCTCCCTCGGGCAGCTGGACCAGGCGCCCCGGTTCGCGCAACTGGCGGAAACTCTCCTCGGATAGATGGAAGACCTTCTGGTACGGCCGACCGCCCACGTCGAGCTGGACCACCAGCGGCTCGTTGGGATCGAGCACATCCACGGCGAAGGGAACGCGCAGCGTCCCGCCCGCAGACATCTTCGCAACCGGCGGCAGCTGAAGCACCGGATTGCGCCAGCCCTTCGATGGCGCGATCTGGAGGTTCGTGAGCTCCGGGACCTTCGCGGGCGCCTCTCGGGTGATGATCTCCAGCACCCCCGCGTAGTGCTGGCCCGCGCGTGCCGGTTGGGGATCGCCTCCGAAGCGCACCTTGATCGGCGGCCCGACGGTGGCTCGGCAGGGGCACGCCGCGGCGAGCGTCCCCAGCACCATGCTGCAGACTGCCACGTGTCGCGGGGTCCAGCCATTGGGGTGGAGGCGAGCTGGGAACATGGGCGGCTCCTCGGCGTGCGGTTGCGGATCGTGGATCCGACCAAGGCGTTCGGGCCAGCGGGGGGTCCCCGTTCCGGGTCGGGGACGTACGACCCAGTGGCGCTGGCGCCCGGCGTCGATGGGCGCCCTGACCCCTTAACGCCAATCCGCAGCCGACCGAACAGCCCTCTGCTGCTGCCCTTCTCCCGCGATCCCGGTCCGAGGTAACTCTTGAACTGCGGGAGGGTCCCGGTCGTCGTGGAGCTCGACCTCACCTGGTACTGGGCCAATGCTCGCGGGGCTTCCGCCCGCCGCCGCCGGAAACTGCCCAGCCAAAGTCACGTATCAGGAGCCTGGAGTCAGGTCCAGGAATGCGCCGTCAGACACTTGACGGGGGGCCGCCCCATCAGAGAAGTGGATCGACCGCACGCCCTGGGCGGGGGCCCCGCCGTGACAGCTCGGCGGAGGTGAGTGCTGCCTCCCGGTGCAGCGCGTGAGATGCGTCGAGCTGGACGGCGAAGTCCATGTAGAGGCCGTACATCCCGACGCGCGCAACGGTGCCTGCCGCCACGTCGCCGATGCAGACCGGTTGGCCGATCTTGGCGCGGAGCTCTCCGTTTGCCGGAGGTTGCAGCCGGAGCAAGGCGCCCGTCGCGCTCACGTTGACCAGCGTAGCCCTGTAGGGCTGGCCATTCACCCTCACCTGCAGCGGCGCGTTCGCCTTGGAGCGAGCCGCGCGCCGGCGCTCGAAGAGGAAGCGCGGCGGTGCAGTCTCCGGCGAGAACGCGACCTCGAAAAAGCCGCTTTCGCGCCGACGCGCGACCAAGGCGACTCGGGCGATCGCCGCGACCGCACCGCCGGTTGCGCCGAGGCGGCGCAATTTCGTCTTGGATGTGCCGGCATGGACCGCCAGGAACAGCCCGGCGGCGACGGCGGTTGCGGCCAGACCCCAAGCCGACGGTTTCATACTTTGCCTCCGCCGGCGCCCGGCGCGCGCCGGTGCAGCTTCGTGGCCAGCCCCGCGCCGGCGCGCGCCGCCGTGCCGCCGAACCAAGCAGCCAGCGCCGTACAGAACCCGAACGTGCCCACGAAGAAGACCACGTAGGCCGCGCTCCCTTGCAGGAAGCACCCTGCAGCGAGAGCCACGCAGGCGGCGGCGAAGCCCCAAGCTTGTCCGGCGCGGCGTGCGTGGACCTCGCGCATCCACTCGTCCAGCACCGGCCGGACGACGGTCTCGTAGTATCGCAGATTCATCGCATTGAGACGCTCGGCGGCCACCAGGTCAGCGTCGTCCAGATGCGTCCCCAGGACGCGGCGGTTGATCTCGTCGGGCGCGATGGGCAACAGCTTCTCGACGGCCCGCATTTCTTCCAGGAAGGGCCGTTCGAGGACGGTGGTGGTGCCGCCTTCCGCCGCAGATCCACCGCCACCGCGTAAACGTCGCAGCTTCACGTCGTACTCCCCGGGCTGCGTGGAGGGGGACCACGGCCGCAAGGATGGAGGGGCTCGCCCAGGGCGCAGCAGATCGCGTGCCGCGGCGCGGCGCGGCAATCCACGTAGCGATCCGAAGCGCGCGGCCCCCGCGCTCAGGGCGCGGTGTCGCTGCGGGCTGTGCGCGATGGAGCTCTGCGCGAGGAGCTGCGACGCCGTGCACCTGCTCTCCCGCCCCGGGATCAACGATGCGAGCAAGCAGGTCTGAATCATCGATTGCAAGTCTGGCGAGACCGGCGCAGCGAGCGGCCGATTTCGCGACCTCGGGCAATGACTCCACGAGCCTGAGCATACAGGGATGTCTAGGGAGTCTGTGGATCGACACTCGGGCTGACGCCGTAGGCTCGAGCCATCTCGTACGTGCTTCACGGCGAACCATGTGAAATATTGACGGGCGGCTGGTGCCATTGACGCGGGCCGTCCCCGTATCTATATGACATCCATACCGACCTGCAGTCCGATGCACCGATGCCCTCGGTGCGAAACCATGAGGACGTCCATGGGACTTGGCATCACCATCGTGGCCGGATTGGCCCTGCTGCTCCATCTGCCGGCGCATCCGGCGCTCGCGCAATCGCCCTCACCGCATGTGCCGGCGCATGCGGTTCTAGGAACGATCCACGCGCTCGGCGCAGACGATGGCAGCGTGGAGCTGATCACCGGCGTCGGCCACGCCCTCCGATTGGTCCAAATCAAGGTGGAACCGAAGACGCGCGTCGAGAGCGGTGGCACAACGCTCCACCTGCGCGACCTGCAGTGCGGCGACATCGTGCGCGCCGAGTGCCTGGCCACCGGGACCGGCCACGTGGCGACCTTCATCGAACGGGTGCACCGGCCATGAGTCGAGCGCCCTTGAGCCCTTGCATCGCGGTGTTGGTCGGCGCCGCTTTGGTGGCGTCGGCGTGCAGCCGGCCGCTGTTGCCCGGTGACCCGGTGCGCGGTTTGACGCGCGAGGAGCGCACGCGCTTCGAGCGTGGCCGCGCGGTCTTCGACAGCGTGTTCACCGCTGCGAACGGTCTGGGCCCCTTGTTCAACGCCCCCAGCTGCGGCGAGTGCCACGAGGCGCCGGTGCCCGGTGGGTCCGGGGACGAGGTCGAGGAGCATGCGACTGCGTCCGGTGCCGACGGGGCGTGCGATCCTCTGGTCGAATTCGGTGGTTTCGTTTTCCAACAGCATGCGACGCCCGCGCTGACAGCTGCGCTGGGGATCGACCGCGAGCCGCTGCCGGCGCAGGCGACGACAGTGGGCCACCGGACGACGCCCGTCTTGTTCGGCCGCGGCTTACTCGATGCGGTGCCCGACTCGGTGATCCTCGCCTACGCTGACCCGGACGATCGCAACCACGATGGAATCTCCGGGCGAGCCAATCGCTTCTTTGACGGGCGGCTGGGCCGCTTTGGGCGCAAGGCCCTGGTCCCCACGCTGCGCGAGTTCAACGACGGGGCTTTCGTGATCGAGATGGGTGTGACGAATCCCGCGGTGCCGACGGAGGAGACAGTGGGAGGACGGCCGCTGCCCGCTGGCGTCGACCCAGCGCCAGACCCCGAACTCACGGAGGAGGCGGCCGAGCTAGCGGATACGTTCGTGCGCCTGCTGGCGCCGCCGACGCCGCTCAAGGCGTCCCGCGCAGCGCGGCGGGGACGCGGGCTCTTCTCGCGCATCGGCTGCTCGGCCTGCCACATGCCGACGCTCGTTACGGGGGAGGCGCCGATCGCCGCTCTGCGCCACAAGAAGGTCGCGGCCTACACCGACCTGCTGCTCCACGATCTGGGACCTACGCTGGGCGACATCTGCCTGGGTCTTGCGACGCCCACCGAGTTCCGGACCGAGCCGTTGCTCGGCCTGCGCAGCGCACAGAGCTTCCTCCACGATGGGCGCGCGGCGACACCGGAAGCGGCGATCGAGCTTCATGGTGGCGAGGCGACCGCTGCCCGCGATCGATTCACCGCCCTCAGCGCATACGACCGGGCGGCGTTGATCGCATTCCTGAGAACGCTCTAGGCCGGCGCGGGTTTGGCGGCGAACTGGCCGATCGCCTCGCGGGCACCACGGGCGCAGGCTCCACGCGCACGGCACCCGACGACCGCTGTCCAACCGGCAGTTGGGGAAGGCTCTGGCGGCGTGTCTACGAACTGGACCCCGATTCGCCGGACCCAACCGGGTGGCAGTCTCATGCCGCAGTCGCGGGTGTCACCTCTCGAAGCCGAGCACGGGCTCCAGCCACTCGATCATCAGCTGAGTGCTTTCCTTCGAGACCGGTATGGGATCGGCATCGTGCGCCGGGTCCGTAGTGGCAGCCCTGAAGTGATTCGTGCCCGCGACCGTGCGAATCGTCACCCCGGCGCCGGCGCCGCGCCTCACCGCAGAACGGCGAGCTTGCTCGTCTTCGCAGAGCGGCCGCTCGCGACGTGCAGCAGATAGATGCCGCCGGCGACCCCCACGCGCTCGTCGTCGCGCCCATCCCAGGTCACCACGTGCTCGCCCGCTGCTTGCTGTCCGGCGAGCAGTCGCCGCACGCGGCGTCCCTTCAGGTCGAAGATGTCCACGGTCACGCTGCCGGCGCGCGCCAGGGCGTAGTGGATCGCACCCGGCGCCAGGAACGGAGTCGCGTGGCCGATCCAGCGCACGTCGCTCTCCTCGTTCGCGCCTCGGATGTCGTCACCCACCCCGGTCACGTCCTTGCGCCAACCGAGCGTCGGATCGGTATCCGTGTCGGTGGAGACGCCGGGCGTGACGTACGAGTCGGGCGGATTCGCCGATTCCAGGGAGCCTCGGCCATCGGCCATGTCCAGCCCGGTCTCCAGGCCCAGCACGCCGTCGATCTGCGAGACGAGCGCCGCGTCCAGCGCATGCACGAAGTACAACTTCCCGGGGATCACGCCGCGCCCCTGCGCGACCGCCACGTGCGGGCCCAGTGACGGCACCGGCTCAAAGCGTACCCGGGCCTCGTCATGGGCCGGGCTCTCCTCCGGCAGATAGAGGAACGCTCCGCCGGGCGCAAACTTGTCCACGAGCCCGATGTCGACATCGGTCTGCAACCCGCCGACGTTCACACCGTTGACGATTTCGAAGAACAGGGGCTCGAGGTCGGGCGGCGTATGGGCGAACAGGACGCTCGCGTCGCCATTGGCGTCCTTCGTCACCGGCGTGTACAGCCGATTCGCGGTGAGAGCACCGGCCGTGATCGAGACCCACAGCGGGTCGACCGAGCGCGGGAATCCCCAGCCCGGTCCCAGAAAGCTCGAGAGCGCCAGGAAGTCCGACACCTGGCCGTTGACCGGACTCATCGCAAAGAGCGATCCCTCTCCCGCGGCCGTCTCCATCGGCACGACCACGTACTTCTCCCAGCGTACCGGCTCCACGCCCACCTCGAAGCCCGCCACGACGAGCCCGGGGTTGCGGACAAGATCCTCCGCGTGCGCCATGAGCGCACCGGTCGCGGGATCGAGCAACAGGACGTCGGCGTCGCTACCGGCCGCGTTCTCCACGGCGACGACCAGCCGGTTCACCCCGGCCACGCCGCACAGTGGCACCACATCCACACCCTTCTCGTAGCCGGGAATCGTCACTCCCTGCCCGCCGCCGTCGACCGAGTACACCCACTGCGCGACGCCGTCCTCATCTAGCAGGTAGAGATCCGAATCGTCGCCTGGCCCCTCTTGCGGCACGAGGATCGACCGATGCGCCAGGCCGCACTGGCCGCCGAGGTACAATGCGATGTCCACGTCGGTCTCGTATCCGGGGAACCGGGTGGGATGGCCCCCGGCGGCAGTGTTGAGGTCGCGCACGCTGATCACGCCCGGGTGGAGCAGCGGTGGGAGGTCGCCCCCCACATGGTCCGACTCGAAATCGATCAGCAGGAGGTTGGCCCCAGCCGCGGACTGCACCGGCAGAGCGAGCCTCACGCTGGTACTCGTCCGGTAGGCGACCGGATCCACTGCGTCGGGGAGCCCGGGGAGCCAGTCGACCTGCGCTGTACCTGCGCATCCGGCCCGCCCGTCGGTGGAGACCAGCAGGCAGCTCCCCCAGTCGCCGTCGCTCGACTCCGCGTCGACGACCACGATGCCGCGCACCGCTTGGTTCTCGCTCGCCAGCGGGAAAAAGAGCAGCGCGTCCGGATAGTCGGAGATCACGCCGTCAATGTCGGGCTTGAAGCCCAGATCGCCGAGCGCGATGTCGACTTGTCCCAGCACGGCTCCGCTGGAGTCCAGCTGCAGCACGAGCAGCTTGGCCAGGTCGCCATCCTCGGACTCGGTTGGCACGAACGCGAACGTGTTCCCCGCGTGGTCCGTGAACACGATCGGGTCGACTCCATTCTCGAAGCCGAGCGTGGGAATCACCACGGGGTCGTTCAGGTTCAGCGGCTGGCCGGTGGCGGCATCCAGGTCGATGATGGTCAGCTGCGCGCTCGAGCCGTCTTCCGCCTCTTCGGGCACCAGGAGGAACTCGCGATTGGGCGCTACGACCAGGTCGACGTCGTCCTCGAAACCCAGGGTGGTCAGGAAGGAGGCGGCGTGCCCAGCGGGCGCGGTGGCCGTGGCGACGAGCACGAGCAGCGCGAGGAATCCACACGTGCCGCGCGCTCGGGTGGGTCGTGGGGTCTGGCCCTTTCTCATGGCCGATGCTCCTTCTTTGGGGGATGACGTCGCCGGGAAGCAGGCGCTCGAGGCGACGTCCCCACAGCCCTGCGGCACAACTGAGCGTGCGCGGCCCGCTACGCGCATCCGGAACACGACGCGAGTGCGGCAGGAAGTTGCACCAGACCGATGGTAAGGGGGCATTGGCGGGCCCGCGGTACAGCAGGCCGAGCGTCACCGGGGGAGCCCAGCGCGCGGCGGGCGCGTGGCAGCCGGGGTCTACTTCCTACGCTTCACCACGGCAGCGTGGGGCAAGACGCTGCGCGTTATGCTCGCCAAGTGAGCGGACGTGGGGATCCTGTCTGATGTGCCGCTCCCGCCTGCGCTGGTTCGGCCTCCCTGGCGCATCCGGGCGGGCGCAAGGAAACGAAAACCCACAGGAACGACGCTTCGCGGGAGCGTCGCACGGTGGGCAAGCGCGTTGTACACCGTGGAGTCTTGGGGTACGATCTAAGCACGGCGCGCACGGAGCTCCACACTGACGGAGCTCCACACTGACCATGTGCGTTGCGCCTCCGCTGCGCTCCGTCCGCGCCTTCTCGATGGCCGCCGGCACGACCGCGCCGGCGGCCTGCGCTTTGTTCGATCGTCGTTCTCATTCGCGAGCGATCGCGAAAGGCTGGAAGGAACGTCATGAATTGTTCACGCGCAAGAATGGTCGCCGCATCGAGTGTCATGGTGGCACCGCTGTTGCTCATCGCTGCGTTCGCAGTTCCTGCGTTCGCCCAGCAGAAGTCGAAGAGCCCGCACTTCGCCAAGCCCATCGACTCCGTGGAATACGTCGCCAAGTCGACGATCGCCGAGCTGGAGCCCAACGGCTCGACTGCGACAGCGAGTGGTCCGCTGACCAATGGCGATGCCGGCACGGGGGTGTTGCCCATCTCGACCGACATCGACTTCTGGATTCTCAATGTGACCGCGACGGGCATCTGGAGCATCGGGACCAACCCCGGACCATCTCCCGCAATCGGGGGGACAATCGTGCAGCTGTGGGATAGTTCCCATGTGATCGCCTTCGACTACTTATGCGGTCCTGGCGACTATTCTCTGATCGCCTACAATTTCACGGCCACGGGCATCTACTATGTTGCCGTGCGAAGCGGAGGCCTATTTGATTCCTACCCAGGCAACTACGAGCTGAACGTCAACGGGCCGGTGGCGCCGCCCGCCAACGAATCCTGCGCAACCGTCATCGCTGTTCCTTTTGTCGGGAGCTACTCGGCGACCATCAACATGGACGTGGCAACCAACGACTACAGCCCGCCCCTGACTGGCTGCACAGGCTATGACGCAATCGGGGGGGACGTCGTCTATGCCGTGACGCTGACAGCGGGTCAGGAGATCACGGTGGAGTGGGATCCGGTGTACTTCGACGCCTCGTTGTACGTCGTGACGAACTGCGCAGACCTCGCTGGGACGTGCGTCGCTGGGTCGGACGCCGGCACGGACGGCGACCCCGAGACGGTCACGTTCCAGAATACGACCGGCGTCATTACCACGTACTACATCATCTGCGACTCCTACTTTTGCTCCGGCGGCAACGGAACTTTGACGATCCAGTCCGCGGTGGCCGACGGCGCGCGGAGCTGGGGCGCTACCAAAGCACTCTATCGTTAGGTCGGGATACGTATAGCCCTTCACGCCGAAGCCGCGCAGCGAGCTCCTGCCGATCGCGCGGGACTGGAGTGCCGCGAGTAGCGGGCGTCGCGGCTCCTGAGCGGACGCCCGCGTCCCCCAGGCCGGCTTGAGCTCCGGCCAGCCCCTCAATCCACCGGCTGCAGCGGGCGCGCCACGATCGGCGGCGCCGGGGCAAGGTCCCTCGGGTCCTTGGCGATCTCACCCATCAGCCGGTCGATGGCGTCGTCGAGCTGCGCGTCCTGGCCGTGCAGGAAGCCGTCGGGCCCAAGGTCCAGCTCGACGTCGGGATCGACGCCGTGGCCCTCGATGATCCAGGCCTTGCCTTGCGGGTCCCAGCCGCCGAACTCGGGTTCGGTGATCATGCCCCCATCGCGCAGCGGCTTGTCGCCACGGATCCCGATCCAGCCGCCCCAGGTGCGCGTACCGATCACCGGCCCCAGACCGAACTGTTTAAAGCCGAGCGCCAGCGTCTCGCAGTCGCTGCCGCCCTGGCGGTTGATCAGGCAAGCCAGATAACCATGGAACGCGTGCGAGGGTGTCGTGTCGATGTTGCCGTAGCGCGTACCCCCGACCGCCAGGATCTTGCGATCGAGGTGTGCCAGGATCATCGGCGCCACGGAGCCTCCGTGGTTCCAGCGATCGTCCACGATCAAGGCGCGCTTGCGCCACTGCGGCGGGTAGTCGCGCGCGAACTGCCGCAGACCCAGGCCGCCCATGTCGTAGAGGTGCAGGTAGCCGATCTGTCCGTGGCTCTTGCGGTCCACGTAGTCGCGCGTTTCGCGGATCCAGGTGGCGTAGCGGACCGGCGTGTCGTTGGCCAACGCCTCGACGACGACGCGTCGCGCGCCCTCCAGCTTCGGCGCGTCGTTGATCGACAGCTCGACCGCCTGCTTGGCGCGGTTGGCGAGCCGCTTCAGGTAGTCCTCGCCCTTCACGAGCGCCTTGCCGTCGATGGCCACCAGCCACTGTCCCGGCTTCACGTGCAGGTCGGGCCGGGCCAGCGGTGAGCTCCACCGAGGGTCGGGATAGTCGCCACGATAGATCTTGCGGATCTTCCAGAAGCCACTGGCGGCGTCGAAGTCGAGGTCGGCGGCGAGCAGGCCCGTGCCCACCTGCTTGCCGTGGCGCAGATCACCGCCCCAGTGGTAGGCGTGACCGACATTCAGCTCGCCGAACATCTCGCCCAGCATGTCCTCGAGGTCATCGCGCGAGGAGATGCGCGTCGTGAGCGGGCCGTACTGCTTCCACACGCCGTCCCAGTCCACGCCGTGCATCTTGGCGTCGTAAAAGAAATCACGCTGCAAGCGCCACGCCTCATGGAACATCTGTGCCCACTCCGCGCGCGGGTCGATGCGCAGCGACCAGCCGGAGAGATCGATCTTGGCCTCCTTCGCAGCGTCGTCCTTCGGCGCCTCGGTGGCACCGGCCTCGAGGCGTGTGAATCCGTCCTTGGTCTGGTAGACGAGTACTTTGCCGTTGCCCGAAACCTGGTAGGCGAGCACGCCGGAGGTGACGGTGCTCACCTTCTCCTTCTCGAAGTCGTAGGTCTGCAGCTCGGCACCGGGGCTCTCGTTCGTGTCGGCGTCGTGCGGCATCAGGCCGCGGGAGCTGGCGTTCAGCCAGTGCAGCTTGCCGTCGATGGCGCGCAGGTCGTCGTAGTTGCCGGGATCCACCGGCACCTCCACGAGGCGATCCGCCAGCCCTTCGAAATCGATTCGGATCGGCCCGACGGGCGTATCGTCCTGGTCGCCCTTCTTGTCGGCAGTCGCCTTGTCCTGCTCCTTCTTCTCTCCCTTCTTGGCGTCGTGCTTCTTGTCGTCGCTGGCGCCGACGGGGTCGGTGTCGCCGCGCGCGCCGAATGGCAGGGTGCCGTCGTCCTGGAGCGCCACGACGCACGGAAGCGTGGCGTTGTCCAGAATAAAGCGTGCTTCGAAGCGGTCGGGATACGGGTTGATGAAACGATCCGACAGGTAGTACAGGTACTTGCCTTTCAGATCCCATGCCGGGGAGAACGTGTTGACCATCGGGTCGCTGGCCGCGTACGAAGCCTTGGCCTGCGCATCCCAGATGCGCACCTGCGTGAACAGATTCTCGAGGACTGCGACGTAGGCGAGGTAGCGGCTGTCCGGCGACCAGGCGTAATGTGAGATCTCCCACTTGCCTTCGTCGACGGGGGTGGCGTTGCCGCTCGCCACGTCGGTCACGTAGAGCCTGTACTTCTCGTCTCCCCAGGCCAGCCGCTTGCCGTCAAGCGACCAGGCCGGCGCGAAGTGCCAGCCACTGGGCTGCTTGCCCAGCTGCCTGGGCGCCGCGCCGTTGTCGGCGGCGTGCAGGAAGAGCTGCTCCTCGCCGTCCTGCTCAGTCCAGGTGGCGATCGTTTTGCCGTCCGGCGCGAAAGCGGGGAACTGCGTGCGGGCGCTGCTGCTCTCGGTGATGCGGCGGATCAGCCCCTTCTTGTGCGTGCGCGCCACGAACACGTCGCCGCGGGTCTCGATCGCGATGCGCTCGCCGTCCTTGGAGAGCGACCAACCTCCCAGGTTCGCCGTGGGATCCACGAAGCGCTCACGCAGCTGCAGGCGGTCGCTGGGAAGCTGGATCGGCAGCTGTTCGTTGCGGCCGGTGGCCAGATCGTACACCCAGATGTCCATCTTGTGCTGATAGACGATCTTGCCGCCGCCCATAGCGGGCCAGCGCACGTCGTAGTCGGCGAAATGGGTCAGGCGCTGTACGTCGCTCCCGTCCGGCTTCATCGATGCGAGGTTTGGCCGTCCCCAGCGATCGGTGACGAAGTAGATGCGCCCGTCCTGCGCCCACATCGGGAACGCGTCCTTGCCTTCCCAGTGCGTCACCTCGTCGAAAGCGAGGGGGTCGAGCTTGCCGACCCAGATGTCCTCGGCGCGGCCGCCCTTGTAACGCTTCCAGTTGTGGAACTCCAGTCCGAACTTCTGCAGCGCCAGACGCTGCCCACCCGGCTCGAAGCTGATCCATGCCGCAGGCTCCAGCGGGATCATCTGCGGGATGCCCCCCTGCGGAAACAGCGTGTACGTGCGGAAGTCCCCATGCGGGTGGTCGCGGCGGCTGCGGAACAGGATCTTGCCATCCGCTGTCCAGCCGATGGTCTGATCGGAAGCCGGATGGAAGGTGAGCCTGACCGGCTCACCGCCCGCGGACGGCATCAGGTAGACATCGTCGTTGCCCTCGTACTGCGCGGTGAACGCGATCCAGCGCCCGTCCGGCGAAACGCACGGGAAGCGCTCGTCGCCCTCGTACGCCGTGAGGCGCACGGCGACGCCTCCGGCCAGCGGGACCTTCCATAGGTCGCCCTCCGAGGCGAAGACGATCATGCCCCCACCGATTCCGGGGTAGCGGTAGAAGCCGTCCGGCAGAGCCGGAGGCTCTGCGGCATCGGCTTGCGGGATCGCAAGGGAGAGTGCCACGAGCGAGGCGAGGGCGATCAGGCTGGCGACCTTCATGGGTGTTCCTCCGGAGGTGGTTCCAGTTGAGCAAGATGTTCATACGCCATCGGCTGGTTGCGAGCAACCGGTTACCCCCATTGCGCGCACGGGAATCCGATCCAGATGTTGGCTACGTCGCCAGATCCGCCGCTCGGCAGTAGGGCGAGAGGTCGAGCGCTGCGGCCTGCTGCAACGGCTGTTGGCCCCGCGCTGGGTCGCTGGGTGAGATGGAAAGCGGGAGGCGGGGGACGGCAGGCGGAAGGCGCGAGGTGGCGGGTGAAACGCGTGAGGCGGCAGGCGGACGGCGCCAGGCGGCGGCGGCGGACAAGAGGCAAGACCGGTCAGCACCGGCGCTTATTGCGTCCTCGGTTCGCCCCCCTCTGGATTTCGGCGGGATCGAGCAGCACGGCCCCCGCTTTGGACCACCGAGTCCAACCCGGCGGAACAGCCGCACCCTGCCCCAGCGTTCCGGTGTCCGCTACTCGCCTGGACCAAATAGCGACTTCACACGCCCCCAGCTGGACTGCTGACTGGGCAGCGGAGACGCCGCGGAGACCTCCACCACAAGATCCTGGAAGTCATCGTCGGTTGCTCCCCAGGCGGGTACATCCGAGATGGCGCTGCCGTAGTCCAGGTCCTCCCACGCGAGCACGAACGTCGGAATGCCGTCGCGCAGACGCGTGATGTTGTAGACGAGACACTGCGGATCTCCATCGATCGGTCCGTGCAAGGCCGCGGACCCGTCTGGCCCGATGTCATTGTAGTGGCGGTTCGTGAAGAACATCTCCGACCCGGTTGCGTCCCGTGAATGTGCCTGGCCGTCCGGGTTGAGGTAGAACCCAAAGCGGGTCACTCCCGATGGAAACGTCACGTAGGCTGTTGCGCCCTTGATCAGCCGGCTACTGAAGATTGCCCCGTCATCGACTCCGTCGATGACGGGCCTCGCGAAGGTCTCCTGGTACCAACCGAACACGTTGGCCTCGCGGTAGCTGGCAAGCTCGCGGATCACCAAGCCATGCACGCCCGCGTCCTGCCAGTAGAACGGATCCGCATCGCCCGGCTTGAATCCTATGTAGTCGGTCCCGGCGTTGATCGTACCAACGCCGTACTCCGCGTCCAGCACATCCTGCAAGGAGACTCCGTCCCATGAAGTGCCCCACACGACAACGAATGAGGCATGGGCGAGCGGTGGCACCAGAGCGACGAGCACCGCGGCGATCGGTGCAACAACTGTAGCCATGCGATTCATTCTTCCCTCCAAAGGAACGTGGCAGGATGCAAAGCCCCAGGCTGCGCAGACGATCCACATCCCCGCACCATGCGTGCAGGGTCGACGATTTCCAATTGTATCATGGGAGGGTGACGCGCAACCGCGGTGGTGTCGCGCACGCGGAGGATGGGCGTCCAACTCCGCGCTGCTCACCCCGCGCGGCTGCCCTACTTCACGCAACGACGCGCCGTCACGGGATTCTTCTCGGTCGAATCCGAAACAACCGAGGACAATCGGCCATCCCCCGCCGCAAACAGCCCTCCCCCGACGCGCGGCGGAACCGCGACGCCCTTCCGCTCGACCGCCGCGCCTGGAGGCGAGCGCACCACCGTGGGCGGTCGCGTTGGAGTGGCTACGGTGGAATGGATCCTGGAGATCTACCGGAGGTGAATGGCCCGCGGCCTGGGATCGGTCGCGGGCCCTCGACCACCGCTCGACCTCCGACCCCTGCGAGCGGTGCGAAGGGAAGGCGAGCCATGGCGTGGCTCAGATGCCGTAACGCTCCAGCAACTGCGTCTCCACGTAACGCCGCTGCGCATCCGTAGTCGCGATGCCATAGATCTGCAGGTCAGCCATCTGCAGCGAGATGTTGTCGATTGGCCATCCGTTCTTGGCACCGATGCCGATGCTCGCTCCCGTGAACACCTCGAGCGGCGCGGTGATCGACGCATCGTGAGCGCGTTGGAGTCCATTGATGTAGATCGTCAGCCCATCGGTCTGCGAGAAGCGAAACGTGAACACCTGGTACTGGTCGTAAACGGGCCGCACCGTCATTGCCGTGAGCGTAGCGCTGCCACCGTGGGACACCGACACCGTGTTGTCGTTCGGAAAGCCGATGCGCAGCACCTGGTTCTGGACGTCTCCATCGCCCCACAGCCAGTACATCTCGAGGTTGTTGCCCGGCTGGTCCAGGCGCTTGACCACCGCGAAGATGGTGTAGTCGGTGTCGCGCATCGGCGTTCCGGAGATGCGCATCGAGCCTGTCGAGTAGGTTGCATCGTACTGAAACGACACGATCGGTTGGCCGTTGAGCTGACCGGTCAGATAGAGACCCGCAACCTGCGGACCACCGAATGCTGGTGCGGCGTCGCGATCGGCATGCCCTAGCAAGTCAGCCCATCGAGTGGCGCCGCGCGCACCGGAGTAGCTGACCGTACTCACGCCGTGATCGGCGCGGTACCAGGCGATCCCCCGCTTCAGCGACTGACCGATCGGTGTGCAGTCCACCACATCGTAACTCGTGGCGACCTTCACCTTCAGCTGCTTCTCGGGATGGGCCGCGGCATTCACGGTGTAGCTGAGCGGCTGGCCCGTGGTGATCGTTCCGCCCAACCGGATGAACAGCTCGAGGTCCGCGAAATTACCCATCAACGCCGAGCCGGCGAGGTCCGCCCGACCGCCGATGGCGTAGCCACCGACTTCTACCGAGCTCAGCTCGCTGATGTACTTCACGTCTGCACCGATACCACCGCTGGCGATCGCTCCGCTGAAGCTCGCGTCGATGGACGCCTCGATCTCCTGTACCGAGTCTGTCGACTGGATCAGCAGGTAGAAGATCCGCCCGTAGGTGACGCTCGACACGTAGGCCGCCGGATTGCCCGGGCCCACGTACTGGCTCAACTGCACCGCGGTCACGCTCGGCGCGAAAAAGCTCGCCGGATCGGTCGGCTGCTCGAACGCGATGGTGTAGTAGCTCTGCGTCAGCTTGACCAGGAAACGGTTGTACGCGACGTCGCTGGCATAGCGGAAGCTGCCCTGGATGTCCGTCGTCAGGTTGTTGTAGTTGGCGCGGATCGCGACACCGAGCTGCTCGCGCGAGCTGATGCGCTGCATGGTATAGGTCGTGCGCGCTGGCAGATCGCCCGGGTTGGCGGCGATGATCTGGTTCATCGCGTCGTAGACGCTGCCCAGGCTCACCACGTCGAGCTGGCGGCTGGCCGAGCTGGCGCCGTTGACCAGGGTGATCACGATCCGGCCATTGCCACGGGCGACCGGGATGGAGGTCGGAGTCGCGTGGTCGAGGGTGGAGCCCTGCAAGAGGTTTCCGGGGAAGATGATCTGGCTGTTGGGGTCGAATTGCGGGTAGTCGGAGTAGCCCTCGATCAGATCGACGGTGTGGCGCGTGCAGAAATACTGGTCCACGCCGCTGCCGCTGGTGAACTCCTCGGGCGGGGACTCGGTGTGGCTGGGCACCACGTCCTGAAACTCCCCGCCCGAATTGAGAACGGCGGTGAGCTCGCCAGGGGGGCCGCCGGTGCCGCCACCGCCCGGAGCAGTGGGGTCGTCACCGCTGCAGGCGGCGAGGAAAAGGAGGGACAGCATCGCGACGCCGATCATCCCCCAATGGGTCGATCGCGCTGCCGTCTGCGAGAGGGAACGGGTGGTGTGCATGGTTCGGTCTCCAGGTCGGAGGTTCAAGAGGCTTCGAATGGAGATGCGGATTCGCCGACCGGAACGCGCAACGACGGTCTCGCCGGCCCAGGGTCCGGGCCGCGCCGGTCACGGAAACTGTTCTGTCCCAACGTATTGCTGGAGGGTCAGTTCTCACGGCGATCGGCGCCGCGGCGCCTGGCCCGCGGGGCTCCACGGCGGCCTGCGGGATGACCAGAGGCGCAGCATCGCCGTTGGAGGGAGCGGGGTCGGCTGGACTACCGTGGACCCGAGTGTCGAGCGGTTGTTTCGTGCGATGTGCTCTGCCGTGACCTCGACCTTGAGCCCTGGCGCTCCAACCAGTGGTGGCCTCCATCATGGAAGGGAAGGTTTGGAGCCTGTCTCTTCGGTCGCACCTCGCCTGAGAACAGCACTGGGCGTGGTGCGGCCGAACCCATTCAACGCCATCGCCCAGATCGACTTCTCCCTCGCGCATCGAGGGCGCATCGATCTGGCCATCCACAACGTTCGCGGGTAGTGGGTGCGATCCATCCTTGGAGAGGCGCTGGACCCAGATCAGCATCTCGCCGTGTGGGACGGTCGCTCGAGCTTGGGGTGTCAGGTAGCGAGCGGAGTGTACGTTCTCCAACTCCGCACGGATGGGCAGATCCAAACTTCGCGGCTGACACTCGTCAAGCGAGAGACCTACCACTGCAGTGGGCATGCGACGCAAAGTCCGACGGCATCTGCGTGGCGCTCTGGCGCTCGGCGTCGCGTTGGGCCTGGCGGCGTTGATCGACACCGGCGCATCGTCGGGCGCCGTTTGGATCGTAGCCAAGGACGGCAGCGGTCGAATCTAGACCATCCGACCCGCTGTCGACGCTGCTGCTGAGGGAGACGCGATCGCCATCAAGCCAGGGAAGTACACCTGAAGCGACGGTCTTTCCGCTGGACGACTTCCAGCCCGGCCGGACGCCGGGGGGCCGGGGGGGCGCCGATCAGATGCCGGTTGTCGGGACCGAGTCCACGACCGTCAGAACTGGCACGGGTTGACGAGAGGAGTCATCGAGCGGCGGTCCTGGGTCACGAGGAGGGTCCATTCTCGTTCTTCCTCTCCAACGTGGACCGATTGCCAGGCGTATTTGGGGAAGACTCTGTGGCTGATACACGAGGAGCGAAGCGGCCCAGAGGGAGAGGCAAGCGATTACGTAGTTCGGAGGCGGGGTCTCGCCAACGTGCCTCCACTCGCCCACCTTCGCGGTCGATCCCCGCGCAATCATCCCCGGGATCAGCCACGCATATTGAAGCCGATCATCTTACCCAAGCCTTTCCGCCCGTAGCGTGATCTGGGTCTCGTTCCGGCCGAACAGGCGGCTCACTCCAACCGGCTCTATGATCTGTTGACCGCACCTCACGACCAAGGAGAGGCTCAACAGAGTTGTCCTCACGGTTGGCGCAGGCATATGGCTCTACCGCATTTCGATCTCAGAACATCGAGGAAAGCTGGGCCGCGCACCACATCGACGCCTGGACCCGCGTAGAATCGTATAGGATGAGGAACCTTCCAGGTCTCCGGCTTCGAATTCAAGATTGCGAATATGCCTTCGACAAGTTTTGCCATCGCCTTATCGTCGCGCGAGTTGGAAGTTATGCAGTCAGACCAAACGACCGCGTTGGCCTCCAAGCTGCAGAATAAGCGCACGCGGTAGGTCGAGCACGGAATCCTTCCCCCCTCCCGTCTGATGGCGTGATCACCACGCTCTCGGGAAGCGCCCCTGCAAAGCCCGAACAGTCTCGACGTGAAGATGGCGCCGCAATACAGCGATTGCGGCGCTCTTTCCCGCGCTCAGGCTCGCCGCGAGAGGATGGTAGGGAGAGGGGTCCCCGTGCCCCGCGCGCCCGGGGTTACGGCTAAGGCCGGCCGGCGGTGAGCCGATAACATCGGAAGCGGCGGGCGCCGCGTTGTGCCCCAGCCAGGGGCCGCGAGAGCCGGGAGACCCTGCCCGCCGGCGAGGAGATCGCACCGTGGGTGTCCTGTTGGGCGTGGCGGCCGCAATCTGCTGGGGGCTGGGTGACTTCCTCATCACGCACCTCACGCGCCGTATCGGGACGACCCGCGCCCTGATCTCCATCCAGGTCGCCAGCCTCCTAGCCTGGATGCTGCTGCTGCTCATCCGCCCTTCGCCCCCGGGCGGCACACCGCTCGTCTGGGCGATCGTTGTCGGCACGGCCATCTGCCACGTGCTTGGTCTGCTCTTCGTCTACCGCGCGTTTGAGATTGGTACACTTTCCATCGTATCCCCCATCTCGGCCGGCTTCGCGGTGGTCACGGCCGTGCTTTCGCTCGCGATGGGAGAGCGCCCCCCGGCGGCGGCCCTGGGTGGTGCGGGGCTCCTGATCGTGGGCGTCTTGCTGGCAACGCGATCTGCGGGGGGGCCTTCGCAGCAGCGACCGAGTTGGACGGGAGTTCCCGAGGCCGTGCTCAGCGCGCTGGCCTTCGGCACGATGTTCTGGCTCTTCTATTTCTTCGTCGAGCCGAAGGTCGGTTACGCCTGGCCCTTGATCCTGCTGAAGACGATGGCGGTCAGCGGTTCGCTTCTGGCGTACGCTTCGAGGCGCCGCCGGGAGGAGGGGCAGAGATTCGCCCTCGGGCCAGGAGTGGTCTTGCTCGCCGTTGGGGCGGCAGCCGCCGACACCCTTGCGTGGCTCGCCTACATCCGGGGAATGGGCTCCACCTATGCCACGATCGTGACGGCGGTTGCTTCGCTGTTCAGCGTCGTCACAGTGCTCCTGGCTTGGAAGTTCCTCCGCGAGCGCCTCGCGGTCCACCAGTGGGCGGGCGTCGCCGCAATCCTGCTGGGGATTCTCCTGGTCAGCTCCTAGCCCCGCCGCAAACCGGCAGTGATTGCCGTGGCTCACCCGAACGCAGGCGCCCCTGGATCTCGCGGCATTCGGACCCGCCCGCTGCCGTGCCCCGCGCAACCGGCGGCAGGCCGCTCCGGGGGACTCCCGCCGGGCCTCAAGTTCTCCCTCGAGTTTGCCGATATGTCCTCCGACACGGGGCCCGCGCGCGGCGCCCGCGGCGCCCGCATGCGCCTGCACACCTGCATCGCCAGCGGAGGAGGGCTCCCCCTCATGAACGGACGTCGACAGCTGATTCCGACGCTTCTCGCTTGCACCACGCTGCTCCTTGCCAGGGCCCCGGCTCTCGCCACCGAGATCCCCAGCGACCCGGTCATCCAGCCCGCACCGACCGCCGAGGTACCGGGCGACCCGACCGGGTCAGCTGCCGCAACACCCCGGGCCGCGGCTGCGCAAGCCACCTCAGCAGCCGGCGATCAGCCCGACAAGTTGGCGGGGGAGCGCCCAGCCCAGCCCGCAGCGTTGCATTGGCTCACCGTGGACTGGGACGCCTCGCTGGCGTCCAAGTACCTGTTCCAGGGGATCGACTACAGCGACGGCAAGCCAGTGCTCCAGCCGGAGGTCACGGTTTCCGTGAGATCCTTCTCGGCCATCCTGTGGGTCAATCACGACCTCCACACGCAGCAGCCCAACGAGGTGGATCTCTTCCTCCAGTACAACGTTGGAATCCCGCGGCTCGACCTCACGACGGGGTATGCGCGCAATCACTACCCCCACCGCGAAGGGTGGGATCCCTCGCAGGAAGTCTACCTCGATCTGTCCTGCGACGCCCCACTGAGCCCCTCGCTAAGCGTCCATTACGATTTCGACGCCGGGAAGGGGAGTTACTCCACGCTCTCCCTCGACCGCGAGGTTCCCAATCCTCTGCGAACCATGTCCGCCGGGCTGAAGCTCTACTACCAGAACAACTACTACGAGGCCACGGGCTTCCCGTCCCTCGAGCTCCATATCGGCACCGAGCAGGCCATCGGCCCGTTCAAGATCACCCCCTCGATGTCGCGCTTCATCACCTGGCCGAACGGAGGCTTCCGAGACGAGAACGCGGTGTCGGCCACCTGGTATCTCGCGGTCAACGTCGCCCAGACCTTCTGAGACGGGCGCGACTTATGTCACCGGCCACCGATGAGAGGCCCCGGAAGACGCCCTACGTCGTGGCGACGGGGTTCACGACGGCGTGCCTCGGGGACGAGCGCACCCTGCGCGAGTTCGTAGTCGGCGACCACGTCATGAACAAGATCCTCGCCAAGGGGGAAAACGCTGTCCTCTATCTCATCAACGACAGCTACGATCCCCTCACCCCTCGGCAGCTGCGGGTGGGCGTTAACAAGGACGAGAAGCTATTCGGGCAGTTCGAGCCCTACTGCGGACGCCCGATTGCCGAGATCCCCGACCCATTCGGCTGCCACCAGAGCTACGCGCAGCACTTCGCCCGCGCGTTGCTGCGGCGCCTGCACGCGCTGGACATCCACCCAGTACTGGTGAACTCCTACGAGTCCTACGAGAAGGGTCACTACGCCGGATTCGTATCCTCGACCATCGCGAGCTATCACAGGATTCAGGAGATGCTCGCAGCGCGATTTCCACGCTACACGATGCGCAACCTGTTCCGGCCGCAGTGCCCGAAGTGCCGGTGCATCGACGCGACCAACGTTCGCGCAGTCGAGGGTCTTGCGCTCCGCTTCGACTGCGATCGGTGCGGGACGACGACGAGCGAGGAGTTCCCTGCGGTCCGAGGCAAGCTCAGCTGGAAGCTCGACTGCGCGGCGCGATGGAACCTCTACGGCATCGACATGGAGACCTTCTCGAAGTCCCACATCGCGGAACTGGGGACGTTCGAGATCTCCCGGTTCATGTCGCTCAACTTCTACGGGAGCAAGGTACCGACGATCGTGAAGTACGGAAGCGTGAAGATCCAGCGCGAGCTTTCCTACAAACTCCTGGAGATTCTGCCCCCGAAGATCTTCAAGCGGCTGTTCGTCTCCAACCTGGGCCGCGATCTCGAACTGAACCGTGACTCGGTCGAAAGCTTCTGCCACAAGTTTGCGGTCAGGCCAGGGCTAAGTTACGTGGACTACGTTCGCCGCGAGCTGCCCCACCGTGCGCTACACGAGAACAGACCGGCCGGGCCAGACTCGGGATCCCAGGCGCTGCCGGACACGGCCATTTCCGACGATGCGCTGGTGTCCTTCGGCAACCAATTCTCCCGCTTCTACTACTCCAAGGACTATGGACTGCGCTTCCCCGACTCCGGGACAATCGCGTCGGCCAACCAGGCCGCCGCGCAGACGGCCCGGCGCTGGATCCAGCGCGCGCTGACGATCCGCGAGGGTGTCACCGACACGCGCAAGAACGCTCACGCTCTCATCAAGTCGTTCTTGCTCGCGGAGGACAGTGCGCCCCACGTGTTCCAGTACCTGCGGCGGCTGTTCGGCCAGACCGAGGGGCCCAGTATCACGACTCTGTTGTCTACCCTTCCGCGCGAGTACTTGACGACGGTCACGCTGCTGTTGGCTGGATACGACGGAATCGTCGAGTGCGCCGAGACCTGGAGCGCTGGGTCCCCGAACGGCAGCCCGATCGCGCCCGGGGCGGGGGCGGTGGCCGGGCTCCTGAGCTGCGTCCAGGAGCTGGCGGCATCAGGCGTCGATGCGGATCTCGCGTCGGCGACCGATACGGCGTCGAGTTCTCCCTCCAGCCCGACCCCCGCTCTGCCCGCCACCTCAGCTCCACTTCGGTAGGAGGCGAATCATGAAACGAGCGATGTTTCGATCCTTCCCGTTTGCGCTCGCGGCGCTCCTTGTGCCGCTCGCAACTCTCAGCATCCTAGCTGGATGCCGGACGCGCGGCGAGCCGGCGAGCCGCGCCGACAAGCATGACGACTCACTAGCCAGAGTCCAGCGCGCCGGCGTCCTTCTCTGGGGCGCGGACGTGGTGGGCGGCGTGCCCTACGTGTACGAAGACCCCCACCGGCCGGACACCTACATCGGGTTCGAGATGACGATCGCGCAGGCGATCGCCGATGGGCTCGGAGTCCAGCTCAAGCTCGTCATCAAGGCGTGGGATACGCTGATCCCGGAACTCCAGCGTGGGTCTTTCGACTTAGCCATGAATGGGATCGAAGACACCGAGGACCGCGACAAGATCGTCCTGTTCTCAGAGCCCTACTTCGTTTACGCGCAGCAGCTGACGGTCCGCAAGAACACGTCGGGGATCGCGTCGCTCGACGACCTCAGGGACAAGCGGGTGGCCACGCTCTCGGGAACGGCCGCAGAGGACATTTTGCGGCAGACCGCCGGGGTCCAGATCGTCACTAACCCCGAGATCATCTACAGCTACCGCGACCTCGAGGAAGGGAAGGTGGAGGCCGTACTCCTGGACACCCCGATCGCGGCGGCCTACGGAGCCGCAAACCCCAAGCTCCAGAATGTCGGGCAGTCGTTCGGGGAGGGGCGCTACGTGATTGCGTTTCGCAAGGAGGACAAGAGTCTCCGGGACGCGATTGATCGGGTGCTCCAAAGTCTGAAGCAGAACGGCGAGCTCAAGCGGATCTACGAGCGCTGGGGAATCATGGACCAGCACCAGGCACAGATCGGGATTCTCTGATGAGCGCTCGTGCAAACCTTGTGGGCGAGATGACGCGAGAGATGGGCGCGGCGTACGAGGTGATCTCGCCCGTCACGGGTACGACCCTCGATCGCGTGGCGCTGCTCGGCAAGGAGGAGATCGCCGCACTCCTCGCGCGACTGTCGGGACCGCCGAAACCATTGGCCCACAGGGAGGTCTTCGCGTTCCTCCACCGTTTTCGGGAACAGCTCGTGGCCCACCGGGATGTCTTACTCGAGCGAACGGTCTTCGAGACCGGCTTCACCGGCAGGGATTGCTCGGAAATGGTCGACGGGGCCGTCGAATTCTTGAAGGACTTCGAAACCTACGCCCATGATCAGTCATCCCGGAGCCAGGTCATCCGGCACTCGTACTCCACCCTGAGCCAGCGGGACATGCGGATCACCGACCGGCCCTTCCGCTGTGTGGCCGCGGTCGTTCCCCAGAACGCCTCGCTCACGCTGGGCATCACGATCATCGCGTCGGCACTCTATGCAGGGTCGCGAATCGTCCTGCGCCCCTCCTTGCAGTGTGCTTCTACCGGCGCCCTGCTGGCGGACATCGTGCGCGAGAGCGATCCACCCTGGGCATTCGTCGAGATCGTGAACAGCCTAGCCTCAGACTTCCTGGATGCCTGCTTGGCATCGGACTCAGTAGATCTGATCCACTACATCGGGAGCAACCAGTACGCCCTCCCGGTGTTCCAGCAAGCCTTTGCGGCCGGAAAGATCTGCCTGCTCGACGGTCAGGGGAACGGCCTGCTCTACCTCGACCGCACGTTCCCCCAGGAAACGGCCGTAGAGCTCATCACTTCCGGAGCGACCCGTTTCAACGGGGAGACTTGCACCTCCGTCAACGGAGTCCTGATCGAGGAGAGCGCCTATGTCGCCGTGCGGGAGGCCTTGGTCGAGTCCTTCCGGCAGCTGCGCGTGGGGAGCCCGCTGGAGGAAACAGTTCAGATCGGCCCGCTGTTCAGCGAAAAGCAGGCCGTGGGGTTGCGCCGGACGCTACAGGACACGCCAAACGGCCGCATCCTCTGCGGCGGTACTGTCAACGGCGCCTACTTCACGCCGGCGATCATCGAGGGCGTAGACATGGCCGACGCGATTGCGCGCGAGGGATTCTTCGGCCCCTGCATCTGGATTCACCCAGTCCGCCAGGAGACCCTCTGGAAATGGATCCGGGCAAACCGGTTCCCCCTAAGCGACACCGTGCTCGCGACCCGTAAGGACCTCATTCGCAATTTCGCGCGGAACTCGAGGGCAGCGCGCATTTGCGTAAACCAAGATCCGTCGGTCGAGTCGATGTTCGAGCCTTGGGGCGGATATCCTCCAAGCGGCTTCAACCCCGTGTCGGTCTGGATGCAGAAGTACCGCCAGACGTTTCAGCTCGATGGCCGGCTGTCGGAAATCCTCGGAATCCCATCGGACCACGCGCCCGACACGGTGTAATCCACCGGCCGCCCATGCTTCCGCGCATCTCCATCCGGACAAAGTTGATTCTGATCACGGTGGGGACGATCGTGGTCGCGAACCTCATCATGGCATTCTTCGTCCGGGGCCTGGTCTACCAGAACATCGTAAACAACAAAATGACCATGGTGGACGTCCTGACGGCCTCCCTCGTGCACGACATCAAGTACGACGCAGAGACCCGCCAAAAGGAGGACGTCCAGGCGGTCATCGCGAAGTACATCACCTATTACCGCATTATCCGCAACATATCCTACTACAATACCGACCGCCTGGACATCGCCGACTCGGAACCGCACAGCATCGGCGCGAGCTCCGAGGATCCCGACGTCATCGCAGCGGTCAGCATGGCGAAGCCCAGCCTCCACGTGACGCGGCCGGACTGGAAAAACCTCGGCATCCGCTCCGTGGCGCCCGTGCTGCAGGGCTCGAAGCTCGTCGGCGCAATTGCACTCGACGTTTCCATCGAGGACATCCAGCTAACGCTGTCGGCTATCGACCGCCGGATTGCCATGATGGTCGTCGCAAAGGCTTTCTTGGTTTCGCTCGTGCTGTTCTATTTCCTGAGAATCATCATCCTGACACGCCTCAGCCAGCTGACCGCGGCGACGCATCAGGTCGCGGCGAAAAACTACGACATCCACGTGCTGGACTCCGGACGGGATGAGCTGGGCGAGCTCGCGCAGGCGTTCGACCTGATGACACGCGATCTCAAGAGCAGCAAGCAGGAGATCGAGCGGTACAACAAGCACCTCGAGGAGATGGTCCAGGACGCGACCGCTCAGCTGCAGAAGGCGTTCGAGGACCTAAAGAACGCCCAAAGCCAGCTGGTTCTGAACGAGAAGATGGCGTCGCTGGGCGTGTTGATTGCAGGCGTCGCCCACGAGATCAACACGCCGGCCGGGGCGATCCTCAACGTATCGCGGCATCTAGAGAAGAAGACTCATTCACTCCCGCGGATGCTTGAGGCGCTCAAGGCCGACCTGGAAGTCCCCGCAGGAAGAATTGCGCCGTGCCTCGAGGAGGTCATCGAATCGGCGTGCAAGGCGCGCGAAGCCGTCTCCTACAAGGATACAAAGGCCCTGGAATCGCTCCTGCGAGCGCAGGGCATTCCCGACCCCCATCAGAAAGCCAGCGACCTCGCCAAGCTCAACTTCACGAACCCGGAGAAGATCATCGAGTACAGTGAGTGTTTCGTTCATCCGGCATTCTTCGCGGTGGTTGAAGCGTTTGGAAGCATTGCGCAGGCGGCGAAGATCTCGGAGACCAGCTCCCAGAAGATCGCGGAGATCGTCCGGGCGCTGAAGTACTACGCGTACTCCGACAAGGACAAGGTCGAGGTCATCCAGATCAACGAGTCGATTACGACCGCGCTCATCCTGCTGCGCAATCAGCTCAAGGACACGGTGACGGTCGCGACCGATTTCGACCCGGAGCTTCCGAGGGTCCCCTGCACTAGTGAAATCCACCAAGTGTGGACGAACCTGCTCACGAACGCGTACGACGCGATCGAAGCGATCGGAGAAGGATACCACGGCGAGATCGCGATCAGCACAAGCCGTCGCGGGGGACAGATCGTGATCACCATCACGGACAACGGCGTCGGAATTCCGGAGGACAAGCTCGGCAAGGTCTTTGATCCGTTCTTTACGACGAAGGACATCGGGAAGGGCACTGGCCTGGGCCTCTGCATCGTGTCGGGGATCGTCAAGAAGCTGCGGGGAGAGGTCCACGTCCACAGCCGCCCTGGCCGTACCGTGTTCGAGGTTGGGCTGCCGATCGGGACAAGCGAGAGGCCGTCCGACGGGGAGCGGGACCAACACGACGAGCACATGGGCGCGGTCGATGAAAGCGCGCTCGTGCTCGCGCCGCGAGGGCCGGCGGTTAAGGAGACGGGCGATGGCGGCTGACCCGGCGGAGATTGCAGAGGCGCCGGCGCCTGTCGATCAGCACATTCTGTGCGTGGACGACGACCCGGACTTCTTGAAATCCCTCGAGTTCTTCCTGCCCGAGCAGATCAACCAGAGCGGGTCCACCGACTTCTGGTATCGCTTCCTCTTCCTCGACAACCCCAAGGAGGCCCTCGGCGCGCTCAGGGACCTCACGAGCGAGCGCGAGACCGTAGCGATGGTGATCAGCGATCAGAAGATGCCGCAGATGAAGGGAACGGAGTTCCTCGGGGAAGCGAAGAAGATTGCCCCCGACAGTATCCGGGTCCTCTTGACTGGTCATGCCGGTATCGAGTCGGCGATTACGGCGATCAACGAACACCTCTTGGACAAGTACGTCACGAAGCCGATCGAGAACGAGCACGATTTCACGGTGAGCATCCGTCACCTGCTGCAGAAGTTCCAGATGCAGCACACGATCGCGAAGCAGGCTCAGATTATTCAGGCCCTCTACGCCTTTTCGAATAAGCTGAACTCCATCGAGGACTTCCAGAAGACGCTCGACTGCATCATCTCCTTCACCGGGGAGGTTGTCCGCGGTCGTAGCACGTCGATTCTCCTTCTGGAACAGGACGAGCTGCGGATGGTCGCCGCCCAAGGCCTTTGGCCGGAGGGGATCTGCGCCGTCAAGATCCCGGCGAGTGACCCGATCGGCGCCCAGATCCTCCAGTGCCGCAGAGCGAGGGTCTCGAAGGCTGCCGAGACCAAGGCCGTCGAGGCGAACCCCACTGAGGTAAGCCCGGCCGAGTCGAGTAGCAGCTTCCCCGAAATCGTCCGAGCGGGCTACGGCGGGTCGCAGGACACGTCGGCGCTCTATGCTGGGCTAGTGTCCGGGGACCAACCCCTGGGCCTGCTCTACGTCACTCGAAGACCGGATGACCCGGGTTTCGTCGAGACGAATGTCGATACGCTGACGTACATCGCCAGTAGCGCCTCCATCGCCTTGCACAACCAGCTCAACCGCGTGCGACTCGAGAACGCCTATGGCGAGTCGCGCGTCCATGCCGCTGCCCTGGGCGAAGCCAATGGGAGGCTGCAGATCCTGGACCGACTGAAGACGGACTTCCTTTCGTTCATCTCGCACGAGCTTCGAACCCCCCTGGCTATCATGTCGGCGGTGGGGCTCGTCGACCGTTCCTCGAGCGCGAGCGAGCAGGAGGAGGCGCTGGCGATTGCGCAGTGCGGTTACGATCGGCTCGAGCGGTTCGTCGCGAGAGGTCTACAGTACTTCGACTGGTTGGCGACGAAGCCGGTGAAAAACTCAGGGTCTGCGGACCTGATCGGTGTGGTACGAGCCGTGGCCGGCGCACTCCCGGAGCTCGATGGCCCCGACGTCGATCTCGAGATCTCGCTCCCTGAGGGCCCCTGTCCTGTCGAGATGGACGAGACCTACGTCGCGGAGGTCGTGCAGGTACTGCTGGAGAACGCGCTCAAGTTCTCCCCAGGCTGCAAGAAGATCCACGTGGCGGTCGCGACACGGCCGGGCGCAGTGACGCTCACCGTGGTCGACGGGGGGTGTGGTTTCCCGCCGGAATTCTCGCGCGAGATCTTCCGTCCCTTCACGATCATCGACACGGCGCACCACGGGGAGGGGACCGCGCTCAGCCTCGCGAAGGCGAGCGCAGTGGTCGAGGCGCATGGAGGCTGCATCCGAGCGGAGAGCCAGGGGATCGGGCAAGGGGCGAGATTCATCGTCTCGTTCCCACCGGCGGTGCGGTGCCCGCAGGACGCCGAAAACGACCTGGCGCCGCAGGTCGCCGAGAGCCGCTCGCGGCCAAACCCCGTGCATTAGCCGACCCGCAGCCGCTGCCCCCGCTTTCTCGACGCGGTGACCGTGACGTCCGGCCGGGGCGGGGGCGACTCCCGCCCAGCGGGACCAGCACTCCCAGGGGCAGCCCGACATGCCAGCCAGCCGCGGGCGCACCGTGACCATCCTAGACCTGCAGGCCCGTGCTCCCGCTCGGTGGATCGTCGAGTTCGAGCTGCCGGTGAGCGGGAAGGGCGCTGTCGCCCGCGATGCCTGACCCGCTCCGGCGGCTGCCCAGAGCGCCATGTGGGCGCCTACGGACCGGGGCCGCGCTTCGTCACGGTGCTCGACAGCGCGCTCCCTCCCCTGGACCGTGACCTCGATCGCCTGGCCGAGTCGCTCCACTGGGTCACGCGCGAGCCCAGCTTCGCATGCCTCGCCCTGCGCTTCGTGGGCTTGGAGCACATCGCTCTCCCTGATCCCGACGCCATCTCTCTGGCCAGCAAGCTGCAGCGACTCCCGCGCTGGCTGGGGGTGCGGCGCGGGATCGCAATCCTACTGTGGCAGTTCCTGGGGCGACTCGTGGAGGTGGTCGGTTCGCTGGGCCCGTTGCTGTCGCTGCCGCGATCCCTGCGCGCGCCTTTGGGCGGCCGCAGCGCGCGCCTGGGCGAGAGCGTGTCCCTGGGGCCCGCGTTCGTGGGTCCCGCCCCCACGCTCTTGGCGCGCATCGGTCCCGTGCCACTCGTGGTCGACGTAGCGTTGGATCGCGACGCGGCCTGGCGGGCCGAGTTGGAGGAGCTGCTCACGACCTGCGCGCCGGCGGCGACCGAGCACGGCGACGAGCTGGTGCTACGTGTGGAGGATCGGCGCACGGTCCTGGGCGACCGTTGGCACGCGTGACTCGCCAGGACCAGCTGCATGACGGGGTGAGAGGGGGCCGGAATGTCGTCGGGTCGCGAGCCCGGCGGGATCCTACGCCGCAGGAGCCAGTCTTTGAACTTAGACGCGACAGGGCGCGGAAGCGGTTCCTGGCGGCCGCGCCGCAGGACTAGCGGGTGCGCATCTGGTGGCGAAGTAAACCCCGCGGCCCCGTAGATCAGACGGATAGGTCGACGGTTTCCCAGGCGCCGCCAGCCCTGCGCCCCGGTGCGCTCGTTTCGCAGCCTTCGGACGTAAGGGAGGGTGTTGACGCTTCCACACCCTTCCCGGAGGCCGCCATGGGACCCATATCTGGAGCAATCACATGAACGCGATCTGGAGCAATCACATGAACGCGCGCCGAGCCATCGTCGGCCGCATCCTGGTCTGCTGCGCGGCGGCGCCCGCATTGGCGCAGACGCCGTCGGGAACGGCGTTCACCTACCAAGGGCACCTGGAGAGCAACGCCAGCCCAGCGGCCGGGAGCTTCAACATGGTGTTTACGCTCTGGAGCCATCCAACGCTCTCCGCGACGGCCTTTCAGGTCGGCCCCACGCTCACCTTCGACGGCGTCAGCAGCCCTCCCGCACCGATCACCGTGACGAACGGCCTGTTCACGGTGCAGCAGGGTCTACCGCTCGTGCCATCCCGAGCGGACGGCCCAGTACCGGCTCTTCGAGCAGCACTTCGATCGCTCCCTGCTCGAGCACGAGGAGCCGAGCGTCCCCGGCACAGGGTACACCGGCCGAGTTCAACAGCCCCTACCGCCCCCAAGCAGTGAAGCTCGGGACCGAGATCATTTCGAGGACGGTCGCGTTCGGGAAGAGCTAATCGTTCCAACCTCGAACTCCGAGGCCCCGCTGGTTGACGTGGACCGCGTTCTCAGGTCAGGGCGGGGCCGCTCATTCTTGCTGACAGCACCGGGGTTTGCGAGGCAGCCGCCGGCGCGTGTTCTCAGTTCCGAAAAGCGTCGCGGGCGGGGGACCGGATTGCAGCTTCGGAATCGCGCAGGAGCGTCTCGAAGTCCTGATTTCTGCCTTCGGGGACGCCCGGCGATTCGCTCGCTTCGGGGCGGGTGTCAGGTCACGTCGTAGCTAGAGCAGCCCGTCCCACCTCGTCACCCAACCGGGATACGCCGACGATCCCGCGAAAAATCTGGAACGCCTGGTGGCAGCGCCGAAGGTCGTTACTCCCTCGATCGGACCCCGCGCTCGCATGTTAAGATGTTCCCGGGTCCTTCTTACTCGACCGGGGGACTTCCGATGTCGACCGAGATCCGCACCCAGATCACAAGCTTGCTGCGGGAGCTGGAGATCGAGTCGACCAATCGTCGGGCCACCACCGAGCGCCTGCTCGAGGCACTCTACCCGGAGCTTCGCCGCCTGGCCGCGGCCCTCTTCCGGCAGGAGCGCGCGAGCCACACCCTGGAGCCCACCGCGCTCGTTCACGAAGCCTACATCCGGCTGGTCGACCAGGACGGCGCCGACTGGAAGAACCGCGCGCACTTCCTGGGCGTCTCCGCCCGAATCATGCGGCAGGTGCTGGTGGATCATGCCCGACATCGACTGGCGGAGAAGCGGGGCGGCGGCTGGGAACGGGTAACCCTGAGTGACGCGGTCGAGCTCGCCCGCGGGGACGACGTCGACCTCCTCGATCTCGAAGACG
This sequence comes from Candidatus Krumholzibacteriia bacterium, assembly GCA_041484665.1. Taxonomy (GTDB): domain Bacteria; phylum Krumholzibacteriota; class Krumholzibacteriia; order JAJRXK01; family JAJRXK01; genus JBGPIA01. The sequence goes on from JBGPIA010000006.1 coordinate 166,959, forward strand.
CCCTCGAGCGATTCGCCACCGTCGATCCACGGGCCGCCCGAGTGGTGGAGCTGCGGGTATTCGGGGGGCTGACCGTCGAAGAAACCGCCCACGTCCTCGAGGTCGCCGCACGAACCGTGGACGGCGACTGGGCGATGGCCCGGATGTGGCTGGGGAAGGAGCTGCGGGAGGATTCCACGTGAACCCCGAGCGCTACGCACGGCTCAAGGAGCTGGTGCTGACCGCCCGTAAGCTTTCGCCCGAGGCGCGCACGGCCTATCTGGAGCGCGAGGCGGGCGCCGATCCCTCCCTCCGCCGCGATGCGGAGGATCTCCTTGCCGGCGACGCCGACGCTCCCGACCTGCTTGCCTCCGGCTTGATGGCCGGCGGCTCCGCCTCCGAAGTGTTCTCCCGCGGATCCGGATCGCTCCGCGCCGGCCCCCCTCCCGAGCGGATCGGCCCCTACCACATCGTGGGTATCCTGGGTGAGGGCGGCATGGGCGTGGTGTACCACGCGCGCCAGACCGAGCCGATCCAGCGGGAGGTGGCGCTCAAGCTCGTGCGCCGGGGCCTCGACACCGAGCGCGTGGTGGCCCGATTCGAGTCGGAGCGCCAGGCCCTCGCTCTCATGGATCATCCGGGCATTGCCCGGGTCCTGGACGCCGGGGCCGATGAGCGCGGCCTTCCCTATTTCGTGATGGAACTGGTGCACGGGATGCCGCTGGTCGCCTACGCAGACAGCCGGCGGCTCAACCTGCAAGGCCGCTTACAGCTTTTCCTCGATGTCTGCCGTGCGGTCCAGCACGCACATCAGAAGGGGATCATCCATCGGGATCTCAAGCCCTCCAACGTGCTGGTGACCGAGCAGGACGGGAAGCCCCAGCCCAAGGTGATCGACTTCGGCATCGCGAAGGCGCTGGAGGAGACCGCGAGCGAGCGGTCCTTGCTCACCCAGGAAGGGCAAATCCTGGGGACGCCCGAATACATGAGCCCGGAGCAGGCGAGCGGGCGTCCCGAAGGAGTCGACACTCGCACCGACGTGTACTCGCTGGGCGTACTGCTCTACGAGCTCCTCACCGGAGAGCGTCCTTACCGGCTCCGGACCGCCGCGCTGCGGGAGATCCAGCAAGTCATCGCGGAGAAGGAGCCCGATCGGCCGAGCATCGCGGTGGCCCGACGGGACGGAGGTGCCAGCGACTCTGCGGGCGCCGACGCGCGACTCGCCGCGCGCGGCACCACCCTCGACCGCCTTCGCCGCCAGCTCGCCGGGGATCTCGACAACATCCTGCTCATGTCCCTGCGGAAGGAACCGGATCGGCGCTATTCCTCGGTCGAGCAGTTCGCCGAGGACTTGCGCCGGCACCTCGACGGACTTCCCGTTCGCGCCCGCAAGGACACGTTCACGTACCGCGCTGGAAAATTCGTGCGCCGCAACCGCGTGCCGGTGGCGGCCGGCGCCGCCGCGGCGCTGCTCCTGGCCGCGCTCGCAGGGATCATGGCCGTGCAGTCGGCTCGAATCGCCCAACAGCGAGACCGGGCCCTGGCCGCGGAATCCCGGGCGGAGCAGAAAGCCACCACCGCCAGGCGGGTCTCGGACTTCCTGGTCGATCTCTTCAGCGTGGCCGATCCGCAGGTGGCTCAGGGCGACACCATCAGCGCACGGCACCTGCTGGACAAGGGCGCGGAGAAGATCCATCGCGAGCTGACGGGCGAGCCGGAGATCCAGGCCGCGCTCATGACCACCATGAGCCGGGCCTATAGCGGCATCGGGATCCCGGGGCGGGCCGTACCGCTGGCCGATTCCGCTCTGGCGACACGCATCCGCCTTCACGGCGAGGAAAGCCTGGAGACCGCCGAGTCCCGCGTGGTGTTGGGGGCTGCGCACGCCTCGTTGGGAGAGATGGCGGAGGCGGAGCGCGCCTATCGCCGGGGTTTGGAGATCCGGCGAAAGCTCTTGGGCCCGGATCATGAGTTGATCGTGGAAGCTGCGTCCCTCCTCGCCCTCGAGCTCCAGACCGAAGCTCACTTCCCAGAGGCGGAGACACTCTATCGGGAAGTCCTGGCCATGATGCGCCGCCTGCACGGCGAAAATGCCCGGGAGGTCACCGGCGCGCTCTCCAACTTGGGCGGCATCTGCCACGCTCAGGGCAAGATCGCGGAGGCGGACTCGCTCCTCACGCTAGCCCTTGCTCGGGCGCGCACCGACGGCTCGCCGCCCATCGCGCTGGCCGATATCCTGGCCGAGTTGGCCGTCGTACTCAAGAACCAGAAACGTCTCGACGAGGCGGAGCCTTGCTATCGCGAAGCGCTGGAGATCCGGGAACGGATCCTGGGCGAACACGCGCTCACCGCCCAGAGCTACAACAATCTAGGGGTGTTCCTTCGTACGCGGGGTGACGAAAAGGCCGCCCTCCCTCACCTCCGGCGCGCTCTGGAGATCTATCGGCGCATCAAGGGCGAGAATCACCCCGACGTGGCCATCGCCTGGACCAACCTGGCCCGGACGCTGAGCGCACTCAAGCAAGATATCGAGGCGGAATCGACGTACCTTGCCGCCCTGCGCTCGGCGGACAACTCGGTGGGGCGGGAATACTGGGTCTACTCCCAGATCGAGCACAACTACGGGGCCTTTCTCTGCGACCGGCGCCGGTACCGCGAGGCGGAGCCCCTGCTCTTGCGCTCGTACGAGGGCCTCAAGAAGGGACTGGGTTCGGACGCGCGTCGCACCCAGATGGCCGTGGAGAAGATCGTCGACTTCTACGTGAAGACCGGCCGGCCCGCGCAGGCCAGTCGGTATCGCGCCCTCCTCGCCCCGCCAACAGCTGCCGTGAAGGAGTAGGCCACCGACAACGAGGGGATTCGATCGGTGCTCCCTGGACGAAACACCCCCACGGGAGTTCATCCGATCCGGGGACCCGAGCGGCGACTGGGACGTGATCCGCACCAGCGAGCCGGTGTGGACCGGGCGGCTGCGCGAGGCCGCGCGCTGCTCGAACAGCGCACCGGGCCGCTCTATCGGGCCGTGATCGAGGTCCGGCTCCAGATCCCCGCGGATTGGCTCACCCCTGCACCCGAGGGCTCACCCAGCGCGCGGGCGGGTCGCTGGCTGCGCGACCAGCCGCCATAGACGGTGGTAGCTCCTGAGGGTGTGAGGATCGCCGGACCGGGCGTGAACGTCCGGGCTGTTGGGCCGCTGCTGCTCGCCTGGACCCTTGCTGCGGATCCTTCCGACTCCGGCGTCACGCGCCTGCAGGCGCTGGCCCTCATCCATGCCGTGGAAGGGGACGTGCGCGGCGGCCGGCTGCGGCGAGCCTTCGCGACGCTCTACCCTGGAGAGTCGGCGGTCGTGGAGTTCGAGCTCGAACTCGACCGGATGCCGCCCTGAGACTTCGGAGTGCCTCGCCGATCGGGGCCGGCCTGGGCGAACGCTGGCGCGTGCCGGCCGTTCCGGCCAGGCCGGGCCGCTCAGGTCTGCGCGCGGAGTTGCGCGCGGTTGCGCCAGTTCAGCAGGAACAGGACCCCCACGAGGAACAGTGGGCCTGCGATGAGGGCGTACCAATCCCAGTGTGCGCGCTCATGCATACTCACGATGTAGGCCGCGCCGAGCGCGAAGAACAGTATTGCGCCCACCCACTCCCACCGCCACGCGACGACGAGGGCTACGACGATCAGCGCCGTCGGGATGAGGTGCATGGCCAGGGCGAGCAGCGTGCGGCCCAGGCTCAGATGCTCGTCGAATACATCGAGCGCGAACACGCTGATGAACACGGCGAACAGGATCGTGAGGACGCGCGGCGTCCAGAAGAGCAATCGGCGCACGGACGGACTCATCGAGCCTCCTTCAAGAGTAACCTGCCCCCGCCGGTCAGCGCGCCTGCCCTTCCCGATCAAAGGCCACTTCAATGGCTGCCAGTGGGCTCCTGATCGAAGGACCGGTCTGCGCGGCTTGCGGCGCGGACGGCCGATCGCCGCGCGCGCCGTCCAGCTGAGGGCAATCGTAGTGCTGTCGCCCGCCCACGTGCCACTCTGAGAATGTGACCCGTCGCACCGAGAGAGTCCCTGGGTGGAAGGTCATCAGGTGTTCTCGGGCCCTGGGTTTTCTGAGGAGCGGAGACAATGGCTGGAGTTCGAGCCCCTCAGACCGACGCTGCGCGCGGTCGTGGGCGGGACGTGAGGCTCTGCGCGGGCTACTCGCCGGTCGCTGTGAACGCTGCCCAATAGAACGGATGGGTGGAGCGTCCCTCGTCCCTGCGCGCGCGCAACACCGCGCGACTGGCCGACTGCATCGCCTGGGCGGCCCCCACCGCCCCCGCGCGGCGCGCTTCGTACAAGGCGCGCATCCACTCCCGGGTAGCGGCATCCTCCACGGCCCATCGGCTGGCGATCACGGTGCGTGCGCCCGCCAGATGGAAGGCGCGGCGCAGACCCAGAGTGCCCTCGCGGGGAAGAGCGCCGGCCAGAGCCGCATGGCACGCCGACAGCACCACCCAATCGGTCCCCTCCAGGTCCAGGGTGATCACCTCCTCGGCGGTGAGCAGCCCTTCGTTCTCATCGGCGCTGTGCTCGTGGGCGTGATTGGCGCCGGCCAGGGCGAGCCACACGCGGCGATCCGACCAGGGCGAAGGACCCACGCCGATCGCCGGCATTGTGAAGGGCCTTGCCCTTGCCGCCGCCGCGGACTGGGGAGCATCGCTCACGGGCGACACTCCGCCCACGCCGCGGGTCCCAACGTCACCTGTCAGGCAGGTGTCGCGGGCGACGATACCGTGGGTCGCCAGGTGCAGGATGGCCCGCCCTGGCGCCTCCCGCTTGACGGCGGCCTCGGTCGCGTCCTGGCCGACGAGAAGCGTGGCGGTGCGGTGGCTTCCACCGGCGCACCAAGCGCGGGCGGCCTCCTGCGCCTCGCGCCCGCTGGCCGGCAGCTGCGCCAGCACCAGGTCCGCTCCGCCGGAGCACGGATCGGAGGCCGCTCGCACGGTCGCCGCCGCGATCACCGGCGCCGCCGCGAGCACGGTCGCCGCCGCGATCACCGGCGCCGCCGCAATCTGCGGCTGCTCTCCGGCGGATTCGTACTGGGGATCCCCGACGGCGAGCATCGACGTCGAGGTGACCGGCTCGTGCGGCGCGACCAGCTCCCACTCGGCGTTGAGCACGTGCAGGCGCGGCTCGGCCTCCACAAGATACCCGCCGTCCTTGTCGGGGAGCGCCTGCCAGGGCATATCCAGCAGTGGGCCATCGGCCACTACGAAGACGTCCTTCGCGCCGCCGAGGAGGCCCGCGATGCGGTCCCAGGTCGCCGTACGCGCAGCGCGCCCGAGCGCCCGGCAAGCCCGCTCTGCTTCGCCGGCCGCACGCACGTCCGGACCCGGAGGCGCGGCAAGCTGCTCTTGCCAGGCGTCGAGCACCGCGCGCAGCTCCCGGGTGCGCCCCAGGTCCACCAGGCTGATGTCTTTGCCGCCCCCGCGCGCCACGAAGGCCAGCACGCGGGCCGTATCGGTGGGAGCCGCGATCTCGATCACCGAGACCAGCGCCTGTCCGGCGCGCAGTCGAGCGCGAACGTCGGACAACGCCACCTCCGCCGGAACGGCGGCCGCTCGCCGGCCGGCCAGGGCCTGGACGTAGGCCCGCTCCGTTACCTCGGCGAGCGATCTCAGGCGCTCGAGCTTCGCGGTCTCGGCGGAGTCATCGGCCGCGCCGGCGGTGAGCACCACCCTCTGCGCATAGCTGCGCTGGGACTTCAGCCATTGCGCACGGGCGGCCACGATCTTGGGGTCGGATCGCAAAGCCAGTGGGAGGCGGCGGCGCGCGAGCTCGGCGCGCACGAGACCGCGCGTGCGCACCAGGCGGTCCCAGGCGGCCTCGAGCCGTTGCGGGCTGCCGTTGCGCGCGAGATCGACCACCACATCGAGATTGCGCGACTGCTCCCAGGAGAGCTGCAGCGCGCGGCCGTCCGGGAGCGCCTGGACGTTCCAGCACACCTGCTGATGGGAGCGGCGGAATGCTTCCAGCGCATGCGTCCAGGCTTGCGAGTCTCGTCCCAGTTTCTGCGCGACGCGCGCATCCCAGTAGGAGATGCTGGCAGCGGTGGTGGTGGTGTGGAGCGAGAACTCGTCCGCCAGACGGTCGAGCGAGCGGCACGTGCTGTCGAGGGCCGCCGAGTCCGCCGACGCGCAGAGCACCTCGAGCAGGGTATAGTGCAGGAGAGCCAGGGTGAACGCTGATGGGTTTGGCGCCGCTCGCGCGGTGCGCAGTCCCCGCTCGCAGGCCGCGCGAGCGCCTGCGTCGTCCCCGCTCGTATGGAGCACCCGTGCTTGCCAGGCCAGTGCGTAGGCCAGATTCGGATCCGGCGGCCCGGGTTGAGCGGCGAGGTCGGTCTCGACCTTGCGCAACAGGCGCATGGCCGCGCTTGAGTCCCCCACGCCTGCACACGCAAGTCCCAGGTTCAACCGCGTGCTCGCCGTCCATCGGTCGCGCGGTCCGCGATGCGATTCGTACCACGGCAGGACCGTCTGGAGCTCCGCACGCATGCCTGCGTAGTCCCCGAACATGAACAGCGCGGCGGCCAGATTCCCCCGCATCCGGATAACCTCAGGATCGTCCTCGGAACCGTGCAGGCGTGATACGCGCAGGGCCTCCTGGCTCAGGTCGAGAGCCCAGGCATGGTTGCCGGCCGCGGTCTCGACGCCGGCGAGGTAGTCCAACGGCAGGATCCGCTGCCGCGCATCTCGCCCCACGGTCTTTCCGAGCACGCTCAGCGATCGCTCCAGCGCCTCCCGCGCATGATCCAAGTCCCCCAGCTGGTGCCAGCAGTAGCCCATCTGCGCCAGCATCTCAGCCACCGCCCGATGCACCGGACCGTGGTAGTGCTCGCGGATCGAGAGCGCCTGCCCGAGCTCCTCCAGCGCACGGCGGAAGTCCCGCAGACCGCGGTGCGCCAGGCCGGAGTATCCCCAGGTGTTCGCGACCAGCGTGTCTGCGGGTCCGAGCAGCGAAGTGCAGATCTCCCGCGCCTTCTGGTAATGCACCAGTGCGCTGTCGTTCCCGCCGGTATTGCTGAAGACCCGTCCAAGCAGCACGTGCGCCTCTGCGACGTCGACGTGCTCCGCGCCCAGCTCCCGTTGCCGGATCTCCAGGCACCGCCCCGTGGCTTGCAGCGCCTTGCCGTCGGACAGATTGAGTCGAAAGCACCGCGCTTGCCCGATCGCGAACAGCATGTCGGCGATGCGCAGCGAGTCGGCAGCGGGGTCGCTGGAGAGGCGGGCGAGCACCACAGCGGCGAGGCTCTCGGCCGGGACCCAGCTCCGTTGCTGCTGGAAATGCCGGACGGCCGCCAGGTCCTCGTCCAGCGTGGGTGCGCTTCCGGCTTTTGACCCTGCTCCGAAGGACAGCGTCAGCCACAGTGCCGCCAGCAGCGCCGCAGGAAGCGCCAACGTGTGAGCTGAAGGGCTTTTCTTATGGGAGATCACTGCACGGGATGCCCAAGAACGAGCGGGGGAGCCTCGATCCCTCGATGCCGGGTCAGCGCTCCACGCCTCTGGGCAGAGGGCCGCTGGAGGGTGGAGGGCGCCGCCCATCTATTATCAACCGCGTCAATGAACCGCGTCCAGTCGCTGGGGGAAGGCTCGATCGGGCGGATGGGGTGCCGGCCGGATCGAGCGCCACGGACGGCGACTCGTCCAGCGGGTGAGTCCTCGGATCGGGGCACCCACAAGGGCCGTGGCGCGCAATCAGCGCCGACTCCCCGCGTCCCCCGGCTCCGGGGGCAACAAGAAGCGCAAGATGTCGGGCAGCCGGGCGGCCCAGGCATGCTCGTTGTGGGCCGCGCCCGGAGCCTCGAGGTAGCCGAGATTCTGGCCAGCGATGTAGCCACGCGCGAGCAACACGTCGCGGAAGCGACGAAGCTCGCCCACCAGCCGCGGCGGGGATCCGGTATCCGCGGGGTCTTCCGCGGTGCCCATGTCGATCCAGATCCGCAACGGCAAGTGTTGCGTGGCGGCAGCCTCGTATTGCCGTTGCAGGTCGTGGTCGCCCCACTGCACCACCGGCGAGACGCCGGCCACCAGCCCGAACGTCTCCCCGGCGACGACGCCGGCGTAGAGTGATACGAGCCCTCCGAGCGAGGAGCCGACCATCGCCGTCTGATCGCGCCCGGGCAGCGTGCGAAACAAAGAATCGATGTGCGGCTTGAGCTCCTCCAGCAGGAACTTCAAGTAGAGGTCGGCGCGCGGCGCGGTGGCGGATCCCGCGTCGGCGACCTGCGTGTACTCGCCGACGCGCTGCGGCGTGTTGGCGATGGCAACGGCGATCGCCGCCCGCATCTCGCCCGCCGCGATCAGACGCTCGAGCGTCTCGTCGGCGCCCCACTCGACGCCGATGAACGCGCTCGCCGCGTTTAATACGTTTTGGCCGTCGTGTAAGTAAACGACCGGGTAGCGATGCTGTGGCAACCGCTGGTACGACGGCGGCAAATAGACCCAGACATCGCGCTCGTTGCCAAGCGCCGCGCTGCGAATCCGCCCGAGGTAGCGCACCTCGCCGGTGAAGGTCGCGGGCCGCGTAGCCGCCCGTCTTTCCACCTGGTCGCGCCACTGCGCGACCTGCACGTGCACAGTGTCTGCGTGGACCGCCACCAACCGCCGGTTGGCGATCTCCTCGCCCGCAGACCCCTTTTCCACGGTCTCCCAGCTCCCGCGCGTGAGTTTGTACTCGAGCGCCCAGCCGGCCGGCAGCTCGAGCGTCACGCTATGGGTGTGCGCACCGAGGGGCTGCAACGCGACCTTGCCCGGATCCCATGGTCCCAGCTCCGGGAGGTTCCCGGAAATGCGAAGGGTGTCAGCGGGCGGGGTGCTCGCCGGCGCCTGGACGACGAACGTGATCGTGATGCGCGTCGCGCCAGGAGCGGGTGGGGCTGCCCCGGCCGCCGGCCGAACCAGCGCTAACGAAGCGGCGAGCAGGATCGCGACCTGCCGCCGACTCGAGATGCGGCGGCTGATCGTCCGGGCATTCCACATGCCCCAGACCAGGGTCGAGCAGATCGGCTTGACCTCAGCTGGCGCAGCAGTGGCCACTCCGATGGCGAGCGGAAGACCATGGCCGTCCGCGACTGCCATGAGCTCTGAACCCTTGCCCCGCTTCGTCGGGCCCACACTCGGCGATGGCAGGTGGCGTGGGAGGGATGGCGCCCACTGTTCGTCCTTGAGATCCATGTGCTCCCTCCTGGGCGCAGTCCATGAACCCCTGCGGGAGCAGTCTAGCCGGCCGGACCCCTTCTGACATTTCTTCTGGGGGCTTGGGTCTTGACCGTCAACAACATCAGCCACAGGCCGCTGTCTCTGCGAACGTCCCAGACCCAACGATATGGGAGATAATGAGTGTACCGGCCACCTTACCGTGCCAGCAGCACCTTCAGTGATGACTCCCCGCCGGTCGGCGTTTCCACTCGAACGAAGTAGATTCCTGCCGGGACGGTGCGTCCGGAATCGTCGCGGCCGTCCCAGGAAAACACCCGGCCCCCTTGGGGGATCTCGCCGGACAGGAGAGTGCGGACGAGGCGGCCGGCCGCGTCGTGGACGCGCAGCGAAGCCCTGGCAGCGTTCGCCAGGGTCAACTCCACCTGCACGGTTTCGCGGAACGGGTTCGGACCGACGAGCCGAAATCCAGGCCCCAGTCTCACCGGATCTGTCGGCACGCCGGTGACGTTCCCGAGAACGCTCTCCGTGGCGAAGGGTGATCCTGCATACGCGCCGTCGATCGCCTGCACACTCCAGTAGAAGGGGCCGGGCCCCGGGGGCTCGATTTCCCACGTCCTCATGTGTTGGGTGTTCCCCATCGCCACGACCCGGCGGAAGCCGCTCGGCCCTGCTTCCGGCGCCAGCACGTCGCCGGCTCCGGGAGTGGTCCCAATGCGCAGGTTGTAGGTCAGCCCTCCCGACGGAGTCTCGTTGTCGGTGGCTGCGTTCCACTGAAAGGTCCCGCGACTGCCGTTGAGTGTCGCAGAGAGCCCGGTCGGCGCCTGTGGCGGCGTGTTGGCCGTACTGCAGGCGTTGCGGTAAACCGCGGCCAGGATACCGGGACTGCTGTCGTCGCCGGTCAGCAGGATGTCCAGATCGCCGTCGTTGTCGTAGTCGCCCCAGCCGGACGCGCTCCTCGATTCGTTATTGCCTACCCCAGGCAGCCCCGCGGCGATGTCCTCGAACACCGGGAAGAAGGTCCCCCCGTTTCGACGGAAGACCTTGGCCTGCGGAGCGATGCCGTCGTATCCGGCGAAGAGGATATCCCGGCTCCCGTCGTTGTCGTAGTCGCCCCAGGCTGCGCTGCCCTGCTGCACGCCCTGGCCGAAGGTCGGGGTATCATCCGTGAAGAAATGCTGCCCGGCAGAGGAGACGTTCGTGAACACCCCGGTATCGGAGTTCGGTCCGTATCCTCCCGTGGCCACAACGTCCAGGTCGCCGTCGTTGTCGAAGTCGCCCCAGGCGACGGAGACATAGCCGATCGGCACGGTGCTCGGCAGAACCGCGGCCTCTGCAAAGGTGGGATTCGGCCCCCCGCCGTTTCGGAAGAGCTTCACGATCCAGTCGGACTGGTGATAGCCGGTGATCAGGAAGTCGAGGTCCCCGTCGTTGTCGTAGTCGCCCCAGGCGACCGAGCCGTCCCGCGCTGCCGGGAGCGCGATGCCAGCGTCGCTGAACGTCGGGTTGGGCCCCCCGCTGTTGCGGTAGATCCCCGTGATCGAAATCGACGCAGGTGCGTTGTTCAGACCTGTTAGCAGCAAGTCCGGGTCCCCATCGTTGTCGTAGTCCCCCCATGCTGCCGCGCTGTAGGCAATCCCCGGCAGAGCGAGCAAGGCGTTCGTGAACGTGGGATTCGGCCCGCCGTTGTTCCGATAGATCTGCGTGAGCGGCCCTCCAGCTCCGAAGCCGGTGAGAAGGACGTCGAGATCGCCATCACGATCGTAGTCGGCCCAGCTCCCCGAGCCGTAATCGAATCCCGGCAGTCCGGTGGCGATATCCACAAAGGTCGGATTGGTGCCACCTGAGCTCCTGTAGATGCGCGTGAACGCGCCCGCGCCGAGCAGGAGATCCAGATCCCCATCATTGTCGTAGTCCCCCCAGGCGGAGAAGCATCGGGTTACGCCCGGAAGGCCCAGCGAGGCGTCGGTGAAGCACGTCGCGGCCCGCAGTGGGCAAGCGGGACCGAGTGCCGAAGCGAGCGCGAGGACACGGACGACCCCGCGGAGGACGGGCGTGTGAGCGGCTCGGGACATGTGGACCTCGTGGACAGGTGGTTGGACGGAGAGGCTCCGACGGCCCCGCGGATCCGACCGCTCGATGGCTCCGAGCCTGGCGGCCGGTCTCGGCGGCGTTACCGTCCCTACCTAAGTCTACGCCTGCGAGCGTCGAAGCGAACAAAGGGGGGGTGATGATCAGCCATAGATACAGAAAGCCCGCAACTCTCGCGTACATGCGTTGCGTTCTTTCCGTCGAACTGTATTCCATTCTAATGTCTGTCATTGCATCGCTCGGAGCGGCGGCTCGCCGCATCGTAGTATTCACGCACGACTGGCCTGATCTTTAGAGAGCTGTCCGCACGCTGGCCTGCTCCTTCAATCGTTGTTCGTTCACGCCGATCACGAGGAGTCACACGGTCAGCGATCCCTTCGAGGTCAAAGAGCGCCGCGAGCAAAGTGAGGCTCCTGTTCAGCGGCTTAAAGGTGCGCGGCTGGGTGTCGAGGAAGCCCTGCACCGCAGGAAACCCTGGCCCGGTTAGCCGCGATGAAGACAGCCGACTGCTACTCAAGGTATGAGCGTGGTCGGTGGCGGTACCGCCCACCGTTCGTCCTTGAGATCCACGTGCTCCCTGCTGGGCGCCGTCCATGATGCCGCGCGGGAGCAGTTTAGCAGGTCGGTCCATTTGTGAGCGAGGTTCTAGTCAGCCCGGGGACGGCGCTCAAGGTCCACAGCGGGCGTAGTGGGCGCAGTGGGCTCGGTGGGCGTAGCAGGCGTAGTGGGCGCAGTGGGCTCGGTGGGCGCAGCGGACGTAGCGGGCGTAGCGGGCGCAGTGGGCCGTGGCGCGGGAGCCGAGCCCTGCCCCGAGCTCTGAGGCTGCCGAGGCGTAGCGGCGTGCAGTTGAGCCCGAGGAAGCGTGCCCGGGTTCCAGCAGACATGCTACCTTCCCCGGACTGGCCGGCGGCGGAGGTCGCGTAGCGCGCTGGGCGGAGTGTCGGGCGCGAACGTGCCGGAGCCGCGGTTGGACAGCTTCTGTAGAGGGTTGGCGCCCAGGAGGCTCGCTCGTGATCGAAGTCGAATCTCTCACCAAGCTCTACGGCGACCTGGTAGCGGTCGAGGACCTGAGCTTCACCGTCCAGCCCGGCGAGGTGTTGGGGCTCGTGGGCCCCAATGGAGCGGGCAAGACCACCACCATCCGGTGTCTGGTGGGGATTCTCCGTCCGACGCGGGGAGGCGTGCGCATCTGCGGCCACGACCTGCTCGCCGAGCCCGTCGAGGCCAAGCGGGCGCTGGCCTACGTCCCCGACGAGCCCAGGCTCTTCGAGTACCTGACGGTCGACGAGCATTTGCAATTCACCGCCCGGATCTACGGCGTCCAGGACGCGCCGGCGCGCGCCGGTGCCCTGCTCGAGGAGTTGGAGCTCGGCGGGAAGGGGAAGTCGCTTCCGGGTGAGCTGTCGCGCGGGATGCGCCAGAAACTCGCCATCGCCTGCGGCCTGTTGCATCAGCCAGGCTCGTTGCTGCTGGATGAGCCCCTGACCGGGCTCGATCCGGTGGGCATCCGGCGCATGAAGCGCACGATCGTGGAGCGCGCCCGTCAGGGCGCTTCGGTCATCGTCTCCTCCCACTTGTTGCACCTGCTCGAGGAGATCGCCGACCGCGTGCTGATCATCCAGAACGGCCGCAAGGTGGCGCACGGCAACCAAGCCGAGATCCGCTCGCTCGTGCCGGAGCTCGCGGACTCGGCGGACCTGGAGGAGATCTTCATCCGCGTCACGGGCGCCGACGATGGGGCCGTGCCCCCGGCAGGTGGAGCGCTCCGGTGATCGGCGTCTACCTGTTCCTGGCCACGCGCACGGCGCGCAACCTCGTGACCCACCGCCTGAAGCGGCTGCGCCAGCCCCGCTACCTGGTGGCCACCGTGCTGGGCGCACTCTACTTCTATTGGAGCATCTTCGCGCGCCGCGGGTTCTCCGGCGGCGGCGGTACTGGAGACCCTTGGCGCGTCGCCGCGGGATTGGCGATGTTGCCCCACGGGTTGCTCGAATTGGCGGGAACGGCCGCGCTGTTCATCGTACTGGCGCTGGCGTGGGTAGTGCCCCAGTCGGGCGCGGCGCTGCGGTTCAGCGAAGCCGAGGTGCAGTTCCTCTTCACCGCGCCGCTCTCCCGGCGCAGTCTCATCCACTACAAGCTGGTGCGCTCCCAGGCGATGTTGATCCTGGGAGCGCTGGTGGCCTCCATCGTCCTCAACGGCAGGTTCTGGCGCCCCGGGAGCGCGCCCATGCTGCTGGGGATCTGGATCTTGCTCGCCACCCTGAACCTCCACTTCCTGGCCTTGGGGCTCACGCGCACCAGCCTCATCGAGCATGGTGTGTCCGCGGCACGCCGCAGGCTGATCGTGCTCGGGGTGCTGGTGGCGCTCGTGGCCGCGGCGGCCTGGGGGGTGCGCGCGGCGTTTCCGGCGCTGCGCACGGCGGCCGTGCAGGGCGCGCGCGCGGCACTGGAAGAAACGGTGCGTGTGGGCCACGCGGGAATCCTGGGCGTGTTGCTGTTCCCGCTGCGCGTCATGGTGCGACCCGCGCTGGCACCCGATCTGCGCGCCTTCGCCATCGTCGTCCCGGGGGCGCTCGCTCTGCTGGGCCTCAACTACGCGTGGGCCGTGACCTCCCAGGCGGCGTTCGAGGAGGCATCGGCGGAGGCATCGGCACGGCGCGCGCGCCGCATGGAGCGCCGGCGCGCCGGACACGGGCGCACCGTGCTGCGAGCGGGAACGTCGCGCCGGGCCCCGTTCGCGCTGCGTCCCGCGGGCCGGCCGGAGGTGGCGGTGGTGTGGAAGAACCTCATCGCCGCGGGACGGGTCTGGAACGTCCGGGCGCTCGTGTTGGTGGGGGTATTGCTGGTGATGTCGATCGGCCTGGCCGGCGGGCTCGCGCACGGATCGGGCACGGTCTTCACCGTGGCAGCCGCGTCGCTAGCCGGCGTGGCCGTCCTCCTGATGCTGCTCGGCGCCACCATGATGCGCAACGACCTGAGGCAGGACCTGCTGGCGCTGGATGCGCTGAAATGCTATCCGCTGAGCGGGACCTCCATGGTGTTGGCGGAGGTGCTGTCGCCGGTGGTCATGCTCACGGCCGCGCAGTGGCTCCTGCTTGCCATTGCGGCGCTCCTGAGCCCGCTGGGCGGCTTCCGTCAACTGGGCCTGGCCACCCGGCTGTGCATCATTCTGTCGGCCATGGTGCTGGCCCCGTCGCTCAATTTCGTGACCGTGACGGTGCAGAATGCAGCGGTATTGATCTTCCCCGCCTGGGTTTCACTGGGACAGAGCCGGGCGCAGGGGCTGGAGGCCACTGGGCAGCGCATGATCAACTTCGTTGGCACATTACTGGTGCTGCTCTTCGCCTGCGTGCCCGCGGCGCTCACGGCGGGGCTGACGCTGCTGATCACCTGGAGCTTCATGGGGACGTGGAGCATTCCCATCGTGGCGTTGGTTGCATCGCTCACCCTGGCCGCGGAGGGCGCCGTCGCACTCGTGGGGCTGGGAAAGCTGTTCGAGAAGCTGGATCCCTCGACGGCGGGGATCACGTGAGGCGTCGCAGCGGGGCTCACCTGAGCCTCCGTTGGGAGCAATGACCTTGATGCCGAGCGTTTTCATCTCGCACGGAGCGCCCAGCCTGTCGCTGGACGGGGGGCCCGCCCGCGACTTCCTGCAAGCATTGCCCGCGACCCTGCCACACCCGCGCGCGATCCTGTGCATCTCGGCCCACTGGGAGACGCCGGCGCCCCGCGTGACGGGTAGCCCCGCACCGGAGACGATCCACGACTTCTACGGCTTCCCCGAAGCCCTCTACGCCCTGCGCTACCCGTCGCCGGGCGATCCGCAGCTCGCCCGCCGCGTCGCGGGGCTCCTGGTCGACGCGGGCTTGCCCGCGGACGTCGATCCAGAGCGCGGCCTGGACCACGGAGCGTGGGTGCCGCTTATGCTCATGGCCCCGCGGGCCGACGTGCCCGTCGTGCAGCTCTCCGTGCAGACGCGCCTGGGGCCCCAGCACCAGCTCGCTGTGGGCCGCGCGTTGGCGCCGCTGCGCGCGGAGAGCGTGCTGATCCTGGGCAGCGGCGGCGCGACGCACAATCTCGGCGAGCTGCAGTGGGGCGGAAGCGACGCCCTCCCCCCCGCGTTCGCGGGCGCCTTCGACGACTGGCTCGCGGACGCGGTGGCCGCGGGCGACGAGGCGGCGCTCCTGCGCTACCGCGACGTGGCCCCCCACGCGCAGCGCAACCACCCAACAGCCGAGCATTTCCTGCCGCTCTTCGTGCCGCTGGGCGCGGCGCATGAGGGGGCGCTGACGGCTGCGAACGAGGCGCCACGCGCGAACATGGCCAAGGGCGCGGGCGGCCGCGTGCTGCACCGCAGCTTCGCGTACGGATCGCTGTCGATGGCCGCATTCCAGTGGGGAACGTGAGCGCGGTCGAGTTGTCATGAGACTCGCCCTCACCCGCGACGTCAGCCCCGCGCTCGCGCGCTGCGAGCTGACCCATCTGCCGCGCCAGCCCATCGACGTCGAGCGCGCCCGCCATCAGCACCAGCGCTACCAGGCGTGCCTCGCCGAGCTCGGCTGCGAGGTCGTATGCCTGCCCGCCGAAGCCGAGCTGCCCGACTCGGTGTTCGTCGAGGACATGGCGGTGGTGCTCGACGAGCTGGCGATCCTCACGCACCCCGGCGCGGCCTCGCGCCAGCCAGAGCTCGACTCGATCGCCGTGGAGCTGGCGCCGCACCGCACGCTCGTCCGCATCGAGCCCCCGGCGACGCTCGACGGCGGAGACGTACTGCGCATTGGGCGCACGCTGTACGTCGGGCTCTCCAACCGCAGCGGCGCCCAGGCCGTCGAGCAGCTCGCGCGGATCCTCGCCGCGTACGGCTACACCGTGCGCGGCGTGCCGGTGACGGGCTGCCTGCACCTGAAGTCGGCGGTCTCACTGGTGGCGGAGAATACGGTGCTCCTGAATCCCGGGTGGGTGAGCGGGGAAGCCTTCGCGGCGCTCGAGCGCATCGAGGTTGACCCCTCCGAGCCCTTCGCCGCCAATGCGCTTTGGATCGACTCCATGATCGTGTACCCGGCGGCGTGCCAAAGGACCCGGCAGCGCCTGCAGCAGCGCGGGCTCGGTGTGATCCCGGTCGACGTGTCGGAACTGGCCAAAGCGGAGGGCGGCGTCACTTGCTGCAGCCTCATCCTGGACGTGCCCGGGGGCAGCAGCCGCTGACGAGGACTTGGACGACTCCGCCGGGCTTGGACCCGGGCACGGGAACGGGCGGCAGGCGTGGACCTGGGCACGGACGACCGCCGCGGACGTGGACGACCTCCACTGTCTGGCGCGGGCCGAGCAGCGGCGCCGATCGCTCCGAGTGGCCCGCTGGCCGGTTCGCTCACGTCCGGGTCCGCGCCCCGCTCGATCCGCAGGACGGGAATTTGCGATCCGCCTGTATCAGGCACCCTGCGTTCCTCCTCCTTTCCTGTACCTCCGCGCCCGGCGATCCGGCCAATGCCGTGTGGGCCCTGGGCCTCCGTGCGCTGACGCGCCTCCCGGACGGGATTTTCCCAGAGACCTCCCGATGCCGGGGTGGCCGCGATGTGGGATCCGGGACCGGCGCACGCGGCCGGTATCGCTGATCGGGCCTGCCGACGCGCCCCTCGCGCTGGCGGCAGCCCCAGCGCAGGGCCCGCTCTTTCGCGCTGGACGCGGAGGCCCGGTTTGATGAACGTCGGCGGCAGGCCTGACTCCTCGAGCAGGCTTCAAGGGGACCGGCTGCCGACGGCGTCGCGGTGTGGGGCGGCGGGTCGGTCGCCCGTGGCTGGCGGCGTGGACGTGACGTGCTCCCGCAAGGGAGCACGGTACCGAAGCGCTTGAGGAGGGAGGCCGTGCGCGGCGCGTCCCCTTCCGCCCCGACACCGCGTCCGGAGGCATCGCTTGGCCGAGGAAGGCCGTGGGAGCGGCGCGCAGGCGAGCCGCTCCGACCGCACCGCCCCGGACTCCGAGGGCGCACCCTCGGACGACGCCTCTCTGCTGCTGCGGTGCCAGCAGGGCGACGAGCGCGCTTGGAATGTCCTGGTCGACCGCTATGAGCGTCTCGTCTACTCGGTGGCGCTGCGGACCGGGCTGGACCGGGAGGTCGCCGTCGACGTGTTCCAGCAGGTCTGGCTCGAGCTGTACCGTTCGATCGCGCGCATCCGCGATCCCAAGGCCCTTCCCCGCTGGCTGATCGTCTCTACGCGCCGATTGGCCTACAAGGTCGCAGTTCTGGGCAGCCGCACGGTGGACGGCGTGCTGGAGGAAATGGTCGACCCCGCGGCCCTCCCCGATGCGCACATCGAGGAGCTCAACCGCCGCCGCTGGCTGGAGGAGGGTTTGCGCCGCCTGGGCGATCCGTGCGCGCGCCTGCTGCGCCTGCTGTTCCTGGAGCCCAAGGAGCCCAGCTACCAGGAGATCGCCCAACGCACGGGCTTGGCCATCGGGTCGATCGGACCCATCCGGGCGCGATGCCTGACGCGCTTACGCCGTGTGCTGGAGACCTCGCCATGACTGCCAGGAGCCGCGGCAAGACCGCGAGAAGCCGCGGCGCGGGCGAGCCGCCGGTGCATCCCTCGCTCCTGGACTGGATGCAGTGGCTGCGTGGCCGCCTCGACGGCGCGCGCGCGGCGCAGCTGCAGGCGCACCTTCAAGAGTGCGCTCGCTGCACGAAGGACCGGGAGCTCCTGGCACCGTTTTATGGCGCCGTGCGGGTAGGGCCGCTGTCAGCTCCGCCGCGCCGCGCACGCGAGCGCGTGCGCCGGCTACCGGCACAGCGGCCCGCCCCGCCCGCTCCCGCCCGTCCCCACTCCGTGCGCTGGCCGGCGCGCGACGTGCGCGGCTTCGGACCCGCCTCCACCGGCGAATCGGCGATGGTGGCGCGCTCCTGTCCGGGCGCGGAGATCAGCGTCATGGCGACGCCGCCGCGCGGAGACGGCCGCTGGCGCATCGAGGGGCGCGTCTGGCTGCACCAGCCCGATGCCCGGGCGATCGGCGTGGTGCTCGCCCACGACGACCACGTGCTGGCCACCGCCGAGTTGCGCGACGGTGGCCAATTCGCCCTCGAGGAAATCGTGAGCACGGGCTGGACACTGGAGTTCCACCTGCCCGCCGGCGGCACCCTCGTGCTGAAGGACCCGTTCGCATGAGTGCACGCTCGCGCACCCGGACGACCCCGGCGGCACCACGCACGGATGCCGCGATCCGCCGGCTGCTGGAGCTGCCGGCCGATCCGTCACTGCTGGCGGGGTGGGCGCGCCGTGCCCGTGGGGCGCGCGGCACGCCTGCACGGCGCGCCTCGCAGGCAAAGCCCAGCGAGCATGTGCCCCGTGGTCCGCGCGGTCAGCGTGCCGGCCGGCTGGGATCCGCGCCCGCCCGCGACGACGCGCAGCTGCTGCAGGAGCTCTACGAACTGATCCACGAACACACGCGGGTGCACCCCGCCCACGCCCTCCAGGCCGCCGACCACGTGCGCCAGGCCCTGGGTCGCTCCCTGCGCCCGGCCGACCGCGCGCGCTGGACCCGCCTGCGGGGCCACGCGCTGCGCAACGTTGGCCGCGCCGAAGACGCCGCCACCCATTACGCGGCGGCCTGGAAGGCGTTCTCGGCGCTGGGTCTGCGCGACGAGCTGGGCCCGACCGCGATCGGATGGGTGGACGCCCTGGCGCTCGCGGGCCGTCCCGACGAGGCCGCGCGGGTGGCCGCGCGGGGGCGTCGCACGCTGCCGGCCTCCGACCGTCTCGCCCATGCGCGCCTCTCGGCCAACCTCGGCAACGCCCACTACTGGGCCGGCCGGCTGGACGACGCAAACGAGCTGTACCGGGCCGCGCGCCGGCGCTTCCTCGCCGCACGGCGGCCCGCCGAGGCGGCGCTGTGCTCCTACAATCTCGCCAGCGCCTTGCTGCTGCAGGGCAAGGCGCGCGCGGCTCGCCCGCTGTTTGTGCAAGCCGAGGCCGCCCTGGGGAAGGCCGGCGCCCGCGTGCTGCAGTTGCAGGCTCGCTACGGACTGGCGTCGGTCGACCTCGTGGAAGGCCGCTGGGAGCAGGGCACGCGCGCGCTGGCTGCTCTCCAGCAGGAGCTCAGCCGCCGTGGAGACGAGCGCGCCTGCGCCGCGGTGCGCCGCGAGCTGGCGGGCCTGCTCGCGGCGCTGGGCGCCGTCGAGGCCGCCGAGCCGGCCGCGCGGGAGGCGCACGCCGCGTACGCTCGCCTGGGCCTGCGCGGCGAGCAGGCGCACGCCGCCTTCCTGCACGCCCGTCTGCTCACGATGCTGGACCGCCACCACGACGCGCAGGTGCGCCTGAACCAGGCCCAGGCGCACTGGAAGCGCACGCGCAATCCATGGGCGTTGCGCCTGACCGAGCTGGAGCTCGCGCGCACCTTGCTGCACCGCGGCCGGCCGCAGCATGCCTTGCGGCTGCTGCTGCGCGCGCAGGGGACCCTCGACCGGCGCGACCGCGCCGGAGCCGGCGCACGTTGCCGAGCACTGACCGCGCAGGCCCTGCTCGCAGCGCGGCGACCCGCCCGGGCCGCGACCCTCGCGCAGGCGGCCTTCGCGCAGGCGCGCGCCTATCCAGCGAGCCTGGAGCGCCCCTGGTCGGCGTTGACCGCTGCGCAATCGCTGCAGCAGCAGGGGCACGACGACGCGGCGGTGCGCTGGGCCAAACGCGCGGTGCGCGCGTTGGAGCGACTCCACGACCGGCTCGGCAGCCGGGGCCTGCGCGCCAGCGTGGCGGGAAGCCGCGATCGTCTCTACCGCGGCGCGGTCGAGGTCGTCCTGCGGCGCGGCGGGCCGCGCGCCGGTCGCGCCGCCCTGGACCTCATTGCCACCGCCCGCTCGGCCCAGCTCATCGAGGACCTGCTGCGCCGCGATCCTCGGCTGTTGCGCGGCGAGCTGCGCACGGCGATCGCGCGCCTGCGCGACGAGCTCCTCTCAGCGCGCGACCCCGGCGTGCACGACGTACGCTCGCGGGCGCTGCGCGGGCAGCTGGAGCAGCTCGAGAGCCGCCTGGCCGGCGGCCCGCAGGTTCCCCGCGGGCTCGTGCGCAAAGCTGCGGCCACGCGCACGGTGGAGCGGTGGGCTCCGCGGCTGGCCGGCCGCGAGCTCGTCCTGTACGACCGCACGCAGGACGGCTGGCGAGCGTTCCGCGTGCGCGACGACGACGGGGCCGGCACCCGGATGGCGCAGGTCGCGCACCGGACCGCAGTCGACTGGCTGCCGCTCCCCGATGGAGAGCGCGCCCTGCGCGAGGCGTGGCTGCCGCTGCGGATGCTGCTGGAGGCCGCCGCCCACGCGCCGCGCGCCCGCCGGCGCTCGCTGCTGGAGCGGACGGTGGACGAGGCAACCGCAGCCGTGGGAGCGCTGCGCGAGGCGTTCTGGACTCCGTTGGGCCTGCAGCCGGGCAGCAACGTCGTTGTCGTGCCGTCGGGGATGCTGCACGGTGTCCCGTTGGAAGCGCTGCCAGAGCCCGCAGCGTCCCTGGAGCCGGTCGTCTCGCGCCTGCCGCACCCGGCAGTGTTGCGCGACGACCCCAGGCGACGGCGCACCCTGGCCCTGCTGCTGCACGGGACCGACCCGGGTGGCCGGCGCGAGGTGGACGACGTCCGCACGGAACTGCAGCGTGCCGGCTGGCGGACGTGCGTCGGCGACCTGCGCGCGGATCTGCAGCGACAACGCGAGCCCGTGGGCGTGCTGCACGTCGCAGCCCACGGGAGCTTCCACCGCGAGCAGGCCATGTTGTCGGGGATCCGGCTGGCCGACGGCTGGATCGGTTTCGAGCAGCTCGACCCCAAGGTCGTCGGTGGGTCCCTTCTCTATTTTGGAAGCTGCGAGTCGGGCCTGGCGCGCGAGGGGCCCGGCGCGGAGCTGGACGGATGGCTGGCCGCTGGGCTGGGGGCCGGGGCGCGCGAGCTGGTGCTGACCCTCTGGAAGCTCGACGACGAGGCGGCCCTGGCGTTCGCCCGCGAGTTCTACCCCCGCTGGTTGGGGGGTGTGCCCGCGCCACGAGCGGCGTCGGCCGCGCGCGCGGAACTCCGCCGGGTGCTTCCACATCCGTTTTCCTGGGCGCCCTTCGCGGTGCTCGGATGAGCGGGAGCGCAGCCGGTGAGCGGTGGACCAATGCAGGTCGGTCGTGGGTGCCCGAACCGGAACGGCCGGCTTGGGCAGTCCAGGCCGGCCGCTGCGCGACCCGCAGGGCAGGCACGCGTCCGACGGCAGAGCTAGGGCGGGGTCTGTGCCGCGGGGGTCGTGCCATGCTAGACTTGCGATCGAACCCTCCACGCCCCCACCGGCGCGATACCGCTCCGGCACTGGATCTCGTGCACCGTCCGGGTTTTGGCGTCCCTCCTCCCGGGAGCAGGTCGATCGTTATGAGGAAGCCTCGAGCATTTGCCGCGATTCCCCTCCTCCGTGCGGGCGGATTGGGCGTGCTGCTTCTGCACGCCGGGTGCGCGCGCGACCCGGGCGCGAACGACGGAAACTCTCCAGTCGGACCCGCACTCGCAGGGGCACCGTCGGGCGCTCACTCGCAGAGTGCGCTCGCGGTGGTCGGCCAATGGTGCACGTGGCTGAACGCAGGGGTTGATCCCAACGACCTGGCCGTGGAGTACGGGCTGCAGGTCACCAAGGTCTTCCCGGACGCGGACATGGCGGTCCTGGTCGGCACGGTGGATCGGGCGGTGCTGGCGGCCGACCCGCGCGTGAAGTTGCTGCAGGCCAATGAGCTGACGTTCCTGAGCCAGCCTGTGGACCTCACGATGGGCTTCAACCAGGGAGACCTCGACGAGGCGACCACAGCGACCCAGCCCGCGCTCGCCTCCCTGGATCTGTCCACGACGCACCGGTGGGTCACCGGCCGCGGCGTGCGCGTCGCGGTGCTCGACACTGGCGTCGACCCGACGCATCCCCACCTGGCGAGTCGCGTCGAGATGCCCCCAGCCGGCTCGCCCCTCTGCGGGTTGGAGACCGCCAACGGCGTCGACGACGACTTAGACGGGCGCGTCGACGAGGCCTACGGCCACGGCACCCACGTGGCCGGCATCATCGCCACCGTGGCTCCCAACGCGACCATCCTGCCGATCAAGGTCCTCAACGACGACGGAGTCGGCGACGTGTTCGACCTCGCCGAGGGACTCTACCTGGCCTACGAGCGCGGCGCGAACGTCGTGAACCTCAGCCTGGTGCTCACCGGCGAGTCCGTGGGGATCGAGTACGCGATCCGATTGCTGAAGTACTGGGGCATCGTGGTTGTGGGCGCGGCGGGCAACGTGCCCGGTGCGCCGTTCTTCCCTGCTTCGGATCCCGATGTCATGTCGGTCGCAGCCACCGGCCCAGGGGATGTGCTGGCCCCCTTCTCCGCATCGGGCGCCGTGCGGGTGGCCGCTCCCGGAGTGGCCGTCGAGAGCTCGTTCCCCGGCAACCGCAAGGCTGTGGGAACCGGGACGTCCATGGCGTGCGCCGTGGTCTCCGGCTGCGTCGCCCTGCTCGCGGAACACGCGAACGTGGACGGCCAGCCACGACCGGTGGCGGGCGCGGTTCTGTTGAGACGATTCGCCGTGCCGATGTTGCCGTTGGGCACCGTCGACGACGGCCGCGTCGCTCCGCTGCAGGCCCTTGGATTCATGGGCTGGCCACTGCCGCGGGGAGGCATCGCCGTGCCCACCGGCGACGGCGGCTGAGGCGTCTGCCGCCCCGGCGTCAGGCCGACTCCGGCTCCGCGAGCCAGTAGACGCGGTGCAGCACCAGCCGCGCCGACAACGCGGCAAGCGTAGGGCTGAGTTGTGTTACGTCAACGAGCTCCCCCGCGTGGGATCGCACACGCAGGCCCTTGCGGCCCTCCAGCGGGGAATACGGCCGGTAAGGCACGTCCTCCGCCTCGTCCCGCCATACCGCGAACGCCGGGTCCAGACCCCGCGCGGCGGCCTCGCGCTGGCGCTGTGCCAGCAGTTGCGCCACCTCGGCGACGTCGCCCGTGCTCGTGGAGCAGCACAAGGGTCGCCGCCACACCAGCGCACGCGCCAGCGTCCGCACGGTCGCATCCGCATGGCCCACCAACCCCCGCAGCTCGGCCAGGTAGGCAATGTCGGTGAGCTGGAGGAACTCCGCGAGCGGCAGGTCCGCCGCGAACAGCCGGGCGTCGGCAGCGCCGGTCCCACCACCCAGGCGGGGGCCCTGCAGCGCTCGCATCCGCAGGCAGAGCTGCCGGAAGGCGGTCTCGAACCCGCGTGACGTCTTGTGCAGGTAGACGTTCTGGAACATGTGGTAGCGGCCGATCAGGTATTGCTCGGCGGCGCTGCGCCCCTTCTCCACGAGGACGATCGCCGTGCGGTCCTCGGTCGGAACGATCTCGCGGATGATCCAGTCGCGGTCGAAGGCCCCGTAGCTCGCGCCAGTGAACAGGGCGTCGCGCCGCAGGTAGTCCATGCGGTCGCAGTCCAGGGCGCTGCTGACCAGGTCGGCCAGGAACGCCACTTCGCGATCCTCGACGTTGCCGCGCAACAGCTGAAGCACGCGGGCCTGGGTGCCGACTCCGATGGCCTCCAGCGCTTGGGGGACGCGCGGGCCGCTCTCGACGATCTGCAGGGTGCGGGCCTCGTGACTCGTGCCACTCACGGCCTCGTAGGCGTGGCTGAACGGCCCGTGGCCCACGTCGTGGAGCAGGCAGGCCAGCGTGGTCGCCACGAACCACTCGTCGGGAATGCGCGCGCCGGCGGCTTGCAGCTGGAGAATCGTCCGCTGCGCTCCTTGGTAGGCGCCCAGGGAGTGGCCGAAGCGCGAATGGGTCGCCCCGGGGTAGACCATCTCGGTGAATCCGAGCTGGCGGACGTGGCGCAGCCGCTGGAGTTCTGGACTGTCGATGAGCGCGCGGACCTTGTCAGCCGGCACGCCGGGAAGGCGGTCCAGCTCGATCACGCCCTCCACGGGGCACTTGATCTTGGTGGTGGGCATGAGGGCTCCTGTGGAGGGAGGCCGATCCGGCGCGGAGGGCGGCCCCCGAGGCTACCGCGTGTGAGCGGCAACGCGCTACTGTCCTTGCGGTCCGGCAGTCCAAGAGGTCCTGATGTGAAGCTCTGCGCCTGCGCCACAGGTGGACCACGCCCGCTGCACTTCGATTCCGTACGGCGAGTTGCCGGCGCGCAACGCGGTGGCGTGCTCGATGCACGCCCCGCGGTCCTCGCCCAACGCGGGCACCTGCCCGGCTCGGCCTGGCTGCCCGTGGCCGATCCCTCCGACCCCGGGCGCGATCTGCCCTCCACCCTGCTCCCCCCGCGCGGCGAACCCATCGCCGTGATCGCCGCCGACCCCGATACCGCCCGCGCGATCGCGGCCCACCTCTGCGCGCGGGGCTACGAGGCCGGCTATCTGGACGGACCGTTGCCCGCCACGGCGCTGAAGCCAGGGCTGTCCGGTGGGGCGCTCTGGCGGGCGGATGCCTGGCTGCGCCGGAGCGCCGATCTGCTCCCACCCCCGGGGGCCGGGCCGATCGCCGACCTGGGAGGCGGGAGCGGACGCAACTCGGTTTGGCTCGCCCGGCGGGGCTACCGGGCGTTAGTGGTGGACCGCCTGCCCGACGCCCTCGACCTGGCGCGGGACCGGGCGAGCCGCCATCGCGTCACGATCGAGACCTTTCGCGCTGACCTGCGCCGGCCCGGGGCGTTGCGCGGCCGCGGCCCATTCGCAGCCGCACTGTTGATCCGATTTCTGTTGCCACAGGTGCTCGATGAGCTGCCGGAGCTGCTTCTGCCGGACGGCATCGTCATACTGCGTTGTTTCCATGTTCCGGACCCAGGGGCGTCGGCGATGGCCCCGGGAATCGCACCCGCGACTGAGCTTGGCCGTGCTCCCGGTGCTGCCACCCGCAGTGCTCCCACTGCTGCCACCCGCAGCGCTGCCGGTCCTGCTCCTCGTGCTGCTCGCAGTACGGCGCCTGGTGCACTGCCCGGCCACGTGCCCGCCGGTGCCCTCCCCCGCCCGCCCCGAACGCGACACGGCCTCCCGGTGCCCGACTTGCTCGTGCGCTTCAACCGGCCCCGATGGGAGCTGCTGCTCCCTCCCACCGCGGGGGTGGAAGGCGGCCACCGGCTGGTGGGCCTGGTGGCCCGGCTGCGCGGCTGACCGACAGCTTGGGGCGGCGCGCGCGGCGCGCAACGGGCGTCCGGCATCCTCGCGACGCGCTCGCGGTACCTCCGCCACGCTCCAGCGGCGCTCGCTTCCCGGATTTTTCTTGCGGGCCGCGCTGCGCTCTTGCATCGCATCGCGCGCTTGATATCATGTGCCGCGACGCTCTGGGTGGCGAGGCAACGACGTCTTGCCACGGTATGCGGAGCGACCCCTCAGCGTGCCCCGCCCATCGATGCCGCGTGAGGGGAAGGAGGAGTGAGCAGCCCGTCTTCGCCACCCCCGGGCCCGCACGTGCAACGCGTCGCTGGCCACTCGGGTAGCAGACCGTTCCCAACTTGCCTCCTGATTTCAACGTGCTGACGCGGACAAGTGGTCATTTGCATCCACTGCGCGCAGCGGGCCGCGTGCAGCACGGGGGAACGGACTGAGAAGGCCGGGCACAGGGACTCTCGACGAGCGCTCGTAGCCCAAGCAGTTCCGGGTTGCGCTCATGGGAGTAACCGCCGTCTGACCGAGCCCCACGTACCTCGGCTAGCCCCTGCGGCCCAACGCAACGCCGAAAACCGAATCCGTCCCACTGCACTCACGCAGTCGGCCAGCCACCGAGCGCCTTCGGTTTCCCCGTGGGCGTTGCGGCGGTGGCCAGGGATTCCAGACATCGACCGACCCAGGAGGCCAAGGAGGTCATGGAACCGACGACTACCGAGGAAGCGAGCAGCAAGCCCCCAAGTACCGAGCTCTCCCGGCTCGCGGAGAATCCCGGGCGGGAGCACTACTATCCCGGCGTCAGTGACGAAGAGTGGAACGACTGGCGCTGGCAGTTCCGTCATCGCGTTACGACACTGGCCGAGCTCGCTCGCTTCTTCCCGGTGTCGGCCACCGAAGGCCGGATGATCCGCGAGGTCCTGCACGACTTCCGGATGGGGATCACCCCCTACTATCTATCCCTCATCCAGCCGGGCAATCCCGACGACCCGATCCTGCGCCAGATCGTCCCCCATCAGGACGAGTACACCTACCGCGAGGTGGGCGACGAGGACCCCCTCGGCGAGGAGCAGTACTCGCCGGTCCCGGGGATCACGCACCGCTACCCGGACCGCGTGCTGATGGTGATCTCCAACTCGTGCGCGGTGTACTGCCGCTACTGCACGCGCAAGCGGATCATGTACGAGGGAGCGGTCCCCGACGTCGAGATCGACAGCATGGTGGAGTACATCGCTCGCACGCCGGTCGTGCGCGACGTGGTGATCTCGGGCGGCGACCCCATGACCTACTCCACGCCAAAGCTCGAGCGGATCATCGCCAAGCTGCGGGCGATCCCGCACCTGGAGATCATCCGCATCGGCACGCGCGTCCCGGTTTCGCTTCCGCAGCGCGTGGACGACGAGCTGTGCGCGATGCTCTCGAAGTACCACCCGCTGTGGGTCAACGTGCACTTCAACCATCCGGCCGAGTGCACGCCCGATGCCGCACGCGCCTGCGACAAGCTCTCGCGGGCGGGCATCCCGCTGAACAACCAGTCGGTGCTGCTGAGGGGGATCAACGACACCGTCGCCACGATGAAGGCCCTGGTGCACGGGCTGATGAAGATGCGCGTGCGGCCCTACTACCTGTACCTGTGCGATCCGGTGCGCGGAACCGAGCACCTGCGGACGCCCATCTCGACGGGCATCGAGGTCATGGAGGGCCTGCGCGGGCACACCA
The DNA here is from genome assembly GCA_041484665.1 of Candidatus Krumholzibacteriia bacterium. Lineage (GTDB taxonomy): Bacteria > Krumholzibacteriota > Krumholzibacteriia > JAJRXK01 > JAJRXK01 > JBGPIA01. The sequence goes on from JBGPIA010000006.1 coordinate 194,046, forward strand.
GCGGCCTGGCGATCCCGCATCTCGTGATCGACGCACCTGGCGGCGGCGGCAAGATCCCCGTGGGGCCGAACTACCTGCTGCACTACGACCAGCGCTCGGGTACGGCCATCCTGCGCAACTACCAGAATCGGATCTTCGAGTACAAGGAGCCGCGATTGCAGCCTTCGCTGGCGGACGCGATCTCACCGGGGGCGGGAGCCGGGGCGGGAAGCAGTGCGAACGGCGGCGCCGGCAAGAGCAACGGGAACGGTCGCGGCACCGGCAAGGCCACCGGGAGCGGGTCCGCCAGGAGCAATGGCTCGGCCGTGGCCGGGCTGGCGGCGGACCTCAAGTCCGGCGCGCGCAAGCGGCCGGGCAAGAAGGTCGTGGGCAAGAGCGGATGGGTCCACGATGGCAGCTCGCTCGCGCCGGCGCGCGGGCCCGCGGCGGTCGGGGATAGCCCGGCGGTCGCCGGGTCAGTTGTGGCGGGCAGTCCGGTGGCGGCCAGCCCCATCGCGGCCAGCCCCATCGCGGCCAGCCCGGCGGTGGCAGGCCCGGCAGTGGCGGACCCTGCGGCGGTGCGGTCGGCGACGAACTCCGCGCCGGCACCCACGCGTGAGGTAGAGCGCGCGTTACAGCCTGCCCCGCAGTCGGCGCACGCCCTTGCGGCAAACGTCGCCGTCGGCGTGCCGAGCGGCACAGCGCGAGGAGGCTCCCGGCCCCGCTAGGGGGCGCGCCATGGACGTCGGGATCGCCTACGACCTCAGGACGGACTTCCCCGACGCAAACGATGGCCCCGAGGACCGGCTGGAGGAGTACGACTCCGAGGCCACCGTAGAGGCCATCGCGCAGGCGCTGCGAGCCAACGGCCACACCCCGCGCAGACTGGGCGGGGGCCGGGCTCTCCTGCACGAGGTGCTCGGCCACCCGCCCGATCTCGTCTTCAACATCGCCGAGGGCTTCGGGACGCGGTCGCGAGAGGCCCACGTGCCCAGCGTGCTCGAGATGCTGCGCATTCCCTATACGCACAGCGATCCCCTGACGTTGGCGCTCACCCTCGACAAGGCGATGGCCAAGCGAGTGGCAGCCTCGGCGGGCGTGCCGACGCCGCCGTTCGCGGTCGTGGAGCGGGTCGCCCAGGCCGGCGAGATTGGGCTGCGCTTTCCCGTCATCGCCAAGCCCCTGTACGAGGGCTCGAGCATGGGCATCCGCAACGGCTCGCGCCTGTCCGACCGCGAGGCGCTTTGCGCCTGCGTCGAGCAACTGCTGGCAGACTACGGACAGGCTGTGCTGGTCGAGGAGTTCTGCCCCGGCCCGGAGTTCACCGTCGGTGTCCTGGGCAACGGCGACCAGGCACGCCCCATCGGGGTGATGGAGATCGTCCCTCGCACGGGCCACCTGCACGAGTTCATCTACTCGGTCGAGGTGAAACGAGACTACGAGCAGCAGGTCGAGTACCACGTTCCGCCGCGGCGCGGTGACGGCGTCGCGCGGCAGGTCGAGCAGGTAGCGCTAGGCGCCTATCACGCCCTGGGCTGCCGCGACGTCGCGCGCGTGGACATCCGCACCGATGCCGAAGGGATGCCGCGCTTCCTAGAGGTCAATCCCCTGCCGGGGCTCAACCCCCGAAGCGGCGACCTGGTGATCCTCTCGCGTAAGTCTGGCCTGCCGTTCGAGACGTTGATCGGGCGGATCGTCGAGAACGCCCGCGCCCGCTGCGGGCTGTAGCGCGCGTAATGTTCACCCGGCTCGACGTCGCTCGTCATGTGTACCCGGGTGCACATTTTCTCGCAACTGGATTTGTTGCAATGAGTTGCGTGTTTTGTTCTCGCGAGAGCGACCGCAGCCGCGCGCGCGCAACGCCCACCCGTGCACGGCCCACGACCGCACGGCCCACGCCAGCACGACCCACGACCGCACGACCCACGCGCGCCGCCCCGCGCTCGCGCAGCCAACGCATCCTGCCATGACCCTCCGCGTCGCGATCCTCTACAACGACGACCAGGGGCTCGCGCACGGCGAAGCCAAGGATGCCCTCGCGACGCAGGGAGTGCTGCACGAGGCGCAGGCCGTCGCGCAGGCCTGCCGCGACAACCGGTGGGAGCCGGTAGCCTTCGCGGTACCGGCCGACCCGCGCGTGCTGCTCTCGGCGCTGGCGGAAGCGCGGGCGGACGTTGTCTTCAATCTGGCCGAGGCCGTCGGTGGCGAAGCGCGGCTGGAGGCGGCCGTTGCGTGGCTGCTCGAATGGGCGCGCATTCCCTACACCGGCTCGGGGCCGTTGGCGTTGTCGCTGGCGCTGGACAAGCCGCTAGCAAAGGCGTTGTTGGCTTCGCGCGGAGTGCCCGTGGCCCGCGGCTGCGTCATCGAGCGCACCGACGAGCCCCTCGCCGACGCTGCGGGCCCGCTGCGGCCTCCACTGATCGTAAAGCCTGCACGGGAGGACGCCTCCCATGGGATCGGCCTGGACAGCGTCGTGCACGGCGAGCGGGAGGCGCGCGCCCGCGCCCGCTACATCCTCGAGCGCTACCGGCAACCCGCGCTCGTGGAGGAGTTCGCCGGCGGCCGGGAGTTCAACGTCTCCATCGTCGGCGAAGGGACGGCGGCGGTCGTATTGCCCCTGGGTGAGATCGACTTCAGCGCCTTCCCGGCGGGGAGGCCGCCGCTGGTGACTTACGAAGCCAAGTGGGTGGAGGACAGCCCCGAGTACCGGGGAACGCCATCGGTGGCAGCCCGTCCGATGGCCAGCGCTCTCGAGGCGCAGGTGCGCGGGGTAGCGCTGGCGGCGTACGGGGCGCTGGGGCTGAGAGACTACGGGCGCGTCGATCTGCGGCTGAGGCCCGCCGCCGTCTCCATGGTCGCGGAGGGCGCGGGCGCGGAGAACGCGGGCGCGGAGGAGGCGGGCGGGGAGGGCGTCGGCGCGCCCCCGCTGAGACGAGCGCCCAGCGAAATGGCTGGCGACGGATCCCCCGTCGTCCTCGAGGTGAACCCCAATCCCGACATCTCACCGGATGCGGGACTGGCGCGTGCGGCACTGCGTGCTGGAGGGACCTATGTACAGCTCATCGCCCGGATCGTCGAAGGATGCCTTGCGCGAGCCGCAACGCTCCGTCCCGGCACCGCGCCTGCGGGGCCTGCGTCCCGCTGATCGCGCAGGGCTCGCGGCGCTGCTCTGCGACCTTCACGTCGCGGGCTGGTTCACACCGGAGGAAGTCGATCTCGCCCTCGAGCTCATCGACGTCGCTCTCTCGGACGACGACCAGGGCTACGCGTTCGTGGTCGCGGAGATTCCTGCCGGCGGGGCGATCGCGCCGGAAGCCGAGCGCCCGCGCGGAATCGGGAGCCTTGCAGGCGGTGTGTCCAGCTCCGATGCAGGTCGGGGAGCGCCCCGTCCGCGCGTGACGAGCGCAACGCTCCCCACCCAGGACTGCGGCCGGGTCGCGGGGTACGCTTGCTTCGGGATCGCGCCGCTGACCGATGGCGTCTACGACCTTTACTGGATCGCTGTGGATCCCGCGCTGCACGGGCGCAGCATCGGACAGGCGATCCTGCAGGAGGTGGAGCGGCGCGTACGCGACGCAGGCGGCCGCATGGTGCTCCTGGAGACGGCCGGCAAGCCGTCGTACGCTGCGACGCGCGCATTCTACGAGCGCGCCGGCTACATCGAAATCGCGCGCATCCCGGATTTCTACCGCGTGGGCGACGACAAGATCGTGTACGCCCGGCGGGTGTTCCGGTAAGCCTGGCGCCCCCCTCGCCGGGGCGCTCCTCCCCGTGACCCGGCGCCGGGCTCGGTTGGGGGGTCCACCCCGGGGAGGGCTGGGTCCGGCCCCAGCCCGACGATCCTTTTCACCCATCCCCACAGAGCCAACCGGGCGCTTGTCGAGCCGTCCGCGGGGCCTCAGCGGCCCACCAGAGGGCCCCGGAATGTGCTAGATTTATCACACGATTCCTGAGGCTCCCCCGGCGGGCGCGGTCCATCGCTGGCCTGCGCCGTCGAGGGCCCCAGCACTCTCGCTTCCTCCCAGGACGTGCTCCTATTGAACCTTTGCTCCTTCAAGGAGAAGGCGATGTTGTCCTTGTGTCGTGTACCCCTCACCGACCGACTCCACTCGCACTCCGCTGACCGTATTGGATGGTCGCCCCTGGATCGCGCATCGGCGCTTTGGGGCAGCGAATTACGCGGCCGTGGCAGCGAAACAGCTCCCCACGGCGCCGAACGGACTCCCCCAGGGGGGGGAGTCGCCCAATTTGGGGTGGTACCGGGGTTGATGCTCGCCGTGCTCGTCACGGCATGCTCCCTGGTCGCCGCTCCCCCCGTCTGCGCCGCCTCGCACGCCGCCGGGGCCGCTAGCCCGGTCGGGATCGGCGCGGCCTCCCGGGCCGGCGGGCGCAGCGCAGCACCCATGGTTCGCGACGTCGGCAGGGTGCCGTCGCCACGCGCCCTGCCAGAGGACAGCCAGCCTCCCGAGGTCCTTGTCCTGCAGCCGGCTGGCGGCGAGGAATGGCTGCTGGGCTCCATCCAGACGATCCGTTGGTCGGCCGTCGATGACTCGCTCGTGACCTCCGTCGACGTGGACCTGGCGCGTGACGGCGTCAATTTCGCGGACGTGGTGGCGCGGGACATCCCCAATAGCGGCGCCCTGGAGTGGACGGTCACCCCACCCGTCACCGGCAGTGCGCGCGTGCGCGTGCGGGCGAAGGACGTGGCGGGCAACATTGGTGTCGGCATCAGCGCCGCGCCCTTCGGCATCACCCTGGACGAGCCGCTCTACAGCGCCTGGACCCTCTCCGTACTCGAGGGCGAGACCATCGTGGCGCAGGTCGACCCGCGCCGCGGGGCGTGGGCTGCCGTCGAGACGCTCAGCATCAACATGCACGACCCCCAGCTCGCGGGGGGCCCGCTGGGGGACAATTTCTACCTCCTCACAAAGACACGCCGCTACCCGGCCAACCTGCTCACGCTGAGTAACCACAGCGGCGAGATCATGCACTCGGCGCCAATCGCCTTCCCGGCCGGGTTGGTCGGGCTCGCCGCCAGCCCCCTCGACGGCGTCGTTTATTCGACGGTGCGCACGAGCTTCAATCAGCAACTCGTCACCCTCGACCCGGTGACGGGGCTGCACACGTTCGTGGGGCCGCTGGTGTTCTCGCCAAATGAGCCGGGTGTGGGCGTCGACGTCCTTGCGTTCTCGCAAGAGGGCGGGCTCTACGGCGCGCAGTACCATTCCTCGCACGAGGAGGTGGAGCTCTGGCGCATCGATCCGCTCACGCTTGATGCATCGCTCATCTCCGCCTACCCCAACGGCCCGTACGCCGTGAGCGGTCTGGCATTCCTGGGCGATGAGCTGTGGATGGTGGACGATCAAGACGGCCTGGCGGTGCGTCTGGATCCGCAGACGGGCGAGCAGCTCGCCGTCAACCAGTTCGCCCAGTACATGCTGCAGGGGCTCGCGCCCCACGCCTGCCTGGCCTCTTCCCCCTATCTGCACGCTGCGGACGCCCCCAACGACGGTGGCGGCCATATCGACTTCGAGTGGACGGGTTACGTTCCGCCTCCGACAACCGTCCGGCTGGAGGTCGTCCGGGCGCTCGATGCTTGCGAGCTGACCGACCCGGGATTGCCGGCCCTGATCACGCTGGACGTCAGCGATCCTGCCCACTTCGTCGACGCGACCACGGCCGATTACACCGCGTATTACTACGGCCTGCGCGCGCTGGCGGAGGACCTGCCCAAGGGCCCGCGCATCGACGGCGGCCTCAAGACGAAGCTGCAGGTGCTCGAGACCGTCGCCACGGGACCGGCGTTCTCCTTCCCCAATCTGCTCATCAACGAGTTCGCGCCGGCCGGGGGGATCCCCAAGACAGGGCGCTCGGCGTCCGGGACGGGCGAGGGGGCGGGCCAGGGGGTGGGTCAGAGGGCAGGCGACGGGTCCGCGGCCGGGCCGCAAAAGATCGGCGAGCAGGTGGAGATTCGCAATCTCGCGAGCACCGACCTCGATCTGACGGGCTTCCGTCTGAGCAACGGGCCCGGTGATCCCACGCCCGACGAGGAGACGTTGACGGGCATCGTGCCGGCGGGCGGGCTGTTCGTTCACACGCTCGGGATCATCTCGCTGCCCGACGCGGGAGGGACCCTGGCGCTGCTGCCGCCGGCGGGCACGGCCTTCCAGCTCGACATCGTGGCGTACGGAACCCAAGGCGGCGCCCCGACCGCGCCGGCGGGCTTCACGGTCAACCGGGTGCCCGGTACGGGCCGCAACGATCCCAACGCAGCGAGCTTCGAGACCGGTGCGCCCAGCTTCGGGGCGGAGAACAGCGTGGCCACGCCGGCGCTGGGGCAGTCGATCGTCCTCAACGAGGTGGTCTACACCAGCCAGGTGGGCGGCAATTACGTCGAGCTCTACAACCCCCAAGGCAGCGCGGTGGTGCTGGACCACTTCGCGCTGAGTGATGGCGTCAGTTTCGTCGACATGCTGTCATCGCAGCTGCGGCTGGATTCCGGCGCGCTTACGGTGCTCCAACAGGGTGCGGCGGGCTCCTTCACGCACACCGTCCAGTCCAACCTGCTGTACCTGTACAAGGTCACCGATGCCGGCTTGCTGCAACGCGTGGACCAGCTGGGCTGGGCCGGCGGTCCCAGCGTCGGCGGGCCTCCTGGCGACGCCCTGTCGCGCACGCCCGACGGGCTGGCGGTGTACCTGGGGAATCAGGGGGCGAACTGGCAGGACTGCGGCGGCGGGAACACGCTGGTGTACACCACGCGCACTCCGGGCACGCCCAACCAGGATGTGCGCGTGCTGCAGCGCGTGGTGGATCCGGCTGGCGCCGGCGACTTCACGACCATCCAGGCAGCGCTGGCGGCGGCCGGGGTCGGGACGCGGATCCTAGTCAACGCGGGGACGTACGCGGAGTCGATCCAACTCAAGAACGGCGTGGAGATCCACGGCGGGGGCGGCAACCCGTCGGCCGTCGTGATCACCGGCGCCGGCGGGAATCTCCCGATCGTTACCGCGACCGGCGTGAACGCGACCGCGATCCTGGCCGGTGTCACGCTGCGCGGCGGCAGCGCGCCCCAGGGTGGCGGGCTGCTCGTCGACAGCGGAAGCCCCCAGCTGACCAACGTGCGCTTCGAGCAGTGCCACGCCACGCAGAAGGGTGGCGGCGCCGCCGTGCTGGCGGGCTCGCCGACGTTCGCGGGCTGCTTCTTCTGGAAGAACACGTCCAGTGCCGATGGCGCCGCGCTGGCGGTGCTGGGGGGCTCGCCGGTCGTGCGCCGCTGCCTGTTCGTGCGCAACGACGCCAACGGCCGGGGCGGTGCGATCTTTGCCGGGGCCGGCAACACCACCGTCGATCATTGCGTGATGGACCTCAACTCCGCGCGCGCGACCGGCGCGGGCGTGGTGCACAGCGCGGGCGGCTTCGTCACCGCCACGTACTCGCTGGTGACCAACGACCTGGAGGGAGCCGCACTGAAGACGGAGGGCGGCGGGGCGGCGGGGCGCGTGACGTTCTCCTGCGGCGGGCTGTTCGGGCATCCCGCGCCGCTGGACATGGTGGGCGGTGGTCTCGACACCAGCAGCGTGGTGATGGGCGATCCGCAGTACTGCCAGCCTCTGGCGTTCAACTACGCGTACGCGTCGACCTCCCCGCTCGCGGCGCCGCACGCCGGTTGCGGGGAGATCCGGGGCATCGAGGGGCCGCCTTGCGCGCAGATCACCGTCGACGCGCCGGCCGCGGCGCCCCCGCGCGTAACGCTGCTGCACCCGGCCTCCCCGAACCCGTTCAACCCCGCGACCGTGCTGCGCTTCGACCTGGCAGGGCCGGGGCGCGCGGAGCTGACGCTCTACGACGCGCGCGGGCGGCGAGTGGCGCAGCTGCTCGAGGGTGGGCAGACGCTGGAAGCGGGTGCGCACCAGATCGCCTGGCGCGGACTGGACCAGCGCGGGCGCGCCGTGGCGAGCGGAATCTACTACGCTCAGCTCGCCGTCGACGGCCAGGCGGTGGGGCCCACGCAGCGGCTGGTGTTGCTGCGCTGACGCTGGCAGGCGCGCGACCGCCCGGCGTGCCGGGCGGTCGTGACGGGCGGTCGTGACGGGCGCACGCGGCGGCCGTCCACGGCTGACAGGCGCAGCCGCGGGCGCTGCCGGCGAGCGCAGCTGGTTGCTCGCCGCGCGTCGCGGCGGGGCGTATCCTGGGGCTGCGCGCCGGATCCCCCGGGCGCTGCTGCCCCAGGAGCCGCCATGCACTCTGCCGCCCCCGCGTCGCCCACCTTCGCATTCCCATACCAATCCCAGATCCCCGCCGGCGCCCGTGTCGACCCGTCGCCGTATGCGATGCGCTACCTGATCGACGGCGAGATCCGCACCTGGGCCGGTGCCGGCTCCGACGTGCTCTCGCCGGTGTGCGTGCGGCAGGCCGACGGGTCGCTGCGGCGCGCGGTGGTCGGGCGTATGCCGATGCTGGATTCCGCCGAGGCGCTGGCGGCGCTGGCGGCGGCCCAGCGTGCGTGGAACCACGGTCGAGGCGAGTGGCCGACGTCGCGGGTGGCGCAGCGCATCCACTCCATGGAGCGCTTCGTCGACGGCATGGTGCAGGTGCGCGAGGACGTCGTCCGGCTGCTCATGTGGGAGATCGGAAAGTCGCGCAAGGATTCCGAGAGCGAGTTCGATCGCACGGTGGTCTACATCCGCGACACCGTCGACGAGCTCAAGGAACTGGACCGCACGGCCAGCCGCTTCGTCATGGAGGAGGGCACGATCGGACAAATCCGCCGCTCGCCCCTGGGCGTCGTGCTGTGCATGGGGCCGTTCAACTACCCGCTGAACGAGACCTACACCACGCTGATCCCGGCGCTGATCATGGGGAACACGGTGATCTCCAAGCTGCCCAAGCACGGGGCGCTGCTGCACGCGCCGCTGCTCGCGCCCATGCGCGACGCGTTCCCGCCGGGCGTCGTCAACATCATCCAGGGTGACGGGGCGACCGTGATCGGGCCGCTCATGCAGTCGGGCGAGGTCGACGTGCTGGCATTCATCGGGACCAGCCGCGTGGTGAACGTCCTGAAGAAGCAGCATCCGCGCCCCAACCGCTTGCGCTGCGTCACCGGGCTGGAGGCCAAGAACCCTGCGGTGGTGCTCGCCGATGCCGACCTGGAGGTCGCGGTGCGCGAGTGCGTGTCCGGTGCCTTGTCGTTCAATGGCCAGCGTTGCACGGCGATCAAGCTGGTGTTCGTTCACGAGAGCGTGGCCGAGGAGTTCGTGCCCATGCTGGCCGCGGCCGTCGACTCCTTGAAGGGCGGCATGCCCTGGGAGCCGGGCGTGCAGGCGACGCCGCTGCCCGAGGAGGGCAAGCCCGCCGAGCTGACGCGGCTCGTGGAGGACGCGCTGCGCAAGGGCGCACGCATCGCCACCAACGGGGGCCACCTCGAGACAACCGGGAGCTGGTTCCGGCCGGCCGTCGTATTTCCGGTGCGCCCGGGGATGGAGCTGTGTGCGATCGAGCAATTCGGGCCGGTGGTGCCCGTGGCGGTCTATCGCGACGAGTCCGAGATCGACGCCTTCATGCGCGAGAGCCCCTACGGCCAGCAGGTGTCCCTGTTCGGTCGCGACCCCAAGCGCCTCGGGACGATGATCGACGCCCTAGTCAACCAGGTGTCGCGCATCAATTTGAACACCCAGTGCCGGCGCGGGCCCGACACCTTCCCCTTCACCGGACGCAAGGACTCTGCCGAGGGGACCCTATCGGTGCACGACGCCTTGCGGGCGTTCTCGATCCGAGCCCTGGTGGCCACCGCCGCCACCGACAGCAACAAGGAGCTGGTGACCGACATCGTGACCGGACGGCGGTCGCGGTTCCTGTCGACGGATTTCATCTTCTAGGCGCGGCGGCCGGCAGGATGCGCGCGGACGAATTCTGGGGGGTCAGGCCCGGGAGGGCGGACCTGGGGGGTTGGACCGGGAGGTCGGACCTGGGGGGCAAACCTGGGGGGACAGACTCCCGGCCGCTGCGCGGCGAGCCCTGCGAGCAAAAGTTCTAGCGCGCGGTGCGCATCCACTGCGCGCAGACGCGCAGTTGTTCGCGCATCTCCTCGGCCGCGCCGTGCCAGCGCCTTCCATGCCCGGGCAGCACCCACTCGAACGGGTGCTGCTGCTGCAGAGTGTGCAGCCGATCCATCGAAGCGATCTGCGCATCCCAGTCGTACCAGCAGGCGCTGCGGAAGGCGTACAGGTGCCCGCGTTTGTGGCTCCAGGCCAGGTGATCGCCGGTGAACAGGTAGCGATCGGCGAACAGCAGGCACGCCGATCCGCGCGTGTGCCCCGGCGTTGGGATCACGAGCAGGCTGGCCGTCTCCGCCGCGCCTGGCCCACCGGCACCGCCCGCGCCGCCGCCGGCGTTCGCTCCGCCATCCGCGGCGGCGACGTCCAGCAGCACCGGCTCCTCGCCTACGATCGGCCGCTCGATGTCGCGCGTGCCGTGCCCGAGGTCGGCCTGGTGCATCACACGCTCGCAGGCGAAGTGGTCGCGGTACTTGCGGTGATCGGCCACGTCGTCCTGATGCGTCAGGAACATCCACCGCACGCCCCCCAGCTCCTCCAGGCGGTGCACCAGCGCCCCCGCCCAGCGCGGCGAGTCGACCAGCACATTGCCCTGCGGCCGCACGATGAGGTAGCTGGCGGCCCCAAAGCTCGACTCGGCGTGGTAGCCGCAGTGGTACACGTCGCCCTTGGGGCTGCCGTCGATCCGGTCCGGGAGCGCGGCCTTCGCCCCTGGGATGTCATGCTTCTCCGTCGTTCCGATAGAACCCGTGGGGCATGAGATCAGCGCCAGCAGCGCGCGCCTGCGCTCCTCCTCGGTGACGGGCTGCCAGTAGACGCGCGACTGGCTGTCCTGCTTGTTGAACGTGGCGGGCGCCATCCAGCGGCAGGTCTCGCAGTCGATGCAGGTCTCATCGACGAAGAAATCGCCGGCGACGTTGGTGGCGAGTCTGCGCTTGGGTGAGGCCATGGTCGTGCCAGCTTCGGGGGCTGCATCCGCGGCGGGGGAACTGGGCGCAGAGCCGCTCGCGGATCGGGGAGCGGATCCGGGGCCTACTCGGCGGATCCGGGGCCTACTTGTGGATCTGCTCGGCCAGGTAGCGCTCCTTGCCGATTTCGGCGATGACGTGGAGCTGACCCTCCAGCCAGTCCGCCGAGGCCTCCTCGCCGTGGAGGACCTCGACGAGCATCTCCCGCGTCCCGTTGTCGCCGATCTCGCGACATACCGCGATGGCCTTGTTCAGGCGCGCGATGGCGGCGGTCTCCAGCTCTAGGTCGAGCCGGTGCTGCTCGACGGCATCCTCGCCGACCTTGATGGGGTTGAGGCGCTGCACGTTGGGGACCCCCTCTAGGTACAGGATGCGGTCGATGATCTGGTCGGCGTCCTTCATCTCCTCAAGCGCATCCGCGCGCTTGCGGTGGCCCAGCTTCTCGTAGCCCCAGTTCTCGCACATCTTGGAGTGGACGAAGTACTGGTTGATGGCGGTGAGCTCGGCGGTCAGGACGTCATTGAGCGCCTCGAGGATCCGCGGGTCGCCGCGCATGCCTGCCTCCTTGGGGTGCGGGGGGGTCAAGACGGGGTGCAGAGAAGCGGGGGCACTTGAGGGTAAGACATGCTCGGGGCGGCGACCAGGCCTGGCAGGTACACCCGCCAGATCGCCTTGGAGCGGCGCGCGTCCGGCCCACCTCGTGCTCCGGATCCGCTCGCCTCGCCGTTCAGGGTTTCCCGGTGAGCGCCACCTCGCGCGAGGGCCGCAGCTGCTCGCCCGCTTCGCACTGGATCAGCAGTTGCTCGCGGGCGATCACGGATTGGATGGTCTGGAGGCAGCCGGCGCAGTCCGTCCCAGCGCCGCACGCACGACCGATTTCGGGGATAGTGCCGCAGCCTCGCCGCACCAGCGCGCGGATCTGGCGGTCCGTGACTCCCTTGCATTGGCAGACGATCATGGCTGACCCAGTCTGACAGTCGTGGCCCCGGGGGTGGTGGCCCTGCGCCGTATACAGGTCAAGCTAGGAAAAGTGAAATTGAAAAGCAAAATCATGTCTAGATGCGACGACATCTGCGAGCGCAACCGGTGGAGGGTGGCGAAATCGACGCGTTGAACACGCATAACTCAGGATTTCATAGAAGTTTAAAGATTTACCATTTGGTGAAACACTGAATGGAGCAATACGAACTCCCTACGCGACCTCCCCTTGCAGCTCCCGAGCCAGCTCCGTGAGGCCGGCCAGCGCCGGCGCCGTTCGCACGCCGTACCAGAACAGGTCCTCCCCATCGATCAGCCGGATCCGGACGGGACGGCCTCCCGCGGCCAGCACCGACTCGCGCAGCTTCTCTCCTTCCTCCGCCGTGAATTTGTGCGGCTCGCTGGGAAGGAGCAGCAGGTCCACGCCCAGGGTCGCGATCTGCTCGATCGTGACCTCTGGGTAGCGGGCGTCGCCCACCCGCGGCACCTCGAAGCCGGCCTCGCCGAGGAGGCCCCCGCAGTAACGGTCGGGAGCGGCCGTCATGAGTGGGCGGTGCCAGACCAGCGGCAGACAGCGGATCCGGCGTCGCGCCGAGCGGGCTAGCGCAGCCGCCTCACGGGCCTCGCGCAGGCGGCGCACCTGCTCGCGCGCCGAGGCCGCTCGGCCGAGGCGCTCCCCTAGTTGGAGCAACATGGGCTCGACCTCGGCGGCCCCCGGAAGATCCGCGACGAACAGCTCGATGCCGGCACGCTGCAACTCCACGGCGTCCTGGTGACGGTTCTCGTCGCGGTCCATCAGGATCAGGTCCGGGGCCAGCGCGAGGATGCGGCGCATCCGTGGGGTCTTCGTGCCCCCCATCACCGGGATCTCCCGTACCAGTGGCTGCGGATGCACGCAGAAGGAGGTCCGCCCCACGATTTCTTCAGGGCCTAGGCCCAGCCCGAAGGCGGTCTCCGTCAGCGACGGAACGAGGCTCACCACGCGGAGCATGTGTCTCCCGCAGGGGCAGCGCTAGTACGGCGGGTCGCGGTGGCCCGCGGGGACGTGCAGCTCCGCGCCGCGGCGGCGGCGACCCCGGTTGCGGCAGCAGCGGCGACCCCCGTTGCGGCAGCGGCGGCGCCTGCGATCTTGACCGGCATGCCCACCCCCGCACGGTTGGCTCCGCTCGCGCTGGAGCGCCCTTTCTTCCTCACCCTGGGCGGGCTGTGGTTCGCTGTGCTGCTGGTGCTGGGCCACGTGCTGGCGGCGGGCATCGTCGTACGCGTGCGGCGTCGCGCTTGGAACGACTTCGCCGCGGTCATGATCATGGGCGCCTGCGTCGTCGTGGCCGGGGTCGCGGGGATCCTCCTGGACATGTGGTACTTCCACTCGTGGGGTTTCGGCGTTTTCATGGGGACGGTCTTCTGCCTCGCCTCCGACCTGGGGCGCGGCAAGCCCTCAGTCGCCGAGCCGGTCAATGGCGGGCCCGCCGGGGGCGGGCCCGCAGACGGTGGCGCCGGCGACGATCGCATCCCTTCTCTAGTCGGGCTTGGCCCCCGCGCGCGGCGGACCGCGCCGCTGCCTCACCGACCCAAGGCCTCCCCCGCCTCAGGCGCGGGCTTTGCCCACCGCCTGCCACGCCGCCACGTTGCGCTCGATCTGGGCGGAGTGTTGCTCCAGATGGCCTGCGTAGATCTGTAGCCAGCGGTCGCCCGAATAGGCTCCCGATTCTGTATGACGCCCTACCTTGTCCCAAGCGGAGTCCGGCAGAGACCGCAGCAGCGGCACCGTATTGGCACGGACCGCCTCGATGGCCACCAGGGCCGGCTCGAGCGGATGGCTGTGGTAGTCCAGCGTCGTCGCCCAGCAGTCCTGATCGTAGCCGAGGATCAACGGTTCCTTCTCGGCCAGCAGGAAGCGGATACGCCCCGCCGCGGTGGTCTCGGAGTCGGCGCAGTGGACGACGACCTCGTGGGCGCTCCACTTGCCCGCGCCGGGACGCCACTTGCGGGCTTCCTCGGGGACCTTCGCCAGGGCGGCTCTGAGGCGCGCGGGTCCCTGGGCGTATTGCTGGATGAGGCGCTCGCGTTCGGCGGCGCTGATGGGCATGGCTGACCTCCTTGGTGGGGGTGCGGGCCGGGGGTCCCAAGATGATCGTCGCGCCAGCGCGCCTCCGCCACGCGCGGGGAAGCCGCTCAATCGGGGACGCGGCGGGCGCTCCGTCTGTGGCGCAGCCACAGATACCAGGGAAGCGGGAGCGCGCACACCAGCAGCGTCAACAGCAGGACCCTCCCCCCCGCGCCAACGATCATGAGCACAGCGATGAGGATCCCCAATGTCGCGGTCACGCGTCCGCGGCGACGCTGCCCCGCGCTGAAGCGCTCCGGCTCGCGACGCATCAGAGCCAGCTGCGCGGCGCAGGTGCCCCCGATAGCAACCAACGCCGTCGCGGTCGAAGCCAGGGCGATCAAGTTGTACGCGTCCAGCAGCGTGTGGCTGAAGTAGAGCAGCACCAGCGCGGCCGGAACGGTCGAGGACACGACCAGCCCGAGCGTGGGCACGCCCGTGCGGGAGTGCAGGCGCTCGAAGATGCGGGGAGCAAGCCGTTGCCGTGCGGCAGCCCACGGCAGACGCCCCGTCACCAGCAGCCAGCCGTTGAGGACGCCGGCGACGGAGACCAGCGCGCCAACGCTCAGCAGGACCTCTCCGAAGCGCCCCATCACGCGCCGCCCGGCGTGCGCCAGCGGGTGGGCCGTACCGGCGATCTCCGAGCCCGGAATTCCCAGCGCGAGTGACCCCGCCACGAGCAGGTAGACGCACGCCGCCAGGCCGTAGCCCGCGTAGGCCGATCGGCGCAGCGTGCGCCCTCCACCGCGCACCTCTTCCGCGGGCACGGTGACCGCCTCGGCTCCGAGGAAGAGCCAGGCGATGAGGCTGGCGGCCGGCAGCAGCGCTCCCACCCCGCGGGGTGCGAACGGGTGGAGGTTCGCCACCGACCCGTGGGCCAGCAGGGCCAGCGAAAGCACCAGCAGCGGCACCACCTTCAGGACGGTGGTGATGATTTGCACCGATCCGGCCGCGCGCACCCCGGCCACGTTGACGGCGGTGAGCGTCCACAGCAGCGCCTGGGCGACGACGAACGCCAGGAGCGGAGACCCCAACGCCGGAACGAACACCTGCAGGTAGCCGACGAAGGCCGTGAGGAACGCCGCGTTCGCACTGACGCACGAGATCCAGTACAGGAAGGCGGTCAAGAGTCCGGCCAGGTCGCCGAACGCGCGCTGCGCGTAGATCTGCAGCCCGCCGGAGATTGGATACGCACCGGAGAGGTCCGCGTACACCGACGTGAGACACAGATAGCCCAGCGTAACGAGCAACCACGCGAAGAGAGACACCGGGCCGGCGCGGTCGGCGAGCGTCGCGGGGATGACGTAGATCCCCGAGCCGATCATGCTGCCGCCCACCAGCGCGGTGGCGGCCGCGAAGCCCAGGGCCTGGACGAGGCCGCGGCTCGGCTCCCGCTGGTCTGTGGCTGGGGTCCTCACGTCGTCGCCCACCCGCTAGTTCGTCCTCACTGGATCCGGCGGCCGCGGCGGAAACCTCTTCGGATCGGCCGGGGGGTACGCACGGCGAGCAATGACTGTCCTGTGCCGGGGAGAGGGTTGTCAAGGCGCAGCGCTCCGGCCGCCGACAGCTCACGCCAGCTCTGCCGACAGCGCGATGTCTCCGGCGTCGACGTAAGTACATTGTGCTTACGAGCGCCTCGGACACGGTGCAGGCTGGGGGGCCCGCGGATTCGCTGCTGGCGTACGACGGCCGGCGATTGTCCGGCTTCGTGCGGGACCGACGGCGCGGGCAGCGCGGCCTGCCGAACTGGCGAGCGCAAGACCACCAACGGGTAGGACTGTCGGCTCGTGATATCCTGGCAGGCCCCGCCCGCGACGACGCGGTGGAGACCCATGTGGACGCGGCGGGACCCAGCGGACCAGCGCGGTGCCGGTGAGGTGATCTGAAATGCAGACCCGTTTCGAGTGGGGTGACCGCCTCCCGACCCTCAGCGCGCCGCGTGTCGTCCTGCGCTGGCTCGAGCAGGATGACGTGCCACAGCTTTACGCCGTCTTTGCCGATCCCGAGGTCATGCGCTACTGGAGCACCGCTCCCCTCACGGATCTCGCAGCGGCGGGGAAGCTCCTGCTGGATATCCACGACCTCTTCCGCACGCGGACGCTGTTCCAGTGGGGGATTGCGCGTCGCGCCGATGACGTCGTGATCGGGACATGCACGTTGTTCCACCTCGACGCTACGCACCGGCGGGCCGAGATCGGCTACGCCCTGGGCCGCGCGCACTGGGGGCAAGGGCTCATGCGGGAGGCCCTCGCAGCCCTGTTCGGGTTCGCCTTCGGCGAGCTGGGGCTGCACCGGATCGAAGCCGACGTCGATCCACGCAATGAGGGGTCGATCCGGATCCTCGAGAAGCAGGGGTTTCAGCGGGAGGGACTTCTGCGCGAGCGTTACCATGTCGGCGGCGAGGTGCAGGACGCGCTGTACTTCGGGCTGCTGCGACCTGAATGGCGTGACCGGCCCCGCGAGGGCTGACCGGGCGTTGACGGTGCGCCGGCAGTGCGTTGACATCCTTCAGGCCTCACCCTCGGGCTGGGTGCGGTCCAACTCGTGTTGCTTGCCTTGCTCGCGCCGCGCGCGCTCCTCCAGCTGCGCAAGCTCCTCGAGCGCCTTGAGCTCGCGCAGTCCTTTGACGTGGCGCCACACCCACCAGACGGCCCCCACGACGATCACCATTCCAATCACCACGTCGAAGCGATGGAACCACGGCTTGATCGCCGTCCAGTTGTCCCCCAACTTCTTGCCGGCCCAGGCCAGCACCCAGCACCATGGCAGGCTGCCCGCAAACGTGTAGACGATGAACCGCGGCATGTTCATGCGCACGACGCCAGCAGGAAATGCGATGAACGTACGCACGACGGGCAGCAGCCGGCTGGCGAAGACAATCCAGTCGCCATGGCGGGCGAACATGCGGTCGGCCAGCTCGAGGTCGTGGGCGCTGATGAGCACCCACCTTCCGTAGCGCTGGAGGAAGCGGCGCCCGCCGTAGAGCCCGGCATAGTAGGCGGGGATGGAGCCGGCGACGCATCCAAGCGCCCCCGCCAGCGCGACTCCCCAGAGCGTGAACACCCCCAGCGAGACCAGCGAGCCTGCGAACGGCATGATGACTTCCGAGGGCAGCGGGATACACGCGCTCTCGATACCCATCAGCAATACGATCCCGCCGTAGCCCATCGACTGCTCGACATGCTGGATGAAGTGGGCGAGCGACTCGAGGATGCTGGCGATCACCGCGTACTCCTGTTGCGAGTGGCTCGGCGGGCATGGCGGGAACGGCGAGCGCGGCCGACGCGTGGGATACGGGCCGCCGCCGGGAGGCGCCGGGAGTCAATCGGGAGCCGCCAGGATACGCGCCCGGAGGCGCCCCACGCCAGTGCGACAGCAAGGCCCTGGGCGGGCGCGGGCTGCGCTGCCGGCCGGTCATCGCAGCGACCGCTCGGAGTATGTATGCCTCCGGCGCGGCGGTGCATATAATGTGATTACGCACCATCCGGATGTGCCCCCCGCGGCGCGCTGGCGTAAGCACATTGTGCTCACATGCCCGCCGGAGATATGTAGGGATGGCGCCCGGTGGGCGGGCGCCCAGGGGGCGGGCTTCGCGCCAACGGACCATGCGCTCGGGCGGGTCGGGCGGGTCGGCGCTTCCGAGGTCCGCGGATCACCGCTACACTGCTGCGTCCGACGCCTCACAGGCCCCTCGCGGCCAAGCTCCGGAGGAAGCATGCCCTGTCGCTGGAATCCAATCAGGCTCACGCACGCCGCTGCCGCCAGCTTCATCCTCAATCGGCAAGCGGCCCGCCGTAGGCCCTGTGTCCTCCACCAACTCATCGCCCTGGGCCTGGTCGTCACCGTGGCACTCGTCGCCCCGGTGGCGAGTCCGGCCGGGGCCGATCCGGGGCGCCCCGCCCCCAACGGACCGACCACCGCCACGGATCGCCTGGCCGCCTGGGAGCTCCACCAGCAGATGGGGCGTACGTCGATCTTCCGCGGCGTGCCCTGGCGCTGCGTCGGGCCGGTCGTCCAGGGCGGCCGCGTCGTGGACGTCGAGCCCGTGCCCAACAGCCCGTACAGCTTCTACGTCGCGTACGCGTCCGGCGGACTGTGGCGCACCGACAACAACGGGGTGACGTTCACGCCGGTCTTCGACGCGCAGCCGACGCTGATCATGGGCGACGTCGCGGTCGATCCGAGCGATTCGAAGGTGGTCTGGGTGGGCACGGGTGAGAACAACTCGTCGCGCAGCAGCTACGGCGGACTCGGCGTGTTCCGCAGCAGCGACGGCGGAGCAACCTGGCAACGCATGGGGCTCGAGGAGAGCGACCGCATCGGCCGCATCCTCGTGGATCCGCGCGACGGCCGCCACCTGCTGGCGGCGTGTCTGGGCAAGCTGTACACGGCCGGCGGCCAACGCGGCGTGTACCGCACGCGCGACGGCGGGCGCACTTGGCAGCAGACGCTCACCCCGGAGGCGGCCGGCAGCAGCGACTCGACGCGCGCGTTCACGGGAGCGATCGACCTGGTGATGGACCCTGCCAATCCGGAGGTCATCTACGCCTCGACCTGGGAGCGCTCGCGGCGGCCGTGGGAGCTGGTCGAAGGCGGCGCCGGCAGCGGCCTCTGGAAGTCCACCGACGGCGGCGAGACCTGGACGCGGCTGGCCGGCGGCTTCCCGCAGGGGCGCAACGTCGGTCGGATCGGAATCGACATCGCGCGCAGCCGGCCGGCGACGCTCTACGCCTACATGGACGACCAGCATCTGCTCCCCGACGACCAGTGGGACCTGGGCGATGGCGCCGTGACCCCCAAGCGCCTGCGCCGGATGTCCAAAGCGGAGTTCCTGAAGCAGGATCCCGAGGAGATCGAGGACTTCATCCGTGAGAACGACCTCGAGCCCGCCCTCGACGCGGCCAAGCTCGCCGAGATGGTGCGCAAGGGCGAGGTCACCCTCGAGCAGATCGTCAAGGCGATCGAGGACGCCAACGCCAACCTCTTCCTGACCGACATCCACGGGCCGGAGGTCTGGCGCAGCGATGATGGCGGCGCCAGCTGGAGGCGTACGCACGATCAGCCGCTGCGCGAGGTCGCCTACACCTACGGATATTACTTCGGTCAGATTCGCGTGGCCCCCGACGATCCCGAGCGCGTCTACATCATGGGCGTGCCCATGGTGATGTCGAAGGACGGCGGCAAGACCTGGACCGGGATCGACGGGCGCGACGTGCACGGCGACCACCACGAAATCTGGTTCGACCCACAGAATCCCAAGCGGCTCATCAGCGGCAACGACGGTGGCATCTCCATGAGCTACGACGGCGGGCAGACTTGGCTGGTGGTGAACCCGACCCCGGTCGGACAGTTCTACGCCGTGACCGTCGATCTGGAGAAGCCCTACAACATCTATGGCGGGTTGCAGGACAACGGCGTGTACAAGGGCTCCTCGGCGTCGCGGCCCGGGATCAGCGACGACTGGCACGTCATCGGCGGCGGCGACGGCATGTACGTCCAGGTCGACCCGCGCGACAACGCGACGGTCTACATGGGATCGCAGTTCGGCTACTACGCCCGGGTGGACGCTTCGGGCAAGCGTCAGAGCGTGCGCCCGCGCAACAAGCTCACCGAAGAACCGCTGCGCTACAACTGGGAGACGCCCATCCAGCTCAGCGCCCACAACCCCGACATCCTGTACTTCGGCGCCAACAAGCTGTTCCGTTCCATGGACAAGGGCGAGAGCTGGACGGCGATCAGCCCCGATCTCACCACCAGCAAGAATCGTGGCGATGTACCCTATGCGACGATCACCACGCTGCACGAGTCGCCGCGCAAGTTCGGGTTGATCTGGCTGGGCACTGACGACGGACACGTGCACGTGACCACCGACGGCGGGGTGACGTGGCGCGAGGTGTCGGGCAACCCGGTGGTCGCCGGGCCTTCGGGCGGCGGGGCCGGGCCATCGGGAGGAACGGCGGGGGCGTCCAGCGAAGCGGCGGGACCGCCGGGTGGAGCGATCGGGCTGCCGGCAGATCGCTGGGTCAGCCGCGTGGAGGCCTCCCGCCACAACGACCAAGTGGCGCACCTGGCGCTCAACGGCTACCGCGACGACGACATGACCGCGTACGTGTACCGCACCGAGGACCTGGGTGCCACGTGGCGCGACATCTCCGCGGGGCTGCCCGACGAGCCGGTGAACGTGATCCGCGAGGATCCCGTCAATCCGGATGTTCTGTACGTGGGGACGGACCGCGGCGTGTACGTCTCGCTCGACAAGGGAGCAGGCTGGCAGGCGCTCCCGGGCGGGCCGGCGCTGGGTCAGGCGGCACAGGCCGCGGTGGGGCAGGCGGGGCATCTCGTCGGCGCCCTGCCCAGCGTGCCCGTGCACGACCTGGTCGTGCACCCGCGTGACCGCGAGTTGGTGGCCGGGACGCACGGCCGCAGCGTGTGGATCGCCGACGTGCTCCCCATGCAGGATCTCACTGTTGAAGTGCGCGCCAAGTCCGTCCACGTGTTCGCGCTGGAGGAGGTCCAGTTCGAGCGAGGGTGGCGCAGCCGGAGGTCGCCGTGGTTCTACCGGCCGGTCGAAGATCCGTTCGTGCGCGTGCCGTTCTGGGTGAAGGCGGGGACGGCGGGTGGCACGGCAGTGAGCGGCACGGGAGTGGGCGCCGCGGAGGTGGGCGGTGCGGGGGCGGGCGCTGAGGAGTCGGGCGCCGCGGAGTCAAAGGCAATCCTGACGATCCGCGACGGCGATGGGCGCGTGCTGCGCCGCGAGGATGTCGGCGTCGCGCCCGGGGTGAACACCTGGACGTGGGATCTGCTGGTGGACCCCAAGCTTGCTGTGGACGCGGAAAAAGAGCGCGTGAAGAAGCAAGACGCCGACAAGAGGGCGGAGGAGCAGAGGAAGAAAAAGGCCGCCAAGAGCGAGAAGGGCGCCGGCTCGCAGCAGGACGAAACGAGCGCCGCTGGCAAAGGCGAGCAGGCGAAGTATCCCTGGGCCGAGGCCGCGCGGCTGGGGCGGCCGCTCTACGCGACCGCCGGGACCTACACGGTGCGCGTGGAGCTGGGCAAGGACAGCGCGGAGACCAAGCTGGAGGTGAAGGCGGCCGAGCCGCGCAAGCCGCGCGTGAAACCGGAGATGGAGATCCGCGGACGGAAGAAGAAGAAGTAGTCGTCAGGAGCGATTGCCGCGGGACGGCTGCACGACCAGGCTCTCGCGGACTGTCCGCAGCTCTCCGGATTCCTCGCGGCGCTCTCGGCTTACCTCCCGCGCGCTCACTCCTCCCACGGCAACCCCGGTCGCCCGAAGTGCCCGTAGTTCGTGGTCTGCGCGTAGATCGGGCGCAGCAGTCCGAGCCGCTCGATGATCGCCGCGGGCCGGAAATCGAAGCGCTCGAGCACGAAGCGGCGCGCTGCGTCCCCGTTGCCAGTGCCAAAGGTCTCGACGTGGATCGACACGGGCTGCGCCTGGCCGATGGCGTAGGCCACCTGGAGCTCGGCGCGGTGCGCCAGCCTTTCGCGTACGACCTGGCGCGCGACGAAGCGGCAGAAGTAGGCGGCGCTGCGGTCGACCTTGCTGGGGTCCTTGCCCGAGAATGCTCCGCCGCCGTGCCGCGCCATGCCACCGTACGTATCGACGATGATCTTGCGGCCGGTCACGCCGGCGTCGGTGCCGGGGCCGCCCTCTACGAAGCTACCGGTCGGATTGACGTGGAGCACGATCTCGTCGTGGTTCCAGCGGCCGAGCACGCGGGGCAGCAGGTCGGTCTTCACGTAGTGCACGATGCGATCGCGCTGGGCCGCGCGCGCGTGCTGGCACGAGACGACCACCGCAGTCACCCGTTGCGGCCGGCCGTCCAGGTACTCCACCGAGACCTGGCTCTTGCCGTCAGGCCGCAGCCACGGCTGACTGCCGCTCTTGCGGTCGGCAGCGAGCCCGCGCGTCAGTCCGTGTGCCAGGACGATCGGCAGCGGCATCAGCTCGTGGGTTTCGTCGGTCGCGTACCCGAACATCAGACCTTGATCACCGGCCCCCTGCTCGCCCGAGAGGCTCGTTGTGGCGGTGACGCCTTGCGAGATCTCCGCAGCCTGCTGCGTGAGGAGCTTGGTGATGCGCACTGTCTCCGCCGCGAAAGGCTCGGCCGGGTCGGTGTAGCCCACCGATTGGATCGCGCGGCGCACGAGGGCGTCGAGGTCGATTTCGGTGCCGGAGCTGCCGGCCCCCGACGTGATCTCACCCGCGAGGACGACCTGGCCACCCTTGGCGAGCACCTCGCAGGCCACGCGGCTGCGGCGATCGGCGCCCAGATGGGCGTCGAGGATGGAGTCGGCGATGAAGTCGCAAACCTTGTCCGGGTGACCTTCGGTCACGGACTCCGACGAGAAGATGCGGCCCGTCTGGACGGCCGCGCTGGGGTCGAGGCCAGCGGTGGCGCTGGCGCGGTGCATGGACATGCTGGGTCCCTCCCATGGCAGGACTCGTGGGGCCGGCGCGGCGGGTGCCCGGGGCGCTTGCCACCACGGCGAAGGCCACCGTCGCGTGGGAAGCGCTGCGAACGGATGGCCCGGGACATGGCCCGCGCCGGGCAACAAAAAACCCGCTGCACAGGTGCGAGCGGGGACAGGTGGGACGGCGACCCGGGATCCACCTGTCTGACGCTTTAGCACCTTGTTTAGCGTGGCGGCAAGTTGTCGCTTAAAGCACCACGTGGCTTTCATTATACGGCTGGGAGCGACAATGTCAAGGGCGCGGCCGACGGCCGGCAATGTGGGCGCGCCGGCCGGCCAGGCAATGGGGGCGTGGCTGACCGTCACGCCGCGTCGAGGGCGCTTGGGGGGGTCCGGCAGCGTCCTGCGCGCCGGACACCATGGGTATGCTATGCTCGTCACCGAGAGCCCTTGATATCCTCAGATTGAGGCGCGTGGCGCGCGGGTCCGCACGCTGCTGGGCGAAACGCTCGCGGCCGGACGCCACCAACTGGTGTGGGACGGGTTGGATTCCGCGGGTCGCGCGGTGGCCAGCGGGGTCTACGTCGCTCGCCTGGTCGCTGGCAGCAGCGAGTCCAGCCGCAGCCTGGTCCTCGTTCACTGACAGCGCGCCGACGCGAGGGCACCGGAACGCTTGAGCCCGAGAGCGTCGGGTACGATACTGTTGGACGAGACACAGCGACGACCGACACGGCCCTGGCAGCCAGGAAGCCCATGGACACCCAACGCGTGCTTGCCGTTCTGCGCGCTCTCGAGCTCGAAGGCGTGCGCTACAAGGTCGTCGGGGGAGTCGCCATCAACTTCCATGGCCTCGCTCGCGCGACCGAGGATCTCGACTTGTTCGTCGCACCTGATCCGGCGAACGTGGCGCGACTGAAGGTCGCGTTGCGCTCGATTTTCAATGATCCGCGCATCGACGAGATCTCCTCAGAGGACTTGTCGGGGCCTTACCCCGCCATCCAATACGTTCCGCCGGATGGCACCTTTTCGATCGACCTCCTTGCACGACTTGGGGAAGCGTTCCGCTATGACGACATCGAAGCAGAGGAGCGCTCGATCCAGGGCGTACGAGTGGCGGTTGCCACGCCGCGGATGCTGTACAGGATGAAGAAGGACACGATTCGCCTGCAGGACCGCGCCGACGCGGAACGACTGAAGGAGCGCTTCAACCTGGAGGAGGACTGATGCCGCTGCGGAAGTTCCACTCCGTGGAGGAAATGCCGGGCCCTACCTGGCACGACCCCAGCGATCCCGAGTTGTGGCGACGCATCACCGACCTCTGGGCCTTTTCAGATCGCCTCTGCTGCCGGCGGCTTCCACCGGGCGTGCACAGGAATCGCTCGATGGAGGAATTGAATCGGCGCCGCGCGGCGTGGGAAGCTGCCGCAGTGCGGTCGGGGCGGAACTAGCGCTCGCCATCAAGACGCTGGCCCGGGCCGCCGGCTACGGTAAGTCCACGTCGCCCACCTCCACGGGCTGATGCGAGTCCAGGGACTTGAGGAACTCGACCAGGTCCTTCTTCCCCTGCTCGGTCAAGTTGAGTGACTTCATCTGTGGGTCCAGGTTCGGATTCTGGCTGCCACCCCTGTTGTAGAACTCGATCACCGACTCGAGCGTCTGCTCGCTGCCATCGTGCAGGTACGGCGCGGTCTTTGTGATGTCGCGCAGCGTGGGCGTCTTGAAGGCGCCGCGGTCCTTGTCCTGCTTGGTGACTTTGTAGCGACCAAGGTCGGGGTCGGGCTTGTCGATGCCGACGCCGAGGTTGTGGAACACGTTGTCGGTGAGGTTGAAGCCGGCGTGGCAAGAGTTGCAGTTGGCCTTTGTGCGGAACAGTGCGAGCCCGCGGACCGCCGCCGGGGACATCGCCTCCTTGTTACCCGCCTCGTAGCGGTCCCATGCAGAGTTGCCCGCCGGCGCCGTACGCTCGAAGGCAGCGATGGCCTTGCCGATCCCGTCGGCTGTCACGCCGGTGCCGAACACCTGCTGGAATTGGCTGCGATACCCAGGGATCGCATGGAGCTTCTTCACGACGTTGTCCAACGTCTCGCCCATCTCGATGGGGTTCTGGATCGGCCCCAGTGCCTGCTCCTCGAGCGACCCGGCGCGGCCGTCCCAGAACTGAAACGTCTGGAAGGCAGTGTTGAGCATGGTGGGAGACAAGCGCTTGCCCCGCGGTCCCTTGATCCCGGTCGAGACGGCGTTGGCGTCGGCCCAACCCCTCTTGGGGCCATGGCGGGTAGCACACGAGACGCTTCCGTCGGTCCCGGCGTCCTCGACCACGGCGGCCGGGGAGCCCGGGTGCTCCCCCGCGGGACCGGCGACCTTGTGGGGGCCTGCGAACTACCGGAGCGACCCCACCTTCAGGAGCCGCGCAGCCTCTCGCGGCCCCACGCCCTCCGTGGCCCCACGCCCTCCGTAGCCCCACGATCTCCCGCGGCGTCACGGTCTCCCAAAGCCCGGCGGTCCCCAGGACCGGGCCCCGTCCCGTGCGCGCTCGCGCAGTTTGCTGCGACTTTCCCACCCCCCGAGTGTGTCCATTACCATGTAGGCCCGAGTCGAGCCGTCGAAAGAGCGTAGCGCATGGAACCCGACGACCGCGCAGCACGCTGGAGGCGCCTGTGGGGGCTCCTGGAGCCCATCCATGATCAGGCGCTACAGCTGGCACGCCGCCTGGGTCGCTCGTCTCCCGATGGAGACGACGCGTTCCAGGAGGCGGTGCTTCGCAGCTTCGAGAAGCTCCATACCCTGCGCGACGAGACGAGTTTTCGATCGTGGTTCTGCACCGTCCTGCTCTCGGTGCACCGTTCCAGCTCCAGCCGTGGCTTCTGGCGCCGCTTCCTCCCCCTTACCGATGAGTGGGAGTACGGGCGCGAGCCGGTGGGTGAGAACGGGCAACGCTGGGAGGAGGAGCGGCAGCGGGCGACGCGAGTGTCCCGGGCGCTCGCCACTCTGCCCGCAGTGCAGCGCGAGGCCGTCGTCTTCTTCGAGTTGGAGGGGTTCTCCATCGACGAGATCGCGGCCCTGCAGAAGGTGTCGCCATCGGCGGTGAAGTCGCGCCTGGCCCGTGGCCGGGAACGCCTGCGCCGCCACTACGAGCGGTTGGGTTTCGCCGCGCAACGCGCCGAGCCGCCGGAACCCGGCACCGTGGGCCCTCCGCCTGCCCTGCTGGAGCCGGTGCTCCCGCAGACGGCTCCCGCTGGGGCCGTGCCGCGAGGCGCCCGCGAGCTCCCCGGCCGCCCCCCTGCGAAAGGATGGCCGTCATGAGTCGCTCTCGCTTCCGCCCCGAAGGGCCGGGCCGCTCCCAGGACGAGCCTGCCGGCTTCGGCCTCGATGCGGAGCTGCGCGCCGACCTCGAGGCGCTGCGCTCCGTGAGCGCGCGAGACCTGCCGACGTTCGAGGAAACAACGCGCGCGGTCGCCGCAGAGCGCTCGCGCCATACCCGGGAGGGATTCCTGATGTCGACACTTCGTCAATCCAGAACGAGACCCTGGCTCTCCACCGCCATCGCCGTGGCCGCCCTGGCCGCGATCATGCTTGTGGTGCCCATCTCCTACGAACGTACGATCGGCCACAGCGTCGCGCTGCAGGTCGCCGCGCCGGCGCTGGACAGCGCGGCGGCGACGCGGATCGCCCACGAGCTGAGTACGGCGCTGGGCGCGACCAATGTAAACATGACAAGCGACGACGCGGGCTACCGCATCGACGCCCAGGTGCCCTCGCACTCTGCCAAGGGCGTGACGCGCGTGGCCTCTGCGTTCGCTGCGGAGCTCACCGCGCGCGGCCTGACGGCGCAAGCGACCGTCACGCCGCGCACGGAGCGCGTTTCGTCCAGCGTCTATGCCATGGCACGCGACCGCCTCGAGATCCGCGTCGATCGCGGAGGCAAAACCCCGGCGCAGCTCGAGGCCGACATCCGGGCGCAGCTCGAGGCCGCGGGACTCACCAATCCCGACGTGCACGTGACCTACGACGGCAACCAGACCCAGGTCCAGATCCACGCCGGTGATGGCGCGGGGGGGACGAACCCCGCGTCAGGCACCGCCGGCAAGCTGGACCTGGACGTGAAGACCCCCGGCCCCAACCAGCGTCAGATCAAGGTGGAGCACGCCGCCGGGATGACCGACGCTGACCTCAAGGCCGAGATCGAGCGGCAGATGCGCGAGCAGGGAATCAATGCCACCGTCACCGTCCAAAACGGAGAGGTCCGGGTCCAGCCGGTGAAGAAGTAGTCGGCTCTCCGACCGTCCTTTCCACTCTCCGACCGTCCCTTCCAAATGGCCGCGCCGGGCAAAAGCGGGAGCCTCCCGACTTGACCCGGCGCGGTGTCGTTTGTAGCCTCGCCATCCCCTTGCCAGAGAACGCGCTCCCGAGAGTTGCGCCTTCCTCCCGGACGGCGGCGGCTCCCGGCTCGGGCAGCGACGCCATGCAGCGCACGCGGCGGGCCCGGCGGCTTGCTCACAACGGGGTAGATCGAATGGTCGTGCTGGCGCTCGGCTTCCTGCTCGGTGGCCTCGGCTCCATTCCGCCCGCGGGGCCAGTGACGGCCCTGGTGTTCCAGCGGGGCGTAGCGGGACGCTCGCTCGATGGCCTGATGGTAGCGCTGGGCGCGGGGGTGGGGGAGACGCTCTATTGCGGGCTGGCCGTGTTCGGGTACGGGAGGGTGATGGACCGCTGGCCCGCGCTGCAGCCCATCATGCACGTCGCCGGCGCGGTGATCCTGGTGGTAGCAGGTCTGGCCTTCTTGATCGCGCGGCACCCTCCGCGAGACGTTCGGCAGCCGCGGCCCCGGCCGCGGGCTGGTGAGGCGCGCCAGCTGCTGTTGGGCTTCTCGCTCACCGCGCTGAATCCGTCCATCCTGGTGAACTGGTCGGCGGTGGTGGCGGCAATGCACTCCACGGGCCTCGCCACGCTCCAGCGTCGCAATGGCCTGGAGTTCGTGGCGGGCGCCTGTATCGGCATCGTGGCGTGGTTCGGGTTCCTGGTCGGGATGCTGCACCGGCATCGTGACCGGTTCCCCTATGCCGCGCTCGCCATGTCGCTGCGCGTGCTGGGCGCGATCATGCTCGGCGCCGGCCTGTACTCCACCTGGCGCCTGCTGCACTGACCCAAGCGGCGCGAGGCACTGCGCATGTGCCGGGTCCGTGCGCGACGCGCGAGGCGGTGGGCGACGCGCGCGCACCATATGCTCCGCACATTCCGCATGTGCCGGGTCGGCGCGACGCGCGCGCCGGCCGCGCTCACTTCACCATCGCGACCTTTTGCACCGCGTCCAGCCCGTTCTCGCCGCTCACGCGCACGAAATAGACTCCAGCGGCCTGCGGCCGGCCCAGCGCGTCACGGCCGTCCCAGGTCAGCTCGCTGGCTCCCGCCGGCAGGCGTCCCGAGTGGAGCTGCCGCACGCGCCGCCCGCGCGCATCCAGCACGTCGACCGCCACGATCGCCGCGGAACCCAGGTCGACCTTCACGGTTACGCGCGGGTTGAACGGGTTCGGGTACGCCGACAGCGCGATGGTCGGCCGCGCCACGGGAGTGGGCGAGGCTCCGGGCGTAGCCGTGGTGGAGAGCCTCCACACGATGCAGCCGCCACCCGGCCCCACGCTGCGCAGCAACATCGCCTCGTTCAATACGTTGATCTGCTTCGTCAGCACCATGTCATGGGTGACCTCGCCCAGGCGCGCCGGGCGGCCGACCAGCGCCTGTCCGGTCCAGGGATCGCGCGCAAGACGAGTGCTGAGGCGCAGGCGCGCCGGATTCGACGACGGCACGAATGGGCTGAAGGCGACCTGGCCGGTCTGGGCCGGTCCCAGCGGCATCACCTGTACCTCCGCATCGATATCCATGATCACATCGCCGAGCAGAGGCACGAATTCCACGTCCGCCACGTGCCCTTGCAGCAAGCCGACCGCCACGCGGATCTGCCGGTTCGGCAGGTCGAAATTCCAGACCGGCCAGCCTTGGAAGCCGACCACCGCGTGGGCGCTGCCTTCGTGCATGGGACCGAACGTCACCGGAACGAAGGGAGGGAGGAACTCGGCCACTTCACCCGTCGTGGTGACCAGATCCATCGGATTCACCCAGGCCGGGCCGAGCACGATGTCCGCGCAGATCCCCGAGTACCCGAGCCGGTTGTTCAAACGCACGTTGGTCGTTGTCGCGGTCTCGTTGCCGTAGTAGTCCCGCGCGTAGAGCGTCAGCGCGTACAGCCCATCGGGGTAGTATCCGCCCAGGGCGGTGGTGCGGTTGGTCTCCCAGAAGCCGCCCACGTCGTCGGGAACGCCGTTGTGGGTGTTGGTCAGCGTGTAGAAGTACTGCTGGGTGGTATAGTCGTACTTCGAGGCCGTGAACGATCCGCCGGTGTTGAGGAACTGCTTGTAGATCTTCAGGAGGATCGCTTCCTGGTCCGCCACCACCGTGCCGCCGGGCATGGAATTGAACGTCGCGAGCGTCGTGCGGGGCACGCTCCCCACTCCGCACGGCGTGTCGATGGGCTCCGCCTGCCAGGCCAGCTTGTAGATCCCCAGCTCGTACGGCTGCCCATTGGCGGGCGAGAGCACGTCACGACGGTCGCGCAGCTTCGCGATCACGTCCACGTGACCGTCCAGCGTCGGGTCGCCCGCATCCGAGTCGGCGGCGAATGGCGAATTGCTCTCGTTGTCGGCGAACCAGACGTTGAACTGCTGCGGGAACACCGCGTCGGGCGTGCCCTTGATGAGGAAGCGCAGCGGATTGTAGTGCTCGAACCCGTCCACGTAGGGACCCGGGATGGCCCCGGGGCCAAACCAGCGCACGACATTGAGGTGCATGTGGTTGTAGGTGAATCCGTTCATGGCGGTGGACCAGGTGACTACGTTGCCCAGCACCTGTCCCTGCACCACGAGCGCTCCCTCGCTCACAGCGATGCTCGCGCCTTCCAGGTGGTGGTACTGCCAGATGTACCCCACCGGGTCCTGGACGGCGACCTCCCAGTAGAGGGAGCTGCCCCCGCTGTAGTTGTCGACTTTGACGACGGTGCCGTCGGTGCAGGAGTGCACGGGCGTTCCGGCCGGGACGCGGATGTCCACCCCGCTATGGAAGTAGGGAGTCCCGTTGAAATCCTGCCAGTCCTCCATGAGGTTGGACACGGCGTTGGGCTGGGTGGTGGGCGCGAATGGCCAGGGGCAGCCTCCCGGACACGGGTAGGGATAGAGCGCGATGCTGCTGATCGAATTCCAGTAGCTTCCGGCGACGTCGCGGATGCGCGCGAGGATGAAGTGCTGCCCCGGCCCCAGCTTCAGCTGAGGCGCCCCTGCAGGTTGCTGCTGCAGGTCCAGCCACGCCTGGTCCGTCCAGAAGTGCAGCTGCTCGGTGAACTCCTGCTGGTCGATCCACAGCTCGAGGCTGGAGGGGTCCAGCCCGAACTCGAAGCGCCGAAAGTTGATCGTGATGCGGTCGGGCATCTCCTGCAGCACGCTGCCGTCGCGCGGATCGAGGATCAGCCGCGCGTTGGGGTCATAGGGTTGCGTGGGCGGCAATACGGCGTGGAAGGGATTGCGCTCCTCCACCGCTCGCGCCGGTGCCGCGGGCCAGAGGCCGGCCGTAGCCAGTAGGACCGGCAACAGTGCGGCCCAGCGCGCTGGCGGTCGTAGCAGGGCCAAGCGCGCTGGTGGTCGTGGCTCGGCCAAGCGCGCCGGGGGCAACAGTCCGGCCAAGCGCGGGGGATGCGGCTGCAGGAACGCGCCGCGGCGGCCGACCGCGCGGCGCAGGACGGGCGCGTGCATGGGGAGGACCTCCAGGCGGACGTACGGCGCGCAGATCGGGCAGGGGGTGGGCGCGGGCGCCGGTGCAAGCAAGTCAAGGATACCATGGATGGCTGCGGGCGTGGGGCGACCGCGGGCGGGACGCGCGGGGCGCGGCGGGCGCGCCGCCGGTGCGAAGCGGCTGGACCTCCTCAGGGCATATGGTGTCTGGCACGTGGTTGATTACAATGTACTGACGGCTTCAGGAGCTCCCCCGCTTCGGGACCGTTGCCAGGGCAGGAGAGCTGCCGGGGCCGGACCGCTGCCGGTTCTGGTCGTCGCTCACTCCACTACCGCCCTCGCTCATTCGCCTCCCCGGTTGCGGCCGACCGTTGCCTCGGCCGGGAAGGCCTTCACACGTGAACGGGAAGATCGTTCGCATGGGCAACTCCCACGGGTTGCGCATCCCGCGCGCCCTCTTGCTCAGAGACCGGCCTGGAAAGTGAGGTGGACCTCCGCATCGAAGGCGATCGCCTGGTGATCGCTCCCCTGCAGAGCACGCGCGTGCGCTGGGACGAGCGCTTCGAACGGATGCGATATTGGCAGGACGATCGGCTCCTCGATCCCGGGGCGCCGGGGGGCGCGAACGATCTGCGCGCTTGGATCGTTCGCCTGGACGTGTGGCTGCTCGAGGCTCCGGATGGTGCGGGCTCGGAGCGGGCCACCGTGGCCGAATCCGTTCAGTCCGTCGCTTGCGTCGTGCTCTCACCCGATGAGATGAATCAGTATCTGCGGACCGCGATCGTGGCCCCGCTCGTGGCAAGGGGGCGGCCGTATCCCACGCGGACGCCGTGTCTCTTCGAGCAACGGGAGTGCGAAATCGTCCTGGATCGGGTTACAACCTACATTCCGCACTTCGAGACCGGAGCTGTGCGCAGTTTAGCGAGCGCTTGCTGGGCGGTCACGCGTACAGCTGACGCGGCACCCGGGCGAGGTCCAACAGCAGCTTGTGGTTCTGCGTGAGCTCGACTGGGAATTGGACGACCCGCTCTCCTTCCTGAAACTCGTACCACGAGACGTCGGTGAAGTTCTCCAGGATCCGCGGCGCCGTGGGCGTCGAGGTCGAGCGCCCCTCCGGCAGGACCGCGATC
>JBGPIA010000007.1:0-196002 GCA_041484665.1 Candidatus Krumholzibacteriia bacterium
CCGCGGCGAACTCCGTGAAGGTGCGGTAGCCCGGCCTGGCCGGCGCGCTCTCGCGCAGCAGGGCGAGCAGCCCGTCCTCGACCTCCGCGCGCACGCGCTGCAGGCGCGGGACCTGGCGCTTGAGCCAGGCGTAAAGCACGTAGGCCGCCCGGCGCGTGGGATGGAAGCGGTCCAACTTCCAGACGGAGGCGGTGGCCGTGGGCTGACCGGCAGCGCCCAGCGTCGTGACCACACCCGACATCGCGGCAGCGCCTACCGCGCGCGGGCAGCGGGCGGCGTGACGCCCCGATTCAGCCCACCAGCAGCTTGACGACGAGCTCGCCCAAGGCCCGCTCGTCGAGCATCCGGTCCGTTTGGGGGTAGAGGATCTGCTCCTCCTTGGCGTTGTGGTCGCTCAGCACTCCCAGCAGCACGGTGCGGCAACGGGTGACCTCATCCAGATCTCCGTCCTTGGCGCCGCACACCATGCCATCGACGGCCACCTTGATGTCGAGGTGCTCGTGGCGCATCACCATGGTCGGACCGCGCTCGAACATCCCCGTCGCCTCCTCGAACGCCGGGAACAGGATCCCTTCCTCGATCTCGATGTGGCGGAACAAGCCGTGGCGGAAGTCCTCCAGCAACACGCGGACGCTGGACCAGTCGCCCTCGCGGGCGTGGCCCAGGGCACGCTCGAGCATGCCGTCGAGGCGGTCGTGGTCCCAGCCGAGGTAGTCGGTGACGGTCCGGGCCTGGGGGTTCTCCCGGGCGACGATCTCGTAGCGCCAGACGCCTGGCCCGCGCTCCAGCGGCGAGAAGTCATAGCGCAGAGGAAACTCCTCGATGAGTTTCTGCAGCAGCTGATCGGGCGCGTGCGGCGCGATCAGGACCAGGCTCTCGCCGTCGCGCATCGCCTGCAGCAGCTGCAGGATCGTCGACAGCCGTGTCTCCACGGGAATGCTGCGCGCGTCGACGACAGTTGGTCCGCTCATGGCGACTCCTTGGGAAAAGGTGATGGGCGCGGCCGGGCTGCGAAGCTGCGGCTGAAGACGCGCGATCGCCGAGCTGGCGTCCGGCCAAACGCCCAGCCCCGCTGCCAGCCCAAAGCTGTTACATATACTGGCCACCGTCCACCTGGACGATCTGGCCCGTGATGTGGCGTGCCAGGTCGCCGGCCAGGAACAGCACAGCGCCGGCCACATCCGCTGGTTGCGCGAGCCGTCCCAGCGCGGTCTCCTGCAGCGCGGCCACTCGTGCGTCTGCGGGCAAGGTCGCGGTCATCTCGGTCTCCACCATCCCCGGAGCCACGGCGTTGACGCGCACTCCGAAGCGGCCAAGCTCGCGGGCGACGGTCTTGGTGAGAGCGATCAGCCCCGCCTTCGCGGCGCTGTAGTTCGCTTGCCCGAACTTGCCGCGCAGGCCGTTGATCGACGCGATATTGATGATGCTCCCGCCCCTTCCGTGGGCGCGCATAAGCGGGGCCGCGTGGTGGATCAGGTTGAACGCACCCTTGAGATCGACGCGCAGCACGGAGTCCCACTGCTCCTCGGTCATCTTCCATATGACGGCGTCGCGCGCGATCCCAGCGTTGTTCACGAGGATGTCGGGCGCAAGCGAGCGGGACGCCAGGTCGCGGGTAGCCTTCTCGACGGCGGGAAAGTCCCCGACATCGAGCGCGACGAAGGTCTGGGCGATTCCTTCGAGGGCCGTAGAGCCCCGCAGGTCCACGGCGACGACCGACGCGCCCTGCTCGGCCAAGAGCCGCGCGCACGCCAGCCCGATGCCGCGGCTCGCGCCCGTCACCCAGGCGATGCGGCCGCGCAGCGACAGCAGCTCAGGCGGCACGGGCATCGAACTTCTCCTCTGCCAGCTTGTGGTGGCGAAACGCGCCCCACAGCGCCGCTCCGATGGCTCCGCCGTGGACCGACATCTGGTGGGTGCGGACCTCCACGTTCGCCCCGCCGTCCTTGAGGCGTTGGACGAGCGAGGCCCGTAGCCCCGCGTCGGCCGACAGCCCGCCGGTCATCAGCAGCACGCCGTGGATGCGGCTGGCGCGGATCAAGGCCGCCAGCCGCGCGCTCATGGAGTCGTGGATGCCGCGCAGGATGTTGGGCGTGCTGATCCCCCGCGACACCATGTTGATCACGTCGGTCTCGGCCAGCACGGCGCAGATGCTGGAGCACTTCTCCGCGTTGTCCGACTTCTGCGAAAGCTCGCCGATCTCCTCAAGCGCCACGCCCAGATAGCGCGCGATGTTCTCGAGGAACTGCCCGCTGCCCGAGGCGCACTGCGACGTCATGTTGTACTGGAGCACACGCCCGCGCTCGTCGAAGCGCACGGCTCGGGTGTGCAGGGCGCCGATGTCCAGCGCGCCCCGCGCCTGTGGCTCGAGGAAAAGCGCGCCGCGCGCGTGGGTGGTCATGCCGTAGAAGTGGCCTGTGCGCCAGGGGATGTTGTCCCCTTCGCCGGTGGTCGCGATGTAGTCGAGCTCATCGCGGCGAACGCCGGCCTGGCGCAAAGCCGCCTCGAAGCATTCCTCGACCACGGGCAGCACATCGCGCCGACGGACGCGCTCGAGGTAGCAGGCGAGCAGCTCCTCGCGCTGGCCGGTGCGACCTGCGCCGCCGCCCCCGGCATCAGGGGCGTCTGCGGAGTGGCCCGCACCGCCGGGAGCGGGGCCGTGGCCGGGCTCGGCTTGGCCCGTGGCGGGGGCGTCAGGGGCGAACGAGGCGCTGGGGGCGCCAGCAGCGCCCATCGCGCCGTTCTCCCCCACGCGCGTGATAGCAACCTTGACGGCTCCCGTGCCGACGTCGATGCCAGCAGTCAGCGCCATGTTTCCTCCCCGCGACCGTTCTCGTCGCGCCGCTGCCGGGCGGTTCCCTCGCGCCAGCGCGCGAGTGAGCACCATGCCGCGACCGCCGCTCGAGCCCGCATCATGCAGCCGCCGCCGCCACGGCGTCGCGCAGCGCGAAGGTCGCCGCGCCGATCGCGCCCGTATAGATGGAGTCGGGCGCGATGTTGAGCCGCAGCGGCCCGTAGTTCTCGTCGATCAGCTCGCGCAACGCCTTCACCGCCGCTGGGTTCTTGGCCACCCCGCCCGTGAAGGTGAACTCGTCGCGCACACCTCCCGAGCGCGCCAGGAGCGCCATGGCGCGCAGGATGATGGCGCGGTGCAACCCCGCCACGATGTCCTCGCGCGCGTCGCCCGCCGCGAGGCGGTCGCGGAACTCCGCCCCGGCGAACACGGTGCAGGTCGAGGCGATCTTCACGCGCCGCTTGGCCAAGAGCGCCATCGGGCCCAACTCGTGCAACCCGATGCCCATCTCGTCGGCGATATAACCCAGGTAGCGCCCGCACCCTGCGGCGCAGCGATCGTTCATCTGGAAGCTCGTCACCACTCCCCGCTCGTCGACCTGGATCGCCTTGGTGTCCTGGCCGCCGATGTCCAACACCGTGCGAGTGCCCGCAAACATGAGGTGCGCCCCCAGACCGTGGCAGAGGATCTCGCTGCGGATCTGCTCCTTGGGGAAGGGCAGCCGCACGCGCCCGTAGCCCGTTCCCACGGTTCGCACCTCGCGCAGCACGAGGCCGGCCGTGCGCCGCAGCAGGTCGTGCACGCGCGCCTCATCCTGGGGGAAGCGCGGCCGCACGCGCGCGTACGCGGCGAGCAACCGTTCTTCGAAGGAGCGGGTCTCGGGCTCGTTCTCCACGGGGATGATGTTCTTGTCGAACAGCCCCACCAGCCGGTCGAACGGCGGGCCACCGCCGCGGGAGATGTCGGAAGCGAACTCGATGTACGCCGAGCCGGCCAGGTCGCGGAAGAAGTCCGAGCGGACGTTCACGCCGGGCCGGAAGGCCTCCGTGGAGAAGGCGCGCAGGCGCTGCAGGATGACGGTCAGGGCATCTCCCAGCGGAAGGGCCAGGTCACCGTAGCGCCCGTGGACGAGGTCGTGACGGCAGTGGCTCTCGAGGCGGTCGAGCTGGCCCAGGAATCCCTCCAGCGCGAACGCGCTGGTGATCTCGCTCTCGAACTCCTCGCGCCGCCCGTCGAACAGGTTCTCTGCGTGCAGGGCCCTCGAGAGCAGGTGGAAACGCACGTTGACCAGGGCCTCGGTCCTGGCCACCTGTGCGGCGACATCGTAGTTGCTGCGGCTGTTGGTGATGCCACGGCCGGCGATCCCGCCGTGATCGTCGAGCACGACCGCCTTGGTGGTGGTGGAGCCGAGATCGATGCCGATGAAGCAGTCCATCGTGTCTCCCCGCGTCCCGACCGCCGCCTGCGCCGCGTCAGTTCCTGCGTCGCAGCGCGCGACGGTCGCGATCCTGCGTCGCTTTCCGCGACGCGCACCGTGTCTCCCCGCGCGCGCACCGCCGCCCGGCGTTCGCGTCTACGTCGGTCCGCGCTTGGCCTGCAGCATCTGGAAGTAGGACTCCAGGCGGTTCTTGATATTGGCCGGCGAGAAGTAGCGCGGATCCACGAGGTCGGACTCGAGGAACCCGCCGGCCTTGCCGGTGCGGCGCTCCAGCTCGCGCAGGATCAAGAGCTGCCCTGCCGAGAACGAGTTGCACGACTTCACCGAGTTGATCAGGAACCCGTCGGCCTGGTACTCCTCGATGTAGCTCTCCAAGAGGGCGATGCGCTGTGGGAAGTTGAGGTTGGTGTAGCAACCCATGCAATACTCGGCCAGCGAGTCGATGGCCCGCGCCGGATCATGGCGGAATCCGCGGTCATACAGACCGCCCACCTTGGAGTAGGTCGAGGCGACCACCACGGCGCCCTCCTCGTAGAACATCCGCCAGAACTCCCGGAAATGGGTCCAGTTCGGCGGCCCCTCCACCACGATCCGGTAACGCTCCTCGTGCATCTGCCCGTCGGGGGTGAGCGGCCCCTCACCGCGGTCGAGACGCTCCTGCACCTCGCCGCGTAGCATCCTGTAGTAGTCGATGGCGTCCGGCGTGCCGCGGAACGAGGTGAACACCGGACCGATGTAGTAGACGCCGCCGAAGTACGCGTCGATGGGCGACGGCTTGCGCTTGGCCGACTCCAGCACCCAGACCAGATCGTCTTCGGCCGCGCAGGACAGACGCAGCGCGTCGCGCAGCCGGTCCTCGTCGAAGCGTTTCCCCGAGATGTGCTCGAGCTGCGGGATCACCTTCTCGCGTAGCTGGTCGACGACGTAGCGGCGCATCTGCGGCGTGATCGCGCCGTCCCCCTGATAGGGCACGTGGAGCATGATCACGGGGCAGTCGTACTCCTCGCGCAGCAGCTCGAACCATTTCATGAAGGTGAAGCAGCCGGTGTAGCTCAACAACAGTACGTCGGGCTTGGGCAAGGGCAGCCCGGTCGGTCCGATGTTGCCCGCCTTGAGCATCCCGATGTCGGTCTTCACGTAGGTACACACGTCCTCGGAGTGCCCCGCCTTCTCGGCGAGGGAGATGTACTCCGCGGACTTACCCCGCATGCCCGACTGCAAGGCGTTGATCTCGGGCAGC
This sequence comes from Candidatus Krumholzibacteriia bacterium, assembly GCA_041484665.1. Taxonomy (GTDB): domain Bacteria; phylum Krumholzibacteriota; class Krumholzibacteriia; order JAJRXK01; family JAJRXK01; genus JBGPIA01. The sequence goes on from JBGPIA010000007.1 coordinate 5,473, forward strand.
ACGGGGAGCATATCGAAGTTGGCGATCAGCTCGGTCAGGTTGCCGGGCACGAAGGTGTAGACGACCTTGCGGCCGGCCGCGGGCGCCTCCGCCAGCTTCTGGAAATGACTGCCGATCATCTCCTTCTGCTTCTGCATGCTGGCATCCTTGGCGATATCGACCTGACTCATACGGCCCCCCACAGCTTGACGGAGTCGGCGAAGGTGCCGGCCTGCTCGCGGATCACCTGGAACTGCCCGGTGTCCTCCGAGTACTTCAACGTCGTGAACGGGATGCCCTCCTGCTCCAGCGCCTTCTGCAGCATCGGCTGGTCGAGCAGCGCCGGATCGCAGAAGCTGGGCGCCACGAGGATCACGCCGTGCACGTTCCCCGCGCGCACGCGCTGCACGAGGTCGGCGCCCTTGGTGCCGCGCGCGTCGTACTTCGACGCGGTGGGCAGCGACTGCTCCATGTAGCCGCGGATCAGGCTCTCGATCGGGTCGCAAGCCTCGTCGAGGGGCTCGGGGATGAAGCGCGCGCCCAGCACCAGATCATCGTCGACGACGTAGCAACCGGCGCGCTCCAGCGTGCGCAGGAGTCCCAGCGGAGGCTGCTCGCAGAACGCCCCGCGCACGAGCACGCGGATGTTGTCCAGGGGATGCCGCTGCGCCGCCTCGGCCAGCGCGAGGTACTCGCCGACCAGGCCGGTGTGCTCCTCCACCGGCAACACGTAGCCGGCCCGCAGCAGCAAGGCGTACTCGGTGGTCGGGACCTCCCACGGGCGCGCGGCGCGGCGCGCGAACAGGCGCTCGATGGCGGCCCGATTGAGGTTGTACGCGCGGATCGAGGCGCGCAGGTCCTCGTCGGCCGGGCACCTGCCGGTCAGGCGGGAGACTTCGTCCCGGATGAGCTCGAGCTCGTGGCGGTAGAAACGCCCACCCAGGCGCGGGTCGAAGTCCTGCGGCAGGTCGAGATAGTGGATGAAGCGGTCGGGGAGCAGCAGCTTGAACATCCCCGACAGATTGCGGATGACGTCGCAGATGCTCGGGAACAGGAAGCCATCCAGCGCGTCCAGCCGCCCGCTGAGGGCCAGCTCGATGACGCTGCGGGGCAGGTGGCAGATGTAGGACTGGAAGTAGCTGTCGCCGCGCACGATCTCGAGGCGGTCGCCACCGCCCAGGATTCCCACCGGGAGCGCTCCGCAGGCGTGGATCACCTCGCGCGGTACGTAGATGGGCAGGAAACCGATGGCCTTGCGCGCGGGATCCTCCGCCTTCCAGCGGCGCACGGCCTGGAAGTCCAGGTCCTCGTAGAGGGACTGGAGACCGGCGATCAGGGCGTCCAGGCGGGCCCGTGCGTCCTGTGCCACGGCCGCTGCGGCCGGCGGGCCCGCTTTCGCCGCACCGCTTGCCGCCGCGCTCACCCCTGCCACCGCCGCGCTCGCGGCTGTCACTGCCGCTGCCGCCGTGCCGGGGCGCATCACGCGTCCGTCCAGCGCGGGGGCCGGCGTTGCAGGAACGCCTCGATCCCCTCGTTGGCGTCGTGGGTGGGCAGCAGCTCGTCGAGATAGGCGCGCTCTGCCTCCTGCATGCGCAGATCGAGATTGTGCAGCAGATGGCGGCGGGTCTGGAGCGTTGCCAGCCGCAGGCTCGACGCCGACAGGCCGGCGAGCGTCTCCTGGAACCACGCCTGCGCGCCCGCGAAGAGCTGCTCGGCGGGCACGCAACGCAGCACGAAGCCGAGCGCGCGCAGCTCCTCGCCTTCGACCTGCTCGCCGGTGAGGATCATCCGGTCGGCGACCGTCTGGGTGAGCTTGCGCGGCAGGAGCACCGCGGCCACCGGTGGGAACACGCCCAGCTTGATCTCGGGCAAGCCCATCTTCGCGTCAGGCGCGGCGAGCACGAAGTGGCAGGCGAGCACCACCTCGAACGCGCCGCCCAGGCAGCAGCCCTGCACCAGTGCGGCGACCGGCAGGGGCGACCCCGCGATCTGCAGGACCAGCCGGCGCAGGGCGACCAGAGCATCACCGATCTGATCGTGCGTGTGCTCCTCGACCGCCGCCCCGAACGAGAAGTGCGGCCCCTCCCCTTCGAGCGTGATCAGCTTGCAGTGCGGATCCTGCAGGGCCCGCGCGTGCGTCTGCGCGAGAGCGCGCACGACGGCCGTCGTATAGATGTTCCCCTTGGGACGGCTCACGATCAGCCGCGCGATGGCGCCCTGGTGGGCCAGCTCGACCCGCACGTCGGACATCTCACGCCTCCCGGCTGCCGGCGCGCTGTTGCGGCGAGATCTCCCGGATCAGCTCGTCGCTCCAGGGACGCCCTTTGGCCAGCTCGCGGCGCAGCAGCAGGAAATCCACCTCGCGCCGATCGCGAGACCCCTCGTTGAAGGCGCGGAAACCGGCCTTCGCCTCGGTCATCATATTCAGCGCGAGCCAGGCGCGGTTGGTCTCGGCGTTGCGCTGCCAGTGCTCGAGCTTCTTCTTGCGCAGCGACTCGACGGTCTTGATCGTGCACTCGGGCATCGTGTTAGCCAGCTTGAAGCAGAGCCCCTCGACCGCAGCGTCCAGCAGAGCAAGATCGCTGCTCCCGCGCGCCAGCGTCTCCTTCGCCTGCTGCAGCTGCGCGCCCTCGCGCGGCTCGCCGAACACGATGTTGCCGCACTCATCCGTCCAGCGCTCGGTGACAACCAGGGGGTTGGCGATGAACTGCCCGTCTACCTTGAGCGCCGGGACCGCCTTCAGGATCAGCCCCAGCCGCAGCGCCTTGTGCGCCGAGATGGGCTCGCACAGCACGCAGCTCGCCATCGCCTGCTCGATGCCGATATAGAGGTGCAGGAAATCCGTGGCCCCGCCGTCGGGGGCGGAGCCGTGCTTGGGACCGGCCTGCCCGAAGCGGGCGCTGTCGGCGGCGATGGAGAAATCGCACGCCATGCCGATCTCCTGGCCGCCGCCCACGCGCATGCCGTTGACCCGGTTGACCACCGGTTTGTCGCAGGTGAGGATGCCCGTGACGGTATCGTTGAACAGCCGCATGTACTGGCGGTACTCCTGCGGATTGCCGGCGTAGTACTCGGCGTACTCCTTGGTGTTTCCGCCCGTGCAAAAGGCCTTGTCCCCGACGCCGGTGAAGACCACGGCCACGGCCGCGCGGTCCATCGAGGCCTTGCGGAACGCCAGGATGAGCTCCTTGAGCGCGTCGGTCGTGTAGCTGTTGTGTTGGACAGGGTTGTTGAGCCAGATCCACACATCGTGGAGGCCCTCGACCTGGGCTCCGCGCGCGTCCTGGAGCGGCCGATGCTCGTAGAGGATGTGCCGGAACTCGATGCGGTCGATCAGGTCGTGGTTCTTGAGCTCGCGCGTCTGCACGTCCATGGTGCGTATCGCCTCCTCGTTCGAGCATCCTCGACGCCGCCGGCGCTGCGTCTTCCCGGCCGCGGTCCTGGCGTCTCTCCCGCGCCGCGTCGCTGGCGTCTCTCCCGGGTCACGGTCCTGGCGTAATCGGCCAACGCTCGCGACTTGTTGGGCTACCCCTCCGGCACGAGGATCGCCCGCTGCGCGAGCCGTCCGGCGCGGGCCTCCTCGAATGCGTGCTGGATCTGCCCGAGGGGCAGCTTCTCGATGAACGGGCGCAACGTCACCTTGCCCTCCAGGACCAGGCGGATGGCGTCGGCGTAGAGCGCTGGCGCGCAGCCCCAGTTGCCGATGCAGCGCGCGTCGAAGGCCATCAGATTGCTCAGACGCAGCTCCAGGGTCGCCATCGTGAAGCCGACCACCGACAGCGTGGCCGCAGGCCCCAGCAGGCCGTAGGCGAGTTCCTGGCCGCCCTTGGTCCCGGACATTTCGAAGATCCGCCAGCCGAACTGCGGCGCGCGGGCTGCCTGCGCCAGCTCGCGGACGGCTTTCTTGATGCTCTTGGGATCCACGGTCTGCACGTTGAGGGTGAAATCTGCGCCGTGAGTGCCAATACGCGCGAGCTTGGCGTCGTCGATATCCAGGGCGATCACCTTGGCGCCGAGCGCCTTGGCGATCTGTACGCCGTAGGTGCCGATCCCTCCTACGCCGACCACGATCGCCAGGTCACCGGCTTTGAGCCCCGAGCGCACGATGGCCTGGTACGGCGTCGTCACCGCGTCGGCGATCACGGAGAGATCGGCCAGCTCGTGGCCGCGCAGCGCGTCGGGAAGCACAGCGAGGTCACGGGCGGGCACCTTCAGGTGCGACGCGAACCCGCCATGGCCGTCGTTGCCGGGCATGAACTGGCGGGCGCATATGTTGGGAAGCCCCGCGCGGCACGGATCGCACTCCCCGCACGGCAGCACCGCGGGCACGATCACCTTGCGGCCAAGCAGGTGCGCCGCGCGCGGGCCGGCATCCTCGACGACGCCGGCGACCTCGTGGCCCAGCACCAGCGGCAGGCCGCGGCGCGTCTTCACCTCGCCGGAGTAGAATGCGAGATCGGTGTGGCACAGCCCGCAGCCGGCCACGCGCACCACCGCTTCGTCAGCGCCGGGCGCCTCGAGCTCGTAGTCGAACGCTTCCAGCGGAGCGCCTGGCGCGTGGAGCGCGTAGCCATGGGCCCGCATGCCGCCTCCGGGGCTGAGAGTGCTTCCTGGCATCTAATCTAGTCGGTTCGAACGCTTGTTCAAGTGCGGCGAGGTCCAGGTCACAAAATCGGAGTGCCGGGGGTGGAGGCAGGCCGGGGCAGGCTCGGCGAACGCCCAAGGGCAGTGCCGGTTGCCAGCCGGGGCACGGCGCCAGCGGACCGCGCGATCAGGCATGTGGGGGTCACGGCGACGAGCGCCGCACGCTCGCGCGGGGGTTTCCGCCGGCCGGTGCTATTTGCAGGTCTTGCTGCTGGGTGGGGTCTGCCCACAGTTGATGCGCTCGTCCATGCCGCCCCGTGCCAGGACGACGCAGGCGCTCTCGGTGGCCGCCCGCACGGCCTCCTTCTCGTTGGCGCCCACACCGGTGCGGCAGGCCTGCTCGCCCTTGTAGGTGATGCAGACATCGCACGTGATCTTCTGCACCTGGAGGACCGAATACACGATCAGCGCGACCAGCCCGACCACGAACGCGACGACGATCACGGCGTTGCGGGACATTGCAAGGACACCTCCCAGTCGGCGCGGGTCCAGCGCCGCACCGGGCGTGGGTCCAGCGCCGCACCAGAAACCAGCGCAGCCCCCCACCAGGAGCGGGCGCGGGCGCGGCCGCTGTGCGGCGAGCCCGCCGTGTCTACGCGCCGATCGCCTTGCGGATGCGCTCGATCTGCCAGCGGTGCACGATGTCGTGCGCCGCGAGCATCTTGAGGATCTTCCGCACGCTCTCGGGGCCACGCTCGGTGTGGAGCCCCTCGCGATCGAGCTGCTCGTCGCTGAGGCTGCGCAGCAGCCGCAGGTTAATCGTGCGCAACGCCCGCAGCTGATCCAGTGCGTCGTCCAGCTTTGCCTCACGGTAGCGCAGCTCGCTCGCCCAGAGGTCTTGGTCGAACCCCTGGATCTGCGGCGTGCGCATCGCGACGGTCATGCGGATGCGATAGGCGTAGACGAGGTCATGGTCGGCCAGGTGTTGCACGACCTCGATGAGCGACCACTTCCCGTCGTACTCGGGCTGGCGCAGCTGCGCCTCGCTCAGCCCCGTCACCACACCCGGCAACCACGGCAGGAGCTCTTCCAGGACCTGCACGGGATCCCGGTCTCCCAAGACGGTCATCAGACTGCCGATGTAATCGGCGGCGCTGGCCCTGGCTCGACCGGCGGGATTGGCGAACGACACTCTGGATCTCCTGGACCTGCAGGGGACGGACGAGTGGGGGCGCAGTCTATCACGGTCCAGGGGAACGGTCCAAGCGCGGCAGCGCGCTGGCGCGCACTGGCGCGCGCGGGGCCGCCCGGGCGGGCGCGCGGGGGCGCGGAGTCCCGCGGCAGCGCGCTGGGCACGGGGCCGAAGGCCGCTCACGCCCGGGCGAGCGCCCCCCCGCAGCCACGCCCAAGCAGCCCCGCCCGGGCGGCAGGCAAGCGGGGCGCGGAGGCTGAATCTGGTCGGGCGCTCTGCCGACAGCGCGGATGCGCCGCGCCGCGTGGCGTCTGTTCGCTTGGGCCCATCTCGGACGTTGTATTCAGTGAAAGGCCGGCGGGAACTCCCGCACGCCTGACCAGGGTTGGCCGGGTCGGCTCGCGCCTCGCGGGTGGGCCGGCTGAGCGCACACCTTGGCTCGCCCCCGGGGCCCGCGACTCCCCGAGGGCAAACCGATCGCCCGGCTGCCTCTCCCCAAGCGACAGGCAGAGCGGCCGGGCGGTGCTTTTTTCGCGACGGTGCACTCAAGGCCTGACAGTCGGCCGCGCGGCCGGGCCCGATCGGTCCGAACACGGGAGCGCCCGTTTCGCGATGTCGCTGATTCCGCAGGAGCGCCCACAGCGTCAAAGCGCGCTCTGCCGGCGGTCCCGCTCAAACGGCAAATCCCACCGAGTAGATGAGGGGCAAGTAGTTGCCCAGGCAGCGCCAGCTGACGCCGCCGTCATCACTGACGAAAAGATTCCCGGTGGTGCTGCCGAAGGCCAGCGAGCTGCCGCGCAGATCCAGCGCGTGCCGGTAGACCAGGTCGCAGCAATTCTCCTGGGGGAGCCCTCGGGTGAGCACCTTCCAGGTGCGGCCGCCGTCTTCCGTCCGGCAGACGCGCAGGGCGCCGCCAACAGACATGCGCCGCTCGTCGCTCACCGCCGGGACGACCCAGGCGGTGTCGGGCCGCCGCTCGTGGACGGCGACCCCGAACCCGAAGCGCGCGGGCCCCTCGGGCTGCGTGACCTCCGTCCAGCTCTGCGCGCCGTCCTGGCTACGGAAGATGCCGCAGTGATTCTGCTGCCACCGCGCGTCGGGTCGCGTGACGCACGCCATGACCTGGTGCGGGTCGTGGCCGACCTCCGCGTTCGGGTCGGGCAGGAAGGTCGCCCTGAGCCCTTTGTTGCGCGGCTGCCACGAGTGGCCGTCTTCGCGCGCCTCGAACACCCCTGCGCAGGAGATGCCCACCAGCACGTGGCGGCTATCACGGGGATCCACGAGCACCGAGTAGATGCCGGGGGTGTCGCGGCCGCCGCCGAACCAGCTCGCCTTGCGGCTGGGGTGCTCCCACAGCCCTGCGACCAGTGTACGGCTCTCACCGCCATCCTCGCTGCGGAACAGCCCGCCGGGGTTCGTCCCGAGGTAGACCCGCCCGGACCGATCCTTGCCGCCTTCGGCGATCGTCCAGATCGCCTCGAGCTTGGCCGCGACCCCTTCTTTCACCTCGGCGCCGTCGGGGTGTAGTGTGGCGCGGGCATTTCCTGCCACGTACGCCCCTCGTCGCGGCTGCGCTGGGGCTTCTGACTCCAGTGCCCGTGGTCGAGGGCCGCCCAGAGCGTGCCCGTACGCCCGTCGCGCATCGCGTCGCGCGCCGGAATCCCCAGGTGGGACTGACCGGTGAGGGACCAGTCGCCCGGGGGGTTGCCCGCGCGCTCGAAGCTGAGCAATCCCTTGCGCGTACCGATCAGGAGCTTGCGGCTCGCGTCCATGGCGTCACTCTCCGTTTCATCCGCCCGATAGGGCCTGGAATGCGCGCGCCTCGGTCAAATGGCGTCCGCGCCGGCACCACCCGCATCCGCGTCACGGGCGCCGAAGGCGGCGCGCCGGCGCGCAAACGCTGATTGCCCGGCAGCAAGCGGGCCGGCCCACCCCCAGAGCCATGTCCGAAAACGGCCAGCGCCGCGCTCTGCCCTGCGCTATACGTTGGGGCATGCTTGACGCGCGACGCTGTTATCAGGCCCTGCTCAGCAAGGACCGGCGGTTCGACGGGCGCTTCTTCGTGGGCGTGCGCACGACGGGCGTCTACTGCCGGCCGATCTGCCCGGCTCCGCCTCCCCGGGAGCGCAACGTCTCCGTCTTCGCGTGCGCGGCGGCAGCCGAGGCCGCCGGGTTCCGTCCCTGCCGGCGGTGCCGACCCGAGGCCGCAGCGGGCACGCCGGCCTGGCTCGGCTCCTGCGCGACCGTTTCGCGCGCGCTGCGCCTCATCCACGAAGGTGCGCTCGACGCCGCCGGGGTCGACGACCTCGCGCGCCGGCTCGGCGTCGGCAGCCGCCACCTGCGCCGCCTCTTCCTGGAGCATCTCGGCGCGACGCCCGCCGCCATCGCGCGCACGCGCCGCGTGCATTTCGCGCGCCGTCTGCTCGACTCGACCACGTTGCCCATGACCGAGATCGCCACCGGCGCGGGGTTCTGCAGCATCCGCCGCTTCAATGCCGCGATGCGCGCCGCCTTCGGCGCTAGCCCAACTGAGCTTCGCGCGCGGACCGGCGCGCGGACGCTGGGGCGGACTGGCGCGCAAAGCGGTGGGCCGACGAGGACGCGGACCGGCACGCGCCGCCCGGCACGCGACGGCGACGGGATCATGCTGCGCCTGACCTACCGGCCGCCGCTGGACTGGGAGCGTCTGTTGGGATTCCTGCGCGCCCGCGCCATCCCCGGAGTGGAGCACGTCGAAGGCGGCGTCTACCGTCGCACGATCCGCTACGCCGACGGCACTGGGATCCTTGCCGTACGTCCCGATCCGGACCGCTCCGAGGTGGAAGTGCACGTGCCGGCCTGCGTTTCACGCGAGCTGCAGCCGATCGCCGACCGCGTGCAGCGGCTGTTCGACCTGGGCGCCGATCCCCTGCCGATCGCCACTCACCTGCGGCGCGACCCGCTGCTGGCGGGCTTGCTGCGCGTGCACGCGGGCGTGCGCGTGGCGGGGGCGTGGGACGGGTTCGAGACCGCAGTGCGTGTCATCCTCGGCCAGCAGGTCACCGTGCGCGCCGCGACGACGCTGGCCGGTCGCTTGGTGCGCGCCCTCGGAGAGCCACTCGCCCATCCGGACGCAGGGCTGACCCACTTGTTCCCGGACCCGGCGCGGGTGGTGGACGCGCCGTTGCGCGGGCTGGGGATCACGGGCCAACGCGTCCGCTGCCTACGCGAGCTGGCCCGCGCGGCGCGCGAGGGATCGCTGCAGCTGGGCCCAGCCGGTGACCTGGACGACGCGGTGCGCCGGTTGCGCGCCATCCCTGGCATCGGGCCCTGGACGGCGCAGGTCATCGCCCTGCGCGTGCTCGGCGAGCCGGACGCCTTCCCGGCGGGAGATCTCGGCCTGCGCCGGGCGCTGGCGGGCGCGCGGCGTCCCGCCCCCGAGCGGGAGATCCTCGCGCGCGCCGAGGCTTGGCGTCCGTGGCGCGCGTACGCCGTGATGTTGCTGTGGCAGGCGTGATCGACACGAAGCGATGGCGTCACCAACGGGGCACGAGGACGGGATCGATGGGAAGCGACGACGTGATCAACTGGGCGCAAAGATGCGATCGATGGGCCGTGAGGACCTCGTCGTGCGGGTGCGAGGATCCGATCGACGGGACGAATGGACGTCATCAACAGGAGGGAATCGTGATGCTGCTGGAGCGCGTGACGATCGAGAGCCCGCTGGGTCCCCTGCGCGCCGCCCTGCGCGGCCGCGCGTTGTGCGCGCTGGATTTCCAGGACCGCTGGCCGCGCGTGGAGGCGGCGTTGCGCCGCCGGTTCGGGGAGATCTCCTGGCGCGACGGCGCGCCTCCGCAGTGGCTCGCCCGCTGTCTAGGAGCGTATTTCGCGGGCCGGCTCGATGCACTCGACGATCTCGCCACCGACGCCGGCGGCACGGGGTTCCAGCGGGCGGTGTGGGCGGCGCTGCGGCGCGTGCCGCCCGGCACGACCACGACCTACGGCGCGCTGGCCCGCGCGCTGGGGCGGCCGGGCGCCGCCCGGGCCGTGGGCGCGGCCAACGCCCACAATCCGGTCGCGATCGTCGTGCCGTGCCATCGGGTGATCGGCGCGGCAGGGACGTTGTGCGGGTACGCCGGCGGCGTGGGGCGCAAGCAGTGGCTGCTCACCCACGAGGCAGGGGCGTTGCGCATAAGTGCGCGCGCCTGACCCCGCGCGCGACCCCTGCGCCGTCCTGGAATCGCGATCGAGCCTATGGCAAGCGTCCCTTCCCTGCGGATCCGGGCCCTGAATGTGGCCCCCGTGCGTCCCCAGCGCGCGTTCGTTCTGTACTGGATGACGGCCAGCCGCCGGCTGCGCTGGCGGTGATGCTCGAGCTCAACAACCGCTACGCGCTCGACGGCCGGGATCCGAACTCCGTGAGCGGGTCTTTTGGTGTCTTTGGCGCTACGACCGCCCCTGGGGGCCACAGTGCCCCATCTTCGGGACGATCCGCTCGATGAGCTCCCGCAACACCGCGCGCAAGTTCGACGTGCGGGACGACCTGGCGCGCTACGGGCAGGCCGTGCCGTAGCGCGCCGTCTCAGCCACCAGCGCCCGCCCGGGCGCGCGGCGGCGCGGCGTCCCCGGCCGGCGGAAGGCGGAGCAGCGCGCGGATCTCCTGCTCGAGCCGCGCCTCGTCCCCGTCTTTGTAGCCCACATGCGTTGCGGCGATCCGGCCGTCGGGCGCGATCAGGAATGTGGTCGGAAGGTCGCCGACCTTGAACTGCGCCGCGACGCTCTTGCGACCGTCGAGGAGCACCGGGAGCGTGAGCCTCTGCGAATGCACCCAGGGGCCGATGGCGGACTGGCCTTGCGGGTCGTCCTGGCTGATCGCCACCACCGTGAGCCCGTTCTGGGCGTAGCGATCCTGCAGCTCCTGATAGCGCGGCAGGGCGCGCTTGCAGGGCGCGCACCAGGTGGCCCAGAAGTCCACCACGACGGGCCCCTTCTGCAGCAGCCCGGAGAGGGAGACCTTCCCGCCGTCGTAGCGCGGGAGGCGGAAGTCGGGCGCTTGGCCGCGATCGGCGAGCTGCGCATCCCGGGAACCGCAGGCTACGGGCCCGGCCTGCGCGAGCCCCGCCAGGATCGCCGCGACGATCACCGTCTTGCCTGTCCGCAGGCTCCTCATCTTGGCTGTCCGCAGGTTTCCCATGCCCCTTACCCGGCGCGCGCTCAGTGATCCGATCGCGTTTCCCGGCTCTCCCGCTCGCCAGCGCCGGTCGTACCGCCGAGCGCCCCGACGCCGCCCAGTCGCGCGAGCTCGCCGGCGGTCCATGCGCACAGCTCGGTGATCTCCTGGGCGGTGAGCCGCGCGTCGTGGTGCATCCGCAGGTAGATGGACAGGGGCATCTCGCCCTTGCGGATCTCCTCGCAGATCCCCTCCAGCCGCTTGGCAGCCTCGCGGGGCTCGTAGGCCGCCCAGTCGGAGAAGTTCATGCTCGAGCGGGCCTCCTTCACGTCGTTGACGACCAGCCAGCAGACCGGTGCGACGTGGCTGTACCAGGGCCAGCGCGTCTGATGGCTATGGCAGTCGTAACAGCAGCGCTGCAAGACCGCGGCGAGCTTGACGGGGATCTGGGTGCGCGCGAGAACCTCCCGCGAGCGGACGACCAGTGGATTCGTGCGCCGCGGCTGGATGAACTGGATGGCGATCAGCACGCCCAGCAGCCCGAGCAAGATCGCGCGCAGCCGTCGCTTCGCAGGCATCGGTTTGCGAGCCTCCGGCAGAAGGGAACGCAGTCGCGGCCGGAAGTCGCGGCGGCCCGTCGGGAGTCCGGGGGCAGGGGAGCTGCCGGCAACCTCAGTAACGCGGGAGGGAAGAATCCACTTCCCGCGCCCAGGCGTCAATCCCGCCGCGCAGATTCCGCACCCGGCCGAATCCGCTCTGGCGCAAGAAGCCGGCCGCATCGGCGCTGCGGCCCCCCAGCTTGCAGTAGACGACGATCTCGGCCTGCGGGTCGAGCTCCTGCAGCCGTGCGGGCAGCTGCGGCAGCGGGATCAGCGTAGCCCCCGGCAGGCTGCAGATGCTCCACTCGTCGGGGTTGCGCACGTCCAGCAAGAGCACTGGCGCGCGGCGGTCGAGCAAGTCCTTGAGCAGCGCCGGCTCGATCACCTGCTCGGGGAGCTCGGACGTCTCCTGCCCGATCGGCGAGCCGCAGAACTGCTCGTAGTCGATCAGCGTGCGGATCGTCGGGTGCGCGCCGCACAGGGGGCACTCGGGGTCCTTGCGCAGCTTCAGCTCGCGAAAGCGCATGGTGAGCGCGTCCAGCAGCAACAGGCGCCCGACCAGGGTGTCGCCCGTTCTCAGGATCAGCTTGATCACCTCAGCCGCCTGGATCGTGCCGATGATCCCCGGCAGGATCCCCAGCACGCCGCCCTCGGCGCAGCTGGGCACCAGCCCGGGCGGTGGCGGCTCGGGATAGAGGCACCGGTAGCAGGGGCCTTGCTTGGCCCAGAACACCGAGGCCTGACCCTCGAAGCGGAAGATGCTCCCGTAGGCGTTGGGCTTGCCCAGGAGCACGCAGGCGTCGTTGACCAGGTAGCGCGTGGGGAAGTTGTCCGTTCCGTCGGCGACGATGTCGTAGTCGGCGAGGATCGGCAGGGCGTTCTGGGACGTCAGGCGGACCTCGTGCGTGTCGATCTGGATGAAGGGGTTGACGTCGAGCAGTCGGCGGCGTGCCGCCGCGAGCTTGCTCTGGCCCACGTCGCCCGCGGCGAAGAGGACCTGGCGGTGCAGATTGCTGTGGTCGACGGTGTCGAAGTCGACCAGCCCGATGCGACCCACCCCCGCGGCGGCGAGATAGAGCCCCAGGGGCGCGCCCAGACCACCCGCCCCCACCAGCAGCACGCTGGCCGCCTTGAGCTTCTTCTGCCCCTCCAACCCCACCTCGGGCAGGGTCAGGTGTCGCCCGTAGCGGGCCAACTCCTCGCGGCCGAGGTCGGGAAGCGGGGCGGCCGGGTCCCTGGGCGTGGCAGGCGGGAGCGCGGGTGTCGCGGGCGCGCGCAGGTTTGGCCGCAGGTTTGGCCGAGGAGAGGAGGAAGCACGGGTCATGGTGGCCAAGAGGATACAAACTCCAGCCCGGCGCCGCCGCTGCCCTGGCGGCAGGTCGTTCGGGCGACGCTCGCTTTGAAGCTTCGTGCAGCGCGGACCGTCCGCGCCCGGAGCTTCCACGTTGGCCCGTGGCACGCGGGGCTCTATGCTCCGCAGGCTGATCCGATCTACCTGGGGTGGACCATGAGCGAACAACCCGCCGATCGCCTCGACGCGCTCTTGCCCGATCTGCGGGAGTTCGTCCGCGCCCGCGACTGGGAGCAATTCCACGACCCCAAGAACCTGGCAATGGCGGTGGCCTCGGAGGCCGGCGAGCTGCTGGCCGAGTACCGTTGGGTGCGCAACGACGAGGCGGACGCCTATTCTCGCGGCGACGAGCAGCGCACGCGCATCGCCCACGAGATCGCCGACGTGATGATCGCCCTGCTGCTGCTGTGCGACCGCATCGGGCTGGATCCAGTGCAGGCGATGCGGGACAAGTTGGTGCTCAACGCCCGCAAGTACCCTGTGGAGCACGCCCGCGGACGGGCCGATCCGGGCAGCCCGTCTGTCCTTCCCAAGCCCTAGCCGCTTCGCGAGTCCAAACTCCTCGCCCCTTCACCGGTCCAGAGCCCCGGCCGCATCGCCAGTCCAAAGCCCTCGCCCAGTGTCCTGCCTTACCGCTGGTCAGCGCACCTCCAGGCGTCCAACGCCGGTGAGCGCCAGGCGCAGGTTCTCCCCCAAGCGGTGGCGGTTGTACTCCTTGCGCTCGATCACGTGGATCTTGTCCAGGTTGTACACCATCCACAGCGGGGCCGTCGCGTCCTGCACGGCTTGCTCGTAGAGTCCCGTGCTGGGCGGCCCCCCCACGTGGTAGCGGCGCATGAGCTGCGCGATGTCCAGCGCCAGCGGTTGCAGGCCGAGCTTGTGGGACGGCCGATCCATGGGCATGTCCACGCGTGCCAAGATTGGATCGGTCAAGCCCAAGAGGTGGACCGCGCGGTTGGCCGGATCCTTGTAGAGCGCGACGCACCACAAGCTGGTCGACACCCCGGTGTAGTGGACCTCGCCCTGGATCCGCTTGAGCTCCCGGTAGGCGGGCTTCGCGTCGATCTTCGCGCCGGTGCTCCAGGGCGACACGGACAGGTCGGCGTGGTAGCGGTGGATGGCCCGGTCCTCGATCTTGTTCACGATGTGGTGCTCACCCTGACCCAGCAACGGATGACGGCTGAGCTGGGGCGGATACTGCAGTCCCGCCGCGGCTAGGGCGGCCACGCTCAACAGAGTTGCGACGATGCGGCCGCGGCGCGCACCGACCACGCCGATCGACTGCGTGAACTGCTCGGCGATCCCCGAGCCGGCGGCGACGATCAGCGTGAACGGGAACGCCAGGAAGCGGAAATGACGGTGGTCGCCTCCGACCCGCACCACGTGCAACAGCACCGTCGCGGCCGCCGCGAGCATGAGCAGGCGCGGCGCCAGCCGCAGCGCGGCTGCGCCTCGCCACGACCAGGCCAGCATCGCCACCAGCGCGAGCAGCACCGGGGAGAGCCAGTAGGTCCCCGCCGTGTCCTGCCAGTAGAGCCAACCCTGCTTCCAGTCCGTCACGTTCTTGAGGTACCAGGTGTTGGGGAGCAGGTCGGCGTAGTAGACGATGCGGAACCCCAGCCAGGCGCCGTTGAGCGTCACGATCCATGCGGTCATCCACCGGGGGAAGCGTCGCATCGTGCGCCATGCCAAAGCCCAGCACAAGAGGAGTGGTGCCGCGAGCTCGGGCCGCACCAGCGGGCTCAGCGCCAGGCAGAACTGCAGCGCGCACGACGTTGGGTTGGTGAGGAACAGCGCGTACACGACGCCAGCGAGCAGGACCAGCGGGGTCTCGAGCCCCGACGTGAAGTTCGCGAGCACACCGTAGTTCGAGGCGAGGTAGCAGAGCGGCAGCGCGACGACCGGCGCAAGGCCGGCCGCTCGCGCTCGGGCGTCCCCGTCCGCTGCGGCGCCCGGTGACATGCGCCGGTTGAGGACGACGAGCGAGAGCCAGAACAGGGCGAAGGCGATCAAGCCGATCGCGCGTACGATGGTCCAGTAACCCAGGCCGGTGGCGCGCAGCGCCAGCAACAGCAGCGTCCAGAGCGGACTGGTGTAGCCCTCCACGTACTCGCCCAGGTTGTAGACGAGGCCGATCTTGAGGAAGAGGGCGTTGTCGACGTATCGGAAGTAGACGAACGCGTCGTCCATGACCCAGGCGTACTGCATGACCAGCAGCAGGCCGCCCAGCAGACAGAGCCATTCGATCCAGGACGGCGCCGGCAAGACCGGCGACAGGCGCAAGCGCCACGGCGCGGGCAGGGCGCACGGCGACAACGCTGCGGCCGCAGCGGCGCCCGCGGGGGACTCTCCGCCGTGCACCGATCGTGTGGATCCGCGCCTGCTGACCATCGGTCGCGCCGCCTCCCGTCGTGCGTGTCGCGCTCCCCGGCCGAGAGCTTGGGCTAGCGGCGGCTGGGGTTGGCGAAGCGGTGGATCTTGCCGTCGAACGCCGTCATCAGCAGCTCGCCGTCGCGATCCTCGCCGAAGCTGGAGACGTGGGGCAAGCGGCCGATGAGCTGCTCGCGGGTGATCTGCTCGCCGTTCCACCACGCCGCCCACACATAACCCGTCTCGTAGTCCCCGTGGACGTAGGCGCCGCGTAGCGGCACGACCTTCGCGCCCCGGTAGACGTAGCCGCCGGTGACGCTGCGCGCGAGCAGGCGGGTGTACTCCAGCACCGGCTCGACGAACGGTCCCTCGCCTTCTCCCCCATGGTAGTCGTGGGCGCCTTCGCGGCGGCTCCAACCGTAGTTGCCGCCGGGCACGATGATGTCGACCTCCTCCCAATGGTCCTGGCCCACATCGCCGACCCACAGCGCGCCCGTGGCGCGATCGAAGGAGAACCGCCACGGATTGCGCATCCCGTAGGCGAGGATCTCGGGCCGGGCGCCGCGCGTGCCCACGAATGGATTGTCGGCCGGGACAGCGTACGGTGTCGCGGGGCCGCGGCTGCCCGCCTGCGCCGCTGTGTCGCCCACGTCGATGCGCAGGATCTTCCCCAGCCAGGTCCCCAGGTTCTGGCCATTGTGGAGCGGGTCGCCGCCCGATCCCCCATCGCCGAAACCGATGTACAGGTAGCCGTCGGGTCCGAACTCGATCATGCCACCCTTGTGGTTTCCGAAGGGCTGCGGCTGCTCGAGGATGACCTGCTCCGTCTCTGGCAGGATGTGCTCGTGGCGTTCGTCCATCGTGAAGCGTGCGATCACGCCGCGCCGCGGGCGATCCGCCGAGTAATGCACGTAGACGTAGCGGTTCTGGGCGAAGCGCGGGTGGAGGGCCATCCCCAGCAGACCCTCCTCGTTGTTGCCGCGATACACTTTGTCGCGCAGATCGAGGGCGACCGTGGTGTGCTCCACGTCCGGATCGTTGTCGAACAGATGCACCACGCCGTCCTGCTCCAGGACGAACAGCCGGTCGCTGCCGTCACGGGAATGGGTGACGTAGAGGGGGCGTTCGAAGCTCAAGTGGGCAAACGCCACCTCGATCGTCACGCCCGGGAGCTGGGAGGGGTTGTCCCTCACCGTGAGCGTCTTGAACCGGGCGGGCGACGATGACGCGGCGGCGGTCGCCGCGGGAAGGAAAGGTGCTTGGGCGAAGCCCGGCCGCAAGGTCGGGGCGAGCAGCACAGCCGCCGCCAGGAGGGCCGACGAGGCCTTTGGCGTGCGGCGGATTGCGCGGATCACGCGAACGCCAGGCCCAGGAGCGCCTGCTGCTCGAGGGCGTGGGCCTTGGTCGAGCCGGTGGCGGGGCTCGCGCTGGCGGAGCGCTTGACCGAGGTCACGTGCCGTTCGCCGGCGAGCCGTTGCAGGTGCGGCCGCACGTAGGAGAGCGCGCCCATGTTCGCCGGCTCCTCCTGGACCCACACGATCTTGCGCGCGTCGCGATGGCGCAGCAGCTCCTCCTGGACCGCCTGCTCGGGGAACGGGTAGAGCTGCACGAGTTGCGCGATGGCCACGTCCAGCGCGTTGCGCTTGCTACGCTGCGCCGCCAGCTCGTGGGCGATCTTGCCCGAGCAGAAGATCAGTCGCTGCGCGTCCTGCACGGTGGCGTCCGCGACCACGGGCTGGAAGCGCCCCGCGGCCAGCTCTGCGAGCGGCGAGGCCGCCGCCTCCGCGCGCAGCATCCCCTTGGGCGTGAACACGATCAGCGGCTTGCGCCAGGTCAAGAGCGCCTGGCGGCGCAGCAGGTGGTAGTACTGCGCGGCGCTGGATGGCTGGCAGATCTGGAGGTTGTCCTCGGCGGCCAGCTGCAGGAAGCGCTCGATGCGGGCGCTGGAGTGCTCGGGCCCCTGGCCCTCGAAGCCGTGGGGCAACAGCAGCACGAGACCTGAGAGCAGGCCCCACTTGTCCTCACCCGCGCTGAGGAATTGGTCGATGACGATCTGCGCGCCATTCGCGAAGTCGCCGAATTGCGCCTCCCAGCACACCAGCGCGTCGGGAAAATCGCGGCTGAAGCCGTACTCGAATCCCAACGCGGCCGCCTCGGAGAGGCAGGTGTCGTAGACGTCGAACCGTCCCTGGCCAGCACGCAGATGGCGCAGCGGAATGTGCTCGGCCTCGGTCTGGCGATCGATGAGCACCGCGTGGCGCTGGTTGAAGGTGCCGCGGCGGCTGTCCTCGCCGGTCAGCCGCACGAGCATGCCGTCCCACACCAGCGAGCCGAACGCCAGGGCCTCGGCCATCGCCCAATCGACCGCTCGCTGGCCTTCCCCCATCTCGCGGCGCTGCTCCATGAGCTTCTTCAGCTTGGGGTGCACGTTGAAGCCCTCCGGCACCCGGGTGAGCAGGCGCGCGACCTCGGCCAGGTGCTCCGGCGGCAGGCGCGTGTCCACCTCGTAGGCGGCATCCCAACGGCCGCCGTGGTAGCGGTCCCAGTAGGGCGGCAGCGTGCGCAGCACGGGCTTGCGCTGCTGGGCGCGCCCCACCGCCTGCTCGTGGGTGAGCCGGGCGTGGATCTGCTCGCGCAGCTGCCCGAGTGCCTCGGCCGAGGCGCCGATGCGCTGCGCGTAGACCTCCCACAGCATCGGATGCGCCTCGATCTTGCGGTAGAGGATCGGCTGCGTGGTCGTGGGATCCTCCACCTCGCTGTGGCCGTAGCGGCGGAAGCCGATCAAGTCGATCAGCACATCGCTGGCGAACCGCGACCGGTATTCCGCCGCAAGGCGTGCCACCCGCACGACCGCGTCGGGGTCCTCGCCATTGACGTGCAGGATGGGGATCGAAAGCCGCTTGGCCAGATCCGAGGCGAAGCGCGAGGAGTGCAGCGCGGCCGGCGTAGCGGTAAATCCCACCAGGTTGTTCACGAGCACGTGGATGCATCCGCCCACGGTGAATCCGCGCAGGTCGGCCATGTTGAGCACCTCGGCCGCGATCCCCTGGCCGGCGAACGCGGCGTCGCCGTGCAGCAGGATCGCAACGACGCGGCGCGGACCGTCCTCACCCAGGCGCTCCTGGCGCGCCCGCGCGCGTCCGAGGATCACCGGGTCGACCGCCTCGAGGTGGCTCGGGTTGCTCACCAAGTGCACGCGCAGGGTCCCCCCTGCCGCGGTGGGAGCGTCGCCGGTGGCGCCCAGGTGGTACTTGACGTCCCCGCTGCCCAGCACGCTTCGCGGGTCGACGTCCTCGATGCCCGCGAAGAGCTCGGCCCCGGGCACGCGCACCACGTTGGCCATCACGTTGAGACGACCGCGGTGACTCATGGCGATCAGCACCGTCTCGCCGTGCTGATCGGCCAAGGTCTGCAGACAGGAGTCCAGCAGCGGGATGATCGCCGCGACCCCCTCCAGCGAGTAACGCTTGCTGCCGACGTAGCGCGCGTGCAGGAAGCGCTCGAACAGCTCGGCCTCTGCCAGCCGCGCCAGGACGGCGTGGTGATCGACGGCGGGCGGCGGCTCCTCCAGGCGCGCGGCCACCCAGCGGCAACGTTGCTCATCGGTGATGTGCATGAACTCCGCCCCGATCGTGCCGCAGTAGAGGGCGCGCCAGCGCGCGATCTCGGGAGCCGCGGCGCCGGCGCAGGCGTCAGCCAGCTCCGGGTGCTCCAGCGGCGCCAGTCTGCCCATCGGATCGAGGTCGGCCTGCAGATAGCCCCAGCGTCGAAAGGCCTCCGCCAGCGGATCGCGACGCGCAGCCGGCGCCGGCGCCGCAGCGAGGGGCGCGGATGCGGCCGGGGACGCGGACGCCGCAGGGGGCGCGGGCGCGCAGGCGCCTGGAGCCTTCGCCTTTGCGGCTGCCGGCTGCTTTGCCGGGTCGGATCGCGAGCGCGCGGCCATCACTCCCCCAACAGGTGGGCGGCGACCTGACGCTGGTGGGCGCGCTGGCGGTGCTCGAACAGATAGATGCCCTGCCAGGTGCCCAGGGTCGGCGCACCGCGACGGACCGGGAGCGAGAGCGTGGTGGCCGTCAGAGCGGCACGCACGTGCGCCGGCATGTCGTCGGGCCCCTCGGCCACGTGGCGAAAGAGCGGATCGCCTTCGGGTACGAGCCGGCGCAGGAATGCCTCGAGATCCGCCTGCACCTGCGGGTCAGCGTTCTCCTGGACGACGAGCGAGGCCGAGGTGTGACGCACCTGCAACGTGAGGAGCCCCTCGCGCACGCCGCTCTCGCGCACCCAGGCCACGACATCGCTGGTGAAGTCGAAGAGGCCCGCCCCCTGCGTGGGGACGGTGAACTCGTGCAGGAGCTGCCGGATCGTCGACCTCCGCGGCTGCGCGGCGTCGCCGGGGGATCCGGCGCCCGCGGGGCCGCGCCGCGACGGCCGCAGACGGCGGACCGGCACGGGCGCGGAGCCGCCACACGATACAACGCCGGCGCGCAGCGCGCACCGGCTCCGGCCAGCGGCACGCTTGCCGAGCGCCCGCCACGCGCGCGTCACGCGCCGGTCGCGCACGCGCACGGCGTGTGCCCGCGCACGCCGTGTGCCCGCGCTCGCGCTGCTTGCGACTTTGGCTCGATCCGCGGGCGGGGGCCGTTCACGACTGCAGTGGCGATTGCCGCCGGCGGGAAATGAAAAGGCGGGAGCCCGCGCCCCCGCCCTTCTCGATCGATGTCCGCTGCGCTGGCTCTAGGGGCAGTGGTTGCCCGTGTTCAGCACCGCGGAGAAGATCCCGACATCCGCCAGGTTGATCGTACCGGTGGGCACGTAATCCGCGCAGAACGAGAAGAGCGTGTTCAGCGCCGCGGAGAACGGACCGACGTCGGCCAGATTCACGAGCCGGTCGCCCGTGATGTCCGGGCTGTTGATGTTGATCGCCAGCGCCGGGCTGCCGGTGATGGGCGTGCCATTGATCACGGCCCGGAGGCCGCCGGTCTCACAGCCACCGCCGGCGATCGTGCCGGTGATGGTCGTGACGCCCGAGGCGTTCGTGTTGGCAGATGCGGAGCTGCCACCCGGGCACTGGTTGATCTGGCCCGCGACGACGCTCACTACCCAGATGTCAGCTGCGGGGAAATTGTTGATCGGCACGCCGTTGCCGTCGCGTACGGTAACAGTGATCGTGGAACCCTGCGCGGCGAAGGTCTGGCCGGTGCCGCCAGGCGAGATCCACATCGTGCCGGCGGCGGCGGTCGCCGTGCTGAGCGCGGTGTCCGGGATCCCCGCCGCGGCGAGGCCGGCGAGGCCGAGCACGCAGGCTGCGGCGCCGAGCAAAATCATGGGCGTCCTCTTCATCGTGAAGTCCTCCTGGGACGAATAATCCAGCCGGTGAAGCCACCGGCGCGCATGCGACAGGAACAATCCGCGACTTTCGGCCTCTTTTCGCCTGACTCGAGTTGAGCCCGAACTGGGCCAAAGGAGTCTACCACCGTTCCAGGGAAGGATGCAACGGGCTCGGCCAGGCCGCTGCGTCGGCGTCAATGGCAGACGGCCCCCAGCTCGGCCGAGAAGATCCCCACGTCGGCGAGATTGACGAGCCCGTCCGCGAAGAGATCCGAGCGGAAATTGAACGCGCCGCGGAGATCCGCGGCGAACGGTCCGACGTCTGCCAGGTTGACGATGCGATCACCGGTGATGTCCGGGCTGTTCACCTCGATGGCGAGCGGCGGGCTGCCCGTAATGGGCGCGCCGCTCAACGCGACCACCAGGCCACCCTCTGTGAATCCGCCTCCGCGCAGCGTGCCGCTGATGGTCGTGGTGCCCGCGGCGTCGGTGTTGGCGTCGGCCGAGCTTCCACCCGGACACAGGTTGATCTCGCCAGGCTTCGCGCTCGCAAGCCAGATGTCCTGGAACGGGAAGTTGGCGATGGGGGCTCCGTTGCCATCGAGCACATGCACGGTGACCACGGAGTTGAGCGATGAGAGCGTCCGTCCCCGACCCGACGGGCTGACCCACAGCGTACCGCCGCGGGCCGTCGCGGTGCTCAAGCTCGCGCTGGGCACGTGCGCGGGCGAGGCGGCGAGCAAGAGCAGTGCGACGGCCGTCGGACGCACGATCGTTAGCGACTGGGCTTGGTCGGGGGGCTCTTCGTCCATTGGTCGAGCCAGCCGAGCACGGTGTCGTGCCAGAGGATCCCGTTCTGCGGCTTGAGCACCCAGTGGTTTTCGTCCGGGAAGTAGAGGAACTTGCTCGGGATGCCCATCCGCTGCGCCGCGGTGAACGTCGCCATCCCTGACGTCTCGACCACGCGGAAGTCCTGGCCCCCGTGGATCACGAGGATGGGCGTCTTCCAGTTCTGGACGAAGTTCTGCGGGTTGTGCTTCTCGTACCCCTTGGGGTTCGTCCAGGGCGTGCCCTTGTGATCCCACTCGGGGAACCACAGCTCCTCGGTCTGGTAATAGGCCGCGCGCTCGTCGAGATTGCCGTCGTGGCTGACCAGACAGCGGAAGCGCCCGGGCCAGTTGCCCTCGATCCAGTTGATCATGTATGCGCCGTACGAGGCCCCCAGCGCCGCGACGCGATCACCGTCCATCCAGGGATAGTGCGCCAGCGCAGCGTCCAGGCCCTTCTGCAGGTCGACCAGCGGCTTGCCGCCCCAGTCGTCGCCGATGGCGTCGCAGAACGCCTGCCCGTAGCCGGTCGAGCCGTGGAAGTCGACCATGATCGCCGCGTAGCCTGCGCCGGCGTAGATCTCGCCGTTCCAGCGGTAGTGGAACTGGTTGGAGAAGGAGCCCTGCGGGCCGCCGTGGATGAGGAAGGCGACCGGGTATTTCTTCCCCTCCTGGAAGTCCACCGGGCGCACGACGTGCGCGTAGACCAGGTCGTCGTTAGCGCCCTTGAAGCTGAATTGCTCGTGGTCCCCCATGCGGACCGCCGCCAGCTTCGGCGCGTTGATGTGGGTGATCGGCTTGAGCTCCGAGCCGTCGGCTTTGACCGTGTAGAGCTCGGCGGGGGCCTTGAGGTCGTCGAGGGCGACCACCAGACGCAGCTTGCCGCCTTGCCCGGCCACGGTCGGTCCATGTGCGTCGCCTTGGGGCACGATCGTGCGCACGCTGCCGCGCGGGACGTCGATGGCGAACAGCGCGTGTTGCCCCAGGTCGTCCGCATCGGCGAAGAGCGTCTTGCCGTCGAGCGACCACACGATGCTGCTCGGCGAGCGGTCCCACGCGGGCGCCAGCTCGAGGGCGGCGCCGGGGCCGGTGCCCGCGCCGCCGCCGGCGCGCGCCGGGCTCCAGGGCATAAGCATGATGCGCAGGCGGTCGGCCTCGTACCCCGCGCGCGCCATCGACAGGTAGGCCAGCGTGCGGCCGTCGGGCGAGAAGAGCGGGCTCGTGTCGGTCCCCTCGTTGGACGTCGTGAGGCAGACGGGCACTGCGGAGCTGTCGGCCGGCGCCAGGTAGAGGTCCAAGTCGGTGGACCAGGCCTCGACCCTGCCGGCGTCGCGGGCGGTGAACACGATCCCGCGGCTGTCCGGCGTGAAGGTGTACTCCTCGGGGCCCCCGAATGGCTTCGACGGACAGTCGGCGTCCATCCCCTTCATCACGTCGACGGGGTCGCCGCCCGCGGCAGCAACCACGAATACGTGGGAGCGCCGGCCATCGGACCAGGTGTCCCAATGCCGGAAGAAGAGCCGGTCGTAGATCCGGCCACTCGACTTGCGGGCGGCGGCCTCGTCGAGACGCTTGCCCGTGCAGTCGAGCGTGGGGCAGTCGACGAAGACGTCCATGCTGACCGCGAGCAACTTGCCGTCGGGCGAGACTGCCATGCTGCCGGCACCCTGTGGCAAGTGTGTGACCTGCTCGGCCTCGCCGCCGCCCAGGTTGATGCGCCACACCTGCGACGAGCCCGAGCGCGTCGACAGGAAGTAGATCGTGCTGCCGTCGGGAGACCAGCGCGCGTTGGTGTCATTGGCCTCGTGCGACGTGAGGCGGCGCAACCCCGTCCCATCGATCCCCACCAACCAGAGGTCGGTGCGTCCCTTGTTGGCCGCGAGGTCGGTGACCCGTAGCTGGAACACCACCAGGCGCCCGTCGGGAGAGGCCTGGGGCTCGGAGACGCGGTCCATCGCCCACAGATCGTGCACGTCGAAGGGGTGCGTCGCGCCTGCTCCCTGATCGGCCGCGCGTATGCCGGCACCGGCCAGGGCCAGGCAGGGCAACGCGAGGGCTCCCAGCAGCGAGCCCCGTGCGAGGCTGCGCAGACGGGTCGTGAGGGTTCGCGGACGGACATGGGTCGTCGTTGCCAAGGATCGGCTCCTTCCCCGTGGGACATGACCGGTGGGCAGCAGGCTGCGTGGCGCGGCTGCGGACGATGCTATGCGGTGCCTAGCGCCTGCGACAAGTCCCCAGCGCGGGCGAACGCGCGCCGGTGGAGCGCCGCGGGGCTCACGCCTCATCCGGGTGGTCGGGTAGGCATCCGCAGCGGTCGAGGTGGAAGGCGTGCTGCGCACGCACGACCTCGTTGTGGAACAGCGAGTCCACGACCACCCCCACGAACTCGGCGGGTCGCCCCGCACGGAATGCCGGGGCCCCGCTCAACCCGTTCAGGCTGGCCGGCATGTCGACGCGGCGCAGCACGGCGCCGAAGCGCCGCGCCGTCGCCGACTCCACGCAGAACGTGAACGTCAGCTGCGCCGGCCATTGGTCGCGGGGGTACCCCAGCACCACGATCTCCTCGCCGGGACGGACGGGCTGCGGCGGCCAGTGCCGCGGGTTGTAGAAGGAGGCCTCGCGCCCGATCCACAAGAGCTCCTCGGGCGCGATCCGGAAGGTGGCCAGGTCGTGTTCGGAGCTGACGGACAGGAGCCGCTCCTTCAGGTTTCCGATCTCCAGGTCCCCCAGCCAGACGCGCGCGTCGGGGTCGGCGAGCTTGCGTTCCAGGAACGCGCTGACCACGTGTGCCGCGGTGACCACGAACGGCTGGTCCAGCCACAGCAGCGCCGCGGAGGCGTTGCAGATGTCTTTGGGGCCCGCGCCGTTGCGCGAGCAGAGGGAGAGTGGGAGTGCGTGGGAGGCGAGAGGGAGCATGGACGTCGGCGCCCGCGGGAGCACGGAGCCTTGGGGGGGGCCTCGGCGCCGGGGGGCACTGGAAGCGCCCCTCACATAAGCCGCGCGGGCGTGCGTCCGCCAGGGGGCGGCAGGTGATCCGCCTCAGGGCGGCGTGGCCAGCTCGGCGGCGATCCGCCGCAGCAGCTTCCAGGTGGACGCCAGATGGCGCCGCTGCGTGCGCAGATTGCCCACCGCCAAGCGCAGCGCGAAGCGCCCTTGCACCATCGTGTGCGAGAGGAACGCGCGGCCGCTGGCGTTGATACGCCGCAGGATCTCCTCGTTGTGGGCCTGCAGCACCGACTCGGGGAGCCGCGCGGGACGGTCGGGGGTGCGCCCAGGGCCATCCGGATGGTGGCGAAACAGGACGGTGCTCATGGGCGCCGGAGCCATGACCTCCCAGCCCACCGCCTCTTCGATCCACTCCCGCCATTGTCGCGCCAGCTCCACGTGGCCGCGGACGCGCTGCGCCATCCCCCGCGCGCCGAAGGTGCGGATCACCATCCACAGCTTCAACGCGCGGAAGCGCCGGCCGAGGGCCGGACCGTAGTCCATGAGGTTGCGAGCCAGGCCGTCCTCGGGCGTCATCAGATAGGCTGGTACGAGTGCGAACGCCCGTCGGATCGCCTCGGGGCGCCTGCAATAGAGAACACTGAGATCCATGGGCACGAACAGCCACTTGTGCGGGTTGACCACCAGGCTGTCGGCGCGCGCGCAGCCGTCCAACACCCACCGGTACTCGGGCACGATCGCCATCGCCCCTCCGTAGGCGGCGTCGACGTGCAGCCAGACGTCCTCACGGGCACAGATGTCCGCGATGGCTGCCACGGGGTCGACGCTGGTCGTGGAGGTGGTCCCCACCGTGGCCACGACCGCCATGGGCGTGCACCCGTCGCGCCGGTCCCGGGCGATGGCTGCCGCCAGCGAGGCGGGGTCCATCCGGAAGGCCGGGTCGACGTCGATCTTGCGCACGCCGGCTTGGCCGAGCCCCAGCACGATGGCAGCTTTCTCCACCGAGCTGTGCGCCTCCTGGCTCGCGTAGAGCGTCAGGCGGGGACCGCCAGCCAGGCCACGCTCGCGCACCCCGCCGTCGGTCACCACCTCGCGCGCAGCTGCGAGCGCCACCAGCGTACTGATGCTGGCCGTATCGTTGATGTGGCCGTCGAAGCTCGCAGGCAGACCCATCATCTGGCGCAGCCACGCGAGGACTACCGCCTCTAGCTCGGTGGCGGCGGGCGCCGTGCGCCAGAGCATGGCGTTGGCGTTGAACGCAGCGGTGAGCGACTCGGCGAGGATGCCGGGCACGCTCGCCGTATTGGCAAAGTAGGCGTGGAATCCAGGATGGTTCCAATGGGTGATGCCAGGCAGCAGCACCTGCTCGATGTCGCGCAGGATCGCGTCGAATGGCTCGCCATCGTCGGGCGGCTGCGGCGGCAGCCGGGCGGCAATCTCCCCCGGTGCGACCTGCGCCATCACCGGATAGCGCTCCAGGCCGGCGAGATAGGACGCCGTCCAGTCGGCAACGCGGCGCGCGTACCGGCGGAACTCCTCGGGCGAGAGATCGCCCGGCGCATCGGGCGCGGCGCGGGCGGAAGGAGCGCCGCGGGCTGCGGGGGGTGTATGCGCCTTGCGGGACATGTGCGCCTTGCGGGGCGTGCGTGGCTTGCCGGGCGTGCGTGGATTGCCGGGCGCACCTGCCTTGACGGGCGGTCGTGCCTTGCCCGCCCTGCGCGCGGCGGCGGGCTTGCGCCCGGCGCGAGCGGACGAGCGTCTAGTGCTTGCCACCGCCCTTGCCCGTCTTCCACTCGGGGACGTGGACACCCTTGCTGAGCAGCCGCTCCTTGGGTGGAAGCTTCGACACGAACGCCAGCGCCCGCTCGAGCCAGGCGTGCAGCGCGGCGTCCTCGGCGACAGCCGCGGCCGGGATCTTCGCGTAGACGGGGCGCCCCGGGGGGCCCGCACGCCATGGTTTCGCTCCCGGCATTTGCAGCGCCTCCTCGTGGTCCTGCGGCGACAGACGCAGCACCAGATCGCCCCCGTCGTCCGCGGCGAAGAAGCTGCCCAGGTGCAGGAACGTCCTCACGTCGAAGACGGAGCGGTCCTCGATGAAGGGCTTGCCGGCAGCCCAGCGGGCGATGCGGTCCTTCACGGAAGGGTCCTCCTGCGGACAGCGCGCGGGGTGATCGCTTGGGTTCGCACCGCGGGGAAGCCTGCGGGCTGCGACACGAGCGCGGCAAGATCATGCGGTGGGCTGCATGCTGCGTCAACGGGTCGTCCAACCTGCACGCGAGCCCTTGTCGCTGGTGCGGCAGGGACCTATCTTCGCCCCCTGGCCGGACGCCGAGCGCAACCCGCAGGGGAGCGGCTCCGTTTCGTCGGACCCGGCCGGCGCTGGCGTCAGGGGCCAGCACCCCGACCTACCCTATCGCAAGGAAGGTTGCCGTGAGCACGCAACGGCCGATCGGCGTCATCGGCGCCGGGAACATGGGCAGCGGAATCGCGCAGAAGATCGCCACCGAGGGACTGCCCGTGGTGCTGGTCGACGTGGACATGGCGACGGTCAACCGCGGCATGCAGCGCATCCGCACCCTGCTCAACGAGGGCGTACAACGGCGGATCTTTACGCCAGCGCAGGTCGAGCAGATCCTGGGGCGCATCCACCCCACCTCCGAGTTGCCAGCGTGCAAGGACTGCGAGCTGGTCATCGAGGCGGTCTTCGAGGACCTGGACCTCAAGCGTGATCTGCTCCGCAAACTGGACGTCATCTGCCGGCCCGACACGCGTCTGGCAACCAACACCAGCAGCTTCTTCGTGCGCGACGTCGCCGACGCGACCCGCCGCCCCGACCGCGTGCTGGGGATGCACTTCTTCTACCACCCGGCCAAGAACCGCCTGGTCGAGTTGATCGGGGGCACCGAGACCAGCGCGCAGACGCTGCGCTGGGCGTGGACTTTCGCCGAGGTGATCGGCAAGACGCCCATCGCCTCCGCGGACGCGCCGGGCTTCGTGGTCAACCGCTACTTCGTACCCTGGGTCAACGAAGCCATCCGGCTGCTGGAGGCCGGCATGGCCGACATCCCGACCATCGAGGCAGCGGCCAAGGAGGCCTTCCACATCGGGATGGGGCCTTTCGAGCTCATGAACGTCACCGGCGTGCCCATCGCGATGCACGCCGCCACGACCCTGGGCGAGGAGCTGGGCCCGTTCTACGCGCCTGCGCCGCTGCTGGTGCGGCAGGGCGAGGCGGAGAGGCCCTGGAGCCTGGCCGGCGATCCCGACCGCGGCAAGTTCGCCGCGGTGGCCGACCGGTTGCAGGCCGTGACGTTCTACGTCGCCGCCCAGATGGTGGATGAGGGGGTCTGCACGGTCGAGGATGCGGACATCGGCGCGCGCGTGGGACTGCGCTGGGAGCTGGGGCCATTCCAGCTCATGAACCGCGCGGGCCTCGCCGCGGTGGTGAAGAAGGTGGAATCGCTGGCCGCGCTCTACCCGCAAGTCCAGGTGCCCAAGCTGCTGCGCGGGCAAGCTGACCTCGGCAAACCGTTCGTCTTCCAGCTCGTGCGCCTGCGCGCCGAGAATGGGCTGGCCGAGATCACGATCAACCGTCCCGACGCACTCAACGCACTCAACGAGGAGGTCATCGACCAGCTCGCGCATGCGTTCGATGACGCCGATCGCCGGCCCGACGTCCGCACGATCGTGCTGCGCGGGGCGGGCAAGGCCTTCGTGGCGGGGGCCGACGTGAAGTCCTTCCTCGAGAGCCTGGCGGCGAAGGATCTCGACCGCATCTACGCCTTCACGCAGAAGGGGCAGGCGCTCTTCAAGCGCATCGACGCATCGGCCAAGCTCGTGATCGCCCGACTGGATGGGTTGAGCCTGGGCGGGGGCACCGAGTTGGCGCTGTGCGCCGATTACATCATCGCCACCGAGAGGGGCAGCCTCGGCTTTCCCGAGACGGGCATCGGCATCTATCCCGGGCTGGGCGGCACGCAGCGCGCCGCGCGACGCGTGGGCGTCGGGCTGGCGCGGTACCTGATCCTGTCGGGCGACACGGTCGACGCGGTGACGGCGCTAACCATGGGCCTGGTCGACGACGTCGTGCGCACCGAACAGATCGGTGAGCGCATCCTGCAGATCCACAAGGGCGGCAAGCGTCCCGCTCAAGCCGAGCCCGACCTGGACGAGTGGCTCACCCAGGTGCAGGAGCTGTTCGAGGGTGCCGACCTGGAGCGGCTGCTCAAGGGTGCCGTCGGCCACGCCGATCCCTCGGTGGCAAAGGCGGCGGGCAAGGTGCGCCACAAGGCGCCCATCGCCTGCCGCATGGCCGACCGGATGATCCGCGAGGGCGCCGAGCGCGGGGTCGAGCACGGGCTGGAGATGGAGCTCTCCCATCTCAAGGAGATCTTCTCGACGGACGACGCCCACGAAGGGCTCAGCGCCCTGGTGCAGGGGCGGCGGCCGACGTTCCAGGGCAAATAGCCAAAGGCCGCCACCGTGGGCGTGCCGGTGGGGTCCATCGGCCCGCGGTGCGGCGGAACGAGACAGCGGCATGCGGCGGAAGCGGCCGGGGAGGCGATCTCCCCGGCCGCTCCCCGTTGCGGCGCACAGCCCAAGGCGCCGGCCCCGGCCCGCCGCTACCGGCCCGTCCTGCGCAGCGCCGCCAGCAGCGAATCGGGATGCTGCACGCTGATGAGTAGGCTGTAATCCTGCGCGGTGGGCAGGTAGAGGACGCGCCGGCGGTCCGTGACGAAGACCAGGCTCTTCTCGCCGTTGCGCAGCCGGAACCACCCGGAGGAGTATCCGGGCATGACCGTACCGTTGCGCTTGCCTACTGGCTGCAGGGCGACCTCGCGCGTAAGGTCCACGACCCGGGCGTCCGCAAGCGCCAGGGCCAAGAGCGGGATGCTCCGCCCGTAGAGATCTCGCCGGATCCGCAGATTCGTCCCGGAGACCTCCACCGTCATGTGGCGCGAGGACCACGCCATGTAGCCGAACATCGCGAGCAGCCCGCCGAAGAGCACCGCCAACCCCACAAGCATCCAAAGGGGGCCGCTCCCGGCCGGAGGTACGGCGAACACCTGCTTCATCGGCTCACCTCGCCCTCGATTGGCCCGCTGATCTCATCGATCCACCTCGTCCACGATCGGCCGGCTCGTCTCATCGATCCACCTCGTCCACGATCGACCCGCTGACTCCACCAGTGCCCTGCCCGCGCGATCGGCCTACTTCGACCGCTCGGCCGCCGACGAGAGCTCGGCCGCGGGCCGGGCGGTGATCTCGACGCGCTGCTCCTGCGAGCTCCCGTTCACGTCGGGCACGTACATCGCAAAGGCCCGTGTCGGCATGACATGGTAGGTGCCGGGCGACTCGGCGCGCAGCTCGTAGGCCAGTACGTGCTCGCCCTGCGGGAGGGACGAGACGAAGAACGCCGAGAGCTCGTCGCGGATTTCGCGGCGGCCGCTCACCGGGCTCGGCGGGTTCGGTGCGCCAAAGCCGCCCTTGCCCGCCCGCGCCAGCGGGATCACGTCGCCACTGCCGGCGAACCAGCCGCTGAGCTGGTCGACCGGCTCGCAGCCCGCAGGGCGCGGGTCCTCGATCGCGATGTACTCCAGTTCGTTGTGGGCGGTCAGCCAGAGGCGCACGCGCAGGCGGTCGCCGCTGGCCACGCTGTCGCCGTCGCGCAGCGGCTCCTCGATCTGCAGGATCGAGCCGCCGAGCGTGCGCTGGGGACGAAGCCGGACGATCTCGCGTCGCACCGCCAGGTAGTGCTCGGTGGGCTCGGGGTTCTCGGCGGCGGTCCAGGTGTCGACGCTCACGGTGGCGTAGCACGTTCCTTTGCCTTCCAGGTGCAGCCGGACGACGTTCTCGCCGTCGCGCAGCAGACGCGTCGGGAGCGTGAACTCGCCGCCCGCGTCGAGGAGCGTCTTGCGGGAGACGTCGATGCGCGCGATCTCGGTCCGGGCAGCGGCCGGGCCGGCGGTCG
The DNA here is from genome assembly GCA_041484665.1 of Candidatus Krumholzibacteriia bacterium. Classification (GTDB taxonomy): domain Bacteria; phylum Krumholzibacteriota; class Krumholzibacteriia; order JAJRXK01; family JAJRXK01; genus JBGPIA01. The sequence continues at coordinate 35,769 of JBGPIA010000007.1, forward strand.
CGACGAGTGTGTAGCGCGCGTCCAGCTCCCCCGCGTCGCGCGCGTAGTCGGTGAGCGCGTAGATCGTGTGGGCCGTGGCGCGTGTGCTCTGCCAGCGGTTGCCTTCGCGATTGACCACCAGCCAGCGCACGGCAGCGCGGCGGTTCTCATGGTCCGGCTCCAGCGCGCCGTAGGCCTCGACCGCGAACGCCGTGGTCTCGACCGCGCCCTCCCCACACCACCAGTAGTTGCGCAGCTTGCCCCAGTGCGCCGTGCCATAGGCCGGGTTACGCTGGATCGTGTTCTCCAGATGGCGCAGCAGCAGCTCGCCCTGGTCGGTGTGGCCCGTGCGCGCCATGTAGGTGGCGAGCAGCGCACGGGCGTAGTCGGAGAGCTGGTCGCGGTCGGTGAACAGGCGCGTGGCCGATGCGCGCATCGCGTCATCCTCGAGGGCGTACCCGGCGTCGTGCTGAGTGCTGCCGCGCTGTGCGTCGTTGCTTTGCCCGCCGCTCTTCCGCCCGCCGCTGCCCTGCGCGCCGCCGTCCTGCGTGCCATCGGCCGCGGTCAGCGCGTACAGGGCATAGGCGCGGTGATCCGCAGCCAGACCCGGACGCGCGAGCATGCCGCGCAGGGCCTCCCGCCCACGTTGGAGCAGGCCGCGGTCGACGGCCACTCCGTGCCGCGCCGCGTTAGAGAGCGCGACGAGCACGTGGGCCGTCATGTAAGCATCGCTGACGTCCTCTTTCCACCATCCCCAGCCACCGTCACCATGCTGGAAATCGGCGATCCGACGCAGCCCCTCACGGACCTTGTCGTCGAGCTTCCCGTCGAAGCGCTTGCTCGAGACGCCCAGCGCCTGGGTCACGGCGCGTACCGCGGCCGCCGGCACGAAGCGTGAGAGCGTCTGCTCGGTGCAACCGTACGGATACTCGGCGAGGTAGCCCAGTGCGTCGATGCACGCCGAGAGCACGCTCGGCGACAGTGTGACGGTGGCGGACTCCACGCCGGTGAGGCGGTCCGTTGGGAGCACGACGCTCAGCTGCGTCTCGCCGGGCCGCGCCTCGCCCGCGGCCACCACGCGCAGCGTGGTGCCGTGGGGCAACAGCTGCACGGGTCGCTCAAAGGCGTCGGAGTCGACCTCGGTGAGCGCGGTGACGCGCACGAGCGCCTCGCCCGGGATCACGCGCAGGCGCGCGGCGGCCGAATCGCGGACCACCTTGGCGCCGGCGCTGTTGGCGGCGACGCTGGCCCACCACTGCACCTGGGCCTGGCCGTGCGCCTTGATCACGATCTGCTGCTCGCCACCCTCGACGGTGAGCGGTGCGGCCGCCATCGAGACACGCGCCCGCAGGTCGCGGCCGGTTTCGTTGTGGACGGTGGCCGCGAACAGGAAGCGGTCCTTCTCGCGGAACACCCGCGGGTGGTTGAGGCGCACCATGACGTCCTTGCGGGTGCGGGCGCTGCCCTCCCCCGTGCCGGCCCTGGTGTCGGGCGTGATCGCCACGCCCAGCGCCTGCCATCTCGTCAGCGACTCGGCCAGCGGGACCTCGACGCGCGCCACGCCGTCCACGTCGGTCCACACCGCCGTGCGCCAGAGCGCCGTGGTGCGGAAGTCGGTGCGCAGGGTGACGGGGGCGGCGGCGGGGCCACCGGCGCCGGGGCGGCCTTGCGATGGGGCCGCCGGCGCGGGCATGGCGTTGTCGGCGACCGCGGACATCTTTGCCGAGACCATGCCTTCGGCCTGGGCCGACCGCCCAGCAGCGCTGGCCTCATCCAGCTCGCGCACCGTGGCACCCAGCCCCGGGGCGCGGAACTCGGACTTGCCGAGCGCGCGGTCCTTCGCCTCCGCGTCGCGGCGCCGCCCGCTCGGCGGCCACTCCTGCTCGTCGGGCTTCTCCTCGATCCAGGCGAATCCTCCGAACTGCGCCGCGCTGATCTGCAAGTCCGAGGGCGTACGCGTCGGGAAGGAGTTGAACGCCTGGTTGGGGTCGGCGAGATCGCGGGGCAGGATCGCCAGCACGGCCTCGTCCACCACGGCGAGCGTGACCGGTGCGCGCACGGCCTTGCCCTGGGCATCCTTCGTCCGTACGCGCAGCCACGCCTTCTCCCCCGGTTTGTAGCTCTCCCGCTCGAACTCCACGGCCACATCCAGGGCGCGCTTTCCCAGCGGGGCAACGATCCGCGCCGTCGCCTGCTGCAGGCGGAAATCGCGGGCCGTGGCCGCCTGCAGGAAGAAGTACGGCCGGTGGAAGTCGTCCAGGGGGATCTCCAGCAGTTTGACCGTGCCCTCCATGCGCAGCACCTGCGTCTCGACTTGCAGACCGAAGTAGCGGCTCAGGTAGACAAGCGCGCCGGGCGTGTCGCTCACGAGCAGTACGCGGGCGACATCCTGCGTCGCGAACTCGTCCTGCTCGGCGATGAGCTGCAGGGCGCCCGCGCCGTGGACGACTGCGTGCGTGTCGGGCCCCGCGCACCAGACGACCGCCTGCGCCTCGATGGCGTTTCCGCGCGCATCGCGCGTCTCGTAGCGCAGCTCGTAATAGCCGGGCCGTTCGGGCTTGAAGGTCAGTAGGGCCTCGCCGTGCTCGTCGGTCCTGACCAGACGCGCGAGGATCTGCCGCGGCTCCGTCTCCGCCAGCCGCGCGTCCTCGCCGCGCTTGCGCTGCACCTGCTCCTGGCGCCAGAGCGTGGTACGCCCCGCTTGCACGACGGGACGCTCCTGCGCGTCCTGCACGTGCAGACGCACCTGGGCTTCGTCGCCGGGAGCGACGACGTAGCGCTGCGGACAGAGGTAGGCGTAGATCTCCTGGCGCGTGATCGGCACCGTTGCGCTGCCGCGCTCCTCGCGCCGGCTGGCGTCGGTCACGCGTGCTTCGACGCTGTACGTCCAGTCCTGCGAGTCGTTCTCGTCAGCCGGGGTCGGGATCAGCACGGTGAGCCTGCCATCGCGACCCAGCGGCTGGGAGACGCGCAGGACCTCGTCCCCGCCGCCGTGCTGCCACGGCGCGGCACTGCGGCCGATCCCCGCGTCGAAACGGTCGGACAGGCCGTTCTCCCGCAGCCACCCGAAGCGGCTCCAAGGGCGCCAGGACAGCCAGCGCGGGCTGCGCGTCACGACGACCTCGGCCTCTCCGGAAACGGGCCCGCCGAACAGGTACTCGGCGGCGACCTCCACGCGCAGCGTGTCCCCGAGCACGTAGCGGCGGCTCGCGTCGAGCTGCGCCGTCACGGTGAACTCGGGCAGGCGGTACTCGTCGACCTGGAAGCCGCCGCCGCCGATCCAACGCCCCTGCCCGTCCTCGGCCGGCTTCTGCAGCTGGACCTGATACATGCCCAGCGCTGGATGCTCGTCGAGCACGTGGGTCAGCTCGAGGGCTCCGTTGTCGTCGAGCTTGAGCTCCTGGCGCAGGACCTCGCTGCCATCCGCGGCACGGATCACGACCACGATCGACTCGCCGGCAGGCGCGACGTTGACCCGCTCGGCCGCCTCCTGGCGGCGGACGAAGGCCTGCAGGTGCACTGTCTCGCCGGGGCGATAGAGCGGCCGGTCGCTGAGGACGTAGCTGCGCCAGGCTTCCTCGTGCTCCGGGCGATCCCACGAGCCGGGTCCGAGGTTCATCAAGACCGGATGCCCCTTCACCACGCCGATGGCCAAGCTCAGGTATCCGTTGGTTTGCACCGTGGCGATATGGGCGAGGCCGTCACCGTTGGTCGTGACCTTCGTCGTGCTCCACGCGAGGTTGCGGCGGCTCGCGTCGTCGCGGATCTGCGCGCGCGCGATCAAGAGCTGCGCGCCGGTGATGGGCTGGCCCGCCTGCATCTCGACCAGCCATAGCTCCTGCTGCCCGCCGCCGATGGCCTGTTGGGTAAGGCCGAGGTCGGTGACCTGGAAGAGCAGCTCGGCCGGAGCCTCGCCATCTTGCAACACGCGCCCCGCTGCCTCGTTGGGGTTCGCTGGCCGCTTGCCCGCCTTCGCCGTCTCGGCGGGGCGCATCGTCACGGTGACCCGGTAGAGGCCCGCGGGCAACGGATCCAGGGACATGATCTTGGAGCGAGGCACGTGGGGCTGCGGTGCCCGGGGCGCGAAGGCGGCCGTGTCCGCCAGCGCCGTGTCGGGGCCTGCGTTGCCGCCGTCTTGCTCCGCCGCTGCTGTTCCACGGTTTCCCCCCTGCGGGCGCTGCGCGCCCTGCGCGTCCTGCGCGCCCTTCTCTCCCCGCTTCCCCCGCTCCCCCTGCTCGCTCGTAACCGCGGGCGGTTGCTGCCCTCGCGCCCGCTGCTCCTGCAGGTCGTCGTACGCGCGCGTCAGAATCAGCTTGCCCGCGCCCTCCCGGAAGTAGCCGGAGAGCCCGCGCGCGCCCGGCGTGGAGGTGGCCGGGAGATCGAGGTCGCGCACCGGATCGAGCTGGCGGACCTCGAGCGTCCAGCCCAGCAGATTGCGCCAGGAGACCTGCACGGCGTGGTACGAGCCCGGGCGATACAAATCGGACCCCTGCACCGTCGCCGACGGCGCCGTCAGGCTCGCCAGTCGCTGCGCCGCCTGCTGCACGGCACCGCTGTCCTTGGCGGGAGCGGCCGCGACGGCAGCCCGGTACTGCTCTTCCGCCTCCCGGAAGAGCCCGCGGTTCTCGGCCAGCTGCCCGAGCTGCCAGTGCGCTGATGCGGCGAGGGGGCCCGGTGGGTCGAGGGCGAGCACGTCGCGCCCGACACGCTCCCGTGTCTCGCCGAAGCGGTACGCATTCTCGTCGGCGAGGATCCGCTCGGCGAGCGCGAGCAGCCGTTCGCGGGGCGCCTTGGCGTTGAACAGGTTCTGCCACATGCGCTCCACCGGCGCCGCCACGTTGGGCCCCGAGCTCCACTCGAACGGCCGGACCGTGCCCGAGGGCAAGAGCAGCGCGTCCATCAGCTCCAGGTACTCGCGCGTGGCCAGCGGGATGTCCGGCAGCGACTCCCAGCGCTCCAACGCGAGACCGAAAAGCCGCTGCAACTCCGGCCCTGCCTCCACGCGGGCGCGCACCAGCTCGCGCACGGCCCGCGCGCCCCAGTCGTCCAGCTCCTCGGAAGCCATGGCCTGCAGTGCGATGCCCTCCAGGCGGGCCTGCTGCTGGTCTTGCTGCATGCCTGCCAGGCGCAGCGCGCAGGTGTGGCGGTAGAATCCCACCGCGCGAGTCTCGTAGCCCGGGTCGACCTTGCCGGCGCGCTCGAGCAACGGCAGCGCTTCGGCGTAACGCTGCTCCTCGAACAGCTTCGTGCCCCGCTGGAGCAGCTCGGGCGCCGTACCTGTGCTCTGGGAGGTGGTGGAGGCCGCCGCCAGCAGGCCCGCCAACGAGGCCAAGGCGAGCCCTACCAGCAGGTGTTGGATTCGGAGGTGTCGGATAGGCATGGTCGTGCAGCTCCCTTCATCGGCCCCCGCAGGCGGCAGCTCCGTGCGAGCTGGCCCGCGCAGCCGCCGCAATCGGCGTTGCGTACACTACCGGCCGACCGACCGGCCTATTCCCGGCCACTGGGTCAGGTCACGTTGCCGGCCACAGCGCCAGCCACCGCGCCGGGCACCGCGCCCGGCACCTCTCTACCTCGAGTCACGGGCCCCACGCTAGCCCACCGCGACCGGGGCGGGCTACAATCGAAAGCATGCATCCGCTCCCGCTGTTGTTCCTGGCCCTCTGCTTCCTCGCCCACGTGACCGGCGACTTCGTGCTCCAGACCGAGGCCATCGTCAAGGGCAAGCAGAGCAGCGACCGCGTCTTGCTGTGGCACGTGGTGCAGCACGTGCTCGCGCTGTGCGTGCTGTTGCCGGCCGGGTCCCTGCTGGTCGGGCTGGCGGCACGCGGCACTCCCAGCGCGCGCCCGACGTGGGGCGAGCTGGCCGTGATCGTCGCCGGCGTCGCTGTGACGCACTGGGCCATCGACAAGACGAAGATCCTCATCGACCGCCGCCGGGGCGGCTCGGCCACCAGCTACGTGCTGGATCAGATCGCCCACGTCGTGGCGATCGGAGTGCTGGTGACGTGGCTGCGGGCCCGGCACGACGCGTGGCCGGCCACCGAGCTGGCAACCTGGCAGGGGCTGGGCCGCAGCTGGAGCGTGACGCACGTGGCCGCCGGCATCCTGCTGCTGGCCAGCTACGTGTACGCGGCGCGCGCAGGGGCGATCCTCGCCTGGATGGTCACGCTGTCGCTCACGCGCGACCGTACTCCGGAGGCCCTGGCGGCCGACGGGATCCCTGCCTATCCGTTGCGCGACGGCCGGACCCTGGCGCTGGGCTATCTGGAGCGCTTGCTGGGACTCACGTGCGTGCTCTGGGGATGGTTGTGGGCGCTGGCGCTGCTGCTGGGAGGCAGGCTCGCGCCGGTCGCGCGGCGAGCGCTGCGCCGGCGCGACTCCTCTATCGTTCCGGAGTACCGCCTGCTGGAGGTGCTCTGCAGCCTGTCGACCGTATTGGTCGTGGGCGTCGTGGTGAGGATGTTGTTGCGCTGACGTCCCCGGTCGCGCAAAGACCAGGGCGGCGAGGCTGGGGATGGGGCTGTTCAGAGTGGCACGACCGCGCGCGCGGGGGTTGGGGCTGTGGCCGTCGCTCCTGTTCGCCTCCGTGCTGGGATTGGCCGTTGTCGGAGCGGCATGGCTCAAGGCGCACCACCTGGGGTCGCTCGCGCACCGCGCGGACTGGCAAACGCAGGGCTTCGTGCTGCAGCGCCCCGCCTTCGACCGGCTGGCGTTCGAGCGAACTTCCGGCGGCGGATTCGATCCGTCCGGCGGCGGGGCGTATCCCGAAACGCTCCCGCAGACCCACAGCGCAGCCCAGCGGGAGTTCCTCCAGGCCATGGACGCCTACCTGCGCGGAGACGATCGCGGCGCGCTGTCGGGCTTCAATCGCGTCGTGCGCAGGGAGCCGCACTGGCCCGCGGCGCGCTTCTACCTGGGGGTCTCGAACCTGCTCGGCGGACATCCGGTCGCGGCGGTCTGTGACCTGCAGGCAGCACGTGACGCGGCCTTCTCCCCACCCGACGGCCCCTGCGAGTGGTGGCTTGGCATCGCCCAACTCTATAATGGCGAGCGCGCCGCTGGGCGGCGCTGCCTGAGCGCCGTCGCGTCATCCGCGGCGCCGCAGGCCGCGCAGGCGCGCAAGATCCTGGAGCACCTGGACCGCGAGGACACATCACGATGAGCGCTCCGAACGCACCCCACCCGACCGCCCAACCGCTTGCGGCGCTCGCGCTCGCAGTGCTGCTGCTGCCGGTGATCGGCGCGCCGGCGCGGGCCCAGACGATCACCGATATCGCGCCCGGCGTGAAGTTCATGGAGATGAACGCCGGTGACCTGGACGACCGCACCTACGCCTACGCGCTCGTGCGCAGCTCAGAGGTCCCCAGCATCGTCTTCCTGCCCCCGGAGGGGCTCGGCGCGAGCATCTACCTGGACCGGCCTGCGGGCGAGCCGGGCTGGATGCGGATGGCGCTGGACGCCGGCTGGAACTCCTTCGCCTTCGACCTGGTCGGCTGCGGGAAGTCACTCCCGCCGACCACCGACGATCTGGGCAGGCTGGTGGACAAGGCGCTGTACGGCGTCGTCCAGTCGGGCGCCTCGACGCAGTGCACGACGGTGTTCGCCGCGGGGATCAGCGCGGCGTTCCTGATCAAGGCGCGCGCCAGCGATCCCCAGTACATCGCGCCGGCGGTCCTGCTCGATCCGATCGGGCCGCGCGGCGCGCAGGCCATGACCGCGCTGACCCCGGACCAGCTGGTGGCGCGGCGGCGCAAGCTGGCGGACGCGCTGTGGGTGGAGTGGGGCGCCGGCCCCGTCCCGGGCAAGGAGAGCAAGAACTCCGATCTGGGCCGGGCGGGCTTCCAGACGCTGCTCGCCACCTACCAGCGCAACCAGCCGCAGTACTGGGCTGCCGCGCTGAGCAACTTCCAGACGCCCCTGGCGGTCAGCCAGGGATCCAATCTCTCCGGCTGGCGCGTGCTGATCCTGCGCAGCCCGGGCCGCAGCGGTGAGCAGATCGCACGCGAGGACCAGCTCGCCGCGTGGCTGGGCGAGCGGGGCGTCAAGGTCGAGCGCCGCAAGTTGGAGGACCTCGGGCTTGCGGGTTTGTCGGCGCTGCCCATGTGCGGACGCAACGCCTCGGCGGTCTTCCACGAGATCCTCACCTGGTCCAGCCAGTTCATCCCGGCGGGGAAGGCGCCGCACACGGCGCCGCTTCCCGATCAGGCCCCGCAGCAGCCTCAGCAGCCGAAGTAGCGAGCGGGCAGGCCAGCGCCATCGGTAAGGATGGTGCGGGTGGCGGGACCGTGGGTGGGACTCGACGAGCAGGCCGGCACCAGCGGCTCGAGAGCGGGCAAGGAGAGCAGCAGCATGGCAGACTGCGTCTTCGACATCGAGACGGCGCCCCTGCCCGCGGACCACATTCCCGCGGCCGTCGTCGAGGCGTTGCAGCGCAGCTTGCCCGAGGACCGCCATGAGCAGTGGCGCGAGCAGCTCGCGCTCCACGCGCCCACGGCCAGTGTGGTCGCGATCGGGATGATCAACCCGCAATCGCGCTCGGGGGTCGCGTTGTACGACGACCGCCACGGCCGGTTGTCGTCCATCGCCATGCCCGAGGGCTACAGCTGCACGCAGCTCGCCGGCGGCGATGAGACCGCGATTCTCTCGCGCTTCTGGGCGCTGATCATTCCCTACGAGCGCGTAATCAGCTACAACGGGCGCGGCTTCGATGTGCCGTTCTTGATGCAGCGCTCGCTGATCCGCGGCGTGCCCCTCACCCGCAACCTCATGGGATCGCGCTACGGGACCCGCGTTCACCTCGACCTGGCGGACGTACTGACGCAGTTCGGCGCCACGCGCCGCTACAGCCTCGCGGGCTGGGCGGTGACCCTGGGGGTCCAGAACCCCAAGGAAGGACCCGTGCGCGGAGCCGAGGTCGGCGCCGCCTTCGAGGCGGGACGTACGCAGGAGATCGTCGAGTACTGCATGCGCGACGTCGTCGCGACGGCCCGACTCGGCGAGCGCGTGCTGCGGCTGTGGAGCGAGGTGTTGCGCGGATGAGTGGTGGCTCCAGCGTGCGCGGCGCGCCCGGCACCCGCCGTCTCGAACCGCAGTGTGCGCTCGGTCCGGCAGACCGCTGCCGGACTTCTGCTTGATCTCCCGTCATGTTCGGAGGAGCTCCTTCCATGAACCGCGCCCAGGCCCAACCCACTGCCTCGTCCCTCGACCAGCTCTGCGTCAACACGATCCGTACGCTGGCTATGGACGCGGTACAGAACGCCAACTCCGGCCATCCGGGCATGCCCATGGGGGCGGCGCCCATGGCGTACGTGCTGTGGACGCGCCATCTGCGCCACAACCCCAAGGATCCGGGCTGGGCCGATCGCGACCGCTTCGTGCTCTCTGCCGGCCACGGCAGCATGCTGCTCTACGCGCTGCTGCACCTGACGGGCTACGACGTCGGTATGAACGACCTCAAGCGCTTCCGGCAGTGGGGTAGCCGCACGCCGGGCCATCCCGAGCGGCTGCTCACGCCGGGTGTCGAGGCCACCACGGGCCCGCTGGGCCAGGGCACGGCAAACGCCGTCGGGATGGCGATCGCCGAGCGCGCGCTGGCGCACCTCTTCAATCGCCCGGACCACGCGATCGTCGATCACTTCACCTTCGCCCTCGTATCCGACGGTGATCTGATGGAGGGCGTGTCGGCCGAGGCGTCCTCGCTGGCCGGCCATTTGAAGCTCGGCAAGCTCATCTATCTCTACGACTCCAACGGCGTCTCGTTGGATGGCCCACTCTCCATGGCGTTCTCCACGGAGGACGTCGCCGAGCGTTACCTGGCGTACGGGTGGCAGGTCCTGCGCGTCGAGGACGGCGACCGCGACCTCGCGGCGATCGACCGCGCGCTCAGTGCGGCAAAGGCAGAGACCGCGCGCCCATCGCTGATCATCGTGCGCACGACGATCGGCTACGGCTCGCCTCACAAGGCAGGAACGTCGGCGGCGCACGGCAGCCCGCTCGGCGCCGAGGAGGTCAAGCTGGCCAAGGCCGCCCTCGGCTGGGATCCAGAGCAGACGTTCTACGTGCCGGCGGCAGCCCTCGAGCAGTTCCGCGCCGCCGTCGGCCGCGGTGAGCACGCGCAGTCCCAGTGGCAACGGCGGCTCGACGCGTACGCGACGGCGTTCCCTCCGCTCGCGGCGCAGTGGCGGCAGGCGACGCGCGGGGAGCTGCCCGAGGGGTGGGGCGCGGCGCTTCCGGCCTGGAAGGCGGGGGCGATGGTCTCCACGCGCGCAGCCGGCGGGAAGGCGCTCAACGCCATCGCCGCCAAGGTGCCCTGGCTGCTCGGCGGAGATGCAGATCTCTCGTCGTCGACGAAGACGGCGCTGGAGGGCGCAGGCGCCTTCGACGGCCAGACCGGAGCGGGGCGCAACATCCACTTCGGTGTGCGCGAGCACGCCATGGGCTCGATCGCCAACGGCATCGCCTACCATGGCGGCCTGCGCCCCTTCGTCTCGACGTTCTTCGTGTTCTCCGACTACATGCGACCGCCCGTGCGCCTGGCCGCCCTCAGCGAGCTGCCGGTGATCTGCGTGTGGACCCACGACTCGATCGCCGTGGGAGAGGACGGCCCGACCCATGAGCCCGTAGAGCACCTCATGGCGCTGCGGGCCATCCCCAACATGAGCATCGTGCGGCCGGCCGACGCCAACGAGACGGCCGCGGCCTGGCGCTGCGCGATGCTGCACGCCGACGGTCCGGTGGGCCTCGTGCTCAGCCGACAGGACCTCCCGGTGTTGGCGGCGACGCCGGACCGGGTCGCCGAGGGCGTCAAGCGTGGCGCGTACGTCGTCTCCGATCCGCCCGCCGGGCAGATCGACGCTCTGGCGATCGCCACGGGCTCGGAGGTGCAACTGGCCGTGGCCGCGCAGCAGCTGCTCGCCGCCGAAGGCATCGGCGTGCGCGTGGTCTCGATGCCCTGCTGGGAGTGGTTCGCCCGGCAGGACGGCGACTACCGTGACAGCGTGCTGCCTCCGCAGGTCGCCGCGCGGGTGTCTGTGGAGGCGGGCGTCTCCTTCGGCTGGCAGCGCTGGATCGGCCCGCGCGGGATCGCAGTCGGCCTGGATCGCTTCGGCGCGTCGGCGCCCGGCGAGGTAAACCTCGAGAAGCTGGGGTTCACTGCCCAGCGCGTCGCGGAAGCGATCAAGCAGGTGCTCCAGGTCGTCTGACTCACCCCGGTCGACCGGGGGCCGGCGGTCTGGCAGGGCGGTCTGCCCGGCGGGGCGCAAGCGCCGCCGACGCCGCTGCGCCTCGCCCGGGGGGCTGCCGAGCATCCCCGATCACGGACCTTCGCTGCCCCGGCTCACCTCTCCCGTAACGCATCGGGCGGCGAGTAGCCCGCGGTCCCCTGCCCCCATGGCCGACGTTCGCATCCGACCATCTCCCGCCCAGGACGCACGTGGCCTGGATCGGACCCCGCGACGTCCCAAGACCCAAGCCTCCATCGCCGACGTTCGCATCCGGCTTGTTTCACACTCTGGGCCTGCGGCTCATATGGGTCGCTCGAACGACACGCCCGCGGTGCAAGCTGAGCGCGCCCGCTAAGCCGCAGCAGCCCGCCGCCCTCGGACCGCCCGAGGGAGCGCCAGTCGCCGGGAACCGTGGCGGCCCCCTGGGCCCCGCCCAAGCGCGGCATCCTGGCGAATCCTCTCGATTGCAACGAGGCGGATGGGAGAGCATCTCCCATGCCAGACGGGCGTTTGGAGATCAGACTGAAATCTATTGAAAATAAACAGTTTAGTCGATCGAAGGACAACCGACCGTCAACGCGCGGCACCCGCGGTGTCACCCTCGCCGGGCACCGCGTCACGAGGCGGTCGCATGGGTCCATCAAGTTGATGCACGCCAACGCGTTCGCGCCGCACAGGCCAGCTCTCCTGAGTTCAGGGCACTTTCCGGGCATCAGGACACTCGCCGGAGCGCCGTCAGCCCGTGCGCGCTCCGCGCGCCGAGGCGGACCCCCTCGGCGGGTAATCGAGCGTCCCGTCCATCTCCGACACCGTCGCGGCCGGCATCTCGGGGATGGGCAGCGCGCCCTGCTGGCGCAGAGCATCCACCTGCTGCTCCGCAAGCGAGGTGCGCTGGGGGTCCGTGCCCCGGTCTCGGCCCAGATAGAGAGTCTGCGCCGGAACGGCGATGCCCGTTCCGCTCGACTGCAGGACCTCCATCACGCGCAGCAGGACGTCCTCGCGAACCGCACTAAACTCGTGCAAGTCCTTCGTGCGAACGAAGCCGAGCAGCTCCACGTCCAGCGAGGAGATCCCCAGGCCGACGAAGCGCACCCGCGACGAGTCGGTAACGACGCGGGGGTGCGCGACCAGCAGCTTCTTGAGCTCGACGAGCACGTAGCGCAGCTGATCGGGGGTGGTCTCGCAGCGCAGGCCCACGCGCAACAACAGCCGGAACTGATCGCGGCGCCCGAGGTTCTCGATCTGCATGCTGGCGAACTCGCCGTTGGGGATGGCCACCACCGTCCGGTCGAGGGTGCGAATGCGCGTGGAGCGCAGTCCAATATCCTCGACCGTGCCCTCGACGCTGCCGATCCGGCAGGCGTCCCCGACGCGCACGGGCTGGTCCATGATCACGGCGATCCCGCCGAAGAAGTTCTCGAACGTCTTCTGCGCCGCGAGCGCCACGGCCAGTCCGCCCACGCCCAGGCTCGCGACCAGGCCGGTCACCTGCACGCCCAGATTCTGCAGCAGGCCGATGAAGGCCAGGGTGCCCAGCGCGACCTTCACGGTCCGGCGGCCGAGCGGGAGCACCGAGACCGCGGCGGTCTTTCCCTGAGCCTGCAGCTGGGCCTCGAGCATGGCCGAGCAGAGATCGACCAAGCGGATCGCGATCCAGGTGACCGCGATGACCGTGATGCCGGCCTGGACCGCCCGCAGCGCCGTATGCACGGGCACCGAGAGGCCCACGAACAGCGTGCCGATCGAGAACGCCGCCACCCATGCGCCCACGCGCAGGGGCCCAACCATCATCTCCAGGAGCCGGTCGTCGAAGGTGATTTGCGTGCGCCGGACGAGTGGGCGCAGGACCGCGTAGACGATCGACTGGGCGATCCAGGCCACGCCCATCGCCACGAAGATGAGAACCAGCAGCCCGAGCCACTGCCACAATCGCATCTCCAGGAAGCGGATTCTGACGAGTGGTGCGGGCAGCAGTTTCTCGATCGGTCCATTGCCGAACTCGCCGTAGAGGAATGGGATGCGCGTCACCGTCGACAAGGAGAACCGCCAGCGGGGCGTTTCATCCGGATCGAAGACGCGCTGCAGCAGGATGTCCACGGAGCCGCGCGAGGTCGCGATGGTCCCGACCCGCTCGAAATCGTCGGGCAGCCCATCGTCGAGCTCCCCCGCGGGCGCGTCGCTGAGCACGTCGAGATCGATCCACAATTTCTGGTCGAGCACCGTCTTGAGCTGCTCGGCGAGCACCGGGCCCTCGGCCACGCGCTGGAGCGCGGGGACGTGGCGCAAGTCCAGGAACCCGGCGGCGTGCCGGTAGTCACCGGCGCGGCACGCCTCGAGGTAGGACAGGACCACTTCGCGGGGTACGTCGCGCAGCGGCTCGTCGGGAAGGGCTCCCACGCGAGTCTGCGTGCTCGACGCAATGGCGGCACCGGCGGATGCTGCGGCGGGCGTGGTCGCGCGCTCCTGGGCCAGCGGCGCGCTCGTCATCAGGGCGTCCCACGCACCAGCGATCAGCAGAGCGCTCAACAGAGCGCTGGTCAGAGCGCTCACCGCCGATCGCTGCGTGACGAACCGCAGGTCGCGTCGCATCACCATGGAACCCAGACCTCAACCGGCTGCGGCGCGCGCGCGAGGCCGGGCGACGAGCTGCCGCGCGACGAGCAGGACCTTCTCCGCCGGCGACAGGCCAACGGTGCGCTCCAGCACCACTTCGGGCTTCGCCGCGATGCGCCGCAAGATCTCCTGGTAGACCCCGGCCATCAGCCGCGCCGCGAGCCGCGCGTCGTCGTGCAATGCGTCGGAGAGCGGCGCCGCCTCGGCGTAGAAGCGTTGGGCGCGAGCCACGTTCACGCGCATGACGGCCAGGAAGCCCGGCGAGCTGTGTCCGGCCGCCAGGTCCCGCTCGCGGACACCGAAGCGCGCAAGCTCGTCGTGCGGCAGGTAGCAGCGACCACCGCGGGCGTCCTCGCCCACGTCCCGCAGGATGTTGGTGAGCTGCAGACCGAGGCTGAGGCTTCGCCCGCAGGTGTGGGCGCGCTCGTCCTTGGCGCCGAAGATGGCGATGCAGATGCGCCCGATCGACTCCGCCACCAACGCACAATAGCCCAGCAGATCTTCGATCGTCGCGTAACGCCGCGCCGAGAGATCCTCTCGGCAGCCCTGGATCAAGGCCGCGAAGGCCTCCTGCGGGATCGGGTAGGCGGACAGCACGTCGGCCAGCGCCAGACCGATCGGATGTTGCGGGCGACCGGCGTATACGTCGGCGAGCTCGCGCTCCCAGGCGCCAAGCAGCTCGTGCGCCGAGACGCCGGGCGGATGCAGGCCGGACTGCGGATGGTCCGCAGCGTCGTCCGCATAGCGGCAGAAGGCGTACGACGCATAGACGGCGCGGCGCTTGAGTGTCGGCAGGAAGCGGAAGCCCACGTTGAAATTCGCGCCGCGTTGCTCGGCGATGCGGCGGCAGAAGGCGTGGGCCTGCGCGAGATCCGATGCGCTCAATGGGCCTGCTCCTGGGCTTGGGCCAGCAGCTCCACCAACTCCTCGGGGGTCGCCTGGATCCGGCGCGCGCGGCACCAATGGACGCCGAGACGATGGCTGCACGCGGCGGCCCCGGCAATGACTGAACCACCAGCGCGGCCAGCCCCGCGGCCACCGCCGCGGCCGGCGCCCCAGCGCCACCGCACCCACGGCAGCAGCGCTCGCTTCAGCCCATGTGCCGCGTACAGGCCATCGAGCGTGGCACGGAGGTCACGCCCCCGCAGCGCCCCGACCATCCGCGCGCTGCCGCCGGGAGCATGCTCGAAGAGATAGCGATCGACAAGGCTTGCTAGCATGCGGCGCCTCATCTGCGCGCCCCACAGCCGGTCATAGCTCTCGCCATCGGCCAGCGCCTGCCCCGCCAGTGCCCCCGACACGAGTGCCGGCCGCAGCCCCAACCCGAATAGGTAGTCCTGGAAGCCGCCGGCCTCGCCCACATGCGGACGGCCATCGACGGTTGCTGACGCCGGCAGGCAGAAGCTCATGGGGTAGCGTGCCGTTCTCGGTTCGCGGATGTCCACGGCCTGCTGCTGTGCGAAGCGCGCGAGCGCCGCCTCGAGCATGCGCTGCAGCTCGCGGAATCCCGCCACGACGGCCACTCCCAGCGTGCCGCGCCCGTCGCGGATCATCAGGTAGCCGTAGCCTCCCGGAGTGACCGTATCGTCGAAGAGGACTTCGGTGCGGTCGGGCGAGTCCGTGCGGAACAGCGCCTCCAACGCGAGCCCATCCACGCTGGCGGGGCCCGTGGCCACGACGTCGGCTTGGGCCAGCGGGAGCCGGCTGTCCGTGTGCAGCACGACACCCAACTGCGTGGCGTGGCGCGCCAGCGCCGAGTCCAGCGTGCCGGGCTGGGGTCCGCGGCGGATCAGGAGCGCGTAGGGCTCGGCGCTGTGCAGCTCCACGTGCCTGCCCTGCTGGTGCACGAAGCGTGCGTCCTGCAGGGGCTGCAGCTCGAGGTCGGCGCTGCGCAGCCCCGCGCCCAGGAGCAGCTCGAAGCCGTGGGGGGACTCGCCGAAGCAGGGCAGGATCTGGAAGCCACCGCCGAAGCGCCCGCCGATCGCGGAGCGCTGTTCGTGGACCTCGGCCTGGATGCCGCGCTGCGCCAGAGCAATCGCGCACGCGAGCCCGGCAGGTCCGGCGCCGGCAATGCGCACCACAGCCATCGGCGCGTCAGGCGAGCACGCTGGCCGGCATCCGGGCCGGCACGGGAGAGGACTCGATGAACCGCTCGTGCCACAGCTGGAAGATGAGCAGCGACCAGATCTGGAAGCTGTTGTCGGCTCGCATCTCCATGTGGTCGCGCAGCAGTCGCTGCACGACTGGCAGGCGGAGCAACCCGTGGCGGCGCAGGCGGCTCTCCGCCAGCAGGTCCAGGGCCATGGGGCGCAGCGCCCCGCGCAGCCAGACGTTCTTGGGGACGTTGAAGCCGGCCTTCTTGCGGTAGAGCAGCTCGCGGTCGACGTACGGCAACAGCGCCTTCTTGAGCAGGTACTTGCGCACGCGCCCCTTGAATTTGACGTGACTGGGAACGCTCGCGGCGAACTCCACGAGCCGGTAGTCGAGGAAAGGCACGCGCGCCTCCAACGAGACGGCCATGCTCATGCGGTCGACCTTCACCAGCATGTCGCTGGGCAGGTAGAAGCGCGTATCGACGTAGAGCATGCGCGCCAGCGGGTCGTCGGAGCCGGATGCATCGAAGTAGTGGCGCCAGCGCTCGAACGTGGTGGTGCCCGCGCCGCTGCGGCTTCGCCCGGCGGCGCCACCGTTACCGCCCACGCTGCCGCCGGAAACCCCGGTGGCCTCGCCCGCCGCGACGTCGGCCCGGCCGACCCCGCCCGCCACCGCTCCGTCGGCCAGCAGCTCGCGCTTGGCCTCCTCGGTGAAGATCGTACGCCAGAAGAAGTGGGCCTCGTCGGCTGGGAGCTCTGCTCCCTCCACGAAGCGGCGCGCCTTGAACTCGAAGCTGATCTTCTTGCTGCTCATAGGCAGCGCGTGCACCAGCGGCGCGATGACGCCGCGGCGCAGCATGCGCGGCAACAGGCGGTAGGCCTTGCGGGCCCAGTACGCGTTGTAGGTCTCGTAGCCGGCAAACAGCTCGTCGCCACCGTCGCCGCTGAGCACCATGGTGACGTGTTCGCGCGCGAGCTTGCTCACCAGAAGCACAGGTATGGCCGAGCTGTCCGCCGTGGGCTCCTCGCTGTGATAGACCAGCCAGGGCAACAGCTCCTCGACGTTGGGTTTGACCGTCAGCTCGTGGTGGTCGGTGTGGTACCGCTGGGCGATCCGCCGCGCATAGGGGAGCTCATCGAACGACGCCTCGCCGAAGCCGATGGAGAAGGTCTTCACCGGCTCGTTCATGTGGCGCGCCATCATGGCCACCACCGCGCTGCTGTCGATGCCACCCGAGAGGAACGCTCCGAACGGCACGTCGCTCACCAGGCGCATGCGGACGCTGTCCTCCAGCAGCTCGATGGCGCGCTCGACAGCGCGCTCCTGGGTCCACTGTGGGTCGGCGGTGAAGCGTAGGTCCCACCAGATCTTGCGGCGCAGCCCGGCGGTGGTGAGCACCGCCAACTCTCCGGGCAGCAGCTGCTCGATGCCGGCGAAGAGGGTCCGCCCCGGCGGCAGATAGTTGAGCCCCAGGTAATCGCCGAGCGACTCGCGATCGATGGCGCGCGGAACGCCGGGGTACTGGAGGATGGCTTTGATCTCACTGCCCCACAGCCAGGTGCCGCCGTCTTGCGGCAGCCGCGTGAAGAACAGCGGCTTGATCCCCAGCCGGTCGCGCGCCAGGAGCACCGTGCGCGCGCGGAAGTCGGCGATGGCGAACGCGAACATGCCGTTGAGACGGTGCAGCATCTCCTCGCCCACGTCCTCGTAGAGGTGGACGAGGACCTCGGTGTCGCTTTGGGTGGCGAAGCGGTGGCCCTTGCGCTCCAACTCGGCGCGCAGCTCGCGGTAGTTGTAGATCTCGCCGTTGAAGACGATGGCGACGGTGCGATCCTCGTTGAAGATGGGCTGGTCGCCGCCGGCGAGGTCGATGATCTTCAACCGCCGCATGCCCAGAGCGATCCCGTCGCGGCAGAGCATGCCGTCACTGTCGGGCCCGCGGTGGACGATGGCGTCGCACATGGCGCGCAACACGGCCGCATTGGGCTGCGGTCCGCGCTGCTGATGGAAGAATCCGGCGATGCCGCACATGGCTCAACAGGGGCGCCTGGCGCCTCAAAGGTTGCTGTCTTCCCAGTGGAACGTGGCCTGATCGCGTCGCATGGCCGCGACCTGGTCGGTGAGCAGCCCGAAGAAGAAGATGATCAGTGCCGACACCAGCAGGAACAATGCGCCCACGGACAGCCCGCGCCCGCTCAGCAGGAACGGGATTCCCCACACCACGCCCAGCGCCGCCAGCACCGCGCTGGTCGGGAAGAACACCCGGAAGGGGTCCAGCAGCGTGATCAGCCGCAGGATCAAGAGCACCGTGCGCGCGCCGTCCTTGAACGGCTTCACGGTGCTCTGGCCCACGCGCGCCTCGATCACCGTGGGCACGAACTTCACGGCGTGCCCCTGCTTGAGGAAGAGCAGGGTCGTGGTCGTGCTGGCCGAGAATCCGTCGGGCAACAGGTGGATGTAGCGCATGAGCACGTCACGCTTGATGGCGCGGAAGCCGCAGTTGAGGTCGGGGATGCGCTGGCGCGCGAGGTAGTTGGCGACCATCGCCAGCACCTGCTTGCCGATCACCCGGTCGCGCGGCACGTGGCTGCGGCTGTCCCGCCAGCCGGTGGCCATGTCGTACTCGGGGATGAACGAGAGCATGGTACGGATGTCACCGGCGTTGAACTGCCCGTCGGCGTCGTAGAACAGCACGAGCGGGTGCCGGGCGGAGCGCACGCCGTCCTTGAGGCTGCCGCCGTAGCCCTTGTTGCGCGGGTGGGTGATGACGCGCGCTCCCGCGGCGCGGGCGATGTCGCCCGTGCCGTCCACGCTGCAGTCGTCGACCACGATCACCTCGAACGGGCGCCCCAGCTGCTCGAGCTGCCCGATGACCGTGCGCACCACGACGCCGACCCCGTCCGCCTCGTTGAATGCAGGGATGATGACGCTGACGCCCGGGTCGGCGGCCTGCGCGCCCTCGCCGACCGCGGCGGGCCGGGGGCGTTGGGTCGAGACGGTGGAGGATGGGGTCGTGCTCATCGTTCTCAACAGCGCCCCGACGCCGCCCGGGAGCTCGCCCCTGCCCGGTGGGGCGTCGAGCGGGGTCTGCGAAGGCCAGCGCGGCAGGCGGCGCGCGCCCCGGTCCGAAAACCCCAGGATTCTAAAGCAATTGTCGCCGTCCTGCCTAGCGTGCCGGGGGTGGGCAAGTGTGGAGCGCGCGCCTACATTGGGCCCATGAACGAGCTTGGCAAGAACCACGCCCCGGTCGCGCCTGCCTTGCAGCCCGCAGGGGTTGCCCCCGCCGGCACGGAGACCGTGGTCCTCCACGGCATGGCCCACGGCGGCGAGGCCGTCGGCCGGCTGCCCGACGGCCGCGCGGTGTTCGTTGCGGGCGGCGTGCCTGGCGAAACCGTTCGGGTCCGGATCGCGGAATCGAAGCCCCGCTGGGCCCGCGCCAAGCTCGGGGAGGTGCTCCACCCCAGCCCCGACCGCGTGGCCGCACCCTGCCCCCACTTCGGCCGCTGCGGAGGCTGCCAGTGGCAGCACATTGCGTTGCCGCGCCAGCGTGCCCTCAAGCGCGAGATCGTGCTGGGACAGCTGCGGCACCTCGGCGGGCTGGCGGGTCCCGCGAACGCGACCGGCATCGCGGTCGCCGCGGCCAGCCCCGGCGGCGATGACAACTCGGGCGCCGCTGGCAGCGCTGGCGCCGCCTCGGATCGGCACGACCCCGCTGCCGCGAGCCGCTCGGGAGTCGACTTGGACGCGCTGACCGAGCCCACGCGCGCGGTTGGATCAACGGACGGCTTCGGCTACCGCAACCACGCCACCTTCGCCATCGACGCCTTCGGCCGCGCGTGCTTCCACGCTCCGGGGACCCTCGAGCGCGTCCCGATCGATCGCTGCCTCCTGCTGCATCCGCTGCTGCGCGAGTGGCATGAGGCGCTGCCGGCGATGCAAGGAGCCACGAAGGTCGAGCTGCGCGTAGGCACGCGCACGGGGCAGCGCTTGGCGCTGGTGGGCGGCGAGCCGTCTGCTTTGGCCGTCAGCGCTGCGCGCGAGCACGGAATCGCCCTGCACCCCGCCGGCGAGGGCGAGGTGACCGAGATGATCGGCACCGAGCGCTTCCGCATCAGCAGCAAGGCCTTCTTCCAGGCCAACACCGAAGGCGCTGAGGTGCTGGTGGAGTTGGTTCTGGAGATGTTGCAGCCGACGCCGGAGGACTCCGTGCTGGACGCATACGCAGGCGTGGGACTGTTCAGCGTGCCGCTCGCGCGCAGGGCGGGGCGCGTGTTCTCGGTCGAAAACAATCCCGCCGCCATCCGCGACCTGCGCGTTCACATCAAGGGCCTGCCGATCCACGTCGTGGGCGTCTCGCTGGAGGACTCGGATTCGCAGCTGCCCAAGCGCGTGGACCTCATCGTGGCCGATCCGCCCCGCGAGGGACTGGGGTCGCGCAACGTCGGGCGGCTGGCGGCCATGCGGCCACGGCGCCTGGTGCTGGTCTCCTGCGATGCGGCCTCGCTGGCCCGCGACGCCAGCTGCCTGGCCAAGGCGGGATACCCCCTGCGCCGCGCCGTGCCGGTGGACCTGTTCCCTCACACCTTCCACGTGGAGACGGTTGCTCTGTTCGAGAAGTACCCGGCCGGACCGGCGGCGGCGTGAGCTGCCTTGCGAGGCGAGCCGCGGCGGAGTGAGCCTCCCCACACGCGCGCCGGCCCCAGCCGAAGCGCCCCCCGGGACGGGACCTCCGCGGGAATGACGCGCGTCGTGCTGCAGATTATCCTCGTCCTCGCCCTGCTGTACGCAGCGGCCTGCCTGGCGGCCTTCCTGCTGCAGAAGCGCCTGGTCTACTTCCCGGGGCCGCCCGGCGGCACGACGCCGGCCGACGCCGGGATGCGCTTCGAGGACCTGACGCTCACAACGAGCGACCGCGTGCGGGTCCACGGTTGGCTGCTGCCAGCAGCGCACGCCCGCGGCGTCGTGCTGGTCTGCCACGGCAATGCGGGCTCGATCGCGCAGCGCCTGCCCGCGGCCCGCGCCTTCCTCGCCATGGGGCTGTCCGTGCTGCTGCTGGACTACCGCGGCTACGGTCGCAGCGAGGGATCACCCAGCGAAGAAGGCACCTATCGGGACGCGGAGGCCGCCTACGACCACCTGGTGCAACAGGCCGGCTTCACGGCGCAAAGCGTGATCGTCTACGGTGAGTCGCTGGGAGCGGCGGTGGCGGCCGAGTTGGCGCTGCGCCGTGGGGTCGCGGCAGTGATCCTCGAAAGCCCCTTCACGTCGCTGCGCGACATCGGCGCGAGAGCGTACCCGTTCCTGCCCGTGCGGCTGTTGGCGCGGCTACGCTACGACAACCGCGCCAAGGCCGGCCGCCTGCGTGCGCCCCTGCTCGTCATCCACAGCCCACAGGACGAGGTCGTGCCATTCGCGCAGGGGCGGGCGGTGTACGAAGCGGCGGTCGAGCCGAAGGTCTTCCTGCAAACCGACGCGGGGCACAACGAGGGAGGGTTCCTGCGCCGGGAGGAGTACCAGGCGAAGGTGCGGACGTTCCTGGAGGGAGCGTTGGCGCCGGGAGCGCCAGGGTTACCGTGAGCACTGGGATCTCGGAGCACGCGGGATCTTGGCGAGCATCGGGGTCTTCACGGCGCGCCCGGCTCAGCAGGAGCGGTGAGATCTGCGGGGCCAGGCTGAAGGTCAGCGCGGGCGATGCGCGCGAGCCTACCCCTTCCGCCCTCGCCACCACAGGGCCAGGCAGAGCAGCGTCCACAGCTTGGAACCGTGATTGGCGCGGCCGCCGGCGTGCTCGCGGACCAGGCGCTCGATCGTCTCGGTGCGGAAGTGCTCTGCGAAGAGATCGCCGGCCGCAGCGAATGACTCGCGCAGCATCGGCAGCAGCGGCCCTTTCAGCCATGCCCCGACGGGGGTCGAGAAGCCCTGCTTGCGCCGCAGGATCGCCTCACGCGGCAGGTAGCGCAGCGCCAGTGCTTTCAAGAGATGTTTGGACACCCCGGTCCGGGATTTCACCGCCACGGGAAGGCGGGCGCACAGCTCGATCAGCTTGTGATCCAGGAGCGGGCAACGCACCTCGAGGCCGTAGGCCATGGAAGCGATGTCCACCTTGAAGAGCACGTCGCCCGGCAGATAGGCGTTGCTGTCGATCCACAGCATGCGCTCGTAAGGATCGTCCGCATGGCGGAAGGACTCGTCGATGAGCTCCTGCCGCCAGCGGGCGGTGGATGCGGCGAGCTCCTGGGGCCTGCCCGGCCGCCAGAGCGCCGCCTTTGCTTGGCCCTGGAAGTACTCCGGACGGAAGAGCGGTTTCATCTCGGGGTACACGTAGCGATACAGCCAGTGTCGCTGCAGCTTGCCCCATGGCCCGGTCCCGTCGAGCTGGCGTTCCAGCCGCGCGGCCTGGGCGGCCGGCCGCGGAAGATGAGCTCGTCCGGCCAGCACGGCCAGCCTCGAGCGCCGGTAGTGGGTGTAACCACCCAGCAGCTCGTCACCGCCATCTCCGGTGAGCGCCACGGTCACACCGCGGCGCGCCATGCGGCTGACCCAGAAGGTCGGCGGCGCCGAGTTGTCCGCGAAGGGCTCGCCATACTGGTTCACCACGAAAGGCAGCATGTCCGCCACGTCCGGACGGACGACCTCCTCCTCGTGCTGCGAGCCGAGATGCGCCGCCACCGCGCTCGCGTACGGCAGCTCGTTGTAGGCCGCTTCGCTGAACCCAAGTGAGAAGGTCCGGACCGGCCGGTCGGCGAGCTTGGCCATCACCGCCGCGACCAGGCTGGAATCCACGCCGCCGCTGAGGAGGACGCCGAGAGGCACATCGCTGATCATCCGCAGCCGTACGGCCTGCGTGAGCTCCGCCTCCAGCGCCTCCAGGGCTTCCGGCTCGGCAATGGGCTGCTTGGCGCGGAAGTCCAGCGTCCAGTAGCGCTGCAACCGCAGCCCGGACCCCTCCAGCACCGCCCAGTGCGCTGGCGGAAGCTTGCGGATCGCCGTGTAGATGGTGCGCGGCGCGGGGACGTACTGCAGGCTCAGATAGAGATCCAGCGCGACGGGGTCGATCTCCCCGGATACGGCCGGGTGGGAAGCGAGCGCGCGTATCTCCGACGCGAAGACGAAGCCTGTGGGCGTCTGGGCGTAGACCAGCGGCTTCTTGCCAAGGCGGTCGCGGGCCAGGAAGAGCTCGTGCCGCGCGGGGTCCCAGATCGCCAGCGCGAACATCCCGCGCAGCAGCTCGAGGCAGCGCGGGCCGCGGGAGCGGTACAGCGCGAGCAGCACCTCGGTATCACCCGCGGTGCGGAAGGCCATGCCATCCTTCTCCAGAAACGACCGCAGCTCCTGGAAGTTGTAGATCTCGCCGTTGAAGACGATGGCCTGCCCGGTCGCTGGATCGACCATGGGCTGGTGGCTGCGCGGATCGAGGTCGATGACCGACAACCGTGCGTGCCCGAGCGCAGCCTCCCCGAAGCCCTGCACCGCCTGGTGGTCCGGCCCACGATGGAGGATGGCCGCGACCATCCCGCCGACGGCGGCCGCGTCCGCCACGCCACCGAACCGCACCTCCCCCGCGATCCCGCACACGTCCGTCTCCCCTTCGCCCGCGGATCTCCCCACGCGCCGTGGATCGCTCCCACGCGGCGGCGGCGGGTCGGGGATCTAGAGCCCCCCGCAACCCGGTCACTCCAGCGACGGGGAGTCTAGCGCGACTGCGTGAACGCAGCCCGCATTGAATGACGGCGGGGGAATCCCGCAACGGCGCGATCCCGCCGCGCGCCTTAGCGCCCGGCCGCGCCCGCGCGCACAGACGGGCGCCCGCGCGCGCGCCCGTGCGTGGCGCGCCAAGCCAACTCATCACGCGCTGCGCACGGCGTGATTCGTTCAGCTACGCGAACGCAATGGTGAGCTGTCGGCCGGAGAGTGTCACCGTCGCGGGGAACAGATTGCTGCTCGCCGGCCCCGCGAGCAGCTGGCCGTCGGAGTCGAACCGGGAGCCGTGGCAAGGGCAGGAAATGACGCCGTTCGCCGGCAAACCCACCTCGCAGCCGGCATGGGGACACGTCGATGAGAGGGCTTCGTAACCACCCCCGGAGATGCGGCGCACGATGACGGGATGGTCGTTGGGCCAGGCGACCTTCACGCTTCCACCGACCGTTCCCAGAGCCGCATAGGCGGGATCGTCCAAGTTGATGCTCACGGTGCCGGTGCGGGGGGGCGAGGGAGCAGTGGGGCTTCCTCCGCACGCGGCCAGGATCGCCCCGGCAAGGGACCCGGCGGCAGCCGTCACCGCCAGGCCGAGCAGGAACTGCCGACGGGAGCAGCACGCCCCAGGCAGCGGGAGATCGGCGCTCACCGGTTGTTCTGCGCATTCCATGGGAAGTCCTTTCGAGCGCTGCGCAACGTGGGGCGATCCCTCGACGTCAGCCGACAAGGTGCCGGTCGGCTCGTTGCGGCGCAAGGGATCGAGCGCTGTGCGCCTCGCCCGCTCGTACCGCGAAACCAGGACCTCCGGCCGGTCCGATGCCTGATCGGCAAAGAACAAGAACTCGTGGATCTTCGTGCCGCGGTCGGCCACATTTGCAAAGGCCTCGCCCGCGAGCTTTGGCTCCCGGCCTGCGGAGGACGTCCTTGCAAGAGCGTCAGCCCCCGACCTCGTCCATGCGTCTCTCTCTCATGCGTCTGCTGTTGCTCGCAAGCGCGGCGACCCTGGCGTTCGCCGGCGCGCCAGCAACGCGTGACAACCCGGCCGCGACGCAGCCTTCACCGGTCGATTACGTCCGCCCGCTCGTGGGCACGCAGGGTGAAGGGAACACCTACCCGGGAGCGGTTGCGCCATTCGGCATGATGCAACTGAGCCCCGACACGGAGCAGTGGCTCTGGGAGACGGCCTCCGGATACGAGTACGCCGACAGCTCGATCATCGGATTCAGCCTGACGCATTTGAGTGGAACGGGCATTCCCGACCTGGGCGACATCCTCTTCATGCCCATGGTCGGAACGCCCCGCTTCGTTGCCGGGGGCAAGGCGCACCCGGACTCGGGATACCGCGCGACATACCTGCACGAGGACGAGGCCTGCTCGCCGGGATATTACCGCGTGAGGCTGCGCAAGTCCGCAGTTGAGGTGGAGCTCACCACCGCCGAGCGTGCCGGCATGCTGCGCTTCACGTTTCCGGCGGCCGACAGCGCGTGCATCCTCACCGATCTCGCGCACGTGCTGCGCTGGCCCGTGGTGTGGTCGGACCTGCGCGTCGAGAACGACTCCACGATCACCGGCTTCCACCTGGTCAACGGCTGGGCCAAGGAGCGCTACGTCTTCTTCGCCGCGCGCTACGCGCGTCCGTTTGCCGGCTACCTGATCGTGAAGGATGGCAAGCCCGTCCAGTACGATGGCTTTCGATTCCGAAGCCGCGCCGAGGCGGCCGGCAAGAGCCTGCAGTTCGTTGCGCTCTACCGGACGCGGGCGCACGAGCCGCTCGCCGTCAAAGTCGGCATCTCGGCGGTGAGCGCGACCAATGCCCTGCGCAACCTAGACGCGGAGATCCCTGGCTGGGACTTCGAGCGGGTGAGACAGCAGACCAGGGACAACTGGAACCGGGAGCTCGGCAAGATCGAGATCGAAGGCTCGGCGACCGACATGGAGACGTTCTACACGTCGCTCTACCACGCCTTCCTGGCGCCCAGCCTGTTCGAAGACGTCACGCAGGAGTATCGCGGGCTGGACCAGAACCTCCACCGCGCGGACTCCTTCACGAATTATGCCGTCTTCTCGCTGTGGGACACCTACCGTGCCACGCACCCGCTGTTCGCCCTGATCCAGCCGGAGCGGGATGCCGATATGATCAACTCGATGCTCGCCCACTACGATCAGAGCGTGGAGCACCTGCTACCCGTCTGGTCCCTACAGGCCAACGAGACGTGGTGCATGATCGGATATCACGCGGTTCCGGTCATCGTCGACGCCTACATGAAGGGCGTCAGAGGCTTCGATCCCCTGCGCGCGTACGAGGCCATCAAGACCACCGCGCGAAATCCCAACTACGACAACGTGGCGACCTACGCCAAGCTGGGGTGGGTGCCCTTCGACAAGGAGAACGAGTCGGTCTCGAAGACCCTGGAGTACGCATACGATGACTACTGCGTGGCGGTGATGGCGAAGGCGCTCGGGCAACACGCGGACTACGACGAGTTCACGAAGCGCGCCGGCAGCTACAGGAACCTGTTCGATCGGACGCACGGGTTGATGCGGGGCAGGGATTCGGCGGGCACATGGCGCACCCCTTTCGATCCGCACCGCTACGTGGAGGGCGGCGACTTCACCGAGGGGACGAGCTGGCAGTACAGCTGGTACGTCCCCCACGACGTGCCCGGGCTGATCGAGCTGCTGGGCGGCAAGGAGCGCTTCACGCAAAAGCTGGATTCGCTTTTCGTGGTGACCGCGGGCGACAGCATGCAGGGGGTCGATGACATCCAGGGGAGGATCGGGGAGTACTGGCACGGCAACGAGCCGAGTCACCACATCGCCTATCTGTACCCGTATGCGGATCAGCCGTGGAAGACGCAGAAGCTGGTGCATGAGATTGTGAGGACCCAGTACGGGAACAGGCCCAATTCCCTGTGCGGCAACGACGATTGCGGGCAGATGGCGGCGTGGTACCTTTTCAGCGTGATGGGCTTCTACCCGGTGTGCCCCGGGAGCAACGTCTATGTCATCGGCAGCCCGGCGCTGCGCAAGGCAGTCCTGCACCTCTCCAATGGCCGGACGTTCACCATGACGGCCCACGGCTTGTCCGACGAGAATGTCTACGTGCAGTCTGTGCGGTTGAACGGCGCGGTGTGGGAGAAGCCGTACCTGGCGTACGACGCGCTGCGCGACGGCGGAACGGTCGAGTTCAGGCTGGGCCCGCGGCCCAACAGGGCCTGGGGTCGCAAGGAGCCGATTCCGCGGTAGCGACCGGGTGGAGCGCGCGGGGTACGCGCGCCGCTGGCAGGTGCCGGTCAAGCCTCACCCTGCAAGGGCCCGGTTGCCTGGGGCCACGCCGGAAAGCGGATGTCCGTCTGACCACCCCCTGACACGAGGAGGAAACGAACTATGAAGATCTGTACCGCCATCCCGCGCGCCGTGCTGGCGCTGGTCCTGGCGCTGCCGCTGGTGCTGGCGCTGGTGCTGGCGCTGCCCGTGCGCGCGGGCGAGATGAAACCCGCGGCGACGCCCGATCCTGGATTCACCAAGCTCAAGGCGCTGCTGGGCGACTGGCAGGCGACCAGCCCCGACGGGAAGCCCGTCCGGTCGTCGTACAAGCTCACCGCCGCGGGCAGCTGCATCGAGGAGACCCTCACGACCCCCGACGGCGGCGAGATGGTGACCATGTATCACATGGACGGCACGCATCTCATGATGACGCACTACTGCTCCGCGGGGAACCAGCCACGGATGCGTTGCGAGACGGCGGGCGCGGACGCGAAGGCTCTAACCTTCACGTTCGTGGACGCCTCCAACATGGCCAGCAAGGACGACACACACATGCACAAGCTGGTCGTCTCGTTCGATGACCCCACCCATTTCAGCCAGGTGTGGACCCTCCACGACGCGGGCAAGGACATGCCCGTGACGTTCCACTTCGAGCGCGCCAAGTCGTAGCAACGGAGCGCGAGGCAGGGATCCCGCTGGATGCGATCGTTCCGGCGCCGCGGGGCGCTCCCGGGGGCTGACCCCCCGGCGCCGGGCTCGTCCTACACACCGCCAGCGGCCTCGGCGGCGGCTTCCTCGTCCGCCGGGATCTCCCTGCCGTCGTGGACGATTCGACCGTCCTCGAGCTTCAGGATCCGGGAGCAGTTCCGGGCGAGACGCATATCGTGCGTGATCAGGACGATCGTCCCACCGTCCTGCCAGATGCGCGTGAACAGGTCGAGGATGCCGCGCCCGGTCCGGCTGTCCAGGTTCCCGGTCGGCTCGTCGGCGAGGATCACCTTGGGGTCATTGGCGAGCGCACGCGCCACCGCCACACGCTGCATCTCACCGCCGGAGAGCTGCGTGGGCAGGTGCTCGGCCCGTTGCGACAGGCCCACCTTGTCCAGCATCTCTAGCGCCCGCTCCCGGCGCTTGCGCGCCGGCTGCCCGGCGAAGAGCAACGGCATCTCGACGTTCTCGCGCGCCGTGGCGTAGGGGAGCAGGTGGAACGACTGGAACACGAAGCCGATCGAGCGGTTGCGCAGGATGGCCAGCTCGGTGGGCGTCAGGCCCGCGATGTCCCGTCCGCCGAAGTCGTAGCGGCCGCGGCTGGGCGTGTCGAGACAGCCCATCAGGTTCATCAGGGTCGATTTGCCGGATCCCGAGGCCCCGATCACGGCGACCATCTCGTGGGAGCGGATCGTCAGGTCGACGTCGGACAGCGCCGTCAAGGTGATCTGTCCGCTCGCGTAGACCTTCGTGACCTTGTCCATCTGGAGGACGGGGGTCGTCTGCTCACTCATGGCGCAAAGCCTCCACGGGATCCAAACGCACGGCCCGGCGCGCGGGCAGCGAGCCGGCCAAGCAGCCAATCCCGACCAGGACGACGACCGTGACCATCCCCAGCGGGAGCGAAAGGGTCGGCTTGCCCAGGAATTGCAGGGCCTCGCTCTGGATGGGGATCCGCTGGACGATCTCGACCAGCAGCAGGGCGAACCCGATGCCGAGGTACCCGCCGAGCCCGGCGAGGATGAGCGACTCGCCGACGATTTGCGTGCTCACCGCCGACCGCTGTGCGCCGATGGCCATCTGCAACCCGATCTCGCGGGTGCGGCGGTGCACCATCACGAACAGCATGTTCGCCAGGCCGACGCCGGCGACGAGCAGCGTCATTGCCCCGACGATTCCCAGAAACGTCTGGATCCCGGTCATGATCTTCTTGGCCTCGATGTCGTTCTCAGCAGTGTCCCAGAAGTGGAGGGCGCCCTCGTCCTGGGGATCGAATCGGTAGCGCCGGGCGAAGACCTCGCGCACCTTCGCCTCGACCGCTTTGGGCGCCAGCCCCCGCGCGGCGGTGTAGAGGATGTTGTTGTAGGGCTGCTTGCCGAAGATCGACTCGAAGGCGGAGAGCGGGATCGCGGCCTTGTCGATGTCCGGGCCGCCGTACATCCCGTTCTGCTGCTTGTCGATCATCACCCCGATCGCCGTGAACGGCACGCCGCGCACGAAAACCGTCTGGCCGATCGGATCGGCGGGGCCGAACAGCCGGTCCTTCAGCTTGGGACCGACGAAGAGGACCCGTCGCCCCTGCGCCTGATCGACGTCGCTCAGGAAACGTCCCCCGGGCTGAGGATAGTGGGCCCGCATCGTCTCGAAGCAGGGCATCACCCCGGTCAGGTGGGCCGAGACCGAGCGACTTCCCCAGCGCAGGTCGACCGCCCAGCGGCTGGCCTCCCCGGCGAGCTGGTCGATTTCGGCCACCTCGCGCCGCAGCGCGGTGACATCCTCCTCGGTGAAGCGCACATTGCGCCCCGGCTTCATCCCTTGCCAGGGTCGGGTCGTGGTCCCGGCCCACAGGATCACCGGAGTGGTGCCGAGCCCCGCGCGCCCCTTCATCATCTGCAGCTTCAGGCCCTCCCCGAACCCGAGCAGAAGCATCATCGAGAGCGTCCCCCAGGCGACGGCCAGCAGGATCGAGGCGGGCCGCGACCGGCCCCGTCCGAGGAAGCGCCACATCATCGCGAGGCCTTGCATCCACGGTCTCATGGCAGCTAGCTCCTCAACGCCTCGGCCGGGTTCAGGTAGGCCGCGCGCCGCGCGGGACCCATCCCGGCCACCACCCCGATCAACCCGAGCAGCCCGGCCGTCAGCGCGGCCGTGTGCCACGAGAAGATCGGCGTGCCCATCTCCTCATTGATGGGCAGATAGCGGCTCGCGCTGACCGCACCGCTGGCCAGCAGCACGCCCAGACCGCCGCCCACCACAGTCACCAGCAGCGTCTCCAGCAGGACCTGCCCCAGGATCCACCCGCGGCGGGCGCCCAGGGCCATGGCGATGCCGATCTGCGTGGTGCGGTCCTCGACCACCATGCTCATAATGTTCGCGACCCCGATCCCCGCGACCGCCAGCGTCAAGATGCCCAACAATCCCAGGAAGGCCTGGAAGCCGACGAACACCGTCGAGAACATCGCCAGCATCTCGCCGACGTCCCAGTCCATCAGGGCTTCGTGGTCGGATCCGTCGAAGTGGTGGATCTGTCCCAGCACGCGGAAAATGTCCGCCGTCACGTCGCTGCTCTTGGCATCCCGGCTCACCTCGACCACGAGGTTGTCGGGATAGCGCTCGCCGAGCGACGCCTGCATCACCGAGGAGGGGATGAAGACCTTCCGGACGTCCGGGCCGTTGTAGTTGCTGTCCTGCTTCTTCTCGACCATCGTGCCCACGACGACGAAAGGGATGCCCGAGATCTCCAGCGTGCGGCCCACCGCAGGCTCGTCGCCGAACAGGTCGTGGCGGACCTCAGTGCCCAGAAAGCACACCCGGCGGCGATCGCGTTCGTCCGGCTCGTCCAGGAAGCGGCCGCCGGCCTCCGCGACGATACGGCGCATCGCACCAAACCCGGGACGCACTCCGGAGAGATTGACCGACGTCTCGCCCCGGGGCCCCTTCAAGGTCGCGCTGTGGCCGTATTCGGGGCTCGCCCGCGCGACGCCCGGGACGAGGCGCGCGATCGCGTCAGCGTCTGCGTCCTCCAGGCGGATGTAGCGACCGCGGGGAAGTCCTTCATACGGGATCGACGTGCGCGAGCCCCAGATCAGGATGATCCTCTCCCCCAGCCCGGCCATCGTGTCCATCTGCTTGCGGCTGAGCCCTTCGCCGAAGCTCAGCAGGATGATCACGCAGAAGGTCCCCCAGCCCAGCCCGAACAGGGTGAGCCCGGTGCGCAGGCGCTGGGCCTTCATGTCGCGCCAAAACTGGGCGAGGACGATCCGAAGCTGCATGGCGTTGCTTCTTCGCGGGGCGTGGTCTTCGTCTCTGCGGATCTGCGTCTGCCTGATTCGCGGGACCACCTGTCCGTCTTCGCGAGGCTACTTCTTCGCGAGCGTGCTGCGCGGCGGCTCGAGGACCACGTCCCCCTCGATCAGGCCCTGCTTGACCTCCACCGATAGCCCGTCGGAGAGCCCGGTCACGATCTCGCGCGGCTCGGGCTTCCCTTTCTTGCCGGGGAGGCGGACTGTGGCCTTGCCGTTCTCGTAGTGGACGACCCGCTCGGGCACGACCAACACGCTGTCGGCGCGCGCGATCGCGATCTTCGCGTTGGCGGAATAGCCGGCGCGCAGGACGTTCTGCCCCGCTTCGCCGATCTCGGCTTCGATGTCGAACAGGGTGGCCGAGTCCTGCTTGCGCGCTTTGGGAGAGATGCGGCGCAGCGTGCCGCGCACGTCGGCGTTGGGGATCGCGCCGACCGTGAAGTGGGCGGGTTGGCCGATCGTGAGCTTGCCGACATCGACCTCGTCGACCGTGCCGCGGAAGATTAGCTTGCCCATGTCTGCGAGGGTGATGAGAACCGTGCCTGCCTGGTACGACGTGAGGGGTACGACCGGATCGCCCGGGTGCACCTCGAGGGTGAGCACGGTGCCGGTCACCGGCGAGCGGATCTGGTTGCTCAGCTCGCCGCCCTCCAGGTGGGCGCGCCCGTCCTTGAGCAGGTCGAGACGCTCCTGCTCGAGCTGCGCGCGCAACCGCGCCGAGTCGTGGGCGCGCCGTGCGTCCTGCAGCTCCTTGTCGGAGAGGATCCCGCGCTTGGCCATCTCCTCGGCACGGTCGAGCTCCCGTTGCGCCCCCTCTTCGGTGACGCGGGCCAGCTCGAGATTGCGCTGGCCCTCGGTCTTCTCGAGCGGGGTCGGGTCGGGCCGAATGTCGATCAGGGGATCGCCCTCGCGGACGCGGTCACCGACGGCGACGTGGACCTTGTCCACGATCCCCGGGATCTTCGACTTCACGGAGATCTCCTGCTCGGGGACCACGTTGCCGATCGCCAGGGCTTCCTGGACGATCCCTCCGCGCTGCACGGTGACCGTCTGCGGAACCTGCTCCGCGTGGAGCTTGCTCTGGCGGGTGAAGAACAGGCCGGATGCGACCGCGACCAAAATCGAGGCGAAGACGATCCAACGCTTCATCGGTACACCTCCCGTGGGGACGGCCGGACAGGGGGCCGGGCGCGCGGCCGGGCTGGCGGTCGGATGGGCGGTCGCAAGGGCGGCTTGCCAGGGCAGCCGTCCGCCGTGCGTCACCACGGGCCTCCTACGTGCGGGGAGGGCGTGGGGTTTCGTCGGGGGCGGCGGTCCGTGGCCGGCGGGGCCAGAGGCCACAGCGGCGCATCCCGACCCCCACGATGTCACAGATCCAGAGTCCGCGTCGCCAGCGCGCGTGAGACCACGCGGGCACACCGGTTGCTCGAGCATCCCGCCGTAGAGGTTGGACGATGGCGCTGACATCGGCAGACTTCGGCCCGGCAGCCCCACGTGTTTCCGTGGCCGAGCTCGCCCGCCAGTGCGACGAGCTGGCGGCCGTGCCCTGCCTGGCGGAGTCTCTCGACGCCTACCCCGATCCGGTGGCGGTGCTCAACGCGAGCCGGCAGATCGTGCTGGCAAACGAGTCGTTCGCGAAGGCCGCCGGGCGCAGCCGTGATGGCTTGCTGGGGATGCGCTTCGGTGAAGCGCTGAACTGCATCCACGCCAACGACGCGCCGCAGGGCTGCGGCACGGGCGCGGACTGCTGCTACTGCGGCGCAGCCCTGTCGATGTCAGTTTGCGAGCTCAGCCGCCGGCCCGCCACGCAGGAGTGCCGGATCAGCACCGTCGGAGGCCCAAAGCCCAGCGCGCTCGACCTGAAGGTGCGGTCGAGCCCGCTCGTGCTCGCGGACGAAGGCTATCTGTTCATCGTGGCCGCGGATGTGAGCGCCGCGAAGCGGCGCCAGGTGCTCGAGCGACTGTTCTTCCACGACGCGCTCAATACGGTGGGCGGGATCAAGGGCATTCTCGAGATCTGGCCCGATCTCCCGCCGCAAGAGGCCGCGCAGTTGCGGCTGCGCGCGCAGCAACTTTCGTCCCAGCTCATGGAGGAGATCCAGGCCCATCGCGAGCTCATGGAGGCCGAGCGCGGCGATCTCGCCGTGCGGCCCGCGGAGATCCACGTCCGAGCGCTCCTCGACTCCCTGCGGACCCTCTATGGGAACCACCCGAGCGCGGAGGGCAAGCTGATCACGGTCTGTTGTGACGGATCTGCAGAGCTGCGCGCGGATCCGGTGCTTCTCAGGCGAGTGCTCGGCAATCTCGTGGTGAATGCCCTTGAAGCGTCCAGGCCGGGCCAGGCCGTCACGATGACACTGGCGCAGAACGCTCCGCCCGTGTTCGAGGTGCACAACGACGCGGAGATGCCCGAGGCGGCCAAGGCCCAGGTCTTCCAGCGATCCTTCTCCACGAAGGATGGGGATGGCCGGGGAATCGGTACCTACAGCGTCCGCCTCCTGACCGAGCGGTATCTGGGGGGACGCGTGTCCTTCACCTCGGATGCCGCCTCAGGCACCACGTTCCGCGTGCGGCTGCCCGGCTGATCGCGCGGCGCGCCGGCTCGCCCGGGTGCGCACTGCCATGCGGGCATCCCACCCAACAAGCGAACGCCAGAGCGCCTCTTTACGTCGTGTGCTGGCATTCGCCCAATCCCGCGCGGGCGGGCGCCGTGTCAATCCTCGTCCAGCCTGCGGTGGATCTCTTTCACGTCCAGTTGCTCCTCACCCCAGAGCAGCCGCCCTTCCATGCCACCGGCGACTGTGATCACCTCGCCGCTGATGTGTCGGGCGAGCAGCGGGGACGACAGGAACACGATCGCGTGCGCGATGTCCTTGGCGCGCGCCAGCTGGCGCAGCGGCATGGTGCGTACGACGCGCTTGACGACCGCTGAATCCCGCAGGGCGGGGCGCGCCATGTGCGTCACAGTCCAGCCTGGCTCGACGAGGTTCACGCGCGCGTACGGATCCAGGCGCACGATCTCGTTCTTGAGCGAGCGCATCAGCCCGTGGAGGCCCGCCTTGGACAAGGCGTAGTCGCAGTGGTCGCGCTCACCGAAGCGGCCGGCCGTCGAGCCGGTGAAGACGATCGACGCGCCGCCCTCCCTGCGCGGGCCCGTGCGTGCCAGTGCCGCCATGAATGCGCGTGCGGTCCACGCCGCACCCAAAAGGTTGGTCTCCACGGTGGCCCGCAGGCGCTCGACCGGAACTTCATGCAGCGGCCGGTCCTCCGCCGGCCATACGCCCGCGTTGGCGACGCAGACGTCCACGCGACCCCACCGCGCGGCGGCCGTGTCCATCGCCGCGCCGATCTCGTCGGGCCGCGTCACGTCGGCCGGCAGCACCAGCGCACGCTCGCTCCACCCCTTCTGGAGCACGAAGTCCTCGAGCGACTTCAGCTGCCGCTTCCCCTGCAGCGCCAACAGCGCCCCTTCGGCCGCGAACGCCTCGGCCACGGCGCGCCCGATCCCGCCCGAGGCGCCGGTGATGAAAACGACCCTGTCCGTCAGCCCGCTCTCCATGCCGATCCCCTTTGGCTGCGCTGGCGCGGCCGTCGCCTTTGTCCGCGCCTTGGACCCTCTCCGAGCGAGCGTGCAGCATCCGCCGCCTGCGGGCGGCGACAGGCGCCTGCGCCGCGCTCCTAGCCCCCG
This sequence comes from Candidatus Krumholzibacteriia bacterium, assembly GCA_041484665.1. Classification (GTDB taxonomy): domain Bacteria; phylum Krumholzibacteriota; class Krumholzibacteriia; order JAJRXK01; family JAJRXK01; genus JBGPIA01. Next base: position 70,337 of record JBGPIA010000007.1, read on the forward strand.
TCCTGGAACTTGTAGCCGACCTTGTGGATGGTCTTGATGAAGTCACACCCGCCGCTGTCGCCCAGCTTGCTGCGGATGCGGGCGATGTGCGTGTCGACGGTGCGCGTCGTCGGCATGGCCCCCGGCTCGTAGCCCCAGATCACATTCAGCATCTCCTCGCGCGTGACCGGCTGCCCCTTGCGCTGGATGAGCAGCCGCAGCATCTCCAGCTCCTTGAGGGAGAACTCCAGCAACCGGCCCTCCTTGCGCACCTCCATGGCGGTGAAGTCCACCTCGATGTCGCGGAAAGCGAAGCGGTCGGGCGATGCCGCGGGGCGACCGGAGGCGGCGCGGCGCAGCACGGCCCGCACACGAGCGATCAACTCCTGCACGCTGAAGGGCTTGGTGATGTAGTCGTCCGCCCCGAGCTTGAAGCCCTTGAGCTTGTCCGCCTCGAGCCCCTTGGCCGTGAGCAGCAGCACCGGCGCCATGAACCCATCGCCGCGCAGGCGCCGCAGCACCTCGAAGCCATCCGCGCGGGGCAGCATCACGTCGAGGATCACCAGGTCGACGCCGCCCGCGCGCGCGGCAGCGAGCCCAGCGTCGCCGTCGGAGGCCGCGCGCACCTCGAAGCCCTCGTACTGCAGGTTGTGGGCGAGCCCCTTGCGCATGGCGGGCTCGTCCTCGACCACCAGGATGACCGGCTTGCCTGCGGTCATGCGTCCTCCGCATCGGTTGCCAATTGCTCGTCTTGGGCGGGCTTTGCAGCCGGCCGTGGCTCCATCGTATCACCGCTCGCCCGCAGCCGGCACGCGCCGCGGCGGCCCCCGGCGGCCGGCGCGCGCCACGCTGGCCGGGTCGCGCGGACCCTTCGCTGCACGCCCTTGGGAAACGTGGCGCCGCAGCTCCCGCTCAACCCGCCTCGGGCTCGAAGCCCACGGGGAGCCAAACAGTGAACGTGCTGCCCCGGCCAGGCACGCTCTCCACGCTCACCCACCCGCCATGGGACTCGGCGACGTGGCGCACGACCGCCAGCCCCAGCCCGCTGCCTTTGACGTCGTGCACCAGACCATGCTCGACACGATAGAAGCTCTCGAAGATCTTTCGCTGCTCGCGCTGCGGGATCCCGATGCCGCGGTCGGTCACCGACAGGCAGACATGATCCCCGTTGCGCGCGAGCTTCACTCCGATCTCCTTGACCGTGTCGGAGTACTTGGCCGCGTTGTCCAGCAGGTTGATCAGCGCCTGGGCAAGGGCCTCCTCGTCGAGCATCAACAGCGGCAAGCCCTCTGCGATGTCGACGCGCAGCTCGAAACCCTGTTCGGTGAGCTGGTAGCGGTAGGCGTCCGCCGTCGCGCGCACGGCCTTGGCCGGACTGACCTGGGCGTAGCTGTAGCGCTTATGGCCGGCCTCGATGCGGTCGAAGTCGAGGATATTGTTGATGAGGTGGGTGAGACGCTTGGCCTCGTTCGAGATGATCTCGAGGAACTGTTGCCGCTCGGTCTCGCTGCCCACCCGGCCTTGCTCGAGGGTCTCCGTGTAGAGGCGGATCAACGAAAGGGGCGTCTTGAGCTCGTGACTGATGTTGCTCACCAGGTGGCTGCGCAGTTGGGCCAGCTCGAGCTGCTGGAGGTTGCTGCGCCCCAGCTGGATCACCACCCACACCAGCAGCGCCACCAGCAAGACGAGCAGGAGCGGCCACGCTCCCAACCGGCCGTCCCAGCCGGCCGCTCCCGCCGCCGTCGTGCGGATGACCTCGATACGCCAGGGAGCGCCATCTCCCAGCACGGGGACTTCATAGAGGACGTCGTCGCCGTGCGGAGCGCCGGGTGGGTGGGCGGCCTGGACACCCGCCTCGATCAGGCGTAGCTCGGTGCCCAGCCCGGCGCGGGCCAGCATGCGCGGCGCCGGCTCGGCGACGCTTCGCCGCCCGGGCGCCCGCGCGCCCGCGGTGTCAGTCGCCGCCGGCTCCTCCTGCGCCAGCGCCGCCACGCCGGCCACCGCGGCCGGGCGGGCGATCACGGGCAGGACGATGCGCGCCTTGAGCTCGGTCAGGGGCACCACCGCGCCGAACAGCCCTGGCTCGTCCTCTGGCGTGCGCAGCAGCGGAAAGGTCACGGCGAGCAACGTGTAGTGTCCCGGCCCCGCTGGCGCTCCCACCTGGCGCACATACGGCTCGCATACCGTGCACGTCGCGCCCGCGGCATCGCGCAGGTCGATGCGCAGCCAGGCGAACCGCGGACCCGCCAGGTCCTCCGCCTCTCCCAACGCCGCGACGCTCGCGCTGGCGTAGTGCGCGGTGCCGGGGTCGAAGCCCATCAGCTCGCGCGCGCGCCGCGCCATGTGCTCGCGCAGCACCAGCAGCACGGCGTTGCGTCCAGGCTCCGTCTCTCCCCCCGCGTGCGCGGCAGCATGCCCGCCGGGGGCCGTTGGGTCCTCGGCCAACGGGACGGCTCGCAGCTCGCTGTCAGACAGGAACTGTGGCGCGTCCATCAGCTCGGCGCTCACGTAGACCCAGTGGAGCGACTTCTGGAACGCCACCTCCCCCTCGCGGCGGGCGAGCATCAGCTTCTGCTGGCGCGGCTGGAAGTAGTCCAACAGCTCGCGCGCGATGTGGGCGCGGGCGAGCTCGCCGGCGAACACGGCGGAGGTGCGCAGCTGCGCGCGCCGGGCGGAGCTCGCGCTGCGCATGGCGGTCCATCCGGCGTAGCCCAGCACTAGGATGGGCACGATGGCCAGAACCGTGATGGAGGTGACCCGGCGCCGCTGCGCGGGGTCGTCGCTGCGCATCAGAGCACCGTCCCTCGTCGCAGCAGAAACGGTGGTGGGGCCTTCAGCCGGGGCGAACAGCGGGGAGCGTGGGCTGTGGAGAGGAAGCTACTCGGACGATGCACGGCTGACCAGCTGCTGCTGGGCCTGGCCGTCCTCGTGCAGCCACTGGACGAGCTCGGGATCGGTGCTGGTCAGCCCCAGGCTGGCGCCAGTGTCGGTCATCACCCATTCCTGCATGACTTGGCGCAGGTGCACCATGCGCGCGGCGCACAGGTCGCAGATGTGCGGCTCAGCACCTTTGGCGGGCTTGCCCTGCAGGACCACGCGCAGACCCTCCATCGCACCGTGGACGTCTTCGAGCGCGCCCTTGCGGACAGCGGTCACCTGGACGAGCACGCCGTGCTCCGTGTTCCACGTGGTCATGCGGGCCTGGCCACGCTTGACCAGCGAGACCAGCCCCTTGAACGCGTTGCATTCCTCGCAGCGCGCCGCGGCGGCGGTGGTCTTGGCGGTGAGGCACTGCCCCGACGGCGCGGTCTGGCAGAGGCGGGTCGCGGACGCGGGCTTTGTCCGCGCGCCTGCATGCGCAACGGCGGGCCCGCACCATCGCGCGGGCGCACCGAGCCCAGCGATCAGCGCAGCCGCGCAGAGGACGGCGAGAGAGAGTTTGCTCGCACCGCGGCCGGGTTCGCCCGCCGCCCGCGGATGGGATCGGCTCAGGGGTGTCACGAGAACCTCGCTGGCCGCGGATAGGCAGACCACGGCCGCTGTCACAAGGGGGTCTTCGATCTCCTTCCGGTTTCCGGCGGGTCTCCGGCGAGTGGATCGCGTGCTGAAGTATAGCGGCGGGAGTGCCAGAGCGTACCAGTGCAGGTGTCAAACAGTTGTGAAATGGAGAGTTGCGGTGCCGCGGGCGGTGGACGCCCGCCACGCACGATTCTCCTAGATCGCTACGCACTTCACCTACGACGACGGGGCGATTGTGGCGATGCCTTTCGTATCTGGTTGTCGTGAAAGGAATTGATCGGGCGGGGGTGCCCCGCTTCCGAGTCGCCCCCACGAGCTGTGCGCGCCTTGCCGGTCCAATCTCCCCGGCCGCATCACAGGTTTTTTACTTCGAGCGAGCGAACTTCGGGGCCCTGTCGCGCGTCTAAGTGGTCGGCGTCATCGCAGACACCCCGGCGCGGCGCCCCACCCGCCGCGCCGGGGCGACGCACGATGCGCCGGCGCCAGGCGCGAGCTGCACGTGGGCGAGGCCCCCTGAGAGGCGGGACGGCATGAAGCAGGACGGGATGATGATGTCGCGCTTCGAGCGCCGCGTCGCCTGGTGCAGCGCCGCCATCGTGGTCGCGCTCGGTCTGCTCGTGATGGCCCGCACGCCTTCGCCCCAGTCCGCAGACGCCCCCGCCAAGGTCGCCGCCCTGCCATGTGGGCTCGACAAGCGGTTGACCGCCGAGCAATGCCGGCGGGTCGTGGACTATCTGGTCGGGCTGGGCCTGCAGTCGGGCTCGATCCCCGCGATCACGGCCGAGGAGCTGCGCCAGGCCACCGGGATGGAGATGCCCGAGGAGTCCCTGCCCTGCTTGCAGGAGTACGCGCGCGGGCGGCTCGCCGAGCGCCGCAATCCCAGCGCCCGGCTCATGCTTCCATCGCGGACTCCGTCACTGGTCTAGCCCAAGCCGCGCCCCGTGGGTCCCAGCCGCAGCGCAGTCGCCTGACCCGCGCGCTGCCGGAATCTCTCCGCCCACCGGGCAGGCGCGCAGATCCCGTCGCCATGGCCGACCCTGGCCCGTGACAGACTCGGGCGCAGCGTCTAGCATGCCGCCCGTGAGCGCCTCCGCGCCATCCTCGACAGGCAGCCATGCAAAACCTCGATCTGTTCGCCCAGCTCGCCCTTCCCGCAGAGGCTGCCGACCCTGCCGGCGGCGCGGTGCCAGCCGAGGCGCGGCCCGCTGGCAAGGCGCGGGCGAAGCCCGCGCGCAAGGAATCCCGTCCACGCTCCAAGCCCGCTCGCGACGCGGCACGCGGTGCGACCCCGGAAGCTGGGCCCGCTGCAGCCCCGGATGCGCCGCAGGAGGCTTCCGCCACGGCGCCGGGTGCGACGGAGGCCCCGGACGCGGTACCCGGGCGCGGGTCGGACGCCGCGCCCGCACCGCGCGGCAACCGCCGCCCTGCACGTGAGCGTTCCCGTGCGACGGCGCAGAGTATGGCCGCGCAGCAGCGCGAAATCTCCGTCAGCGAGTTCTTCACCAAGAACCGCCACCTGCTGGGGTTCGACAGCCCCACCAAGGCGCTGCTGACCACCATCAAGGAGGCGGTCGACAACTCGCTGGACGCTTGCGAGGAGGCGGGCATCCTTCCCGACCTGGTCGTGGAGATCCAGGCCGTGGGTCAGGATCGTTACCGGGTCACGGTCGAGGACAACGGCCCGGGCATCGTGCGCGAGCAGATCCCGCGCATCTTCGGCAAACTGCTCTACGGTTCGAAGTTCCACCGCCTGCGGCAGAGCCGCGGGCAGCAGGGCATCGGCATCAGCGCCGCCGGCATGTACGGCCAACTCACGACCGGTCGTCCCGTGGTCATTCAGAGCCGCACCGGCGCGAAGAAGAAAGCCCACCACTTCGAGCTGGTGATCGACACGCTCAAGAACGAGCCGGTCATCAAGAAGGAGACGGTGCTCGACGACTGGCATCGCGAGCACGGCACCCGCGTGGCAATCGAGTTGGAGGGGATCTACAAGAAGGGCCGCCACGGCGTGGAGGCATATCTGCGCCAGACCGTGCTGGCCAACCCGCACGTCGACCTGACCTACAAGGGACCCGAGGACGCGCAGCCGGTGCACATGCCGCGCGTGCATGGCGAGCTGCCACAGGAGGCTCTCGAGATCCAGCCGCACCCCTACGGAGTCGAGGTCGGGTTGCTGGCGCGGATGCTCAAAGCCACGAAGGCGCGCCAGCTGAAGGGCTTCTTCCAGACCGAGTTCAGCCGGGTGGGCCCCAAGGCAGCCACGGCGATCTGCGCGGGAGCGAACCTCTCACCCGAGATGGCGCCCAGACGCGTCACGCCCGAGGAGGCCGAGCGGCTGATCGCCGCGATCCGCACCACGAAGATCCCCGCGCCGCCCTTGAGCTGCCTCTCGCCCATCGGCGAGGACCGCATCGTCGCCAGCCTGAAGCAACAGATCGAGGCGGATCTGTACCTGGCCGTCACGCGGCCCCCGTCGGTCTATCGCGGCAATCCGTTCCAGGTCGAGGTCGGCGTGGCCTACGGTGGGAAGCTCGAGGCCGAGGAGCTCATGACCCTTCTGCGCTACGCGAATCGCGTGCCGCTCATGTACCAGCAGGGTGCCTGCGCCATCTTCAAGAGCGTGCTGTCGGTGAGCTGGCGGGCCTACGGGCTCTCGCAGAGCAAGGGGGCGTTGCCGGCGGCGCCGATGGTGCTGCTGGTGCACCTGGCCAGCGTCTGGGTGCCGTTCACCAGCGAGAGCAAGGAAGCGATTGCCGGGTACGATGAAATCGTCCGCGAGTTGAAGTTGGCGCTGCAGGACGCGGGCCGCAAGCTGGGACTCTACATCCGGCGCGGGCAGCGCGAGCGCGATGCCGCCAAGAAGCGCGCCTACATCGAGAAGTACATCCCGCACATCGGGATCGCGCTGCAGGAGATTCTGGGATTGTCAAAGCCGCAGGAGCAGGAGGTCGTCGAGACGCTCACCGACACGTTGGAGCGCAGCCGGAAGATGTAGCTCGAGCGATCCGGCGGGCGCTGCGACTCGCCGGCCTGGCGCGTGGCGGCACCCTTCGCGGGACGCATCCCCGGAAGCTGCTTCGCCCGCGAATTGACCGCCTGGACCATCGAGCTGATGGGCGCGCCGACAGCAGACGCATGGCTGCGCCTCTGCGTCAGGGAAGCGGGCTGCTGACCTCGTAGCGGACGCGCACGCCTCCCAGCTGCGCGTTGCTGCCGAACAGGGGGGCGGTCAGCTGATCGCTGTCAGAGCTGTTGTGTACGATTGACGGAGGATTCACTGGCAGAGTGAGGGTCGTGGCCCCGCCGGAAAAGCTCGCGGTGTCGAACAGGACCAGCGTCGTGACCAGGGCGTTCTCAAAATCGGTCCGGTGCACCCAGAGGGTGACGCCCCCGCTGACGGCTGCGTCGTAGAAGCGGCCTTTGACCTCGCTGGTCGACGCGCGGTCGGGGAATTCCACGGGCGCTGCGAGGGAGATGGTCGATCCGGCCGGCGACCAGATCCAGGTCTGATCCATCTGGTAACCGGAGCCGCTGGTGGTCGGTTGGAACGCGCACGGGGCGACCGACAGCCAGCGCAATGTGGACGGGAGCTTGATGGATCCGTCCACGCGCAGGTTGCCCGCCACGTGCAGTCGCTCGCTTGGGCTGAGCGTCCCCACGCCGAGGTTCCCCGAGGCGTTCAGCAGCACGCGGTCCTGGCCCCCGGCGCGAAACGTCATGGCGTTTCCGGTGGAGTAGGCGATCTAGCCGAGATCGGTTCCGGCCGCGTTGTTGAAGTTGATCGCCCCCATCAGAGTGGCTCCCGGTGCGTCGTTGCGCAGCTCGATCACCGATCTGTTGGGGTCCACCTGGGACTGGAACGGTCCCACCGCCTGCCCGGCCGGCACGTGCAGCGGCCAAGCTGGGTTCTGCGTATTGATCCCGACTTGACCGTTGTACGAGACGGCGTTGCCGCTCTGGACCCATGGCCCCAGCGCGAACAGCGCCTGCGGGGCAGGGGTGACGCGCTGCCGCGGCGACAGCAACGAGCAGGAGCCCGATCCGGCGGGAGTGCTCACCTCGATCTCGAGCCAGCGCGCCGACGCCCCGAACGCGCTCCCGCCGAAATCGAGCAGGACGGTGAACAGCCCGTCGTTGACCGTCGCCACGCGCAATTCGACCTGCGGCCCGATCTGCCCGCCCGAAGCGGCCGCCTCGTACATCCGCAAGCGCAAGTCGGCGAGGCCCGCACCCGCTGGTGCAGCAGCCGGCGGAACACGCCCCAATCGTACCGCTGGGAGCGGGCTGCTGAAGCCCCGCCGACCCCGCGGCGGAGCCGCATCAGCGCGCGGCCAACGCCGCGGCCAACGCCGCGACGCAGCCCCGTCGGCGCCTTGCGCAAGCCGCGCCGGCAAAGGACTCGCGCGCCGGTTCGACCCGGTTGGCCTGCGGTGCTATCGTGGCTCCGCTGCAGTTTTGGTCCAGGCCAGGATACGACCAGGGCGTGTCGAACAAGGGGGGTCCGTCATGGCGAAAATCGGGGTTCTCATCTCCGGGTGCGGCTTCAAGGACGGGGCGGAGATCCACGAATCCGTGTGCACCCTGCTGGCCGTCAGCCGCCACGGTCACACGATCGTGCCGCTGGCTCCCGACATCCCGCAGCGCGAGGTCGTCAACCATGGCACGGGCGAACCGACCAGCGAGCTACGTAGCGTGCGCGTCGAGGCCGCCCGCATCTTCCGCGGCCCAGCCCAGACGCCGGACAAGGCCGGTGCGCTCGACGCGCTGATCCTGCCCGGCGGGTATGGTGCCGTGACGAACCTGTGCGACTTTGCAACCCGGGGTACCAAGTGCACGGTCGAACCCGCGACGGCCGCGTTGATCCGATCCATGGTGTCCACCCGCAAGCCGGTGGGCGCCTGGTGCATCGCGCCGGTGACCGTGGCCGCGGTGCTGCGCGGCGACCCGGCGGTGCGACTGACGATCGGCACCGACGAGTCGACCGCGAAGGCGATCAAGGAGCTGGGCGCGACCCACGTCAACTGCGCCGTCGATGACTGCGTGGTGGACAAGGAGCACAAGATCGTGAGCACGCCGGCCTACATGCTGGCGAAGAACTCCTGGGAGGTTCTCAAAGGCATCGACAAAGCCGTAGATGCCATCTGCAAGTGGCTGTAGGACCGGCTCCCGGAACGGCCCCGTGGCCGCAGCGGTGTTGCCGGGGCAGCCGTGTGGGGGCTCTTGCCCGCGGCGCCCCGGTCACCGAAGCTTGCGCAGGACGAACGGCAGAAACCACGTGAGCGCGCCGATCGTCCACAGGGATTCCCCGACGATCATCAGGCGGAAGCCCCTGGGCATGTACCAGTCCTGCTGCCGCCAGGGGAGCCTCCACTGGGTCCAAGGCGCGTCTGGATGGCGATCGAGGATCGAAGCAAACCAGACCGGGATGCCGACCAGTCCCAGGAGGGCGCCAATCAACTGGAGGGTCTCCACGGTCAGCTCCTTTCCGTGCGAGGCCGAAACCCACGCGCCGCTTACGGGACGCATGCCGGGCACCGCAACGGTGCCGGATCCTAACCGCGGGCCGCGCGGCCTGCCCAGACTCTCCCCAAGCATGAGGTGACTCGTGACCGCACCCAAGAAGCAGACCAGGAAGCGGAACAGCAAGCAGGATGCTGCCAATGCCCACGTGATCGGCCAGATCCGCGCCGAGGCCCGGCAGGTGCACGACAAGATCCTGGCGCGCAAGACGCCGGCGTTGCGTCTGCCGCTGCGCAGCCTGGCGAATGTCACTTACAAGCCGGCCAAGGGCTTCTTCCAGATCAAGGGACGCAGCAAGGAGCGTACGCTCACCGTGAGCACGGTCAAGACCTTCGCGCAGACGCTGCGCATGATGGCCTTCAGCAAACAACTGATCGAGACCGACGACATCGCCACCAAGCGAGAAGCCTATTACGTCAGCAAGAACTGGGAGGACGCCCGCTTCGACGAGCAGCCCGAGAGCGACGCCGTGATGGATGACGTGGAGGCGCTCTTCGCCGTGAATCGCGAGCAGCTGGGCTTCATCCCTGAGGAGAAGGGCGGTGAGGTCGCCGGGCAGCTGGTCGTCATCGATCACGACCGTGAGACCGGCGAGGAGCTGCGCATCGACTGCACCCGCTTCGGCAGCGGCGCTTACTCCATCCCCATTTCGGTGGAGCACCTCAAGTTCGAGGCCACCGCCAAGTTCATCCTGGTGATCGAGACGGCAGGCATGTTCCAGCGGCTGGTCAAGCACAGCTACTGGCGCGACGCCCACTGCATCCTGGTGTCGATGGGCGGCGTGCCCACGCGCGCCTGCCGTCGGTTCGTGCGCCGCCTGGCCGACGAGAAGAAGATCCCGGTGTACGTATTCGTCGACGGCGACCCCTACGGCTTCGGCAACATCTACCGCACGCTGAAGGTCGGCAGCGGCAACGCGGCACACATGAACGAGTTCTTCTGCGTGCCGCAGGCGAGGCTGCTGGGCGTCACGCCCCAGGACATCATCGACTACCAGCTGCCCACCCACCCGCTGAAGGACGTCGACATCAAGCGGGCCAAGGACGCGCTGAAGAACGACCCGTTCATCATGCACCACAAGCCCTGGCAGAAGGCCTTCGAGCAGCAGATCAAAATGGGCGTGCGCGTGGAGCAGCAGGCGCTGGCCAAGCACGGGCTCAACTACGTCATCGACGAGTATCTGCCGCGCAAGCTCGCGCATCCGGAGCTGTTCTTGCCGTAGGGGGGACGGGCGCGCAGCGGGTCGCGCTGGCTGGCAACGGCCAGCGGCTGCGGGATCCGGGGACGGGGGACGCGTCGCGTTGGATCCCGCAGGCAGGCCGGGGCGTGGCGGAACTCGCGTGTCGGCGGCCGGGGGAAGGCCTTGGACCAGAAGGGCCGCAGCGTCCGGCGTGCGCGCCGAGCCTCAGTCGGCCCAGCGGAACGCCAGCAGCTCGCGCTCGCCCTGCAGCGACTCCTTAGCCGTCTGCAGGTCGGGCATGACCTCGAACACCTGCTGCAGGCGTGTCACGAACACCAGGCTTCCGATCCGCGCGGACAGCCCGGTCATGCGCATCCGTCCGCACAGCCGCAGCGCCAAGGCATAGGCGTTCAGCAGGATCCCCAGCCCCAGGCTGTTGATCCGCCGGACGCGAGCCATCTCGAGGATGATGTCGCGCTCGCCGGACTGGATGAGCCTGGAAATTGTGTAGAGCAGCGTCTCGCGATCCTCGGCGCCGAGGATGTCGCCGGAGAGCTCCAGCACTACCACGTCGCCGCTCATGCGCTCTCGGATCTTCATGACAGTCCCCCCGTGTTGATTCGGTCGTGGGGCGATGACGGCACGGTGTGGCGCGTCGCCGCCCACGCCCACGCCGTTGCACCGGGTGTGCCGATCGCGTAGCGAGAATCAACTGATTGTCCGGCAATAAGTTTTGAACGGATCGACTCGCCGGATCTGGCGAGCCGCCGCCGGGATCTGGCGAAGCGGCCGGGCCGCGCAGCCCCGGCGGGCCGCTTGCGCCGGGCGGGTCGGGCTAAGGCTCCAGGCTCTCCCCGGGCGCGCCCGGGGCGCCGGGGCGGGCGGCTTGCGGCGGCTCGATCTTCTCGGGCAGCGCGGGCTGGGGCGCGGCACGCCGGCGCAGGCGGCCCCCCAGGGTCAACCACGCGCCCAGCAACACCAACCCAATCGGCAGCAGGATCTGGAAGATCAACCTCACCAGGATCACGAACAGCCGGGTCGTGAACAGGTAGAGGATGAACGAGACCACCATCAGCAGCGTGGCCGGGATGATCGCAGCGCGCTTGCGGCGGCTCATCAGCGAGACCGCGGCCAGCGCCACGCCGGGCGCAAACAAGAAGAACGGCCAGTGGCGGCCCAGCCGGATCCACTCCCACTCCACGCACTGGAAGAACAGCCCGAACAGCAGACCGAGGATGCCGTTGAATAGCAGCCCCTCCTCGCCCTCCCCCTCGCCGGTGAAATAGAGCACCAGGAGGCCAACCCCCAGCGCGACCAGCAAGAGCGGCCACAGCTTCCCGAAGCCCGGCAGGCCCAACTGGGCCAGCAGCATCAGGAACCCGATCACCACCAGCAGGGGCCCGATCCTCGAAGTGCGCGGCTGGGACATGGCCTCCTCCCCTCCTCTTCGTCCTCGCGCCGCCTACGGCGCGGCGCCCAGTCGCACCGGGACGCGCAGGCGCACCCGGCTGCCATCGCGATCGAGCAGACGCAACTCGCCGCCGTTGACGAAGCCGTCCGGCGCCACAGGCGGCGGAGCGCCGGCCTGGACCGAGAGCGGGGCGGGGGCGTCGGGGTACAGGTCGAACGCGGCCGCGTCATGCACCGTGCCCGTGAGCGCCACGCTGTTCTTGCGCACGAAGCGCTCCACCAGCTGGAAGGTCCAGCTCTCCTTGTCCTTGGCGTGCGTGAAACCGCCCTCCACGACCAGCGTGTAGTGTCCTGCCACCGGCGCGTCCAGGGCGACGGTCGTCTTGCGGTAGCCGAGCCCATCGCGCACGACGAACTTGCCGGCGGCGTCGCGGATCACGATCGGCACGTCGGTCATACGGTCGTACACCTCGCGCGGCAGCTCGATCTCGAATTCCACGCGCGCGATCGTGTCGTCCACCGGAAACTCGTAGCTCCAAGAATCGGTCCCCTTGACCTCCACCGTTCGTGCGCGCCGGTACTGGTTGATCTCGCCGGCCGCGGTGCCACGGAAAGGCTCGTCGAAGAGCGCAGTCAGCTCCAGCTCGGTCTTGGGCTGCTCGCCGGGCTGGGCGAAGGAGAGGCGCTCCACGGCTGGCGGGCTCACGGCGAAGCCCTCGAAGCGCGCGCGCAGATCGTAGGTCGAGGTGATCGCCGGGCTGAATCCCGATACGGTGACGATCTCCCAGACGCCGGGCGTCAGCTCCGCGCCGGCGAAGACGCGGGAGACCTTGCGGGTTTCGGTGCTGCTGGCCCACCCGATGAAGTCGATCAGCCGCCCCTGCGGGTCGTGGATGGCGGCGTGCACCCGGCCGTCCTTCCCCTCGGGCACGGCCAGCTCGACCTCCATGGCGCAGGCGCCCGGCGGCACCCGCACGAAGCGGCGCTCCAGCGCGCCGGGGGTGAGCGTGCCCGCCTTCCATTGGCGCTCGTAGCCTTCGGCGGCGGTGAACTCGAAGGGGCGCACGACGGTGACCTGCAGCTCGAACTCCTGCGCCGCTGGGCCAGAGCGCGCAGCGCCCTTGACCCGCCCAGTCACGGTGCCGACGTAGACGCCGGGCTTCTGCAGCGCCCTGGGGTCGTAGGTGAGCTTCACCGTGGCCGGGCCCTCGCCGGCGATGTAGGTCTCGCCGCGGTCGAGGCGGATCCACGGCGAGTCGGCGGTGAGCGTGAAGGCGCGGTAGAAGCGATTGCGCTCGTCTTTCGTGCAGCCATCGGCGAAGCGCGGAGTGATGGTGAAGGTCTGCGCGCGCGGAGGCTGTGGAACGTAGCTGCCCATGCGCCAGTACGCTGCGGGTCCCTCGCCGTCGCGCTGCAGCGGCGCCTCGGTACGCACCTTGTACAGCGTCACCCGCTGCGCCTCGCCCGCGTCCGCCAGCGCGGCGGCAGTCTCGTACGCCGCAGGCAGGTCGACCACTCCCGCGCCCACGTCCAGGCGGCTGTAGCCGGGCAGCGGCTTGGCCGTGGCGCGCAGCGCGCGCTTGATCGTGCCGAAGGTGTAGCCCTTGTTCTGCCCGCGCAGGGCTCCCAGGATGCAGGCGACGCTGCCCGCCGTGTGCGGACTGGCCATGCTCGTACCGGTATAGAGGTCGTGGCGCGACTCGAACAGCGGCACGGTGCTGCTGGCGCCGCCGGGTGCGGCCACGTCGGGCTTGGCGAGATCGCCGCCGCGGCTGCTGAAGGCATAGAGCTCGTCGCGGACGAGCCCGCCGCCGTGCAGGGCGCTGCCCGCCTCCTTGGTCAAGAGTGCGGCGCACGCAATCACCCCGTCAGCGTCGGCCGGCGTCCCGACGCTGCTGATTCCCGGCCCCTGGTTGCCCGCGCTGGTTACGATCACCAGCATCGAGGTCTTGTCGAGGAGCTCGTCGAGGAACTTGTCGATCGCCGTGTCGCCCTCGCTCTCGCTGCCGATGCCGTAGCTCATGTTGATGACCACGGGGACGTCGTAGTCCTTCAGGAAGCGCGCCACGTACTCGAACGCCTTCTTCATCGTCTCGGTGCGCGAGCTGCCGCCCGCCATCCGGCTGTCGCCGACCTTGCAGCTGATCACGCGAGCGCCCGCAGCCACACCGTCCATCCCCTCCTGCCCGTGGACGCGCCAGCCCGCGGCGATGCCCGCCACGTGGCTGCCGTGGCCGGTCTCGTCGTAGTGGAAGCTGAGCTGTGGCTGCTCGTCGCCGCGCAGGTCCAGCGCCAGCGTCAGCACGCGGCGCGAGTCCTTGGTGGCCGGATCGCGCAGGTCGATCGTGTCGTAGTCGACCGTGTAGTCGCGCAGCAGCGCCTCGCCGTCCAGGCGCCCGTCGCGGTCGCGGTCCAGCGCGCACACCCACACCCTCGGCGCTCGTGCGATGCGGTCCTCGGTCTGGCGCGCCCGCTCGCTCCAAGCGCGGCGCTCCTGTACACCGCGCCCTCCGCCGAGCTTCGCCACGGCTGCCTCGCGCTTGGCCGCGAACACGACGAAGCCCCAGCGATCCGACTCGTTCCCGTTGTCATCGAGGTCGCGCGTCCCCTCGTTGTTGACCATTCCGGCCTCGCTCAGCACTCCGGTCCAGACCAGGCCAGAGTCCGCCGGCGCCAGCGGAAGCTGGTCGAAGCCCGAAAGCCAAAGCCCGTCGGCGACCTCCAGCACGCGCGGGCTCTGTCCCTCGACCCACTTTGCCGGCGAGAGCTCGACCTTGCCCTGGCCGCTGAAGTCGCGTGCGTCGATGACCTTGACCAGGCCCTCGCTCGTTTGCGTGAGCCCCGGGATGCCCATGTCGACGCCGGTGTCGAGCACGGCAACTAACGCGCCGCGCCCGTCCCACTGCGGGTGCTGCTCGTGGAAGCGGCGCGCGCCGACGTCCTCGATCGGTAGGAACGGCCAGGGCTGCTTCGCGGCGCCCAGGCGCGACGCGCCGGGCAGCGCGACGCACGCGGCGGCGAAGTGCATCGCGAGCAGGAGCCTTCGGTCGAGACGGCGGGTCGAGTGCACGTTGGCCTCCCGGGTCGCAGGGGTCGCCCAGTCCGTCAAGGCCGCATCGGCCGCGCCGGTCGCCCAGCGCCGCGGATAACACGGGAAAGGCCGCTCCGCGGGAAGCACGGATCGCGCGGGGCCTGGCGCGCCGGGCGTGGCGCGCGGGACGCAGACGGCCTCCCAAACCCAGCGATCCTAAGCGCTGAGGCAGCGTGGGCGCAAAGAGGCAGTGCGGACGTCCATTCTGGCGCAGGCGGCGTGGCGATGAGCAGGCTCTCTTGCCCGAAACAGTGACGGGTCCCCTGGGGGACCCGTCACCGCTCTCTCTCTCATGGGAGCCCCCTGCTGGTTCGGCCGGGGCTCCTACGCTCTCTGACTCACCTCGACTCGACGCTCTTCGCCTCCACCCTGGGGCGGGACACCACCTTCGGACGGAAGGCCCGGGCCGCCGCCACAGCGACGTCCGGGGCCGGGTCCAGCCGGTGCGCCACCTGGCGCGCTGGCGTTGGACACCTGGGTGTCCCCTCCTTGGGACAGCCCCGGCGGCCGGCTCCCCCCGCACCGGCCGGGGGCCAGGGGCGGGGGGAGAGCCAACCAACTTCGTATCAAGAACTTCCGGAGCCGTGTCGAGTGATGGACCGAAGAGGTTCCGGGAGCGCGGATACGAACCTGCCAGGGGACTATCACAACGCGTGCCAGGCGGAGCGCGGGCGGTGGCGTGCGGCAAGATGGGGCGCGTTCGGCCTCAACCTTGCAGGGCTCACCGCTTCGACCATGAGCATCTCCACGCGCTCATCCCTGCATGTCCTATTGCAGGAGAGCCCATTCCAGCACGAGCACGCCGCGGTCGCAGCGGCTGGTTCGCTGCCCGAGGGCGAGTGGTTGGCCGAGGCCCTGCTCGCGCGCACCCCGCGTGTCATGGCCCGTCGGGACTGCCCGCGTGGCGACCTGACCTGGGAGTCGGCCACGGCGCGCGCGGATACCGCGGCTGGCGCCGCCCTCGTGAGCGCAGCCGGTCACCGCTGGCGAGAGGAGGCCGCCGCGGGGGCGCTCTACCAGTTCAGCGACATGGGGCAGGCCCTCATCTCGCTGCGCTGGGGGATCGTCGCGGGAGAGGCTATGCCCGAGGAGGAGCTCGATGCGCTGCGCACCTCGCTGGGAGCGGGCATCGTCTTGGAGCAACAGAATCATCTGGTTCCCAAGCTGCCCTGCGAGATCCCCCGCGAGGGGCCGGAGCCGAACCAGGAGTTGCTCCTGCACGGCGTGGTCGAGGGCAAGGTGGCGATGGCCGGAGCGCTGGCCGCGACGGCCACGGGCCAACAGGACGTGCGGCGACTCGCGCTGCGCCTGCTGGAGGAGTCGTCCTCGTGGGTGCGGACCGGGCAGCCCAACGATCTGTGCGACGTCCATCTGCTGACCCTAGGCGAAGCGATCGTCTTCCTGACCTCCTGCGACTTGCCGCCGCACCGCACTCAGCAGGCGCTCGCTCAGTACGCAGCGTACGTCGCCTGGTACCGCAACGAGCGGCTGGATGCCGCGCCTCTGGTGACGCGACCGCGCGCGGCCTGGTGGGACGAGCACGTGGCCAAGCTAGAGGCCCCGCAGTGGCGCACGCGCATCGTGTGGATCCACCGGGTAAAGCTGCTGGCCGCGGCGCGGGCGCTGCGCGGTCAGATCGACCGCAACGTCGAGGGGAGCTTCCAGCGGGCGCTCGACCTGCTGGAGCAGATGGACTAGCCTCGCTCTCCAAGCCCTCCACGCGACCGGCGCACGCCGATCAGCGGACCCCCGCGGACGATCCCCGCGGACGCTGCGCCAGCGCGGGTCGTGCGGGGTGTGCTCGGCGCCCCCGGCGCACTGCCGCGCGGGCTGCCCGCTCCCGGTGACGATCCTCGCCCAGAGCTTCGATGTTCCTCCACGGCGTCTTGCGCTGGGTCTCGCGCTGGCTCTCGCGCTTGGCTGTCCAGCGCGCGCAGCGCGAAGCTGTGGGCGCGCCGCGGCGCCGGTACGCGGCCGGCCGGCGATCGGCGTGGGTCCTGGCGATCGCCGCCGGCGTGATGGCGGCCTCGTATCTGTACGTGCTGTCGGGCCTGCTGAACGTCGCGCCCGCAACGTCCATCGTCACGCGTCTCGACGTTCTGTTTTCCTCCGATCTCGCCCTGCGTGTCTTCAACCTGACGGGCGCGACCGACTCGACCCAGGAGCTGCGCGAGCACCGGATCTCGCTTCCCCACCCGCTCATGAACCCGATCTGGGGGACGGCTGGCGGCCTCGTCTTCCACCTCCTGCCGGGCCCGGCGCCGGGGCCCGCCCGCCGCTTCGTCGCTGCGCGGCTGCTCGTCGCGATCATCGCGGCAACGGGGATCGCGGCGCTGGTCTCGCTGGGCCACTCCCTGGGAATCCCTTTGCCATTGACCGTGCTGTTGCTCGCACACTATCTGGCCTTCACCGCGAACGCCCTGGTCGCGCTGCCGGATCACATGGGGATCTCCAGCGGGCTGCTCACGCTGTGCTTCTGCGTGTGGGCCCGCAGCGAAGGGCGCCGCCGGGGAGCCGCGCTCGCCGGGCTCGCAGTGTTGTGCGGCGGTACTACGATCACCAACGGGATCTTTCCCGGCGGTCTGTGGCTCTCCACGCGACTCGAGCGCCGGATGGCCGCAACCGCGGGCCGCAAGCTGCGCCGCCGCAGCGTCTGGGTCGCCATGCTGCTGGGCTTGGCGACCCTCGGGTCGATCGCGAGCGTGAAGGCTGTTGCGCACCTCCGGGGCGAGGCCCTCATCTACCGGCATATGAATCCGCGGATTCTCCACGACCCGATCGCGGGGCTGCGTCTTATACCTGCCGCGCTGGTGTACCCGGCGGTCGGACCCACTCCCCATACGGTCGTGTCCGGGAGTTCACTCGCGTTGACGTACGAGCCGCTCGACTTCCGCGGCTATGGACCGGCCCAGGGACTGGCCGCGATCGCTTGGGCCACTCTGTTGGCGCTTGCCGCCACGTGCGCGCTGAGAGACCGGACTGTGCGGAAGTGGGCGTTGGCGGCGGCGGCGTGGATCGGGTTCAACATCGCGTTCCACAGTGTGTGGGGCGACGAGCTGTTTCTCTTCACTCCCCACTGGTCGTGGGCGCTCATGTCCATCGTCGTGCTGGGGGCGGCGCGGGCTCGGCGCCCGCGCGTGAGCGTGTTGATGGGCGCGCTGATGCTGGTGTCCCTGGTCGGTCAGGTGACCACGCTGTGCCACATCGTCCAGGCCGTCGCCACCCTGTAGCACCCAGCCGAGCAGCGTATCGAGTTGCGCTGACCCGCCCCGCAGGCCGTCGCCGGCACGTAGCGGATCAGCGCGTCGACTCCACGGAGACGGGCGCGATCGCCGCGACCAGGCGGCGGTTTTCCCGCCCGACCGCCGCCGCCAGCACGATCCAGACCGCGACCAGCGCCAGGTTGAACAGTGCGAACTCCCTGGTCCCGAGCCTCATGCGGCTGGCGCCCACGAACACCAGCAGCGCCGAGAGCACGTCGCCCGCCCGCCAGAAGAAAGTATCGATGGCCTGCTTGGCCTTGTACTTCTCCTCGCGCGTCGTGGGCAGGAACAGCACGTGGCGCACGGTGTTCTGCAATGAGTAGTCGGTGGCATTCTCGGCGGTCTTGACCCAGCGCACCACCGAGAGCACCGGATACAGTGCGAGCAGCCCGTAGCCCGTGAGCGCGATGGCCGGCAAGATGAGGATCGCCACGCGCACGCCCAGGTACTTCAGCACGCGCGACACGACGAACAGCTGGATCAACACCCCGGCCACGTTGACGACGAGCTGGAAGCCCGAGTAGAAACGGCCGATGAACTGCTCCTCGGTCAGCCCGCCCGCCGTACCGGCAGCCAGGGCGTCCTTCGCCGCCTGCGCGACCGTACGCCCCAGCACGTACTCGCCGGTCGTGTTCACCCAGTTGAGCACGAGCATGAGGAAGGCGATCATCAGCAGGTAGCGCGTCCGCCACACCAGCGCGAACGCCCCTGCGCCGCCGATGGGGTCCTCGGCGGCCGTGCGACGCCCGTGGGTCGCGGCGGCGGCTCGCCGGCGCTCGCGCGCGTCCACGACGTTGGTCAGCAACAGGCTGACCGCGAGGATCGCCGCGGCCACCAGCATGAGCTGGTAGACACCCAACGGTGCGATCAGGACTTTGGTGACCGCGCTCCCCAGCACCGCTCCCAGCGACGCGCCAAAGGCCACGATGGCGAACAGTCGCTTGCCGGCCTGTGGGGTGTAGACGTCGTTCGCAAAGGACCAGAATTGGGAGATCACCATCAGATTGAAGATCCCCACCCATAGGAAGAACACGATTCCCAGCGGAACCCGCGCGTGCGCCAGCAGATAGAAGACGCCCAGGCAGGCTGTAAAGAACAGCGTGACGACGTTGATCAGGCGCCGGCGCGGGAAGCGGCTGGCCAGAGCGCCGTACAAGGGCACGGCTCCGCTCAGCAGCACCACCTGCCCTGCCGCGAGGTAGCTCTTCAGCTCGGCGCCGCCGCCGGAGAGGATCAGCGCCTCACGCACCGGCTTGATGATGTAGTACGCCGTCAGCAGCAGGAAGACGTTCAGCGCCAAGAGCAGCACCGTCGCGCCCTCGCCGGCGCGCACCTCGGCGAACAACGAGAGCAGGGTGTCCAGGAACGATTTACGCCCCGGGACGCCGCCTGCGTTGGCGGAGGTGATCGGCCGATGCATGGGGCCTCCCCTGCCTGGCGTGTCGGCGGCCTAGCGTTGCAGGGCCACGACGCGACCGCTGGCCCGGGCGATGTACGCCGTCACCGAAGCGCTGAACCCGGACCCGCGGTCGACCTGGCACTCCACGGCGATGAAGGGCGCCTTGGCCGCATCCACAGAGCGCAGCACGTCCGCCGCCGCACCCTGGCTAAGCGCAACGGTGGTCCACACCTGATCGAGCCACCCCGTGCCGGCGACGACGTGGCGGCCGGCAGTCACGGCCGCCACGCGGGCGTGGTAGCGGGGGTGCGTGCCGGGGAAGCTGCCGCGCTCCTCGCCCAGGTCGTGGAAGCCAACCGCCTGCCCGTCGCAGCTGAAGAAGTCCAGCGGCGCGAGGCGCTGAAAGTAGACGCGCGCGAGCTTGTCGCGACGTTCGGCCAGCGTGCGCGCCATGTAGGCAGCCGCACGCGGATCTTGATACCCGCCCTGCTGGCAGACGGCGCGCAGGTGCTCGTCGCCCAAGGCCGTGATGATCTTGGTCGCCCAGTAGGCATCGCGGTCGGTGGTATTCGCGAAGGCCGCGTTGGGCTGCAGGCCCTTGAAGCCGGCCGGGTCGTAGTAGTGGCTCTCGAAGTAGCCCACCTCCTGGAGCTCCGCAGGCCGCTGAATCTTCCGCCAGCCGGGCTCCGTCACCCCCACGGTGAGAGCGCGCGTCATGAGCGGGATGGGGTCGATGGTGTATTCGAAGCCGTAACGCGGAACCGGACCGAGCGCGCCGGCCCCCATCGTGCTGGCGAAGTCGATCAGGTGGTGCTTGACGAAGTGCCGGCCGGCCTCCTCGACGTACATGTCGAGCGTGTTGCCCTGCTTGGCGTCGTAGTGGTTCAGCCAGGAGCAGAAGATCTTCAGCCCGCGGATCTCGCGACGGTCCTCGTGGTCGACGCGGTCGTTGGCGTCATCATCGCGCCGCCCCTTCCAGTCGAAGGAGCCCACCGGCTTGCCCGGGAGGTACCGGCTCGCCAACGCCAGCCACGTCCCTTCCTTCGGCTGGTCGACGCGGCGCAGGATAAGGTCGAGATCGGCATCGGTCATGGGCCGCACGCGGCCATCGGGCTCCACGAATTTTACGCCCTCACCCAGCACGAGATCCGTGCGGCGGAAGAGCACCGCTTCATCCTCGGGCACATTGAAGCCCGCGGCGTGGAGCAGCTTGCCGCAGATCACGTCGACGGTGATGGTCATCCCCAGGCAACCCGGCGCATCGAACTTGATCACGTAGACGACGCCTTTGGCGTCGCGGATGTTGAACCCGGGTGTGACGCCCTCGGTCTTGGCCTTGATCACGGTCCATGGACCGCTACGGTCGGGGCCGCCACCCTCGCCCATTCCGCGCGCCACCTCCTCGGGCGTCATGGGGAACAGCCCGATGCGGTTGGTGAACCAGGTGGAATTGGGCACCTCGTCGAGCGCGTTCAGGTTCGCCGCAGGCAGCACCTGATCGCCGCCGAACAGCGTCCTCACGCGGCGCACGGCGCGGCCGGGGTGGGTCAAGCGGCCCAGCGGGCGCACGAATACTTCGTTGGGCCCGTCCCACAGCAGGTTGGGCTCGCGGGTGCGCGGCAGCGGGATGTCGCGCCGGTCGTCCTCGTACCAGATGACGGGCTCGTCCTGCAGCGGCTCGCCGGCGCGCGCGCGCGGGGCGGTGGCCAGACCGCCGGCGCACAGCCACGCCAGCAACACGACGGCGCGGTTAGCGGCTGGGAACCGGATCGCGGCCATAGAAGAGCCCACCCCTCATGTATTGGAAGATCTGGTCGGTGCGGAAGCGGAATACGGGGCCCTCGTTGCTGAAGGCCACCTCCGCCCGCGCGATGATCCCGCGACGCCCCACCAGGCGGAAGCCGCCGCCGAAGGAGGCGGTCATGGCATCCAGCGCAATCTGCTCCGTCCGCCCGAACACCTGCCCGAAGTCGGCCAGCAGGTACATATCCACGCCCTGGTTCTGCGGCGCGGCCACCGCGAACCACGGGAAGCGGTACTCCGCGGTGAGCGCCAGCATGCCCTTGTCGCGCCACCGGAAGTCGAGGTAGCCGCGGAATTGGTCCGGCTCGTAGTTGGTCACCAGACGCTGGAAGGGGATCTGGTCTCCCTGCGTGAGGTCGATCCAGGTGACGTATCCCCGTAGCGCGAGCGCACGCTGCGTGTACCACAACGGCAGGAACTGCTGCAGCTCCACCCGGTAGGTCAGGAATGAAACGTCCCGCCCGCCGGTTCCATCGAACCACGACACGCGAATGCGGCGCACACCGCCGTCCTGCGGCCGCGCGGTGGTGCGGGCGTCCTCGTGCTCCAGCGAGAGCGAGAGGGTCACGCCGTCGGAGCGTTCCCGGTAGCCATACGGCGGCGTCCCCGCGAAGATCTGCTCGATACTGGGATCGAAGTTCTGGCCCGGACCACGGGTGCTGACGGTCGAGTACAGTCCCTCTGCCTGGAAGGCCAGACCCGGCGGCCCCAGTGCGCGCCGCCACTCCAGCCCGCTCCACGCCAGCTCGGTGGTGAAGAAGGACTTCTGCTCTTCACCGGCGCCGGGGCCGATTCCGTAGAAGCGCGTGTTGGGACGCATGCGGTAGCCTCCCGCCAGCGTCCACTGTGAGCTCGACCCCTCGCGCAGCAGCAGCGCGCCGCTGAGTTTGTGGATGCGGGCCGTGGTACCCTCGTAGCGCAGCTGGGCCTTGTTCGTCGGGCGCAAGACGTTGTTGTGATAGAGCGTGATCCCGCCACCCGTACCGGTCGCGCCCCCAGCGCGCGCGCTGAGCAGGAACCCGAATGTGAGGACCTTGGGCGAGAGGAGCTCGACCGCCCGTCCGATGACGTGCGTCTCGTCGAGATAGACGACCGTCGCGCCGACCCCATCGCTGACGAGCTTCAACGGGAACTTGACGACGTCGTATGGGTAGACGAGGGTCTTCTCCCACAGCGGCAGCGGCCGGTTGCGGAAGGGACTGCGCAGGGAGTCCGCCGCGGCGGGGATCGTCCCCCACGCGCTGGCGCCGCTGCCCTCGCTTCGGTTGGGGCCTGGCGACCTCGGGATCGACACGGAGTGGATCGCCGCGACCGCCACTGGCGCAGCAGAAGAGTCTGCGGCCGCCGGCTCTGCGGCGAGAGAGCTTGCCGACGGCGGCGCGCTGGCGGCGACTGGAGGCTGCGCTGCGGCGAGCGCCCCCACCGCTGACAGTGCGAGCGCTGACGCCAGCGACACGGGCCAATGCGGCGGCGCCGCGAGCCCGAACGCCGACAGTGAGAACCATGCGGATCGTGGGCGTTTCCAGGCCGGCCGACG
The DNA here is from genome assembly GCA_041484665.1 of Candidatus Krumholzibacteriia bacterium. Taxonomy (GTDB): domain Bacteria; phylum Krumholzibacteriota; class Krumholzibacteriia; order JAJRXK01; family JAJRXK01; genus JBGPIA01. Next base: position 93,038 of record JBGPIA010000007.1, read on the forward strand.
CGAGCAGGACTCCATCACGCGCGACTCCATCCGACAAGGCAGCGTTCCTGGTGGCGCTGGCGGTGTGCGCGCTCCTGCTCGCAGGGACGTGGCCCACGGGATCGCACCTGCCGGTGGCTCCCCTGGATCATCCCACGCTGGAGACGCGCGCCGCCTCCCTCGAGCCGGGGCCCGAGCACGGTTACCGATTCGTGGTGTTCGGGGACCAGCGGGCTCTCGCCGACCGGGAGTGGCCGACCCTGGTACGTCGCATCGGTGAGCTGGCCGCAGCGGACGGGCGCCTGCTGTTCATGGTGGACACGGGCGATATCGTAAACGACGGCAGGTACGCCGACCAGTTCCCCTTCGCAAGGAAGATCCTCGCGCCGGCGCGGGCGCTCCCCTACCTGGTGGGCGTCGGCAACCACGAGGTGTACAACAATCGCTCGGGGGTCGCACGGGACCAACTGTCGGCCTTCTTGCGCGCCCTGGATGCGGGCTTCGCGCCCGACCGCATGTACTACCGCAAGGACGTCGGGCCGCTGCGCCTGCTGTTCCTGGACAGCAACGACCTGGTCTACGGCCCCGGCGGCCGCGGACCGGCGCGCGAGGCGGCGCGCGCTGCGTCAGCGGCGAGCGAACGGGCGGACAGACCAGCGGACGGACCGGCAACCGGCCGGGAAACCGCGCAACTGGACTGGCTGCAAACCCAGCTGGACGAGATCGCCGCGGGCCCATCCGCAACGGTCGTGGTCGTGATGCACCACCCGTTCGTGCAGTCCTCCCCCAAGCACAGCGAAGAGGCGGGGGCGCTGTGGAGCTACCGCTACCATGGCAAGACGCTGCCGGACCTGCTGCTGGATGGCGGCGTCGACGTGGTGCTCTGCGGCCACACCCACACCTACGAGCGCTTCCGGGTGCAGCGCCCAGATGGCCGTTCCCTCGTGGTCATCAACTTCTCCGGGCGGCCACGGAGCAGCTTCCTGTGGTTCGGCGCCGGGTCTCGCCGAGCGCGCGACATCCGCGGACACGAGCAACAATGGTTGGCGGCGCACGGCTGGCACGACCTCTCCGGCTGGCAGCTCGCCCAGGAGGATGCGATGACCGCGTCCGAGGCGGATCAGTTCGGAGTGTTCACCGTCGAGCCAGCGGGCGGGCTCCTGCTGGAGCTGTGCTATCTCGAGCCCGCCGCTCCTGGCGGAGTGCGGCGCGTCCCAGCCGTGCGGCTGCACTGACGAGCGCGTCTGCCACTCGGCGCACGACTCCGCGCACCCGCTTCTCGCGGTGCTTGTGTCCCTTGTCTCCCCGCGGAGCATTCCCTATCCTGACGGCGTTGCCATCCCACATGGACCCCCATGCTCCACCCGCAAGGTCGCTGCACCCTCGCGCGCTGCAAGAGCGAGTCCACAGCCGCTCCGCGCGCGCCACGGCGGCACCGGCACCCCAGCGGGCCGCCACGTGGTGCAGCGCTGCCGCTGCTGCTCGTGCTTTCTCTGTTGCCGGCGCTGCAGATGATATGGCCGCGGTGGGGCGGCGGGGCCTTTGCGCGCACGTTCACGGTGAGGCTGGATGGCACGGGCGGTGTGCCGACCTTCCAGGCCGCCATCGACTCCGCGGAGTCGGGCGACGAGATCGTCGTCGAACCGGGTACATACACCTGGGAGAATCAGGGTAGCGGCACCGGTCACGGCTTGATCGAGTTCCCACGGGACAAGATCGGGATGTGGGTGCATAGCGCCGGCGGTCCCGCGGTGACCATCCTCGATGCGCAGCACCGCGGGCGGGTGATGTTCATCAATGGCATAAACGATTCGACGTTGCGCGTGTCGCTCACGGTCGAGGGCTTCACGATCCGCAATGGCGTGGCCCCCACCGATCCCGAGGCGGGCTACGGCTGGGGGGGTGGTGTGTGGGGTCACCTCGCCGACAGCACGCTGCGCGATTGCATCTTCTTAGGCAACTCTGGTGTCAACGGCGGCGCAATCTGGTGGGGCGGCGTGAGCGCGATCACGCTGGAGGATTGCGTATTCCGGGACAACCACGCCGAATTCGGCGGCGGCATGATGATCATCAACAGCTACAAGACGGCCACGCTGCGTCGCTGTACGTTCACCGGCAACACTGCGAGCAACTACGGCGGCGGACTGTACTGCGTCCACGACGCGTTCGCGCTGTACGACTGCGTCTTCACCGGCAACCAGGCGATCTGGCTCGGCGGCGGACTCTGCTGTAACACCATCCGTCCTTCCACCGCGGGGAGATTGACCGTCGCTTGGAACTCTTCCGCCGATGGCAGCGGGATCTACGGGCGCACGCACCCCGATCTCGGGCTGACGAGCGATCTCACGATCGAGCGCGGGCTGATCGCCTTCAATTTCGGGGGCCCGGCGGTCACCCAGGACCCGCTGAGCCAGTTGACCCTTTCTTGTACCGACCTCTACGGAAACCGGGGAGGCGACTGGAAGGGTAGCATCGCCTCACAGGCGGGCCAGGCCGGCAACCTCTCCGTGGATCCGTTGTTCTGCCCGGGAGCCGGCGGCGATCCCGGTCTCTGCGCGGCATCGCCGTGCTTGCCACAGAACAACGCCTGCGCGGCCACGCTCGGCGCGCGCGGCCAGGGCTGCGACGCATGCACGGCGGAGGTGGCGAACCAGCAGATCGTCCTGCATCCGAGCCTGCACAACCCTTATCGCCCATTCTTCCACTCCGGGGCGTTGTTGCCGTTCAGCCTGGCCCAGCCGGGGTTCGTGGAGCTGCGGGCGTTCGACCTGCGCGGGCGTTCGCTGCGAACCATCCTTGCCGCAGCGCAGGAGGCGGGCGACCACCTCGCCGTGTGGGACGGCCGCGACGCCGATGGGCGCTTCGTGCCCTCGGGCGTGTACGTCCTGCGGTTGCAGACGGGTGGCCTGCAACAGACCCAGAAGCTCGTGATCGTCCGCTGAAGACGGGCGGGCCGACCGCGCGGCGCCCTGCCGCCCGCCCGACCCCGCACCAGACATCCGCCGTTGCCGGCCGCTCGTCGGACACACGTCGCCGCCCGTCGGCCCGGCGCCGCGCGCTGCGCGCGCGGGTCCTAACCTGGCCCCAGCCGAAGTGGCGATCGAGGGGTTGGCAATCGAGAGGAAGGTGCGCCATGAGAACATCGAGTGGATCCCGTGCGCTGAGACTGCTGGCGTTGGCCATGGCTTGCGCCGTGCCGGGCGGAGCCCCCGCAGCCCACGTTCCTGCCCAAGGCGACGTCGAGGCCTGGATCGCGCGCTGCGCGGGCGCGTGGGCCGGCAATGACAACACCACTCCGCTGGGACCCATGCCGTTCGCTCTGGTCTTCGACCGCGAGGCCGATGGCAGCTTGCACGCCCACAGCGCGCTGAGCCAGGCAACGTGGGTGGACCTGCGTTTCCACCAGGATGACCACGATCGGTCCGGCGGTTGGCGGCTCACCGAGAGCGCGGCCATGGAAGGGCTCGGTGAGCAGTCGTACACGCTGGCGCCGACCGCGCTGGACCATGGGACCATGATCTGGCAGACGCGAGAGCGGCCCGATTTCCTGCGCTGCGCGATGACGCCCGCAAACGAGACCCTTACGATGGTCGTGCACCTGCGCGGGCAGGAGCACGTGCGCTTCAACCTGGCGCGGGTCGAAGGCGCCGGCGCCGACCAACTGCGTGAGGCCCTGCGTGCTGCCGCGGCGCGCCCGGCTGGGGAGGCCGGCGGATCGCGGCCGGGCTTCGCGGCGGCCGCGCCCACTTGCGAGAGGCAGGGAGCGGCCACAGCCGCCGGCGGCACGCAACTGGCAGCGCCCGGCGCCGGCGACGGCTGCAAGGCGGGCGCCACATCGCAAGCGCTCGCAGCGGCACGCGCGGCGGTGCGCGCTCACCCGCAGGATGCCCCCCTCCACCTGGCGCTGGCGTACGCGCTGGCTGGGCGGATGACATCGACGCCTCCGGCAGAGCTGACCGCGTGCGCCGCCGAGCTGTACGGGGAGCTGCAGCAAGCGGTGGCGCTCGACCCGCAACTTGCCCAGGCCCACTTCGCGCTGGCGCGGTACTATCTCGAGGCGCCGGCGATCGCCGGGGGCTCGCTGGATAGGGCCGTGGAATGCGAGCAGACACTGCGCCGGCTCGGATCGCCCCTGGGTGAGGTGGTCGGCGCGTGCATCGAGGCCAAGCAGGGGCGTACGGCGGACGCCACGGCGCGGCTGCATCGAATCCTGAGCGAGCATCCGGACCTCGAGGCGGCGCGCACCTGCCTCGAGCGCGTCGCGTCCTCGCCGAGCGCCAACTGAACGGCGGCGGCGCGAGCACGCCGCTAGGGCGACCGGGTCCGCGCAGCACGGCGGATCGGCATCGACTCAAGACCGCCCCGGGGAAGGACCGCGCCATGATCGAGGAGCCGCTGCGACGGCAGACCGCCAGGCACTGCGGGGAAGCGACCGGCGGGGGGGCGCCGCTGCGCACCCCCCCGCGCGGATCGCGCCGCCGCTCGCTCGTCTCGGCAGCCGGGCTCTACCTGCTGGTGCCGGCATTCCTCACGGTCATTTTCCTGCAGAACCAGAGCGGACCGACGCTGCACGCCGTCGCCCTGTCCTACCTGGCCAACCTGATCATCACGCTGTGCATCGGCCTCCCGATCACGGGTCTGTGCACGTGGGTGCCCTGCCGTCTGCGCGCCGATGCCTGGCCCGGATGGGCCCGCCTGCTGACCTACGCCGGGCTGGTGATCCTGGGCGTGGCGGTGGGCGGCGAGGTGGCGCTGCAGCTCTTGCGGCGCCTGTTCCACCTGGCTACGCTCGCGAACCTGCGGCTGGAGATCTACCGCATCGGGCTCGTGGTCAGCGCGACGATCGTCGGGGCGCGCTACGCCTATGAGCAGCTCCGCCGGCGCGCCCGCGACGTGGAGCTGCGCGAGGAGAGTGCGCGGCGCGAGGCGCTGCGCGCGCAGCTTGCGGCGCTGCAGGCGCGCACCGACCCGCACTTCCTGTACAACAGCCTCAACACCGTCGCCGCGCTCATCGAGGAGGACCCCAAACTGGCCGAGCAGGCGCTGCAGAAGCTCTCGGCGCTGTTCCGCTACGCGCTCGACGGCTCGCGCCTGCCGCAGGTGACGCTCGGCCAGGAGGTGCGCGCGGTGTCCGACTACCTCGCGTTCCAAGCGCTCCGCTTCGGCGACCGCCTGCGCAGCCGCATTGAGGTGGATCCCGAAGCCTCGCCATTGGCGGTTCCGCCGCTCGTGCTCCAACCCCTGGTGGAGAACGCGGTCCACCACGGCATCGCGCCGCGTCGCGAGGGCGGCTGCGTGAGTGTGCGCGCCTGGCTGGACGGCGACTCGCTCTTGCTCGAGGTGGAGGACGATGGCAAAGGCCCCGGCGCTTCCGAGCACGCGGGCTCGCAGACCAGTCTGGCCGACTTGCGCGAGCGGCTGCGCCTGCTCCATGGCGATGCCGCTGCGCTCTCGGCCGGCGCCGCCGTGGGCGGAGGCTACTGCGTGCGCGTGCGGCTGCCGCGGATCGCGACGCCATGAGCGATACTTTGCGCGTGCTGGTGGTCGACGACGAGCCGCTCGCTCGCCGGCGGCTGCTGCGCATGCTCGGGCGCATTCCCGGCGTCGAGGTCGTGGGCGAGGCGGGCGATGGCGATCAGGCCCTGCGGCAGATCCGGGAACTTGCGCCCGACGCCGTGCTGCTGGACATCCGCATGCCCGGGCTCGACGGCCTCACGCTCGCGACGCAGACCCCTGGTCTGCCGCCGGTGATCTTCACGACCGCCTACGACGAGTACGCGGTGAGGGCCTTCGAAGCGGCGGCCGTCGATTACTTGCTCAAACCCATCGAGGGGCCGAGGCTGGAGCAGGCCCTCGACCGCGTGCGGCGGCGCAAGCCCTTGGATGACCCCGGCAAGCTCGCCACGCTGCTGAGCTCGCTCTTGAGCAGTCGCGCGCCCATGGAATCTCCACGCATCACCGCCCGACTGGGATCTGCCCTGCGTGTGTTCGACGCCCGCGCCATCACTCGGTTCCACGCCGCCGACAAGTGCACGCTGTTCAAGCATGGCGGCAAAGAGTACGTGCTCGACGACAGCCTGGACGCCCTCGAGCAGCGCCTGGCGCCGGCCGGCTTTCTGCGCGTGCACCGCGCCGAGCTGATCAACCTCGAGCACGTGACGGCGCTGCGCGCGTACGATGGCGGGTGGATCGTCGAGCTGACCGACGATCAGACCGCACCCGTCAGTCGCCGCCATGCGCCCGCGCTCAAGCAGAGGCTTGGGATTGTCTGACGGCGGCCTGTTGCGCGCCTCGCGGTTGCACTACACTGGACAGGGCGCCCCGCACTGCCCCCTCGGTTGCCTGGGCGCCGCGCCCTGCGAGGATCGTCACGCCCTTCCGAGATCCGCCCGGTCCAAGGCCCCCGCGCCCGATCGCGTGTCGCGCCGCAGCCACGCTGGTCGCCACGATCAGCGTGATCGCGGGTGCGCTCGCGGCGACGGCCTTTGCGCCTTCAGCGCCGGCCCCCACCAGCAGCTCCCAGGCGACTGCGGACGCGGCCCGGCCTGCGACGGCGGCGACCGTGGACTCTCTGCTGGACCGCGGCGAATTCCCGCAGGCCGAGCGCGTCGCCCGCGCTGTCCTGGCCGACGCCGAGCGCGATCACGGCCCGGACAGTGCCCAGACGGGGGCCGCCCTCGATGCATTGTTGCAGGCCCTGGCGCAGCTCGAGAAGGGGGCCGACGCACAGTCGCAGGCGCTCGCCGCGCGCGCCCTCGCGCTGAAGCAGCGCTTGTACGGCCCGGACCACGACGAGCTGGCGATCACGCTGACCCGCGCCGGACGCCTGCAGCAGCAGGCCGGCGAGGTGGCCGCGGCCCAAGCCGGGTGGGAGCGTGCGCTGCACATCCGGGAGCGTACCCGGGGGCCCGAGAGCCTCGAGGTGGCGCGCCTGCTCTCGAACCTCGGAGCGCTGAAGCTCGCTGCGGACGACTATGCGGGCGCACGCGCCGACATGGAGCGCGCGCTCGCGCTCAAGGAGAAGCTGCTCGGGCCGCAGCACCAGAGCGTCGCCGCCACCCTGATCAACCTGGCCCTGCTGCTGTCCGATCTGGGGGAGTGGGACACGGCACGGCAGGACATGGAGCGCGGGCTGCGCATCGAAGAACAGCTGATGGGGCCCGACCATCCCGACGTTGCCGCCGACCGGGGCAACCTCGGCTGGATCCTCATGCAGGAGGGACAGGACGAGGAAGCGCAGGCGAACTTCGAGCGCGCCCTCGCGGTGCAGGAGCGACGCCTGGGCCCACAGAGCGCTGCCGTGGCTTCCACGCTCACCAACCTCGCCATCGTTCTGGGCAAACGCGGCGACCTCACGCGGGCCCGCTCCATCGACGAGCGCGTGCTGGCCCTGCGGGAGAAGCTCCAGGGACCACTCCACCGCGACACGGCGGTCGCAGCGACCAACCTCGGAGCAGTGCTCTCTCGCATCGGTGATTACGAGGCGGCCAGGCGGATGTACGACCGCAGCATCCAGATCATCGAGCAGAGCGAGGGCCCCGAACACACCGACCTCGCCACCAACTTGCTCAACCGCGGCACAGACCGCCTCGCCCTGGGCGATCTTCCTGGCGCGCGCTCCGATCTGGAACGGTCGCTCGCGCTGTTCACCAAGAGCCTGGGACCGGAGCACCGCACGCTGGAGTTCGCGCTGGCGCCCCTGGGGGACTGCGCGATGCTGCAGGGCGATCCGCAGGCAGCCCGGGCGTTCTACGAGCGGGCACTGCAGATCGCGCGCGAAGCCGGGTCGCGGGAGAAGGCCAGCGAAGCCGGCCCCCTGCGCGGGCTCGCGGCGGTCCTGCTGGCGCAGGGACGCGCGGCCGACGCGGAGCCGTTGCTGCAGCAAGCGCTCGCGGCGGTGCGGGAGGGGCTGTCTCCCACGCATCCGGCTTCGGCCCGCGCGCTGTTGTCGCTGGCGGATGTCTACGCACGCACCGGTCGGCCCGAAGCGGCCGTCGATGCCGCGATCGCGGCCGAGCAGATCGCGCGCGAGCACCTGCGCCTGGTCGTCCGCGGCCTGCCCGAGCCCGAGTTGCTCGCGTGCGTCCGCGCCCGGGCGTCGGGCTTCGATGCCATCGCAACGCTCGCCGCGTCCGATCCAAAGCTTCCGCCCGCAGTCGTGCAACGCGCCTGGGACGCGGTCGTCCGCTCCCGCGCTCTGGGCCTCGACGAGCTGGCGACGCGGCACGTCCAGATGCAGATGCTCGACGACCCCCAGTCACGGACGCTCGCCGCCACCTACGCCGATGCCAGCGCGCGCCTGGCAAACCTGCTGGTCCGGGCCCCCCAGGCCGGCAACGAGCACTACCGCAGCGCGGTGGAACACACGCGGGCGGAGCAGGAGTCCGCCGAGCTCGCGATGCTCTGGCGCAGCGCGCCGCTGCGCGCCCGGTCGCAACGTCAGCAGATCGGCCTCGCAGAGGTGGTTGCCGCGCTCCCCCCGGACGCCGCCTTGGTAGCGTACACGCTCTACGAGCCACGGATGGTGTCCAGCTCGACGGGCCTGGGCGCGGCGTGGGGTGCCACGGTTCCGCTCGGCGCGCGAGGCGCGCCGTCGTACGTGGCGTTCGTGCTCTCCGCGAAGGGGGCTGCGCCGGTGGCCGTGCCGCTGGGCGCCGCGGCGGCGATCGATTCGCTGGTGGGAGCGTGGCGAGCCGTCGCAGGGCTGCCTCCCAAGGCCGCCGGCGGCTCTGCGCCCGCCGGTCCGGGCCAGGACGCTGAGGCGGCCTGCCGGGCGGCGGGGTTGGCGCTGGCCGAGCGCGTGTGGACACCCGTGGCTGCCCGTCTGCGCCCGGCGGGCACCGTGTTCGTCGTGCCCGACGGGGAGCTGCACCTCGTCAACCTCGCCGCGCTGGCAGACAGCAGCGGAACATTCCTGGTCGAGTCCGGCCCCCTGTTGCATGTCCTCTCCGCCGAGCGCGATCTGGTGCCCGTTTCCGAGCCGGCACCGGCGACCTCCGGGATGCTCGCGCTGGGCGATCCCGACTTCGACGCCCCGTTGACCGTGGAGGCTCCACGGGCGCCCGCTCAGCACGGCGCTGAGCCCGCACTGCTGGCCTCCGCCAGCTTCCGCGGAGCGGCCCCGCCGTGCGCAACGTTTGCGTCGTTGCGTTGGGGCCGCTTGCGCCAGAGCGGCCGTGAGGTCGACGATGTCCTGCACCTGTGGCGCGCCGCGGCGCGTAAGCATGCCCGCTCGATCGAAGCCACTCGCAGGGGCGCCGGCCGCCGGGAGCAGGAGCCCGCCGTGAGACTCACGCGGGCTGCGGCGACGGAAGCCGCCTTCAAGCGCGAGGCGCCACGCTACCGGATGTTGCATGTGGCAACGCACGCCTTCTTCGTCGCAGGCAGCTGTGCGATTGCATCGCCGGGGCAACGCGGTATCGGAGGGCTGGTTGTGGAGTCTGCCCCGGGGGCGGACGCCGGTTCGCCGGCACAGATCTCTGAGGGCGACACGCCGGCCAGCGCGCTGCAGCTCGCCGGCTTGGTGCTCGCCGGAGCGAACCACCTAGGCGACGCTCCGGCCGACGGCGAGGATGGGGTCCTGAGCGTCGAAGAGGCTGCCGTCCTCGATCTGCGCGGTGTCGAGTGGGCGGTGTTCTCCGCGTGCAATACCGGTGTGGGCGCTACGCGAGCGGGAGAGGGCGTATTCGGCTTTCGCCGTGCATTCCAGGTCGCGGGTGCGCGCACCCTGATCCTCAGCCTATGGCCCGTGGAGGACGCCGCCACCCGCCGCTGGATGCGCGCGCTCTACGAAGCTCGTCTCGAAGGCGGCCTGAGCACGGCCGAAGCGGTCCGCGCCGCCAGCCTGCGCATCTTGCAAGAGCGTCGCCACGATGGAGACAGCACCCATCCGTTCTATTGGGCCGGTTTCCTCGCCTCGGGAGATTGGCGCTAGCGCACCGGACGCGGCACGCGAGGGGCACCCGGCCCATTGGGAGCGTCACGCTCGCCCGGTGTACCGGGTTCGCCCCCCCGCTCGCCCCGCGGCTCCCCGAGGAACTCACGCAGCTGCTTCACGTGCTCCCACATGTCGCGCTTGCGGCGCGGATCGCGCAGCAAGAACGCCGGGTGGTAAAGCACCATGAACTGGATGCCGGGATAGCCCGCCAGCGTGAAGAAGCGCCCCGCCTCGCGCTCCATACTGATCTCGCCGTGGTCGGGGTCCATCCACTTGAGGGCCACGGCGCCCAGCAGCAGGACCACCTTCGGCTTCACCAGCTCGATCTGGCGCTCCAGGAACGGCCGGCAGGTTCGCGCCTCCTCGGAGCTGGGCGCGCGGTCGGTCTCTGGCATGCACTTCACGACGTTGGTGATGAGCATGTCGCGGTTGGTGTCCAGCCCGATGGCCGCCATGATCTTGTCGAGCAGCTCGCCGGCGCGCCCCACGAATGCCTGCCCGGTGGCGTCTTCATTGGCGCCCGGGCGCTCGCTCACGATCAGGATCGGCGCGTGGGGATTCCCGCGGTCCAGGACGATCTTCGACCTCGCGCGGCACAGGGAGCACCGCCGGCAGTCGTAGGCGCGCAGCGCCGCCGCGAATGCGGCGTAGTCGGCCGCGGCGAGAACGGCGTTGTATCCTTGATCGAACAGATCTACCTGGGGCACGGCCTGCGCTCCGCAGTGTTCGTCTGGCCCGGGGACCGGGGCAGCACACCGCTGGAAAGCGTACGCCTTACCCCGGACGGGTCAAGTGCGCGGGGAAGGCGCGCTCCGCGGCGCATTCCCCCGCGCGGCCGGGTTAGAGGCCGATGAGGCGGAAGCGCACGGGGCGCGATGCAGGGCCCTGCGCTCCACCGGCCTGCGGGACGACGATCCAGTAGCCCTCCGTGACGCCCTCCCACGCAACGGCTTGCGCGGGCAGCACGTAGGTGGTGTCGGAGGTCACAGCATCGTGCAGCAGTCGCGCTCGTCCGTCAAAGAGACGGAACCGGTACGATTCTGCCAGCGGGTCGCGCGTCCAGGTGAAGCGCGCGGGCGGCTCGGCCAGATCCCCGCTCTGCGCGAGGCCGACAACCGTCGCGCCGGAGCCGCGCAGCACCGGGGGCTTGCGCTGTGGCTGGGAGACCAGCCGCGGCAGCAGGAACAGGAGCAGCACGAGCGAAGCCGCCAGCGGCAGCACCACCCGCAGCTGCAGCAGCGCGATGCGCCGCCTTGGCGTGGGTGCGGTCTCTCGCGCTTGCGGGCGGATCGCCGAACCTGCATGGGGCAGGGGGCGCTGCGCCGCCTCGCGGAAGACTCCGCGCAAATTGAGCTCGGCGTACAGCGCCGCGGACATGGCATCATCGGCGAGCACGCGCCGCTCCAGCTCCTCGCGTTCCGGAAGCGTCAGGCGCCCTTCCACGTAGTCCGCGATGCGAGCGGCGTCCTGCTCGGGGATCCCCGGCCGCTCGTCGTTTCCCGCATCAGTCATACCAGCACTCCCCTGCTGTGGAGGATCGAGCGCAGCCGCTCGCGGCAGCGGTAGATCCGCCGGTACAGCACCGCCTCCTGCAGCCCCTCGCGCTGCGCGATCGCGGCCGGCTTGTCGCCGTCCACGATCCCCCGCAGGTATCGACCGCACGTCTCGCTTTCTGCACCGAGGACGTCGAGCGCCTCGTGCAGCAGGCGGGCCGTCTCCCCGCTCTCGAGCGACTCGAGCGGGGTGGGCTCCGGCCGCCCGCGCGCGGCATCCTGGAGCTGGTGGTGAGCCTGCGACGTGGGATCGGACGCCCGCCGGCGCGTGCGCTCGCGCTGGTAATAGTTGCCGATCGTGTTGCGCAGCACCTGGAAGCACCACGCGAGCGACGGCTCGTCTTCGAGCATGGCACCGGGGCCGGCCGCCGCGCCCTTCTCCACCACGATCACGAGCGCCTCCTGGACAAGATCCTCCGCGGTGGCCCGCGGGACCCTTCGGGCGGCGATGGCGAGAAATCGGGCGCGCAGCTGGTCGAGCCACTCCTCGTGGTGGCCGCGCTCCCGTGCAGTGGAGGTGTTTGCCGGCAAGGCAGGATCTCCCGTCGGGACTGGCGAACGGGCGCTTGTGGCCATGACCGCGCAGGCACCCCGGAGCCGGTCCCTCCGGATGCGCAGTGTAGCGGGAGTACGGGGGGCGGGAAAGGGACGACCCGGCCCATCCGGCAAGCACACTGCACGGGCACAGGCGGGTCGACCCGCAGCGCGCGCAGGAGCGTTGGCTGGCGCGGCCCGGCCGCGAGGGCGTAGCGTCCGGTCAGGCCATCTGCAGCACGTTGTAGTAGTTGTCGCGCACGGCGGGCTTGAATCCCGCCTCGCGGATCAGGTCGTCCATCTGCTCGCGCGTGAGGCGGAAGTGCACTCCAGCCTCGGCCACTACGTTTTCCTCCATCATGGTGCTGCCGAGATCGTTGGCGCCGAAGAAGAGCGTCAGCTGACCGATCTTGCGCCCTTGAGTGACCCACGAGGCCTGGAAGTTGTCGATGTTGTTCAGCGTGATGCGGCTGATGGCCAGCGTGCGCAGATAGTCGACGCTGCCCTTCTGGCCGCCCACGCCGATCAGCTCCAGTTGCTCGGGGTGATCGCGCGCCATGGGGGTGTTGGCCGGCTGATACGTCCAGCAGATAAACGCTGTGTAACCACCGGTGCGTTCCTGGCTCTCGCGGATGCGCAGCAGGTGCTCCACGCGCTCGGGGAGCGTCTCCACGTGCCCGAACATCATTGTGGCGCTGGTGCGCATACCCTGCGCGTGCGCCTCCTCCATGATCTCGGTCCAGCGCTGGGCGGTCACCTTGGTGGGCGCCAGCAGGCTCCGCACGCGGTCGTTGAGGATCTCGGCGCCGCCGCCGGGGATGCTGTCGAGGCCGGCCTCGTGCAACTCGCGGATCACCTCGCGCGTGGGCAGCTTGAACACCCTGCCGAAGTGCTCGATCTCGCTGGGGCTGAATCCGTGGATGTGGATCGGATAGCGCTCCTTGATCCCGCGCAGCAGCCCCTTGTACCAGTCCAGCGTCAGGTTGGGATGGTGGCCGCCCTGCAGCAGGATCTGCGTGCCGCCGATCGCGAGCAGCTCTTCGATCTTGTGGTGGATCTGCTCGCTGCTCAACACGTAGGAGTCCTCTTCTTTCTTGTGGCGGTAGAAGGCGCAGAACGTGCAATCGACGTAGCAGACGTTGGTGTAGTTGATGTTGCGGTCGATGACGTAGGTCACCAGGTCGGGTGGGCACCGGCGCAGGCGGATGTCGTGGGCGGCGCGCCCCAGGGCGTGCAGATCGGCCTCCTCGAACAGCAGCAGCACCGCGCCGCCAGCCAGGCTCTCGCCGGCCACGGCCTCCTGGAGGATGTCCTCGACCTCGGGAGTGCTGCTGTAGGTCCAGGCTGCCATGGCCGGGTGAAGATAGCGCAGATCGGGCGGGCCAACCACGGGGCGTGCGGGGCCGGGTGACCGGGGGCGGAGGGGCGGGGGGAGCCGCGCACCCATGTTGCCGGCGGGTCCGTAAGCACAATGTGCGTACGGCGCGGGCCGTAGCGCAGTCGTGTTCCGGGCGGGACCGTAAGCACAATGTGCTTACGGGACCGGCCGGGACATCGCTGTCTAAGGAGTGGGCGGCACGTCGGAACCCGCCGCGGCGCCGCGCCGGGTGTAGAGCCAAGAGACGCCAAGCAGCACGACCGCCGCCACCAACAGGCTCGACACCCGGTAGACGGCGGCCAGCCCCGACAGATCGACCAGCAGCAGCTTGGCCAACAGCAGCCCGAAAACCGTCAGCCCGAACCAGCGGGCTGCCGCGCTGCCGCGAGCGAAGCCCAGCGCGCTGGCGGCCGCTCCGTAGAGCGCCCACGCGATGGAGATCGCCGCCTGCGTCCAGCGGTACGCGGCGCGCACTGTCCCCACGTCCTCGCCGGCGCGCAGGCGCATGCGGCCGCCCTGCTCGGTGAGACCTGCGGAGATCACCAGCAGCCCCGTCGCGCCCGCGACGATCCGCAGCCAGCGACCGACCGGCACCCCGAGCACGCGCATCCCGGCGCGGTGCGCGATCCAGCCCGCGCACGCGTAGCCCGCGGCGCACAGCAGCAGCACCGCCGTGTGCACGCCGAGCTGCGGCGCCAGTCCCCGGCCCATGTGGGCGAAATCGATCACGATCATGTGCCCAAGCGCCATGGCCAGCACGGCGAAGCTCATCGCCTTCATCCAGCGGATGCCCGTGCGCACGGCGAGCCAAAGCAGCAGATTGCCCTCCGCCACCCACGCAAACGTGACGGCGACACGGTCCAGCTCCGCCGGGACGGTGATGATCGCGAACGTCAGAGCGACAGCCAGCAGGGTCTCGAAGGCGAGGGCCGGCTGCGGCACGCCCGCATCGGCTGCGCGGCCGCTCACGAGAACCGCCTGCGCCAGATGGAACATTGCGAGGCTGGCCGCGATCCAGCCCAGCCCGGCGCGCCGCTCGACGTGCAGCAACCACGCGCTCCACAGGAAGAACGCCGCGGCCGCGCCGATCCAAAGCACGAGGTCCGATGCCACAAAGGGGCGCCGGCGGGGCAGCCGGCGTGCGTAGGGCGTCAGGGCGAACAGCAGGAAGGTCAGCGCCTGTGCCCCCCACACGCTGGCAAAACGTCCGGCCCCGTACTCCCGTTGCGTCCAGCGCGCCCACGTGAGGTTGGTGCCCGCCAGCGCGACCGCATCGAGCCACGCCCAACCCCGCCGCGTACCGAGCGCAAGCGCCATCAGGTCCACGCACAGCAGGAACAGCGCAAGTTGGAACGCCGCCTGACCGCCACCGGCGAGCAGCGGCGAGAGGAAGCCGCCCGCCAGCGCCACCACGGCCACCGCCTGCGAGCCCATCGCCAGGGCCACGAGGGCGCCCGCCACCGTGACCGCGACCATCGCCGCCAGGGCCGCGGCGGAGGGCATCAGCCCGTACAGCGCGTGGGCGACGTAGAGTGTCGCATAGAGGATCGCGAGCCCCGCGCCGGTGACGCCCTGGGCGAAGATCCGTTGCCCGCGTCGCTGCAGGGCGAGGCCACCGCCCGTCATGACCGCGCCGGCGACCAGGCCCAGCGCCACGCGCCCGGCCGGGCCCACCCAGTCGTGGTCGAAAGCATGCTTGAGCAGGAAGATGACGGCGACGACCAGCACAACTGCGCCGACGCGGTTGAGCACCTTGCCGCCAAGTAAAATCTCGAGCTCGTGTGCCGAGTGCGCGTGGTTCGCCTCGCGGGCGCGATCGCGCAGCCGACGCGCGAGCGTGCCCGCCGCCGTCGGCGCCCCGGCCGCCGCGGCCGCCGCCCGAGTCAACGGCGTCGTCGGGGTCGTCGCAACAAGCAGCGCTGCTGGAGTCAACGGCTCGCCCGGCGTGAACGGGCGACGTGCGCCGCTTCCATCCAGCTCGATCCACCGATCCTCGAGGCCGCGCACCGCGCTCTCCAGCAGCGCCAGCTTGCCCTTGGCCTGCAACGCGACGACCAGCGCGAGCAACGGCACGCCCAGCAGGACTGCCACGATCACGATCGCGAAAAGGAATTCCATGGCCCTTGGCCCCGGGGGACCGCACGAAGGGCGCGGATCACCCGCACGCTGCGCGCAGATCGCTGTCAGTTCGCTCGGGGACCGCCCCCGGCCCGCCGGCAGTCTGGCACGCACCCAGGCGAATCGTCCATCGCCCAGGCACTCGGCCATGGCGAGGCGGCACAGGGCGTAAGTCCGCGCGGCAGCAAGAGCCGGTGCCAAACCGGCTTCCTTGGGGTAGACTGGCCGCCGGCCCCGACCGGAGCTCCCTTGGAGACAGCCTGCAACATCGGGCCGTCGCAGCAGCGCCGCCGGCTCATCGTCGGTATGCCGCTGCTCTTCGCCGGCGTCGTCGCGTCGTTCCTCACGCGCAGCGTCCTCGCGCAATTGATCGCCTTCCTCGGCTTGCTGACCGTGCTCCAGGTTCCTACGCAAACCTGCGTCGCGCTCGCCCTGCGCGGCGAGAAGAACCTCGACCAGGGGCCGGTCCGGCTGGACGATCCCGCGGAGATCGCCTTCTTCCGCAGGCGCGCGCTGCAGGTCGTGGCGCTGGCGTTGTTGGCGACGCTGCTGCTGTGGGCCGCCAGCCGTGCCTGGTTCCGCTTCGCCCGGGCTTGAAGCCCTCCGTCCGACCCCCCCATCCAGATCGCAGGAGGAACCCCCAGTGAGACGCACGCTCTTCGCATCGCTCGCGTTCGCCGTGCTCACGGCAAAGGCCGTGCTCGGCATCGATCTCGCCGTGGCCGCTGCGCCACCGAAGGCCGGCGCGAGCGCGAAGCAGCCCGGCGACCCCGCCCAGGACGTGAAGGTGAGCGCGGCCAAGACGGCGAACGACGAGTCCAAGCCGGAGAAGGACGGGACCAAGGCCGAGAAGAAGAAGGAAGCGCCCAAGCGAGCCAAGGACGAGAAGGCCAAGGGCAAGCAGGACGAGAAGAAGGAGAAGCTGAGCGCCGAGACGCTGGCGGGGCTCAAGTTCCGCTCGATCGGCCCCGCTCTCACGTCGGGGCGTATCGTGGATCTGGCCGTGCACCCGAAGGACCAGAGCGTCTATTTCGTGGTCGCCGGGTCGGGCGGCGTGTGGAAGACCACCAACCACGGCACGACGTTCAAGCCGGTGTTCGACGGCGCCGGCTCCTATTCGGTGGGGTGCGTCACGATCTCCGCCGCGGACCCGCTGCAGGTGTGGGTGGGCTCGGGTGAGAACAACAGCCAGCGCAGCGTCGGCTACGGCGACGGCGTCTACAAGTCCGTGGATGGTGGCGAGACCTTCGACAACGTCGGGCTGAAGGACTCGGAGCACATCGGCCGCATCGTCGTCCATCCGCAGGATCCCGGGGTCGTCTACGTAGCGGCACAGGGTCCGCTGTGGGGCCCGGGTGGCGACCGCGGCCTCTACAAGACGCAGGACGGCGGCAAGACCTGGAAGGCCGTGCTGACCATCAGCGAGAACACCGGCGTCTCCGATGTCGTCATGGACCCGCGCAACCCCGACGTGCTGTACGCGTCAGCCTACCAGCGCCGCCGCCACGTCTGGACGCTCATCGACGGTGGCCCCGAGTCGGCCATCTACAAGAGCGTGGACGCCGGACAGACCTGGACCAAGCTGACGAAGGGGCTGCCCGGCAAGGACAGCAAGGACGTCGGCCGCATCGGGCTGGCCATCGCGCCCGCCGATCCCGACGTGGTCTACGCCATCATCGAGACTCCCGACGATGACAAGGGCGTGTACCGCACCACCAATGCGGGGGCGAGTTGGGAGAAGCGCTGTGGTTACGTGGCCAGCAGCCCGCAGTACTACCAGGAGCTGTTCTGCGACCCCAAGGAGGTGGGCCGCCTCTACTCCGTGGACTTCTCCATCATGATGAGCGAGGACGGCGGCAAGACCTTCAACAAGCTGGCCGAGGTGGCCAAGCACGTAGACAACCACGCGCTGTCGATCGACCCGCAGGACACGCGTCACCTGCTGTCCGGCTGCGACGGCGGACTCTACGAGACGTACGACCGCGGCGCGACGTGGATCTTCAAGGCCAACCTGCCCGTCACGCAGTTCTACCGCGTTGCTGTCGACAACTCCGAGCCGTTCTACTACGTGTATGGTGGCACGCAGGACAATTTCAGCTTGGGGGGCCCATCGCGCACCACCAGCGCCAGCGGCATCCTCAACGCCGACTGGTTCGTCACCACCGGCGGCGACGGCTTCTTCAGCCGCGTGGACCCCGTCGACCCCAACATCATCTACTCCGAGTCGCAGCACGGCGGCCTCGTGCGCTTCGACCGGAGCAACGGCGAGACCATCGACATCCAGCCGCAGCCCGGACCCGACGATCCGGGGTTGCGCTGGAACTGGGACTCTCCCCTGATCATCAGCCCCCACTCGCCTGCGCGGCTGTACTTCGCGGCGCAGCGCCTCTTCAGCAGCGACGACCGCGGTGACAGCTGGAAGCCGGTCAGCCCCGATCTCACGCGTCAGGTGGACCGCAACAAGCTCGCGGTGATGGGCAAGGTGTGGAGCGTGGACGCGGTGGCGAAGAATGCCTCGACGTCGTTCTACGGCAACATCGTGGCCCTCAGCGAGTCGCCGCTGGTCGAGGGGCTGCTCTACGTGGGCACCGACGATGGCCTCGTCCAGGTCACGCAGGATGGCGGCAAGGCCTGGAGCAAGATCGACAAGTTCGCCGGCGTCCCCGACATGACCTACGTGCGCCGGCTGGAAGCCTCACTGCACGATCCCAACACCGTCTACGCGGTGTTCGACAACCACAAGATGCACGACTTCAAGCCGTACCTGCTCGTGAGCCGTGACCGCGGCGCGACCTGGACGTCGATCGCGGGCGACCTCCCGGCGCGCGGGCAGGTCAACTCGCTCGCGCAGGACCCGGCGAGGGCCGACCTGCTGTTCGCCGGCACCGAGTTCGGCCTCTACGTGACCCTCGACGGCGGCAAGAAGTGGATCCAGCTCAAGGGTGGCCTGCCCACCGTCCAGATCCGCGACCTGGCGATCCAGCAGCGCGAGAACGACCTGGTGGTCGCCAGCTTCGGGCGCGGCTTCTACATCCTGGACGACTTCACGCCGCTGCGGAAGCTCAGCGCCGCGGCCCTCGAACAGCACGCGGCGCTGAGCTTCCCGGTGAAGCCGGCGTGGATGTACATGGAGAAGCAGCCGCTCGGCCTGCCCGGCAAGGCGTTCCAGGGCGACAGCTTCTACGCCGCGTCCAACCCGCCGTTCGGCGCTACGTTTACCTACTACCTGCGCGACGAGCTCCAGACGCGCAAGGCCAGGCGCCAGGGCGACGAGAAGAAGACCCGGGAAGCGGCCGGGATTGTCTCGTACCCGAGCTGGGACGCGCTGCGCGCCGAGGCGCGCGAGGATGCGCCGGTGGTGATCGTCACGATCAGCGACGAGGATGGCGACGTCATCCGGCGCCTGACCGGACCCACCGACGCGGGCATCCACCGCGTGTCGTGGGACCTGCGCTATCCACCCCCCGACCCCACCAACCTCAATCCTGGCGAGCCGAACATCTTCGCGCCGCCGCCGATGGGCCCGATGGTCGCTCCCGACACCTACCGCGTCACCTTCGAGCAGCGCGTCGACGGCGTGATGAGCCCGTTGTGCGACCCGCAGATGTTCCGGTGCGTGGCGCTGGGGACCGCAACGCTGCCTGCCAAGGACAAGGAGGCGGTCCTGGCCTTCGAGCGCAAGACGGCCCGATTGCAGCGCGTTGTGTTGGGCAGCGTCGAGGCGGCACGCGAGGCGCAGACGCGCCTCGACCACGTGAAGAAGGCCATCACCGACGCGCCCGACGCCGCGCCGGCGTTGCGCGAGCAGGCCATCGCGCTGGAGCGGCGCCTGAAAGACCTGCGCGAACGGCTGGAGGGGGATACCGTCCTGCGCTCCCACAACGAGCCGACGCCCCCGTCGATCAGCGAGCGCGTCGGGCAAATCGTCACCGGGCACTGGACGTCGACCTCGGCGCCCACGAAGACGCACCAGGACAATTATGCGATCGCCGCGCAGCAGTTCGGGCAGGTCCTCGAGCAGTTGCGCACGCTGATCGAGGTCGATCTGCGCGGCCTGGAGGACCAGATCGAGGCGGTGGGCGCTCCGTGGACGCCCGGGCGCGTCCCGCGCTGGAAGTCCGAGTAGACCGCAGCGGGTAGCAGGGGGCGATGGAAGCGCCGGCGGCCGGGGGGTCTGGACACTCCGGCGGCGGGACGTGGTGGCCCGCCCGCAGCAGCGGCGCGCGCCCGGCCCTGTCACGGGCGCTCAGGCGTGCGGGTGGCGATGCTGGAGGATGTGCGGCTTCTCCAGACCGTGCGCCAGCATGAACGCCTCGTCGGACAACAGCTCCACCGTCGGCCCGTCGGCGAGCACGCGTCCCTCGTCCAGCACGATCGTGCGCGGGCAGAGCTCCACCACCAGCTCGAGATCGTGGGTAGCGATGATCTTCGTGGCGGGGATGCGTCGCAGCAGCTCCTTCAGCTGGCGCTTGGCACGCGGGTCGAGGTCGCTGGTCGGCTCATCCAGTGCGAGCACGCGGGGCCGGCAGGCGAGGATCCCCGCAAGACACACGCGCTGCTTCTCGCCCCCGCTCAGGTGGTGGGGCGAGCGGTCCTCGAAGCCGGCGAGCCCGACCTGCGCGAGAGTCTCGAGCACGCGCGCGCGCAGCTCACCATCGCTGGCGCCGAACTGCTGCGGACCGAACGCCACGTCCTCGTACACGGTGGGGCAGAACAGCTGGTCGTCGGGGTCCTGGAACAGAAGCCCCACGCGGCGGCGGATCATCTCCAGGTTCCGCGGCTCCACCGGGTCGCCGCAGATGAAGACCGACGGCACTGGCCCGAGCTTCTCGGGCAGGATGCCGTTGAGATGCAGCAGCACGGTGGACTTGCCGGCACCGTTGGGGCCGATGAGCCCCACGCACTCCCCCTCGCCGACCTTGAAGCTCACCCCGCGCAGCGCCAACTCGCCGTCCGGATAGCGGAATTGGAGATCGCGGACCTCGATGGCGTCGCTCATCGCCAGCCCCGCGCGCGCATGGCGGCATAGATGCGCTCGCCGCGCTCCGACGACCGCACGAACAGCTGCGCCGCCACCGAAGCCAACGACGTCCACGCCAGCCAGCGCCTGCGAACGAACGTGCGGCTGGCCCGCGCCCGCTTCAAGCGATCCGCCTCATCGAGCAGCACGCTGAGATACCGATACATGAGGGCGAGCACCGTTACCATCAGCGCCGGCACGCGAGCGCGCCGCATCAGCTGCAGGAGGTCGGAGAAGGGCGTGACGGCGGAGAAGAGGACCATGGCGCAGAGGCAGAGCGTGCTCTTGGCCAGCACGGTGAGGAAGACGGCTGCGCCGTGGGGCTGCAGCACGCTCAGAGCGGCAACCCCCAGCGCGAATGGCTCGAGCAGGAGTACGCGCTTGCCCAGCTGCGCCGGCGGAATACGGCTGAGCGCAGCGGCCGCGAGCAGCACGAGCGCGACCGCAGCAAGCGGCCAGGCGCTTCCGACGGGGGTGAGCACGACTGCGAGAACCGCTGCCAGCGCCAGCAGCAGTTTGGCGCTCGCCTTTGTCCGATGCACCGGGCTCTGCAAGCGGCTGTAGCGACCGAGGAGCTCGAGGCGCACGACGAGGGCGAACTCACGCCTGCGGCAGCGGAGGCTTGCGGCTCTTTGCTACGGGCACGATCGCGCGGGCCAACAAGAACGCCAGCCCGAAAGCCACCGCGGTGCCGATGGCGCCGGCCAGCGCAGTTGCCGCCGCCGCCGACCCGATTCCCGCCAGCCGGTAGCCCGCCCACGGCGACGGCACCAGCGACCGGACCGCCGCCTGGTGCCCGAATCCAAGGGCCGCGGCCACCTTCTCCAACCCGTCGGGCCACGGCGACGCGAAGGGCGCGACGAACAGGGCGAGCACGGCCGCCACGACGAGGCCGTACACGAGCACCTCGCCTAAACCCGTGCGCGCGGACTCGTTGTGATCGATCAGCTCCGGTCGCGTGCGCCGGATAGCGGCGAGCACGAGCGCGGTGATCAGGCCCTCGCCCAGGCCGATCAGCATGTGCACGTTCGCCATGGCTGGAAAGCCGGCCGACCAGGACACGGTGCCTGACCAGGCGAGCTCTCCGGCGCAGCAGATCGAGGCCAGCACGGTGGAGCACCACGCAGCGAAGGCCACCGCCAGGAACCACCCGCGCTCCCCGGGGAACAGCCTGCGCACGGCGCGATGGATCGCGTAGCCGGAGAGCGCCGCCACCAGCGCCATGTTCAGCACGTTGGCTCCCAGCGCGAGCACGCCTCCGTCGGCGAAGAGCAGACATTGCACGATGAGCACGGACGTCAGGACGACGACCGCCGCGCTCGGGCCCAGGAGCACCCCGACCAGCACCGCGCCCATCAGGTGCCCCGACGTGCCTCCCGCCACCGGGAAGTTGAGCATTTGCGCGGCGAACACGAACGCGGCCGTCAGCCCCATGAGCGGCACGTTGCGGGGCGGCACGTGGCGGCGGGCCTGCCGCAGCGCAAACCCGACCCCGGCCAAGGACAGCCCGGCGGTCGCCGCGGCGGTGCGCGCATCCAGGAATCCATCGGGGATGTGCATCGCTTGAACGCCGTCCTGAGTTCGGGGTGCGCCGCGCGGCTGCCAGGATACACCCGCCGCATGGCGGGCGCCGCTCAAGTGCCGAGCCTGGCCGCGCTCGCCGCCCAGGCGGCCGGACTGCCACCAGCGGCGCTTGGGGCCCGGGCTGCAGCATGCGCGCAGCGAGGGCGGGGCTGGCGATCGCACCGCCGTCACGTCGCGTGCGACGCAGCGGACCTACTGCCCTAAGTAGTGCCCCTTCAGCGACCCCCAGCTTGCCTGCCCCGTGGGTACGGGTGGCTCGAGGTGAGCGGGGTTGACGACCGCGCAGCCTCGATACGCCGCACCAAAGGGCCGCAGGTCATCCACGTGCTGGCAGGTCACGTAACCCGGGCTGGGCGGGCTGAAGCTCGACGGCGATGAGGGCCCCAGGCAGATCGTGAGGTCATGCGTGGCCGCCAACATCAGGACGGAGTAGTCGACGAGAACGGCCTGACCGCTCGTCGCGACGCACGATCCAGTGCCGACGATCCAGTTGTCGTCACCTTGGCCCAGATCGACCGAGCGCCCCGGTGGGAGCGCTCGGGACGGGACGATCATCTGCCCCGGGAAGAAGAGCCGGCACTCCCACCCGAGCAGACCTCCCGGGGGCGCGGTTGCGACCAGATAGAGATGGAAGCCCATGAACGCCAGGGCGGTCATGGAGGTCTGCGTCGCGGCGCGGTCGAAGAAGACTCCCAGGTCGCCCGGCTGGGGCTGGCCGTGCGCGCACGTCGCGGCGACCAGCACGCACGCGAGCGTGAGCAGAATCGAGATGCCACTGCGGTGATCCATGATTCCTCCCGTATGCCGCTGAAGGAGCGAGCCTCCGCATCTCGCGGCCATCATGGACAGTGGGATGCCAGCGTCACGCTGGGCGTGATCAGTCCGACGTCGACCAGGGTTATCTGGCCATCGTGATCGAAGTCGGATCGGAAGTTGTAGGTCTGCAGGTCCTGGGCAAACACCGCGACGTCTCCCAGATCGACCTTGCCGTTTGCCGTGATGTCTGTGCTGTTCACCTGGATGGGAAGCGGCGGTCCAACGAGCGCCATGCCGTGGACCATGACCTGCAGCCCGCTGCGGGTTGCCCCGCCTCCCATGAGGGAGTTGCCGATGGTAGTGGTTCCGCTGGCGTCGGTGTTGTGATCGGCGACGGTGAGCGCGCCGCTGCAGATGCGAAGCTCGCCCGCAACCGCCGGCACCAACCAGATCTCCGAGGCCGGATAATTCGGGATGGGCGCCCCCGCGCCGTCACGCACGACCACGGTCACCCGCGCGCCGATGGACGCGAGCGACTGGCCCGTGCCGGCAGGCGTGATGTAGATCGCGCCTCCGGCTGTCGTGGCGCTGCATTGTGCCGGATCGGGAGACTGGCCGTGGGCGAGCGGCGTTGCCGCGCTGACCAACGTAACCGACGCGAGCACGGCGGCGAGCGGTCGGAACATGATGACACCTCCAAACAGAGGGAGGGCGCTGGATTGAAGGCCGCCAGCGGACCCGCCTGGGCACCGGTCGTCACCGGTGCCCGACTCGGAAGGTAGGATCCGGCTCAGCGCAGAGCAAGCTCCCAAGCCCCTGGTACAAAGCGGGATGTTGCGGGGGCGTGGGCGTGAGTGACGGCGGTCTCGCAGCGTGACTCGCCCGCGCTCGCACGCCGCAGGGGCCTGCCAGGATTGCCGAGAAGGTGGGGGCTGTTCGCCAGATTGGCGAAGGCATGTCACAAAATCGGTACGGAACACTTGCTGGTCAGCGCGATGCCAAGACAGCGGAAAGCAACAAGTCCGCGGCGATCATACAGTTCAACACCTCGTGCGAACCCGGCGCTCTGGACCCGCGGTCCGCACGCCGGCGCGGCCCGGCGACCTCGCCTCCGGTCCCCAGCCACACGCCCCGCGCCCGATCCGGCGCCTATTTCACGAGCGTCAGCCCCCGCGTCAGCGTCTCGCCCGCGGCGCGTACGCGCGCCACGTATGGCCCAGAGGCCACGCCCAGCCCCTTGTCATCCTGACCATCCCAGACCACCGCCTGCTCGCCCGGCTGCAGCCACGCGTCGCGAAGCAGCGCGCGCACGCGCCGCCCGCGCAGATCGAAGACGTCGAGGCTGACGGCAGCGGGCGCGCCCAGCGTGAAGTGGAGCGTTGTGCGCGGGTTGAATGGGTTGGGGGCATTGCCGAGCGCCGCGAGCACGCGCCGCGGCGGCGGGTCGAGCGCCACGCCCACCGGAGCGTCCGGCAGCGGCCGTTCGTACACGCCATTGCCGTGCGTGGCCACGCGCAGCCGGCGCTGCGCCGGCGCAATGCTGAGGTCCATGACGATCACGGCGTCGGGGAGCCCATCGCGCAATTCCTGCCAGGTCGCGCCCGTGTCGAACGACACGTACACGCCCAGGTCGTTGCCCGCGAGGACGTGATTGGTGTGGAGCGGGTCCACGATCACCGCGGAAGTGGGCACGTCGGGCAGCGTTGCTCCGATATCCTGCCAGCTCACGCCCGAGTCGGGCGTCCGGAACAGATGGGATGTGCCGAAGCCGGAGAGCGCCACGTACGCGATCTGGTGGTCGGCCGGGTCCAGTGCGATGTCCATGGGATAGCGGTTGGGTAGCGTGCCCGTGATGTTGGTCCAGCTTGCCCCACCGTTGGCGGAACGGTAGAGGCAACGGCCACTGGGATCGGGCACGGTGCCCGCGTAGAGCACCAGTGGATCGGTGGCCGAGACCGCCAGCGCGAGGATCATGTTGCCGTTGATGGGACCGCCTGCGCTCCAGTTCGTCCCTTGATTGAACGAGCGGTAGACCAGATTGCGCGCGGCGTAGATCGTGCCGGGACTGCTGGGCGCCAGCAGGTAGGGCGCCACGAACGCCGTGAAGGTCGCGCTTCCGGGCGGCGTGACGTCCTGCCAGTTGGCTCCGCCGTCGTACGAGCGCAGCAGGTTCAGGTACTGCCAGGATCCGTAGATCGTCTGCGGGTTCGTGCGATCGATCGCCGCCCAACCGCCGTCGCCGCCGATCTGCCGGTTCCACGCCGGGGTGCCCTGGAAGATCGCCGTGTAGTTGTCCTGCAGGCCACCCAGCGCCGGCACGGTGTCGGTGGCCGCGGAGGCGAAGCCATTGTAGAACTGCCCGGTCTGGTACCCGCCGTTGCAGCCCTGGAACGTCGAGCCGCCGTCGATCGTCCGGAACACCCCGCCGTCGGTGCCGAAGTACGCAACGCTGCGATTCGAAGGATGGAACACGACGCAGTGGTGGTCGGCATGGGAGTAGTTGGGAGCGCCCTCGGGTCCGCCGATGGGGACCGGTCCGAAGTCGGACTGCCTCCAGTCGGAGGCCTGCACGAGCGCCGGCGGGGTGGGCCCCGTCTTCCAGATGTCCACGCCGACCGTATAAACCCGATTGGGGTCGGCGGGATCGACGGCGATGTCATGGGCGAACCACCCCTGGTAGTTGGCGTAGTCGATCGTCGAGATGACCGCCCACGTCTCGCCGGCATTGGTGGAGCGGGCCAGCCAGGTCCCTGCTCCGTCGGTGCTGCCATTGCCGATGCTCGCGTATACGGTGTTCGGGCTGGAAGGCGCGCTGGCCAGCTCCGCCTTGCCGCCATAGTTGAACGGCAGCCCGGAGGTCTGATGGGTCCAGGTCTGGCCGCCGTTGAGTGTGCGGTAGATGCCGAATCCGATGGTCGTGAAGTTGCCGCAGGCGACCAGCACCGTGTCCGGGCGCGCCGGGTGGACCTCGAGATCGGTCGCCATGACGACGTTCAGCGAAGGCGTCCAGCTGACCCCCGCGTTCTGGGACAGAAAGACGCCCTCGGTGGTGGCCGCCCACACGCGCGACGGCGTGCCGGGGTCGATGCGCACGGTCCACACTCCGCGCCGCTGCGCTTGGCTCCAGTCCAGGCTCTTGGTCCAGGTCTTGCCGCCATCCGTCGTCTTGAGGATCCCGATCCCGTAGCTACCGCGCGTGGTGCGCTCGGCCACGCCCCCGAGGGTGTTCTGGTAGGCGTAGACCTCGCCGGTGCCGATGTAGATGAGGTCGGAGTCGGTGGAAGCGATGGCGATCGTGCTGACGGCCAGCACGGGAAACCCCGTGGGCACGTACGCCCACGCCTGCGCGCCCACGCCGCCCGTACGACTACGCCACAGTCCGCCGCCCGCAGACCCGGCGTAGACCGTGCTCGCGTTCTGTGGGTTGAACGCCACCACCAGTGTGCGGCCGCCGATGTTGCGCGGCCCCAGCGCGCGCCACGCACCGGCGAGCTTGCCTTGCGCCCCCTCGGGTGCCGCGAGCACGGCGCGCGAGTAGGCGAAGCCGTCGGCGTGGCCGCGGTCGGGGATCACCCTGGCTGGGTAGGCGCGCGGCTGCGTCCAGAAGTCCAGCGCGTCCATCGCGCCGGAAGTCTCGGGGGGCTCGCGGCGCAGAAGGCGCTCGCGATCGAGCGAGTCCCCGCGTTTGGGCGAGTGCCCACGATCGAGCGGGTGCCCGCGATGGCGAGCAACAGCGCGATCGCGCTCGAGGACTTGCGGGCGCGAGAGGAGGAAGGCCAGGCCAGCGGCAACGACGCAAACACTGCCGAGGATAGCGGCGACGCGCGCGGTCCCACGCAGCATGTTGTTCCTCCAGCTCTTGGGGATCTGGGCGCGGTGGGATCGCCCCTGCATTCCCAAGGATACGGCGGCGGGCCGGGGCGAGGAAAGCCCAGCGCGCCGGGACTCCGGTGCGCCGGGTCACCGGATCGGTTACCTTCTCCCTCTTTCCGCATCGTCTGGCGCAGGCGCCGTGCCCGCGTGCCCCCGGAAGTCTCCCCATGCTGCGTTCCTACCTGAGCCTCCCCCGGTCGGTCCACGTGCTCTGCGTGGGCACGCTGATCAACCGGGCCGGCACGCTGCTCATGCTGTTCCTCGCGCTCTACCTGCAGAGCGAGCTGGATCTGAGCATTGAGACGATCACGCGCATCATGGGCACGTTCGGGCTGGGCGCCATCGGCGCGGCCCTGGTGGGAGGCCACCTCGCCGACGTGATGGGCCGCAAGCGGGTGATGGTGGGCAGCCTGGCGGGAGCCGCAGTCGTGCTGGGGTGCTTCCCATTGCTGCGCTCGCCCGTCGCTGTGGTCGGCGGCCTGCTGCTGCTGGCGTTCATCGGGGAGATGTACCGCCCCGCGACGCAGGCCATGATCGCCGATCTGGTGGAGCCGCAGATCCGCCCACGTGCCTTCACGCTCCTCTACGTGTCGGTGAACCTGGGCTTCGGCATCGCGCCGCTCGTGGGCGGGCTGATTGCGAAGGTCGGCTTCCGATGGCTGTGCTGGGTCGACGGGCTGACGTCGGGTGTCTACGCGTTGATCGTCTTGCTGCTCATCCACGAGACCCAGCGGGCGCCGGTTCCGCTCGCGAATGAGCGCGTGGCAGCCGGTGCGCAGGAGCACCAAGCGCTCAGGCCGGCGGCGGATGCGGCGGCAACCGTGACGGCCCGCGCGGCGGCGCGACACATCCTGCACGACGGAACGATGCTCGCCTTCGCCGGAAGCACGTTCCTGATGGCGATGTGCTTCATGCAGTCGTTCTCGACGTTTCCGTTGTTCCTGCGGCAGCGGGGGATCGACGCCGCGGGCTTCGGGAGAATCCTCTCACTGAACGGCTTCATGATCACGTTCCTCCAACTGCCCCTGACGCACCTCCTGGAGCGGCGCCGGCGCGACCTCGTCGCGGTGGCAGGTATGTTGCTCATCGGCGCCGGATTCGGACTGAACGCCGTGGCGCACGGTGCGCGGCAATTCGCGGGCGCGGTCGCGGTGTGGACGTTTGGTGAGATGCTGCACGCGTCGGTGGCCCCGACCATCGTGTCCGAGCTGTCACCTCCGTCCCTGCGCGGGCGCTACATGGGCGTGTTCGGGATGTGCTTCTCGATCGCGAACATGCTGGCCGCCCCACTGGGCGGCATCATCCTGGCGCGTCACGGCGGCAAAGGCCTCTGGGGCGCAATGTTCGGACTGGCAGTGGGTGGCGCTCTGCTGTGCGCGCTGGCCGGACCCGGGATCGTGAGGCGGGCGAGCCGTAGGGAACGGCCCGCGCCGGCAGCCGCAGCAGCCTAGGGCCACGCGAGACGCAGGCCCCGTGCGTGGTGCCGCGCTATCCCTTGCGCCCCGGCCAGCTCAGCTTCACGAACAGGGTGGCGGTGGTGTCACCGCGCTTGAGGCCCGGCGTTCCGTTGTTGCCCACATAGCTCACGCCCACGCCCAGGCGTCCGCTCACCGGCTTCACAGTGGATAGTCCCCAGGCCAGCGAATCGCCGTCATGGACGTAGTGGCCACGCAGGTCCTTGAGGAACAAGACACCGACGTCGCCGTGCATGCCCCACACCTGCGGAGCCGGCAACCGCAGCGCGATGAACGGACCGCTCCCGGAGCGCGAGTTGAGCAGGATCCCCTCCAGCCCCAGTAGCATCGGCGCCGTGTTGGTGTCGGTCCACAGGCTCCCGTAGCCCACGCGCAGGTCGGAGCCACCCAGAGCCCAGATGAGCGACCCGCAGTTGCTGGCTCCACCCTGCTTCACCTGGGCCTCGTAGGTGTTGCCCATCTGCCGCTGGACCGGGGCGACGCGATGGCCGGAGACGTGATGGAACTCCGCTTGGAAGCCCAGCCCGGGCGGCGCCATGCGCAGCGCCATGTTGTACTCCGTGCGCCCGGGCTGGACGATCAGGCTGAGTGGATCGTGGGGATCGCCGAAAACGGGGCTGTCGAAGCGCAGCTGGACAGCCAGGCCGATGGCGTCGACCAGCGGCGCATGGGTCTGTACGCTCCAGAACGCGACCGGATCGTTGCGTTCCAGTTGCGAGCACGCGAGCTGGCCCCAGGTGGCGGAAACGCGCAAGGTCTGCTGCTCCCGCGCAGGCGCGCCCGCTGCGAAGCAGACGCGCGCCAGCAGCACCCACAGCAGAGCTACACTGATCGGAGCAAGGATTCGTCGCAGCATGGAGCCAACGCGCGGAAGCGGACCGGGCTGCGTCCCACCACGAAGATTCTAGCACGCGGCAAGGGGCGCGATACGACGATGTGTATCGAATTGCGAGATGATCGGGCTTCCACCAGCTGCAAGCGCGCACAGACTGCGCTGCCAGCAGCCACCGACGAGGAGCGAGCGGCCCTCACGCGTCCTTACGCACCCGCGCCGCACCGCGGGAGTGCGCCAAGACCGCGCCGTGGGGCCGCTCGTAGCGCGACGCAACGATCGGGAGCGATGCGGTCGCGCACGACGCCGCGCACCAGCGCGCGCGGCCGCGCGTCCTACCGCACGAGAGCGAGCGGCGTGCTCTGCAGCTTTGACCCGCTGCGGACGATTGCCACGTACACTCCGGACGCGACACCGAGGCCAGCTTCGTCGCGGCCATCCCAGCGCACGCGGTTGAGACCCGCTACGGCGCGACCGCCAAAGAGACTGCGCACCCGCCGGCCGCGCGCGTCCACGATCAGCGCCTCGACCGCAGCCGCGTGGCGCAGTACGAAGCGGATCTCGGTGGATGGGTTGAAAGGGTTGGGCGCTCCGGGCAGCAACCGCAGATTCGCCGCGCTACGCGCCCCCAGCTCCGGCGGTCCCGCGGGCGTGCCGGAGACGTTCTGCGCGTGGTCGAACGGACCCAGGTCGGCTGCGGTGCCGTCGGGGTCGTGGGGCAGCGAGGGGTCGCCCGCGTCGATGGCGGGACTCCACGCCAAGAGCGTGAATCCGCCGTGGTCCGGATCGGCCAGCAGCGGATCGCCGTCGAGATTGCCATAGACGCCGTCGCCGGGCGCGACATCGTTCGCCTGCGCGCCGGTCAGGTCGCTGCCGCCGACCAGGATCGCCGCCACGGCGTTCCCGTAGAACAGATTGAACGCAACGACATACGGAAGCGTGCCCAGGGCGCAGATGCCGCGGCCGCACGCCCGGCGTGCCATTCTGGTAGAAGATGTTGTGGCGGATCGTGCGGGCGCTGCTCTCGTTGAAGAGCAGTCCGTTGCTCGTGCCACGCCCGATCAGGTTGTGCTCGACGATGCCGCCGCTGAACTCACCGAGCTGGACTCCGTGCGGGTCGACCCCATCGGTCGGATCGCTATCGAAGCTCTGCCAGGCCACGTTGTGATGGATTCAGGGCTGCGCCGTGCCGCCCACGTAGATCGCCGCTCCGCGCCGCCGCGCGGCGTTGGCCTGCAGCAGGTTGTGGTCGATCTGGAAGTCGCCCGCCAGCACGTTGATCCCGCCGCCGCGGTCGGCCGCGCCGTTGGTGATGCTGAACCCGCTCCCCCGCCCGCCAGAGGCTGTGTTGCACACCACCACCGAATTCGCGGCGTTGCCCTGGAGGATTGACAGTCCCATGCCGGCACCCAGCAGCGTCAGCCCACTCTTGTCCAGGGTCAGCGGGAGAGTCTCGCCGGTCTGCGGTCCGTACGTGCCGGGGCCGACCGCGATCGTGTCGCCCGGCGTCGCGGCGGCAATGGCCGCCGAGACGGTGCCGTGGTCGGCGGGAACGCGCCGGATCGCGGCCGACGCCGTCCCAAGCGTGAGCATGCAGGCGAGAGATGCGCCTGCGCGGACGAGCGCACGGAGAACCGCGACGTGGCGCGCCCTTGGGCGGTGAACCGCGCCTAGGAGTGCCGCCGGGAATACCCCGAATCGGTGCAATCGAGCGTGGACCAGCACGCGGTCTGCCTCCTGGGAGAGATGGGACACTGCCCACGGCCGGCCGAAGCGCGGCCCGGGCGCGGCAGAGGCCTCACACGGCCACCCCTGCGCCCCAGCCTGGGGGCTGTGCCATCCAAAACGATGGAATGTAGACGCTGGTTCCCGCGGCGGCCAGAACGCGCGCCGCGCTAGGGTCGGCGGATCGGGCGCGCAGTGGCGGGCACCCGGCTTGCGGACTACGCCTCCGCCAGCGAGAACGCCTCGCGCCCCACGCAGAGATTGTGCTTGGCCGCGAGCTCCGCGAACCGCGCCAGCCCCGCCAGCTCCGCCTCGCCCAGGTCGTAGTGCATGGCATCGCGCCAGTAGGACTCGATCCACGCCGTGCCCAGGCCGCGCGTGGCCGACTCGCGCTCTGCCAGCGCGTGGAGCTGCGCCAACCCGCGGGCCTTGGCCTCCCGCAGGCGTGTCACCAGCTCGGCGCGCGCAGCGGCTCCAGGCGCCTCGGTCAGCTCCGTGGACAACACCCATGCGGCGTAGACGAACGGCAGCCCGGTCAGCTCGCGCCACATCTCGCCCAGGTCGTAGTCGTGCAAGCCGGTTGCGTCGACCTGCGTCGCGCGGTCGCCGATCACCAGCACCGTCTCGTGGTGCTCGAACAGCGCCTCGGGCCGCGGCTTTGCCACATGCATGTCGGGCTGGCAGCCGTACAGCTCGGCCAGCAGCACGCGCAACAGCGCCACGCTCGTGCGCGAGGCGCGGTCGACGGCGATCGACGTGGCCTCGGGCAGCGCCACCTTCGAGAAGACCCTCACCGTGTGCACGGGCCCGTGCGACGCGATGCAGATGCCGGGCACGATCGGGCCGCCCACGCCCCGCAGGTACTCCACGACCGG
Organism: Candidatus Krumholzibacteriia bacterium; assembly: GCA_041484665.1. Lineage (GTDB taxonomy): Bacteria > Krumholzibacteriota > Krumholzibacteriia > JAJRXK01 > JAJRXK01 > JBGPIA01. The sequence continues at coordinate 124,677 of JBGPIA010000007.1, forward strand.
GATCAAGCCCACGTCGATGCGGTCCTCGAACAGCGCGTCGGCCAGGCGCGCCGGAAGGTCGAGCGACAGCGCGACGTCGCGTTGCTCCCGCAGCCCCTCGATCAGGGGCACGCTGTTGAGGAACGAGACCGCGCCAATGCGGTACGGATCCGGATGCTCAACGCGATGGATCATGACTCCTCGAAGATACCGTTGCGATGCACGGGCTCGAAACGCTCCTCGGCCAGCCAGCGACGCAGCTCGGTCTCGGTCAGGTCGGCGGACTCGAGGTCCGCCTTGCGATCGCGCGGCGCCAGCGTGACCCGTCCCTCCAGGTCGTCGGCTCCACAGGCCAGCATGAGCTGCGCCATCTTCAGATCGCTACGGTTGTACAGCACGCGCACATGCGGCACCTCCGCCAGTCCGAGCCTGCAGGCCGCGAGGAACTTGAGTTCGTCGAACCCGCCGGTCAAGGAGAGATCGCGCTCTGCGCGGCCGACCCTTTCTGCCGCGGCCACCGGCGCAACGCTCTGGAACACCTGGACCTCCGCCTGCAACCGCCCGATGGCAACGATCTGCCCCAGCACCGCGCCGGACTCGATGTGCGGCCCGTACACGACCGACGCGTTGCCCCGCAGCCCTGCCTCCGCCGCAGCGCGCCAGAACCCCTCCCACCGTTGCTGAGCCTGCGGCCCCTGTGTCGGATGGACCGCGGGGTGTGTCCCGTCGGACACGACCTGCAGACCCGCCTTCGACAGCGCGCGCAGGGCCTGCGCGTCAGGCGTCCGGCCGGTGTCGAGCCTGCGGATCAGATCGCTGGCGCAGCCGAGCTGGAGGGTGGAGCGTCTCGGCCGCAGATCGGGCTCCGCCCCGGGCAGGCTGTGCAAAGCCTGCGCCAGCGTCTCCAGGAGCTCCGTCAGGCGCACCATGTCGTCCCCGGGCGCGCCCGCGTGCGGTGGTAGCAACACGTGGAGATCGCTCACGGGCGGCTGCGCGAGCGCCGGGACCGCGGCCGCCAGCGCCAGCGACGCCGCCGGCGCGCAAGCCCATGCCGAGGCCCCCTCCTGGGTCTCCCCACAGATCGGGCAGGCGCTTGCCCCCGATTGCACGTCGAGATGGGCAACCGTCACGTAGGTCGTGCGTCCGCCGTGGCGCTCGCGTCGCAGCTGGTCCGCTTGCCGCGCGGGCTCCAGCGGGTGCGGCCCGGTCAGCAGCCGGGCCAGCCCGTCGCGGTCGAGCGGGAAATCCACGGGCCTCCGTCGTGGGCCATCATCTTGGGGGGTCACCCTGCGGTCCGTCATGGGGCCAACCTCGCGGCCCAACCGCAGCCCAGCCGCGGGCCAACCTGGGGCCATCCTCGAGAAATCCTCAGCTCATCGTGGGGTCGTCCTGGCGCGCCCTTCCCACATCCCGGCCCGCCCTCGCCGTCATCCCAGGTACAGGTCGGCGGCGGTGAAGAGCAGGAATGCGAGGCCCACGTAGCTGTTCACCGTGAAGAATGCACGGTCGATGTGGGTCAGGTCACCTCCGCGCACCAGCCAATGCTCGTAGAACAGCAGCGCGGACACGACCGCCACCCCCAGCATCGCCAGCCCGCCCAGCCCAGCCGCGCCCACGGCCATCAGGAACAGCCCGACCGCGGCCACGTGCATCCAACGCGCGACCCACAGGGCAGATCGATCCCCGCTGCGGGCGCTCAGGGAGTGGAGTCCCATGCGGCGGTCGAACGCGGTGTCCTGGCAGCCGTAGATCATATCGAAGCCCGCGACCCAACAGAGCACCGCCGCCGCCAGCAGCAGTGGAAACGGCGCGAATCGCCCGCGCACCGCCAGCCAGGCTCCGACCGGCGCGGTGGCGAGGGACAGCCCCAGCACCAGATGGCTGGCCGCGGTGAAGCGCTTGGTGAACGAGTACAGGCAGATCACGCCCAGGGCGACGGGCGAGAGCGCAAGGCACAACGGGTTGAGCTGCCAGGCCGCGAGCACGAGCAGCCCGGCCGCCGCCATTGTGAACGCGATCACGGGCCCTCGGCGCAGCTGCCCCGTGGGGAGCTCGCGCTGCGCGGTGCGTGGGTTGAGGGCGTCCAGCCGATGGTCTGCCAACCGGTTGAAGGCCATCGCGGTGCTGCGCGCCCCTGCCATGGCCAGCAGGATCCAGCCCACGGTCGCCGCCCGCGGCCGCCCCTCACTGGCCACCAGCAACGAGAGCACGGCGAACGGCAGGGCGAACACCGTGTGCTCGAACTTGATCATGCGCAGGATCAGGCGGATCGAACGGAGCATGGATCGGGTCGCGAACGGCCGCGGTTGTTGCGGGTGCCGCGGACGTGGCGGGAGTCGTAGGGGGCTGTTGTGGACCGCCAGGCGACGCCGCGCATTCCCGGGTGCCGTCCGCAGGCGGTTTGACCGTGACCGACGCGACAGCGTACCATGTTGGTGGCCCTCCCACGACCCCGCACTGCACCACCGCAGCGGGTCGTTGCTGCCGCCGATGGTCAATGACACGGCTGCCAGCCACGGCACGCTCGGCCGAACGCAACCCGCCCCCGTGGAGATCCCGTCCATGCGCTGGATGGCCGCCCCTGCGCTGCGCCTCTGGTTCCCATGCCGCCTTGCCGTCGCCGTCGCCGGTCGGGCTCGCGCTCACACTGGCCGGATCCTTGGGCTCGCCAGCGTCACCGCTGCGCTCGTCGCGGCAGCCTCCGCGCTCGTCCCGGCGCTGGCAACCCCGCGTGAGGCCGGCGCCGCCTCCGCGTCGCACGACCTGCCCGCCGTCGCGATGGGGCCGGTGAACGTAGCGGGTGGCCCCGTGCTCGACGCCCGGCTGCGGTACTTGCGCGGCCAGCAGCAGGTGAACAAAGCCCCGCTTGGCGTGCGGGACCTCGTGCCCATCACCCTGCGCTTCGCCGCTCCCCCCGACGCCGCGACCCTCGGCCAGGCGCGCGCCGCCGGCGCACAGTTCTATCCGGAGGTATGGCGGGGCGCGCGGGCGGGCGGTCGAGCGGTCGCGGCGCAGCCCGGCGCGCGCGCGGCCGTTCCCACCGCCGGCGCGGGCCGGGCCGCGCCCGCATCCGGCGCCGAGCTCGCCGCGCAACAGGGCATCTTGGGCGCCCGGACGATCTTCCCGGCCACGGTCGCCTGGGCGGATCTCGACCAGCTCGCCGCGCTGCCCGCAATCCTACGCGTCGAGGCCTCCTGGAGCCCGCAACCCCGGATCGCCCCGCTGTACCAGACGCGCGCGATGGTTGGCGCCGAGGCCGCCTGGCAGCTCCACGACGCGCAGGATCGGCCGCTCTTGGGAACGGGTGTCGTGATCGGCGACGTCGACACCGGCGTCGACGTCTACCACCCGGATTTCTGGCGCGCCGACGGGCCCAGCTACAGTTGGATCGACGTCGACGACAGCGGCACGCTGACCGACGGGGACGCCGTCGACCTCAATGGCAACCTGGCCGCTGACGCGGGTGAGACGGTGCGCTGGCTGGATGCGCCCGGCAACGCGCCCGGGCAGGCCGGCGTGCACAATCCCACGATCGACCACGTGTACCTGGATGCGAACGGCAACGGCGTGCGGGACTTCGGTCCGCCCGCCTTCGGCGAGACCGATCCCACCTTCGGCGAGCGCGTCTTGCGTGGGCGCGACCTCGACAGCGATGGGGTGCTGGAGCCTGGCGAGCCGCTGGTTGCCCTGCAGTCGTGCAAGGTGCTGGCAGTCTACCAGACCGACGACACCGTCCGGCGGCTGGGCGTCGACCTGATGGGCAACGAGGGCGACACCTTCGGGCATGGCACCAACGTCGCCAGCATCCTCGCGGGCGGCGAGCCGGGCCGCTGGTTCGGCGGGCTCGCGCCGGGAGCATCACTGCTGTTCGCCAACATCACCTTCCAGGAGGACCCACCGTTCGTTACGCCGCTGGACGTGCGCATGGCGTGGTTGGTGAGCCAGGGCGCCGACGTGATCCTCTACGAGGACGGCGAGTGGATCTGGCACTTCCTGGACGGCTCCGACAACGTCGAGCAGCTCCTCGATGAGTACGCCGCGATGGGCGTGATCCAGGTCGCAGCTGCCGGCAACCTGGCCACCGGCGGAATGCACTGGAAGGAGTCGCTGGGCGTCGCGACGGGAGACAGCGTGGTGGCGCTGCTGCACTCCGCGTCGAGCACGTCCAGCCTCCCCATCACCAAGGCGTGGGGCCAGTTCTACTGGATCCCGCGCGCCAACGAGACGGTGGAGGTGGCGCTGCAGACGCCCAACGGGCACCGCCTGGTGCTGGGCGCAACGGGACAGACCGTGGCACTGCCCGGTTACGACGTCTACGCGGCCGCCGATCTGAGCCCGCGCGGCACGTATCGCGTCGACTTCGGGCTGGCGCTGTCCGCCGATTCGACCACGACGCGCCTGGACGGCCAGTGGCGCTTCGTGCTGCGGCGCACGGGCGCTTCGGCCGGCAGCCCCCTGGCCGTGCACGCCATGTCGTTCGACAATCGCAGCGGATGGTTCGGGAGCACGACCTGGGGCAGCGCCACGATGGAAGGCACCGTCACCTGGCCGGCGACCGCCGACAGCGCGATCGTGGCAGCCGCCTACAACCCGGCGGGCGGCGCCCTCAACAACTTCAGCGGACGCGGCCCGCGCGTGGACGGGCGCAACGTGATCGACGTCACCGCGCCCGGCAGCATCACGTACACGGCGTATCGCAATCAGGACCGGGGTGGCGTCCCCGGCGGCTACGGCGCCTTCGGCGGCACGAGCGCCGCCACGCCCCACGTGGCGGCTTCCTGCGCGCTGCTGCGGCAATGGAATCCCTACGCGACGCAGGGCCAGATCCGACACATGCTGCGCCTGGGCGCCATCGTCGACGGCCAGACCGGCGCGGTGCCCAACGACGACTGGGGCTACGGCAAGCTGCAGGTGTACCAAGCTGCGCTCGTGGGACCCTCGGGCACGCAGGGCGAGGGCGACACCCCCGGCTCGCGCCCACCGGAGCGCGGCACACGGCCGATCGTCGCGCCCAACGTACCCAACCCGTTCAATCCGGCGACGTCGATCCGCTACGAGCTGCCCCACGCGGGCGATGTCGTGGTGGAGATCTTCGACCTGGCGGGACGGCGGGTCGCCACGTTGCGCCGTGGCAGCGAGCCCGCTGGCGCGCATGCGGTGCGCTGGAACGGCGCCGACGATGCCGGAACGCGCGTGGGCAGCGGTGTGTATCTGGTGCTCGTGGGCCTGGATGGCGAGGCGGCCGCCCGCAAGATCGCGCTGATCAAGTAGCGCCCGGCGCGGCGCTTGGCAGCCAACGCGCCCGTGCGGTCAGACCCGCGAGGCTGTGGGCCCACGATCCCACGGTCGACGGCTTCTCCCGAGCGCCGGGATGAAGGTGGCGCGAGATCAGCTCCCGCGCCGCCAGCGGCGGAAGGCGGAGAACAAGAGCGAGCCCAGCACCGAGACGACCAGGCTCGAGACGATCGGAATGCAGACCGTTGTGTTGCCCTTGCGCCAGGTGATGTCGCCGGGCAGGCGGCCCAATGGCAGGCCGATCTTGCTGATGCCCCAGACGAGCAGCCCCACCGCGGCAATGCCCAGCCCGACCAGAACCAGCAGCCTGCTCAGCTCCATGATCATGACGGTCGTTCCTCCTGCGGGTCGTCCCCCCACGGCTGAACGAGGCGGACCGCCACGCCCAGCTGGGTGCAGACCCTCTGCACGATGAAGTCTACCAGATCGTCGATGCCACGCGGGCGGTGGTAGAAGCCGGGCGCCGCGGGCATCACGACGGCACCCGCCCGCGTCACCTGCGCCATGTTCTCCAAGTGCACCAGGCTCAACGGCGTCTCGCGGAACAACAGCACGAGCCGCCGCCGCTCCTTCAGCATCACGTCCGCGGCGCGGGTCACCAGGTCGTCGCTCGCGCCATGTGCGATGCGCCCGAGCGTCCCGAGGCTGCATGGCACGATGGCCATCCCCTGGTAGGGGGCCGACCCGCTGGCCATGGGCGCGCGGAAGTCGCCGCGTTCGAAGAGGCGCAGCCGGCCGCGCCCATGGGCGCGACGCTGCGACTCCTCCAGGACCTCCGGCAGAGGCCGGTCGAGCTCGGTGCGGCACACCTCGTCTGCCTGCGGGCTCCAGGTGAGGTGGAGTTCCTCCCCGGCGTCCAGCAGCACCTGCAGCAGGCGCCGCCAGTACGGCGCCCCGCTGGCTCCGGTGATGGCGATGGCAATGGGCGCGGCCATGGCGATGACGATAGGGCAGCCCGCGCGGGACGGCCACCTCGCAGCCACCTGGTTGCGGCAGACGCAGCCCCGCTCTGATCCAGCCCCGCCCTTGCGAGGCCCGCGCGGTCCTAGCGCCCCGCCACCACCGCCTTGAACGACTCCTGCGCCGCCTGCAGGGTGCGCTCCACTTCGGCGGGCCCGTGAACGGCGCTCACGAAGAACGCCTCGAACGGCGATGGCGCCAGGTAGACCCCGCGCTGCAGCATCGCGGCGTGGAAGCGATAGAACGCCGCGCTGTCGGACTTCACGGCGTCGGCGAAGTTGCGGATCGGCCGGCCGGCGTCCGCGAAGTACGCGCAGCCCATGCTGCCGACCGACTGCACGCGTAGCGGCACGCCGGCTGCGCGCGCGGCGGCAGCCATCCCCTCGCAAAGAGAACGGGTCGTGGCCTCCAGCCGCCCGAACAGAGCGGGGTCGTCGCGCAGGATGCGCAGCACGGCCAGCCCGGCGGCCACCGCCAACGGGTTTCCGCTGAGCGTGCCCGCCTGATAGATGGGCCCCACCGGGCTGATCTGCTCCATCAGGTCGCGCCGTCCGCCGTAGGCGGCCAGGGGCAGCCCGCCGCCCACGACCTTGCCCATGGTCGTCAGGTCGGGCGCGATCCCGAAGCGTCCCTGGGCGCTGCGCGGCCCGGCGCGCAGGCCGGTCATCACCTCGTCGAAGATGAGGACAGCGCCGTGGCGCGTGCACAGGTCGCGCAGTCCCTCCAGGTAACCCGGCTCGGGCAGCGCGCAGCCCATGTTGCCGGCCACCGGCTCCACGATCACCGCGGCGATCTGGCCCGCGTTCGCCTCGAACAGACGCGCCACCGCGGGCAGGTCGTTGTACTCGCAGGTCAGGGTGTCGGCGGCGGTCTTCGGCGGCACTCCGGGGCTGCTGGGCGTGCCGTGGGTGGCCAGCCCGCTGCCGGCCTGGATCAGGAAGGCATCGCCATGGCCGTGATAGCAGCCGATGAACTTCACGAGCTTGTCGCGCGAGGTCGCGCCGCGCGCCAGGCGCACGGCGGACATGGTCGCCTCGGTGCCGCTGCTGACCAGCCGCACCATCTCGACGCTCGGGAAGGTCTCGATCAAGAGCTCCGCCAGCTCCACCTCTCGCCGCGTCGGCGCGCCGAACGTGGTGCCATCTCGCGCGGCCTGCGCGATGGCCGCGAGCACGGCCGGGTGGGCGTGACCGAGGATCAGCGGGCCCCAGCTGCCAACGTAGTCGACGTAGCGGTGGCCGTCCTCGTCGTGCAGGTAGGCACCCTCTCCCCGCACGATGAATGGTGGCAGGACGTGGGCGCCGCGGAAGGCCCGCACCGGGCTGTTCACACCCCCCGGGATCACCCGGCGTGCGCGCTCGAACAGCTCCTTGCTGATGGACTGGTCCATGGGAATCGAAGCGAAGGCTAGCGTCTGGTGCGCGCCTTTCCAACCAGGAACTGGTCTGCGGGCCGGCAGGACCCAGGCTCCACCGCCGGTCGATGCGGAGTTCGCATCACGTCGATGGGGGCGGCTGCCTGCTTCCAATCCGGCGGTGCAACGGCTAGAATCGATGGCATCGGCCCCCAGGGTCGGCTGCACGGCGCCCCCGGCACGCGCCGGCTCGCAGCGCTCCCCCCCACGACGGATCCGCCGATGACGCCTTTCGCTCCCGCACTCAACGGTCACGCCCAAGACCTGATTCGGCGTCTCGACGGCGCGGTCGCGGCCGCGGACACCGCCTTGGCTTGCCAGAACGTGAAGCGCGTGCTCGAGGATGTGGTCTGTAGCGAAACCCAGATCCTCGGCGATCCCTTCCTGGAGCCCGCGCCCGGAACCTACGCGCGGAGGCTTCTTCATCGTGACCCGGGCGGTCGCTACACGGTGGTCGTGATGGTCTGGGATCGCGGCCAGGGGACCCCGCTGCACGATCACTCGGGCATCTGGTGCGTGGAGTGCGTGTACCGTGGCCGCATCGAGGTGAGCTCCTTCGACATCAAGGGCGATCCGTCTGCTGCGGTCGTCGACTTCGTCTGCCGCTCGGATATCGTGGCGGGGGTGGGCGAGGCCGGAGCGCTCATCCCGCCGTTCGAGTACCACTGGATCCGCAACCCCGACCCCACTGCGGCCGTCACCGTGCATGTCTACGGCGGCGAGATGAACCGGGCCAATACCTTCCTCCCACTCCCGGGCGGAGGGTATCGGCGCGAGACGCACGAGCTCAGCTACACCACGGGCTGAGCGGACCGCGTCCCGGATGAACGTCTCCCCTGGTCGATGATCTCCTCTCGCGACGCCTCTCCCGACGCCTCCGCCAGCGCCCCGCTGGCTGCACGGGCCTGCGGGCCGTCGCCGTCTGGCGCCGCGGCGGCCTTGGGGCGGTCCAGCGACACGCAGCGCTCCACCACGCCCGGCGACTCGTCGAATGCCGGCCCATCCGGCGCCACGCCGCGCCGTTGGAGCGCCATCGTGCCGGGGCTCTTGCTGTGCGTGGCGCTCGCCGCGGCCTCGCTGCTGCTGGCGGGGCACCCGTGGATCAAGGACACGCTGCATGTCAGCGCGCTCCTCTTGGTGATCCTGCTGGGGATGGCCTGGACTGCGGTGCTGGGCGTTCCCGCGCCTGCCCGCCCGGGCGTCTTGCTGGCGCAGCGCCCAGTGCTGCGCTGGGCCGTGGCCGGGCTGGGATGGCGGCTCAGCATCGCCGAGCTCTGGAAAATTGGCGGGCCGGGGCTGGCCGTGGTGCTGGTGTCGACGCTCGCGGCGCTCGTGTTCGGCTGGTGGATCGCGCGCCGCCTGGGCGTGGACGAGAAACTGGCCCTGCTGCTGGGGGTCGGCGGGGCGATCTGCGGAGCCTCGGCGGTGGTGGCGGCCGATAGCGTCGTGCAGGGTGAGAAGCGCGACTCGGCGCTGGCGCTCGCCATCATCACGCTGCTGGGTACGATCGGCATCGTGCTCTATCCGCTGCTGCAGCGCGCGCTGGGCATGAGCGACTTCGTCTACGGCGTGTGGGACGGCGCAAGCCTCCACGAGATGGCGCAGGTCGTGGCGGCGGGGTTTGGAGTGAGCGAAGAGGCGGCGCGTGTGGCGACCGTGGTCAAATTGGCGCGCATCTGCCTGCTGGCCCCCGTCGTGGTGGGTCTGGGTTGGTGGATGCGCCGGCGCCACGCCCACACCGGCCAGGCACACGTTGCGCCGGTACCGTGGTTCCTGGTGCTGTTCGTGGTGTTCGCGGCAGCCAGCTCTAGCGCGCTGTTGCCGCCGCGGTGGCTGGCCGCAGCGCGCCAGGCCGACCTGTGGCTCTTGTGCGTGGGAATGGCCGGCGTGGGTCTGCAAACCGGTTTCGCGCAGCTGCGCGCGGCGGGGCTGCGTCCCATCGCGGCCGCAGCCTTGCAATGGGTGTTCCTCGCGCTGCTGGCCTACCTCTTGGCATGGAGGCTGTGCCGGTAGCGGCGCCGTGCGCAGCCACCCGGGCCCATCGCGATCCCGCCGTACCGGGAGGAGGCTTCCGCGCAGGACAAAGGCGGTCAGCGGGAGGTCGCAGCGGCACCCTGCTCGGATCCTCCTGCGGGGCTCGACTTCGCGGAAACGGCCACCGACGGGCCAGCGGGATCGCCGACGGAGGCGCTCCCCGCGGCCATCTGCGCCATCGCCAGCGCGAGCCGGACCGTCTGCCCGATCCAGCGGGCCGGGGCTTCGCTGGCACGATCGGCAGCCTGCGGCAGCCAGCTCAGCAGATGGCGCTGCAGGTACTCCGCCCGCGCGCGGCCGATCTGCGCCAACGCCTCCCCCTGGCAGCCGCGGCGCAGCGTCTCGTCCTCCAGATGGAAGAGATGCGCCACAAACTCCAGCTGGTGTCGCAGGTGGTCTGCGGTCTCGTTGGCGCTGGAGCGCAGGCGCAGCCCAAACGCTTGGTAGAAGAGGATGTTCTCGTGCAGAACCTGCGGCACTGGACCGCGCCGGTTGTAATGCGACTCCAGCAGCGGCACCGGTGGGTGCGGCGCCCCCGCGTCGAAGGCCTCGATGTACTGGGCTTCGTACGCCTTGGCGCGCGTGGGGAGCCGCAGGGCTCCCTCGCGCTGCGGCCAGTCCGCCAGCTGCGCCAGACGCGCGAACATGCTGCGCGTGGAGCGAGCGCTCAGCCATTCCCACTGCTGCGCGCTCGGGGCGCGGAAGAGATCGTGCATGAAGAGGAAGGCGGCCTTCAGATCGGACGGTGCGACCGTGGTCATTATGGCCCCACCTCGTACCAAGTGCTGAAGTACTTCAGCCCAGCGCGCTGCTGGCGTTCGCCGTCCCAGAAGGCGAAGGCCAGCGGCGTGCGCGGCGCCGGCGCAGGCAGCTCGAGCACGACCTCCCAGCCGCCCGCCGTGCGCCGCGCCGCGCCCGGAAACGACTCGCCGGTCGGCTCCGTCGATCCGCGCCCCGCGGCGCGCAGTCGCTCGAAGCCCCGCGCGGCGTCCCAGTAGTAGAGGCTCACCGGAGCGTCCTTGTCACCCATCATGAGCGCCGGGTACGTGGCACGCTCGCCGTCGGTCGCGGGCACCATCACGCACGCGGCGTCTGCGAAGCGCTCGATATCCATGGAGTGCTCCTTGTAGATGCGCTCGTCGCCGCCATCCGGGACGCGTTGTGGCGCGCGGGCGCGACTCTCGGTGGGATCCTGCCAGCGCAAGCGCACGAGCAGCTTGTCCTGCACCCTGGCCAGCGTCACCCAGGCGACCGGCCGCGCGCCGTCGTCGACGGGATCGCCCTCGTAGATCGGCGGGGTGAGATTCAGATGGAGCGGCGCCTCCTCCAAGCCTGTCCAGCCATCCGCGGCATTGCGCAGCTCGTCCGCGCTGCGACCGGACGACGTCACGGACAGCACGACCGCCCCATCCTCGACCGCGGGCGTCGCCTTGGCCGCGGCGACCGCCGCCATGGGTACGACCGCGACCAGAAGCCCAGACAGCCGGAGGATCCAGGCTGCTCGCACCTCAATGACAGCCATCGATGGCCTCCTTCGCTGGCGCGGGCGCGCAGCCACTCGCGCCCAGACCGCACGACGCGCATGCTCCCAGGGACGCTCTGCCGCCGCCTGCGCCCCCGCCACCTTGGCCGCTCCCGCCGCCTGCAGGAACGGGCAGCGTCCAAGGCGTCAGCGCATCGGGACCCGGCACATGGCGCCGCACCGCTCCCTGCACCTCGGCCGGCGCTGCGGTGAGCACGTCGTGGGGCACGATCCGGTAGCGCACCTGGTCGTCGCGGCCGATCAACAGTTGCAGCGCCTCGCTGCGCTCGCCGCGCTGCGCGCGCGCCAGCTCGGCCTCCAGCCGCAGGATCACGTCTGTGACCTGCGGTCCGAACAGGTATTGCAGGTATTCGAGCGGCAGACGCGGGTCGTCCAGAATGCTCTTGCCGGCGTTTCCGGTCTTGGGCGGGCTGAACGGCGGAACGTAGTAGACGTTGGGCACGGTTCCCTTCCCGGGAAACAGGCCCAAGGCCACCTTGTGCTCCAGCACCAGCTTGTGCACCGGCGACTGCGGGTCGTCGAGCAGCCCCACGAAGCGGATGCGCCCGGGGCACTGCGCCGCGCAAGCGTTGACCTTGCCCTTCTCCAGGCGCGGGTAGCAGAAGATGCACTTCTCGCTGCGCTGCGTGACTTCGTTGTAATAGATCTTCTTGTAGGGGCACGCCTTGATGCAGTACCGATAGCCGCGGCAGCGCTCCTGGTCGATCAGGACGATCCCATCCTCCTGCCGCTTGTAGATGGCCTTGCGCGGGCACGCCTCCAGGCAGGCCGGGTGCGTGCAGTGGTTGCAGATGCGCGGCAGGTAGAAGAAGTACGGGTTGCTCGGGTCCCAGCCGCCGACATCCTCGTCCCAGTTGGGGCCCCACTGCGGGTCGACGTGGGGCATGACCGGCTTGTTCTTCCCGTCGAACAGGCGCTGGGCGTAGTCGTACTCGAACGCCTCGCCGTAGTCGGCCTTGGCCGGCAGGGGCGACGGCCGCAGGTGGCGCTGCGCGTCGAAGCCGCCGCCCAGCGTGTGCCAGCCCCGCGGGTAGCCGGCGCCCGGGTGGGTCTCGACGTTGTTCCAGTACATGTAGTCCATGCCGTCGCCGTCGGTCCATTGCTTCTTGCACGCGAGCGTGCAGGTCTGGCACCCGATGCACTTGTTCAGGTCCATGACCATCGCGTACTGGTGCGCGGACATGCTCAGCTCCTCGCGGCGGGCCGCTCGTACGCGGCGACGGGTCCGGTGTAGCGCGCGACGTCGACCTTGATATCGCGGTTGTTCCCGGTGGGGCCCCAATAGTTGAGCTTGAAGTTCAGGTGCCCGTAGCCGCCCACCAGCTGGGTCGGCTTGATCTTGATATAGGTGAGCGACTGCCAGCCGCCCTGCTGGAAGCCCAGGTACTTCTCCCAGCCGTGGTACATGGTCAGGCGCCCCTTCTTCTCGCCGGGGAGCAGTTTTGCCCGGACGATGGCGTCGCCCTGGTCGTTGTGCACGCGCACCCAGTCGTTGTCGCCGATCCCGCGCGAGCGGGCGTCGTCGGGATGGATGTAGACGATGGGCAGCCCGCGCTGCAGGCGAAGCATGTAGCGGTTGTCGCGCCAGGTGCTGTGGATCGACCAGCGGCTATGGGGTGTGTTCCAGTAGAGCGGGTACTTGGGGTCGTCGACGGGGTCCTTGTGCACGGGGAGCTGCTCGCCGAGCTGCAGATACCAGTCATGATCTACGTAGAACTGCTGGCGGCCCGTGAGCGTGCGCCAGGGCCGCTTGTGCTCCGTCTGGTGCGTGAAAGGCGTGTAGGCACGTCCGGGCTCGATTTCGCTGTTCCACGCCTCGGCGTCGATGGCACGGAAGCGCTGCGGGGCTTGCTGCAGCCCCTGGTAGCTCATTCCGCGCGTCTCGTCGGAGTTGGCCAGGATGAAATTGGCGAAGGCTTCATCGGAGTCCAGCGTGCCCTCCGCCGTCCACTCCGCCGTGAGCTTCGTGAAGTCGCGTGTCCAGCCCAGGTCGTTGTCCTGGAACGGTGTCAGGCCCCGCCGCTTCGCCAACTCCTCGATCTTCTGCGCCAGCCCGTGGAAAATCTCCCAGTCCGTCCTCGACTCGAAGAGCGGATCGAGCACCTTGCTGAACGGGTGCATGTATGAGTGGCAGTCGGTGCTGTTGAGGTCGGCCTTCTCGTAGTAGCTCGCAGCGGGCAGTACCACATCGCTGTAGAGCGCGGTCGTGTCCATGCGGAAGTTGACGTCGACGATCAGGTCGAGGTCGCGCCAAAGCGAACGCAGGATCGCCTCGTTGCCCTTCGCCTGGTTGAGGTAGTTGGCGCGCCACACGATCAGCGCACGTGGCTTGCGCGGCAGATCGTGCATCTGCGTGGGCTGGATCGCGGCCCAATCCTGCTTCGGCCACAGCGGCATCCACTGATTGCGGACGGCCTCGAGGATCCAGTGCTCGATGGGCTTGCCGGCTACGGAGTGGGGATCCTGCATCTTGCTGTGGCAGTAGGTCCACAGCGTCGTGTTCTGGAACCGCTGCTTCTTGGGTCCCTGCGGGAAGGACAACCGCTTGAAACCGCGCTCGGGCCAGACGCGCTCCTGCCCCACGTAATGGTTGAAGCCGCCGCCGTTGCGCCCGACGTTTCCCGTGAGCGCTGCGATCAGGATCAGCGCGCGGTTGAGCAGATCGTTGTGGTACCAATGGTTGACACCGGCGCCGTGGATGATCATGGCCGGCGCCCGCGTGAAGCCCTCGGCGAAGCTCAGCAGATCCTGCTCCGACAGCCCGCACGCCTGCGCCGCCCGCGCCGGCTCGTACAGCGGATTGGCGAGCGTCTGCTTCAGCAGGCTGAACACGGTGGTGACCTCGACCTGGCGCTCGCCGTCCAGCGTGACGGACCAGCTGCCCGACAGCGCGGGGTCGATCCCAGACAAGCGCAGCGACTTGCGCGCGGAGCCCATGCTGCCGGGCACAGGGGCCGGGGCCCCCTTGGCTGCGTCCCAGACGTAGAAGACGGCCTGCGGATCTCCGGGTGGCGGTCCTTTTTCCCCCTCTGGCTTGCTGGTGCCCTCGCGCGCGCCCGCCGTCTCGCCTTTGCGCTGGGCGGCGCTTGCGCCCTTGGCACCGCTGTTCGTCGCGCCGCCGGTCGTGGCGGCCTTTGTCACGCCCAAGCCAGCCGGCGGCTGGACGCGGCCGGCGTCCCAGTCGGCCACCGCGGGCTCCACACCGCGCCGGTCCGCAGGCAGATCGGCAGCGCGCAGGTACTTGCCCGTGTCCTTTCGCACCAGGAGCGGCAGATCCGTCTGCTCTTTGATGTAGGGGACATCGATTTTGTCCTGCTCGATCAGCCAGCGCGAGACTGCGTTCGCCAGGATGGTGTCCATGCCCGGCGTGATGTGCAGGTACTGGTCGCAGTGGATGGCGCTGGCGTTGTAGTCGGGCGACACGCAGGCGACCTTTGCGCCGTTGTAGCGAGCCTCCCAGGCGAAGTGCGCGTCGGGAATGCGCGTCGCGTTGATATTGCTGCCCCACAGTACGATGTACTTGGCGTTGAACCAATCGGCGCACTCGCAGGCCTCGGTCTGTACGCCCCACGTGATGGGCTCGCCTGGGGGAAGATCGCAATACCAGTCGTAGAAAGAGCAGACCACCCCGCCGAGGTAGTGCGCCAGCCGCACACCCGCGGAGAACGACACGGGCGACATGGCCGGAATCACCGAGAAGAACGTATTCGTGTCCGGACCATGGCTGTAGATGTTGTCCAGGAGCTTGCCCGCGATGTGCTCCAGCGCCTCGTCCCAGCTCGCCCGCCGCCACTTGCCCTCTCCGCGTTTGCCGGCGCGGATCAGCGGATACTTCACCCGTTGCGCGCCGTAGACGTATTCGACGAAGCAGGCGCCCTTCTGGCAGCCGCGTGGGTTGTAGTCGGGCAGGTCCGCGTTGATGCGCGGGTAGTCGGCGGCCTGCTCCTCGCGCAGCATGATCCCGTCCTTGACGTAGACCTTCCAGGAGCAGGAGCCGGTACAGTTGGCCGAGTGCGTCGAGCGGACGACTTTGTCCCAGCTGAAGTGCCGCCGGTAGAGCTCCTCCCAGCCGCGATACGGGTACGTGCGCAACGGATCGACGTCGAGGATCTCGAACTCCTCCAGCGCCGCGTTCGTGGGCCGCGCCAGCAGGGCGGCGAGACCCAACCCCGCGCCCGCGCCGACCTTCAGGAAGCGGCGGCGACTCACCCCGGTGGCGGCGGTCGGCGGCCGCTCGCCCCCGCCTGCTTGCATCGTGGGATGCCCGGTCAAAGTGGGAGCGTCCGGCAGCCTGAAATGCCCTGACAGCCCGGGATCATCCGGCAGTGCAGCATCCACCGGCCTCGGGCTCGCGGCAGCGTGGGATGGGTCATGGTCGTCCATGGCGGTCACTTTCTATCGGGTCTGCGCGCCGGCCGGCGCTGCCGCCGTGATGTCGGGTGCACTGGGCGCCGCGGCGGGCGCCCTGGGAGCGACCGAGGGCGTGGTCGAGAGCGCCGTCATGTCCTGACCGGCGGGCGCTCCGATCCGGCGCAGGAAGGCGATCAGGTCGTCGAGTTGCGGTTCCTGGAAGCCGCCCTCCGCAGGCGCCACAGCGAGGAATGCGGGCATGGCCGTGTTCCGCCGGCCGAAGGCGATGGTGGCGTACAGGAAGTCGTCGCTGGCGTAACGCTGGAGCGCAGGCGCGACCAGCGACGGGCCCAGCCTCCCCTCGGCCGACAGTCCGTGGCAGCCCGAGCACTGCTTGGCGAACAGGGATGTGCCCCGCCGCGCGTCGCCACGCGCCGCGCGCGGATGGCTGCGGATGGGCGCCGTGGCCGCGGTCTGCGTCGCGTCCAGCTCGCGCCCCAGCAGGGTGCTGGCCAGGCGCAGGATCTCCTCCTCGCTCAACCCTCCGGCGGCCGCTCCCCACGCCGGCATGATCGTCCCGGCGCGCCCCTCGCGGATGTTGGCGGCCACGTACGCGGGCTCGGCGATCCGTTGGTAGGTCTCGCCGCGGATCGCGGGGATGAACCGCGCGAAGAACTTGTCGTAGCGTCCGTAGATCCCCGTGTCGTGGCAGCTCTGGCACAGATCGGCGTAGAGCTGGTCGCCGCTGCGCGGCTCCGGGTGTTGGACGCGATAGAGGGCCAGGTGCTTGAGCGGGCTCAGGTACGATTTCGGGAGGTCACGCTGCTGCAGCGACAGCAGGAACGCGGTCAGCGCCGTTCGCTCGTCGCGGCTCAGGCCCGGGGTGGGCATCTGGCTGCCGGCGACGACCTGACGCGGATCGTCGAAGTGCTCGATCAGCCATTGGGCCAGGGTGTGCGGGCCCTGCACGTGGCCAAAGGGGAGCTGCCCGCGGACCTTGAGCCCCTCGTTGTCGAGAGCGGGCCCCAGACTCCCGCCCAGGCCGTCGAGCTTGTGGCAGCTGCGGCACCCCTTGGACACGAACAGCGCCGCGCCACGGGCGTATACCTCGCCTCCGCGTTGGGCCACCTCGGCGGGCGTGTGGCAGATGCCGCAGGAGGACTGCGTCAAGTCCAGCGGAAGCAGCGGGTAGTCCCAGTGCCGGTCCTCGGCCTTGGCATCGGCGAAGTTGGTGGCCGCTCCCTGCCCGCGGTGGCAGATCGTGCAGCCGAACCGCGCGTCTTCGTGCCACTGCAGATAGGCGCCGGGGTGCGTGCGGTATGGATTGGGGACGTCGGTCATGCGCGGATCGTCGTAGCCGGTGTGGCAGCTGACGCAGCGGTCCATCACACCCAGGTCCGCAACGACGATCTGGCGCAGCTCGACGACGTACTGGTCGGCGAGCTTGCGCCCCCAGTCGTCGCCGGCCTTCTGTCGCAGGATCTGCCCGTACTCGAGCTGGTGCCGCCGCCAGGTCGGCCGCAGGTTTTCCTCGACTGCGGCGTAGATCAGCACGCCCACCGTGGCCAGGCTCACGGCCAAGAGCCAGAGCTTCACCGCGCGGTCCCGCCGCAGCGCCTCCGCACGTACCGCCTCGGCGATCCCCAGGATGTCCTTGCCGTTTGCGCTCATGGCGACACCTCAGTGGACGGGCCAGCGCGAGCTGCTCCAGTAGAAATCCCAATTGGGGCCGCGCAGCTGCGAGCCCACGTACGTCAGCACGACGAATCCGGCCAAGAAACACGAGAACAGCGCGATCGCGGACATACGTGTCGAGCCGGTGCGCCGCAGCGCGCCCAGCGACCACAGCGCGTACGCCAGCGTGAGCAGCGTGCCGGGATTGACGAAGATGATCAGGAGCTGCGGCGCGTGGGGGAACCAGCTGCGAATCCAGCCGAACTCCACCGGGACGGCCACCGCGAGCGCGGCCGCAGCCAGGCCGAAGATCAAGCTCTGCACCGCCATGCGCCGGCCGCGCGGGCCGCTGAACCAGATTCCCGGCTCCTCCCGCTCACGGTCGAGATACGGGATCAGCGCCAGCCCGAGCACCACGATGGCGGGGATGACCAGCCCGCCCATGAACGCCGAGTAGGAGACCATCTCCTGCAGGCCCAGGAAATACCACGGCGCCTTCGCCGGGTTTTCCGGGATGCTGGGGTTGGCCAGCTCCTTGAGCGGCGCGTCGAACCGGATGCCAAGCACCGTGACCAGCAGCATGGTGCCCATGAAGACCAGCAACTCGGCGCGCAGCAGGAACGGCCAGCTGGGCAATGTGTCGGCGGGATCGAGGTTGGTGGCGGGCGTGCGGTCGCGCACGATGCACATGAGACCGTAGGTCTTGCGCGGCGATTGCTCCGGGGCGGCCGGGGGCGTCCCCGCCACGGCGGCGCCCTTGCCCGCCGTGGTGACCGCCACGCCTGGGCGCGCCAGGCCTCCATCCTTGCGCAGGCGCCAGAAGTGCACGCCCAGAAGCGCCACGACCGAGAGCGGCAGGATCATCACGTGGAGCAGGTAGAAACGGATCAAGGCCTCCTGTCCGATCTCGCTCGCGCCCAACAGCAGCTGTTTGATGAAACCGCCCGGATCGAGCACGGACGTGATCCCCACGGCGTCGGTCAGCTCGCGCGGTGAGGCGGCGATGTTGCTGCCGATGGTGATGGCCCAGTAGGCAAGCTGGTCCCAGGGCAGCAGGTAGCCAGTGAACGACAGCCCCAGCGTGAGCACGAACAGCCCCATCCCCACCAGCCAGTTGAACTCGCGGGGGGCTTTGTAGGCGGCCGTGTAGAACACACGCACCATGTGCAGGATCACCGCGATCACCATCAAGTGCGCCGCCCAGCGGTGAATGTTGCGGATGAAGCGTCCGGTGGGCACGACGTAGTGGATGTCCTTCATGCTCTGGTAGGCCGCGTCGGTCGCGGGTTTGTAATAGACCATGAGCAGGATCCCGGTCGCGACGAGGATGGCGAACAGCGAGGCGGTGGCCACCCCCAGCGCCATGGTCGTGGAGAAGCGCAGCGTGCGGATGTGCACGCGAGTGGCGTGCAGGTGCAGGAATACGTTTCCGAACACCGCCTGGCTGCGGCTGCGATCGCTCACGGGCGGTCCCTGCCGCACCAGCGACTCCTTGAACGTGCGCGGCAGCGCCCGCAGGTTCGCGCGGAAGAGGGCCAGCCCGGCCGGGCCGATGGCGGTCATGATCGCGTCCTCATCTCGCTAGCCCGCAAAGAAGGTTTCGGGGGCGACCTCGCGCTTCGCGTCCACCAGCAGGCTCCCATCGGCCGCGCGCGATACCTCCAGCCAGCGCAGCCCGCGCGGCGCCGGGCCGCCTACCACCGCGCCCTGCGCGTCGAAGCGCGAGCCGTGGCACGGGCAGCGGAAGCCGTCGGGGGTCTCGCCCACGATGCATCCCAGGTGGGTGCAGACCAGCGACATGGCCGCGACACCTTTGGCCGTCGAGACGATCCGCACGTTGCGCTCGGGCAGGACGCGCACCGTGCCGGCCGCGTACTGCTCCAGGCGGCCGATGCGGAAGCGTGAGCCGGCCTCGGGCAACAGCCGCGGCCTTGGCAGTCGCGCCATGCCGTGCAGCGATCCCAGGACCGCCGCGGCGGCGCTCAGCAGACCCGCCAGGCTCAGGAAATCACGGCGCGGAATCGGCGCGGGCTCTAGGCGACCTGACATACGAGCCTCTCCTGGAAGAGGAAGCGTTCCATGGTGATGGCCCCCGTGGGGCAGCGTTGCGCGCACAACGCGCAGCGGATGCAAATGGTCTCGTCCTTCACGATGGCCGAGGCCTGCCCGGGGGGGACGCCGGCCAGCTGTGTGGCGAGCACGTCGGACAGGCGGTCTCGGCCGTGGCTCGCGCTGCCGGCAGCGCTGTCCTTTGCAGTGCCGGCCGCGCTGGCAGCCGCGATGCTGGCTGCGCTGGCAGCCGGGGTCGGGACTGCACTGGCAGCTGGGCCGCCCACTGCGGCACCGTCCGCGGCACCGTTCGCGGCGGGGACCAGCCGGTCGACCGACACGATGCGTAAGCACAGCTGCGGGCAGACGTCCACGCAGCCGCCGCAAAGGATGCACTTGTCGCCGTCGAAAATGGTGTTGACGCCGCAGTCCAGGCAGCGTGACGCCTCGCGGTGCGCCTGCGCGTGCGTGTAGACCATCTCCACGGGAGAGCTTTGGGAGGCCAGCCGCGCCTTCGGAGTTGCGGTCGGCACCGCGACGCGTCGCGTCGTCTCGTAGCTGGCCTCCCGCAGGTAACCGGGAAGCGCCAGGTGCAGCTCCACATCGCGCGGGGCGAGTGTCCGGCCGGTGACGGCCCGGTAGATCTCCCGGGCCACCTGCTTGCCCGAGGCCACGGCGTGGATTAGGAGCTTGGGCCCATAGGCGAGGTCGCCAGCGACGTAGAGCCCCGGTGTGCGCGTGGCGCCGGTGACCGGGTCGCACGCGATTGTCCCGCGCGGCGTCAGCTCGACGGCGTCGCGCTGCGCGTCGACGAAGCGCAGGTCGACCTCCTGGCCGATCGCCAGCAGTACCGTGTCGCAGGGGATCGTCTCGCGCACGCTGTCGTCGAAGAGGGGCGCGAAGCGGTGGCGCTCGTCGTACACCCGCGTGCACGGCCGGAACACGACCCCGGTCACGCGTCCTTGCGCATCCTGCTCGAGCTCGACGGGGCCGAGGCCGTTGCGCCGGACGATCCCCTCCTCGTCACCCTCGAGGATCTCCACGTCGTCGGCGGGCATCTCGGCAAGCGACTCCAGCGAGCAGAGCGTCACGGTGCTGACCCCGGCCTCGCGCAGGGCCGTGCGTGCCGCGTCGAGGGAGATCTGACGCAGCACCGTGCGGCCGACGTCGTAGGCCACGTTGCCGCCGCCGATCACCACGACGCGCCGGCCGAGGGGTACTTGGCGGCCCAGGGCAATGTCGCGCAGGAACTCCACGCCACCCAGCACTTCCGCGGCACCGGCGCCAGGGATGGGCACGCGGCGGGAGCGTTTGGCGCCCACCGCGACGATCACCGCATCGTGGCGCTGGCGCAGCTGCGCCAGCGAGATGTCCTTACCTACCTCGCAGCTGGTGA
The DNA here is from genome assembly GCA_041484665.1 of Candidatus Krumholzibacteriia bacterium. Lineage (GTDB taxonomy): Bacteria > Krumholzibacteriota > Krumholzibacteriia > JAJRXK01 > JAJRXK01 > JBGPIA01. The sequence goes on from JBGPIA010000007.1 coordinate 145,371, forward strand.
CCGCCCTCACGCCCAGCGCCTCGATCACGGCCACCTCGGCCCGGATCAGGTCGCGCGGCAGGCGGTACTCCGGCACTCCGATCGAGAGCATGCCGGCCAGCACCGGCTCCATCTCGTAGATCGTGACGTCGATGCCCAGCAGCGTCAGGTCGTGCGCCGCGGCGAGCCCGGCGGGCCCGCTGCCGATGATCCCCACCGACTTGCCCGTGGCGAGCGGGACGTCGCCCGCCAGCAGCGACTGCAGGAGCGGCAGCAGCTCCTCGGCACCCGTGCACGGCTGCGCGTCGGGTCGCCGCTGCGCGGCGCGGCGCGCGGAATCCTTGAGGAAGTCGATCAGGCCGCGGCTGACGTCGGGATGCGCCTCGGGACCATACCGCTCGCAGACGAAGCGCTTCAGCGCTCGGATGGCGATTGGTCGGTCGAGCTCGCCGCGCCGGCACGCGAGCTCGCACGGCGCGCCGCAGATGCGGCCGCAGATGGACGCCAGCGGGTTCGGACCGCGGGCGATCAGATATGCCAGCTCGAGGTCGCCCTCGGCGATGGCGCGCACGTAGCCGCGCGCATCGGTGTGCACGGGGCAGGCCGCCTGGCATTTGATCTGGCTCTTCCAGTAATCGAGGTCGGGGATGCGTACCGGCACCGTCATCGCCGCGGCGGCGTGGGACGGCGGAGCGGAGCCTGGTGGCAGTCCGCCGGCGTGGGGCGGCAGAGCGCACTCTGGTGGCAGTCCGCCAGCGTGTGGCGGCGTCCCCCGCGCCGCTCCCGAATCGCCGGACGCGCCCGCACGATCTGGCCGGCCGGCCGGCCGGGGCGCGCCTCCCCCTGCAGATGGAGCTGGCTCTCGAAGGGCCAAGGCTCCTCCTCGCCGCCCCCGGCCGCGCCGGCAGCCGAGCCGCGGGCGGCGCTACCGGGTTACCGCGGGCGGCGCTTGCGTGCGCGGCCCAACGGCGCCGCCCGCGCTCTGCGCCCCGCCGCCGGGCGACTCGCCGCGCCCGCTGTGGTCGTTGCCACCCCGGCCATTCACGGCGGGGTGGCCGTACTGCGCGCCGTGGATGTCCTGGATGCGCTCCACGTACTCGCGGTCGCCGATCCCGTTGCGCCACAGCCCTGCGGCGCGCGCGCCCGCGTAGCCGGCCACGAACAACAACACCACGGCCGTGGCGTAGGTCAGCACACCGATGCGCCGCCCGCCCGCGTGGATCGTGAGCGTGTCGCTCACCGGGCAGACCGCGACGCAGTCGAGGCACCCGGTGCACTCGGCACTCAGCAAGGCGCCCGCGGTGGAGACCGGCAGACGCGCCATACAGACCTTGTCACACAGCTTGCAGTCGATGCAGCTGGCCGGCGCGCGGCGCACGCGCACGGGCGAAAGCCGCGAGAGCAGACCCAAGAGCGCGCCGTAGGGGCACAGATACCGGCACCACAATCCCTGCACGAAGACCGACGCGACGACCAGCACCAGAAGTGTGATGCCCGCCGTCCTGCCCAGTTGGGCGAAGAACAGCGCCATCTTCACGTCGGCGACCCGGTTGTAGGGTGACTCGAGGAAGAAGCGCAACTCGACTTGGTGCATGGCCGCGATCGAGTAGGCGAAGAAGGCGAGCAACAGGTACTTCAGCCCGCGCAGCGGCACGTCCAGAGAGCGCCAGATGCGGAAGTTGCGCCCGAACAGCCTGCGGCCCACCCGCGCCAACGCCTCGGACAGGAAGCCCACCGGGCAGATCCACGCGCAGAACGACTTGCGCAGCAGGAGCGCCAGCGCAGCGGCGATCAGCAGCAGGATCGTGGCCGCCGGGTGGATGCGGTTGAGCGTCCCCTGGTGGACCCAGTCGACCAGCCCCATGAGGCCACTGATGGGCAGGAAGCCCTCGACGCCGGGAGGCCGCACGGGCAGCGGCAGGGCTCCCTGCTGGGCGGCGCGGTAGAACTGGGCGAACTGGACTCCCAGCAGCACGCACGTCGCGGCGAACGCCGACTGCACGAGCAGGCGCGCGCGCCACGAGCGGTCGGCTTTGCGGCCCGTGCGGCCGCCGAGCCACGCGCGCAGGGGGAGGTGGGGGATCGAGGCGGGCAACGTCTGGAGCAGGTGTCTCATGGCGCTCCCTGCGGCGGCGGTCCGCGCGGGGTCGCGCTGCGCCAACCGGTCGAGAGCAAAAATAGGATATCACGGTCCAGATATCAAAAGAAACTTGGCGCAGCCTTGCCGGCTCGGTGCGCGGGCCTCGCCGGACGGCGGACCGCCGGCGCACAGATGTCCGGAATCGATTGCCGTGGATAGACTTCAACGCTGGTGTCGGCCAGCCCTCCCGCTGGAAACCCAGGCTCGTCGTCTAGACCTTGACTGTTTACCCGGGGAAACCGCGGCGCGGGGGCGGCGGAGGGGAGACCCTAGCTCCCCGAGCCGTGCGGCTTCCGGCGCGGCGACCGCGAGCCGCCCCGGGAGCGATCCAGCGCGCGGGACCTAGGCGGCGGCGCGGGGGCATGGCGTGCCGCTTTGGGTGGCGCGTCTGGAGTCCCGCTCTCGCACAACGGAGAGCTGGCACCGGGGCCTCGATCGCGCAGGACGTCGGCGACGGTCGAGGTGGCGAAGACGCGCTCGACCTCGGCAATCGCGCGGTCGAGGCGCTGATGCAGCAGGCACAGGTTCGCTCCGTGCATCTCGATCCCCAGGGGGCACTCGCGGATCCGCTGCAAGGGATCGACCACATTGATGACGTCCAGGATCGACAGTTCGCGCGGCTCGACCGCCAGCACGAAACCCCCGTGCAGTCCACGCTGGGAGCTGACGTAACCGGCTCGGCCGAGGGACTGGAGGACTTTCGAGAGATAGTCCGCCGGGACCTTCGTGCCGCGGGCGATCTGCCGCGTGGTGTGCGCCGCTTCGCGATGGGCGGCAAGCCATACGATCGCGCGCAGCGCGTACTCGGCGGTCTGGGAGAACACCAAGGCTGGATCGGCCTCCGGGCCCGACGTTGTGGGACGACCTTGGGGGAGGGCGTTGCGCGGGCCGCGTTTCTGGGGCGGCGTTGGAGTTGCTCGACGGCGCTCCAGCGGGGCCAGGGGGATCCGGGCCCGCGCTGCAATCAGGATATCTTCCTCCAGTTTATGCCGAGCACCGTGGAGGGCAAGCGGCAAGTCCGGCGCCGCAGCATGGGGCGGCAGTCGAGGGCGGCGAGCGATCCGCGCTGCAAAGAGCGAGCGATGCAGGTGGTGACCGGCGCGAGGAGCATGGACCCAGCCGGGGCCGCTACCAAAAAAAGCCAACGATTGGCATGCGGCCGGAATGCGGGTATGGTGGCGGTCGTTGGCCGTGCCTCGCTGCCTGCCCCGCCGCGGCCGCCGTCACTGCCCTCCCCGGCCCTTCGGCCCGCCCGCCCTCTGGTCGCCGCAGGAGGCGACATTGCAACGTCTAAAAATCGGGATCCTCGATCTCGTCACGCAGAGTCCCACGCGTGGTCTCTACGCGCGCGTGATGAATGCCAACCTGGCCAGCATCATGCCCCAGGCGATCGCGGTCTGGTGCGAGGAGGCGGGCCACGAGGTCCGCTTCATCTGCTATACCGGCTTCGAGAACCTCATCGAGGAGCTGCCCGACGACATGGACGTGCTGTTCATCGGCGCGTTCACCCAGGCGGCTCAGCTCTCCTACGCGGTGAGCAGTCTCTTCCGCGGCCGCGGCGCACTGACGGTGCTGGGCGGCCCCCACGCCCGCTGCTATCCCGACGACGCGTGCAAGTACTTCGACTACGTCCTCGGTTTCACCGACAAGACGGTCGTGACCGAGCTGCTGCGCGACTGCAGCCAACACCGTCCGTTGGGCAGGCACATGTTCGCCAGCAAGCAGCCCGAGGAGATTCCCGGAGTGCGCCAGCGCTGGAAGTTCATCCAGCCCACCCTCGCCAAGGCGCAGACCAGCTTCAAGCTGGTGCCAATGCTGGGCAGCCTGGGCTGCCCCTATACCTGCAGCTTCTGCATCGACTCGGTCGTCGACTACCAGCCGCTGGGATTCGACCAGATCCGCGAAGACCTGCGTTTCCTCGTGGCGAACATGCGCAGCCCGATCGTGGCCTGGCACGACCCCAACTTCGGCATCCGCTTCGACGACTACCTGTCGCTGATCGAGGACGCGGTCCCGCAGGGCAGCATCCGCTTCGTCGCCGAAACCAGCCTGGCGCTGCTGGGCGAGCGCAATCTGCAGCGTCTCAGCCGCGCCGGCTTCCAGGGGATGCTCCCTGGCGTGGAGTCGTGGTTCACGCTGGGCAACAAGTCGCGCACCGGCAACAGCCAGGGGATGGAGAAGGTCAACCGCGTGGCCGACCAGCTGAATCTGGTGCTCAAGTACATCCCCTACGTCCAAGCGAACTTCGTGCTGGGCCTGGACGATGACGAGGGCGATGAGCCCTTCGAGCTCACCAAGCGTTTCCTCGATGCCTGCCCGGGCGCGTTCCCGGGCTACTCGCTGTTCTCCGCCTTCGGCGAGGCCGCTCCGCTCAACCTGGAGCTGCAGCGGGCCGGGCGCGTCCTGCCCAGCCCCTTCCATTTCCTCAACAACAACCAGGCCGCCAACGTCAAGCTCAAGCACTACAGCTGGCCCGAGTTCTTCGACCGCGTGATCGATCTCACCGAATACTCGTTCTCGTGGCGGTCGATCGCGCGGCGATTCCGCGCCAACCAGGGGGCGATTCCGCGCCTGATGAACGCGGTGCGGGCCGTCTCGTCGGAGGGGTTCGGGCGCATCCGCTACTACAAAAAGCTGCGCCGGCTCCTCGACACCGACGGGTCGTTGCGCAGTTTCCTGGACGGCGAGACCACAACCGTGCCGTCGTTCTACGTCAACCGCGTGCGGCACGACCTGGGCGCCTTCTGGGACTTCCTGCCGCCCGGAGCTCTCGAGTACGACGCGAACGCGTACCTACGCAAGGCAGGAGGGACGCCCCCCCCGGCGCCCAGCCCCCCGCGGCGGCGGCCGCTGGCCGGCTCGGCCCTGACGACCGCGCAGGCCATCGGTGGGCACGCGGTGGACGCGCAGGTCGCGCGCGCTCAGATCGCGGGGGCGCATGCCATGGATTCGCACGTTGCACGTGGGAACGTCGTGGGTGCCCACGCCGTGGACGCCGCGATCCCACGTGCGCACGCCGCGAGCGGGCACGGCGTGAGCCCGCCCTCGGCTCAGCCGCGCGGCAGCGACAGTACCGGGCTGTAGGGCCCCAGCAGCTCCCTGCGCCACCACTGCCCCGTCGCGCGCCGCGTCTGCGCGTCCGTGAAGCGGTAATCGTAGAGTTGCGCCCGCACGTAGCGCGGCGGTGTGCCCTGGAAGGGATCGCGCGCCAGCAGCCGCAGCACCTGCGGCTCGCCTTCCAGCAGCCGGCGCAGGAGTCCCGCAAGCCACGGCTCGCGCCGGAAGGTTGACAGCGCCGCGAACCACATCTGCCAGTCCAGGCGCGGCTGGTGCGGCGCGACCAGGCGCGGGCGGCGCGTCAGATCACCGGGCTTCCAGCGGAACTCGTAGGGCTTCCAGGTCTGCCCGTCATTGCTGCCCTCGATGACGATTTCGGGCCGCTGGGTGGTCATCACCGCGAACAGCCCATAGCCGTTGATCGTTCGCAGCGGCGCCACGGCCGCGAGCATCCCGTCCACGGGAGAGGACAGCGCGTCCGCGAGCCCGAGCGTGCGCGCGGTCTGTAGCCCGCTCAGCAACAGCAGCACGGCCGCTCCCGCCAGCACCACGCCCTGCCGCGGGGAGGCGAGGACCGCAGCCGGCGCGGGCGCCCGCTCCGACACCCGCTGGCGCCAGCGCTTCGGTACGCGCCGCACCAGCAGCTCATCATCCAGCAGCAGCACGCACAGCGCGATCGTGAGCAGGTTGAAAAACGTGTAGCTGCCCGTAGCCGCGATCAGCAGCTGCAGCCCGACCAGCAGCGCGCAGGCCAAGTGCCGCAGCCGCCGCCGCGCGAAGATCAACAGCGGCGCGGCCAGCTCGATGACGAACATCCCAGCGCAGGACAGCTTGTGGAACCAGACGGGGAGCTGGTGCGCGTACCAACTCGTCCAGACCGGCAACGGCTGCGTCTGGTAGTGGAAGGTGAGCGCGGTCAGGTTGTGCCACGCGGCGTCGCCGCTGATCAGCTTCACGCCGCCGGACATGATCATGAAACGCAGCAATAGCCAGCGCAGCAGGCCGTGGGCGAGGCGCGATACCGGCGGCTCGCGTGAGAGGCCGGGCAAGAGCGGCCGCTTGGGGGCGAGGAAGATCGCCAGGAATCCCGCCTCCAGCAACAGGAGATCCCACTGGAACGAGAGGAAGTCCTGCCCCAGCACGACCAGCGACAGGTAGAGCGCCCACAGCAACGCGAGCGCGATGGCCGGCGCGATGCCCACGACCAGCAGCACCGACGCGGCCGTGCCGGCGGCGCACAGCCGCGTCAGCGCAGCGTCCCCTGCGCCGAGCCAGCCTACAGTCGGCAGGAGCCACAAGCGTTCCGGACCCAGCTGGGCGGCCGCTCGCTGCAGGTAGTCTGCGGCGGGCAAGATCCCGCGCTCCCCGATCAGCCCATGCACCTGCGTCCACAGCGACACGAACGCGATCAGGTAGACGATCCCCAGCAGGCGCAGGAAGAGCCAGCGCGAGAGGAGCCAGGACGGCTGGCCCCCGGCGCTTTGGCGGGTGGGCGGCGCCTTTGGCGCGGGGTCCTGGGGTAAGGCGTCGGCGGTCACCGTGGGCGCAGTCTACGCCCTGGTCTCGCCGGGAGGCAATTCGTGGGGCCTCGCTTCAATGCGTGCGTCAACCCCCGGCTCCGACGCTCGCGTCAACCCCCGGGTTCGATCCGCCGGAGCCTCTATCCGTTCCATCCGCCCCGCAGCAGCTTGGCCGCGTCGACGGCGCTATACGTGAGGATCATGTCGGCCCCCGCGCGCCGGAATGCCGTGAGGGTCTCCATGAGGATCCGGTCGTAGTCGATCCAGCCGTTGGCAGCAGCGGCCTTGAGCATCGCGTACTCGCCGCTGACGTGGTAGACGGCAGTCGGCATCCCGAAACGGTCCTTCACCCGGCGCAGCACGTCGAGGTACGGCAGGCCTGGCTTCACCATGACGATGTCGGCGCCCTCTTCGATGTCGAGCGCCACTTCGCGCAGCGCCTCGTCTCCATTGGCCGGATCCATCTGGTAGCTCTTGCGATCGCCGAACTGCGGGGGCGACTGGGCCGCGTCGCGGAACGGCCCGTAGAAGGCGCTGGCGTACTTGGCGGCGTAGCTCATGATCGGCAGATGGGTGAAGCCGTCGTCATCCAGGCGCTCGCGGATGGCCGCCACGCGGCCGTCCATCATGTCGCTGGGGGCCACGATGTCCGCTCCCGCCCGCGCGTGGGCGAGCGACTCGCGCGCCAGCAGGTCCAGGGTCCGGTCGTTGTCGACGTCGCCGCCCTCGATCACGCCGCAGTGCCCGTGGTCGGTGTACTCGCACAGGCACACGTCGGTGATCACCAGCATGTCCGGCACGTGCTCCTTCAGCGCGCGCACCGCGTTGGGGATGATCCCCTCGTCGTCGTAGGCCTCGCTGCCCTGGGGATCCTTGCGTGTGGGGATCCCGAACAGGATCGTGGCGGTGACCCCGACCTCCACGGCCTCGCTCAGCATGTCGATCAGGCGGTCGATCGACAGCTGGTGCTGGCCCGGCATGCTGGGGATCTCGCTCCTGATGCCCTTTCCGGGAACGACGAACGTCGGATAGATGAGCTGCTCCGCAGCCAGGCGCGTCTCGCGCACCAGCGCCCGCAGCCGCGGAGTGCGGCGCAGGCGACGCATGCGGTGATCGGGGAACATCGGGTCCTCCTCCTTCGGAGCACAGCGCCGGACGTGCGCCCGGGTGCCGAGAGCTCGCGTGGGGAGATCTCGGGTGCCGAAATCTCAACGGACGGATTCAAGATGCAGGAATCCCGATCGCGACGGTCGACCCGGGAGCCGCCCGCCCTGCTCTCCCAGGGGGCTGCCATGTGACGCGGGATGGCGGTTTTATGGCTGGGCCCGCCGCAGCGGCCCCGCTAGCCCCGATAGAGCGCTTTCACCATCCCCCAGCTCTGGTCGCCGGAGGGCGCGTTGGGGACGAACTCGATCGGCCTGGGTGTAATGCGCGGGTCTCCGCTGGACGTGGACGGTGCGGCGTTGATCACGAGCGCGATGTCCCGGCAGAAGAGGTTGTTCATCGAAATCGTGACGGCGATGCCGGGGAAGTCGACGCGGGTCGCCACCAGTCCGCTGTCGAAGTGCACGAGTCCCCGACCGGGAAAGCGTACGTCCAGCTGCAGCTGCTGCAGACCGGCCGCGCGGTCGATCCGATAGATCCCGGCTCCGGTGATCAGCACGGGATCCGTGCTGGTGAGTGTGCGGGGCACGATGAACTTCACATTGCGCACGGTGAAGACCTCGAAGGTCGCCTCGCGCGTGGAGGGCCAGCGCTCGAAGCTGCCCCGCAGGCCCTCGTTGAGCATGATCGGGCACATGCACGGGGCGAAGCAGCCTTCTTCGTAGACGCTGCCGCGGCCGAGCTGATAGGAGACCGGACCGCGGCGGTCGACGGGCGCGGCGCTGCCGGCCGCACCGGCAGTGCCCGGCGTGACAGGCACGGTCGCGCCGAACTCGAGGATGACCAACCCCAGCAGGAGCAGGATTGTTGAACCATGGATCCGGGGGAGTCTGGACATGGCAGCCTCCTTCTCGATGGCGCCGGCCGATGGGTCGCGCCGTCCGGGCAGGACGGGCCGCGATCCCCCCCACCCTATTTCCGCGCTTCGCGGTCGAGGCTAGCACCAATGGGGGGGAAGGTCCAGGCGCCCCGGGATGTGGCGGTCGCTGCGCAGGGCGCGGGCCGGGGCGCGATGCGGGGCACGGGCCGGGGGCGCGACGCGGGGCACGGGCCGGGGCCGGCACGCACCCAGGTCTCCGGCCCGTCCGTAAGCACATTGTGCTTACCGCCGCGGCGGACAAACCACGGCATCAAACCTGGCCGCCGGCGCCGCCATTGCGGGCCCTCTCCGCCGCCCGCGCGCCGGCCGCCTCGGCGGCCGCTGCCTTCGTCTCCGCCACAATCTCAGCACCGCCCTGCCCCAGGATCTGCTCGGCAACGCGCCTGCCCAATCCCTCAAGATCTGCCGGCGCGCCGCGCGCCTCGGCGCGAAGCAGGACCGTGCCGTCGGGGCGCCCCAGGCGTGCCCGCAACCACAACTCGCTGCCGTCGATCAGGCAATAGCCGGCGAGCGGCACGACGCAGCCGCCGGCGACCGCCGCAAGCAGCGCGCGCTCGGCGCGCGCGCAAATTGAAGCGTCGTGGTCGTCAATCGACGCGACGAGCGCCGCGGCCGGATCGTCCGCGCGGGTCTCCAGGCCGATGATCCCCTGCCCCACTGCCGGCAGCAGTGTCTCCGGCTCCAGGAAGGCGGTGATCCGGTCGCGCCAACCCAGACGCAGCACACCGGCCGCCGCCAGGATCATCGCATCGAACTGCCCCTCCTCGAACTTGCGCCAGCGCGTGTTCACGTTGCCGCGCAGGCCCACCAGATTCAGGTCGCGGCGCATGGCCAGGAGCTGGCAGCGCCGTCGCAGGCTGCCGGTGGCGACCTTCGCCGCCTTGCGCAGTTGCGCGAGCGGCACACCGTCGCGGTGGAACCACACGTCCCGCACGTCCTCACGCGGGGAGTGCGCGGCGATCGTCATGCCGCCCGCGAGCTTCGCCGGCACGTCCTTGAGGCTGTGCACGGCGACGTCGATGCGGCCGGCGGCGAGCTCGCGCTCCAGCGCCTGGGTGAAGACGCCGACCTCGCCCAGGGCGAAGAGCGGCGTGACCAGGTCGACGTCCCCAGCGCTGTGCACTTCGATGATCTCGACCGCAAGGCCCGGGTACGCCGCGGCCAGGCGGTCGCGTGCCCAGCGCGCCTGCCACAGGGCGAGCTCGCTGCCGCGCGTGCCCAGTCGCAGCGTGCGCAGGGCGCTCATCGCGCTGCCACTCCCGCCGCCCCCGCCGGCGCCGCCCCTGCCAGCGCTGGCCGCGCGGCGGAGGCCGCCTGGGCGGGCGCGAGGAACTCGACGACCTGCTCGGCCACCACCTCGGCATGGGCGACGCAATTGTTGAAGCTGATGCCGCAGACGCTGTTGCCGGTCAGGAACAGCCCCGGGTGGCGCGCACACTCCTGTCGAGCGCGCGCGACCCGCTGCAAGTGCCCGACCTCATACTGGGGGATCCCCAGCGGCCAGCGGAAGACGCGCACGTACGAGGGCTCGCCGCGCACGCCGTAGAGCGGCTCGGTCTCGCGGCGGACCAGCTCGACCAGTTGCGCGTCGGACAGCGTGCTGGCCTGCGGATCGTGGGTGCCGCCCACCAGCGTGCGCAACAAAACCTGATCCTGCGGCGCCTGCCCCACAAAGGTCGAGCTGCTCCAGATGGTGCCCAGCACGCGCACGCCCTCGCGGCGCGGGATGAGCACGCCGAAGCCGTGCAGCGGGTGCGACACCTGCTCGCGGCGGTAGCCGAGGCAGGCCACGTGAACTCCAGCGATCCCGATCTCCGCGAGCGCTTCCGCTGCAGGTGCGGCGTAGTCCCGCAGGACCTGGGCGGCGGCATCGGCGGGCATGGCCAGGACTAGGGCGTCGCAGTCGAATGTCTCACCGCGCCCCTGGCCACCCAGGCCCTCGAGAGTCACGCGAAAGCCGCCCCGCGGTCCGTAGTCGGAGATCGTGCGCAGCTGCTGCGCGGTACGGACAGCGCGCCCGCCCAGTTGGCGCACCAGCGCTTCGATCGGTGCGGCCATGCCGCTGCGAAAGGTGTGCAGCACGCCGCCGGGGCCGGCCTCGACCGCGTTCGCCCGGTTCTCCGCACCGCCTCCGGCCTCGCTTCCGGCCTCGCCTGCGGTTCGGCAGCCAGCTTCGCCTGCGCGCCCCGCGGCGTCCCGACGTCGGCTCTTCCGCCGCTGCTTCTTGAGCGCCTGCATGCCGCGCAGCAGCCCGCCGTGCTTGCGCTCCAGCTCGACCACTTTGGGGAAGGCGGCGGCGAGGCTCAGGCGATCGACGTCGCCGGCGTAGATGCCGCTCACCATCGGATCGAGCAACACCGCTGTGAACTCGGGACCGAGGCGGCGGCGGCCGAAGGCACCGACGGTCTCGTCCTGTTCGAGCGGAATCGCCGGTGGGACGCCGCCGATTGCCGAGAGCGCGGGCAACCCCGCGGCCAGGAGGTCCGGGTAGCGTCGCGGCGGCTGCCACAGCTCGGCGACCACGCGCAGGCGGCCGCGCCACGAGAGCAGCGGCGAGCGCAGGAATGTCAGTGGGCGCATCGCCAGCGCGTGCATGCGGCCGCCGCGCAGGATGAAACGCTCGCGCGAGGCGTCGCTGCTGCGAACGAGCTCCCCGCGCAATCCCAGATCGTCCACCAGGCGCAGCGTGGCGGGCTCGTTGTCCAGGAAACCGGCGGGTCCGGCCTCGCAGAGGAAACCCTGCTCGCGGAGGGTAGCGACCTTGCCGCCGGCCACCTGCTCGCGCTCGAGCACGATGACCTCGACCTGGATGCCGCGCCGGGACGCCGCCTGACGGAGGCGGAAGGCGGTCGCCAGTCCGGCGATGCCGCCGCCCGCCACCACGACGCGCCGGGTGGCCACGGCTAGACCGTCCGGGAGTAGACCGGTGTTGTGGCGTCCTCGCGCGGTTTCTCCAGATACGCGTCGAACACCATGGCCACGTTGCGCACGAGCAGCTGCCCGCGCGCGGTGACCTCCAGCCGTCCGGGGAGCAGGCGCACCAGGCCGTCGCCCGCGTGGTCCTGGAGCTTGCCGAGCTCCACGGCGAAGTAGCGCCCGAAGTCGACGCCGTAGCGGCGCTCCAACGGGGCGTAATCCAGGGCGAGGTTGCACATGATGCCCATGATCACGTCGCGGCGGATGCGGTCGTCCTGGGTCATGCGCACGCCACGGTGAGTGGCGAGCTCCTTGGCGTCGACGGCACGGTAGTAGTCCATGAGCTTGGGCGTGTTCTGCGCGTAGAGGCCACCGACCTCGCTGATGCTGCTCACGCCGAAGGCCAGCACGTCGGTCTCGGGCTTGGTGGTGTAGCCCATGAAGTTGCGCCGCAGCCGCTCGGCGCGGCGCGCCTGCGCCAGCTCGTCGCCGGGCAGGGCGAAGTGATCCATGCCGATCGGCTCGTAACCCCCTTCGCGGAAGCGGCGCAGCGTGAGGTTGTACAGCGCGAACTTCAAAGCCGGTGCGGGCATGGCCTCGACGGGGAGCTGCTTCTGGTGCGGCTTGATCCACGGCACGTGGGCATAGTTGAACACGGCCACCCGGTCGGGCGCCCATTCGATCACGCGGGCCAGCGTGCGGTCAAAGGTCTGCTCGGTCTGGTACGGCAAGCCGTAGATCAGGTCCATGTTGATGGAGGCGAATCCCGCGTCGCGGCACAGCTGATAGAAACGCCCGGTGAGATCCTCGGGCTGCACGCGGTGGACGGTCTCCTGCACCTGGGGATCGAGGTCCTGCACGCCCATTGAGATGCGGTTGAAGCCGAGCTGGCGCAGGCGGTGGACGTGCTCGTCCGTCGTGACGCAGGGATCGACCTCCAGGGCGATCTCCGCGCCGGCGCTCACCTTGAAGCTGGCGTGCACGTAGTCCATGAGACGCGCGAGCTGGTCCGGCGTGAAATAGGTCGGCGTCCCACCACCCAGGTGGATCTGGATCACCTCGCGCACGTCGCCGAGGTGCGCGGTGAATAGCTCCATCTCACTCTTGAGGCGCTCCAGATAGGGATCGGACACCCAGTCCTTGCGGCTGATCACCACGTTGCAACCGCAGAAAAGGCAGCGCTCGCGGCAGAACGGTATGTGGAAGTAGAGCGACAGCGGCCGCGGCATGCCGGCCGCCGCGCAGTCGCGCAGGTCGTCGAGGCGCTCGCTCAGCTCGGCCGGGCCGAAGTTGTCGCGCCAGACCGGGGCCGTCGGGTAGCTGGTGTAGCGCGGCCCCGGACGGTCGTACTTCTTCAACAGCGGCGCGACGTCGCCTTGGCCAAGCGTCGCGTCGGCAGCGGAGGTGTCCTCGCTCATGCGCTCTCCTTGGCCGTGTTGCTCTCGTATACAGTCAGCCCCGGTCAACCACAGTCAGCCCCGGTCAACCACGGTCAGCCGTGGTCAGCCGTGCCGCGCACGGCTGGGGTCAGGCCGTCGCGGGCGCGCTCTGCTTCACCGCGGCGACGAATGCCTCGACGCACTCCAGCGGTGTCTGGGGGACCACGCCGTGCCCGAGATTGACGATGTAGCCGGCACGGCCGGCCATCTCGTCGAGCATCGCCTGCGTCCGCCGGCGGACTTGATCGGGCGTTCCCAAGAGCACCACTGGATCGAGGTTCCCCTGGATACCCACGTTGGCCGGGACGCGCCGTCGCACGTCGCGCAGGCGCATCCGCCAGTCGACGCCGATCACCGTGCTGCCCGCCGCCGATTGGGCCTCCACCAGGGCCGCACCGCCGTTGACGTAATAGATAGAAGGAGCCCCGGTCTGCACCACCCGGTCGAAGACCTGGCGGGCGTACGGCAGGGCAAACTGCTCGAAGTCGTCGGGATGCAAGAGCCCTGCCCAAGTGTCAAACAGCTGGACGGCGTCCGCGCCTGCCTCCACCTGCGCGGCCAGGTACTCGCCGATCTGGTCGGCCAACAGCTGCAGGACCTGCTCGGCCAGGCGCGGCTCGCGGAGCAGAAGCTGCTTGGTGCGTGGGAAGAGTCGGCTCGTCTCACCCTCGACCAGATAGGCCAGCAACGTGAAGGGCGCGCCGGCGAACCCTAGCAGCGCCTTGTCGAAGGAAAGCTCCGCACGCGTGCGGCGCAGCGCCTCGTGCACCCACGGCAGCTGCAACCGCGCATCGACGTGCTGCAGATGCGCCAGCGCCGCGGCGCTGTCCATGGGCGCGGCGAGCTTGGGCCCACCCTGGTCGTCGAAGCGGAACTCGGCACCCATACCGATCAAGGGCAGCAGGATGTCGCTGAAGATGATCGCAGCGTCGAAGTCGAACCGCCGGACCGGTTGGAGCGTGACCTCCGTGGCCAGGTCGGCGCGCTTGCATAGATCGAGGAAACTCACGCTCTCGCGCACCGCGCGGTACTCGGGCAGGTAGCGCCCCGCCTGGCGCATCATCCAGACCGGCGGCCGCGGTACGCGCTCGCGGCGGCAGGCGCGCAGGAACAGACTGTCGGTTCGGACGGGCGCCGGTGGCGATGCTGGGCGGGTCATCTGTGGGCGGCTCCCAGGGGGGTGTCCTGCGGCGCCGATGGGTCTGTTGGGGCTGGAGACTCGGGGCCTTCCGACCAAGTAGTAGGTACGAGCTGGTGCAGGGTCAAGGCTGGCCTGTCGCGGAACGTGCGGACCAAGCGCACGGCGCTTCCTTGCGGTCGCCCGCGGGCAGAACGTAGAATGCGCCTCCCTTCCAGGGTTTCCGGCTCCCTCCCGCGGGGGCTCCGTCCAGCGAAGGCTCCCTCCCACAGCGGAGACTTCCTCCCGCCAGCGCAGGAGCGTGACGCATTGAAGAACGGGCGATCGAAGACTACGCGTGGCAACCGTGACGACCGCGGCAGCCGTGCCGGCCACCGTGACCGTGACGACCGCAAGCGCCCGCCCAAGCGCTGGCAGCCTGGCACGTTTCCGGGGAAGCCGGCCGGGGGGCGGGGAGGCGCCCGGCCGGGGACAGCCTCCCCATCCGCCGCGGGCACGGACTTGCCCGATCCCACGATCGTGTTCGAGGACGATGACGTGCTGGTGATCGACAAACCGGCGGGCGTGCTCAGCGCCACGCCGCCCAGCTCCGACGAGCCTAGCGCGTTCAACTTCGTGAAGCGCCACACAGGCCCGCGGCCGCGCAAGGGGCCGGCGCGTGCGTTCATCATCCACCGCCTCGACCGCGACGCATCGGGCCTGCTGGTGTTTGCCAAGAACGAGCGGGCCTTCCGCTGGCTCAAGGAGGACTTCCGCGCCAAGCGCGTGCATCGGTTGTACCTGGCACTGGTCGAGGGAGAGCTGCGCGATCCAGCCGGCCGACTGGCCGAGGGCGCCATGCAAGGTTTCCTGCACGAGCGGCCCGATGGCCGCGTGGTGAGCCTCCCGAAGCAGGAGTTCCGCGAGTCCACGCGGGGCCAGAAGCCCGACGAGGCCCGGCTGGCGGTGACCTATTACACGACGCTGGCCGTGAGCGAAGGGCGCAGCCTCGTGCAGCTACGCATGGAGACCGGCCGCAAGCACCAGATCCGCGTCCAGCTGCGCGCTCTGGGAAATCCCGTGGCCGGCGACCAGCTCTACCACGCGCAGACCGACCCGCTGCGACGGCTTTGCCTGCACGCGGCCGAGCTGGGCTTCCGCCATCCCCGCACGGGGCAGTCCTGTGAGTTCGTGAGCCCGGCGCCGCCGGAGTTCTGGACCCTGGCCGGCACGCAGCCGCCGCCCGGCGGCACCGGCGCTCCGTACGTGCGCAGCGAGCCGCACGGGCAGGCGCGCGAACCCGGGCTGGGGCCAGCGAGAGCGCTCGCCAGTGCTGCGGCTCCCGCCGCAGGCCCGCGGCGCCCGGCGGGCGCCGACCATCCTTCCCACGGACCCGCACGCCCGCTGACACCACCCTCCACGCTCGACACCTCATGGGACCACGTCGCCCAGTGGTACGACGAGCTGGTCGGCGACCAGCCCAGCGACCACTATCGTGACGTGATCCTGCCGGGCGCGGTCCGCCTGCTGGGCGACGTGCGCGGCGCGCGCATCCTCGACGTGGCGTGCGGGCAGGGAATCCTGTCCCGGCACCTGGCGGAGCTCGGCGCCCGCGTGACCGGCGTCGACGCCTCGGAATCCCTGATCGCGGCAGCGCGCGCCCACGCCGGTCCGCAGGTCGAATATGTCATCGCCGACGCGCGTGCGATCGGCACGCTGCGCCACCCGAAGTTCGACGCCGCGACTTCGGTCATGGCTCTCATGAACATCGATCCGCTCGATCCGGTGCTCGCGGGCTGCGCACAGGCGCTGCGCCCGGGCGGAGCCCTCGTGATCGTGATCCTGCACCCGGCGTTCCGCGCGCCGCGGCAAACGGCATGGGGGTTCGAGACGACCAGGCGGACGGTCATCCCGGGCACGCGCCCGGGACACGGTGGCACGAAAGGGCATGCAAAGGTCCGCCAGTACCGCCGCGTCGACGGCTATCTCTCGGCGGGCCAGTTCGAGATCGTCATGAACCCGGGAGAGGCAGCCCGCGGCAAGCCCAAGGTCACGACCTGGACCTTCCACCGTCCGCTGCAGACGTACGTGAAGACTCTGCACGCGGCGGGGTTCGTGATCGAGGCGCTGGAGGAGTGGCCGAGCCTGCGCCGCAGCGCGCCGGGCCCGCGGGCCACCGAGGAGAACCGTGCGCGCCGGGAGATCCCGCTGTTCCTGGGGATGCGCGCGGTGTTGGTGGCGGGGTAGCCGCGCCCGGTCGCCCGCGGTCGCCCCCGGTCGCCCCCGGTCGCGCCGGTCGCGCCGGTCGTGCCGGTGGTGCCGATCGCGTCCGTCGCGCTGTCCGCACCGTCCGCAGCGGCGGTGCCGACCGCTTTCGCCACACCAGCGATCACAGCGCCGTCAGCGCCCGGTGCCCCACCCACACCGCCGCGAGGCCCAAGGCGTTGGTCAGAAGCACGTAGCCCACCGCATGCGTCCACTGCGCGCCCTGCAAGAGTCGCAGCGTCTCCAGCCCGAACGACGAAAACGTGGTGAACCCGCCGAGCACGCCGACCATCAGAACCACGCGCAGCGTCGGTGACAGCAGTCCGCCGCGATCGAGATAGCCGGTCAGCGCACCGATCACCAGGCAGCCGCTGACGTTGATCAGCAGCGTCTCCCACGGAAACGTGCTCCCCGTAGCGCGCGCGAGCCAGCCTCCCAGCGTGTACCGCAAGAGTGTTCCCACCGCGCCGCCCGCGGCAAGCCACAGCCAACCCGACGGCCCACTCATGACGCAGTCCCCTGCCCGCCCGGCCGGGCACCCCAGTTGCCGGCTGGCCCCCTGTCGCCCACGTAGCGGATCACGCGCGCGCGCTCCAGCGTCACCAGCCCACCGGTCACGACCGATTCGAGCCACGGCAACAGGGTCTGGATCTTCTCCTCGCTGTCCACGATCTCCACCACCACGGGCAGGTCCTCCGAGAGCCGTAGGATCTTCGCCGTGTGCAGGCGCGAGTTGCGGCCGTAGCTCATGACTCCACGCACGACCGTCGCGCCGGCCAGGTGGAGCTCGCGCGCCTTGAGCACGATCGCCTCGTAGAGCGGATGCCCGCCGAGACGGTCGCTCTCGCCAACGAAGATGCGCAGGAGGGTTCCCTCCTCGGGGATCTGCATGATGACCTCCCATACGATCGGTCTAGGCGTCTCGGCCAGCGCGGCCGTGGGCGCGGTGGTCGTGGGGCTGCTCCCGGCGCGGTAAGCACAATGTGATTACGGCCCGGGGCGAGATGATAGCGATGGAGGCCGCCGGCGGCGATGACTGCCCTGCGGCGACCCGCGGCGACGCGTAGCGGCCCGCGGCGACCCGCAGCGCGCCCAAGGCCAGCGGCTGCCGTGCTTCGCCAGAGTCTGCTAAACTGGGCCCAGCGCCTCCCTCCTCGGCGCCCCCGCAGCAGCGGTTCGACAGCCCGCGCCATCCACGAGGTCCAGACCGTGCCCGACAGCCTCCCCGCTCCCGACAGCCCCCGGCGGGCCTGCTCGGCGATTCCTCCCCTTGCTTCCAGATCCGCTTCCAGATCGGCCAGGCGTCCCACTCGCCTGACCCGTCTGGGTCGGACGCGCCTGGGGCTGACGCGCTCGGCAGCGGCGCTCGGCCTGGTCGCCGCCGCGTGCGGCGCGGCGCAGGCGATCAGTCTGCCCATCCAGCTCGACGGTGACTTCGACGACTGGACGCCCGCCGCCCAGGTCGCCAGCGACCCGGCGGGTGACGCGGGCGCTTCGGTGGTCGACTTCACCAGTCTCTTCATCGCCAATGACGAGAATCTGGTCTTCCTGCGCTTCAACACCACCGCCGAGGTCCAGCCCGACGAGAACCAATCCATCACCCTCTACCTGGACACCGATATGAACGCCGCCACTGGGCTGGCCTTCAATGGCGTCGGCGCCGACCTGGTCTGGAACCTCGGCGCGCGCAACGGGACCTTCTATACGCCCGCGGCGACGTCGGTGGGACAGGCCGCCGTCGGATTGCTGATCCACCCCACCGTGAGCGCGACGGAGTTCGAGCTGGGCTTTCCACGCAACGCCGTGCCCGCCGCTGGCAAGGCGTTGTTCCCCGGGGCGTCCTTCCGGCTGATCCTGCGCGGCACCGCCACCGGCGGCGACCTCTTCCCCAACAGTGGGAGCATCACGTACACGTTCGCTCTCGGCACGCAGACGCCGCCCAGCCTGGCGCTCTCCAGGCAGGACCCCACCCACGTGCGCGTGGCGTCGTACAACGTCCAGAACGACGGGCTGTTCGATAGCGCGGGGCAGGCGGCGCTTGGCCGCCTCTTCAACGCGATCGACGCCGACGTCTGGGTGATCTGCGAGGTGTGGAACCACACCGCTGCCGACGTGGCCGCCAAGCTCGAGCAGCTCCATCCCCCTGGGTCCGGGCGCAGCTGGGCCACCGTGAAACAGGACGACGGCAACGTGATCGCGAGCCGCTTCCCCATCCTGCAGTCGTGGGCGATCTTCCCCCAGCACCGCTTGAGTGCGGCACTGATCGACCTCTACCCGGCGCAGGAGCGCGACCTGCTGGTGGTTGCCAACCACTGGCGCTGCTGCACCGCGGACGCCGAGCGTCAGGACGAGGCCGACGCGCTGGTAGCGTTCCTGCGCGATGCGCGCACGCCAGGCGGCGTGATCACCCTGCCCCAGGACACTCCCATGGTCGCCTGCGGCGACTTCAACCTGGTGGGGCTGCGCCAGCAGCTGATGACGGCGCTCACCGGTGACATCGCGGACAACGTGAGCTGGGGACCGGACTCCCCGCCCGATTGGGACGGCTCGAGCTTCGATGTGGCGCGCTCGCGCCACCCCGACGCGCGGCTGACCTACACGTGGCGGAACGACTCGGGCACCTTCTACCCCGGACGCTTGGACTGGATGCTCTACACGGGCAGCGTCGCCGGCCTCGGGACGCACTTCGTGCTCGAGACGCTCACCATGGCGCCCGCGACCCTGGCCGCCTATGGCCTTGCGGCCAGCGACCGGCCCACCGCCAGTGACCACTCGCCCAACGTGGCCGACTTCGGTCCGCCGGTGCAGGTCGCCGCGCCGCCCGTGCGGCTGGCCACGGCCGTGGCGCGGCTGCTGCCCAACGTGCCCAATCCATTCAATCCGAGCACGGAGATCCGGTTCGCGACGACGGCGCGCGCGCGCGTGCAGGTCGCCGTCTACGATGTGCGAGGCCGCCCTGTGCGCGCGCTGCTCGACATGGCCGTGGAGGAGGGCGAGCACGCGGTCCGCTGGGACGGCCGCGACGGGGCTGGCCAGCGCCTGCCGTCGGGGGTGTACGAGACGCGCCTGCGGTGGCAGCGGATGGACCGGGCCGACGCCGCCCGGGACGCAGCGGACACAACGGCGGGGGCCCCTCGCATGACCGGAACCGCAACGCGCTCGATCGTGCTGGTGCAGTAGTGCGGGCGGCCTGGCGTGGGTCCGCGAGCGTCGGAACCCAAGCGTCGGCCAGGCCGGATGCGAAGAGGCCCGCCCCCATTTGGGAGCGGGCCTCTTCCCTTGGAGCTCCGGAAGCTCCGTCGGTCGTTGCGGCGTTGAGGAACCCTCCGCTGGGCTACTCCGACTTGGTCGCGGGCGCCTCGCTGGGCGTCGTATTCATCGCGACCTCGATCTTCTTGGCATAGCCGTCGAGCACCTGCGAGTCGTCGCTCTGCACCAGCACGAGCACGCCGTTGCTGACGGCGGCCATCTGGACCTTGCAGTGCTCGTTGGCGGCCATCTCACGGGTGATCGGGCAGCCGAAGCTGGCACAGCCGTTCTGCGCCTGGATCGCCAGATACTTGGCTGCAGCCTCGGTCTTGCCCGTGTACAGCACGGCCATCATGCCCGAGGGCATCCGGACGGCCTCGATGTCGATGTCGGAGGGGGAGATGTTGGCGGCCATGGCGGCAGCCGCCGCGGGGCAGCCGGCGCCTGCGGTCATTGCGGCGCCGTGACTGCAACCCACGCCGCCCACGGACGCCGTCGTCGCGGTGGCGTGGGGGCAGACCGTGCCGGTAACGCTGGCGGTCGTCACCGTCGCGCTGGTCGTGACGGCGGCGGTCGCGGTGGCACCCTTGGCGCAACAGCCCACGCCGGCCGCAGCGGTGGAAGCGGTCTTGTTCTTGTCGCAGTTCACGCCCGCGTAGGCGACGGTCAGGCCCGCGAGCAGGCCTAGACACAGGGCGCTCACGGCCAGGATCTTGAGGGTCTTCATCGAGCGGTCCTCCTCGTGGTTCGGATGCAGGATAGGGTCGGTCCAAGCAGGGGGGCCATAGGACTGCCCGGGCCCACCGAGGAGGGCAAACTCGCCCCTCGCCTCGGGCTCGGCACATAATCTACCGGTGGGGGCGCCGGCGAGTTGTCACAAGAGTGCAAGAATAGTGTCAACCCGAGCAAGGACTTCCAGCGTTGGCCGCCTGCGTCCGGCGATGGAGCGGACGCGGGCGAGCTGCTACAGCGGCTTGGCAGCGGTGAGGCAGCCCGCCGCAACGGCGTGGCGGCGGCGCCCGCAGCGGGTCGGCAGCGCCGCAACCCACCGCACTCCCCCCCTCAGCTACGCCGCGCGACCACGAGCTGGGCCACGCCGAAGGTCTGCGGCCGCGTCGACATATCAGATCCTAAACCGTTTTTTTGCAATGAGTTACAGAACTCTTCCAGGCTGAGGAACCGACGCATGGAACACGACAGGTACCCGTAGGCTCCCCCGTCGCCGCCGGCCAACTTGCCCAAGAGCGGCACACCTCGCCGCAGGTACAGCTCAAGGGGTACTGCCACCCAGCGGCGTCTGGCCCGGAAGAACTCCAGCACGAGCAGCTGCCCGCCAGGGCGCAGCACGCGCCGCAGCTCGCTCAGGCCACAGTCGAGGTCCCCCAGATTGCGCAGACCGAAGGCGACCATCGCCGCATCGAAGCTGGCGTCGCAGAACGGCAGGCGCTGCGTGTCGGCGGCCACGACCGCTGCCTGCGCTCCCAATGCGTGGTCGCGAGCGCCCGCCTGCAACATGGGCAGGCAAAAGTCAGCCGCCACGTGACGCGTGCCCCGGCCCATGGCCCGGGCCGTGAGGATCAGCTCGCCCGTTCCACAGCAGGCGTCCAGCAGGTCGCGCGCGGACGGGTCGATGGCGCGCGCGAGGCTGCGCCGCCAGGCCGCGTCACGGCCCAAACTAAGGAGCCCGTTGAGCCGGTCGTAGACTCCGGCAATCCCGGCGAACATGTCCCGGATCGCGCGGTCGTGCTCGGGCGGGGGTTGCAGCGTCGTGTTGCGCGCCATGCGTCATGCATAGCAGCGGCGCGCCCCGCGCTCAAGGCAACCGATCGGACGGGGCGCGGTGAGCGCGGGCGGAGGAGGCGAGTGGAGCCATGGCAGGGATGGAAAAGGAACGGCGGGGATCCCCCCAGTCGGGACCCCCGCCGGTAGCCGTCTGTCGCGGATCGCAGCAGGCATTTGCCGGGGCGTGGATTCTCCCGTGCGAGGGCCCCGGCGGACGCCCCTGCGACGGCCACGGCAGCCCGCCGTCGGAGAGCTGCGCCGGGGGTGGCTGCGCCTGCGCACTGGCACCGGGGTTCCGCCCTGCCGTACCATCGTACGGATGAGGTCGACGCTTGCTGCGGGGGCCCACGCCAAACAAGCCCCGCTTCGCCCGGGCCCTGCGCCCGGGGCATCGCCGTCTCCGCCGCCATGTCGCCCACGCTGCCGCCACGTTTCCTGGTGCTCGCGAGCCTGCTCGCGCTCGCCGCGGCGTGCACACCCGCCGCCGTAGTGCGTGCCCAATCCAGCCTGCCGCTCGCGCGCACTCCCGCCACCGGGCAACCCCAGCCGGCGCCGACGACGGCGCCCACCACAGCGCCCACCCCAGCGCCCGTTCCCGCGCCCGCGCTGGAGCTTGCGCCAGCCGCGCAGCAGGCCGAGCCGCCCGCTTCGCTGGACACCGTGCGCAGCCTGATCAAGGCGGGGCGCTACGCCGACGCGGAGGCCATCGCTCGCCAGCTGCTGCAGCAGGCGGAGGCGGATCAGGGCCCACAGTCGCTGCCGGTAGCGCGCGCGCTGGACCTGCTCAGCGAGGCGCTCTGGCGCGCGGGCAAAGCGGCCGACTCGGGCGCGCGCACGATGGCCGAGCGTGCCGTCCGCATCAAGGAGCAGACGCTCGGTCAAGGCGATCCCGAGCTGGCGCGCAGCCTCACCAACCTGGGAGGCTTGCTGCGGCAGCTCGGCGAGTACCCGGCGGCCCGGCAGGCCTACGAGCGCGCCGTGCAGATCCAGGAGAGCGCTCTGGGGCCCCAGCATCTCGATCTCGCCACCACGCTCAACGCGCTCTCGATCCTGACGCGCGACATGGGCGAGTACGCGGCCGCGCGGCAGCTGACGGAGCGGGCGCTGCAGATCCGCGTGCGCGCTCTGGGGCCCAACCATCCCGACGTGGCCGCGAGCCTGAACTCGCTGGGCTCCGTGCTGGTCGAAGCCCACGAGCACCAGGCGGCGCGCACAGCGTACGAGCGCGCGCTGGCGATCCGGCTGCAGGCCCTGGGGCCCGACCATCCGCTCGTGGCGGTGACCCACACGGGCCTCGGCCGGGTGCTCTTCGAGCTGGGTGACTACGCGCAGGCCATCGATCACTTCCAGCGCGCCATCGAGATCCGCGAGAAGGCCCTGGGGCCTTCGAACCCGGACCTGGCCGCGACTCTGAGCAACCTGGCGGCCATGTTGTGGATCGCCGGCGATTACGCCCGGGCCCGCCCGCTCTACGAGCGCGCGCTGGCCATCCAGGAGAAGGCGCTGGGCCCCGAGCATCCCGGCGTCACGCTGACGCTGCACAACTACGGCTCGCTGTTGCGCAGCATGGGCGACTACGCCACGGCGCGGGCGACGTTGGAGCGCGGCCTCGAGATCGAGCAGCGGACGCTCGGTGCCGCGCACCGCCAGGTGGGCGAGAGCCTCGCAAACCTCGCCGACCTGCTACTGGACATGGGCGCCCGCGACGAGGCCCGGCCGCTGCTGACGCGCGCCGTGCAGGTCTTGGAGGCTGCGGTCGGTCAGGACGATCCGCGCCTCGCCCGCGCGCTGGGCAGCATGGCGCGCTTGGAGCGCGAGGACGGGGCGCTGGCCGCCGCGCGGCCGCTGCTGGAGCGCAGCCTCCGCATCCAGCAGCGGGCCTTGGGCGGTTCCCACCCGGATGTCGCGAACACGCTGCGCCAGCTCGCGGACGTGGAGCGCGCAAGCAATGACCTCGCGGCGGCCCGGCGCGACTACGAGCGTGCCCTGGCGATCCAGGAGATCACGCTGGGTGCCAACCACCCCGCGCTCGGCAGCACGCTCGACGGCTGCGCGCTCGCCTTGGCCGGTGCCGGCGAGTTCGACACCGCGATCGCCGTCGCGCTGCGGGCCGATCAGATCGGCCGCGATCACCTCCGGCTGACGGTACGGACGCTGGCCGAGCGCGAGGCCCTGCGCTACGCGGCCGTCCGCGGCTGCGGCCTGGACCTGGCGCTGTCGCTGTGCTCGAGCGGACGCGCCGTTGCGGCGAGCCCCTCCGTGCTCGACGCGTTGATCCGCTCGCGAGCCCTGGTGCTCGACGAGATGGCGAGCCGTCACCGCACCGTAGCCGCAACCGGCGCAGCCGACGTGGTACAGCTGGCCGAGGATCTGGCCGGCGCGCGCCAACGGCTCGCCAACCTCGCCGTGCGCGATCTGAGCACGCAGGACCCCACGAGCTACCGCAAGCTGCTCGACCTGGCCCGCGCGGAAGAGGAGCGGGCCGAACATGCCCTGGCGCAGCGCAGCGCGACGTTCCGCCAGCGGCTGGAGCAGGACCAGGTGGGGCTGCCGGAGATCATGGCCGCCCTGCCGGCCGGCAGCGCGCTCGTCTCGTACGCCCGCTACCAGCGGCAGACCCTCGACGGCGGACCGGCTGTACCCGCCTACGCCGCGATCGTGTTGCGCGCAGACGAGAGACAACCGCAGATCGTGCCCCTCTCCGACGCCGCGACCGTGGAGGGCTTGGTGCAGCGCTGGCGCGATGAGATCGCCCGCGGCGTGGCCAGCCAGGGCGCGGCGGCCGCGTCCCTGGAGGCCGGCTGCCGCCGCGCGGGAGCGCAGCTGCGCGCTGCCATCTGGGATCCCATGGCGCCGCTGCTGGAAGGCGTCGCGCAAGTGTTCGCCGTGCCCGATGGGGCGTTGAACCTGGTCAGCCTCGCGGCGCTGCCGACTCCCGACGACAGCTCCCAACGGTATCTGGTCGACTCCGGGCCGCTCCTGCATTACCTGTCCGCCGAGCGCGACCTGGCCCGGGCAGACGCGGGGGCGGTCTCGGGCAAGGGATTGCTCGCCGTCGGCGGCCCCGAGTTCGACAGCGCCCGGCCGTTCGCAGGCCGCGTCACCGTGGCGCAGCGCCTGGGGGCGCAGGTCGCCACGGGGATCACCGCGGCCGTCTATCGCGGGCCGACCTCCTCGTGCGGGGACTTCGCGTCGCTGCGGTTCGTTCCGCTGGCGGCATCTGCGCGCGAAACAAAGGAGGTCGCAGGGCTGTGGAAGAAAGGGGCTGGCGCCGGCGCACCTGGCACGGATGACCGGCGTGAGGTCCTGCGGCTGACGGGGAGCGAAGCCACCGAGGCGGCGTTCAAGCGCGAGGCGCCCGGGCGGCGCATGCTCCACCTGGCGACGCACAGCTTCTTCCTGGGCGGGGAGGCGTGCGGCTCGGCTATTGCGACGGAGGGCAGCGCAACGGGTGAGCGGGGTCCCACTTCCGCGCCGGGGCCGGCAACGATCCGCGAGAATCCTCTGCTGAGGGCGGGGCTGGCGCTGGCCGGTGCCAACCGGCGTGCACTGGCGGGGCCCGACGAGGAGGACGGCGTGCTGACCGCCGAGGAGATCGCCGCCCTCGACCTCTCGGGCGTCGAGTGGGCCGTGCTCTCGGCCTGCGCGACGGGCGTCGGCGAAGTGGTGCAAGGGGAGGGAGTGCTGGGGCTGTGCCGCGCCTTCCGGGTCGCCGGCGCCGGCACGCTGATCATGAGCCTGTGGGCCGTCGAAGACGAGGCGACGCGCGCCTGGATGGACGCGCTGTACGCCGCCCGACTGCAGGATCGACTGGGCACCGCGCAGGCCGTGCGCAGCGCCAGCCTGGCGATCCTGCGGGAGCGTCGCGCTCACGGGGAGAGCACGCATCCCTTCTACTGGGGCGGCTTCGTGGCTGCCGGCAACTGGCGTTAGCCGGGCGGGCGGGGTCGATGGCCTGGGAAGTCGAGGTCCTCTGTCCGCGGCGCACCAGCAACGGCCTCCTCCACCTCGCGGGGCTTGCGATCCTGGGCGCCAACAGCGTGCGCCACCGCGTCCGCGGCTACCGCACGCCGCGCCCGCAGCCCGTTACATCGGCGGACGACGCGTTTCGCTACGACTTCGCCGTCGTGAGCAACTGGCTCGAGCACCTGCGGCGCCACTTGCAGCGTGACCCGCAGCTGGTCGGCCGTCACGCGCTGGAGATCGGTCCTGGGCCCGACCTGGGCACTGGTCTGCTGTTGCTGGCCATGGGGGCGACCAGCTACACAGCGATCGACGTCAACCCCCTGCTGACCCGCGCGCCGGCCGGTCTGCACGACGGCCTGGCGGAGCGGATCGCCGCGCGCACCGGCGGGTCGGCGGCGGAGCTGTCGGCCCAGTTCCGCGCGCTGCAGGCGGGGCGGCCGGACCGGCTGCGCTACGAGGCGAGGGGTGGCCTCGATCTGTCCATCTTCCCCCCGGGCTGCTTCGACCTGGTGCTCAGCCACGCCGTGCTCGAGCATCTGCAGGACGTGGGGGGAACCTGCGTGCAACTGGCGCGCGTGTGCCGTCCCAAGGCCCTGTTCGCGGCGGAGATCGACCTGCAGACGCATTCGCGCTGGATCCGCGACGCCGATCCCCTGAACATTTACCGGTATCCGGATCCGCTCTATGCGGCCATGCGCTTCGCTGGCTCCCCCAACCGCCTGCGCCCCAGCGACTACGAGAAGCTGCTTGCGGCGCACGGGTGGAGTGAAGTGCATCTGTACCCGCGGCGCGTGCTCGATCCCTCCTACGTGGGGCGGGTGGAGCCGACGCTGGCGGCCCGCTTCCGGGGTGACCTCGAGCGGCTCGGCTGGCTGAGCGTGGTGGCCTGCGCCACATTCGAGGGGGACTGAGGGGGACTGACGATGAAGCAGCACGGGCTCATCTTGCTGGCGCTGGTGGCGCTATCGCTCATGTTCTACGCCCAGACCATCAACAATCCGTTCTGGGACGCCGAAGACTTCAACTTCCTCGAAAAGGCGATGCAGATCGGCCATCAAGGCGTCAGCCCCTGGTCCTCACAGTTCTTCGAGCGGCATCACCCAGTGCCGCTCCTGCTCTTCTGGCTCGAATACGAGGCGTTCGCACTGAAGCCCGCGGGATACTACGTGGTCAACCTCGTGCTGAACGGCCTGAACGCATTCCTGGTCTATTGGCTGGTCACAGTCTTGATCCCCGACCGGCGCATCGCGCTGTTGTCCGGGGCGTTGTTCGCCGTGGGCGTGGGCAGCTACGGCAAAGCCGTGATGAACGTGGCCGGCGTGGAGAACCTGCTCATCACGGCCCTCTACCTGCTGATCCTCAATCTCTACATCCGCAACGACCTGCAGGAGCGCGGCCGCATCCTCACCTGGCGGTACGCGCTGGTGCTGCTCTTGTTCCTCACCGCCAGCTTCGCCAAGCCGACGGCGTTCTCCTTGGTGGGATGCCTGCTGGCCTACAAGTTCTTCTTCCGTGGCGAGCGCGGCCGCGAGCGGCGAGTGCTCGAGCCGAACCTGCTCATTCTGGTTGTGGGAGCGGTCGTGTTCTGGGTGGTGCGCGAGCTCGCCGGAATGGTGGATCTGACCCACACCCTGGCCGGCACGCGGCCGTTGGACTTCATGGTGAACGTCGTGAAGAACATGGGGAACTACCTCATCCACATGTTCTTCCCGATCCACGCCAGCCGGCTGGTCAACACCGCCAACCCGGTGGTGCAGGCGATCTACAAGGCAGCGCCGGTGCTTCGCTGGGTGATCGGGCTGGGCGTGGTGAGCTACAGCCTGTTCGGATTCGTGTTCGGCAACCGCACGCTGCGCTTCTTCCTGGTGTGGACGCTCATCACGCTGATCCCGTACTCGGTGCTGAGTTTTCCGGCCGACTGGGCCAACATCGGCTACCTGTATTCGGTGGCCATCGGCTTCGTGTTCATCATGGCCGCGGGGACGGTCCTCTCCATCGATCTGCTCCACCGCCGGCGTTGGCGCCGGCTCGTCCCGCTGGTGTTTCCCGCGCTGTTCGTGCTGCTGTCGGGCTACATCACCGACAAGCTCGATACCAAGTACGAGGCCGACGGCCAGAGCGCCGGGGCGCACGAGAGCCTGCAACGGCTGACGGACATGCGCGCCCAAGCGGGAGCGCGCGGGCGGGGCTAGGACGTCTCGATCTTCGCTTCGAAGAAATCGGTCTGGCCGGGCGTGAGGCCGGTGGTGAACTCGTCGAACTTCCGCAGCCAGGGAAACCCGTTCTGCTCGAGGCTCGGGAACCCGGGGTGGGTATAGACGACGGTCACTTTCCTGGGATGGCGGGCGATGGAGGTCTTGAGATTCTCCCGCTCGATCTCACTTCGCTGCGGCGAAATCTCGACGCCGATCACGGCCTTGAACGGGTGGCTAACTGCGACGATGACGCCCCGACCCATGCCCGCCCCGAAGTCGAGGACCACGTCCTCGCCTTTGCGGATCGGGAGCCGCTTCCAGACTTCCCGCAAGAGTGGATCTCATCCAGCAACCATGACTGGAGCGCTCTCCCGACGTGGACGGACCCGGCGGAAGGAACCGGGCGACGAACCGTCCGGCGACGGCCGTCACATGCGCTGATCGGTTGCGGGCGCCGTCCGCTTGCGGGTCAGCATCGCCAGCTTGCCTCGCAGGGCATCCCGCTCCTCGCGCGTCAGCCCCAAGCGCACCCCGATTGCCGCATAGGGAACCAGGCTCAGGCCGGCTCCCACGCAGATCGCAGCGTAGTTCCGCGCGCCCAGCTTGGCCGCCAGCAGTTCGGCCACCCCCAACATCACCACTGCGGCCAGCAGTGGACGCAGATGCACGCGCTTGAACAGGGAGGCGGGCGACACTTCCAGATAGCGGCAGGCCTCCCGGACCCACAGCGACTGCGCGACGACCGTCCCGAGCATTCCCGCCAAGGCGACCCCCGCGATCCCCAGAGGCTTCACCAGCAGTACGCTCAGGACGACCGCGAGGCCCGCCGTCGCGGCCGACACCGTGACGAGGACGTTCAACTGCCCGACGCCCATGAAGAACCGCCAGAGCAATGGCTGGAAGCTCTCGACCAGGAGGGCTCCCGTCGTGAGCAACAGCACCATGCGTCCCTTGATCGCGTACTCGGGCCCGATCCACAAATGGATGAAGGCAGTCCCGTAGATGAACAGCAGCACGACGACCGGCAACAGGATGAGGAAGATGTAGCGCGAGTAATCCAGGTAGATCCGGGAGAGCGCCGATCGTTCGTTGCGGCTCTTCAGATCGCTGAACATCGGCATGAAGCTGGTCGTGAGCGCCCATGCGATCTGCCGCGCGTACTCCACGAGCCTGCCCGGAATCGAGAAGAAGGTGGTTGCCGACGACGAAATGGCCGTGCTGATGATGACCGGCTGTGCGTTGGTCGCGATGCGCGTGGCTGTGGCCGAGACGAAGACCCGCCCACCGAACCCCACCAGCTCCTTGAACGAGCCGCGGCGCAGCTCGCCGAATCTCAAGCGCAGACCGGGAAACAGCCGCCGTGCGGCGATGGCGCTGGCGACCACGATGCCCACGTCGGTGATGAGCTTGCAGGCGACGAGGGCCAACAGGCCTCCGGCCCTCAGGAAGGTCACGACGAGGATGGTATTCAGGATCCATCCTGCGATTTCGATGAGGTTCCTCAGGTGGTAGCGCTGCCAACCATAGAGGATGCCCGAGACGAGGTAGTCCAGGTACATGAACAGCGCGTCGAGCGCGATCGCCGCGAACAGCAGCCTGGAATGCGGCAGGTCGTGCAGATCCTTCACGTAGCGCTGGACGATGACGGGCCCAAGCGTCGCGGACACCAGCGCAACCAGCCCACCCACAGCGAGGAAGTACGCCAGTCCTGCCGTGATGAGCTCCTGGAGCTTCTCAACGTCGCCCCCCCCTTTGTACTGGCCCACCAGCTTGACGACGGCGGGCTGAACCCCCATCTCGAGGATGCCGGCGTACCCGATGAACGACATGAGCAAGACCCAGAATCCGAACGAAGCGTCTCCCAGGGTCCTCACGATGAAGGGCGTGAGGAAGAACGCGACCGCCATCGACGCGATGTAGCGCAGCAGATTCGACGCGGAGTTGACGGTCAGGCGCTCGTGGAGACGCCGGTCGACGCTCTTGGACATGAAAGCCTGCTAGGGTTGCCGAACCAGCGTCCAGGCTGCGGGCGGTAGGATTCCAATCGTCAGATTGACAGATCTCTCGGCCAATGCCAATCCACGATGTGCGCGTGCCCGCGTCGCCGGGCCGCCGGGCGCTCCTGCGGGCTCCCCATTCCCTGGGAGCGACGTCTGTGCGATACTCCGACTCTTGGGGTCCACTGCGGGGCGCGTCCCGTGGTGGGCGGTGCCGTGCCGATCCTGGCCCCGGAGGATCCGGCGCCAGCCGGCGACGGTGGCCGAGTGCGGCTCCCGTTCTCCGCAGCTTGGCCGTGCCGATCGGCTGGGCTCATTTTCCACGATTCACGGAGACATCGCGTGCGCGACGGTCGTACGCTGCGGACCGCCAACGCGGGACTTCGGGCAACGTCGCAGCGAGCGCCACGCGCCCGCAGAGCAGCCCGACGACCGACCTGGTGATCGAGATGCAGGCAGACCGGGTGGACGTGGAGAGCGACGCGCGATTCGCTGACGACCCGTACGGGTCGGTGATGACCGTGGTCCTGAGCGGGTCCGGGTACGAGGGCTACGTGGTCATCGATTCCATCGTCGAAAACACAAGCGCCGGAGGAGTGCGGATCACCGCGGACCTGCCCTTGGACGAAGTCCGCGAGCTCGCCCGCGAGATGACGCTGAAGTTCGCCCTCTTTCATCTCCCGCGGGGCGGGGCCAAGGCGGGGCTGCGGATGTCCCCGGATCTCGCAGGTCCGGCCCGGCTGCGGGCGCTCAGCGAGTTCGGAAGCAAGCTCGCCCCCCTCATCATCAACGGAATCTACAGTCCGGGAATGGACATGAACTGCGGACCCGAGGAGCTGCGGGCGATCTACCGTGGAGCGGGCATCGAGCTGGGCGGGATCACCGACACGTCGTGGTTCACTGCATTGAGCGTGTTCCACTGCCTGCGGGCGTGCGCCTCCCTGCTGAAGGTTTCCGGGCGCCCGTTGACGCTCGCGATCGACGGGTTCGGAAGCGTGGCCCGCCATCTGGCCGATCGGCTGCCGCCCGACCAGTTCCAAATCGCGGCCGTATCCACGATCGAGGGCGCGGTGAAGGCGGACCACCCCTACGATCCCGCCGATCTCGCACGGCGCAAGGACGCCTCCGGCGATCGATTCGTCAGGGAGCTTGCGGGCGAGACCATCGAGCGAGGCGCGGTCCTCGCCACGGATGTCGACATCGTGCTTCCCTCTGCGCGCACGAGGGTCATCACGCCCGAGCTGGCCCAGGCTATGAAGGCGCGCGCCGTGGTTCCCATCGCCAACGCTCCGTATGGGAACGGCACGGTTGGGATCCTCGCAGCGAAGGGCTTGATCTGCTTGCCGGGCTATCTGAGCAACGCGGGCGGGGTCCTGGCGTCTTCGCTCTATGATCAGGGCATTCCCAGGGACGAGGTCGAGGCCCTGTTCTCGGCCGAGTACCGCCCGGTCGTCGACGGCATCCTGCACGTGGCCTCACGCCATGGACTGCCGGCCGTCGAGGTCGCAGCATCCCTGGCGAGGATGCACATGACGGCACGAGGGCCCCGCCCGACCCGCCCAGTGGCCCGCCGGATCCACAACCGTTTCGTGCGGCCGCGGCTCCCCCGCTGGTGGCGCGCCCGGTCTGCCCGGCACACCTTCGTCGCCAACTCCCGTGCGGTCCGCGAGGAGATCGCGCGGTGGGAACGCACGGGATGATCCACACGAAGCGGCTCGATTCCGTGGAACCGGTCGAGCTGGAATCAATGATCGCGCGCTGCGGGGGCAACGCGCTCCATCTCCCTGCGGTCCATCTGGTCGACCGGGCTGCGAGCGATCTGCACCTCTTGACGTTCGAGCAAGGCGGGCGCGTCGTCGCCTTGGCCCTCGGGTTCGAGGAGAGAGTGCGCCGTCTCCCCTGGCCGCTGCGGCGGCCCCGCGTCCTCGACCTGCCGACGGGACCGGCGATTGCCGACGCCGCCCACGCCCCGGAGGTCCGCGTGGCCCTTCTTGACTACGCTCGGAGCGCCGGGTTCGACCGCCTCATGGTGCAGCCAGCGTACAGCACGTGGCTCACCGCGGACGAAGATCTCGCCCGGTACCGATCCACGTCGATCACGGAGTTCGTGGTCGATTTGCGTCGCGGGGAGGAGGCGGTCCTGGCCGCGATGCAC
Source organism: Candidatus Krumholzibacteriia bacterium (assembly GCA_041484665.1). Lineage (GTDB taxonomy): Bacteria > Krumholzibacteriota > Krumholzibacteriia > JAJRXK01 > JAJRXK01 > JBGPIA01. The sequence continues at coordinate 177,192 of JBGPIA010000007.1, forward strand.
AAGACCCATCGGAAGAACGTCCGGCGAGCGGCGAAGGAGGGCCTGCGGGTCGAGGAGGACAATCGCTTCGAGGCGCTGCTTTGTCTGCGCGACATGCAGCTCGCCTCCTCCGAGCGCGCGAGCCAGCGCGCGGAGGGGTTCGGCGTCCGCGATGAGAGCTCGTTTCGGCAGTTGCACGAGCACGTCTACTCGAAGGGGTATGGACACGTCCTGTTCGCCTTCCAGGGCGACCAGCCCATCGCGGCTCTGGCGTGGCTGGCAGCGGCGAACCGGGTGCTCACGGTGCGTTCGGGATCCTTGCCCGCCGGTTACGAGATGCGAGCGATGTACCTGCTGTACGATGAGCTCATCCGGCGGGCGATCCGCGAGGGAATGGTCGAATTGAATGCCGGGGGTGTGCCCGCAGAGGCATCCGCGCCGGAACACCCGCAGGCGGGTCTGTACGAGTTCAAGAACGGATTCGGGGGCGAGGCGGTGGTGCGCCATGGTCTGGATGTACCCCTCAAGGAGACCGGCGCATGATCCTGGAGCGTGGCGTGGAGCTACTGCGCGAGCGATGGCGGAGATTGGGGCCAGCAGACACACCCGAGATCCACGCGCGTGCCGCCGTCCGGTGGCTCTTCGCCGCCCAGGACTCCTCCAGCGACCACGGGGTCAGTCACAGCTATCTGATCGGCCGGGGTTGGATGCGCTCCTATCCGGAGACGACCGGCTACATCATCCCCACGTTGTTGAACTGGAGCCGGGTGACGGGCGACGCCGAGGCGGAGCGTCGCGCGCTCGCAATGGCCGATTGGGAGCTCGACTGCCAGCTGCCGGGCGGCGCGATCCCGGAGCTGACGAGCGGTCAGCCAACCGTCTTCGACACGGGCCAGGTGATCTTCGGGTGGGTCGCCGCGCACCGGCACACTTTGGCCAGCAAGTACCTGGAGGCAGCCCAACGCGGGGCGGAGTGGCTCCTCTCGCAGCTGGACGCGGACGGGGTCTGGCGGCACGCCAGCGATGCGGGTGGACCCGGTCGGGTCTACAACGCACGTGTCGCATGGGCGCTGCTGGAACTGGCGGCCGTCACGCGGGACAGCCGCTACGCGGGCCCCGTCCGTCGCTTCCTCGAATGGACGCTCGAGCAGGAGCGCACCCCCGGCTGGTACGATCGCAATTGCCTGACCGACGACCGCGCTCCGCTGTTGCACACGATCGCCTACACGGCGCGCGGTCAGCTCGAGAGCGGGCTGCTCTTGAACGAGGACCGATTCGTCGAGGCGGCCCGCGCCACCGCCAGAAGGCTGCTTTCCAAGGTCAGATCCGACGGTCATCTGGCCGGACGCTTCGACCGCGATTGGAATCCAGCCGCCCCATGGGCGTGCCTCACGGGCATGGCGCAGACCTCGATCGTCTGGCGGCGGCTCGCGGCGGTCGCCAGCGCGCGTGATCCGGGGTCCGTCGCGGAGGCCGAGCAATTCGCGGGCGCTGCGCGGAGCGTCTCGGCGTTCCTGATGCGGACCCAGGACCGCACGTCCCAGAACCCCGGGCTGTGCGGCGGTATCCGCGGATCCTATCCCGTCAACGGCGCATACGGCCGCTGGAGAGTCCTCAATTGGGCTACGAAGTTCTTCGTCGACGCCCTCATGGTCGACATGAACCGCGACGTCTTCATCTACCGGGGATGACTCCTGACGTGAAGGTCCTTGCCGTCCTGTACTGCTACCCGCCGATGCTGGTGCCGGCCGCCGTGTGCTACGCAAAGCTGATGCTAGGGTTGCGCAGGAATGGCGCGGACGTGGAAATCGTCACGATCGCGCCCGACTCCTTCGTCAGTCCTGGGGGGCCACTTTACCTCGACCACGCGCTGGCAGCCGTCGTGCAGGACGAAGCCACGCAGCACGTGATCTGGTCGCCCGAGGGATCGCTCTGGGTGAGGGCCGCGAAGCTGCTCGATCCCTCCCGGCGCCTCACCTACCGCTGGCTCGAGCCCAAGAAGCGGGAGTGGACGTACTCCGCGTTGCGATACCTGCGACGGAAGGACCTGAGTCGATACGACGTGCTGCTCACGTGCAGCCAGCCCCACGCGAATCACCTCCTGGGCCTCGAGTTGAAGAAGCGCACGGGTCTCCCCTGGATCGCGTACTTCAGCGATCCCTGGACGGAGAACCCCTACGCGGGCTTCCGGTCAAAGCGCGTCCGGGCCTATAACCGCGCTCTCGAGAACCGCGTGCTAAGCGAAGCCGATCTGGTGCTGTTCACCTGCGAGGAGATGCGGGAGCTGGTCGCGCGGAATCACCCGGCGCTCGACGCGGAGCGCTCGGGCCTGTTGCCTCATGCATTCGTTCCCGACTGGTACGCGCCCGACCCGGAAAGCAGAGCGACGCGTGCCCAAGGCGAAGTGCGCATCCTGCAGACCGGAAGCTTCTACGGACTGCGCACGCCTCTGCCGCTGATTGCGGCCCTGCAGCGGGTCGCAAGCAAGCTGCCGCTGGAGGGCCACCTGCGGATCGACTCCTATGGAGGAATGGACGACAAGTACCGGGAGCAGATCGGGCGGGAAGGCCTCGCCGGGATTCTCGGCGTTCATGGTTTCGTGTCGTATCTCAAGGCCTTGTCCATGATGAAGGAGCACGATGCCCTGCTGCTGATCGACGCCCCCCTGACCACGACGGCGGAGAGCGTCTTTCTTCCTTCCAAGCTGATCGACTACCTGGGCTCGTCCACACCGATCGTCGCCGTTACGCCGGACCACGGCGCCACGGCGCGCGTGGTGAGGGAGGTTGGGGGAGTCGTCTGTCCGCTCGAGAGGCCGGGCGAGCTCGATGATTTCCTCCTACGTGTCGTACGGGGTGGAACGATCCACACACACCCACGGGCGGACGAGGTTGCCCGCTACGACTACCGGGAGGTCGGGCGGTCCCTGCTGGCGATGATGGAGCGCTGTACCCGGCGCGCCGGTTGAGGGCCTGCTGCCGGGGGGGAACTGGACATTCGGGCGGGGTTCGCCTAGACTCTATGGTTGCTCCCCCGAGGGGCAGGGGCGACGACCCCGGGGAGCCCCGGACGTGAACGGAATCCTCCCAGCATGAACGCTCCCGAAACCGGCGGCGAGGGTCGCCGGCCGACCATTGGGCGCCCCAGTCTCCGACTGGACGCGGATGCGCAGAGTGCGGCGCTCGGCCGTCGCATCGCCCTCTTCATCGTCGCACTCCTGGTCAGCGTCGCAGCCGGCGCGGCCATGGCGCGTGTGAACCCGCTGCTGGTCTTCGGAGTGGTGTTCTGCGGCATCTTCGTCTTGGCCGTGATGCGGTGGCCGTTCGTGGGGTTGCTGGTCTACGTGATCGTGTACGTGCTGCGGCTTGGAGAGCTGTACCCCGCCCTGGCTCCGCTGCGTATCGAGCGAGTCATCGGTCTCTTGACGCTGGTCAGCCTGATTCTCGCGCAGCTGATGTCGCGCGGCGAGATCGCCTTCGACCACTCCAGGCAGACGCGCCGCTTCCTTGCCTTGATCCTGGCCGCGGCCGCGTCGATCCCACTCGCGTACTGGCGAATGAAGGCCATCAACGGAGTCGTCGAGATCCTGAAGATCTCCCTCTTCTACCTCCTCGTGGTCCAGCTCCTGGACACGCGAAAGAAGCTGCGCACTTTCGTTTTCCTGTACGGGGCGTTGATCTCCTACATCGCGCTGACGTCGGTGGCGGACTACGCCCGGGGATCGTTGATGGTCGCCCAGGGGATCGACCGGGCCGTCGGCGCGACGAGCGCGGGTGGGGGGCCAAACGAGATGGGTGCCACCATGGCATCGATGGTCCCCGTCTTCCTGCTGCTCGGCACGTACAAGCCCTTGCGTGCGTGGCGGATCGTATTCCTCGCCGGGCTTACGCTTCTGCTCGTCACGATGGCGATCACCGGATCCCGTTCGGCCCTGCTTGGCTTCCTGGCCGGGATGGTCTACCTGTGGTGGAACTCCAAGCGTAGGGTGCTGTTGGGCGCCCTGGGAGTGATCGCGCTCGTGGCAGGGTTCGCTGCGCTTCCCGACCAGTACAAGGGCCGGTATGAGACGATTGCCAGCAAAAAGCTCGATGGCTCGTCTTCGGACCGATTGAAGGTCTGGAGAGAGGGCTTCAGGATGGTGGCCCATCGGCCGCTCACGGGGGTCGGGATCGGGTGTTTTGGAAACGCGAATACCACGTCCTACAGGACCTGGCACGGGTCCCGGAAGAGCTACCTCGAGTCGCACAATCTCTACGTCCAGGTGCCGGCGGAGATGGGGTTGATCGGAGCCATAGCCTTTTTCTCGTTCGTGTTCGAGTTCATGCGGCTGAACCGCAGAGCGTCGCAGGCGCTGCAATCCAGCACACAGGACTGGGGGCTCGAGTGGACGATTTTGAAGGCCTTGTTCACGGGGTTTATCGTGCTGTTGGTCACCAGTATCTTCGGGCACAGTCTCATGCGGCATACTTGGTACCTGTATGCTGCTCTGGGGTTGAGCACGGCAAGGATCTACCTTGATCACGCCACGAGCCCCTCGCTCCAAGCACGCCATGCGCTCATCGGTTAGGGTCGGGTCGGACCTGACGCGACGGCGATCGAGCGGAGCAAAGGTGGATCCAGACTGTCCAGCGCGGGCGATCTCCGGCGCCTCCCGAGCCAACGGAGAATCCCGAAGGGCTGGGGATCGGGCGCGCTGGTACGATTCTTTCTTAGAAGGAAACGTCGCCATGGGGAATCCGAGCATAGGGTCCCGAACCGGACGGGGTCGGCTCGCAGCGGGGTGGGCAAGCTCGGAATCCAACTCGAGATACGAAGGGCTCGCCCACGTGCACCGTGCCATCCTGATTGCGGCCGTCGCCGCCTGTCTTGCAGCGCCCGTGGTGGGCCAGGCCCAGAAGCGGGAACCTGCGCCTGCGGTCTCAGGAGACTCCGACTACCGGCTCGGACCCGAGGACGTGCTCGACATCCAGGTCTGGGGGAGACCCGACCTCAAGGGATCGGTGACGGTGGACTCCGCGGGCCGGATCCAGGTTCCGCTGCTGGGCGAGATGCGAGTGGAGGGGCGATCGCCGGCGGAGCTGGCGCGGGATCTGACGGAGCGCTATCAACTGCTCGACCCGAGCGTCCCGGAGGTCCTGGTCTCGGTCACTGCCTACAACAGCCACAAAGTCACCGTCCTGGGCGAGGTCCGCACCCCGGGTCAGTACGGATTCCGTGTGATGCCCGATCTGTGGGGGGCGATCTACGCGGCCGGAGGCCCCGGTCCTGCGGCCGATCTCAGTCGGGTCCAGTTGATTCGGGACAATCCGGAGCATGGTGCGAGCCGGACTGCATTGGTGGATCTGTCCCGCGGGATCGAGGGAACCGCGGCGGAGTCGCTGCCCGCGCTTCACGCCAAGGACAAGATCATCGTGCCCTCCACGGCCGGTGCTTCCGTCGGGCCAGGCACGTTCCACGTCCTGGGAGCGGTGAGGACGCCGGGGCCCTACCGCATCACGGCCGCCAGCACGGTCGTGGAGGCTCTGTCGATCTCGGGAGGAGCCCTGTCCGGCGCGGAGCTTCGCAAGGTACATCTGACGCGTACCACCCCGAACGGGGTCGTCTCCTACCAACTCGACATCGAGGGGTATCTCACGGCCGGGAAGCCCCTGGCGAACCTAGGACTCCAGCCCGGCGACACCATCACGGTTCCGGAAGGGCAGTCGGGGCGTGGGCTCTTGTCGAGATTGGAGCGCCTGCTTCCGTTGGTATCGCTCGCCGTGACGGTGGTCATCGCCACGCGCACGCACTAGCCGACATACCCTTGGGTGAAGCATGACCGCCTCGCTCGATCACACCATCCAGGTCAAGCAGTACTTCAGGATGTTCTGGAGGCGGCGGGGGTTGATCCTGCTGTGCTCGGTCACGGTGTTCTGCACCGCACTGATCAGCCTCGAGTTCGTTCCCGTGGAATACAGGTCCACCGCGACGCTGACGGTTGAATCACGGCAGCGGCTCGCCAGTGAGCTCCAGAAGCTCATGGGCGGCATGATGGACCCCGACCAGGGCTATGGCTACGATGACAGACAGATGGCCGAGATCATCGCCCGGGTGCGCAGCCAGCCCTTCTTGGAGCGAGTCGTCCGACTGCTGAAGATGAACGAAGATCCCCTCGTCCTCAAGCAGGCCCGAGCGGCTCTAGCGACCCGGAACGATGTCTCTCTCGAGCAGCTGGCAACGCGGATCGTGGTGGGGAGGCTGCGGTCCAAGATCAGCTTCGAGACCCAGGGGGCGGGTAACTACAAGATCATCGTCTCGGACAGCAACCCAGTGAACGCTCGGCTCCTGGCCAGGTGGATCAGCGAGCTGTTCGTGGACATCTCCACGCAGAATTCCGTGGACCAGCTCAAGCGGGTCCACGAGTTCGGCGCCGAGCAGCTCAAGATCTACGAGCAGCAGCTCGTGCGGTCCGAGCAGGCGCTGGAGCAGTACAAGCAGACCCAGATCGAGCAGAACCTCGACCGGAGCGTCGTCCATGCCAACAACGCTGCGGTCGCCGAGGCTCTCTACCAGCGGGCGCTCGACGAGGCGGAGCGGTCCCGGCTCCGCATGCTCCCGTTTGCCCGCTCCCTCTCCGACGCCGACGTCGCGAAGACGAAGGACCAGCTGCTGGCCGATCCGCAGATCCAGAGCCAGGGCCGCGGTCTCGTGGCTGCGCTCAAGGATGCCATCACAGACCGGCTGCTGGGGGACCACCCAGGCGTGGGGGACTGGCCACCGACGGGCACCTATGTTTCGCTCCGCCGCGGTCTGATGCAGTCGATCGAGAGCAGGACCAACGGTGTGCCCCCCAATCAGAGCAATGAACCCCGGGATTCCCTGGCGCGCCTGGTGTTCGCAACGCTCGACCGCGAGGCCCTCACGGGAGCTGCGGAGTTCCTCGGCAATGCGATCTCGGACTTCAAGCGGCAAGCCCAGTCGGTGCCCCGCGGAGAGATGGAGCTCGCGCGACTCCAGGCCGAGGTCGCGACGAACCGGGAGCTACTCAGCTCGTTCCGGTCCCAGCTCATTGCCACCGACGTCAGCCAAGCCGTGGAAACGACCAATCTGAACCCGCGGATCGAGATCCTCGATCCGCCACAGGTCCCGCTGGTCCCCAGCTCGCCCAATCGGATGATGGTCCTGCTCGCCGCCCTCGGCATGGGACCGATCCTGGGCCTGGGCGTCGCGCTGGCTACGGAAGTCGTGGATTCGACCCTGCGTTCGCTCTCCGATTTCGAGCGGGTCTTCAAGGGACCCGTGCTCGGAACGACACCGCTGCTGTCGCGCGTTCCCCAACAGCCCGCCCGCCTCCGCAGGTACTGGGTGCCCGCAACGCTCACGGCCGTCGTGCTCGTGACAGCCCTGTTGTTCGTGACCCGCGCGACAATCCTCCGCAACTTCGTCACCGTGGGAGATACCGTCAAGGGCATCGACCCCGAGGAATCGGTAACACGGTGAAAACGCTCGAACGACTGCGCAGCGATTGGCTGCTGGCGACCGAGATCAGCAAACTCGAGGCCCGCCTCTGGCATCTCACACAGAGCGACAACGTCAAGACGGTGCTGGTCACCAGCGCCGTGCGCGGTGAAGGCAAGAGCACGACCGTCGCATACCTTGCAACCTCGCTGGGGCTCTTTCCAAACCGCCGGATCCTCGCCGTGGACTTCGACTTCCGGATCCCATCGCTGAACTCGCACTTCGCGGTCGAATACACTGTCGGGCTGGAGCGGGCGCTACTGCGGGAAGTGCCGGTACTCGACGCAATTATCAAGACGGAGCTCCCCAGCCTCCACCTTGCTCTCCCGCTACCGGGTGGCGCCGATCCCACTCTGCTGCTTCGCACCCGGGAGCTGCTGCTGGTGATGGGCACGTTTCGCGAGCACTATGACCTGGTCCTGATCGACACGCCGGCGCTGATCCCGGTCGCCGACGCCACCATCCTGATGCCACTCGTGGACGGCGTGATCCTCACAGGCATGGCCGGGAAGACGACGCATCCCCAGCTGCGACGTGCTCAGGAGATCTGCAACGGGATGGGTGCAAAGATCCTTGGGCTTGTCGTTGGGAACGTGCGGGAGGCGGCGCCCGAATACCTGGCGGACAACTACGACTACTACGCCTACTCCGGCGATGGGAAGAAACGGAAGGGGCGGGGCCGCGCTTCTTCAGGCAGAGTCTGAGCACCCGATCTGATTCACCTTCAGAACGTGCGTTGCGCGGAATCCGATTCCATTTCAGCCTGCGTCGTGCGGTCGAAGAGCCACAGCGTATGGCATTGAGGGAATCCAGGAGTTTCGATGGACCTCCATACGCCCCTTGCCCAGAACGTCATTATCCCGTGGTATGAGCGCCGATGGGGCCTCGAGACCGGCGGGCTGCTCCGCTCCTTGCAGCAAAGCCAGTACGACACGCCCGAGCGGATCCACCAACGCCAATGGGACGCGCTGCGTAAGCTCCTCGAGTTCGTCTCCACCTCCAACCCCTTCTACCGCGAGCGTTTCCGATCCGCTGGATTCCGGCCGTCCGAACTCCGCGGACCCGACGACCTCGCGGCGATTCCCGTCCTCAGCAAGGACGACATCCGGAGCCGCGGCGCCGATCTGATCAGCGATGGCTACTCGCCCGAGGGGATGTTCCACAAGCGGACTGGAGGCTCCACAGGGGTTCCTGTTCACCTGTACTGGGATCGGGACGCGTACCGGTTCAAGGGTGCGGTCGTCAAGCGCCATGACGCGTGGGCTGGCTACCGGTTTGGAGACAAGCATGCCACTCTCTGGGGCGACACCGAGAAACGCTATCCGCTCAGAGAGCGCATCTTCCACGCGCTTTGCGCGCGGACCATCTTCCTCGACACGCTCCTGATGGACGAGGCTCATCTGCGCAACTTCGTGCAGAGGCTCCGTCGCTTTCGTCCCCCCGTGCTCTATGGCCACGCGCACTCGGTCTATTTCTTCACCCGCTACCTGATCGACGAAGGCATCGACGATATCCGGTTCACGGCGCTGATCTCCACCGCCGAAACCTTGCTGCCGGCGGAGCGCCAGGTCATCGAATCCCGCTTTGGGCGCGTGCTGTTTGATCGGTACGGGTGCGAGGAGTTATCGCTGATCGCCTCGGAGTGTGAGAGCCACGACGGGCTCCACATCGCCGCCGAGGGGCTGTACGTCGAGGTCCTCGGTGGAGACGAGCAGTCCCCGGGCCGAGTCGTCGTGACGGACCTGATGAACCGTGGCATGCCCCTGGTCCGCTACGAGGTCGGCGACCTTGCCACAATCGCACCTGGACGCTGTTCCTGCGGGCGCGGGCTACCCAGACTCGGGAGGGTGTTCGGACGGACCACCGATATCCTCTACGCTCCCGACGGGAGGAAGATCTCGGGTGTGTCGATCCTCGACACTTTCGTCATCCACGTGCCAGGCGTCCACCAGGCCCAGATCGTCCAGGACGCGCTTGACCACGTGATCCTTCGTATCGTGCGGGACAGTGGGTTTGGGCCGGCCAGCGTCGCTCACCTTGGCCAGACCGTCTCGCGCGTGTTCGGCCCCGCGATGCGTCACCACATCGAGTACGTCGAAGCGATCGCGCCGACCCCCCGCGGGAAGTACCAGTTCACGATCTGCCAGGTAAGTCCACCGCAATCGGCCAGCTCGTAATCGCGCCGTCCACGAGCCCCGCCATCCCGCCACCCCAGCTCATCAACCACCGACGGTATGCCGCTCTCGGTAGGGACTTACCCTTTGCGGCCATTCCAATGGAGCACAGCAATGAGCGACAACGATCAAGAGGACGCCAGAGACTACAGCAAGGCAATGGCGCTTGACTACTACGGGGACGATACAGTCTACAAAGCCTATACGACCGGATTCGACTTCGGCGCGGGTGAAGAGTACGTCTACAACATGTACTTCGCCAAACACAAGAACCTCCTCGATCTTGGATGCGGCGGAGGACGAACGACGTTTCTGATCCACAGCCTCTTCAGCCAGGTATTGGGCCTTGACATCAACGAACGACTAATCCGGTTCGCCGAAAGAAAGGCTACACAGGAATCTGTCCCTGTGTGCTTCATTGTAGGCGACGCCACCGCACTACCGCTCCGGAGCGCAAGTTATGACAACGCACTCTTCTCCTATAATGGGATAGAGGGCATTCCGGCTTCCAACAAGCGCATCAACTGTCTGCAAGAGGTGCATAGAGTCCTGCAGTCAGGAGGCATCTTCATTTTCACCACTCACACGTTCTTCTCCATGGTCTATCAGGGCTTTCACGCAAAGAAGATCATCAGATTGGTGACCAAGAAGCTCCCATTGTGTCCGCCACTCTTTCCGGAATCCGATCGACTCCGGTTTGGCGATGTTGCTTTCCCTTCAGGCTCGGGAGAGATACCCTGGAACATCACAAATCCGTTTGCTATGCTCCACCGACTGCGCAAGGCCGGCTTTAGAATCCTCTACGTGAATAGCGCGGAAAGGGTCACGAGGGGATTGAAGCCGTCGCTGCTTTCTTTCTTCGGCGCCCAGACGATCTTCTACGTGGCTCAAAAACCTTGAGTGTCTGCGAAGACCACGTCCTGTAATGTCATGCGCCATTTGATCCGCCCCCCGCTTTGCTGATGCCTTGGTGAAGGCACGCTGGACCCCGTGATGTCACGGTACGCCCGCTCCTACGCGCAATCCGTTGCAGCGCCCAGGGCGCAAGCTCAGTAGCCGCGGGACGCCCCGCGGCTATCGGTCAAGTCCAATGCGTCGAACTGTCGGAAACCAGTGGCACAGAATCGGACCAGCAGAGCGCACAGCCATCGACCCCTCATGACACATACTGACCCCCTACTGGCTCGGGTCGGAGCTTACGGCGAGAAGATAGGCGCCGCGGCTATCGAACTCTCTCCTCAGGCCATCGGGGAAGCGCTTCAGAAGCGCCAGGCCATTGGATTCCCCAAAACCATACCCGCCGTTACTCGGTCGGTCCACTAGAGGACGAAAGCACACGATGTAGGTCGCCTTTCGGGAGATGGCATAGGAGAACACCTCGGCGGGCGTTGCTCTCCAACTTGATGAGGCCTCCTCCGGTCCCGCGGCCTTTACCGAGAGGACCTCATTCTCGAACGACTCCCCGTACAGGGGAAAGATACGCCAGTCTCCGTCCACAACGATCCGCTGACCGCGGAGATATCTATGCACGTAGCTGCACACTGGACCCCAGCCCTGCATGGACTCGAGATCCCGATACCCGTACTCCGAGGAGTACTGAAGCTCGGACCTCATGCGAGAGGCGACGGCCGCGAACACCAATAGGCAGGCCAGCCCGCTGGCGCCGGCAACGCGCCCGAGGAACCGCGGCGGGGGGACCCACGATGCGATCCTGGATGAATGCCAAAGTGGCCTACATGCCACTACGCTGCCCACTGAAACCACGGCGACATGAGGCCAGTAGCGTGTCCAAAGTGCCACGTTGATGATACTGGCGGGAATACCCAGGCCAATGGCGCCAGCAAGCGCCCATCGACTGTCGCCCAGGACGGCAGCGTAGCCCCCGGCACATGCGACAAAAAAGGGAATAGCATAACGGAGGTCCCAGTAGGGAGCCTTGCTATAAGGTTGATGTAGGTACGCGATGGCACAAAGAGGGGGCAGCACAATCCACAGCGAATCGCTAATCGGCCTCCGTCGCAACAATACGAGCCCTGCGAGGCAAAGGAACGCTACACTCAGGATGGGAAACAGAACTCCAAAGGCGCGGAAGAACACGCCCGGGTTCTGGAAGATCGGCGCTGCATCCCACCCTGCTGTCTGCGCCTTGAGGGACTCGACCCCGAGGGGTCCGTCGAACAGAATCGCGGATCGCAACGCGATGCGAGCTGGGTATAGAGGATTGTGGAACGCAATGACATTGCGAGCATACCATGGCCACGCCACAAATATGGACGATCCGCAGACGATACTGACCATCCGGAGACCAGGACGGAGCGGTTCCCGCGCCGACCCGCAGCGCCGCAAAATGCTGACAACACCGTAGCTCAGCAGGATAATGCCTCCATATATCACCCCCGAGTACTTTGTGCTGACAAGGCTCCCGAGCGCCAGACCCGCCACGATAGCCCCCCTCGCGTTGCGTGCCCTGAGGAGAAATAGGAGCGCAAGCGCGAACATGATGGCCAACCAAAGGTCATTTCCGCTGGGATCCGCTATCGGGAGGGTCGCTGCGTAAGCTCCTATCGCAGCAGCCGGGATGGAACCTGCGTTGACGCAGCGAGCTAGCGCATAGAGCGTCAGCCCGAAGAGCGGTCTTTCCATGATTCCGCTTAGAGCGAGATGCTCGTTGTGCAATGCAGTCGCCAGGAACGTCAGGACGGCTTCTCGGGCGCCCGGGTACGCCCTTTGGATCAGGGGAATGGACTCCGAGGGCCAAATGGAGCCGGTGCGGACCCACTCGGCCACGAACGGCAAATGATAGAACATGTTGTCGGCGTCGATTGCGACGTAGCGAATTGAGTTCAGGGCGCTGATGCCACATGCTATTAGCGAGAAGACGAGAAGCGGTAGCAGAACCAAGGTGTGTGACCGCTGCGAAAGCGACACCGACATAGCGCCCGAGTTGGCGTCTGCAAGGCGGTTGTTACTGGGTACTAGCGCTGAAAGCAAGCACGCGGCACCTGTCGCAAGCAGCTGCGAGGGCAACGATAACACTCGGAAGAACCCGAGATAGGAGACAATAGAGGAGGCTATGACCGCCCAGAGCAGGCAGGTTGCAAGCAGTAGCTCGACGATCCTCTCCGCTGGCAGGAGCGCGCGCGCCAGGCGCGCTCCGAGCCAGGCGAGCGCCCAGACGAGGAGGCACCAGACCACAAGGCGGCCAGAGTGGGAGAAAACAAGTCCTGGAAAAGTCCAAGACAGAGTGGCTACAAGGAAGCAGCTTAGTCCCGCGAGGAGGCCGGGGCGCGAGGAGAAACGGGGCTTCATGGGGAGTGCCCTTGTTCCTCGAGAATCCAAGTGTAGCTCCCGACCCTTCGTGTGACTGTTTGCCCGGCCATGCTAGCCGTTCGCGAAGAATCTGGTAAGGGGTCTTCCCACGGTGAGCTGTCTGCGGTCGGAACTAATTGTAGGACCGCTCCGGTTCCGCTAGCCCTTTCTGGAGGTCGACATCGCTCCGATACTGAAAGGGCCGGTAGAACTCCCGCTCGTCCGTCCGGTGAGACCGCTCGACCTCGCGGTCCCAGCTGGGGCATCTTCGGCTTGATGTAGACGTGCTGTATCCCTTCGGACAATCCACGTTGTGGTGAGCCTGCGGGCCTGAGACGATCGGGCACCCCTACGAGGAGGTGTCCGATGAGCTCGAGGCAGTCGTTGCTGGCCAGGTCCCTGGCCAAGCCCAACTGGCGGGCCCCGGACGCCAGGGTCGCCCTCCGGGCGTGGGCGCGCGGCGGTCAGCCCCTGACAGCCTTCGCCCACGAGCACTCCATTCTGATCGCCAAGCTCCGCCGCTGGAGGAGTCGTCTGGGAGACGTGCCGCCTGCGGTGGTCTTCCACCGCGTTCTGGTGCGCCGTACCCAAGACCGCAAGCCGGAGCCGGCACAGGGTCCGCGCGTCGAGCTGGTCGCACGCGGTGGGCGGCGCGTCCTGGTACGCCGAGGCTTCGACAGCGAGTTGCTCCAGGAGCCGGCACGCTGTGCTGGCGGTTAGCCGGGATCTGCTGGACCAGCCGGTGGATCAGCTCCAGGGGGTCCAGCTCGAGTTCCCGTTGGCCCGTGCGCGGGTCGATAGGCGTCTCACCACCACGGCCTCCGCGGTCTGGCGCACCGCGTCCAGGCGCAGCGGAGCGCGCGTCATGGAACGCGCTAAGTGTTCCATGGTCGCCGTGTCGTCGGGCAGGAGGGCGGGACCCACGTGCACCGAGAAGCCCGCGTGCAGCCAGCTCAGCGGGTTCTGGTGGAACTCCGGCGACAGTGTCAGCGCCGGGCCTAATGTACGAAGATTGTCGGAATAGAAAATCCCTCAAACGCTGGGCATCGTGTCCCTCCGTGGTCAACCCCCTGGCCCGCAGGAATCGATGGTGTATAAGGAGGACTTCCTGATGATTCAAGCACTTGCACAACGGGGCGTCTACCTGTGCGACATCGCGGCACAGTTGGGCGTCCACCCCAAGACCGTCAGCCGCGCCCTGCAGCGCGGAGGCGCGCCCCGGGCGCGACGACAATCGGACCGGCCGCCCGCTGAAGCCGCACCTGGTCACCGTCGATCGCGTGCTCGAAGAGGGGGTGCGGTGCTACGCCACCTTCACCTTGACCAGGACAGGCTCGGTGAGGGTCACCCTGAGCTGCTGGCCGGCTGGGAGAACGATCTGGTTCCCCTTCGTCACCACCGCGACGCCGGTGCCGAGGATCCCACCGGCGGCCGCTCCTTCGAGGGCGCCTTTGCCCCCGCCGAGGATGGCCCCGACGATCGCGCCGCCGACGGCCCCTCCGGAGATGAGCTCCGCACTCTGCGTCCCGTCACTCTTGCCGACCACACGGAATGGCTCGCACGCGATCGTGTATCGCTTGCCGTCCGGTGTCACCAGCTCGGTGAATCGGAGAGTAAGCTCTGCGGCGCCCTTGATCCGGCCCGCGTCCTCGACATGGGTAACCTGCCCGTTCACGGTGGCCCCGGCGGGAACCAGCGTCACACCGTTCACGGCGATGGGCTCTAGAGTGCGCAAGCTGATCTCGTCGCCCACCTTGTTCCTGTCGGTCGCCACCGCGCTCTGGAGGGCCGCAACGAAATTGGTGCCGCTCACCACCGTGGCCGCCTTGATGTTGGCGGCCTTCCTCTCGGCGCTTGTGCCGGCGCAGCCCGCGATCAGTGCCACGATGCCGAGCTGAATGGTCGCGCGCTGAAGGTTATGTAGGGCGTGTGTTTTCATAGTCCAGGTCATGACAACCTTCTTTCGTGTGTATCAGACACTTGTCTTCCTTGGGGAACCCCGCGGCTCCCGCAAGGATGAGCCCGCGGTCCTCCTGGGTTGTCTGCGGCGACGATGCCCAGCAATCAGACGGGCAAGAGCTTGCGCTTCGGGAGCACCAGGATCGCCACGCCCGCGACCAGCGAGAGCGCCCCGAAAATGGGGGAAATCGGAAAGGTCTTGTGTTCCGTGGCGGTAGCTTTCATGTCACCGATCTGGAGAACCGTCCGCTGGCGGTTGTAGTTGATCCCGCCATAGAGCAGTGCGACGATCCCGAGTGCCACGAGCGCGATGCCGATGATCTTCATTTCACGTATTCCTTCCAGCCGAAGTGATGATTAGACGGGCCTTCTGCCTTGAATGATCCGGAGCAGCACGACGACAACGGCGATGACGAGCAGCACGTGGATGAACCCGTGGAGGGTGAACGCCGTCACCAGGCCGAGCAGCCAAAGAACGATGAGCACTACTGCGACGGTCCAGAGCATAGACTTCCTCTTTTCTGCAGGAATACGTATGGCGAGATCGGATCTGGGACCACCTCCGCGCAATGATGCAGAGGTGAAGCTTGCCTTGTGCGCGAGCGATGGTCCATCCGGCTAGTGGTAGAAGGTCCAACCCGTGGTGAGCTTCAAGTCGGGCCCATTGCGGTAGGCGGCCTCATCATTGAGAGCCACCAGCGTCATGTCGTTGCCCACTCCCACCTCCGAGGTTGGGCTGGAAGCGGACGTGCTCCGCGAAATTCCAGAAGTCCATGTGCGCCCCGAACTCAATCTGGTCCTGATTGATCGACATCCCGATGCGCGGGCCCCATCCGCGGAAGCCCATGTCGGCGGTACCTAGGTCCGCCTGGGCGGACCCGAGCGGAATGGAGAGGACACAGGGCGCGATGGCGGCGAGCGTTGTGATCAGAACCTTTCGCATCTGTTGCTCCTTGTTTGGCCCGGACCATTCCCGAGGGGTCGTCGCGAGATGGCGATGCTGCCCGCACACGCAGAGCGGGCCAAGCCCTGCGACCCAGCCGTAGCGGGGCGCTACGTCCAGAGGGAGGGCGGTCCAAGCGAATCGCTGCCGCAGCGGGCAGAATGGCCATCGCACTGAACCCCTCGGGAATAGTCCGGCTCAGGGCAGCTTGTTTCTCAGTGGGAGGCTGCCGAACCCTTCTTCTTCACTGACCGCGGTGTAGGGGCCAGAGCTCACCTTCCTCTGAAGGTGCCTCTCAAGCTCTTTGGTCAATCAGATGTTCATGCGCTGAATGTATCCCTGATGACAAAGTTTAGCAATACTTATTATTGATGGTGTAAAAGATAGCAAAAATGGCCATTCGCTAGACTGAATGCCCAGGCGCGGTGCTGGGCGCGAACTGAACCGAAAACCCGCAGGCCGCACATCATGTCTGAACGCTGGCGCTCGATGCCCCTCTCTGTAGCAGGCAGTGCGAAGGTGCCACCGGCGGAACCACCGGCCACAGACGGCGGGACCTTCATCGAGATGGCGGGGGACTCGAGGCATGCGGCTTCGTCTGCCCTCATGGGGTGGCCCCCAGCTCGGGATGGGATGCCGACGCCCGGGAGCGGCAGCGGACCCCTCATCTTCAGAGTCTCCGACTCTTCACCTCGAGCCCAACTTCCGCAGTTCGCGGGGTCGATTCTCGGTTTTTCAATGACTTAGCCCGGATCATTCATGAAGGCCACGCGTGAGGTGCTTGTGACGGATTCTGGCGGCAGTTTCTGGGTCGGGCCCTGGCTTTCGGGCACGGTTTGGCGTGCTGACTGCGCCGAAGTGCGAGTGAGGTCGCTGAATCGGGGTAGACGCGCTGGTCTTGGACACACCCCTGCCCAGCTGGGGCCGTCGAAGTTGCTTTGCCGAACGGTGAAGAGCCGCCTACGTGCTGAGACAGCCCAGGAGCCTCGCTGCGCGCGTCCAATCGTTCGCCCAGGGATGACTCGCCGAACGGTGAAGGATGATCTTCCGGACCGATGCCTCGATCCTGCCGCCGATCTTGATCAGCCGCAGGCGCACCGTCTCGACCTGGCAATCGGCGGCCGGCGTCCGCGACAGGACATGCCGCAGCTCTTGCAGCAGCACGTAGGTGACGGCCGTCAGCAGCACGCGCAGTTGATTCGTGCGCCCAGAAGCGCGTGCAGCTGGTGCGGTCCAGATACAGCGAGCCCTTGAGCTCCTTGATCCGGTTCTCGACGTCGCCCCGCTCGCGGTAGAGCTCGTAGATCGTCGCAGGAGTGACGTCGAGCTTGGTCACTACGTACCGGCGGTTGTCCTTCGGCGCGCGCTGCTCGAAGCGGACCACCTCTGCCTTCTAGACCACCCGGCGCGAGCCCTTCCACGATTTCGCAGCGTAGTACGTCTTTCCGAACAGCGCGACCGTCTTGTAGCGAAGCCGGCTCAGCCGGCGCGCTCGGCCGATCGGACGCCGGCTGTGCCGCTTCAGGACCGGGTTTTCCCCCAGCGCCAGGAGGTAATCCACTTCCAGCACCTCTAGCAGTTCGAACAGCTCCGGACGGGGAGAGCCCCCATCCGCGCGGACCAGGATCTGGGCGAAGGGGAAGGCGACCTTTTTCAGCAGGAGGGCGCCCCCGTCCGAGGTGAGATCGGGCTCCTCGAAGCGGACGAAAAGGGGCCTGGCGAGCCTACTTGGCTCCCACACCGATCCGGGGGCGCACGGTGAACACTCGATTGGGAGAGCCGTCAGCCTCCTCGAAAACGTAGCCGAATGCCCCGAGGTACGAGGCCACATCCGTGGAGCGGCCTTCGACGATCAGGACCGGATGATCGCGCTCAAGAATGTTCGCCATTCCCTTCAAGACCGATAACTCGTGTCCCTCCACATCGACCTTGGCGAGTTGGACACGTTGGGGGATATTCAAGCACCCGATCGCGAGGCAGAGTACCGGGAGATCTGGAGCACCCTCGTTCAATGCCGCCTGGTAGTAGTTTCTCAGCCCTGTCTCGAACCTGGGTATGCTCATTCCGAGTACGGTGGTCTTGTCGGAGGCAGCTACGTTCAGCAGCGTAACGTTTCGGATAGGCAATCGGGCGACATTCGCAGCCAGAAGTGAGAAGGTATCGGGTACGGGTTCGAAAGCGAGCACTCTGCCCGCCTTCGAAACCAGCTCGGAAAGACGCAGCGTGTAGTGGCCAACGTTCGCCCCGACGTCCAGGACCCAGTCGCCGGCCGAGACCCATTCGTGAAGTCTGTGGAATTCCCGCTCGTCCGTGCCAAACGTCCGCCTCCGGATTTGCCATCCGTAGTTTAGGCGCTTCAGCTCGTGCTGGTGCTGGAGAGGGAGGAGGCTTGCCAGCCGCTTCAGAAAGTGGATCATCCGTCAGCCTCTCGCTTCTAGCCGTCGTGGCCGCGGTCGATCTGCCGTTGCCAGCGGGGATACAGATCGGTGTCGATTCTCGATCGGACGAAAACGCCCATCCTCCGCGCGGAGCGATTGGCCCCAACCGGCGACGTCAGGCGAAGGGGGGCGGCCGTGCACGACTGTGGCGTCACCCGCTGGGCCAGCCCGGCGTCCCCATCACCTGGGCCCGGGGCGGCAAGCCGGGGCCAAGCTCGCCTCGAGGACGCGGTGGTCCTTCCTGCCACCCGGACTCAGCCTGCCAGACCGACCGGCTGCGAGCCAACCTCTTCTTCCAACTGATCAGCTGCGCATTTCGCCCATGGTGATCAGTCAGATCGGGCTCGTGATCGCTGGGATCGGCGGATCGTTGTAGACGGCCACGGGTTTCCGCGTGTTTTTGACGCGGCGTAGCTGGCGAGGCAGGACGCGGTCAGTCTGTTTTGCGTTGGCGCCACGAGTCGGCCTCGATGTCGAGCACGTGGCAGTTCTCGGTGAAGCGATCCACCAGC
>JBGPIA010000008.1:0-184700 GCA_041484665.1 Candidatus Krumholzibacteriia bacterium
CGGCGTCCTGGGAACGGCGCGGGCCTTGCTGTGGCCACGCAAACCGCGTGCCCCGCGGCTCGCTGCTGCAAGAAGGGCTGCGAGAACGGGTTGACCGGCGCCGTGTTCATTTTTCGGCGCTTCTAAATGAGCGTCGACAGTTAGGCCGGGTTGCTAGGCTAGTCGCTGCCGGCGCCCCCTTAAGGCTAGCCCGCGTTGATGGCGGGCGACAGTCCGCGCCACGTTGACTCCGCGCCAGCCGAACGATCCGCAAGCCCTAGGTCGCGCACGCCGTGGCCGTGCTGGTCGAGAGCAAGGTCGAGACTGGCTCGCCGCTCCCGTCGGATCGCGAATCCATCAAGCGCGAGCTGGGTCTCCTGGGGCGCACCGGCACGAATCGCGTGGGGGCTCTGCGCGAGCTGTACCACATTCTGGAGCGTGAGGAGGCCGCGGAGGCGAGGGGGCGCGCCCTCGGTGTCCCGCCGCACATCGAAGCCGCTCTGGCGGCGCTCACGGCCGCTCGCAATCAGCTGAACGAGCCGCTGGAGTTCAAGCTGGCCGACGTCGAGGAGCTACTTTGGGAAGTCGCACAGCGAGGCGAACGCAACCAGCGTGTACCGGCCCTCAAGACGCTGCTGCGGCTCTACTCGGAGCAGCGGCGGCACCCCCAGCCGGCGCAGGCGGAGAGGGCGGAGTTCCGGTGGCCCGTTCCCCAGCTGCTGGTGGCGCTGCTGGAGGCCGCGCGGGTCCTGTCGGAGGTTGACGAGGGACTGGATCCGGCTGTCCCTCCGCCCCAGGCCAGGGAGCACCCTGAGACCATCGCTCGGTTGGTGGCGACGGATCGCGGCTCTTGACTACCCATTCCGTCCACGCCTGAGGCGGTGCTACGCTCGGGACCGAACTTCCAGGCGGTTCGACCCCTCACGCGAGGCCTCCCATGCGCTCAGCCAAGTCCCTGCCGGGCAGAGGCTTGCAGTTGCGGTCACGCACCAGCTGCACCCGAGCGTGGCATTCCATCGCAAGTCAGCTTCACCGTTCGAGCGGGAGGAACCAGTGTCATACAATTGCAGGCCCTTCCTGCCGCGGAGCGCGGCTGCCAACATAGCGGCTGTTCGAGATGCATTCGACCGTGCAGCTCATCGCCTGTCGAATCGACGCCGTCGGAGAGATATGACGTTGGCTTCGCTGGCAGCGCAGATGTCTGGCCTCTTGGACGCGATCCGTATCCTGCTTGTGCGAGGGAGAGAACCGCCAGCATTCGGCCTGTGCCGGATCGCATTTGAAGCCTCACTTTGGATCGCCTACATCTGTGCACGGTCTGAGAGCGCTGACGACAGATCGCGAGACTATCGCGCGTCGGCAGCCCGCGAGAGTGCTCGCTACTTGAGGACAGTGGAGAATGCGGTAACGATCCTCTCGACTGAGGAACGCGAGCGACTCCGGGCTCTCAGCCTCGATCCCCGGGTGCGGAGGTATATGGCTTACCGACGCAAGGGCAAGGGGAAGGACTGGCCGAACATCTCGGACCGGATCTCAGGCTTGGAAAACCCGGACAAGCAACACGCCTTCGCGGTCTTTCGCTTTTACCTGTGGTCTCCAGGCTCGCAGTACCTGCACGCAGGCGCCCCGGGCGCTTCGGCTTACCTCGGCCCGCGAGGCATCGTGTCGACACGCCCGAGCCGCCATATGACGTTCGAGTGCTACATTGCGGCCGCGACAGTCGCGCACGAGGCGCTCGAATCGCTCAGCGCGCACAGGAAGTGCGGGGACCTTGCGGGGTCGGTGAGGAAGCCAATCCAGCTGAGGCGCCGCCGGGCAACAATGCCACTCTGGTAGGGATTCCGCCGATATCAGCAGCTGCGGCCCACTCTGTAGCCTCGGCGTTGCGCCACGGCGGACGCAGCCCCTCGCGGTGCTTACGGAGCGCCAGCGCGCTCTCGTGCTCCTGGTCGCCCAGGGGGCGCCCCAGGCTGAGGCGGGCCGGGTACTCTGGCAAGTGGGTCGACTCCATCGTCAGCCGCGAACTGCACAAGGAGAAGGTCCAGCGCGCGCTCGTGGCGCTGGCGGAGTCGGCAGACGGCGGGCCATTCGTGCTCGGCCGCATCGCGATCAAGCGCGAGTTGTCCCTGATCGCTCGCACCGGGACTTCCTCTTCACGGGACCGGGCTCTGCAGGCGCTCGACCGGATCATGGAGCGTGACGCGCCGCCGGACCCGGAGACCATGACCCTCGTAAAGCGGTCGCGGCTCGCTGGGAAGAGCCCCGCCGAGTTGGCGCGTGAGGACTGGGACAACCTGGTCCGCCGCGTGGTGCGCAGGGCCCCCACGCTGGCCGCCAAGGTGTTGGCGGAGTTGGCCCGCGAGCGGGCCGCCGCGGAGGGTGGCCCCGTGGCGCCCGAGGTTGGTCCGACATGACACGCGACGAGCGTTGCCGGGGATGGCTTGTCCCGGCTCCTGGCCCGTCGTTCTGTTGTCGCGAGGCGAGTTCTTGTACGCTGGCAGAGCATCCGGCATGATTGGCGAGGGAAGACGACGCTGCGATCGATCTCGGGCGTGCGGAATCGAGCGCCCAGAGCCACGCAGCACCCTCAGCGAAGGGCTGGGCCCGCCATGGCCGAGATCACGCGCGAACGCTCTGGACAGCTTATGCGCAAGGTCTTCGAACTGCTCACGAAGCACCCTGATGGTCTGCCTGCGCGCGAGGCCGTCGCAGGAGTCGAGAGGGAAGTGGAACTGACCGATTTCGAGCGCACATTCTACCCCAAGAATCCCACCGTCCGCCGGTTCGAAAAGATCGTTCGCTTCTCGACGATCGGGCCAGTCAAGGCAGGGTGGATGACGAAGAGCCACGGAGTATGGGCCATCACCGATACCGGGAGACGAGCGTACGCGGAGATTCGCGATCCGGCAGCGTTCATGCGTGAGGCGGGCCGCTTGTATCGAGAATGGCGCCGTGGCCAACCTGTAGACGGTGCTGACGACCAGGATGCCGATACGCCCGGAGCGGAGACCACCCTTGAGCAGGCTGAGGAGAGCGCTTGGGCCGAGATTGAGGCACATCTTGGCCGCATGAACCCCTACGATTTCCAGGAGTTAGTCGTCGGGCTGCTGCGCGCCATGGAGTACCACGTTTCCTGGGTGGCACCCTTAGGTCCTGACAAGGGAGTGGACGTCATCGCCCACAAGGATCCGCTTGGGGTCGAGCACGGGCGCATCAAGGTGCAGGTGAAGCGCCGCGCCGATAAGATCCCCGTGGGAGAGGTCCGGTCCTTTCTTGCCGTGCTTGGCGAGGACGACGTCGGAATCTTCGTGGCCAGCGGGGGCTTCACGACGGAGGCGGAGACGGAAGCCCGGTCGCAGGAGCGGCGGCGCATCATGCTGTTGGACGCGCAGAGGCTGTTTGCGCTGTGGGTCGAGCATTATCACCGCGTGCCTGAAGAACAGCGAAGGCTGCTCCCGCTTAAAGCAATCCACTTCCTAGCGCCGCGCGAGTAGGTGCGGAGCCCGCGCGCCGCGCCCTGCCTACTTCCTCGCGCCGAACCTGCCCTTGAGGTCGCCCACGCTGGAGGTCGCGCCCGGGACGGGTCCAGTCCCTGCGCTGCCAAGGTAGACCGGCCCGCGTAGTGACCACTGCTCGGGAGCACCGATGGCCTGGAATCCATTGACGGTGAAGCCGTAGAGACCGCCATCCTGCGCGAGCGCCACGAAGTTTCCTCCGTTGCCGGAGAGTTGGCTCGACAGCCCGACAAACTGTAGACCAGTCTGTGCGCGCGCCTCAGCAGGATGCCACATCTTGCCAGTGACCAGCGCGAACGATAGCGCGAGCAGGAACACCGAGAACGAAACCGCGAGCAACTTCTTCAGGTCCGACATAATGACCTCCTGGTTGGCGGGTAGCGCACACGCAGTGGCTGCTCTCCCCGGCGGTCCTCCAGAGTGCTAAACTCGGCGCACGCGCCCCTCTGGCTTTGGCGAGCTAGGTGCTACGGACGCCAGGGGCCATCAGCGCAACACTGGTGGCCCCGCTCTGCCGCGTTACTTCTTGTCGACGGTGGACGCCTCCGACTCGATTGGCTGCAGTCGCGGCGGCCCAGATTAGATCCATCGCGTATGCACCACTCAACACCACGATACCCACTACCGCGCATCCGCCTCGAAGCATTGAACATACCCTCCCCTACAATACTCGCGGTCTTCACGGCTCCCGATGGGCTGAGCGGTGTCATGGAGCACCGGCAGAACGCATCCGGCAACGGCCGCCATTCCAAGCACAGGCGTTCCGTCATCGCGACGGATGACGGCCTTGTTGGGCGTCAGACTTCACTGAGCCAATGCGGATTCTTGCCGCATCGTCGAGACCGACTGCAGACGCTTGCGTTTCGTCAAGGGACAGCCCCAGGCGCGTCGCCCCTGAACTGTCTCTAAACGCGAGGTTAGCACCCCAGGATCCGGGTCCGCTTTCACCTGAAGCGGCCTGCAGCATCACCAGCGGGAGCGCCTTTGGACTTTTCGTAGGCACGAGCAGGCCGAGTCCAGCGTCGTGGCGATCAGACGCGTTGTCCGCCGCGGACAGCCCCAGTGCGGTTCGCCCGCTGTCGTCGAGCAAAGCGAGTGCACTCACGGTCCAAGGTGCTTGGACTTGCGACACAGCAAGAGAGACCCGCGGCTTGCCATCGGCATCTTCCATGCGCAGCTCAGGGAATTCAGCACTCTGGAGGTTCCCGTCGAACGTACGTGCAACGCCGATGGCTACGCGACCGTGGCCTAGATGATCGTAGAACCTGGCCTTGGTTCCATCGGCGTCCGTACTCAAGGCAAATTGAAGCCTGCCCGAAGCATCGCGCATCAGGAACAACGCTCCCGCACCATTGCTGGGCTCTGTCAGGGCGCGCTCCCGAAGTGCCGAATCTACTACGACGAGTCGATGGACCCTGAGTGTCGTCAGGGGCAGGAATCCAACCAGACAGAGGAGATTGCAGAGGGCAAGTGCTGACAGAGGCACGTAAACACGCCAACGCAGTAATGCGTGTACGCGCTTCTCGATCGATTGACCTACTTCCAGATCGCGAGGCTCTGGTTCTGACGGCATGTTGGCTACCTCATTGATTCGGGCCTAGAGTGGCGCACCGCCGCTGGCCGCTCTTGACTTCAGGGACTAGCCCGCACTTCGCAAGCTGTTAGCCGGAGTCTCCCGCCAGGGAGGCAAGCACAGCACTACCGGCACTGTGCCCTATCTGGACCCTCACAGAGCGACCAGCGTCAGCGCTAGCTCACCTCAACTCTTGGCCAAGCCCCGGGCCCGTCCGGAATTGGTGCGCACTTGCAAGAACCGCCTGCGTTAGTCGGACGGTTTCACCGGCCAACTCTACTCATCCTCCCCCATGATACTGTAGCGGAAGAAGACGCAGTTCCCGCAGATCGCCCAACGAGACGTCTCCAGCGAGTGCCCCCCCGAGGGCAGGAATCCCATTACGCGCGCCTCCGACAAGGGCGAGGCCCAACGCAAACATGACGCCCATTTCGTTCTGCTTCTGTCTGTTCAGCCGATACTCACTGCGTGTCACCTCTCCCTTCCACTTGCATCTTGGATCCGGCAGGATCAGGGGCACACGTGCCCCAAGTGCTGCGACATGATCGACACGTTGACCCTCTACTCGTCCCGGCCGAGCTGGGGCACCGCCGATGCCCTACCTAACGACGCATACCTTCGTCGTCAGGGTCCGACCACCCGGGTGCTGCAGACGAACCACGTAGATCCCGGACGCCACGCTGCGCCCGCTCCTGTCCCTCCCGTCCCACCGAACCACCTGATGGCCAGGTGGGAGGGCGCCCGTGAACACGTCAGCGATGCTTCGCCCGCGGAGGTCGAATGCCTGGATGTCGACGCGATCCGTCGCCGCGGGTACGTCGACGGCAAGACCCATCCAAGATGATGACGGATTTGCTCCTAACGACGATAGCGACCAGACTATTGGCAAGGGCACAGTTTGCGACCCAGTCTCCACGCCGGGATCCGCCGCCTGGCTCTCATTGCCGGCGTGGTCGACGGTCGTCACTCGGTAGTGATACTCCCACGGGCTTGCGAGAACGTCTTCCCACGAGGCAGTCGTGGTCGCTGCGACGACATTGCTCGGCACGAGCGGCGGGTTCTGCTGGATCGACCGGTACACGCGAAAGTACTGAAAGTCGCGCTCTTGGTTGCTGCTCCACGAAAGGGCTACGCCGCCGGAGTGGTAGTTTGCAACAAGGCCCTGAGGAGCAGCTGGTGCAATGTTGTCGTAGGAGTAGCCGCTATCTGGCAGGCTGTAGTACGCGTTTCCTCCCACGGTGAACGCGAGCGCGCAGAACACGGTTCGGGGCGCCCCGGCTGTGGAATCGGCGATCGTGGGGGCGAGGATGAGGTACAGCTCCTGCCGCAGCGCTGGCGCGCTTCCGACAAACTCCCACACGCCTGCCGGGGGACCGCAGGGGTCTCCGCCATTGGTGACCAAGAACTGGTGCCCGTCGAACTCAACCGAGTCGGCGGGGAAAGAGGGCTCGGCTTGGTCGATTTCGGTTCCATCGGACGTGTGAGGCCTGCTGCCACCTGCTCGACTTCGAGCGGCAGTCCGGAGGGCGGTTCGAAGGCTTGCAGCATCGACCCGGCGCATCAAGAAGTACTGAAGTACACCTGAACCGTCTTGAAAGTCGCGTCCGGAGCGAGTTACCGTGACGCGCGCCCACCCCCCCTGGTCATTGGGGACATCAGCGATACGTGCAAGCGAAGGGGCGCTCGACATCCAGTCCAGCGAGACCTGGGTGATGCTGGGCAAATCCCAGTTGATTGAATAGGTGCTGGGACGGTACAACGTCGCGTTCCAGGAAAGCTGGTTTCCGCTCGTGCTATGCCATACACCGAGGGCGGTCTGCCACGAGATACCAGCCGAACAAATTGCCGATTGGCGGTAGCGCGCAATCTCACATGGGCTCTGGACTACTGCAGTAGAGGCAACTGTCTCGGAGGCATTCTGCGGGGGGAACCGCGGCCCGAGGTAGACTACGCGAAAACCTTCCCAGTACGGATTGCCGCCGTACATGGCGTAATCACCCGAGACAGTGACCGGGGTGGTGGATGCGTACGGAAGACTCGCCAAGGCACGCGGGCTCGTGGGACTCGTTAGGTCGATGACGGTGCTTCCACAAAGGCCGTAGCTGCCAGACACGGAGACGCGTTGACCGCTCACGCCAACCAGTTGGCCAACGACCGTGGGGTTGGACGGGTCTGCAAGATCGATGACGCTTGAGCCCGCCCCACCCGTCGCTACGAGGGCGAAATGGGAGAAGCAGGCCGCGTCGTAGGCCATGACCGAGGAGATCCCGCCGACCTTCTCCGGATTGGTGGGCTGAGCGACTGAAAAGACTTCAACCCCAGCAGAGCCGCTGGCAAGGACAGCAAATCGTCCGTAGGTCGCAACATGCAGAGGCGTGCCAGCAGTAGGTGCATGCCCAAGCAGAGCCGGGGCGGCTGGATTGCTCACGTCCAAGACCGCGAGCCCCAGCTCGGAGTTCGCCACTAGTGCGAGATGCCCCGCTAGCGCGATGTCGACAGTTCGCCCGGTCAGGTACGGCGCCGACACGAGGGTCGGGTTCAGCGGGTTGACAACAGACACGACCCACACCCCTGAATAGTCGGAGGCGGCGAAGACGTGGTTCTGCGCCACCGCGATCCCCCGGATCCTATCTGGAGTCGGGAAGTAGCCGACCTGCGCGCTCCCCATCGCGGTCGGATCTGACGCCGGGATGACATACAGCCCGTCCTGGGCTGCCACGTACAAGTATGGCCATGACAGCTCGACGTCCTCCACGAACCTGAGGTACCCGAACCCCTGCCCCGCGTCCACGGGGTAAAGATCCTGCGTCGTGAACACCGCAACTTCCGAATTGGCATACCCAACGTAGAGGCGACTGCCTCCTGGGGCGATCGCGGTCACGGCCGACGGTGTGGGGATCGAACGGCTGAGAACGAGGGTTTCGGACCTGAGGTCTAGGATGCGCAGGTTTCCAGTTGCCTCGGCTACGTACCCATAGTTCCCTTCCATAGCGCATGCGCTTATCGGTGGGTTGAAGGACTCGGACCGCAGATACTGCAAAGACGGCAGATAGTGTAGGTTGAAAAGCGCGATGACCCCGCCGGAGAAGCCGACCAACGCTCGATGCCCTTCCACGCTGATCGCGGTGGGTGGGCCAAACCATGTAAACGCACTGCCGTACGTAGGCGCGCCGGGCGTCGAGATGTCGAACGAGTTTAGCCCCACAGCGGAGGAAGCGAGTAGGTACGGAGGCGCAGGCTCGACCCTGGTAAGGCCCGGCACCGTCGCGGGGGAACTGAAAACGAGGGTGATGTTAGGCAGGGCGTCCAAGCGAAGCACTTTGACCCCGGGGAAGCTCCCTACGCAGTAGGCAAATGATCCAACCACGCAGAAACCGTGCACGGAGGTGCCGAGAGCGGCGCTGGCAACGACAGCAGGCGCCGGATTCGCCGCAAGGTCCACGATGACGATCCCGGCATCTCCGCAGGCAGCGACCGCGTATCGCTCGAAGGTCTCGACCTGCTCGGCTGCAGCTGGCAATGGGATGATGTTGACGGCGGCCACGTTGACGGTCTGGCTGGAATCAGGGGAGCTGAGAGTAGCGACGAGTAGAGAGGCGTCGGTAGTCGCAACGACGAGTTGGTTGGGAGCAATCGAAAGATCTCGAACGGCCCCCGGGCACGGAAGAACTGCAGCGATGGTCATCAACTCTGGTGAAGTCATCGTGACATGGTGACCAACGGTGTCCCAGACCGCCGTGGTGGACGCGGCGCGGTGCACGGTCGTGGAGAAGTCTTCTACGAAAGTGTGGACAACCTGCGCGCTCGATCGCGCGGGCAAGCCGAGAAACAGCAGCACTCCGAAGAGGAGGAAGTTATATGCCGTCCGAGGCCACTTCGGCTCACTCCGAGATTGCATCGTAGTTCCCTCCTGCGGTGGCGCCCAGTGCCAACCCTGCGCGCGCGCCAGTACCAGTGAGGTCAGAAGACTGGGAAAACAGTCCCTGACCACAAGTTCCGAGCGCCGTGGCTAGCTCCTGCGCGGCTTCATCCTACCGGACCAGCACGAGCCGCGCGGTCCTCGTGACCCCAGCGGCCTCCAGCTTGGCGACGTACACTCCAGCGGCGACGGGCACGCCATCGCGGTCCCGTCCGTCCCACCGGACGCTACGAATCCCTGCTGGCAGGCCGTCGTAGGTGAACGCACGCACGACCCGGCCTCTCACGTCGACCACGCTCAGCCGCGCACTCCCGGGTGCGGCAAGGCCGAACTCGATCTGCGCCCCCGCGACCGCGGGGTTCTGACCTTCGAGGTGGACCCACGTCCCGGTCGGGTGCGCCACGCCATCCACCTCCGTGGGATTCGCCCGTCCCACTGCCGCGCTCATCGGGCCCACGTTCCCGTGAATGTCGGTGGCCTGCGCCCGGTAGCAGAAGTTGACGCCGCTGTTGTCCACGAGAAAGAGGTCGGTGCCGCATTGGGCCGGCACGTCTGTTGGTGGGTCCAGGCAGTTCCCGCGGAACCAACACAATTGAGCGAAGTCGTTCGCAACGTTCCCCAGCTGCGCGCCCAGAATCAGCAGGCCAGGGTTCTCAAAGGCGGGAGCCAACGCGACAGTCGGGGCTACATTGTCGACGGAGTAACCGGAGCGTGTGGCGGACTTATATCGCAGTGCGCTGGTGGTAACGCCGACGACGCGAAAGGCCTGTTGAGGAGCGGGCTGCCCTGCAGTGAGGACTGCGGACGTCGGAACGGTGCGCGCGTAGCTCGGCGCGCCGTTCGCGGGCTGCGTCGCGACAACCTGCCATCCTGACGATTCCGTCTGGATCTCGTACGCGGTTACCGGCGAGAGTGCATCAGCT
This sequence comes from Candidatus Krumholzibacteriia bacterium, assembly GCA_041484665.1. GTDB lineage: Bacteria > Krumholzibacteriota > Krumholzibacteriia > JAJRXK01 > JAJRXK01 > JBGPIA01. The sequence continues at coordinate 9,910 of JBGPIA010000008.1, forward strand.
TCCAACGGGCTTTGCGTCCACGCGACGGTCAGCTGACTGCCCTGGTCGTTCGGGACGTCGTCGACGCTCGTGACCGCCGGACACTGGTCCGGCAGACGCACGCCTGACAGATCGAAGGCGGCAGCTGTAGTTCCGATCGCATTGCAGCCGGAGTCGCATGCGACCGTGCCAAAGAGCAGCAGGACTCCGGTAGCGTAAGGAACTACTGCGCTCAGGCCGTAATGAATCCGCGGGAAACTGATGTCATCGTTTGGAGGAAAATTCGAGTGATCGATGCGAGCGCCGGGCATCGGCCACGCCAGCGCGCCGCCTGCGGTGATACGCTGCGCATAGACATCGCCCGATGACCATGCGACGAGCCAGCCGCCGGCACCGTCGTCCACGAGATTCCAGAGGCCCGCGCCTGCACCGCTCCATAGGCGGATCCCACAATCGCCCCAAAGTCGCGCGCCGGTGCTGGTCATGTGCTGGGCATAGATACCTGGCGCGTCCGGCCTGTCGTCCCTCCAGGCGATGATCGCGCCGCCGTCACCATCCACCGTGGAGAACGACTGCTGGGGTAGCGAGGCCTCCGTGCAGACGGGCGCCCCGAATCCGCTGTACAGGATCTGGCCACTGCCGGAAATGTGCTGCAGGAATAGGCCTCCTGCCTTGCCGACGATCAGAGCACCGCCCGCGAAGTCCGGTAGTACGGTCACGATGGATCCAACGGCGTTACCGCAATCCAGCGCACCGCAGAGGAGTACCCCGTCAGCCCCCCAATGCAAGTTCCCCTGGGCATCGAACCGCTGCGCCCGGAGGCTCCCCGATGGCGACGAGTTGTCTAGCCAGAGCAGGACAGCCCCGCCTAAGCCGTCAGGAACGAGTGCGACAGTCCCTGCCGAGGGACCATTCGTCACAAGCAGCCCGTCACCTGCCCATTGGCGCTGACCGCCCGGCGCCAGCAGTTGAGCACGCTCAGCCCACTCACCAGCGATGGGTCCGGATACCCACGCCACTATGACGCCACCCTGTCCGTCCGGAGCGGCGTGGGGCGCGAAGTCCCCAAGCCTCCAGCCGGGCATGCTCGCAGTAGATAATTCCAGGCCGTTCACGCCCCACTGCGGGCGCCCCCCACTATCGACTTTCTGAACGAACGGCCGCGATGACGCCTCCGCGAACCAAGTCGTGATCGCACCGCCCGCGCCATCCGGGATGGTGCGGTACGTCACTCCACCGGTCACGTCGGGGCACGTCGCATCGCAGAGTTCGCTGGGCGCACCTGCCTGCGAAATGTACCCGCACCGATTCAACTCCGACGCCGAAAGCGGCCCGGACCTCGGGAACGGCCCAATCAGGAGCCAGCCACCATCGGCCAGTGACGTGGTGGTGTAGGGAGAGGTCACCGAGACCCGCACGCCGTTCGGAGCCCATTGGGCGCGCACTTCTGGAGACAGCAGGATGATCAGCGACAACAGATAGGGCAGGCGACGCACGGCGGGATCCTCCCACGGCGAGAGGTGAAGCGGAGCCTGCGGGGAGCATAGGACGATCACGATCCCAGGGGAAGCGGCCTGACTCCGGCGAGAGCCCGCCGGGGCGATTCCCCAGTCTCGCCGAAACGAGCCAACGTGCGAGGACTCGGCCGCCCCTCGATTGTCGGTCAGGTCACGGATCCAGAGCCTCCGGCCGCGAGATGCGGACATCCGGTCCAACGTGCGCGCGGCGCTTGACCCCAGCAGCGCCGCCCCCATGCTACAGTTCCTCGCGCTCGGGCGGCCCCCGCTGAGAATGCCGGCTGTCTGCCACTTGGCGCCGAAATGACCGCTGTTCGAGAGACCAAAGTGGTCGGAGGTTGTTCCGATGGCGTACTACCTTGACCTCTTCTCGCCGGAGACCTACGACCGATTCTCCAGGTCCGATCGTTCAGTCTCTGGCTTCCGGGAGCGCCATCGGAACGCGGCGTCGCGGGTGAAGCCAGGCGACATTCTCGTCTGCTACATGACGAGGGTGTCGCGTTGGTTCGGGCTCCTTCAGGTGGACAGCAGCTCTTTCGAGGACCCGACCGCGCTTTTCGCCGCCGACAATGACCCGTTCCTGGTTCGCTTCCACGTGACGCCGCTAGTCTGGCTGCTGCCCGAACAGGCTCTGCCCATCCACGATGAGGCCCTTTGGCGTCGGCTGTCCATGACACGCCAGTACTCGGGGACATCACCGCACTGGACGGGGTTCTTCCGCACGAGTCTGAATCGCCTCTCTGACGAAGACGGCCAACTGCTGGAATCGCTGCTCCGCCAGCAGGCGATACAGCCCAAGCAGTTCCCGTTGACCGACCGCGACCGCAAGGCGTTGGCACCGAGTGTGGTTCGGAGGCCCAATGGGCCCGTCGCGGTCGTCGTTCCGGATGAGGACGACTCCACGGTGGCGGAGGCACCCGCTCACGAGGCACGCGAGTCGACCAAGGTTCAGGCGCTCCTAGCCCAGATAGGCGCGGCGATGGGCTTCAGGATTTGGCTTCCAGCCGGGGATCGGTCCGCGGTGCTGAAGGAGTGGAAGGGTGAGCAGAAGGCTCTCGTTGGCGAGCTTCCGCTGAACTACGACGAAGTGACGTTGGGAACGATTGAGCGCATCGATGTGCTCTGGCTCAAGGGCCGCTCGATTGTGCGAGCTTTCGAGGTAGAGCACACCACTGCGATCTACTCCGGTCTTTTGCGCATGGCCGACCTGTTGAGCCTGCAGCCCAACATGGACATCAAGCTGCACATCGTCGCGCCAGATGCGCGAAGAGCGAAGGTGCTCGAAGAGATCCGTCGGCCCGTGTTCTCGCTCCTGGAACGGCGTCCACTGCACGAGTCCTGTACCTTCCTGTCCTACGACAGCATCCGCACGATTGCGGCGCTGCCCCACCTGGCCCACACGACAGACAGCATCCTGGAGGAGTACGTCGAGGAGGCGGACTAGGCACCCCGCGTGTCCGACGACATCTCCAGCCAGGCCGCCAACGCGCGACGGCGGCGAAGGCGACTCGGTGGCCGGTTCTGGGGCCGGTACGGGTGCCCATGAATGAGATGGGACGCTCAGTCAGCTAGAGCGTCTTGAGTCAAACCCGAAAAATGCTGTGCGCGAGGTGTCGGCCTCCAGGGTCGCTCGCGTCGGCGGCGGGTGATCCTGGCGCCCCGTTCAGCGGTCATGGGTGCATGACTAGGATACGATGATGGAACGTGTCTGCGATGTACAGACGACCATTGGCGTCCACCTCCAGGCCGGCTGGGCGGTACAAGGATGTCTGGCTCGTAGGCCCGACGGCGGTTGTTATGACGCCTGTGGCCAGGTCGATCACGCGAACGGCGTCGTTCAACTCGTCGGCGACATAGAGGCGACCTTGGAAGTAGGCGAGGTCCCGAGGGTTGCGGAGCGTCGCAGCAACGGCTGGTCCCGAATCTCCGCTATACCCCGCGGTGCCAGTTCCCGCGATGGTTTCGATACGATTGAGCGTGAAGTCGACTCGACGGATACGGTTGTTGAGCGTGTCCGAGATGTAGAGGCGGCCATCTGCATCGAGAGCAAGAGCGCCGCCAGGGGCTGCAGCTGGCCCGAACGGGAGGTTGAGGAGCGCTTGAAGTGGTGGCCCTCCATCCCCATCGAAGCCACCGACGCCCGTGCCAACGACAGTGGAGATCGTGCCGTTGGGGTCGATTCTGCGAACCCGCTGGTTGCGCATGTCAAGGCAGTAGATCGAGCCGTCTACCGCCTGAACTGACTGAATCGGCTCGTTCAGGAGTGCAGCGCTTGCAGGCCCACCGTCACCCGCAAAGCCCGGCGTGTCGCCGCAGATAACCGTCACCAGCCCCGTTGAAGGGTCGTACCGGCGCAGCTTGTTGTTCTGCCACGCGCTCAGCAGAATACTGCCATTCTGAAGCTCGCATAAATGGGTCGGATGGTTGAGATTGACCAGCTCTCCGGGCCAACCGGGCGGGGAGAACTCAGCGCGATCGTTCGGAATCTCCGGTCCATCCCCGAGAGACCCGCCAATCACGGTCTCCAGCGTTCCCTGCGAAGTGACGTGTCGCACGCGGTGGTTGTTCCAGTCGAGGATGTACCACTCGCCCGTGGACGTGCGTGTTAGATCGATGGGCCAGTAGAATTCCGACTGGAGAAGTGTGTGGCCATCGCCGTCAAAGCCCGCCGCCCCGGTACCCGCCCAAGTGCATATGTTGCCCGGATTGTCGCACGCTGCCAAGCTGGAGTCGCCGATAGCGATCGCCAGGGAAAATCGGCCGTTGTTGCCCTCGCCCGCGGCTTCTTGCTGTTGATTTGCCACGTCGGTTTGAACATGGACGTACCAGAGCGCTCCGGGCCGCTGCTCTGGCAGCTGCCTCGTTGCGGCCAGAGTGGTCTCCGCTTGCTCCGCGACTGAGCCCTGCACCTGGACATCCGGGGCAAGAGTGATTTCACCGCCTCCGCCCTGGTCCTGCGCAATGGACAGACGGTCAGTCCAACCGGCTCCGGAAGTCGTCGCGGACCCGACGTTGCGCACGGTCCACCGCACCTCTAGATCGTGGTCCCAGTGTGCGCCTGGGGATACTTGAGTCCACGTGACGATGAGATCCGGGTGCGTCCTCGGTACCATGAGATCCGGTTCACTGCTGGAACAGCTCGCAAGCGCGGCGAGTGCAGCAAGCACGGGCGCTGAGAGGCTGCGGCGGACCGCGGCATGATGGCTGAAGGGAGCGAGCCGCACGGGAACTCCCAGGGACGGCGATGGCTGCGTGGACCCAAGCCTAGGCCCCTCCCGTCTCCAGGGGAAGCCTCACGGCCCCCCTTGACGCAAGATCGAAAAATGCGATGCGCGGGGTGTCGGGCTCTTGTGATTCGCGAGAGGCGCCGGCCTGGGGGGGAGCGTCCCCCGGGCGAGGTCCCCCACGGCCGCAGTTACAGAGCCGGCTTCCGTCGCCGCGCAACTCGTGTGCGTCCCCTGGTAGAGCGCTGGCCCCGCCTACCGTTTCGGACTGAATCGTCCCTTCAGGTCGCCCATGCTGGACGCGGCTCCTGGAACCGGCAGACCCGGCGGCGTCCCGAGGTTCACCCAGGTCCAACCCGGGCCCTGCCACGAGCTGAGGACCCACACCTCGTCCGAATTCGTCACCAGGGAGCCATAGCTCCAGAGTTTGATATCCGAAATGGGTACCGGCATCGGCGGCGCGGGGACCGTGAAGGTGTCGGGCCGGAATCCCATATCGGAACCGTTCCCAAGGTTTCCGAATTCGAGCACTCTCCCATCTCCAAGCAGGACCCAGCCGTTGTACGAATGGGGGTACTCAGCAGCGACGATCCCGACGACACCCCCTGTCGCGTTGAAATCCGCCCTTGCGGATCGAGACGCGCCGAGCCGGGCGTCCACGATGACCCACGCCAGCGCGAGGAAGAACGATGAGAGTGAGAAGAGCAGGAGAGACTTGAGAGCCCGCATGTGCAACCTCCGGTTGGCCCCAGCGGAAACGGATCGGGGCGCGGTGCATGAGGCGGGCACGCGGTGCAATGCACGCGAGCGTGACCGACACCAATTGGAGCCTACCCGAAGCGTAGGACTATCCCGCCCGCCTGGGAAGCCGCTTGGCGCCTCCTGACGCTCAATTGAAAATGGTTAGTGCTCGGGGAGAGGGCTTGTGTGGAGCGCGCGCCTGGGCGAGGGGGGCCATGGCCCCCGGGGGACCGACAGGCCCCGGCCGCCTGGGTTTGTCTGATGCCCAGCTGCGGGAGGCTCACGGCTTGCCAGGGTCCGCGCGCTGCAGCCACGCGCCCGGCTCCACGGTCTACTCGATCGTTGAGCGTCAGGATGTCTGTTGCCCGGGAGCGGTGGATTTCGAGTGGGAATGGACTGCGCCACTCCCTAACGCAAACGCGCCGATCGGTCACGACGCTGCGTTGAGACTCCACTCCTCCGACACGACTTAGCGGATGCGCGGCGCCTGGACTGGATCGCCATCGGTCGCCACTGGCCCCCTGAAGGTGCCGGAGGAACCTAAAAGGAACCTAATCCGCAGCGGCCAATTGGGCCGCAGAAGCGCTTTCGCATAACTCCATGGTACACAAGCAGTTTCTGGTGCGCCGCCTAGGAATTGAACCTAGAACCTACTGATTAAGAGTCAGTTGCTCTGCCAATTGAGCTAGCGGCGCACCCAAGATTCGGCCGGTCGGAGTGCGCGCAACGCGCGCGGTGGGAAGCCCGACTCGGCGCAGCCTGCCAAGCAGGGGCGCCAAGGTAGCAAGCGCCTCCCAGGCTGTCAAGCAAGCCCCCGCGATCGATGCCGGATGGAAGCAAGGGCGGCCCCGGCCAGGCGACCTCCCCGAACGCGAAGAAGCCCGGGGACGGCGTCCCCGGGCCATTCGTCCCTCCTCACTCGATTCACTCTGTCTGGCTCTGGCCGGTCGAACATCGATCGGGCGGCTTCCCCGCGATTGAGCCAGGCGGTCGATCCTACTTCTTGCCCAGCAGGCCGCCGAACTTGGCCTTGACGGTCCCCCAATTGGTGGGGGCGTCGGGAACCGACGTGCCGACCTGGAGGATCCCCGCGCCACTGAAGCCCGTCACCGTGTAGGTGACCACGGCGTTGTCCGGGAAGCTGATCGGCGGCGAGTAGTCGTCCGCAGGGCAATCCAGCGTCGCGCCCGTGCTGAAGTTGAGGGTTACTGCCTGACCGAGTCCGTTGTACCAGCGCACCTGCTCGTTGAGACCCAGATCCAGCAGACCGCTGTTGTCGCCGTTGCTCAGATTGATCAGAGCGAACCCGTCGAGTTTCGCGGCGGGCGACGGCCCACACAGCTGGGTGTAGATGTCGTCGAACGCCGACAGCATCAGCTGCTTGATCGGGCTGGTCTCGGCCACCACGGTGATCTGCCCCACCTCGGCGGAGTCGAGGGCCGGGATGATGCTGTAGTTCACCTGGCACGGGATCAGAATCGCCGGAATCGAGATCTTCTTATCGCTGCGGACGAACAGGATCAGCGGATAGCCCACGAAATTGACCGCGCACCCGAGCTTGAACTTGTCCCCCTCGAACTTCACGACGCCACCGCGCTTCACCAACGTCGGGATCCCGAAGAACGGATCATCCACGGCGAAGTTCTGACCGTTGTCCTCGTCCTCGATGTAGCAGAGGTCGGCCAGCGGGGGATTCCCTGGGAAGGCGTTGCGCAGATGGATCGTCGCCTTGCCCTCCGCGATCCCGAAGCCCGCTGCGTAGCCCGTTGTGATGCCCGGGTTGATGCAGAATGGCGGGCAGGCGGCTTGCGCGCTGGCCGCCAGCATGCCGGCCCCGGCCACGGCGAGCGAAACGCCGAGCGAGACGATGACGAGCGCTCTGCGCGAGCCGATTCTATGCGGATCGACGACAAGCGTTCTCCAGAGCTTCATGTGGCAGGTCCTCCCGGGGGGTGTACACCGCGTAAGCCCGGCGTGCTTCGCTTGTGCAGGCCGACCAAGCGAGTCAGGCCGGGTCTGCGGTTGGGCGTGGGGCGCGGGGGCGTCGCGTGAGCGTGAGTACGATCCTTCAAGTCTACCAGAAAACACGCGGCGCGAGAGACGCCGGCACCACAATCCGTCGCTTCGTCCGACCGGATTCCGCTCCGACACCTGCCGGCTCCCGGCTGGACGCCCGGCGAGCTCCCGGCTGGACGCCCGGGGAGTGACGGCCAGGGCGGCGACCCCGAGCGACAGCCTACCCCCCACCGAGCCGCGGCCCAGCACGCGCTACCTGGTGGCCGGCGCCAGCCGAGCGGCTGGTGTGCGTCAGCGCTGCAGCCCGCCCCTGACCTTCCTCGCGCTCCCCGTGCCGCGCTCCCAGGACGCTCCCAGTGCTGGCCGCGAGGCGCGCGTTGGGGTACTCTGCGTGCCCGGCAGGCCCTTACGTCCGCTCACCTCCACCACCCCCGCCGGGAGAAACGCCGCAACTGCTATGGCGAACAGCCATTCGGCCAAGAGCACGACGAGGCCCGCAGGGGCAGCTGCTCCGACGACTGCCCAGCGTCGGGGAATTGTCGGGGCGGCCGGCGCCTCCGGGGCTGGCGGAAACGCACGCCTTCCCAAGTCCAAGAAGACCTCGAAGTCCTCCGGGGCTGCCAGGTCTGCCGGCAGTGGCAAGTCTGCACTCGCCGCCAGGCCCGCCGGGAATGCTCAGCCCGACCGCGTTGTCAGGTCGGCCGGAAATGCGCACCGCGATCGCGCTGTCACCTCGGCCGGAACCGCCCGTCCCGCCCAAGCCTCCAAGCCCACGCGAGCTACCAAGGCTCCAGGATCTGGCCGGCCCACGAAGAGCCCGGCTCCGAAGTCCTCCAAGGCGAAACTCCGGCGCAAGGTCCCCAACCCGCACCTGCGCGAGATCCTCGTCGAGCTGCGCAAGGCCTACCCCGAGGCGCAGTGCAGCCTCGAGCACCAGGACCCCTTCCAGCTCTTGATCGCGACGATCCTGTCGGCGCAGTGCACCGACGCGCGCGTGAACATCGTGACGCGCGATCTCTTCAAGCGGTACCGCACACCCGACGAATTCGCCGCAGCAACGCAGGAGGAGCTCGAGGCCGAGATCCGCTCCACCGGGTTCTTCCGCAGCAAGGCCCGCAACATCCGCGCGGCTTGCAAGGCGATCGTCGAGAAGCACGGCGGCCGGATCCCCAAGACCATGGAGGAGCTCTCGGCGCTGCAGGGTGTCGGTCGCAAGACCGCCAACGTTGTCCTGGGCAACGCCTTCAACTCGCCCGACGGCGTCGTGGTCGACACGCACGTCAAGCGCATCACGCACAAGCTTGCGCTGACGGACGAGAAGAACCCCGAGAAGGTCGAGCGCGACCTCAACCGCATCGTCCCCCACAAGGACTGGGTGATCTTCGCGCACCAGGTGATCCTGCACGGCCGCCGCGTGTGCAATGCGCGCGCGCCGCTGTGCGACCAGTGCGTGCTGTACGCCTACTGCCCGACGCGGGGGTAGCCCCGCACCGCTCGGCGGCCGCCGCCGAGACCCGCTGCCGAGACCCGCTGTAGAGGCCCGCGACAGAGACCCGCTGTAGAGGCCCGCGACAGAGACCCGCTGCAGAGGCTCGCGACAGAGGGCAGCTGCAAAGGCCTGCGGCACGGACTCCCCTGCGAGACGCACAGATCCGCCGGCTACTGCTCTGGCACTGCGGCCCGGCCCTGGGCGCCGCGCACCCGCGCGGTGGGTGCGCTCGCTGCGTCCAATCGTGCGCGGAACATCTCGCGCAGCATCGCTTCCGCGCGCTGGTGTGCGAGGCGGTGGCAGCTCGCGCAAAGCGTGATGAGGTTGGCGAGCTCGTTCACGCCCCCCACTTCCTTGGGCACGATGTGGTGCACGTGGATGAAGCGCGCGGCCTCGCAGCCTGGGGCGGCGCAACGATGGTGGTCGCGCTCGAGGACCTGCCGGCGCAGGCGGGGAGGGATCGTCGAGCGATTGCGCTGGCCAGGGCGCGACACGAGCGCGTCGCAGATGATCGCCGCCAACGCCAAGGGGCCCAGCGCCTTTTCGCCGCGGCTGGTGGGAACGTGCCCTTTCCCGCAGCGCTCGCAGACGTAGACGACAACCTGGTATGGCGGAGCGGCGTGGGCGCCGTGAGTTGCGGGGGTGCGTTTGGTCGGCGGCGAACTCGGTCCGGCGCTCAACGGCGGGGCGGGCGGCGCGGCGGGCGGCGGGGCGGCGCTCGGCGGGGCGCTCAGCGCGGCGCTTGGCGAGTCGCTCGGTGGGGCGGTCGGGCACGCACTCGGCTGGGCCATCGGCACCTCAGCCAGAGCGCCCGGCCTGCAGCCGGGCCCGCAGGCGCGCCCGGAATCGGGAGCTGAAACATGCTGCGCGGACTCAAGTTGCGTTGATTTGTGCACCCGGGTGCACATCACCGCGCCGGCCGGCGCTGCGGTTGGCGCGTCTGTCGCCACGTCCGTCGGTGCGGCGGCCCGCACGCCGTTCGGCGCGGTGGTCGACGCGCCGGTCGGCGCCGCGGTCGACACGCCGGTCGGTGCGCGCGCCGGCGAGGGCTCCGGCGAGGGCGCGGGCACGTCGCCCGCCGCACCCGGCCCAGGCTTGGCGCGGCCGCCACGCTGCTCGCCCACAGGGTGGGACTCGCGAGCCTCTCGCCCGCCGTTCATGCGCTCTGCAAGCGCCAGCTCCAGCGCGTCGAGATGCAGCTCCTCGCGGCGCCGGCGGTCGCCGCGCTTGCGCAGCGCCTCGACGAGGGCCTCGTAGCGCGCGTACTCCTCCGGCGTGAAGTCGAGCTGCACTCGCACCGGCAAGTCGGCCGCGAGCTCGGTGAGATCTGGTAGCGATGGCCTTTCCTCACGGTCCGGGGATTCCAGAAGATCCGGGAGCTCCGAAGTCTGCGAGAGTCTCCCGAACTCGGGGAGCTCCGGAATCTCCGGGAGCTCCAGATTCTCCGGGAGCTTTAGCGGGTTCGGGGGGTTCGGAGGCTCCGGGAGCGAATTGGGCGTCGAAGCCGTCGAAGGCGCACCGTTCGATAACACCGCCAGCAGCGTCGCAAGCGACGATGCAGGAGGCTCGCGACTCGGAATCGGCGCTTTCCCAATCGGCGTCGCTGCCACATCTTCGGTTGCCCGCGCCTTCACCTCCAGCTTCCCCTGCCGCGGATCCGTACCGCGCGCCACACGCGCCGCTGCGCGCACGCGGGCGACTTTCTGCTCGAGCTCGCGCCGGCTGCTCGCCTGCGCGTGTTCGATCCACGCGCCCTCCGTGCGCGTGGTGGCCACCCGTGCAATCGTGCGCGCTTTCGTCCAGCCCAGCTCTCCCGACTCGACCTTTGCCTTCAGCGCTGGCAAGCGCTGAAAATCCTGGGAGAGGCGCAGGAACTGCGCAGTACGCGAACGCGAAAAGGTCAGCGCATCGGCTGCGTAGTGGTGGATCGACGAGTATCCGAGCTCGCGGTAGAGCTGGCGCTGGTGGATCTCGGAGAACCAGAAGACAGCGCATTGCCCGGCCCGCTCGAGCTCGGCGAGCGAATCCTTCAGGCAGGCGTGGACCTGCGCCGCCGGCAAACCGGTCCGGAGCGTCGACATCGCGACGACCCTTCTGGGAGGCGCACGAGGAGGCGTCCGGGGGAGGCGCGGCGGAGGGCGTCAACGGGAAGCGTCCGCGGGAGGCGTCGACAGGAGCGGTCGACGGGAGGCGTCTGCGAGAGACCCCGAGATACCTTCGCGCGAGGGGTCAACGGGTGGCGCGACGGGAGACGCGATGGGCGGCGTCGAGGACAAACGGAGGCGGCACTTTGGGCGGCCACCACGTCGAGACGAACATCAAGATAGAGAAATGTCCCAAATGCGCAAATTCATAACTAACTATATCACAACATGTTACGCTCTCTGTACAGCATCGCCTCTGCGGCCAGGCTCCACCGGGTCCGCGGGTCGAATGGCGCGCCCAACCGCGCGCTGGACCGCGCATCGAATGACGGGCGGGCAGACACGAAGGGCCGGGTTGAACCCGGCCCTCCAATGGCGATCCGTGCAGGGCGCTGATTGAGGGAAGCTGAGGAGGCAGGAGGCTTTGACGATCGGAGGCGCGAGGCTTTGACGATCGGACGCCTGAGGTGGGGAGACTCTCACTCGTGCGGTCCGTCTGGGCGGCTCGGGGACCGCGCTCAGTGGGCTGCGCTCAGCCGAGCCACTCGAGGCGTGCCCGCGGCTCGTGCGTCGCGCGTGTTGGGCCTGTCGAGGGCAACAGGCGCGACCCACGGCCCGTTCGGCTGACCCCGGCTGCGCGGCTCACCGCATTCCCGCGGCTCGTGCCGCTCGCACCGCTCGCACAGCTCGTGCAGCTCGTGCAGCTCGTGCGGCTCGCGCAGCGCAGCCGGCTCACCCGGCCCACTCGTCGCACTCAGGGCGGTCAGAACGGGAGGTCCTCATCCTCCTCGGCAACGGGAGCCACACTGCTCGGCTCGCCGGAACGCGCGCTCATCGCAGCGGTCCCGACGTCGTCTGCGCCAGCGCCCGCGCCCGAGTCCTCGTCGCCACCCGCCGCCCCTGCGGCCATCGCCGCCGGCGACTCGCCAGCGCGACCGAGCATCTGCATGGTTAGCGCGACAACTTCGGTCGTGTAGCGCGTCTGGCCGTTCTTGTCCTCCCACTTACGGGTCTGGATCCGGCCCTCGATGTACACCTGTTTGCCCTTGCGCAGGTACTGGCCGCAGATCTCGGCGAGCCTGCCCCATGCAACGACATTGTGCCACTCCGTGCGGTCCTGCTTCTGGCCGCTCTGGTCGGTGAACCGCTCGCTGGTAGCCACGGTGAAGTTGGCCACCTGCGAGCCGCTCTGGGTTGTCCGCATCTCCGGATCCCTGCCCAGATTGCCGACGAGGATGGCTTTGTTGATTCCAGCCATTCCTGCTCCTCCTGACGGGTTCGGAGCCGGCCCGGTGCGGGCACAGCCCCGGCGTTTGATGGATCCCCTGCACGGGATCCTCGACAGCCTAATGAAGCGCGGAGCCCGGGTCAACGCGGCCGGAACATTGGAACTGGGTCAACGCGGTCGGATGAACGCGGCCGGGGCGGAGCGGCCTGGCACACGCGGCCTGGACGGAGCGGCTGGGATGGGGCCGCTGGGACGGAGTGGCTGGGACGGGGCCGCTGGGCCGAGGCGACCAAGCAGCCGCAGGCATACACCCTGCAGCGCGCGAGGTGCCGGCAATCGAGTTCCCGCAGGCGTGGACCCCACGGCGCGCGAGGCGCCGGCAGCCGTGCTCCCACCGGTGTGGGCCGCGTATCTGCGCCGCAAATCAGCACTCCAAGTCACGACTCCAGGTCAGTGGTCCACGCCGCTCCCCTCCGCCGGTACCCTGCGCCGACACCCTGCGCGTCCACCCCCGTTTCCACCGTGGAAACTCCCGTGCGCATGGTGTAGCTTCCCGTTTCCTGTCGTCGGCGTCACGCTTCGGCCCCGCCGCTGCGTCCATTCCGTGCGCCTGAGCGCCGCACCTCACGCGGCCACGGCTACGGCTGGGCCCGCGGTCGCGCGGGCAGGGCCGGTCCTGGGGACCCGGCTCCGGCAGCCGGGGCGCCCGGACGTGCGGGCCTTTAATGCGAGGAGGACGCCTCGGAAACCGGCGCGGGTGACGGCGCGAATACCGGCGGCAATCCCGGCGCGCGCAGCGACGCGAGCACCGCCACAAGGCGTCATACGAGACCCGATACAAGGCCCGATACCCGCCCCGACACAAGCCCCATTCGAGAAGCTCCCACGAGCATCGACACAAGGCCCCACTCAAGCACCGACACGAGGATCGACACCATGTCCAAGGGAAAGGCAATCGCGATCGTTTCGCAGAAGGGCGGCGTGGGCAAGACCACGACCGTGGCCAACCTCGCGGCCAGCTTCGCCCAAGAGGGACAGCGCGTGCTGGTCGTGGAGGTGGATCCGCAGGGGGCGCTCTCGCGCAGCCTCGGCCAGGATCCCGCCCAGGCATCGCTGGGCCTGGGTGACCTGCTGCTGGACCGCTGCGGCCCCGAGGAGACGCTGCGCGACACGTCCGTGCCCGGCGTGACGCTCTTGCCGGCGAGCTCGCTCGCGCAGCTCGACGACGAGGCGCTCACGCGCGCCTGCCTGGACGATCCGCTCAAGCTGCGCATGGTGGTCGCGGGGCTGAAGCCGCGCTTCCCGATCGTGCTGCTCGACGGCCCGCCCACGCTGGGGGTCCTCAGTCGGGCGACGATGGCCGCCGCCGACAGCTACCTGGTGCCGGTGCAGGCCGAGGAGCTCTCCTACCTGACGCTGCCGCGGCTGCTTCAGGTGGCCGAGCAGGTCAAGGCCAGCGACAACCCAGGCCTGGAGTGCGAGGGGCTGCTGCTGACGATGGTCGACCTGCGCACGCGCATGTCGGTGAAAGTCGTCAATCAGCTCTACGAGAACTACGGCGATCGCGTGCTGGTGGCGATGATCCCGCGGTCGGTGCAGCTGCAGGAAATGAGCGAGCGTGGCAAGCCGGCGGTGCTCTATGCCTCCGGCAGCAAGGGCGCGCGCGCCTATCAGGAGGTCGCCCGCGAGCTGCTGCTGGGCGGAGGCGAGCCGGGCGATGAGATCGACCCGACGCAGATCGACGCGTCCGAGGCGATCGTGCTCAGCCGCAATGCGGAGTCGCTGTACGCCAACGCCGGCCTCTCGAGGCACTGACGCGACGTCCGACGGGCGCCATGACGCGGGCCAATCACGCAGGCGTCCCGGGTCGCGGCAGCGTACGTGGCCGCGTGCGCGGCCCGAGGCGATCCGCCGGCGAACCCGCACAGGGTCGGCCCGTGCACGTTTCGGCGAGCGCGTGAGCACAATGTGCTTACGGCGGGCGCCGCAGAGGCCCGCATTCCCCGCAGGCGTGAGCACAATGTGCTCACGGCCCAGCCGAAGACATACACGCTCTGCCGACCGCCAAGCTCTGGCCGACCGCGCCGCTCACCCCCCACCCACACACCCGCACACCCGATCGGGCTGCCGCTTTCCGGATCGGCCGCCCGCGCGCGGCCGACCGGCCGCCTGGGCAAGCCCACCGCGCACGAAGCCCGCGCGCTGAGCGCTACCCGGTAACCCGCATCGTGCGCGTGCCCAGCACGCCGAACACGAGCGCCATCCCCGACAGCACGAGCACCGGCAACGCCAGGGCGCCGATCCCCTGGCCAAACGTGATCAACGCGTGCATGCCGTCCATGGCCCAGGCCGTGGGGAAGACATGGCCCAGGCTGCGCAGCCAGCTGGGCACGATCTCCAGCGGCCACCAGCAGCCGCCCAGCGCCGCCATGATCATGCCGATCAGCCACGACACGCTTTCCGCCTGCTGGCTGGTGCGGAAGATCCCGCCCGCGAACAGCGCGATGCACGCGATGCACACCGAATAGGGGACCAGCAAGATCAACAGCCCCGGCACGGCCGAGCCCCACGAGAACTTGATCCCCATGACGTGCGCCTGGCCCATGACCTGCGCGGCCACGATCAGGATGAGCGCCTGCGTCATTCCCAAAAGCGTCAGTCCCATCACCTTCCCCGTCATGATCTCGCGCCGCGAGATGGGTGTCGTCGCCAGGCGCGTCAGCGTGCCGGTGGCCTTTTCGGTGGTGAGCGCCTCCGCGCCTCCAATGATCACCGTCATGACGATGAACATCGCGAGCATGCCCGGCACCGACTGTCCCATCCCCGACGGGACTGGACGGCCGCGCCCTGCGTAACTTGACCGGATCCTCACCAGCGGCTCCTCGTGCAGCAACGCGAAGAACCGGCCCTTGTCGGCGTCGCTGACCTGCACCGGAGCGTGCGGCGCGCCGGCCGCGGGCGCCGGGAGCCAGCGCGCGAGCGTGCCCAGAAAGCCCACCAGCGCTTGGTGCAGCCGTGCCTCAGCGGCGAAGTCGTAGCTCTCGTTGCTCTTGGCGAGCTTGGTGAGCGTGACCTCGGTCTTGTTGTGGGAGAGGATCGAGCGGGTGAACCCCTCCGGAAAGCTCGCGACGCTCGCGTCGAGCGTCGTGTCCGCCGCGGCCTTGGGCGTGAACTCCGTCACTTCGAAGCTGTGGCTGCGCAGCGCGTCGACGAAGCCCTCCGTGAGGAACTCGCCGTCGGCATTGATCACCGGCAGCGTGACCGTGACCTTCTCGGGGCCCTCGGGGCTGCGGAACGCAGCGCCGAAGAACAGGATGAATGCGATCGGCATCAGGAACAGGAAGAAGATGTTGCTGCGGTCCTTCAGGTGCAGGCGCAGGTCGTTGAGGGCGACATGCAGGATGTTCCTCATGCGAACCCCCTGCGCACCTTGCGCACCATGAGGACATACGCGACACCCGCCGTCACGGCCCCCAGCAGCGCGAGCGTTCCGATATTGCGCGCCACGTCGGCCAGCGCCTGGTGGCCCAGCAGCAGCTTGGTGTAGCCGTCCACCGCCCAGTAGTTCAGGGTCATGGGCGCCACGCGCTTGAGCGCCGCGGGCAGCACGTCCAGGGGGATCATGCTCCCGCCGACCGCGCTCATGCCCATGATCAAGATCCAGCTGAGACCGCCCGCCTGCTTCAGCGTGCGCACCAGCGAGAAGACCAGAGCGAGCAGCCCGCAGCTCGCCAGACTGAAGGAGACCGACAGGAGCAGCACCGCCAGCCCGTCGATGGGCGGGTGGTACCAGCGTAGCACCGCGCCGATCAGTGCCAGTATCGCCAGCACGATCAGGCTGAACAGCACGCCGAAGACGATTTTACCCCCAACGATCTGCGAAATCCCCAAGGGCGACACGAGCTGGCGGCGCAGCATTCCGCTCTGGCGCTCCTCGAACAGGTCCATGATCGCGCGCGTGGCGATGAACAGCACCGCCATGACGGTGGTCATGACCATCACGTAGCCGAAGATCGCGTTGCGACCGCTGTCGCCGGACTTTGCCGCGGCCTTCTCCTTGACCGAGGTGATCTGGACCAGCGGCGGCAAAAGAACCGGTCGCGCCTGCGTGATGTGGTCCATGATCGAGCCGGCCAGCGACACGATCTGCCCCGTCCGCGGGAACTCGTCGCGGGTGGCCAGCTCCTGGATGCGCGCGAGATCGTCGCCGGCGAGCTTGACCCCGTTGTGCAAGTAGGTGCCGAGCACCCCCGCTCCGATCTCGATGATCTCGGGGAAGATCCCCTCGGCTGGATTGCGCACCACCTGCAGCGCCGTGGTGTTGCCGACCAGCAGCGAGTCGGAGAATCCCTTGGGGAAAACCACCAGCGCCGAGGCGTCCCCCTTCTCCATGAGCGCGAATCCCTCCTCGCCCACCACCACGCCGTCGAATCGCTTGATCATCTCCTCCTGCTGGAAGCCACCCAGGATGAAGCGTGTCAGCGCGCTGTCGTCGCGGTCGAGCAGGAAGACCTTGATGCGCGGCGTCTTTTCGTCGCTGAAACCGCTGCTGATCGTCCCGATCATCAGCGTCATGAACAGCGGAAAGATCAGCATGACCACCGTAGGCACCGGGCTGCGCCAGCGCCGGGTGAGGTCCTTGAGGATGAGGTTCAGCATGGGTGGACCTCGTGGGAGGGCGTGGAGACATTGACCGCGGCAGCTGGCGCCACAGCGGCGTCGATGGCGGCGCGCATCAGTCCCTCAGCTCGCGGCCGGTAAGCTTGAGGAACAGGTCCTCGAGGTTCGGTTCCTTGATGCTCACGTCGTCGAGCTGGAGGTCGCGCGCGTAGAGCGCCTCCAGCGTGCGGCTCACGCCGGCGCCGTCGCGGCGCACCGAGAGCATCGCCCGGCCGGCCTGGACTTCGATGGGCACCAGCCCCGCGATCGTCTCGACCGCCGCCATCACCGTGGCCTCGCTGAAACCGCCCGAGAGCGTCAGCAGCGTGCCTTCGCCCAGGTGCGCCTTGAGCTCGGGAATCGTGCCCTGCACCAGCAGGCGTCCGTGGTCCATGATCGCCAGGCGGTGACAGAGCTCCTCGGCCTCCTCCAGGTAATGCGTCGTATAGAGCACCGTGCGCCCGCGCTTCACGATGTCGCGCACGATGTCGAGGATGTTCACGCGCGCCTGCGGGTCGATCCCGGTGGTCGGCTCATCCAGCAGCAGCAGCCGGGGATCGTGGATCATCCCCAGGGCGAGGTTGAGCCGCCGCTTCATGCCGCCGGAGAAGTTCTTCACCGGCTCCTTGGCCCGGTCGTCGAGTCCCACGAGCGCCAGCAGCTCGTCGATGCGGGAGCGCAGCGCCGGCCCGCGCATGCCGTAGATCCCGCCCCAGAAGTGCAGGTTCTCGCGGGCGGAGAGGTCCATGTAGATGGCCGTCTCCTGCGGGACCACCCCCAGGCGGCGCTTGACCTCGCGCGGGTTCTGGTCGAGCGGGATCCCGTCGACCTTGATCGTCCCGGCATCGGGCGCAAGCAGCCCGCAGATCATGGAGATGCATGTCGTCTTGCCGGCACCGTTGGGCCCCAGCAGGCCGTAGATCTCTCCTTCGCGCACGTCGAAGGAGATGCCGTCCACGGCCGTCAGCCCGCCGAATTTCTTGCGGAGATCACGTACCTCGAGCAAAGGGACCTCGTGGGGTTAGGGGTGCCGCGACGTCGCGGGTGGCCAGCGGCCGGCAGCGACGCGAGGTGCCGTTTCGGGGGCAGCCGGCCAGTGACCGGAGGCCCGGTCTTGCGCGCTGCTTCTTGGAACCCATCGAACTCACCTGCGACTCCCGGAGCCTCGCCCACCTCCGCCGCCGCGTCCAGCCCCGGGTGACGGCCGGGCGAAGGGCCCGGTTGGGCGGTCCATCGAGCCGGCCGGGCGGGCGGACCCAGCGGTCGGGCGGGCCAGCAGGCCGGCGGACCCGGCAGTCGGGTGGGCCGGCGGGCGGTCGTGTGGACCGGCGGCCCGTCGTGTGGTGCTGGGGGCCATTTCCTCCTGCCAGAGCCACAGTCCCGCTGGCGCGCTGGAGTGGCCGGTCGAGGCAGCCTGCGCTCGAGCAAGGGGGGAGGCCCATCGGCCTCCCCCCTACGTATGGCGCGCCCGGCAGGATTCGAACCTGCGACCCTCGGATTAGAAGTCCGACGCTCTATCCAGCTGAGCTACGGGCGCATGATTCAGGAATTCGCCTTCTTCCAATGTCTTGCTGAATTGACGAACTGGTCGAGCGCCTGGCGTTTCGTAGACGTGGTGGAAGCTGAGGTGCCGTTCTGCGGCACGGGAACCGCCTCGGGGCTCCGGGGCCGCCGACCGAGCGCGACCTGGCCCGAGTCGTCGACCATCCTTTCTGCGACGGGCTGCGGAGCCTATCAGATCAGGACGGAGTCGCCGATTGGTTGTTGCGGGGCAGCTCCAGTCCGGGCGAGTCGACGTGCGCGTGTACCCGACCGGCCTCGCCTGCTTCAAGGGGCGCGGGACAAACGACCGCCGAGGCGCACGGTCCGGGCCCTCCCGTGGTGCGCGGGGACGGAAGGCGGTTCCGCGGGGCCCGGCCCCGCGCCCGGCACTCCCCCAACAGGCCACCCCTCGCGATCAACACACGAGCCCGACATCCCGCGCGCACCAGTCCCGCGTCTTGACCCAGGAGCGGCGAGGGGGCCTTCACGTCGAGGGATTGCGTCTGCACGCTCCCACGGCGGGTCCGATGGCCTGCAGGGGCGGCGGTACGCTGACTCGGCAGCCCCGCGGCCCGTTCCGCCCGAACAACCGTGCGCCCACGCGCCAGTAGCGGGTTTCTGCTCATCCGACGGCAGGCGCGCAGGTCCAGGGACCCGCCGACCAGCCGAGATCACACCTTTTCGCTTGCGTCCTCCGTCACCGCCGGGCGTAGCGTCACAGCGACAGCGGACGGGGCACACCATTGAGAGCCAACTTCCGCCGCTGAGCGACATGCCAGGCCCTCCGACCTGCCTGGAAGGCATGACTCAGCGACGAGCCACTCCGGAACGCGCCCATGACCACACCGGGCGCCACAGCTTTGACAGACCCGCCTGCTGGAGGAGCGCGCCGCCGCACTGGTGTGCGTCCCCGCGCCGGTCGCCCATGCCAACCTGACGGAGGTTGCGGCAATGCGCACGTCAATCTGCCTCCTTCCCGTCCTCTGGCTTCTCCTCGCCCGACCGGTCAATGCCGGCACGTACGTTGTCCGGCCAGACGGAACTGGTGACTACCCCACGATCCAGGAGGCCATCACTGCTGCCGTCGGCGGGGACACGATCCTCCTCATGGATGGTACCTTCAGCGGCCCTGGGAACCGCGACATCAACTACCTCGGAAAGGCCATCGCAGTGCGATCCCAGAGCGACAACCCCGCCGCCTGCGTCATCGACTGCGAACACGCCGGCCGCGGCTTCGAGTTTCGGTCCGACGAAGACCCGAACTCCATTATACAGGGCGTGACCATCACAAACGGCGAGGCCCACTACCCCATTAACGACGTGGGTGGAGGCGTCTTGTGCCTGAGTGGTTCACCGACGATCACCAACTGCTCGTTCCTCAACAACACCGCCACCAACTCTGGTGGCGGAATCTACGCCTGGAACGGGCCCCAGGCGCCAACGCTTACCCTGGCGTCCTGCACGTTTCGCGGCAACGTTGCCAACGATCTGTACATCGAAGGCGGCAGAGCGAGCGCCACCGACTGCGCCTTTTCCGCCAACGTTCGCTCCTTCCACTTCCTTGAGCTCACGCGGTGCCGCTTCTCCGATCGCGCGTCGTTGATCATCGGAGGCGGTACCCTCAGCCAGTGCTGGTTCGCCGGTGGAGGCATCAGCGAGGGCTCGGGCTACGCAAACCCAACCCTGAGCGTGGACAAATGCACATTCGTAGGTACTGGCCATGAACCTGAACTGTGGGCCGTACGATTCCACGGGCCCCTGTCGGTCAGCAACTCCACCATCTCGAATTACGTCATCGGAGTCCTCTTCATCGACTATCCCGATCCACCCCTCGTGTGCTGCGCCCAGCTCTCTGTGGCGAACACCATCATCGCCTTCGGTGGCTATTCACTGGTCTACTTCCCGACCACTGATGCTCTCCTCCAGGTCCGCTGCTGTGACTTCTTTGGAAACCTCGCTGGAGACTGGGTCGGGGTCATTGCAAACCAGAACGGCATCAATGGCAACTTCTCGGCCGACCCGTTGTTCTGTGATCGGGGAAACGGCGACTTGAGGCTGGCTGGCAACTCTCTCTGTTTGCCCGGAGCCCACGGTGGTGTCGCCTGCGGCCTGGTCGGTGCCCTCGGGGAGGGGTGTCCGGGCCCTCAACCGCGCTTCGATGTTGCCTGGGGCACGTCCTGGGACCAAGTGTCGCTCCAGCAAGTGCTCGACGCCGAGTACGGGCAAGGCGTGATCCATGCGGCAACGGACTACGAGGGCTACGGCCAGAGTGACGCCGACCCACCTTATTGGGAGGACCAGGGGATTGCTGGTGTCATCCTGCGGGAGATCGGGAGCTTCGCGACCAGCAGTACCTTCGGATGGTACAAGGAGACCGCTGCGTTCCCCGTCATCGACGGGGTCGACGACGGGATGATCTTCGACGGCTGGATGGGGCCGGGGGCGACGGTGATCGCGACGTTTCCCAGCGGCACGCAGCGGTTTGGGTTCTACCTGAACCCGAACGGCTCGGACAACGCGCCCAATGCGCCGGAGCCCGAGGTGTTTTTCACGAACCGTCTTTTCAACGACGTCGGCCCGGATGGGAGCGGGCCGCTCCATGATCCTCCAGGGGGGGACCCCCAGTGCCTGGTGTACAACATCACGGCCCTGCGCGGTGGCGTGAAGACCTACGTGCTGGCGTGGGAGGAGTGCGACAGCGGCGGTCCGATCACTCCAGGCTTCTCACCGACGGGCACGGACAACGACTTCAACGACATGGTGATCGAGATGTCGGCGATGTCTCCTGTACCGGGCGTCTCGGCGGTGCTTCAGGCGCTGGGACAGGCCGATGGGATTCTCTTGAGCTGGGAGGTGCGTCACGCCGAGCGTCTCGAGTCGTTGACGCTGCTGCGGGGCGAGGGGCAGGGCCCCGTGCGAACCGTGATGACTTGGGGCCGGGGTACTGCTGCGGCCACCGGTTCCTGGATCGACCACGAGGCAACCTCGGCGCGGCCCTATCGGTATCAACTGCTGGTTGGAATCGGTGGTGGGGCAGTGGTGTCCAACGAGGCGGAGGCTGGACCTGCGGTGCAGCGCCCAGCGCAGACGCGCCTGCTGGCGGCCGTGCCCAACCCGTTCAATCCGAGCACGCGCATCCACTTTGCCTTGGCCAAGCAGACCACCGCGAGCGTCGAGATCTACGACGTCGCAGGTCGGCGCGTCCGCAGCCTCGACTTGGGGGTACGGCCCGCTGCTGAAGGGGACGTCGAGTGGGACGGCCGGGACGATCGAGGTCGGGGCGTGGCCAGCGGCAGCTACTTGGTGCGCCTCGTCGCGGGCGGCGTGAAGGACGAGCGGAAGGTGACCCTTATCAGGTGACGGGAGGCGGAGAAGTACGCTTGCCCGCGGGAGACCCTGGCCAGCGGGTGACCCTTGCCCGCAGGGCACAGGTCGGGCAAAGCGTGAGGGAGAGGCCGGGCACAGAAGGAGTAACCCCATGAACAAGCCATCGGCTCTCGTTATCCTGACGACCGCCATGCTGCTGGTCGGCACGGCTGCAGTTGCGGGCGCGCCTCAGCCGGGCGACCTGGGTGTCTTCTTCGATGCGGCCGGCACGACGACGTCGATCGAAGGCGTCGTTGCGTTCGCGTCAGTCAACTTCTACGTCATTGCGTTCGAGGTCCCTGGGGGGCTCAGGGAGTACGAGTTCTCCGTGGATTTGCCACCCGGCGTGATCGTCCTCGCCGGCCGCATTCTTCCCGGCCCCGGCTGCGTTGACGTCGACACTGGAGACGACAACTACATCATTGTCTGCGACGATTGCCTCACAGCGCCGGCGCAGTCCCTGGTGACCTACCAACAGGCAGTGTTCCTCGCAGCGCCGCCGCCCGACTCCCAGATCTGCCTGGGGCCGGCAACCCCGTCCAGCGGCCCGGCGATGGGTTGGCCGCCGGCACCGATCTACGACACGTGCCGTTTCGCTGGGGACTTGCACCTGTTCGGGTCGGCCTACCGTGGTTGCGCCGTGATCAATCCGGCTGTGCTCACACCACCGATTCCCGACGCACTCGCCGGCTGGGGCGCACTGAAGGCGACTTACGGAAACTGAGCCCTCCCTGCAGTGAGGGCAGCGCAGCACGCGCGGGGCCGGGGAGGGCTCCTCACGGACGCGCGTAGCAGCGCGCATGGGAGCGCGCACAGCAAGGGGCGCTTAGAGCTTCAACCCGGACCGGTGGGCTCATCCGCTGGAGCAGTTGGCCTCGTTTCCCGGACCCAGCGCGCGCGTCGACCGCATCCGGCAGGCCGCCGCCCACCCGGCCGCGTCACTTCCGCTCCCGGAACTCCTCGAACCAGTTCTGCACGACGATGATGCTGGCCCGGCGGTCCACGCTCCCGGCCGGGCGGTAGAAGACGAAACGCTGGCCGTCGCGCGTGACATCGAACCCCGACGGCCATCCGGCGGGCGTGCTGCGGCCGATGTCCGGCCGCGTGAAGAGCTTGACCGCTTTCCCGAACTGGGGCGACGCGCCGAGCTGGACTTCGATCTCGAAGAGATCCACACCGTTGGCGTAGCACAGCCGGTCCCCGCGGGCGTTCCATCGCGGGTAGGTTCCCCCACCGGCTGACACCTGCCAGCGTCCCTCGCCGCTCGGAAAGCGCTTCAGGTAGATCTCGTCGTGTCCCGACTCGCTCGACGTGTACGCCACGTAGCGGCCGTCGGGCGAGACGCGCGGGTCCGACTGGATGCTCGGACCAGTCACCAGCGGTCGCTCAGAGCGGTCCTGAAGGGAGAAGCAGGCCAGGTCCCAGTCGTCGTCTGCCTTGACGCGCGCGTAGACCACCGATCGGCCGTCCGGCGTGAACGACGGGGTCAGCCCCACGCCGAGCGTGTCGGGGACGCCCGTGCCATCCACCGACATGACGATCACCCGGTGGCACTTCACCTGTTGGCACTGTTTGGCGACGAACTGGAAGACGATGCGATCGCCGGCCGGCGAGAACGACGGCCAGATGCCGATCCCATCAAGGAAGGTGAGGCGCGTGCGGGTGCCGCGCTTCGTGTCGAAGATCCACAGGTCCGCCCCCTCCATGTCCCCGACGGTCACCGCGACGAGGTTTCCATCCGGAGAGGCTGCCATCCAGTCGAACCTGGCGGGGTTGTTGATCTCCCCCAGGTCTGCTCCCTGGCTGCCGCTGCGGTCCGACCAGACGACATGGATGTGGTCGGTAGCTGCGCCGTGGAGGTACGCGAGCGTCCCATCGCTGGCAACGCTGGGCTGCGACCCGCCGGGCGCCACCAAGAAGGGCTCCCCGGTTACCTCTGCGCGTGTGAGTGAGTACGGAACGGCCCAGATGCCGGAGTTGGTCGGCGAACGCTGAAACAGGATGTGCCCCGTGGGAGAGTAGACAGGCGTTGCCAGTCGCTGGTCCTCCATCGACAACAGCACCTTGCGATGGTTCGCGGACCAGGCGACCAGGCTCTGGAACGGCTTATGGATCGAGTGGGGAACGAAGACCACGGTGGCTCCGCCGGGCAGGGCGACGGGCTCGTGGAGGTCGGATTCGAGCGTGCTGTCGACAGGGACGATGGTGTGAGCGTCTCCCCCGCGCGCCGATACGGCCAGGATGCCGTCGTGCTCGCCTCGCGAGGCGATGATCGTCCCATCCTCCCGCCAGCTTCCGCCACTTCCGCCCGTGAATCCGGCCCCGCGAACGTCGCAGATGATCTGCGCGGCTCCGGTGCCGATGTCGAGCTTGGTGATCTTCGTGCCGGCGATGTAGGCGACGGACCGGTTGTCCGGCGACCAGAACAGGTCGATCACGCCGGGATCCGCGGCATACTCGCGCGGCTCGAGCGCGTTGAGCTCCTGGATGGCGATGCGACCGCCTCGCACGTACGCCACGGCGCGGCCGTCGGGCGAGAGCGTCGGAAGGATGGGGGCGTCCTCCGCATCTCCCCGGACGGGAACCGCCAGCTTCCGTACGGCGGTGGTGCCGCGAGCCGCGGGCGACTGCGTCCGCGTAGCCGCGAAGGTCAGCAACGCGCCGAGCGCAAGCCCTGCGGCCGCCACCAGCAGGATGGCGCGCTTGCTGCGCGGCGCGGCCTGATCGCGGCCCGCGAATCCGCCGCCCGCCAGTCCAAATCCCACGCCACCTGCCAGTCCAGCGCCCACGCCGCCCGCCAGTCCAGCGCCTGCGCCGCCGGCGCCACCCAGCACGCCGCCCATCGCGCTGCCCGTCCCACCGACGGGCGGGGCGACTTCGCCGATCGCCAGTGCCGCGGACAGATACGGGTCTGGCGTGCCCGCGAGCAACTCGTCCAGCGCAATGCGCGCCTCGCCGATGTCGCGCAGGCGCAATGGAGCGTCCTTCGTGAGGCAGCGGCGCAGCAGCTCGCGGACGCGGGTGGGTGCATCCCGAGGCAGGCTGGTCAGGTCAGGAGCATCCCGCAACACCGACGCGACCACCTCGGACATCGTGTCCCCACCGTGGAGCTGCCGGCCTGTGAGCGCCTCCCACAACACGCAACCGAACGCCCAGATGTCCACGCGCCGGTCGGCCGGTCGACCCTTGGCCTGCTCCGGCGACATGTAGGCCGCGGTGCCCAGGACGATGCCGGCCTGCGTTGCGGCCAGGCTCAACGTGGGCGAGTTCGCGAGCTGGGCCGCCGGCCCGTCGCCCTCGAGCGCTTTGGCCAGTCCGAAATCGAGCACTTTCACGGCGTCGTCGGGACGCAGCTTCACGTTCGCGGGCTTCAGATCGCGGTGGACGATTCCGCGCTCGTGCGCGTACTCAAGCGCCTCGGCGATCTGCTTGCAGATGCGCAGCGACTCGATCAGCGGAATTGGCCCCTGGGCGAGGCGCTGGGCGAGCGTCACGCCCTCCACCAGCTCCATCACCAGTATCCGCGTGGAGCCCGATTGCTCGAAGCCGTAGATGGCGGCGATGTTCGGGTGGTTGAGGGCGGCCAGCAAACGCGCCTCGCGCTCGAATCGCGCCAGGCGGTCGGGATCTTGCGCGAGCCGATCGGGCAGGACCTTGAGCGCTACCTCGCGCCCGAGCGTGCTATCGAGTGCGCGCCAGACTACGCCCATCCCGCCTTCGCCGAGCACGTCGACCAGGCGGTAGTGCGACAATGTGTCGCCGCGTCCGAGGGGCAAGTCGGGCTCCGGTGCGAGGCGGTCAGGAGAGGTTGGTCGGGGCGACTGGATTCGAACCAGCGACCGTCGGCTCCCAAAGCCGATGCGCTACCACTGCGCTACGCCCCGACCCGATGTCTCGCGCCACCGCGCGGCCAGCTGTGGGCGCTCTCGGCGCTGAGCAGGGAGCCGATGCCCCTGGACGGCGTCCAAGCCACGCTCTCCGGCGGCGATGTGGCCACAGTGTACATCCAGGCTCGCCATAAGCCCAACGGGCAGGTCACTTCGATTCGCTACTTCGCCACTTCGCCACTTCGCCAAGTCGCCAGTTCCCTAGTTCGCTAGTTCGCTCATTCGCTACCTTGCTAATCCGCTCCCCTGCTCGTCCACTCCCTTGCTAATCCGCTACCTTGCCACTTCACGACATCACTCGTCCGCAGCATTCAGCCGGTGTCCGACCGGACCCGGCGATTGCGGCGCCCACGCAACAGCTCATCAGGGATCGAAGGGGGTGCGGCCGCCGGTCAGGTAGCGCTGCAGCAGCTCCCACGCCCCGCGCACCGCCATGGCCCGGTGGCTCAGCTCGTTCTTCTCGGTCACGGTCATTTCGGCCAATGTGCGGCCCCGCTCCGGCACCAGGAAAATCGGGTCGTACCCGAATCCGCCGTGGCCACGCGCCTCGAGCAGGATCTCGCCCGCAACCGCTCCGCGCGCCAGCAGCTCGAACGGGCGCCCACCCCGCGCGCGCGAGGGGCAGGTCGCCCCGGCCGACGAGGTGTCCGGCCGAGGATCCGGGGTCTCCACCGTCGGCGGCACGGCCACGGTCGCCGGTGCCGGCCGCGGGCCCACGGTCGGCATCACCGGCCGCGGGTCCACGATCGCGACAACCGTCTCGAACCGCGCCCGGCGCTGTTCGGGGCGCAACGCCCCGATGGCCGCAAGCTCCCTGAGGAGCTTATGGCAGTTGTCCTCGTACGTGGCGCCCTCGCCAGCGTAGCGGCTGCTGTAGACGCCCGGCGCGCGGGCCAGCGCATCGACCAGCAGCCCTGTATCGTCAGCCAGCGACATCTCGCCCGTGAAGGCTGCCGTCTCGCGAGCCTTCTTCAGCGCGTTCGCCTCGAGCGTCTCCCCGTCCTCGACGACGTCGGGCATCCCCACGAACTCGTCGGCCTGCTTGATCGTCAGCGGCAGGCCGGTCAATAACTCGCACAACTCCTGTATTTTATTCCGGTTGCGGGTGGCGAGGACGAGCACGTGGCGCATGGGCACTTGACGGTTCGTCAGCATCTTGACAGTTTACCCGGGTAAACTTTACGCTTTCTGTTCGCGTGCTTGCGCCGCTTGTCGGCGCGACCGCGCGCCAGCGGGTGCGTCCGCGACCCGTCCGTAATCACATTGTGCTCACGGGCCCGCCGGAGACATCACTGCATCCCGGGGTCCCTGCGCATCCTGGGGGTCCCTGCGCCCCGCTCAGTCCTTCATCTCGGCTGCCGCCGCCTTGCAGGCCTTCACTTGGAGATCGGTGAGGATCTTCGCCCCGCCCTTGGCCAGCGCCAGCATCGCCTGCAGCTGTGGATCATCGAACGCAGCGCCCTCGGCCGTGCCCTGGATCTCCACGAACTTCCCACCGGCTGTCAGGACCACATTCATGTCCACGTCGGCCTCGACGTCCTCGCTGTACTCCAAGTCGATGCTCGGAACCCCCTCGACGATCCCCACGCTCACGGCGCAGACGTGCTCCCTCATCGGATGAGCGGCCAGCCGGAGCCGGCGACGCATCCGCTCCAGGGCGATCCACAGGGCGACGCTGGCGCCTGTGATGCTGGCAGTGCGCGTGCCCCCATCGGCCTCCACTACGTCGCAATCGATGGTGACGGTGAACTCGCCGATCTCGCTGAGCTCGATCACCACCCGCAGGCTGCGGCCGATCAGGCGCATGATCTCGCTCGTGCGACCCGAGACCTTGCCGCGCACGGCCTCGCGCTCGGTGCGCTCCTGGGTGGAGCGCGGGAGCATGCCATACTCGGCGGTGATCCAGCCGTGTCCGGAATCCTTCCTCCACCGCGGCACGCCCGGCGCCAGGGTCGCGGCACAAATGACCTGCGTCTGCCCCATCTTGATCAGCGCGGATCCCTCGGGATAGCGCTGGAAGTGTGGCGTGATCTCCACGTGCCGCAGTGCATTGGGCTTGCGGTCTCCGGGACGGCTCATCGACGGTCCTTTCCCGATACGGACCCCAGCCGACGCGCTCGCTTCGCGCCCGCTCCTCGGCCCGCCGCCTGGCCCTCGCGCTGGCCTCTCCCTTGACCCGCCGCCCGGCCCTCGCGCGGGCCTGTCCCCTGGCCCTCCGCCGGCTCCGACCGGGCCCCGAAGTCGGCTGCGTGATCCACGTGGTACTCGTCCTCCAGCGTCACGACCTCAACCTGCGGGAGCACGCGCTGCAGGAAGCGCTCGCCGACCTCCGCAAAGCGCTGGGGCACGTCGGTCACGACCAGCCGCAGCGAGCCCGGTCCCGGCGACAGCTCGCTAGTCTTCTCGAGGTCCTTCGCGACCGAATCCGCCAGCACCAAGGCCGAGTCCACCAGCGTGACGTGCGGCCCCATCGCCGCGGCGATCGCCGTCTTGAGCAGCGGGTAGTGCGTGCAGCCCAGGATCATCGTGTCCACGCCGCTGTCGCGCATCGCTTGCAGGTAGTCGCGGGCGACGGCACGCGGCACGTCGCCCTCCAGCCACCCTTCTTCCGCTAGCGGCACGAACAGCGGGCAGGCCTTGCTGTCGACGCGCAGTGCAGGGCGCGCGGCCCGCAGGAGCTCACCATAGCGGTCGCTGGCGATTGTGGCCAACGTCCCGATCACGCCCACGTAACCGCGCGTGGCGGCGAGCGCCGCCTCCACGCCGGGCTCGATCACTCCCTGCACGGGGACCGGGCAACTCTCCTGCAGCGCGTCCAGCGCCAGCGAGCTGGCGGTGTTGCACGCGATCACCAGCCGCTTAACCCCCTGCGATACGAGGTAGCGCGCCGCCTGCAGCGTGAATCGCCGCACCGTGGCCGCGCCCTTGGTGCCGTACGGCACGCGCGCAGTGTCGCCGAGGTAGATGAAGCTCTCCTGCGGCAAGCGCTCGCGCAGCGCGTGCAGAACGGTGAGCCCGCCGATCCCGCTGTCGAACACACCGATGGGCCGAACATCCATCCCAGCTTGTCCTTTCGCGACCCGTTGGCCGGCCGATCCCCTCGCGCGGCTCGCCCGCCGCGTGACCGACTCGCCGACCACCTCGCGCGGCTCGCCTACAGCCACTCCTTGGTACGCAGCGGGCGAGTCAGGTCCACGTGCCCCGCCAGGGTCTCCACCTCGAGCCCATCCACCAGGATCTTCACCGCAATCACCTCGGGGAAATCCACGGCGATCGTGCGCACAATGCTGGTAAGCATCATGATCTCCATCGCGGTGCCGCCAATCTGGCCGGCCACCAGCTCGTGGCTGAAGTCCAGATAGAGGATGCGCTTCTCCTCATCGTAGAAAGCGTTGCGCAGGCGCGTGCCGTCGGGAATCGTACGCACGGCTCCCTGCGCCTGGGGCCCCTTGAGCAGCTCGCCGATAACCTCCGCCGCCTCCTCATCGCGGTGGCTCTGCGCCTGGACCGCTCGCATCTCGCCGACGACCCCGTCGGCGTCGGGATTGCCGAAAAACACGGTCACCGACCGCGTGCCCAGCGACTCCTCGACCTGCTCGGGTTGAGGCGTCTCCGCCGGCGGCGCGGGGGGATGGAGACGCACCCGCCCGACAACGACGGCGGCCACGCCGAGGAGAACCACCAGCGTAAGGAGCCAGGGCCAGCGCCGACGCGCGGCATGCGGCGGCGGAGCCCCCGGTGGCGGCTGGCCCGAACCGGGGTCGACCCCCATTCCCTCGCCAAAGCCACCGTCCGTGGCCCCCTTGTGCATTCCCTGACCCGCGTCCGCGGACCGATCGTGCATACCCTGCTCGGCGCCGACCGCCGCAGCCGCGTTCCGCCCGGCGCCCGCGCCGGCACCCGCACCCGCACCCGCGCCTACACCGGCGCCCGCGCCCGCGCCCTCGCCTGCAGGGACCCCGGGCTGTTCCCCCTGACCGAAGAGACCATCGGACTTGCGCTTCACGGCGCCTCCTCCCGCACCGCCTCCATGCGGTCGCGGAAGTTCAGCACCGCTGAGGTGAGCGCCTGCGCCAGCTTCGTGTGGAAGCTGTGGTCGGCGAGCATGCGCGCCTCGTCCTTGTTGCTGAGAAAGCCGACCTCCACCAGGATCGCCGGCATGTAGGCGCCCACCAGCACGCGGAAGCCGGCCTGCTTCACGCCGCGGTCATGCAGCCCCATCTCCTCGGTCAGGCGCGATTGCACGGCCTCGGCGAGTGTCGCGCTCTCCTGGATGTAGAGGTTCTGCACGATGTCCCACAAGATGAAGTCGATGTCGTGGGCAGCATCGATCGAGGCGTTCTCCTGCTTGGCCACGCTCGCGTCCCACTCGGTCTTGGCCGGCGACAGGAAGTACGTCTCCACTCCGTGCGCCTCGGAGCTCAGCCAGCCGTTGCAGTGGATGCTGATGAACAGGTCGCCGTTCTCGCGATTGGCCAGCTCGGTGCGCTCGGTCAGCCCGATCGTGTCGTCCCCCTGGCGCGTGAGCACCACCTGGATCCCCTCTTTGCGCTCGAGCACGCGCTTGACCTCGCGGCAGATCGCCAGGGTGATGTCCTTCTCCAGCAGGCCGAACTCCCCCTCGCGGCCAATGTCGGCACCGCCATGGCCGGGATCGAGGATCACCTTGCGCACGGTGACCTTGCGCGCGGCCGTCTCGGGCGGCAGCGTCTGCACCAGCTTGGGCCCCTTGGGCACGGGCTCGGGGATGGTGGCCAGGGGCGCCTGCTCGACGCGCAGCACGATCGTGTGGCCGTCGTCCTGCGAGAGCGACTGGTAGCGACTGGCGAGCTCGGAGAGGTGCACCGTCAGCAGCGCGTAGCCCTCCTCCTGCAGACTCTCCACCGACTCGACCAGCCCCTGCGGGGAGGCCTGGAGCAGCTGCTGCGGATCGAGGTGTCCGCCGTAGATCTTGAGCACGAGGTCGCGCGGCCGGCTGTCGTCGACTCGGAAGGCAAGCGGCGCGCGCATGCGCACGCGCAGCTCGGTGGTCAGGTCCTTCACGTCGAACTCCAGCGTCGTGATGTTGAGCTGGCGGACGCCGATCGACAAGGTGAAGGTCTGTGAGTCCCACGTCACGCCGCGCGCGGTCATGGCCGGCAGCACCTGCGTCAGGAACTCCATGGGGATCCACGGCTCGCCCTGATGCATCAGCACCGGCGCGCGCAGCATGATGGACTTCTCTTCCGAGACCACGGCGCGCGCGTCGACCGTGAGCGTGATGCGGTTGTTGCCCACGCGCAGCACGAGCTTGCGGACGTCGCTGCGCCAGAAGCGCCCGACCTGCAGGATCTCGGCGAGGTCGCTGCCGGCGATGTACCACTCCTCGCTGGGCGGGTTGAGCTGCTTGAGGGTGGTCGTGGCGGGCTCGCGGGAGTCACCGAAGAGCACCTGCGCTGAACGCGCCTCGTATTCGCGCTGTTGCGCCGCGCGCACGCCCACCAGGGGCAGCACGAAGCTATGCAGCAGTAGCCCCAGCGCGACGACGCGGGTCCAGCGGGCCGGGTCGCAAGACGTGTCACGCTTCATTCGTCGCCCGCCCCGGCGCGCCTGCGCATCCCGCCGCGAGCGGCCTGGCGAACCTTGCGGTCGAGGTCGCGCTCGGTCTCGCTGGCGCGCTTGTCGTAGAGCTTCTTGCCGCGGGCCAGCGCCAGCTCGCACTTGACGTGGCCGTCCTTGAAGTAGAATGCGAGCGGGACGATGGTGAGCCCCTTCTGGGCGGTCTGGGCAGCGAGCTTGCGGATCTCGCGGCGGTGAAGCAGGAGCTTGCGCGGGCGGAACGGATCGTGGTTCATCCGGTTGCCCTGCTCATACGGGCTGATGTGGACGTTGCGCAGGATCACCTCTCCCCCCACCACGTCGGCGTATCCGTCGCCGAGGTTGCAAGCACCATTGCGCAGACTCTTCACCTCGGTGCCCGCGAGCGCGATCCCGGCCTCGTAGGTCTCGAGGATCTCGTAGTTGTGCCGGGCCTTGCGATTACTCGCGATGGGCTTGGTCTGCCCGCTCTTCTTGCGCTCGGCCATGGCCAATCCACGTCGAAGAAACCGGCAGCGCCCGGACGGCCCGCGCCTCAGGGCCCGCGCCCCAGGGCCCGCGCTGCGGGGCGCGCGCTGCGGGGCGCGCCTGCTGCGTGCCGGCCGCCCGACCGGCGCGAGTGCCCAAGCTATCAGATGCCCCCAAGGGCGGCAAGGCAACGGGGCGCGGCGAGCTGTCAGGGCGCCCGCGGAGCGCGCCGACGGACACGCGCGAACGCCGTCGGGCAGCCCAGCTTGACACCCTCCAGTGGCCGGACTACCATGCCTCCCCCGCGCGGCGCCCGTTCCGCGCGCGGCCCATCCGTGCCCGGATGGCGGAATTGGCAGACGCGCTACGTTCAGGTCGTAGTGAGGAAACTCGTGGGAGTTCGAGTCTCCCTCCGGGCACGCCCCATATCCGCACGTTTGGGCACTCCCCGGCCGACCAGCTGCTACGGCGAGGCCCCGTTCCTGGTGCCCGGGGATTCCTCCACTCCCAATGAAGCCTATTTCATTCGTGCCGAATGGGTCATCGAGCAGGCTCACCAGTGGGGTATGACCGTGTTCCTCTGCCCTGCGTGAGTCGGCTACCCATGTGGGAGCTCCGGCTGGTGCCAGGCGATGAAGCAGAACGGCCCCACGAAGATGGGCCGACTACGCCGACAGCACCAAGACGCCAGTCGAGATGCGTGCTGACGACGAGCGCACGGCCGTTCGTGTACATCGAGGGGCGCTACGAGTTCGAGGGAAACTGGACCGACCAGTGTGTGCGCAGCCAGGCCTGACGTTCATCAAGTAGGGGATCGAGACGGTGCAGGATTGGGTGCGGAGCACGGCGCCGCGCCCTGCTGCGTGCGCTGGGTTCAGCGTGCCGGGATTCCCGCGGCCGCGCGCAACGGAATGCAGCCCGGGCCGTACGCTCCAAGCAGGGTCTGCTCGCAGCGGAAACGGCCCGGGAATGACGCCAACGGACAGCGCCGACGGCGCCCGGCAGCCGCGGTCAACGCCAAGCCGCAGTGCCAACGCCGCCAGGCGGCCGAAGCTGATGCCGCGCGGCTGCGCGCGTCCCCCACGGTGCAGAGCCGCCAGACCGCTCCGAACGTTCGGCTCAGAACTGCACGTAGACCGCGCGGTGCTCTTCCACGGCTAACGTCGCGGCATTCTGCAACGTTTCCTGGATGGATTTCTGATCGCCCGGATCCGCGACGGTCAGGTCCGTGCTGCTGCCAGGAGCCATTCCAGTCTTGGCCGATGCGCAGGTCACCTTGATCTCCATCGGCGTGAAGATCCCCAACGTCAGGAAATTAACCAGCTGGTTGACGAAGCTGAGCTGCGTCTCCACTTTCGCCACACCGTGGGGGCACAGCGCCATGGTCGAGATGGTCTTGGGAGGCACCAGCCCATAGATCCAACCGGGGGCGAACGCCTTCGTGATGACCTGCGTGGAGGGATCCAATCCGGTTTCGATGGTCGCGTGGTAGCAGCCACTCAGAGTGAGTAGTCCAATCGCAAGAGCTAGGCAGCTCCGAATTCTCATCGCTTCTCCTGTCGCGGTGCGATCTTGATGAGCTACAAACATCCAGCGTTCCCTACCCGCGCGGGGCGCCCTGCCTGGCGGCACGGGCCGCGCCGAAGCGGCCGGGGGTTGCGAGCGTTGATCCTCGCTCGCCCGATGATCGTGTCAATCGATTTCTCGCCTGAGCAATCGCGTCAGCGCAAGAACGGAGCCTCGCACCACCACCACGACGGCAATGGCGGTCGGTGTGAGTCGGACGCCGGGCGCGAGCGCGGCCCCCAGGAGTCCAAGCGGCAGCAGCACTGCATAGGTGACGATGGCCCAGCGCTTCAGATTCCAGACGCCGACCAACGCTACGAGCTGCAGGACGAGGACGATGCCCGGCAGTAGGGCCGCACGGCTGCGCGCCTCGATGAGAAACCCGCTGGCGGCGAGCAGGGCCAACAGCTCGAGGCTCAGCAGCAGCCGCAGGGCGATTCGCGCGAGGTGCGTGCCGCGATCCATCGCAGCTCTCGTCGCCGGGCGCGCGCGCTACTTCACCAGCGTCATCGATCGCATGACCCACGCCCCGCCGTCTGAACGCAGGGCGGCGCGGTAGAGTCCGGCGGCGACGCCACGGCCCGAGTCGTCGGTCCCATCCCAGCGAACCTCGAACTGGCCTTCCGCGTGGTGCTGGTCGACCAGAGTGCGCACCCAGTGCCCACGCGCGTCCAGGATGCGCAGCTCCACGCGCCCCTCGGCGGCGAGCGCCACGGTCAGCGTTGTGGCTGGGTTGAACGGGTTGGGATGGACCGATTCGAAGCGATATGGAGCCTGCGGCAGTGACAGCGGGCCGACCCCCACTCCCGAGATGGGATCGCCGTAGTCTTCGAGCTTGAACACGCGGTGACCCTCCACGCGGAACGTCCAGATGTGCTCGTGGATGCAGCCCGCAGGGCAGTCACCCCACCCATGGCGAAACGTGTAGGTGCCGAGGGACTCCGATGTGATGTCGTCTGGGTCGCCGATGGAGCCGCTGCGATAGACCGCCAGCACCCCACTCGCCTCCGCGTAGATCGGCCCCAGCACGGCGGGGTTGTAGCAGGTCTCGAAGCACAGGCTGACGCTGTCGAGGGTCGGCTGCACATCGCAGACCCTCACCGGTCCGTACTGCGCGTTGAGCGCATCCATCCCCGTGTACGCCCCGGCCTGGAGCTCGGCGAACGCTTGCGGCGTGAGCCCAATGTACAGCCGCCCCAGCGTACCCCGGGGACGTGCGTGGATGTTCGTCATGAGGGCGAAGGCCGCCCGAATGGCCGCGAGGTCGGACTCGACCTGGGCGACCAGCGCCGGCTCCGGGAGCAGCGCGCCCGAAAGATCCAGCGCGAGGATCACACCATCGGACTGCAGGCATCCCTGGGACGCCGCCGGGCCGGGAACGAGCGCCGCGAGCAGACCGGCGAGCGCGAGAGCGAGAGTCCGAGCGAGCAGGCGAGCGTCCATGGACCACCTCAGGGTGGGAGTGCGATCGGGAGCCCGCGGGGACTGTGCAGCGCGGGGATGGGCGCGGTCAAGGCCGACCCCATTGAATTGCCCCGTTCGCCCTCCGTCGGGTGCCAAACTCGGGCAGTGTCGCTCCCGGGCGCCGCCCCCGTGGCCCTATGGCCGCTGCCCCTGCGTGAACTCGGGGTGCAGCTGCGGGTAGTCCAGCTCCAGCCGCACGTAGTAGCGCTCCGGGGCTTGCGCGCGCAGCTCCAGCTGCGCGTGGACTTCGACGTCCTCGTAGATGCGCAGGTAGATGCCCTCGGCAGTGGAGAGCTTGCCCTCGGTCGAGTTCCGTCGCAGCCGCGGGTCGCCGTAGCGGCCGGCGAGCCGGGCGTCGAGGCGCGAGAACAGCGTCAGCGGTCCGCGCGTGCCGCCGGAGATGTCGCGCCACAGCAGCTGGATCCGGTACAGAGGGCTGCGCGCTCGGTCGGCGGCGGCGTCGAGGAAATCACACACGAGCTCGACGCTTCGTCCCTCCAGCCTGCCTTCGTACCGCAAGCTGGTCGGCCGGCCCGGGCGCTCCTGGAGACCGAGACCGCGCACGACCTCGTCCACCGCGAGCCGATCCATGCCGAAACGGATCCCGTAGATGCCATCGGCCGGTGGCCCGTACCATCCCTGCCACGGTCCGCCTCCCGGGGCCTGCGCGACAACGATGATCGGGACAGCGCCACAGAGCAAGACAGCCAGCGCAAGCAGCCTGGCCCGTGAGACCCACTCGCACCAAGGCGTCGTGCGGCGGAACGCGCGCGTGTTAGCGTTGGCGGGGCTGCCGAGGTCCAGTGCCAACTGCGGGTCTCCCTGCGTGTGCGCCCCGAGCGGTCGCGGTGCGCCGCGGTCGGGGCGCGCTCCTGCCGAAGCGTCGGGCCGAGGCGGTTACCGGACAGCGCCGCGTCGGAGCGCCCCGCCGCACCGCATCGTCGGATCTCCGCGTCGGAGCGCCGCGCCGATGCGCCCTGGCAAGGTAGAGGCGCGGCGGGCCCGCGAGCAAGCCCGCGCTTGGGGCGAGTTCCCCTCGTGAAGTCCGGAGACGGCCCGTGCAGCGCCGAGCGGAGGTCGCCATGACCGACTCTTCCGAACAGAGCGACGACCGTCTCTGCCCCCGCTGCCGCGCGCCGGTGGCAGCGGGCACGCCGCGTTGCCCCGCCTGTGCCTTTGTCCTGGTGCCAGACGACGCGCTCGCGCGAGCACAGGAGGCCACGCACGAGCTCGGCGAGCGGCTGCGCGCCTCTCCCTACTTCCGCAACGCGAGCCTGCTCCCGTACGTGCCGCGCGGCCAGGTGCGAGGCTTCCTGGAGGATCCCTCCCACCCGCTGTCGCGCGATCTCTTGCGCTACCTGCATCGGATCGCAGTCGAAGGCGGGCGCGGCGGGTTGCGGCATCTGCTGGCACTGGCCGGCACGCGCTGGCTCACGGCGCGCGACCGCGCCCTCGCAGCGGCGATCGGCTACGTCTACCGGCGGCATCGTGCGCAGTTGCGCGAGCTCTCGGTTTCCGATGAAGCCGCAAGGCTGCGTGCCCTGCGCGATGGCCCCGCGCGCGGACAGCCTCCTGCGCAGGAGTTCGCGGCGATGCTGGAGGAAAGCTTCGCGCGCTGGCACGCGCAGCTGGCGCGTCCGACCTAGCGCGCCTCCAGCGGTCGCTCCGTCGCCGCTGCTCGAGGATTACTGGATGTAGCCCAGCGCCCGCAGCTGCTCGAGGATGCCCTTCTCGACGGCGGGGTCGTACTTGGCGGCGCCGCGCTGGTGGGGAGCCAGTGGCTCGTAGCTGGCGACCGCGTGCGTGAGCAGTCGGTCGACCCAGCGCTGGTAGCGAGGCTCCAGCACCTCCCCCAGGATGTGCCCGTCGAGGTCCTGCGCCGGCGGCACTCCGCTCAACACCAGGATCGTGGGCATGATGTCCTTGACCTCCGCCCTCTGCAGGCGCACGCCGGAGCGGATGTCCGGGCCTGCCATCATCAGGATGCCGTAGTCGGAGTGCATGCCGATACCCATGCTCAGCCCATCGGCGGAGCTCCGGTACCCGTGGAAGCCGTGATCGCTGCAGACGATGACGCGGCTGCGCGGATCGACGTAGCCCAGCACCTCGCCCAGCAGCTCGTCGACGTACTGGTAATAGTTGGGGATCAGCGAGTCGCACATCGCGATCTCCCACGGCTGCATGGCGAGACTGAGGCCCTTGGGCTTGAAGTACTGCCAGTACGTGTGCGACACCGCGTCGAGCCCGCGGAAGTAGAGGCTGAACACGTCGAAGCGACCGGGGGCATAGATCTTCCGGGCGGCGCGCCGGAACGTCTCGTCTGCCGCGTAGATCCACCGCAAGTCGCCCAACGTGCGCAGCGCCGAGTCCCCGTGTGCCCGCGCGATGCCGACGTCCACGAATCGCGCAAGCTGCTCCAGTGTGATCGAGTCGGGGGACACGCGCAGCGAATCGACGGGGTGCCACAGCGAGTCGGGGGTGACGGCGCCCTGCACCTGGCTGCGCGGTCCGGGGAAGTACTGGGTGACGTAGTCGCTCACCAGCACTCCGTTGACGGGCGTTGGCGGATAGGTCATCCACCAGCCGATCACCGCCTGCTTGCGCCCCAGCGCGCCCAGAATCTCCCAGTAGGTGGCCGCCGTCCGCCCCGCCGATGTCTCCAGCCCCTGATCGTCCAGCTTCGTGAAGCCGCCCACGCCGTGCTTGTACGGACGCTTGCCCGTCGCGATCGAGGTCCAGATGGTGGGCGACTTCTGCGGCGGGCTGAGACTGCGCAGGGCGGCGCGCACGCCCCGCTGCTCCATGCCCGCGAAGTGCGGCATCTTCCCGGCGATGAGCTGCGGGTCGATCCAGGTCCAGTCGGCGCTGTCGAAGCCCACCAGCACGATCGGATCGCGCGCGGACGGCAGCGTCTTGGATCCGCACCCCGCGCCGGCGAACACGCCCGCGAGGAGCGCCGCCAGCGTGAACGCAGCGCACGCGTGTGCGTCGACCGCGCACCTGCGCCGCGCACCGCTCACCCGAGGCTCCACGCCGTCCTCCCTGCACACGACGGATGCTGGAAACGCACGCGGACTGTGCGCGGGCTGCGCACGGACTGCACGCTCGATGCGCACCGACCGGTCCCTCGCTGCGCGCTCGCTGTGCGCGGACTGCACGCTGTGCGCGCGCGAGTGGATCAGCGGATCAAGCTAACCACACGAGTCTGGGCCCGTCCATCCGCGATGAGTCGCAGCAGGTACGCGCCCGAGGCCAGCGCGTGTCCACGATCGTCGCTACCGTTCCAGGCGAGCTGGTGGTCCCCGGCGTCGAGGCGACCGCGCAGCAGCTCCGCGAGGCGCCGGCCGCGCGCGTCGAGCACCTCGACCACCACGCTCCCGGCCGACGCCAGGGTGAAGCGGATGGTGGTCTGCGGGTTGAACGGGTTGGGCACGTTGGGCAGAAGCGCGGTGATCCGCCCGGGCGTCGCCGTACCGTCGAGCTGGATCTCGGCCGTGCTGGTCGCCACGACGCTGGCGCCCTGCGCCACCTGCACCCGGTAGCGCAGGCGCAGCCCGGGCCGCAGCGCGATGCCCTCGAGGCGGTCGAGAAACGCGATCGCGCCGTCGCCGCTTGCCTCTGACAGGTGGAGCCAGGGGCCCGTGTCGAGAGCGCGGTCGAGCTGCCACCACGCGCTGGCTAGCTCGGAGGCTCCGGCGTTCGCCGTGTTTCCGGGCGCCTGCCAGTGGAAGGCCACCTCCACGCCCTCGGGCTTCCGGGTCAGGCGCGGGCCGTCCAGCAGCACCGGCAGCAGGTCGTCCATGCCCCGCGACGACACGCTCCCGCCCAGCGTGCCCACGTGGATCCGCGGGACCGAGCCAGTGGTGAGCGCGAGCGCCTGGACCTGCTCCACGCGCAGCCCGTCGTTGAACTCCTGCCAGTGCCGGCCCCGATCCGCCGAGCGCCAGACGCCGCGGCTGTCGAGCCCCACGTACAAGTCGCGCGTCTGCGGCAGGTACAGCATCGCGTTCACGTCGCGGGCGGGCAGGGCAGCGCCAATGTCGCTCGCCACGCCGTGGTCGTAGATGTGCAGGCTCGAGGTCGTGGCGACCACGACCACATCGCCCGCCCCCGTGGGCAGCTCCAGGGCGCGGTAGGATGCCGACGGCGGTGCGGGCATCTCCTGTGCGGCGAACGGGCCCCCGTCGCGGCCGCTGTAGACGTCGTCATCGTCGAGGGTGAGCCAGATCGAGCTGTCGGCCGGCGCTGCCGCCAGCGCGAAACACGGCGTCTGGTTGGTCGACAGTCCCGCCACCGGATCCCAGGTAAGGCCGCCGTCGGCGCTGCGGAAGGCGCCGTGGTAGGTCGCCGCGTAGACCACCTGCGCGGCGAGCCACGGGGGCTGCAGGAACTGGAACACGGGCAGAGCGTCCGGCAGGCCGCTCACCGGATGCCACGTGGCGCCGGCGTCATCGCTGCAGAAGCTGTTGCTGATAGCGCTGAGCAGCCAGCGATTGCTGCCACGCAGGCGGATCACACCGTTGATGCCCAGCTCGTCGAGGTCCCCGGTGTGGTCCGTCCAGCTCTGACCGGCGTCGGGGCTGAGGTAGAGCCGTCCATGCCGGGTGCCCGCCAGCAGCGAATCGCCCCATGCCCACAGGCTGCTGATCCAGGCGGCGCGCAGGCCCTGGTTGTGCGGCTGCCAACTCCCGCCGCCGGGCGCGCTCCGCACGAAGCCTCGCGTGTAGGTCCCCAGCGCGAGCTGCAACGGGGAGGCCCCCTCCGCCAGGATGGCCCAGACCTCCGGGTGGGCGAGCCCCAGCCCGTCGGGCAGCAGCGTCCAGCTTTGCCCCAGATTGGTCGACGCGTGCAGGCCCAGCTCCGTGGCCAGCAGCACCGTGCCAGCTTGCGGCACCACCTGCACGGCGCGCGAGATAGGATGCGAATCGGAGTCGGGAACGACCCCGGCGTAGTGGAATGGCTGCAAGCTCTGAAAATTCTCGGTCACGTAGAGGCCGGAGGCATAAGACGCCACCAGCAGCGTGTCGAGGCTGGTCCCCCAGGCTTCCAGGTCCTCCATGAGCACGTCGGGCAGGCCGGCGGTCACCTCCGTGAATGTCCGGCCGTGGTTGGCCGTCGTGTAGAGCGACGATGGCCCCAGCGCGAGCTGCTGCTGCGGAGCAAACGGAGGGATCACCACGTCCAGCATTGTGAAGTTCTCGAGCCAGCGCAGCGAATCGGGCCAGCTGCCGCCCCCAGTACGCGACAGCCACATCCCGTCGCTAGTGCTCAGCACGACGCTGCTCGTGTCGTCGGGTCGGATGGCGATGCCGGTGATCTCGGGAGCAGCGTCGTTGCCACCCAGCCCCACCGCATTGCGCGACTCCCACTGGAACGTGGGCGCCTGAGAGCGCCACACGCCGTGATCGGCGGTGCCAGCGTAGACGAAGGGGGTGGTGTGCGACTCGGCAGTCAGCACGTTGATGTAGCGGCCCGACATCGCACCGGCGACGCTCGCCCACGTGAGCCCGTTGTCGTTGCTGACGAACACGCCGCCGCCGAAGGTGCCGGCCAGCAGCGGACCCGGCATGCCTGATGGGCGGAGCAACGCGGTGACCCAGGCAATATCGGGTCCATGGCTGACCCAAGACCCGGCCGCCTGGGCGGAAGGTGCGGTGAGCATCACCCGGGACGCTGCGGCGAGCAGGAGCGCGCCGACGAGCGCGCGGGTGCGGACGAACTTGCTCGTGCGGATCGGCGCGTGGCCGCGCACCGGCGCATCGGTGCGGATGGTCGCATCGTTGCGGACGAGCGCATCGTTGCGGACGAGCGCACGGGAACGGTCGAGGGGGTCATGGGAGACGATCCGCCGACGTCGCGTCCCGGACGCCGTGTGCTGGGCTGAGCGGTCCATCGCTTCGCCTTCCAGATGGGGGAGCCTTCGAGGGGGCCCCGGAGGGAGCGGTCCCATCGAGCGTAGCCGAGCCCCCTCCCCCCCACAAGGTATCGCTGGGAATGGCCGTCTTGGGCCTGTCAGGGGCCCGGCTGCGCATCTGGCTTGGCGCCCGCCGGCGCCCCCGGCCGCGCGCCCTGCGGCGCCGCGGACCCGGCGGCGGCTTCCGCCTGCTTGAGCCGAGCCAGCAGCTGCGGGTGGTTCGGCAACAGCGCCAGCGCCGCGCGGTAGCACTGCGCGGCCTGCTCCGACCGGCCCGACGACAGCAGGAGGTCGCCCGCCAGCGCGTGGCAGTGCACCAGCTCCTCGACGGGCGGGCGACCAGTGCGGCGCGCCTCGTCCTCCAGCCTCACGACCACGGCATCCAGCGCGCGCAGCGCCGCGTCGGTGCGGTGCATCATGGCCAGCGTCGTGGCGATGTTGATCTCCACGCGCCAGGCGGACGGATTCGCGGCGCGCACCGCCTCGAATTCGGCGAGCGCCTCGGAGTAGCGGCCCGACTCCAGCAACATACTGCCCACGTTCACGCGCAGCACGCCGGGGTCGCGCTGCACGCGCACCAGCCCCAGCAGCAGAGCCAGCGCCGCTGCGCCGGCGGTCACGGCCACGGCCGCCGTGATCCGCCGCGCGCGCAGCGCGTCCAGCAGCTCCATGCCGGCGTACGCGGCGAAGGGCAGGGCCGCAGCGGTCATGGGCAGGCGGAAACGCTCGAACACGAAGAAGGGTACGAGCATCAGCCCCGAGCCCAGCACGAACGCGCGCAGCGCCCACAGGTCGCGCCGGCGGCGCGAAAGCCAGATCCCCACGAGCGCAGCGGGGAGCAGCACCCGTGGACGCGCCACGGGATCGCGCAGCACGCCCATCCAGCGCGCAGCCAGCCCGCTGTCCAGCACGTCGGCCTGCTCCTGGGGGCCCCACAGCAGCGCGAGCTTCTTGAGTGTGAGCCCCAGCGCCGCCAACGGCTGCTGCCGCCACCACGCCAAGCCCCTCCCCCACCAGTGGCGCGAGACCTCGGCCGACGTCAGCGGCCGGCCCTCCGCCGCGGTGGCCAGCTGCACGGCGTCGCTCTCCTCGACGGTGGCGTCGCTGCGGTCCTGTCGCAGCGCGAGATAGCTCCCGTCCGCGCCGGTGTGGTTGCCGATGTAGAAATTCGTGCCGCCGCCGTAGGCCACCACCACGAAGCCTCCGCCGCGCGCCAGGTTCTGCGCGGTTGGCACCGCGAGCACCAGCACGCTTGCGAGCGCGTACGCGCCCAGCGCGCGTCTGCCCGGCGCGCTGGGCCAGCCACGCCGCGTGGCGAGCGCCCCCCCCAGCAGCAGCAGGACCGCCACGCCCGCCAGCTCGCCCTGCAGCAGCGACGCGAGCCCCAGACACAGCCCTCCCACAGCCCAGCGCCGGACCGGACGGCGGCGGGTGGTGGAGGCCGCAGCGGAGCCGGCGGCGGGCTCGACCAGCGCCGACACCGCCATCAAGCACAGCAGCACGCACAGCGCGGGTTTAAGGAGCAGCACTTCGTGGAACAACGCGATGGGATAGACCGCCCAGAGCAGTCCGGCCAGCGCCGCCTCACGCGGGCCGAAGCAGGTGCGTGCGATGCGCCACGTGAGCAGTGCGCTCATCACTCCGCACGCGAGCTGGATGACCTTCACCGCGGCGGGGCTGGCGCCCAGCCCCAGGAGAGCGGCCAGGAAGTAGCCGTAACCGGGAGTCTGGTAGAACGCGCCGTGCGATGGCGCTTTGCCGGCGAGTATCGACCTTGCGAGGTCGAGGTAGGCGGCCTCGTCCACGATCGGGGCCGTCCAGAAGGGCGCATGGCGCGCCTGGAGCAGCGCCACCACGCGCACGGCCACGGCGGTGAGCAGCACGAGCAGGAAACCAACTGATGGCCGCTGCGGAGGAGGTGCCCAGCCCAAGGCAGCCCTCCGGCCGCTAGCTTGCCGAGGACGAGGGCGCCGGGGGCACCGCCGATGCGGTGGACCCCAATGCCGGGGGCGTCGCCGGCGCAGTGGACCCCCCTGCCGGGGGCGTCGCCGGTGCCGTGGACTGGGGCGATGAGGAGGCCGTGGTTGTCGCCGCCGAACCCGACCCGGCGCGGCGCGCGAGGAAGGGCCGCAGCAGTTCGAGCGCTTCGTCATGAACGTGCCCGTTGCTGGCCAGCAGCTCGATGGAGGCCGGGCCGAACGGGGTGCCGTCGCCCGTGGTCACGCGGCCGCCCGCCTCGTGCACAAGCAGGAGCCCCGCGGCGACGTCATAGATGTTCTGGGGCACGCTCTTGCCGGCCAGCAGCAGGTCGAGCCGGCCCGCAGCCACGTACGCCAGCTCCAGGGCGATCGTGCCCAGACGCCGTGTCTTGAGCGCCCTCGTGTGGAGCGCCTGCAGCAGCGCCGGTTCGCGCACGAACAGGCCGCGCGACGACAGCTGCGTGCTGACGATGGCTTCCGAGAGGGTGCGGCGGTCGCTGGGGTGGATGCGCTGCTGCCCGAGAACGGCTCCGCTCCCGCGCGCCGCCAGGAAGAGCTCGCCCCGCAGCGGGTCGATCACGCCGCCCGCGAGCACACCCCCGCCGTCAGACACGGCGATGCTGACGCTGAAGAACGGGATGCCCAGCGAGTAGTTGAGCGTCCCGTCGATGGGATCCAGCT
Organism: Candidatus Krumholzibacteriia bacterium; assembly: GCA_041484665.1. Taxonomy (GTDB): domain Bacteria; phylum Krumholzibacteriota; class Krumholzibacteriia; order JAJRXK01; family JAJRXK01; genus JBGPIA01. The sequence continues at coordinate 53,351 of JBGPIA010000008.1, forward strand.
GCCACTCCCAGCGCGAATGGCGGGCGCCGCTCTCTCCGCGCTCCTCGCCGCAGATCCGATGTTCCGGAAATCGTGTGCGGATGCGGGTCACGAGCACCCCCTCGACCTCACTGTCGATCGGGGTGATCGCCTCGCGCCCGCGCTTGAACGTGAGCGGTCCGGTCGTGCCGAACCCCCGGGCGACCCGCTCGCCGGCCTCCTGCAGCAGGTCTGCGATGAACGCGCGCAGGGCGAGCGGCTCGGTGCCGGCGCTCATGACGCAGCTCCGGCGGTCGGACCCCAGCAGGCGTGGGCGGCCGGATCCGTGGGGATGGCGGCAACCGGATCCGTGGGGCCGCAGGCGGTCGAATCCTTGGGGACGCGGGTGGCCAGACCCCCGAAGGCAGGTGCGGCTGGCTGGGAAGCGACCAGGTCCATGGCGGAGGCGGGGGCCATCTGGACGGGCATCGCGATGGATCTGGCGAACGGTACGAGGGGCATCTCAAGGGCAGCGTACGACAGGCCCCGGTCAGGGGGCAACCTCGCCACCCCCCTCGTGCGTCTCAATACTGGTGATGGGACGCCCGGCGACTTCGGACTACCATGTCCGTGCGTGTCCCCGTACGCAAGCTTCCGCTACCACGATGAGCCATCGGACCGGTGAGGGCCTCCCGGATGTCGCGCCCCAGAGGTAGCCGCCTGCTCCTGCTGGGCGTGAGTCTCATCGCCCTGCTGGCAGTGGGGATCTGCGTGCTCGACGCCACCCAGGTGCGCCCCACCGACGGCGCATTCTGGTTGCTGGGCGGCAAGGAGATCCGCGTCATCGGACTGCTGCCGGGCGGCCCCGCCGACGCCGCCGGCCTGCAGATCGACGACGTGATCGAGGGCATCGCCCACACCCCGATCCGCTCGCCCGGCCACGCCGCGACGCTGCTCCAGCAGCACGCGGTCGGCGACACCCTCTCGTACATCGTGCGCCGCGGGCCGGTGGTGGCGCCCGTCCAGATCGTGCTGGCGAGTACGCGAGCCACCGATCTGTCCACGTACTGGATCTACTGCGGGCTCGGGCTGGTCTACTTCCTGGTCGGCCTTTATGTGTTCTGGAAGAACTCGCATCAGAAGGCGGCCCGCCTCTTCTACCTGCTGTGCTCGGTCTTCATGGTGTTCTTCTTCTCGGCCAGCGAGCGCACCACCGAATACTACCTGGCCGAGCTGCTCTCCACCAACCTCAGCGCGTTGAGCAGCCTGCTGGTCCCGCCGCTCTTCCTGCACTTCTTCCTGGCGTTCCCACGCGAGCGCGAGTTCATGCGGCGCCGCCGCTGGCTGGCCGCGGCGGTGTACGTGCTGCCGTTGCTCTTCTATATCCAATTCACCCACAACCAGTTCTTCGGCAGCCGTCCCGCACAGATCTCCGGCGCGCAGCAGCTCGCGCTGGGGCTGTACTTCACCGGCGGACTGACCAGCCTGGTGGCCAACTACCTCAGCAGCCGCGACCCCCTGCTGCGCCAGCGCGTGAAGGTGCTCACGCTGGGCACGGTGCTGGGCGTGCTGCCCTTTCTGATTTTCAACATCGCAGCGCAGATCCTGCTGGGACGGCAACGCTTCGCTCTGCTGGGGGCCGTGCCCATGGTGCTGGTGCCCGTGAGCTTTGGCTACTCCATCGCACGCTACCGGCTGATGGACGTCGAGGTCATCGTACGCCGGTCGCTGGTCTACGCGGTGCTCACGGGCATCGTGGTCGGCGCATACCTGGTGATCGTGGTGCTGGTGGGGCGCACCGTCCTGAATCTCTCCGGGCAGAACAGCCAGCTCGTGGCCATCATCGCCACCCTGCTGATCGCAGCGGCGTTCACTCCGGCCCGCGACCGCATCCAGGAGTTCCTCGACAGGCGGTTCTTCCGCGAGAAGCACGACATGCAGCAGGCGCTCAACGAGCTGTCGCTCTCCATCCCGCGCACCATCGAGCGTCCAGCGCTGGAGGAGCTGGTGCGCGGCTCGGTCACGTCGCTGCTGCACCCCAGTCGTTTCGCGCTGGTCCCGGCGAAAGAAGGCGTCCTGTGCATGGAGTGCGGGCAGGACGGCGACCCGCCCGGACGCCCGTTGCACGACCTCACTGGGATCTTGGCGCGCCGCCGCGTCCCCATGACCCACGAGATGCTGGCCCTGGAGATCAGCCGTCCCGTCCGGGAAGGGCAGGGCTATCAGCAGCTGCCCGTCGAGATCGAGACGCTGCGCGCGGCGGGCCTCTCCACCGTCGTGCCAGCCTTCGCTGGCGATCGGCTCGTGGCCGCGCTCTGCCTCGGGCCCAAGCTGAGCGATTCGCCGTACAACGGCGAGGAACTCGACCTGCTGACGATCGTCGCAGGCCAGATGGCCGTCCAGCTGGAGAACACGCGCCTCTACGACGAAGTGATCGAGCGCAAGCGCCTCGAGGAGGAGCTGGCGACCGCGCGGTCGATCCAGCAGCGCCTGCTGCCGCGCAGCGTGCCGGAGGTGCAGGGCTTCCAGGTGGCCGCTCTCAACCTGCCGTCGGCGCAGGTGAGCGGCGATTACTACGACTTCATCCCGTTCTCCGACGGCAAGGTCGGATTCATCGTGAGCGACGTCTCGGGCAAGGGGCTGCCAGCGTCGCTTCTGGCAAGCAATCTGCAAGCGTCGATCCGGGCGCTGGCGACGATCCACAGCAGCCCGGCCGCGATCCTGACGGCCGTGAACCACACGCTCTACGAGAACACCGACGCCGACCGTTTCGCGACGTTGTTCTGGGTGGCGGTCAGGCCCGCGGGGCGCACGCTGATCTACAGCAATGCGGGCCACAACCCGGCGCTGCTGCGCCGGGCCGATGGCCGCTGCGTCTGGCTGCAGGAGGGAGCCACCCCGCTGGGAGCGTTCCCTGGGATCGAGTACCCCGAGGCCGAAGTGGACTTCGTGCCCGGGGACCTGCTGATCCTGTACACCGACGGGGTCACCGAGGCGACGGACCCCCAAGGCGAGCAGTTCGGGACGGGAGGCATGCTCAAGGTGGTCGGGGAGTGTGCGGACTGGGAAGCGGAGGACATCGCCAACGCCCTGCGGGACGCGGTCTTCGCCCACTGCGCCGACAGCCGGACGGACGACGACCTGACCGTGATCGTGCTGCGGGCCATCGGGGTGTAGGGCGAGGGGTGGGCCGACCGACGGGGCGCGGGCGGCCAGGCTTGTTGGGAAGCAGGCGCAACCTGTGGTGCTGCCGGGGCGTACACTCCGCGGTGCCCTAGACGGCTCACCGCGTCGCCGTGGCGCGTGCAGCGGCGAGCGCGCGGCTATGGTCGCTGTAACGGATTCACTGGCAAGGAGTTGAACGCTCATGCGTCGACTGCTCTGGATCGGCGTCGGGGTGGTGCTGGCCACTGCGGTGGCTGTCGTGGCCTGGCCGCGGGAGAGGCGCGAGGTCACGACCCGATCGAAAGAGGCCTATCACGACTACCTCCAGGGCCGGGAGCTCACGGAGCGCTGGGACCACCTGGCCGCCCGGGACGCCTACCTCAAGGCCGTCAGCGCGGATAGCACCTTTGCCATGGCCTACCTCGGCCTGGCGCGCACGTACAACACCCTGCGCTGGATGAAGGAGCGCGACGACGCCCTGGCGCGCGCCGCGCGGCTGAGCAAGGGCTGCACGGAGCTGGAGTGCCTGTTGATCGCTGAGGGCAAGGCCGAGATGGACGGCGACCACAAGGCCACCAACGCCGCCCTCGACGACCTGCTGAAGAAGTACCCCGAAAATCCCGAGACCATGATGCTGCAGGCGACGCGGCTGTGGCGCGACGAGCGCAAGCTCGATGAAGCGGCCGCGCTGCTGCAGAAGGCGCTGGCGGCCGATCCCACCCGGGTGACCATCCACAACCTGATGGGCTACGTCGAGATGGAGCGCGGTAACTTCGACGCTGCCGTCGCCAGCCTGCAGCGCTACGCGTACTACGCCCCCAATCAGCCCAATCCCCACGATAGCCTCGGCGAGATCTATCTCAAGGCAGGGCGCTACGAAGAGGCGATCGCACAATACCTCGAGGCGCTGCGCATCCAGCCGGAGTTCACGAACTCAGCCCTCATGCTGGCGCAAGTGCTCGCGACGACCGGTCAGTACAAGCAGGGGCACCTGGTGCTCGACACGGCCCACGAGGTGTTCAGCCATATCAAGCAGGACCGCCAGTGGGAGCTGGCCCAGATCAGCGTGGACCTCGACGCCAAGCGCTACGAGGATGTCCTGACGCGCACACAGAAGTTCCTGCCCTTCCCGTCCGCACCCGATCTCGCGTTCCTCGCCCTGGAGCCACGCATCTACGCCATGCGCGCCTATTCTCAGATGGAGCTCGCCAAGTTCGACGATGCCGCCGCCAGCCTGGACGCCTACGACTCCTTCTGGGCGCTGTTGGAGAAGAGCAAGCCGGGTTACGTGGGCAAGCAGGACTCGGGTGACATCGCCCTCTCCTCCAAGCTGCTGCGCGCGCGCTTGCTGTCGCTCACCGGCAAGCACGATCAGGCAACCGAACTCGCGATCGCGGCCTTCAAGAACAGCGATAAGCCCGACAAGGACCTCGTGTACTACTACGCGGCCGTAGCCCAGGTGGAGCTGCAGGGAGGCGCGAACCAGACGGCCGTCGAGCTGGCCAAGAAAGTGATCGCCGTCATCCCGACCAATCCCACCGCCAACCGCGTGCTTGGGTTGGCTCTGGCGAAACTCGGCGACAACGACGGTGCCCTCTCAGCGCTCACGACGTACCTCCATGTGATGCGCGCCGCGGACCCGGGCAACAAGGACCTCGACGAGGCCAAGGCCGTCTACGACCGGCTGCTGGCGTCGAGCTAGGGCGACGCGTCGCCGTCGGCGACTCGCCCCCAACCCCCGCGCCGCCAACACCGCGCCGCCAACACCGCACCGCCAGTACCGCTCTGCCAGCCACTCGCCCCCAGCCCTCGCGGCTGCTAAGCTGACCGCATGGAACTCGGGCGACTCATCGACATCAGCCAACCCGTCTCGCCGTCCACGGGGGCGTGGCCCGGCGACACGCCGTTCTCGTACCGCTGGACGTGGAGCATGGATCGCGGCGACTCGTGCAACGTCTCGGCCGTGCAGGCCAGCCCGCACGTAGGCACCCACGCGGATGCGCCGCTGCATTTCGATCCGCAGGGACCAGGAATCGGCGAGGTCGAACTGGAGCGCTACTGTGGCCCGTGCTGGGTGATGGATGGCCCCACCCAGGGGCTGGTGGGCCCGCGGGGTCTTGCAGGCTGCGACTTCGCGCGCACTCCGCGCGTGCTGCTGCGGACGCGCCCGCAGATCGATCAGGAGTTTCCGCGCGCGTTTGTCGCCCTCGCGCCCGACGCCGCGCGCTATCTAGTGGACCGCGGAGCCCTGCTCGTGGGGCTGGACACGCCGTCGATCGACCCGTTCGACAGCAAGGACCTCCCCAGCCACCACATCCTTGCAGCCGCCCGCATTGCGATCCTGGAGAATCTGGTGCTCGCCCACGTGCAGCCCGGCCCCTACGAGCTGATCGCCCTGCCGCTGCGCTGGATGGGGTTGGATGCCTCTCCGGTCCGCGCCGCCCTGCGCCCGCTCTGAGCGAGCTGCGCGGCGAGAACGAGCGCGTCGGCGGGTGCCGGCGGGCGCCCGCGGCCACGCCTCCCGCGCTCCCGCCTACACCTCGTCGAAGAAGTACGGCTTCAGCGCCTGGATCCGGTCCTCGTACTCGTCGGGATACAGCGCCCACTCCGTCGCTGCCACCGAAGAGAGGATGGCGTTGCCGTCCTGCGGCGTGAAGCAGAAGCCGACGATCTCGCGGCCGCCGTCGGTCAGCGCCAACGTCTCGGTCGGGATGACGGTCTGGTTCATGATGCGGCCGTAGAACCCGTGGTCACGCCCAAAGCTGAAGATCGCGTTGGCCGTCATCTTGTAGGTGGTCGCGATCCGGTCGTTGGCGCGGATGCGCTCCACCAGCGACTCGAGCGTAGTGGGCTTCTTGACCCGGATGGTGAAGTGCAGCACGTGCATGAACTGCGTGTTGATCTTCATGGCCGACGAATAGAGGTTCAGCTCTAGCCCCAGCGTCTTGAACAGGTGGTAGGCATCGCGGGCGTGGTGGGTGCCGAAGCGGGGGTCCTTGTGCGTACCCACCTCCGGCGACGGGATGAACTTGTCGTCCTGGCTGAGGTCGTTGCAGCGCCGCAGGCAGACGAAACGGCCCGACTCGAGGTTGTCCTTGCCCTCGCTGAGGCCCAGCGTGTTCACCAGCACCGCCAGGTTGTGGGTGTTGCAGCTGACCACCTGGACGAACCGGTCCTCGCCGTGGATCAGAGCGCGGTCGTTGATGCCGCGCGCGTACATCTTTCCGAATCCGAACTCGCTGCCCTGGGCGATGAACAGGTCCACGTTGGAGACGTAGTTGTTGTAGATCTCCTGCTTCATCGTGTTGCCCGCGGGCGTGCAGTCGATGACCACCCGCACCTGCTCGAGGGCCTCGTCCAGGGTCGCCACCGGCTCCAGCCCGATGCGCTGGAAATCGGCGCGGCGCTCGGCGTCGCTGACGAAATGGGCGCCACGCTGGATGAGGTCGCGGACTTTGGAGCGGTCGGGAAGCAGCGGGGTCCGTTTGTGGAACATGACCTCATCCAGCCCGAGGTCCTTCTTGAAATGCGCGAGCAGCCCGATCAGGGGTTCGCCAATCGTCCCGGTTCCGACGACCAGGACCTTCTTGTCGTGGCGCATGTCTCCGCTCCTTGCCGACGTGGATCCGCGGCCCCCCAGAGGGCCGGTCTACACATCACGAATATACCATAGGCCCCCGGATTGCATCGCCGTGCTACCGCAAGGCCGGGCTCAAGGCCGGCCGCCCGGCGGCCGATCACTGGAGCGGGCCGGAGTGCGCCGAAGCAACGGGCTACCGCCGACCGCGGGCGGCCGTCCCCCGGAGCCACCATCCCCCGGAGGTGCCATGGGAACCAACCGTCTGCTGCGCCTCAACGAGCTGGTGGACGAGGTCTCGACCCTGCCGGCCGTCGCCGCCCAGGTGATCTCCCGCGCCAGCGATCCCGAGATCGAGCTTTCCGAGCTCGCCGAGATCATCGAGAAGGACACCGCGCTCACCCTGCGCTTCCTCGCCCTCGCCAACAGCGCGGCGATGGCCCGCGGCCACGAGGTGACGGAGCTGCGGCCGGCCCTCGTGCGCCTGGGCCTGGACCGCGTCCGGACGATCTCGCTGTGCGTCACGCTGCACGACGTCTTCCCGTCGCGGCCGGCCGTGAGCGACCCCGATTTCGACCGCGTGGCCTTCTGGAAGAACATCCTGGGCGTGGCCACCAGCGCCCAGATCCTCGCGCAGCACACCGCCAAGGGGGCCGAGCAGGAGTCCTACCTGGCCGGGATCCTCCACGACGTGGGCAAGTCCGTCCTCGACCAGAAGGAGCACGTGCAGTTCACGAGGGCGGTGCGTCTGGCGCGCGACAAGCAGATCCCGCTGCCGGCGGCCGAGGAGATGACTTTCGGCTTCAATCACGCGGAGCTGGGGGCGCGCATCCTCAGCGAGTGGAACCTCCCCGAGCTGCTCGTGCAGGTGGTCCGCTACCACCTCGAGCCTGGCCGGGAGCAAGGGGTGCTGCCCGAGGCGCGGCGCGTGATCGGGCTGCTCAACGACGCCGTCCAGATCTGCCGCTCCATCCACCTCGGCGACGACGGGGAAAGCGATCTGCCGCTGACCTTCAACCAGCTCCTGCAAACGCTGCGCATCAACAGCCGCCAGCTCGAGCAGCTGGTCGTCAAGGTGCAGTCGGAGGTCGAGCAGACGGCGAACCTGCTGGAGCTGGAGGTCACCGAGCCCGCGCAGTACCTGCGCGCGCTGCAGGTGGCCAACCGCGAGCTCAGCCGTATCGGGCTGGAAGGGCTGATGCAGGAGCTTATGCAGTGCCCCGAGGGCGAAGTGTTCGTGCCCTGACCGCCCGGGACACCAGCTACGACAGCCCTACGCCCTCGCTGACGTCCGCCATAGCCCTGCGGCTTTGCCGCCGTCCACGACGCCGCTACGCCGGCGTCGCCACCCACCGATCGAGCTCCCGCTCTAGCGCTGTCACGTCGGCGACCCAGTTGAGGTGCGCAATGAACCCGTCGCCCACCTCGGGCAGCTCCTGGATGGCCTCAGCGAGCGGGCGCCAGGGATGCTCGAACACCCAGATCGGCCCGCGCACCTGACCGATCGTCGCCAGGCACCAGGCGGTCGTGAGCTCGGACAGCGTTCCCAACCCGCCGGGGAGCGCCACGAAGGCATCCCCGTGGCGCACCATCGAGCGCATGCGGGCAAGGTAGTCGGGCTCCACGCGGTGCTCGCTCAAGAACGAGTTGGGCTCGCGGTCGCCGAAGATCGAGGTGGTGATTCCGACCACCGCCCCCCCGGCCGACGAGGCGCCCCGGCTGGCTGCACCCATCGCGCCCTCGTAACCGCCCGAGACCAGCCCCAGGCAGCGCTCCGCCACCGCGCGGCCGACGGCGTAGGCCAGGCGGTAGTCCTCGCTGTCGGGCGTGATCCGGGAGCTGCCGAACACCACGACGTTGCGCCGCTCCACGCGATGTTCCGCGCGCCCTTCGCCGCGCCCTTCCCCACCGCGTTCCGCCCGCCCTTCCGCGCTGCGCTCCACGTGCCGCTGCGCGCCCCGTTCTGCCATGTCCGGCCTTTCTGCGCGGGCGGCTCCCGGTCAGGGGCCGCCTGGCGCGACCTGTGCTATCGTGGGCCGCGGAGGCGCCGGGTGTGGGCCCGCCCCTCCTCCCCAACGCCCCGACCCTGCGAGCAGATGTCACCCATGCGGCGATCGCGCGTCTGGAAAACCGGCACAGGATACGGCCTCAGCCCCGGTCTGCCCATGACCCCCGTGGTCAAGGCGCTGCTGATCGCGAACGTCGGGATCTATGTCATCGGCCTCCTGGCCCACTGGGGCGCCGAGGTGAGCTTCGGCCTGGTGCCCGCCGAGGTGTGGGGCCACCTGCAGCTGTGGCGGTTCGTGACCTACATGTTCCTGCACGGTGGCACGCTCCACCTGCTGTTCAACATGCTCACGCTGTGGATGTTCGGGACCGCCGTCGAGGCGGCGTGGGGCAGCGGCGCCTTCCTGCGGTACTACCTGCTGTGCGGCGTGGGCGGCGCGATCACCACCTGCGTCGCGTCGCCCCACAGCCCGCTCATCACCATCGGCGCGAGCGGCGCGGTGCTGGGCATCCTGCTGGCGTATGGAATGACCTTTCCAGACCGCGAGGTGCTCTTCTACATGGTCTTCCCGCTGAAGGCCAAGTATCTGGTGGCGATCTTCGTGGCCATCGACCTGATCGGCGTGCTATCCCAGGCGCAGGATGGCATCGCCCACTTCGCCCACGTGGGGGGCATGCTGTTCGGCTTCGTCTACCTGAAGCTGGATTGGCGCCCCGCGGCCATGACGCGCAAGCTGCGCGCGACGCGTGCCCGCTGGACCCTGGGCCGGAACATCCGCCGGCACGAGGAGCTGCAGCGGCACGTGCGGACCGTCGACGAGATCCTGGACAAGATCTCGTCGCAGGGAATCCAGAGCCTCACCGAGCAGGAGCGCAAGATTCTCCGTGAAGCCAGCCGCCACTAGCCGACCGGCACCGCCCGCGGCCGATCCCTTTCCACCGCACGTGCAGGTCCTGCGCGAGCGCCGGCGGACGATCGAGATCTCGTTGCATCAGGGGCAGATGGTCGTGCACGTGCCGCGCCGTCTGTCGCGCGCCGAGCTGGAGCGCACGCTGCCGGCGCTGCGGGAGCGCCTGTGGCGACAGCTGCGTCGACGTAGCGTGTTCGACAACGACGCGCTGCAAGCCCGCGCCACCCGCGTCGCGCACACCGTCCTGGGTGACGTGCACCTGCCTCGGTTCACGGCGCGTTTCAGCCGCCGCCAGCACAAGCGGTGGGGGAGCTGCACGGTGGGCCGCGGCGGGGATGGCCGTCCCTTGGGCAGCATCCTGATCAGCGCGCGGCTGATCGGGCACCCGGTCTGGGTGCTGGACCACCTGCTGCTGCACGAGCTGGCCCACCTCCTGGTCAGCGACCACGGCGCGCGTTTCCAGCAGCTGATGCGCCGCTCGCCGCGCGCCGAGCGCGCGGAGGGTTATCTGGAGGCGCTGGAGAACACCGAGCAGATGGGCGCCCGCTTCGCGGCGTGCGGCACCGACGCCGATGACGCTGACGACGACGACGCGGCGCAGGCGGACGCCGGTGCGGCGCAGGCGGAGGGGCGGCCGCAGACGCCTTCCGCGGCGCAGGCGCGCCCGCGCTCCACGACGAGCCCACGGAAACGGCCCAGGGTCGCCCCCGGGCCGCTGCCGTTGTTCGCTTCCCTCGCCGAGGTCGACGCCGTCGATCCGTCGGCCTAGGGGCCGGGTCGTCGATCCGCGGCCCACGAGCCCGCGCGCCGGGTGCACGGCCTGGCCGCGGACCGCCGATCCGCCGGCCTACGGAGTGTCATCTGGAGACGGCGTCTTGACCGCGGGGCCCCCCTCGGCCCCACCGCCGGCAGCCGGGGGTCGCGGCAGGCGCGCGGCACGGCGGCGGCGGCGGCGGTGGCGCGACCGCGCCAGGTCGCCCCCAGGCTCGTCCCCGATGGCGCCTTCGAGCGCCGGCTCGAACACCGGCGCCTCCTCGACCGAGCCTGGCTCGAGGCTCCAGTTCGCCGGCGGCCCCTGATCGGCGGACGGCCGGACGTCGGCAGGCCTGGCCTCGGCCGGCCTGAAGTCTGACACCCGGACGTCCGGCGGCCTACCAGCGGCTGCCCTGGGATCGAAAGCCCTGTCGTCGGATCGGCCGTCCGACGGTCTGGAGTCGGTCCTTGAGTCCGATGGCTTGGACTCGTCCGCCGGGCGCCCGGACTCGGCCCTGCGCCCGCCCTTGCCGCGCGCGTCGCTGCGTGCGTCGCCGCGCACCGGCCTGGATTCCTCCTCGCGCACAGGCGCACCCTCCTCGCGCACAGGCGCGCCCTCCTCGCTCCGGCGGGCCGCCGCGAATCGTGACCGGCGCCGGCGCCGCGACCGTCCAGACAGCCCTGCGTCGGGTTCCCGCAGCACTGCTCCCGCGATGTCGCCGACCTCCTCGTCCCCACCCGTTTCCGGGCCCGTCCTCACACGGAAGTCGTCGTCCAAATCTGCGCCCGGCGCATCGAAGGGCAGCTCCGCCGGGCGGGCGCGCTCGAGCGGTGATCCCGTCGAACGCTCGCCCCCGATGGATTCGCCCTCAGCCTCCGGGCGCCCGGTCTCCGGCCCCCCCGGACGCTCCTCACTGCGGCGGCGTCCACGCCTGCCACGGCGTCCACGCGGGCGATCCTCGGCCGTCTCTGGCCGCGGGGCGCCGGTGTCGCGCGCATCCACCCGATCGTCACGATCGTCTCCGGCGGCAGCGCGCCGGGCGCGATCGCGACGTCCTTCCAGCTCGGGAGGCGTCGCGGCCTCGTCGGACCGGGCACCTGGTACCCGCCCGGAGCGAACGTCGCGCCCCGCGCGCTCGGTGCCGCGGTCCCGCCCGCGGTCGCGACCGCGACCACGGTCCCGGCTGACGTCACGATCGCGGCTGACGTCGCGAGTCGCGTCGCGGTCGCGGCTGACGTCGCGAGTCGCATCGCGGCTGACGTCGCGGGTGGCGTCGCGGGTCGCATCGCGGCTGGCGTCGCGGTCAGGGGTCACATCGCGGTTCGTGTCGCGGTCACGGGTCACATCACGGGTAGTGTCGCGCGTGGCGTCCCGATCGCGGTCACGACCCCGGCCACGCTCACGTCCGCGCCCGCCCTCCGCCGAGGCTTGCGCCGAGCGTCCCCGCCCGCGCGCGCCCCCCCGCTCCGCCATCCGCCCGCCACCGCGCTCGCCGTCGGCGCGCTCGCCGCGCTCCCGGCGCTCACCGCGCTCGGCACGGTCGCCGGGCTCGGCGTGCTCGCCGCGCTCGCGGCGATCGCTCCGGCGGTCGTCGCGCGGTCCGCGCCGCAGCTCGCCGACGTGGCGGCGGCGCGTCTCGAACGCGCCAGCCGGAACCCCGTCGAGCTCGGTGGTGAGGTCCTTGCGCCGGACCAGCGACACGATCTTGAAATCCTCGCGGTGGATCCGCGGGTCATCAAGGATATCAAGCTTCATGTCGTAGCGGGTGGCGATCTGCGCGATGCCCTCGTGGCGCTCGTTGAGCAGATGGATGGCCAGGCTTGGATTGGCTTGGACCTGCAGCGTCCGCTCCGCGGTGGTGGCACCCGCCTTGATGAGCAAGCGCTCCACTTTGTTCGCCAGTGTGTCCAGCGAGAGCACCTGTCCGGTCCCCTGGCAGAACGGGCAGTCGTCGGAGAGGAGAGTCTGCAGGCTTTCGCGCACACGCTGGCGGCTCATCTCCACCAGCCCCAGCTCGCTCACGGCGAACGTCTTGGTGCGGCTGCGGTCGAGTCTGAGATGGGTGCGCAGCTCGTTGAGCACCTTGCGCCGGTCGTTCTCGTTCTCCATGTCGATGAAATCGATCACGATGATGCCGCCGATGTCGCGCAAGCGCAGCTGGCGGGGGATCTCCCGGGCGGCCATCATGTTCGTCTGGAGGATCGTCTCCTCCTGGTTCTTCTTGCCGGTGTAGCGGCCGGTGTTCACGTCGATGGCGACCAGGGCCTCGGCCTCGTCGATGACGATGTAGCCGCCCTTCTTCATCCAGACCTTCCGCTCCAGGCTGCGCTTGAGCTCGGCCTCGATGCCGAACTTGTCGAAGATGGGTGAGTCGCCGGCGTAGTAGTGGATGCGATCTTTGAGCTCCGGGGCAAAGGTCTTCACGTACTCGACCAGGCGCTGGTGGTCCTCCTTGTTGTCGATGTGCAGCGCCGTGACGTCGTCGGTGAAGATGTCGCGCACCATTCCCACCATCAGACCGACGTCCTCGTGGACCAGGGCAGGAGCCTTGGCCGGGGTGGCCCGCTCCTTGAGCTGATCCCACAGGTTGCGCAAGTACTCCATGTCGTTGCGCAGAAGCTTTTCGCTGATCCCCTCGCCGGCGGTCCGCACGATGTAGGCGCCTTCGGCCGGACGCAGGCTGGCGAGCAGCTCCTTGAGCCGCCCCCGCTCCGTGCGATCCTCGATCTTGCGGCTGACGCCCACGTGGTCGCCCATGGGCATCAGCACCAGGAACCGCCCGGGCAGGCTGATGTCCGCCGTGAGACGGGGCCCTTTGGTGCCGATGGCTTCCTTGGTGGCCTGGACGAGGATGGTGTCCCCTTCCCTGATCATGCTCTCGATTGGGCGCAGGCCCTCACGCGGGCGGCCGCGCCCGCGGCGGCCACGGCCCGCTTCCTCGTCGTCATCGGGCGAGTCGTGGACCAGGTCGCTGACGTGGAGGAAGCCGGCCTTGTCGACCCCGATATCGATGAAGGCGGCCTGCAGCCCGGGACGGACTGCGGTCACCACACCTTTGTAGACGTTGCCCACCATGCGCCGCGAATCGGCGCGCTCCATGGAGAACTCCACGAGGTCGTGATCCTCCAGGATCCCGACGCGGATCTCGTTGGGGGTGGAGTTGACGATGATTTCCTTTTGCATCATGCCTCGGCGCGTTCACGCGCAGTGTTTGGCTTTGTCTCTCAGCTCACGCTTTGCCGCCGCGATCAGCTCGATCGGTGTCAAGAGCACGCCGGGCTGCGCCTGGCGGCGCGCGAGGAGGCGGGTCCGACGGACCCGTAGTGTGCGGACGTCCGTGACGAGGTCGCCCAGGAGCAGCGAGAGCAGCTCCAACGCGCCCAGCTTCGGCCCGGGTGCGGCGAGGTCCAGCGCAAACGCCAGGACCGCGGCGCCGTCGCCCTGCGGCTTCAGACGGAGTTCCGTGACCCGAGCCTTGGGATCGATCCCCTCCCGCGACGGCGCCGGCCACTGCCCGCCGTCCTGCAGCTCGCGCACGCGCCGCTCCAGCGCGGCCACGTCCGCCATCCGGTCGCGCCAGCAGGGCGCGGGGAGGTCAGCCTCGTAGTGGGCGACCACAAGCTGCGTCAGGGATCCGCAGCTCCCCCCGGGCGGGACCCACCGTGCGTGGGTCGCCTGCAACCCTTCGGGGAGCCACTCGTTGAGCAACGGGAGCAGGTGCGGGGTCTTGTGGGTGAGGCTCAGGTCGACGAATTCCTGACACCCTTCGACCCCGGCCGGAAGCGGCGGTCCGAACGTCACCTTAGGGCGCGGCCGGGCCACGCCCGAGATGGCCAGCGGGAGCCCCGAGCGCTCGCACGCCAGCAGGAACGCCTCCGACAGTTCCCTGTGGTTGAGATGGCGCAGCCGTCCGCGCTTCTCATATTGCACGCGATACTCGAAGTAGCGCGGCACCAGCGTCTGCCAACGGCGCCAGCGATCGGAAAGCGCGCGGACGCCCTCCTCGCGGGCCACCGTGCGTGCGGCAGGAGCGCCGGGCGCGCTGTGCGCCGTTGCCGGCGTCGCGTTCGCCGTCGATCCGGACTGCTGTCCGGGCTGCTGTGCGGCCTGCTGTTCTGCCACCAGGCCTACCAATCCCTCCAGCCCCGTGCGCTCGGCCGCTGCCTCGGCCGGTCGCGCCCCAGCGCCGACTTCGCCGGCCACAGCGGCCGCCGTCGTGGGGGCGTGCCCTGAGGCGGCGAGCGCCAGCTGCCACACCTGCCGATCGTGCGCGAGCGGCCGCCCGGGCGTCAGCGGCGCGCGGCGCACCACGTCCTCCACGACCGTCGCGAGGTCGGCGCTGCCCGCCGCGAGCGCACCGCAGATCCACGCAGTGTCTTCATCCAGTGGATCCGCCTGCTGCAACGGTCGCGCGCCGTCTCCCTTCAAGGACTCGCGCTGTGCTTCCCAGTCGCGCCACGCCGGCGACGGGTGCGGCGGAGCATCAGGTGCCAGGTACGGAACCACCGAGATGCTGAGCCCCATTCCCGACGCCGCGCAGAGGGCCTGCAGCTGCTCCACCAAGGGTCGGATCGCGGCGCGGTCGCGCGCGTCCTCTTGGGGCAGCCCGACCGCGAGCCGAACGGTGAGCTGGCCCTGCTTGCGCGCGAGCAGGCTTTCGCACGCCACCTGCAACTCTTGGCCGTCGATCAGACCGAGCGCGGCCCGCAGTCGCGCGCTGGCGGCCCACAGGTGCAGCACCGCGCGCCCGCGCTGCTGCTCCACCCAGGGCGGGGCCAGGTGCCCCGCGAAAACCGGCAGGGCAACTCTCGCGCTGCCGGAGCTGACCGGCGCAGGGCTGCCGACCGGACTCGTGCTGAGGCCGGGCGCGCTGCCGATGGCCAGCCCAGCGCTGCCCGGCTGCCCATTGTCGTCGGCCGGCCTGGCGTCGTGCCCGGGTGCTGTGTCGTGGCCTGGTGCTGTGTCGCAGACCTGCGCCGCGTCGCCGGCCGTGCGACGAGGGTCGATCCGGACGGCGGGCTCGACGGTTCGGCCGGCGGTCGCCAGCGCGCGCAGGCCGCGGCGCAGGTCCGCCATCTCGTGGTCGAGCAGGAGAACCACGGCCTGTGCGGCGGCCTCCACCGTGCCGATGGCCAGAACCGCGTCGGCGAACACGCGCGCCAGCTGCGGCAGACTGGCGGCGCAAGGCCCTGCGGCCAGTAGCAGCGGCGACTGCGCGGCCCGCTCGCTCGCGCGCCCGGCCAGGGCCTGGACTCTCAGAAGCGCCAGAAGACCTACGAGCTGGGTCGGCTCCTCCAGCCAGACCAGCCACAGCGGATGCTGGAGCAGCGGGATCCAGTCGGGCAGCGAGAACGGCTGTAGGCGCTGGCGGACGAGCTCCGCGAGCAGATCCGGTGGCGGGAGGTAGGCGACGTGGAAGGAGACGCCCGCCTGCCGCTCGAGCGCGTCGCGCAGCCGGAACGGGGGCGAGCAGACGTCGGCGCTCTCTGGCAGCGAAGGCCAGAGCAGCAGCGGTTGGTGCGTGTTCGCGGGCTCCAGCTCGATCCGGCGAGCCCGCAGTGGCTCGATGAAGCGTCCCGGGCGCTCAAGACGAGGGAGAATCTCCTCGTCGAGCAGCCGATGCATCCGGGCCAGCTCCGGATCGACCCTTCGCCCGCCAGCCACCACAGGGTGGTCGTAGGTCACGGGCGTTTCCGAGCGTCAATGCCATTGGTCGAAGGAGGCGGCGGGTTTCTAGGCTCGCTCGCCCCCCACAGTGATCGACGGGATACGCAGCGTGGGCTGGGCATCGGCCACGGGGACTCCCTGGCCGTCCTTTCCACAGGTGCCCAGATCGAACCCAAGATCGCTGCCGACCATGTCGATCTGCTCCAAGATTGTGGGGCCGTTTCCGATCAACGTGGCGCCTCTCACCGGGGCCCCGACCTTCCCATCCTCGATCAGGAAGGCCTCGTTCACCTTGAAAACGAAATTTCCGGTGGTCGTGTCGACCTGCCCTCCACCCATCCTCGTCACCAGAAGGCCGTGGGGCGTGGCCTGTACGATCGCGCCCGGCTCGTGCTCGCCGGGGGCGATCAACGTGTTGGTCATACGGACGATCGGTCGGTGACGATAGGACTCCCGCCGTCCGTTGCCGGTACTTACTACGCCATCCCGCCGGGCCGTCAACCTGTCATGCATGAAGCCTCGCAGGACTCCATGCTCCACCAAGACGGTCTTCTGGGCCGGGCTTCCCTCATCATCCACGTTCAGGAAGCCGCGGCGGCCGACGAGCGTGGCATCGTCGAGCACCGTGATCGCTGGGGCCGCGACGCGGGCTCCGACCCTGCCATGATAAACAGAAAGGCCTTTCTGGACCAGGTCCGCCTCCAGCCCGTGCCCGATGGCCTCGTGGACCATCGTGCCCCCGGCCCTGCTGTGCAGGACGACGGTCATGGGCCCGGCGGGCGCCGGCGCGGCGCCCAGCATCCGGACCGCTTGCTCGGCGATCTCCATTGCCCAAGCCCGCACGCGGTCGGGTACGAACAGCTCGAAGCCCGTGGCGCCTCCCATCACGCCGTAGGCGGACTCCAGCCGCACGCCATCCCGGGCGATGCAGCGCAGGGTGACGGCGACCTGCACCCGGTCGTCCTCCACCGGCCCGACCTCGCCGCTGACGATCACGATCCGGCGCCGCACATCGGACCAGGCGACCTGCACCTCGCAGAGGCGGGGACCCACGGCGCGCGCCCAGCGCTCGACGTCGGCCAGCAGCTGGGCCTTGACCGGCAGCGCGACAGCGTCGGGGTCCTGCTGCGCTGGCACAACGAACGTGCGGGGTGGAGGCACCAGGGCCTCGATCGTCTCGCCGGGCACTACCCCGTGGAGCTGGGCTGCCAGCGCGTGGATCGACGCCTCGTCCAGCTCGTTGGTAAACCCGTAGCTGGTGCGGTCGCCCACCACCCGCCGGACGCCCAGTCCGATCTCCTGGCCGCTGTGGGCGCGCTCGAGCCGGCCGCCCTGGCGGGCCAGGACCGTGCTGCGGCGGTCCTCGAAGAACGCGTCGGCGTCGTCGGCTCCTCCGCCGCGCAGCAGCGCGACGGCTGCGGCCATCGGCGCGAGCGGCGTCGCCCTCACTCGTCATCCTCGAGGAACGAAAGCGAGGGCTCACCCGCGTCGGGCGCGGCGCCGGCCTGCTCCCCGGAGTCGAGATCGGTGCGATCGGCTACGGCAACGTCCGGTGCGGCCACCGCCCCAGTCGGCACCACGCCGACCGCCAGCTCGGGCCGGGCGCCGCGTGCCCGGGTCGGCCGGCGGCGCGCGCCTTCGGCTTCGGCCTCGAAGACCTCCTTGGAGATCTGCTGCTCGAAGCGCACCGGGTAGTCTCCGGTGAAGCACGCACGGCAGAAGCCGGGGCCCCCGCCAACGGCCTCCATCATCCCGTCCAGGCTCAGGTAGCGCAGGCTCTCCACGCGCATGTAACGCGTGATCTCCTCGACGCTGTGGCTGCTGGCGATCAACTCGCGGCGCACCGGCGTGTCGATGCCGTAGTAACAGGGATTGGTCATGGGCGGGGAGCTGATACGCAGGTGGACTTCGCGCGCGCCGGCGCCGCGGACCATCTTCACCAGCTTGCGCATGGTGGTCCCGCGCACGATCGAGTCGTCCACCAGCACGATCCGCTTGCCCTCCAGCACGCGGCGCACGGGGTTGTACTTCTTGCGCACGGAGAAGTCGCGCAGCTCCTGGGTGGGCCGGATGAACGTGCGCCCGACGTAGTGGTTGCGGATCAGGCCCAGCTCCCACGGAATGCCCGTGGCATGGCTGTAGCCCAAAGACGCCGTGTTGCTGCTGTCGGGCACGCCGACCACGTAGTCGGCGTCGCAGGGGGCCTCGCGCCCGAGGATCTCCCCCAGTCGCCGTCGCACGGCGTCCACGCTGCGGCCGTAGATGAAGCTGTCGGGGCGGCTGAAGTAGACGTACTCGAAGATGCACATCGCGTGTTCGGTGACTTCGACGAATCGGTAGGAGTCCAGCCCGCCGTCGCCGTGGAGCACGACCATTTCCCCGGGCTCCACGTCGCGCACGTAGGTAGCTCCCAGGATATCCAGAGCGCAGGTCTCGCTGGCGGCGATCCAGGCCTCCTTGAGCTTGCCCAGGCAGAGCGGCCGGAAGCCCCGCGGGTCGCGCGCCACCAGCACCTGCTGCGGGTCGATCACGAGCACCGAGTAGGCACCCTCGACCTGGCGCAGCGCCTCGGCGCAGGCGCGGTCTACGGTCTCCTGCTTGCTGCGCGCGATCAGGTGCAGGATCACCTCGCTGTCGTTGGTCGTGTTGAAGATCGAGCCCACGCCCTCCATCGCACGCCGCAGCTGCGCCGCGTTGACGAGGTTGCCGTTGTGGGCGACCGCCAGGCTGCCGCGCTTGTAGGTGACCTGGATCGGCTGGGCATTGAGCAGGTTGCTGCTGCCGGTCGTGCTGTACCGCACGTGACCGATGGCCATGTGCCCGCGCAGCCCGGCCACGGCCTCCTGCGTGAGCACGTCGCTCACATGTCCCATCTGTTTGAACGAGGTGAGGACGTGGCCGTCCGCAACGGCCAGACCGGCCGACTCCTGCCCGCGGTGCTGCAGCGCGGCCAGTCCGATGGCCGCCAGGCTCGCGGCCTCGGGATGGCCCACCACGGCCATGATACCGCACTCTTCGTGCAGGCGATCGCCGTGCAGGCGATCGCCGTGCGGCGGATGGCCATGCGAGCGATCGCGCTGCGGCACGGCGCGGCGCGGGCAGTCGTCGTTCAGCGCGCCGTCGCCCGGGGCCCCGCCAGCGGGCGACCCCTCGTCGCGACGATCTCCTGGCGCGTACGGCGCGCTCATCGCGCGACCTCCTCGGACAGGGGCATCGGTTCCCGCAGCTGCGCCCAGCCCTGGATGTGGGGATGGATCAGCAGGCCCTGGCTGCGCGTGCGGGTGATCGACGCCTCCTGGGCCACGGCCGCCGCCTCCGAATCGGTCGCGGTGCGCAGCACGAGGGTCCACAGCTGCATGCGCAGCAGGCGCGCGTCCGGCGCCGGCCAATGCCCCTGCGGCAACGGCCCGACGGGCTGGTCGCGCTCCCACGCCGCGAGCGTCACCGCCCAGGCGCCCCCCACGGGCGGCGGAGCCAGCCACGCATCAAGCTCGTCACGACCGCGCGCCGCGGCCAGATCGCGGCGGTCCGTCCCCACCAGCGCTCGCAGCCACGGCACCGGCCAACGGCCCGCCGCGCTGGCGGCGCCCGCCGCGCTGGCGGCCGTGGCAGTTGCGGCAGCGAGCGCGCCGGGAGCGGCTTCGTAGAAGGCGTAGCGATGCTTGTTGGGATTGACCCAGTCGGCTCGCGCCAGGCAGGCCAGCTCCCACTGACGGGGCGCGCCCTGTAGCTCGCTGCGCGCAGCACCCGGGCGCGCCTGCGGGCCGCCGCCAGAGTCAGCTCGCGCCGTGGCGGCGCCACCGAGCACGTAACCGTCGTCGCGCAGCACGGCCACTAGCCGGTCGCCCAGACCGCACGGGCCGCGCAACGCAGTGGCGGCGCTCATCGCCACCAGATCCACGCCGCGGAAGCGCACGAGCAGGGCCAGCTCGCTCACGATTGCACCGTCCTCTTCGGTCTTACGACCCGCCTCGCGCGCCCAGGCGGGCAAACGCGCGCAACAAACGCATGCCGGGTCCGTCGGCCGACAGCGCCGCGAAATCGCTCGCCGCACGCCGGCGGCGCTCGCCCCAGGGGCCGGGCAGGTCCTCCGGGACGTGCCAGAGGCGTGCCGCCCGCTCGGGATGCGGCATGAACGCAAGCACCTGGCCGTCGAGCCCGGCGAGCCCGGCGAGGGCGTGGGTCGACCCATTGGGGTTGTCCGGGAACGCGGCGGCCTCCTCCCCGTCGGGCGTGCAGTAGACGAGCGCGCGCAGCCCGCGCCGCTCGATCTCGCGGTCCACCGCCGGGTCGCCAAACAAGAAGCGCCCCTCGCCATGGGCGACGGGCATCGGTAGCGGCTCGGCGAGCCCTTCGGTGAAGAAGCAGCGCGCTCCCGTCGGGGCCCGCACGAACACCCAGCGCGCGTGATAGCCCTCCCAGCCGGCGATGTTGTTGCGCGCCAGCGCGGCATCCACGTGGCCGGCCGCAGTGGCCGGGGCCAGTCCGGCTTCCACCAGGATCTGCGCGCCGTTGCACAATCCCAGGACCGGCTTGCCACGCTCCGCCTGGCGCGCCAGCTCGTCCATGAGCGGCGACTTGGCTGCGATCGCCCCCGCGCGCACGCGGTCCTGATAGCTGAAGCCGCCGGGGATGACGTAGCCCGCATACGTGGCCAGACGGGTGGCGGGCTCGTTCCAGCGCACGAGCTCGCCGTCGACGCCGGCCCAGCCCAACGCCCGCAGCGTCTCGGTTTCGCAATTGAGCCCGGGAAACTGCAGGACGCCGATGCGCACGCGCGTCATGCCAGAACCCCCCGGGCCAGCAGCCGCGGCATCGTGCGCTCGCGCGCCTGCGCCAGCCGCGCCAGGGGGACGCGCAGCGGCGGACCGCCCAACCCGTCCACGTGCAGCTGGGGCTGTGCAACCACCTCGCCCAGGTGCGCGCACTGTGCGCCGTGCTGGGCGGCGAGCCGCTCGAACGCCGCCGTGCCGGCGGCTTGGACCTCCACCAGGAAAGCGCCCGCCTCGCCGAACGCGGCCGCGCCGGCTCCAGCGGTTCCGGCGAAGGGCGCAAGGTCGACGTGTGCGCCCAGGCGGCCACGGCTCTCCGGCCCCAGTGCCATCTCGGCGAGGGCCGCCAGCGTTCCGCCCTCGGACACGTCGTGCACGGCGACGGCCAACCGATCGCGCAGCGCGTCGAGTACGGTCGCGATCTCGGCGCGGATCGCCGCGTAGTCCGGTGGCGGGACGTCGCCCACCCAGGAGGCCTCGATCCAGCGCGCGTAGAGGCTGCCACCCAGTTGGGGAGCGAAGGCGCCCAGGCGGTAGAGCCCGTCGCCGGCCGCCTTGAGGGTGAGACTGCGGCAGCGCGCGATGTCCGGCACGATGCCCACGCAGCAGACGATCGGCGAGGGATCGATCGCTGCGCCGTGCGCGCTCTGGTTGTAGAAGCTGACGTTGCCCGAGACCACCGGCAGCGGTTCGCCGGGCGCGTCCATCCGCCCCAGCCCGCGGCAGGCATCGCCGATCCCGCGCACGCCCGCGACGAAGGTGTGGAAGACCTCGGGGACCTCGGGATTTCCGTAGTTGAGGCAGTCGGTGATCGCCGCCGGCACGCCGCCGACACAGGCCACGTTGCGGGCCGCCTCGATCACCGCGCAAGCGCCCCCCAGATAGGGATCGACGCGGGCGATGCGCGGGTTGCCGTCGCAGCTCACCGCGACCCCGACCGCAGCGCCGGGCAATGGCGCCAGCACGCCAGCGTCGGCCTCGCCCGGCCTCAGCACGGTGCGCCCTTGCACCTCGCTGTCGTAGTGCTGGAACAGAGCCCGCCGGCTGCACAGGTGAGGCGAGGCGAGCAGCGCGACGAGATCCTCGCCGAGGTCACGGCCCTGCGTCCGCAGCGGAGTCGGCGAGCGGGCCGGCGTGCCGTCGCGGCTGTCGCGCTCGTAGCGGATGCCGTCGACGATCGTGTGGATGGGAGCGTCCACGACGACCTCGCCGCCGCGCACCATGCGGTAGCGCGGAACCTCCCCGGCGGAAGGCACGAGGATGCGCCCGACGCGGCGCGCGCCGGCGCCCTCGCTGATGCCGGGCAGGTCGTAGGTCTGGTTGTACAGCCGCAGCAGCTGGTCGGTGATGCGCGCGGGGACCGCCAGCCCGAAGCGCTCCTGCGTCTCGCTGCAGGCAGCCACGCGGCTGGGCAGTGCCGGCTCGGCCAGGTTGGCCAGCGACAGATCGAGCTCGATCCCCACCTCGCCCGCGGCGGCCAACTCGCTGCTGACGCAGGCGATACCACCCGCGCCCAGGTCCTTGAAACCGATCGGCGCGTCGTTGCGCCGCGCCAGCTCGAGCATGGCCGCATTCGCCAGTGCCAGCACGCGCTTGAGGAAGGGATCGGCTACCTGCACGCTGCCCTTGTTCTCCTGCGCGGCGGCCAGGTCGAGATCGGCCGAGGCGAAGGCGGCCCCTCCCATCCCGCTCCAGTCGGTGGCCTTGCCCACCAGGATGAAGTCGTACGGCTCCCGGCGCGCCTGCTCGGGCACGCGGCTGCGCACGATGTGGTCGGCGCGGACCAGGCCCAGCGCCACGACGTTGACCAGGCAGTTGTCGTCGAAACAGGCGTCGAACACGACGTCGCCGCCCAGGTTGGGGATGCCCAGCGCGTTCCCATACAGGGCGATGCCCTCCATCACCTCGCGGGCGATCTCCAGGCTGCGCTCGCCGTTGCTCCCGGCCGGGTCGCCGAAGCGCAGCGGATCGAGCGTGGCGATCACCTCGGCGCCCATGCAGTAGATGTCGCGCACGATTCCGCCGATGCCCGTGGCCGCCCCCTCGACCGGCATCACCTGGGAGGGGTGGTTGTGGCTCTCGTGGCCCAGCACCAGTGCCCAGCGTACGCCGTCGATCTCGGCCAGCTCGACGATCCCCGCGTCCTCGCCGGGGCCCAAGATGACGTTGCCGGCCTCGGTGGGCAGGAAGCGTTTGAGGACCGCGCGGCTGCTCTTGTAGGAGCAGTGCTCGCTCCACATGGCGTCGAACAGGGTGAGCTCGGTGTCGGTGGGGTCGCGGCCCAGCAGCTGTGCCACGCGACGTGCCTCGGCGAGCTTCAGCGAGAGCGACAGCTCGCGCAAGGCGGCGGAGAGCGGCGCGTCATCGAGCGTGCCGACCGGGACGATCACGGTTGCACCGTCGCGAGCACGCGCTCGAAGATGGTGTCGACGTGGCGGAGGTGGCGCTCCCGATCGAAGCAGGCGTCCAGCGCCTTGGGCGCGAGCCATTGGCCGATCTGCGCGTCGGCGCGGATCAGGGGCTCGAACTCCAGCTGCTCCTCGAAGGCACGCATGGCGTGCTGCTGGACCACCGCGTAGGCATCCTCGCGGCTCACGCCGGCGCGGGCCAGCGCCAGCAGTACGGCGCCACTGTGGTGGAGGCCACGGCCGTTCTCCAGATTGGCGCGCATGCGCTCGGGCGACACGCGCATGCCGTCCACGATGCCGGTCATCGTGCGCAGCATGTAGTGCAAGAGCGTCGTGCCGTCGGGCAGCACCACGCGCTCGACGCTGGAGTGGCTGATATCGCGCTCGTGCCACAGCGCCACGTCCTCCAACCCCGCGATCAGATGCCCGCGCAACAGGCGCGCCATGCCGCAGATGCGCTCGCACAGGATCGGGTTGCGCTTGTGGGGCATGGCGCTGCTGCCCTTCTGCCCCTTGGCAAAGGGCTCCTCCACCTCGCCCACCTCGGAGCGCTGCAGGTGGCGGATCTCGGTGGCGAAGCGCTCGAGCGCCGCGCCGACGAGGGCGAGAGCGGCCAGCAGCTCGGCGTGGCGGTCGCGCGCCACGACCTGGGTGCTCACGGGATCGGGGCTGATTCCCAGCCGGCGGCAGACCCTCTCTTCGACCTGGGGGTGGATGTGGGCGAAGGTGCCCACCGGTCCGCTGAGCTTGCCCACCGAGACCGCGGCCACGGCCGCTTGCAGCCTGCGGCGCCCGCGGCCCAGCTCCGCCGCCCAGCCCAGGAGCTTCAGCCCGAAGGTGGTGGGCTCGGCGTGCATGCCGTGGCTGCGCCCCATCATCACGGTGCGTCGGTGCTCCTGCGCGCGGCGCAGGATGGCCGTGCTGAGGGCGTCCAGCTCCCGCAGCAGCAGCACGCCAGCCTCCTTGCATTGGACGGCGAGCGCGGTGTCCAGCAGATCGCTGCTGGTCAGGCCGAGGTGGACGAAGCGGCTCTCCTCGCCGATGTGCTCGGCCATGCTGGTCAAGAACGCGATGACGTCGTGGTGGACCGTCTCTTCGATCGCGAGGATGCGCGCCTCATCGAAGCCGGCGCGAGCCCGGATGGCGGCGGCAGCTTCGGCCGGGATCTCGCCCAGTTCGGCGAGGGCATCGCAGACCGCCACCTCGATGTCGCGCCAGATCTCGTACTTGCGGCGGTCGGACCAGAGCCGCTGCAGTTCGGGGGTCTGGTAGCGGTCGATCATGACGGGCGGGACCGTAGCATAGCCCTTGCGGGTGCGCCAGCGCAGGGCTCCGGGATCTCCGCGCAGCGACTCAACCCTGCGTCAGGGCCGCGCCGCAGGCTTGTCGTCGGGCTGCTCGTCAGGCTGCGCCGCGGACTGCGCGCCGGGGTGGCGGTGCGGCGGCGCGCCGGCGCGAATCCGCGATGGCAGTGGGCGGCCGCCAGTGGCCGCCAGTGCCCCCCGAGACAGCTAGCGGCCGTCGCTGCGGTTGGCGTCGGGAGCCTCCACGAGCGTCAGCTTGGTTTCGAAGCTCTTGCTGCCGCGGGACACGGTCAGCTCGAGCACCGACCCCACGCGCGCCTCATAGAACTGTCGATAGGCCAAGTGGGGATCGCTGATCGCTACGCCGTCCACCTTGCGCACGATGTCGCGCGCGCGCAGGCCGGCGTCCGCGGCGGGGCTGTCCGGATCGACCTGCTCCACGAAGAAACCGCCGGCCTCTGTGGGGTCGATGTCACGCTCGCGCGCCGCGTAATTGGTGAGGTAGACGCCGTTGAGGCCGCTGAAGGTCGGCCGGATGCGGCCGTACTTGAGGATCTCCTCCATCACCCAGCGCCCGCGATTGATGGGGACGGCGAAGCCGATCCCGATCGAGCCCCCGCTCTGGCTGATGATGAAGGTGTTGATCCCGACAACCTCGCCGCGGCTGTTCACCAACGCCCCGCCGCTGTTGCCCGGATTGATCGCGGCGTCGGTCTGGATCATGTCGAGGTATTGATTCTCGCCCTCGCGCGCCTTGATGTCGCGGTGCAGCGCGCTGACGACGCCCAAGGTCACGGTGGGGTTGGTGTCCTCCAGCAGGTAGCCGAACGGCGAGCCGATAGCGATGGCCCATTCGGCGATGTCCAGCGTGTCGCTGTCGCCCAGAGACGCCACCGGAAGGTCGTCGGGAGGGTCCTTGATCTTGAGCACCGCCAGATCGTGGTCGGGCGAGCTGCCGATCAGCTCGGCGCCGAAGCGCCGCCCGTCGCTGAGGTTCACCAGGATCTCGGCGTTGCCGGGCACGACGTGGTGATTGGTGAGCACGTAACCGCGCCGGTCGACGATCACACCGCTGCCCAGCCCCTCCACGGTGCGCTTGGCGGTGCGCGGCTGGCGCACCCCTGGATAGTAGAAGTTGAACCACTCGTCGTAGGGCGTGGGGAAGACCCGGTACACCTGCGTCTGGAATACGTTGATGCTGACCACCGAGGGGCTCGCCTTACGGGTGGCCTCCACGATGGCGCCGCGCCGCTCGCCGGCGATCGGATCGCCCTGGGCCGACGCGGCCGCCGGCTGCTGCCCATCCTGCGCCACGGCAAAGTGGGCCGGGAGCCCCGGGCTTGTCGCCGCGGTGGTCGCGCTGCCGGCCGCGGAGCGGACCGCCGCGAGCGCCCGGGCGCCCAGCAGACGGCTGCCCCAGCCACCGGTATCGGTCACCACGACCGCCAGCAACGTCGCCAGCCCCACCGTGGCTCCGATCAGACATCCGACGATGTAGGGAAGAGCTCGGTTGTGGCTCATGCTTGCCTCCATCGCGCGGGCCCGTCAGCTCCGCGGTTTGTACGGAGGGCGCAGGGACCGGTTCCGCCCGACCTGGCCGTTGCGCGCACGGGCGGCCGCGCAGCGGACGGCTGAGTTACGGGCTGGTGCGCCGGGGGCGGCCGCGTCGCCGGTCCCGGCGTCGCGCGTGGCTGCGTCAATTCTGCGCCCGGCGCCACGACTCGCGAAACCCCAGACGGCCCTGCTCGGTGAGCGGGTGGTCGGCGAGCTGGCGGAGCAACGCGAGCGGAAACGACGACGCGTCGGCCCCCATGCGCGCCGCCTCGGCCACGTGGCCGGGATGGCGCAGGTCCGCGGCCAGCACGCGCGTCTTGATATCGTACTGGTCGTAGGTGGCGATGATGTTGCCCACCAGGGCGAGCCCGTCGCCCCCTGCCTCATCCAGCCGGCCGACGTACGGAGAGACGTAGCGGGCGCCGGCCTTGGCCGCGAGCAGCGCCTGCGGCAGCGAGAAGCAGAGCGTGGCGTCGACGGGGATGCGTCGCTCGGCCAGCGCCGCGATCGCCGGGATCCCCGCGGGCACGCACGGCACCTTCACCACGATCCGCTCGTGGATGTTCGCGAGGGTCTCGGCCTCCTCGATCATGCCCTGGGTGTCGGTGGCGATCACCTCGGCCATCACCGGGCCGCCCACCAGGGTGCACAGCTCCGCGAGGATCTCGTGGGGGTCCCCCTCCTCACGGGACAGCAGGGTGGGGTTGGTATTGACCCCGTCGATCACCCTCCAGCTGAGCGCCTCGCGCAGGTCCGCCAGGCTCGCCGACTCCAGGTAGAGCTGCATCGGTCCTTTCCTTGGTTCACTCCAGCGCCGGATGACCGTCCGCGGCCCCCGCGGAGATCGGGGCGCGCCCCACCTCAGGCGGGTACTCCACCCGCTCCAGGCACAGCCCAAGCGCGGCCGCCGTGACGCCTGCAGCGCGCCGATCGCGCGCCTGCAGTATAGCCGAGATCGATCCGGCCGCCCGGCGGCCGCGCCCGATCTCCAGCAGGGTCCCCACGATCGACCGCACCATCGAATGGAGGAAGCGGTCGGCGGCGATCTGGTAGGTCAGAGCGTCGCCGGAGGGCTCCGCCACGAGCTCGGAGCGGCGGATCCGACAGACGGTCTTTCCTTGCTCGGCCGAAGTCGCGACGCAGAAGCTCGCGCAGTCGTGATCGCCCACGAGCGTCGCCGCGGCCTCGCGCATGGCCGCGACGTCGAGGTGGCCGCGCACCAGCAGGTGGTCGCGGCGGCGCAGCGGGTCGGGGCGCAGGAGCATGCGGTACGCGTAGTGGCGCGCCCGGGCGCTGAAGCGCGCGTGGAATCCCTCGGGCTCGCCGCCCACCTCGAGCGCCACCACGTCCTCCGGAAGCAGCCGGCGCAGCGCGCGGGCCAGCCGCTCGACGGACTTGTGTCCGGCGACGGGAGCGCTGGCGACCTGGCCGCGGGCATGCACGCCCGCGTCGGTGCGACCCGCTCCGGGCGGAAGAACGTCGAGGGGTATGATGCGGCGCAGGGCCGTGGCCAGCTCTCCCTGCACCGTGCGCAGCCCCGGTTGCGCCTGCCAGCCGTGGAAGTCGGTGCCGTCGTAGGCGAGCACGATGCGCGCGACGCGCACCGATCCGGCGTCGCCGCCGCCCGTTGCGCAACTGCGATCCGTGGATGCAGGATCGCCTTCGTTCGCCGTTGGACCGTGCCTCACGGCTGCACTGTCAATCCCAGCCGGGCTTCGACCAGCTCGATGGCGTTGAGCGCCGCGCCCCGGCGCAGGTTGTCCCCCACCGCCCAGAGCGCCAGCGCCTCGGGATCACCCGTGGGACGCCGGATGCGGGCCACCAGCACGGGGTCGCGCCCCTGCGCGTCGCGTGGCGTGGGAGGCAGACGGTCATCGTCCCAGACCTCCACCCCCTCGCTCTGGCGCAGCAATGCCGCCACCGAGCGCGGGTCGACGTCGCGGGCAGGCCAGAGCGTGATCGCCAGCGCATGCCCCACACGCGTGGGCACGCGCACCGCCGTGGCCGAGATTCCCACCCCGTCGAGCCCCAGGATCTTGCGGAGCTCATCGACGATCTTGCGCTCTTCCAGGCTCTCCCCGCCCTCCATGGGCCCGATCCATGGCAGCACGTTCTCGCGCAGCGGAGCCCCCGCGACCCAGCCGGCGGCGGGCGGGAGGTCGCCCGGCGCGGCGTCCAGTTCGGCCAGCAGCTCGCGACCCGCCCCACTGGCGGACTGATAGCTCGCGATCGCCAACCGCCGCAGGCCCCAGCGTGCCTGCAGCGGCCCTACGACCGTGGCCGCAATGGCCGCGGTGCAGTTTGGATTCGCCAACAGGTTGGACGGCGGATCGGTGCGCAGGCGGTGGAGGTTGACGGGCGCCACGACCAACGGCACGTCGGGCGCCATCCGCCAGACGCTGGTCATGTCCACGACGATCAGCCCGCGTGCCGCCAGCGTCCGCGCCTGGCGCCGGCTGACCTCCTCGCCCGCGCACAGCAACACGGCATCGGCGCCGCGCAAGGCCGCGACATCGATCGGGCCCACGGGCGCCGGCTCGCCGCGGAACGAGAGCGTCGACCGGCTCTGCCCGCTGGCCTGCAGCAGTGGCGGCTCGCGCAGCCAGGGCCGACTCTCCAGGATCGAGAGCGCGGTGCGACCCACCAGGCCGGTGGCCCCCACGACGGCAATGCGCGCGACGGCGGTGGTCGACCTGGGCTGCGTCATGGCCCGTGAAAAGTAGCAGGGGGGGAGGCGAGCCACCATGCCAGGGTTGCACGAGGACGACTCGGCGGATACCCTCGCGCCGCACGGCCGCGCCCCAGCGGGAGGACCCAGCGGGAGGATCGAGCGGCAGACGATGGTGCGCAGCGCTCCACTTCGATGCGCGCGACCGCGGGCGAGCGAGTCCGCGGCCACCGTGACCGTGTGGGCGGCCGGCGCCTGCACCGCGCTGCTCGCATGCGCCACGCTGCATGGCTGCGCTCCCACCGATCCCGAGGTGCAGCTCCACGACATCCGCCGCTGGGAGGACGCCCGTACCCTGCCGGCGGACAGCCTGGCCATCTTGCTGCGCCGCGCCAATCCGATGATCCGCTCCGCGGCCGCGCGCGCCATCGGGCGCATCGGTGACCCGCGCGGCGTGGAGGCGCTGGCGCAGGCCCTGGGGGACGATCCGCGCGCGGTGGTCCGCGCCGAGGCCGCTTTCGCCCTGGGAATCCTCGGCGCGCCGGAGGCCACGCCCGCGCTGGTGCGGGCCGCCACCGGCGAGCCCGAGGCGCGCACCCTGGGCGAGATCGCGCTCGCCCTGGGCCGGTTGCAGCAGCCCGGCACGACCGAGGTGTTGACGCACCTGCTGCAGAGCGGGCACCCGTTCGTGCGCGAGCAGGCGGCGGAAGCCCTCGCCCTGGTCGCCGACACCACCTCGGTCGGCGGGTTGCTGGCCGCGACGCAGGACTCCTTCGAGAGCGTCGCGTGGCGCGCGGTGTACGCGCTGGAGAAGGTGCCCACGCCGGCATCGATCCCGCGGCTGACGGCGATGGCCGACGCGCCCTCGCCACTGATCCGCGCCTATGTCGCGCGCACGCTCGGGCGCATCGCAGACGAGCGCGGCGCCCCGGTGGCCGCCCACATCCTCGAGCGCGCGCGCAGCGACTGGCACGTGCGGGCGAATGCAGCCCTCGCGCTGGGGCGCATCGGCGGTGAGCGCGCCATCCGGGCGCTGCAATCGGCGCTGGGCGACAGCATCTTCCATGTGCGGGCAGCGGCGCTGGCGGGGCTGGAGCAGGCGTCGTCGAAAGCGGCGGCCCCGCGCGTCACGGCCGCGACGGCCGGCGCGGCCGCCGCTGCGGGGGCAGCAGGCGCGGCCGCTGCGAGCGCCGCGCCCATCCCGGCGGCCCTCGCCGCCGCCATCGCGGGGGCGGCGGCGGCCGTCGAGCGGGCGTGCGCCGACTCGGTGGTCGACGTGCGCGCGGCCGCCTACTCGGCGCTGGCGGAGTGCGAGCATGCCGGTGCCTACTCCTGGCTGTTGCGCGGAATCGGGGATCCCGCGCCGCACGTGGCTGCGATCTGCATGGAGGCCCTGGGCCGTTGCGGCGATCCGCGCGCGCGGACGGTGCTGAGTGCCGCCCTCGCCGACACGACGCTGCCTCGCCAGCGCGTGGCGGCGGCGAGCGGGCTGGGTCACACGGGCGATGGCGAGGCGGCGGGCCCTGCCCTGCGGGCGTGCGTCGATGCCCGCGACTGGGTGCTGGCCGCGACCGCGATCGAGGCGCTCGGGCTGCTGGGTGACAAGCAATGCGTCCCGCAGCTATTGCGCGCGTTCGCAGAGCGGCAGGGCACGGGCCGCCTGGACGTTCGCTGGCAGGTGGTGCAGACGCTGGAAGCGCTCAAGGACCCCGCCGCGGTCCCCCTGCTGCGCTCGGCCCTCGACGACGACGACGTGCGGGTGCGCGTGGTGGCGCGCAAGGCGCTGGCCGCGATCCTGCCCGAGGTGGAGGCCGCGGGGCTGCCAACCGAGCAGAAGCTGCGCCGCGACGTGCGCCCCGCGCGCCGCTCACCGTCGCAGCCGGCGCTGGTCATCCACACGCGCGCGCGGCAGCTCGTGCTCGAGACAGCGCGGGGCCGCATCAGGATCGAGCTGTTGCCCGAGGAGGCGCCCCAGACCGTGGAGAGCTTCGCGCGGCTGGCCGAGCGCGGCTTTTTCAACGGCCGCACGTTCCACCGGGTCGTGCCCAACTTCGTGATCCAGGGGGGCGACCCGCTGGGCAACGGCTGGGGGGACGCCGGCTACAGCCTTCGCTGCGAGTGGAGCCCGCAGCGCTACGATGCGGGTACGGTGGGAGTCGCCCATTCGGGCAAGGACACGGGTGGCTGCCAGCTCTTCATCACCCACTCGCCGCAGCCCCACCTCGACGCGCGCTACACCGTAATCGGCCGCGTGGTCGAGGGTATGCGCGTGGTCGACGCTGTCCGCATCGGCGATCGCTTCACCGCGAGCGTCGTGTGGGAGGACGCAACGCCCTGAGCGCGTGACGTCGGGACGAGACGGTGTCCAAAGTGTCGCGCTGCCCACAGCGCGACGCGGCCCCACGCGGCGCCGCTCAGCGCATGGACCCGCCGTGACTCTGTCCCTTGTCGGCGGGGCTCGTCAGCGCGCCGGGCGGCGCGGGACGCTCCTGGCCCTGCTTGGCGACGTCGGCGCCCGGCGCCCCGGCGTCGGGCGCGCGGGCCAGGACTTGCGTCTGCGGAAAGGCGGCCAAGAGCCCCGCGATGGATGGACGCGGCAGCGCGACCCGGTGCGACCCGCGAGGGAGGTAGGATCGCAGAAGCGCAGGGTTGAGGTCGTGCAGCCTGCGGTAGGACAGCCCGGCGGCAGCGGCGAGATCCCGCAGCGCAAGCCGTTCGCCTTGCACCTTCAGCAGCAGCGTGTCGCAAGGCACCGTGGGCGCTGCCGGCAACAGCGGCGGGAAGTCGTAGGTGGCCGGGTGCTCGAACAAGAGCTTCACCGCCGCGGCGCGGAACCAGTAGGCCTCGGTCTCGCGGGGCAGCACCATCGAGTAGAAGTCGCGCGTGCCCTGGTCCATCACGGCGTTGCGGATGCGCTGCTCGCCCGCGTTGTAGCCAGCCAGGGTCAGCGGCCACGATTCGAACTCCCCGTGCAGATCCCGCAGGTAGGCGATGGCAGCGTCGGTGGCCTTGATCAGGTCCCGCCGCTCGTCCACCGTATCGTCGCGACGCAGCCCGTAGCGGCTGCCGGTCGGCAGCACGAATTGCCAGTAGCCCACCGCCTCCGCGGGGCTCACCGCGCGCGGATCCAGCGCGCTCTCGATCACCATCACGTACTTGAGATCCTCGGGCAGGCTCGCGGCGCGCAGGCGCTCCTCCACCAGCGGGAACACCGCCGGCGACCGCTCCATCCAGTTCAGCACCCAGTGGCGATTGGTGAGCAGGCGGTAGAACTCGGCGGTGAAGCGCGCGCGGATGTCGGCCTGCTCCAGCGGGAGCTCCTCGCCGCAGAAGCGCAGCGATCCGGGCACGGGGTACAGCTGCAGCGGCCGCAGGTAGACCGGCGCTGCCGCGACCGCGTCGGCGGGGGCGGTCGGGCTGTCGGCGACCGCTGGCGTCAGCAGGGCGACGCGCTGCTCCAGCCGCGCGTTCAGCTCCTCCAGGCGGGTGAGGCGGCGCAGCAACCCCGCGCGCGAATCATCGCGCCGGGAGCCGGCAGCCACGGCCGAGCCCGTCGGCGAGCCGCCCCACACCCAAGGCTGCAGCCCGGCGAGGCTGTAGCCCAGTCCGAAGAGCAGGCCGCCCAGCAGGCAGGAGATCCAAAGT
This sequence comes from Candidatus Krumholzibacteriia bacterium, assembly GCA_041484665.1. Lineage (GTDB taxonomy): Bacteria > Krumholzibacteriota > Krumholzibacteriia > JAJRXK01 > JAJRXK01 > JBGPIA01. The sequence goes on from JBGPIA010000008.1 coordinate 85,741, forward strand.
TGGCGTCGCATCGTGGGCGTTTCCAGCTGGGGCGTGCTCCGTGCATCGGCTTCGCGCCGCGGCCCGCGGGCCGGCGTCGCGCTGCGACCATCCCATCGAGTATACGCGTCTGGCGCTACAGTTTCGACAGGTGGTCTGCTAAACTGCCGCCCGCGCAGAGGGCCCGGCCGGCCTCTCCACGTAGGCAGGGGCCGGGCGGCGCGCCACCATCCGCCGCGATCGGCCCTCGACCGCCGCAGCCGACCGCTTCCGCGCTCAACAGGGACGCCCTGGGAAGGAGTCGCACGTCGCCATGCGCATGCGGTCGCTTGCCGGAATTGTGATCCTGGTGATCGTGCTGGGGCTGCTGGGCTGCGGCGCGCTGGGCTGCAGCGCCTACAACCAGCTGGTGGGCCTGGAGGAGCAGGTGAACGCGGCCTGGGGCCAGGTCGACAACGTCTACCAGCGCCGCGCCGATCTCGTCCCCAACCTGGTCGAGACCGTCAAAGGAGCCGCCAACTTCGAGCGGCAGACGCTGACGGCGGTGATCGAGGCCCGCGCCAAGGCCACCCAGGTGCAGGCCACCCTCGGCACCGATGTCATCGAGGACCCCCAGGCGTTCGCCCGCTTCCAGAAGGCCCAGGGCGAGCTGGGCGGGGCGCTTTCGCGGCTGCTGGTGACCGTCGAGCAGTATCCGGAGCTCAAGGCCAACCAGAACTTCCTCGCGCTGCAGGCGCAGCTGGAGGGCACCGAGAACCGGATCGCCGTCGAGCGTCGCAACTACAACGACGTCGCGCGCGGGTTCAACACGCGCATCCGCCAGTTCCCGCAGAATCTCGTGGCGTCGCTGGGCCACATGCAGAAGAAGCAGTATTTCGAGGCGCAGCAGGGAGCCGAGCAGGCGCCCAAGGTCCAGTTCTGATGCGTCGCGTGGCCGGGCGGGTTGCCGTGGCCGCGGTGGCCGCAGCCGCGCTTGCCCTTCCCGCGTCCGCCAGCGCGCCGCCGCGCGCCGCCAGCGCGGCGCCTCCCACCGCCGGCGCACCGCCGGCCGCTGCCAGCGCAGGGCCCGCCTCCGCCGGCGGTTCGGCCACGGACGCTGGCACTTCGGCCGAGAACGCGCGGCGCGCGCTTCCACCGGCTCCATCCGACTTCGTCTACGACGAAGCGGGCTGGCTCTCGGCCGGCGAGCGGCGCACGTTGGTGCAGCAGCTGCTCGAGTACGAGCGCGCCTCCAGCAACCAGATCATCGTCGCCATCTTCCGCTCGCTGCGGGGCGCCGAGCTCGCGGACTTCAGCAACCGGGTCGCCAACGCCTGGGGCATCGGGCGCAAGGAGCACGACAACGGCATCCTGCTGGCGATCTATGCCGACGAGCGCAAGATCGACATCGAGGTGGGCTACGGTCTGGAGGGCAAGGTCACCGACCTCACCAGCGACCTCATCATCCGCGAGCGCATCGGGCCCGCGTTCCGCGAGGGCCGTTACTACGACGGCATCCGCTCCGCCGTCGATGCCCTCATCGCCGCCAGCCACGGCGAGTTCACGGGGACCGGGCGTGCGCGCGCCGATCGGCAGCGCGGGGGCAACCCGGCGTGGCTGTTCTGGGCCGTGTTCCTGGTGCTGATGGTGCTGGGGTCGGTGGGCCGGCGGCGCAGTCTGCTCGGACCGTTGATCCTGGGCAGCGCGATGTCGCGCCGGGGTGGTCGTTGGGGCGGCGGGTCCGCGTGGGGAGGCTTCGGCGGCTTCGGCGGGGGCTTGGGCGGCGGGGGCGGCTCCGGGGGCACCTTCAGCGGCGGTGGCGGGAGCTTCGGCGGTGGCGGCGCGCGGGGCGGATGGTGACGCCATGGCGGGCAGGCGCAGCACGCGCCCGCGCGACTTCCTGGCAACACAGGAGGCGCGGCGGGTCGTGCAGGCCATCGAACGGGCGGAGCACCACACCAGCGGGGAGCTCCGCGTGCAACTGGAGCACCGCTGCGCGGGCGGCGACCCCTACGCTCGGGCGCGCATCGTGTTCGAGCGGCTCGGACTCACCGACACCACCGCGCGCAACGGCGTGCTGATCTACCTCGCCACCCGCGACCGCGTGTTCGCGGTGCTGGGCGACGCCGGCATCCACGAGCGCGTGCCGGCCGGCTTCTGGGACGGGATCGTGGCCGGCCTGGCTGCGCGCTTCCGCGAGGATGCGTTCGCCGAAGGACTGATTTGGGGCATCGGCGAGATCGGGGAGCAGCTCGCTCGCTACTTCCCGTACGCGGGTGAAGGCCTTGACCAGAACGAGCTGCCCGACGAGATCAGCCTGGGCGATGCGCCACTGTGGCCGCGGGAGCCGTCAGCGGCGTCACCGCCGCCGCGGGACGAGCCCGCCGATTCCGGCGCGCCCGACGAGACCCAACCGCAGCCCCGGCCGTAGCGGCGCGGCCGGCCGCCCACCCGCCAGCTCTGCGCGCGCCCCTCCCCCGGCGGCCGCCCGTCCCCTGGCGTCGTCCGTCCCCTACCGTTCGCTTGGCCCAGCCGTCCGATCAGTCCGCCGTTCGCAGCAGCTTGACGATCTGTGGCCAGGTCGGCGCTTTGCCGAACGACAGGATCCCCAGCCGGAAGATCTTCGCGGCGGCCCTCACCATCAGCAGCACGCTGACGCCCAGCAGCACGATGCTCGCGAGGATCTGCCACAGCGGCGGCTTGCCCAAGGCGATGCGGATGAACATCAGGATGGGCGTGAAGAAGGGGATCAGCGAGAGCACCACGTTGTGTGTCGCGTCGGGATCCTGCATGACGACCTGCAGCAGCGCGATGGGGATCACCACGAAGATCGTGATGGGCCACACCAGCTGCTGGGACTCCTGGATGGTGTTGCACATGGCGCCCACGGCGGCGTAGAGCGACGAGTACAGCACGAAGCCCATCACGTAGAACAACGTGAAGAAGATCCACAGCGAGGGCGTGAGGAAGGAGAGGTCGATGTTGGCGGGCAGGAAGCGCCCGGCCTGCCCCGCCATCCCCAGGGCGCACGTGCCCCAGATGGCGAACTGCGTCAGACCGACCAGGCCATTGCCCACCAGCTTGCCCATCATGAGCTGCGCGGGCGTCACGCTGCCCAGCATGACCTCGACCACGCGGCTGGTCTTCTCCTCGACCACCGCTTGCATCGAGGTCTGCCCGTACATGAGGATCATCATGTACAGCATCATGATCATGACCAGCGCAGCGATCAGCCGCCCCTCCATCGCGCCGCCGGCCTTTCCGCCCTCGCCGACCTGCAGGGTCTTGAGCTCCGCACCACGCGTGATCCGCATCAGCAGACTCTCGTCCAGCCCCGCCTCCTTGAGGCGCTCCCGCGCCAGCACCTTGTCCAGGGCGCCCTCCAGCCGGTCGGCCCACACCACGCTGCTGAGGTTCTCGCCGTAGTACATCGCCTTGCCGGTCTGCACGAAGTCCGGCGGGAGCACCAGGTAGCCGTCGAGCTCTCCGCGCTTGACCTGCGGATTGAGCTCCGCGCGGGCGGCCTCCAGGTCGGTGCCCGGTCCGCCGTAGAGGGACAGCACGACCTTGTTGCGTGTCGCCGCAGTCCGGCCGCCCGTGCCGCCAGGCGCGGCGGAGGGCTCTTGCGCCGCGGTGGTGTCCGCCCCGCGGCCGTGCTTGCGGACGTGCTCGAGCTCCTGCCGCAGCATGGTGACCGCGTCGGCACCGGACTGGTCGACGACGGCGACCTTCCGCTCGCCGACGCCCGATTTCTCCGCCAAGAGCGCCGGGCCGATCATCAGCGCGGCCATCCCCAGGGGACCCAGGATCGTCCCGAGCATGAACGCCCGGCTGCGCACCCGCTCGAGGTACTCCTTGCGGACGACCAGCAGCAGCTTACGCACGTCCTTCCTCCTTCAGTTGGGGCAGCGCGCCTGCCGGCAGGGCGGGCCCGGCTCCCTCCACCTCGCGGATGAAGATCTCATTCAGCGTGGGCCGCACCGCCGAGAAGCGGTCCACGCGGCCGGCCGCGATCAGCCCGGCGAGCAGGCGCTGGTGGTCGGCGCCGGGGCGCAGCCCGATGCGGATCTCGTTGCCCACGCGGGCGGCGGCGGCCACCTGCGGCAGGCGCTCGATGGTCTCCAGCGGTGCGTCGCAAACGGCGGTGATGCTGTCCACGGGATAGGCGTTCAGGATCTCGTCCAGACGGCCGTCGAGCACCTTGCGGCCGCGGTGGATGAGGAAGATGTGGTCGCACAGCTGCTCGGCCTGCTCCATCATGTGCGTGGAGAACAGTACCGTGCGTCCGGCGCGCTGGTACTCCATGATCGTCTCGCGCATCGCCTTGACGTTGATGGGGTCCAGCCCGCTGAACGGCTCGTCCAGCACCAGCATGTCCGGCTCGGCGAGCACGGTGCCGATGAACTGCACCTTCTGCTGCATCCCCTTGCTCAGCTCGTCCACCTTGGCCTCGGCGCGATCGGCGAGCCCCATGCGCTCGAGCCATTCGTCGGCCTTGCGCCGCGCGGTGGCCCGGTCCATGCCCTTGAGTTGACCCAGATAGACGATGTGGTCCCGGATCTTCATCCTCCGATAGAGGCCGCGCTCCTCGGGCAGGTACCCGACGCGGTCGATGGCGGAGCGGTCGACCGGCGCTCCGTGCAGCCGGATCGTCCCGGCGTCGGGAACGTAGATGTTCATGATCATGCGGATCGTGGTCGTCTTCCCCGCGCCGTTGGGCCCGAGGAACCCGTAGATCGAGCCGGCGGGCACGGTCAGGTCGAGACCCTCGACGGCCACGAAGTCGCCGTAGGTCTTGCGCACGCCTTCCAGCTCAAGAATGGGTTGCACGGCGTGGTCCTCTCTCGGTGAATCGGGCCGCACGGTCCGGTCGTGCGGCCGATCGGGTTTGCGTGACTTCAATCAGCGTCCTGCGGGCAGACAGCGCCGTACGTACGCAGCACCGCGCCCGCCGGATACGGCTCCGCCCAGGCGCGCCCGGTCGGGTGCGCGCGCCCCGCTCAGCCGGCCAGCCGGGCGCGGACCCACTCCAGGCCCCGCTCCAGCGCGGGCCCCACGCGCGACGGATCCTTGGCCCCGGCCTGCGCCATGTGAGGCTTGCCGCCGCCGCTGCCGCCCGCCACCGCGGCGACCTCCTTGATCAGGTCACCGGCCTTGAGCCCGCGGTCGCGCACCAGGTCGTCGGTCACGACGGCCAGGAACGATACCTTGCCGTCCAGCTCCGCCGCCAGCACTGCGACGCCGCTGCGCAGCTGCTCGCGCAGGCTGTCCCCCAGCTGCAGCAGCGAATCGCGGTCGGCCACCTGCACCTGGCTGGCCACCACCCGCGCAGTACCGGCCAGCGTGGCCGAGGCGAGCAGCCCATCGACCAGGCCGCTCGCCTGCTGTCGCCGCGTGGCCAAGCGCTCGGCCTGCAGCGTCTTGAGCTCGGCCTGCAGCGCCGCCACGCGCAGCTCGACCTCCTCGGGACGCGCCGCCAGCCGGTCGCCCAGGGAGCGCAGCAGATCGCGGTCGCGCGTGGCCGCGCGCAGCGCCGCCTCGCCGGTGACGGCTTCGATGCGCCGGACCCCCGCCGCAACCGAGCTCTCACCCGTGATGCGCATCAGCCCGATCTCGCCGGTGTGGTCGCAGTGGGTCCCGCCGCAGAACTCGACGGAGACGCCGGGCACCTCGATCACGCGCACCTTGTCACCGTACTTCTCCCCGAACATGGCGATGGCACCCATCTGGCGCGCCTGCGCCAGCGGCACGTCGATGTGCTTGGTGACGGCCCGGTCCTCGAGGATGTGCACGTTCACCTCCTCCTCGAGGGCGTCGAGGCGGTCACGCGAGAGCGGCCCGTCGTGGTGGAAGTCGAAACGCAGCTTCTCGGCGTTCACCAGGCTACCAGCCTGCTGGGCATGCTCGCCCAGTTGGCGCCGCAGCGCGGCGTGCAGCAGGTGCGTAGCGGTGTGGTTGCGCATGGTGGCGCGGCGCAGCTGTGGATCGACCTGCGCCACCAGCGGCAGCGCTCCCAGGTCGGCGACCCGTTCCAAGTCGCCGTCGTCCAGCTCCACGCGCGCGACCGGCCCGCCTTGGCCCTGGACCGTATCCAGCACGCGCAGCAAGAGGCCCTCCCCCTCGATCGTTCCCTGGTCGCCCACCTGGCCGCCCGCCTCGGCGTAGAACGGAGTGCGGTCGAGCACGACCTCGTAGCGCCCCGCTTCCTCCAGAGGGCGGATGCCGATGATCCGGCAGGGGGTGGCCAGCGCGTGGTAGCCGACGAACACGCTGGCCGGGCGGTCCACGCCGGGCTCACCGCCGTCGAGCCAGCGCCACGGCGCGCCGGGACCCGCCGTGCCGAAGCGGCTCGCCGCCCGCGCGCGCTCGCGCTGCTCTGCCATCGCCTGCTGGAAGCCCTCGGCGTCCACGGTCAGACCGCGCTCCTGGGCCATCACCTGCGTCAGGTCGAGGGGGAAGCCGAAGGTGTCGTGGAGCAGGAACGCGTCGCGCCCCGGGATGACGCGGCCGCCGCTGCGGCGCGCCTCCTGCTCGATCTCGTCGAAGCGCAACAGCCCGCGGTCGAGCGTCTCGTTGAAGCGCACCTCCTCGTTCTGGATCACGCGCAGTACGTGGTCGCGGCGTTGGTAGAGCTCGTGGTAGTGGCCGCCCATGAGCTCGATCACGCGGCCGGCGGCCGCGTGGAGGAACGGCTCGCGCAGGCCCAGGCGCCGCCCATGGCGCGCGGCCCGCCGCAGGATGCGCCGCAGCACGTAGCCGCGCCCGTCGTTGCCGGGGCGGCCGCCGTCGGCGACGGTAAACGTCAGCGCCCGGGCATGGTCGGCGATGACCTGCATCGAGACGCGGCTCTCGGGATCGGCGGGCGAGGCGCCGCTCTGCGCGGCGACCCAGTCGATGATGGGAGTGAACAGGTCGGTGCCGTAGTTCGTGGCGACCCCGGCCTTGAGTGCGGCCACCCGCTCCAGGCCCATGCCGGTATCGACGCTCTGCAACGGGAGCGGCGAAAGCGAGCCCGCCGCGTCGCGGTCGAACTGGATGAACACCAGGTTCCAGATCTCCAGGTAGCGGTCGCAGTCGCACAGGCCGATGCCGCAGCGCGGCCCGCAGCGCCTGGCCTCGCCCTGGTCGTAGATGATCTCGGTGCAGGGGCCGCACGGGCCGGTCTCGCCCATGCTCCAGAAGTTCTCCTCGTCGCCCTTGGACAGATCTCCCAGCCTCACGATGCGCGCGGGGGACAGTCCGATCCGCTCGCGCCAGAACCCCACGCTCTCGTCGTCGTCCTTGTACACCGTGGCCCACAGGCGCTGCGCGTCCAGCTTCAGCCGGTCGACCAGGAACTCCCACGCCCACCCGATTGCCTCGCGCTTGTAGTAGTCGCCGAAGGACCAATTGCCGAGCATCTCGAAGAAGGTGTGGTGGCGCCCGTCGCGTCCCACGGCCTCGAGGTCGTTGTGCTTGCCGCTCACGCGCATGCACTTCTGCGCCGAGGCCGCCCGCACGTACGAGCGTCGCTCCTGGCCCAGCAGCACGGCCTTGAACTGGTTCATGCCGGCATTCGTGAACAAGAGCGTCGGGTCATCGTGGGGGATGAGCGAGCTGCTGGGCACCACGGTGTGTCCGCGCTCGGCGAAGAAATCGAGGAAGGCTTGTCGGAGCTCGTGGCTGGTCATGGATCGATCGGTCCTCTCGTGCGACAGCGGCGCAACCCGCGGGCGAAGCCGCACCCGCGGCCACGACGGCGGCGAACGCCTACTGCGGCGCGGGCGTGGCCACGCTGCCGGCGGTGCCCACCACCAGCCCCACACCGTAGGGATGATCCCGGAAGTAGGTCGCCGCCACGCGCGACAGGTCATCGCGCGTCACCGCCGCGATCCGTTGCGGATACCGGTCGTACTCCGCGAGGTCCAGCCCCAGGAGCTCCAGCGCGGCCAACCGGCCCGCCTGGCCGCGAGTCGTCTGCAGGGAGATCTCGTAGACCCCCGTCAGGTAGCGCACCGCGCGCTGCAGCTCCTCGGCCGTCGGGGGCTCCTGCGCGAGCCGCGCAAACTGGTCGAGCACCAGACTGCGCACGCTCTGGGCGCTGTCCGGCGTGCAGGCGACGAAGCACCCGAAGTAGCCTCCGACGGCGCGCGGCGCCGAGAACGTGGAAACCTGATAGGCCAGCCCACGCCGCGTGCGGATCTCCTCGAAGAACGTCCCTCCCATGCCGCCGGTGATGCTCTCGAGCACTTCGAGCGGATACTCGTCGGGATGCCCCTCGGGGACGGTGGGAAAGGCCACCATCATCGCCGACTGGGCGCGGTCGCGGCTGGCCTCCTTGACCTGGGGGCCCGTCAGCGCCGCGGGCGGCGGGAAGCGGTCGGGCGCGTAGAACTCCTTGGCGGTCCCGGGCAGCGGGTCGCCGCCAGGGCTCCAACGCTGCAGGTACTCGGCGAGCAGGTCGCGCACCGCGGGTGGCTCCACGTCGCCGGCCACGCTGATCACCATCGCCTCCGGCCGCACGCTCTCGTCGTGCAGGCGCTCGAGCCGATCGAGCAGGACGTATTGGATTACGGGCACGGCGCCCAGCTCGGGCTGCCCGTAGGGGTGATCGCCGAACAGGGCCTGGCGCAGCAGCTGGTGCGCGTACGAGCCGGACTGGTCCTCCACCCCTCGGATCGCCATCAGCTGCGCCTCTTTCTCGCGATCGAGCTGGTCGACGCTGAAGCGCGGGTTGGCCACGACGTCCATGATCAGGTCCGCGGCGTAGGGGAGATTGCGCGCCAGCGTGCCCAGCGTGAAGCCGAACCAGTCGTCGCTGGCGGGGCGTCCGATGGCGGTCCCCAGCGCCTCGGTTTCCTGCGCGAGCTGCTCCACGCTGCGGTTGCGCGTCTGCTTGCTCATCAGCCGCTGCATCAATCGCGCGCGTCCCGCGGTGTTCTGCGACTCGTCGATCCGCCCGCCGCGGAAGTAGACCCCCAGCGAGACCGTAGGCGCCTTGTGGTCCTCCTTCACCAGCAGCACCGCGCCATGGGCCAGCGTGAAGCGGGCCACGCCGCTGCTGCCGCGGACGGGGGCGGCGAATCGCTGCGCCCACCGGTCGAGCGCTGCGCGGTCGAGGAAGCTGGGCGCCTCGAGAGCCGGCGAGGGCGGGTCCATCACCGCCGCGGCTGCCAGCACGGCGCCTTGGAGATGCCCGGCCAACTCGTCCGCGGAGCGTCCCTCCGGCGCGCGGGGCATGCAGTACTCCACCAGCGTGGCGTTGCGCAGGTTGAGGTATTCGCGCGCGACGCGCTGGACGTCCTCCGATGTCACCGCCTCCAGCTCGCGCATCTCCTTGTCGGCCAGCCGGTAGTCCCCCAGCGCCTCGTAGCCCGCCAGGGTGCTCGCCTGCCCCAGGACCTCCTCGAGCTCGAAGCCGCGCGCGGTCTCGATCAGGCTGCGCGCACGCTGCAGCTCCTGCGCAGTGACGCCGAACTGCTTGATGCGCTCGATCTCGACCATCACCTCGCGGGTGGCACGGTCGAAGTCGTTGAGGTTGAGGATGGCGTCGATCTCGAACAGCCCGACGTCGTCGAACTGGAAGCTGGACGCGCTGACGTTGGTCACGACGCCCAGCCGCTCCTTGAGAGCGAGGTTCAGCCTCGAGCTGGTGCCGGCGCCCAGGATCGTCGACAGCACGTCCAGCGCCGGGTTGTCCTTGTGGAGCACGCCCGGCGTGTGGAAGCCGAGGAACAGGTAATTGCGGCTGATGTCGCCGGTCATGCGCCGGTAGCGGAACTCCTGCTGAGTGCCCTCCGAGGGGCCCGTGTGGCGGCGCAGGGCTCCGCGCGGCTGCGCTCCGTAGAGCGACTCGGCCGAAGCGATTGCGTCGGCTGCCTTCACATCGCCCACGATGGCCAGCACCGTGTTGGCCGGTCGGTAGAGGTCCTCGTAGTAGCGCAGCAGATCCTCGCGCGTGAGCTTCTGCAACTGCTCGGCGAGGCCGATGCGCCAGCGGCGCATGCGGTGCTTGGTAAAGGCCAGCTCGAACATCTTTTCACGGCCGAACGACGACGGCTCGTCGAGCTTCTTGCGAGCCTCCTGCAAGATGGCCTGCATCTCCTTGTCGAGGACCTTGGCGTCGAACAAGGGGTGCTGAAAGGCGTCGGCCTGCACCGCGAGCGCCTCGGCGAAGCGGGCACTGGGCAGGACGACGTAGTAGCTGGTGTGGTCGTAGATCGTCCCGGCGTTGAGCTCGCCCCCGCAGCCCTTGGTCTCGCGGCTGATGGCCTCCGGATCGGGCCGGGTCGGAGTCCCGTTGAAGTACATGTGCTCGATGACGTGGCTGATCCCCGCCACGCGGTCGTCCTCGTTGAAGTAGCCGGCCTTCACCCAGGTCACGATGGCGACCACGGGCGAGCCATGCTCCTCCTTCACGAGCACCGTCAGGCCGTTGGGAAGGACGCGGCGCTGCACGCCCTCGGCGAGGGACAACGACTGCGCGGGGGCCTTGGACATGGCGCTCCTCGGGACAAGCGGGAGTACGGATGAGGCGGCCGCAAGGACGGCGAGAGCCGCGCGAGCCCCGCCGCCGAGGCGGCGCCGGCGCATCGGGATGGACAACGAGCCCTCCTCCTGGCTGAAGAAGTCGTAAGAGGGTAGAAACCGCTTCCACGCCCGTCAAGCAAGGCGGCAACGGCCGAGCGGCGTTCCGCAGGGGCGCGCGGTGGCGGGCGCGACGCCGTGGCTGCCGCCTCGCCGTCCTCACGCCGGTCGATTCTCCGCTTGGAATCGCTGGGTAGGAACCCTTATGCTTCATGGTGGCCGAAGAGTTGAATGCGGCCACGCGGAGCACGCTTGCGCGGGGGGCGGGGAGGCAACTGCACGGTCTCCAGCGTCCCCCGGGCAGGCAGTCTGGCACGGCAAGGCATGATCGGGAACCCCGCGGCAGCGGGGTTTTGTCGTTTCTGGCCCCGCGGCAGCCCTGGCGCGAGTCAACCGCCAGCGCCGCGGGTTCACCGGCCGGCGTCGCTCGAAGCGAGCCACAGCTGGTGCCAGCGCGGGTCGCCCCGGAGCTCGGGATGGAAGGTGAGCGCCATGTGGCGCCCACTGCGCACCGCCACGGGCTCCTGCTCATGGACGGCGAGGACTTCCACTCCCTGCCCCAGAGCCAGGATGCGCGGCGCGCGGATGAAGACCCCCCGGGCCGGCTGCGACTGCGCGAAGTCTTGGGGCAGCGTGACGGTCGTGCCCAGCTCGGCCTCGAAGCTGTCGACCTGGCGACCGTAGGCGTTGCGCTGCAGCGTGACGTCGAGAATGCCCAGCGGCTCGACGCCGCCGGAGTCGGTGATAACGCGCGCCATGAGGATGGCCCCGGCGCAGGTGCCCAGCAGCGCGTGCCCGGCGGCGAACTCCAGCAGTGGCTGCCACAGTCCGCTGCTACGCAGCAGACGGTGCATCGTGGTGGTCTCCCCGCCTGGCAGCACCAGGGCCCGGCAGCGCGCCAGCTCGTCGGTGCGACGCACGAGCAGCGTGGGGACGCCCATGCGCGACAGGAGCTCCGCGTGCAACGCAAAGTCGCCTTGCAGCGCCAGCAACCCCACGGGCCGGGGCGAGCAGTCGGACTCCATCAGGAAGGTCTGCTCCTACCAGCCGCGTCCGGCCAGCAGCTCCTCGGCGGGCAGCTGCTTGGCCTGCAGGCCCGCCATCGCCGGGCCGAGATCCACGCTGATCTCGGCGAGCTTGCGCGGGTCGTCGGAGTAGGTGACGGCCTGGACGATCGCCTTGGCGCGCTGCGGCGGGTCCTCACTCTTGAAGATGCCGCTGCCCACGAACACCGACTCGGCCCCCAGCTGCATCATGAGCGCGGCGTCGGCAGGCGTCGCCACGCCCCCGGCTGCGAAGTTCGGCACCGGCAGGCGCCCGTTGCGATGCACCCAGAGCAGGACGTGGTAGGGAGCCCCGAGGTTCTTGGCCTCGCTCATCAGCTCGTCCTCGCGCAAGACCTTCAGGCGACGGATCCCCTCCTGGACTGCGCGCATGTGCCGGACCGCCTCGACCACGTCGCCCGTGCCCGCCTCGCCCTTGGTGCGGATCATGGCCGCGCCCTCGCCGATCCGGCGCAGCGCCTCGCCCAGATCGCGGCAACCGCACACGAAGGGCACCTGGAACGCGAACTTGTCGATGTGGTGCTGCTCGTCGGCGGGCGTGAGGACCTCGCTCTCGTCGACGAAGTCGACGCTGATGGCCTCCAGGATCTGCGCCTCGACGAAGTGTCCGATGCGACACTTGGCCATCACCGGGATCGAGACCGCCTTCTGGATGGCCTGGATCATCCCTGGATTCGACATGCGGGCTACGCCGCCCATCGTGCGGATGTCGGCGGGTATGCGCTCCAGCGCCATGACCGCCACCGCGCCGGCGTCCTCGGCGATGCGGGCCTGCTCCACGTTCGTGACGTCCATGATGACGCCACCCTTGAGCATTTCGGCCAGGCCGACCTTCAGCCGCAGCCGTTCGTCGATCAGGTTGTCACTCGCCATGATCGGTCTTCACCCCTCCTGGATGCGGCGGTGCTGGGTCGGGCCACGCCGCGCGCTCGGCCAGGTCTGCGCCCGGCTGGCGTGCGGCCTCCGCAGGGGAGCGCAGGGTTCGGGCGCCGGGTGGCCGAGCGCACGCCGCGCCGTCGATAGTATAGGTGGCGGCCCGGGCACGGGCAACGCACGCGCAAGCGCGGCGCGCGCGCCCGGCGCGATTGGATGGGCGCAGCCGCCGGTACGATTGGTGGGTCCCCGGCGCTCGCGTGATGGGTGGGGCTCCGCCGTCCGCGCGACGGGCGGGACACTTGCGCTCGCCGGTCAGAACAGCAGGACCACGACGACGCCCGCTGCCAGCACGGGCAGGGCCATCAGCCAGGTGACTGGCCAGCGGCGGCCCTCCCACACGCGCGCGATTCCGTAGCCCGCCATCAGACACAGGAACGGCAGCGCCACGATCTGGGCAGTGAGCGACGCTCCGGCCAGCACCGCGGTCACCCAGGGCAGCAACAGACCACCGAACAGCGGAACGTAGGCCCGTACGCTGCCGGCCAGCGCCACGCAGCCCAGCCACGACAGGGCGAGGATCGCTCCGATCGGCACCATGGGCAGCTGCGAGGGTTTCCAGACGGAGGCCGGCAGCCACGCGCTGGGGGGCACCGGGAGCGGCCCGCCAAGATAGGCCACCGCCCGCCGCAGGTACGACGTCAGCGCGGATCCGGGATGCCGTGCGAGCTCGCCCGCCGCTAGGCGCAGCCACGCGCAACCGCGGCCGAGCTCGCGACGGGTCCGGCCAGGCTCCAGGCGCTCGAGCAGCAGCAGCCCGTACTGCCGGCGGGCGAGCAGATCGCTCACGTTGGCCAGACCCTCCCGCGAGGCGAGCCCCCTGCTGGCCGCTCCGAGGTAGAGCTCGAAGGGCGCGTTGGCGCACGGTGCCACCAGGTCGCGCTGCGTGAGCGCGTTGTGCAGGAGCACCGGACTGAGCACCGCCAGGTGGCCGGCCAGCAGGTAGCCTGCGCCCACCGCCAGGCGCCATCCCCGGAAGGCCCTCGCACGCATCGCCATCCACACCAGCGCCACAGCGGTCCACAGCACGCCCAGCCCGCTCAACAGCGAAAGCGCGCCCGAGCCCAGCCCCAGGCGCAACGCGTGCTGGCCGGTACTGCGCGCGTGCAGGCGCGAGAGCATGGACGCGAACAGCAGGCAGCCCAGGCTGATTGCTACCGCGGGCACGATCGCCATGCATGCCATGAGCGATTGCCGGCTGAGAGCGCACAGCAGCCCGGCCAACACCGCGCCGCGGTAGCCAATCCACCGCTCCCCTACGTGGAAGGTAGCGGCCGCCAGCAGGCTCCCGAGCAGCCACTGCAGCACCAGCACCAGCACTCCGCCGCCATGCAGCGACGAGTCCAGCGCGACCCCGAGCAGATACAGGGGGCTGCCCACCCAAGCGACCTCCGGTCGCACGAGGAAGGCGCCCAGGCCGAAGTCCTGCAGCGTGAAGGGAACAGGAACCGCGGCCTCCATGGCCACCCGCAGTTCGTCGGGCGCGGTGCGGAGCACGCGCAGCACCGGGACCAGGCGCCACACGACCGCGAGCAGCGCGATCGCCAGCGCGGTCTTTCGCCGCACGCTGGCCGAGACGACGCCGCTGTCGAGGGTCGGTGTCGAGCCGCTGCGTGAGACCAAAGTTAGCCTGTCCGATCCGCGCTCCGTCGCGCCGGTTGCGCGCTAGTAGGCCCGCGCGAAGAGGACCCGCCGTGCGCTCGGACGGCCGCTGAAGACGCAGACCCCCGGCTCTTCGTCGTCGTCGAGGGGGATGCAGCGAAGCGTGGCCCTGGTCTTCTCCTTGATCGCTTCCTCTGTCTGCGCTGTCCCGTCCCAGTGGGCGTAGACGAAGCCGCCCGGGTCGTCCAGCTTTGCCTCGAATTCCTCGAGGCTGTCGACGCGGAACGTGTGGGCGTCGCGGAAGGCGCGTGCGCGCTCGAAGATCTCGCGCTGGACCTGATCGAGCAGGGCTGGCGCCGCCTGCGGCAGCGCGGCCATGGAATGCTGGCGCTTCTCCCCGCTGCTGCGGAACACCAGGCGCACTTCGCCATTCTGCAGGTCGCGCGGGCCGATCTCGGCGCGCACCGGCACGCCCTTGAGCTCCCATTCCGCGTACTTGAAGCCGGGGCGCAGCTGATCGCGGTCGTCCAGGTGCGCGCGCACGCCGGCGGCCTTGAGCTCAGCCTGCAGCTGGCGGGCGGCCGCGGCGGTCTGGGCGTGCTCCTCGTCGGTCTTGTAGATGGGCACGATCACGATATGGATGGGCGCCAGGCGCGGCGGCAGGATCAGCCCCTTGTCGTCGCCGTGGGCCATCACCAGAGCGCCGATCAGCCGCGTGGAGACGCCCCAACTGGTCGCCCAGACGTGCTGGCGAGTTCCGGTCGGGTCGAGAAAGGTCACGTCGAAAGCCTTGGCGAAATTCTGGCCGAGATTGTGGCTGGTGCCCGCCTGCAGCGCCTTGCCGTCGCCCATCAGCGCCTCGATGCAATAAGTGCGCACCGCGCCCGCGAACTTCTGGCTGTCGCTCTTGCGCCCCGTGCGCACCGGGACCGCCATGTACTCCTCGGCGAAGCTGCGGTAGACGTCGAGCATGCGCAGCGTCTCCTCCTCGGCTTGCGCCTCGGTGGCGTGCGCGGTATGGCCCTCCTGCCAGAGGAACTCCGTGGTGCGCAGGAACAGGCGCGTGCGCAGCTCCCAGCGCACGACGTTGGCCCACTGGTTCAACAGCAGCGGGAGGTCGCGCCAGCTCTGGATCCACTTGCGGAAGGTGTCCCAGATGATCGTCTCCGACGTCGGTCGGATCACGTAGGGCTCCTCGAGCTTCTTGCCGCCGGCGTGGGTGACCACGGCCAGCTCCGGGGAGAAACCCTCGACGTGCTGGGCCTCCTTGTGGATGAAGCTCTCGGGGATCAAGAGCGGGAAGTAGGCGTTGACGTGACCGGTATCCTTGAACATGCCGTCGAGAGTGCGCTGCATGTTCTCCCAGATGGCGTAGCCATAGGGCTTGATGATCATGCACCCCTTGACCGGCGCGTAGTCGGCGAGGTCCCCCTGCAGGACCACGTCCTGGTACCAGCGGGCAAAGTCCACCGACTGCGGGGTGAGTTTCTCGGCCATGTCGCGATTGCCTCCCGACGCGGTGGAGCCTCGCGCGCTTGCGCGCGACGAGACCAGCGGGCGCGCAGCGAGCGCGGAAGAGTAGCAGAAGGCAGGGGGCGCGACCAGGGCTGGCTCGGGGGGAGGCGCGCATCAGGCTCGACAGCGGCGCGGCGCGGGGGCGCGCATTGCGGCAGCGGACTGCGCATCACCATCCGACGCCTTGCGTGGGGCGCAGCGCGGTGGCGGCCTACTTGGCCAGCAGGAGCTTCTTCTGCTGCGCGAACCCGCCGGCGGCCATCCGGTAGAAGTACAGCCCGCTGGCCATAGAGCGGCCGGCATCGTCTCGGCCGTCCCACACCACCTGGTGGTAGCCGGCCGTCACGCTACCGTCGACCAGCGCGCGCACCACGCGGCCACGCACGTCGTAGATCTCCAAGCGCACGCGGCCGGCAGCCGGGACGTCGTAACGGATGGTCGTGGAGGGATTGAATGGATTGGGGAAGTTCTGCGCGAGCGCGTACGCCGCTGGCAGCACGACCACCGGCGGCGCCGCGGTAGCGGACGACCGGACCTCGAACGCGCCCTCCACCATGGCGGTCTGGCCGTCGGGGTTCTCCACGACGACGGAGTAGGTGCCGGGGTAGGCGTGCAGCAGGTCGAACGCCGCGCCGACCACCGCGCGATCCTCCCACACGACGCGCGTGGCCCGCACCGGTGGGAACTCCGGCCGGACCAGGCGCACCGTTGACCCGTGCTGCACCTCGGCCGCGCCCAGCAGCGTGACCAGCTGCTCGGCCGAGCCCTTGGCGGCCGAGTCGGGCGTGACGCCGGTGAACGCCGGAGCGGGATCGCCGGCCGTGAACGTTGCAAGGATGTTCTCCCCCGCCGCGTCGATGTTGCGGACGGCGATGATCGTGGGATGCCCGCTGTTGGAGACGCTGCTCGGGTTGCTCGCGGCATCGAAGGTGACCTTTGCGCTGCTCCCCGGAAAGGCGTCGCCGCCGTCGCCGCGGTTGAGGCCGGTGAGCAGGCTGCGCAGCCCGTCGGCCTCCTCGATCACCACGCCGCGCACGCTGTCGTTGCTCATGCCACCGGTGTTCTCGTTCCCCGAGTCGATGACCTCCTGGTCGACATGGTAGATCACCAGGCCCTTCCCGGGGACGAAGGCGTCGTAGCCCACCGCCTCGCGGTTCTCCACCAGCCAGCGCTCCGAGCGCGGATTGTCACGCTGCGTATCGGGCTGGTACCAGCCCTGCAGGTGCTGCTCGAAGTCCGCGGCGTAGCTCTCCCCACCGCCCTGCACGCGCAGGTCGTCGACAACGAAGGGGCTGCACGCGGCGGTGTAATGCCCGTCCTCGTTGGAGAAGTAGGCATCACTGATGAAGCGGAACTTGACGCGGTAGTCCGTGGGCGCGCTCCCCAAGAGCGGGGTGAGCACGATGCTCGCCGTGCCGGTGGCGGTGCCATCGTAGACCGCCACCGCCGACTCGTTGTCGCCGACGTCCACCAGGGCGAAGGCGTAATCGTAGAGCGCTTCGGTCTGGACGGCGTAGCGGTACGACAGGCTCACCGGGCCGGCGCCGCTGAAGTGGAAATCGTGCGCCACGGTTTCGCGCCAGCCGTTGCCATAGCCCTTGCTCGCCGCCCAGCCACGCGCGGCGCTTTCGTCCTGGGTGAGCCCCACCGCCAACGACGCGGCCCCCGCCAGCGGACAGTCGGTGCGCCGCCGCCAGCGGTCGTCGGTGAAGCCGAGCTCGTAAACCACGGACGATTGCTCCACCGGCCTCACTTCGATCGGCGTACCGCGCCAGTCCACCGCCACGGTGTTGACCCACCCCAGCTCCCGCTTGCTCCACGCGCTCATGTGCGCGGGCGAGGAGGGCACGTTCCAATTGCCGCTAGCCATCAGGCACCAGTGGCCCAGTCCGGAGCTGCCGCCGTTGATGTCGTAGAGATCGGGCAGCCCGAAGGCGTGGCCGAACTCGTGGCAGAAGACGCCGATCTCGATGCGCTGGCTGGTGCCGACACAGGAGTAGGCCGGCTGGATGGTGTAGTCGTCGATGAGGATGTAGCCGCCATTCGCCGCAGCATCCTGCGTCTGGTAGGGGGCGCCGCCGCTGGCGTTCCAGGCGCGATACACCCAACGGTGCGACCAGATGTTGCCGCTGCCGCCGCACTCGCCACCCTGCTCGGGGTGCACGAAGGCCACGAAGTCGACATAGCCATCGTCATCGCCGCTGTTGGGAATGCCGTCGGGCCCGTCGTTGTCGTACTGGCCGAAGTCGACCTGGGCGTCGTAGGCGTCCAGCGTGTGGCGGATCAGGTCGCCGACGTGGGCATTGGACGGGTTCGACCCGTAGGAGGAGCCCTCGTACCAGGTGTCATTCTGGGGGAGCTGGTGCCATCCGTAGACCTGGCCCACCGCGTGGACGCGGCCGCCGCTGATCTCCGTGTAGAAGTCGGTCAGCGTCCGCGGCGAGGCGCCGCCGCCGAACAGCTCCTGCTCGAGGTCTTGCGTGGGGTACGGGTCGGCCGGCGTGTTGGCGAACTTCACCATGAACACCGGGATGTGGAACGTGCCGCCGACGGCGGTGGCGACCGCTGTGACCGGGACCGCCGTCGACTGCGCCAGCGATCCCGGCGGCGCGGCCGAGCCCGACTGCAGTGCCGGCGACGGGCGCTGCGCCGATCCCGCCTGCGGCGCCACGTCCACCTGCCCCAGGCGCGCGCGGGCCTGCGCGGCGCGCTGGGTCTTCTGGATCCAGGCGCGGCGCAGCTGGAAGGCGTCGGGATGCTCGCTCAGAAACGCCCGCAGCTGCGCGGGAACCTCAACGCCGGGCGCGGGTGGGCAGATCTGCCCAGCGGCTGGGGAAAGCGGCGCAACGGCAGCCATGGCGAGCAGGGCGCCGACAGGTAGGAGCGACCGTGGCATGGAATCTCCGGGAAGGGGACGAAGCCGCACTTCGGCAGGCCGCGGCCGGTGAATACCCTTCTCGCAGGAGGTACGCCAATGGTACCGGGTCAGAATTCCACGCGCAACGCGAGATTGGCCAGGGTGAGGCGGTTGTCGTCCTGCGCGCGCGCGTGCGACTCGGGCTCGTCGCTCACGAACGCGTGGAGCGATACCTGGGGCCGCAGCTGGACGGATCCCACGAGCGTGCTGCGCAGGAACGTGTAGTCACTGTAGATGCTCAGCTCGTCGCCGCTGTGACCGTAGAAGCGGCGTCCCACCTCCTGGGACACGCTGACCCAGACGTGGCCGGCCGAGAACCACTCCACTTGCAACAGCACGCTGGGCTCCCGGTACTTCTCCTCGACGCTGCGGGGGGAGGCCAGCCACGTCCAGCGCGGCTCGACGCCGACGCGCAGCGCGCCGCCGGCGTGGGTGGCGCGCACTCCCACCCGCCCCGCCCACAGGTCGTAGTAGACCTGCGCCGTGTCCTCCACATCGTAGAAGAGGGCCTGGTGCGAGGTCCGCAGCTCGAGCTCCCAGCGTGGTGAGAGGTCGGCGCGCAGCACGGGCTCCACGATCGCATCCCAGAATGGGCTGCGCGCGCGGGGATTCTGGTAGACCCGGCGCTCGACGCGGCCGGGCAGATCGAGCCGCCAACGCTCGGAGAGCTGCAGCGACACGTCGGCGGTGGCCCAGCCTCGCTGGTAGCTGATCGCCGACGAGTCGGGCACGTCGCGGAAGCCGCCACCGCTCTCGAGATCGGCGGCCACGCGATCGGTGTGCGCAGCGGCGGTGAGGCTGAAGTCCATGCGCGTCTGGTCCTGCTCGAACGTCGAGCGACGCCGGAAGTTGGTGGCGTCCAGCCGCTCCCTCACTCCCACCTCCCAGCGCGTGCTGACCTCGCGGCGCAGCTGGGCCTGCTGCTGGATGCGTCCGTAGTTGCTGCTGAGGCTGAAGTCGCTGTCAGCGCGGAACTGCCGGCCTTCCACATCGAGGCTGAGGTCGGCGCGCGTGGGCCGCTCGACCGGCCGCCAGCGATACTGCAGGGCCAAGCTCTCGCGGTAGAGGTCGGTGCCTGCGGAGAGTCGCGTCCGAGCCTGCCAGCGGTGCTGCCGGCCGGTCCCCGCCAGCGAGAGCTCCAGCTGTGCGCGGGCCTCGGTGAAGACGTCGGTGGTGTCGCGTAGCGCGGAGTTGCTCCCGATCAGGTCGCCGGGAGTGGTCCCCTCCAACAACAGCTCGTCGGTGAGGGTGAACGACTGGAAGAAGCTGTCGAAGCCCAGCTCCAGCGCCGCGCCGGGGTCGAGGCCCGAGGCGAGCACGCAGGGGGCGAGCGCCGCCAACGCAAGCAGCGCCAGCGCCGCGGTCGGCCCGGCAGCAGCCGGCCCGGCCGCGCGGCATTGGGCGCGCAGGCGGGTGCGGAAGGTGGAGGACAGGTCGGCTCGGGGCCGGTTCGGGTGCACGGGGCGGCGCGCGGGCCCCCGTGCGCGTCCCTCGGGTTTGGGTTGCGCGCGGCGCGGCGCCTCAGCGCCGCAGCTCCTCCAGCCGGCGCGCGGCACGGCCCAGCAGGTCCAGCCCTACGCGCAGCTGGGCCAGCGCGCTGTCGTAGCTGCTGCGCGCCAGCTCGGCCTGCGCGCGGCCGCGTGCCTCGAGCGCCTGCTGGATCACAGCCCCCACCTCCTGCGGAAGCTCGGGCTCGCCGGCGGTGCGCAGCTGCTCGAGCTTGGCGTCGAAGCGGTCCATGGCCTGGCGCACGTCGCTCTCGGTGACCTGGCCGCCGAGCGCGTCGAGCAGATCGCGGACGATGCCGCGGCTCTGCAGCGTGAGCCGCAGGGCCATGAACGGATGCTCCGTGCGCAGCGCGTCCTCCGAGCGGTCCTGCAGGCGCAGCGCCTGGTGCAGGCGCTGGCGCTGCGAGTCGGAAATCGCTTCCTCGCGCTGCTGCGCGCGGTCGAGCAGGTCGCGGGTGCGGCGCAGCTCCTGCTCGAGACGCTCGTGTCCGTAGGCCCCCGGCTCGCGGTCGCCGGCGAGGCCGCGCAGGATGGCGTTCGCCGAATCGGCCAGCCGCAGAGCCACCTCGAAGCTCTGATCGTGGAACTGGCGCTCGGCGGAGTCCAGCAGTCGCGCCGCCTCGTCCAGCAGGCGCCGCTGCTGCGCGTCGCCCTCCTGCGCCAGCGCGTCGGTGAGCTCGTCGTACACGCGCCGGCCGCGCTCGATCTGCAGCCGGGAGCGCTCTTCCAGCGTGCTCTGCTCGCGCAGCACCCGCTCGGCCTGCCGGCCGAGGTCGCGGGCGCGCTGCGTGTTCGCCAGGACCCGCTGGCCCATGTCGCGCCGGGCGGCCAGGCCGAGGTTGTCGATGCTGGCGCTCAGCTGGTCGAACATCTCGCGGGCGAGTTTCTGCAGCCGCACCGCATCGTCGAAGAGGCTCTGGGCCTTGGGACGATTGGACTCGGTCACCATGGAGCCGACGCGCTCCAGGACGTCATCGGTGCGGTCCAGCTGGTTCTGGAGCAGCTCGAGCAACTCCGAGCCGGCGGCCGCGCGGATCGGCGGTTGTGCCGCGGCGGGGGGGGCCAGGCCCAGGTTGACGGCGCACGCCAGCAGCGCCACTGCAACCGGATGCCTCAACGATGCGCCCATGGCTCAGCCTCCTGCAGCAGCCCCCGCCTGCGCCGGGAGCGACCCATCCCCCCGTCTCCACGCGCAGGAGCCTGCATGGCCCGTTCCGTGCGAACAGTGGTTGCCGTCGGCCGGATCACACTATCGTAAGTATCGTATTTACAATTAATTGCAACCATATGTGCAAGCGATCCCTGATGCGGAGCGCGCAGCGCCCGCTGGCGGGCTGTACGCGCGGGGACAGGCTGTCCCCCCAGGGGCGCGCGAGGAGCGGCCGCCGCGCGACGCCGCCTTGCCTCTGCGTCAGGCCGGGGTCTCATCGAGTGGAAGCCCCAGCCGCTCCATACGGCTGTACAGCGCGCGGCGCGTCAGTCCCAGGTGCTGGGCCGCACGGGTTTTGTTGCCGGCGCTGCGCTTGAGCGCGATGCCGATCAGGCGCTTCTCGTGCTCGTCCAGATTCAGGCTGGCCGGCTCGCGCCCGCCCAGCTCCTCGCCCGCGGCGGCGCTGGGCAGGAGGATGTGCGCGAGCCCGACCGGGTCGGATCCGGCCAGGATGTGCGCCCGCTCGACGATGTTGCGCAGCTCGCGCACGTTTCCCGGCCAGGGGTAGGCGCGCAGCCGCGCGATCACCGCCGGATCGACGGCCGCCGGATCGCGCCCCAGCTCGCCCATGAAGTGGGCGACCAGGAGCTGCAGGTCCTCGAGCCGGTCGCGCAGCGGCGGCAGATCCAGGGGGAAGACGTTGAACCGGTAGAAGAGATCCTCGCGGAAGCGCCCGTCGGCGATGCGCTGCTCGAGGTTCTGGTGCGTCGCCACCAGGATGCGCACGTCCACCGCCACTTCGCGGTGGCCCCCCACCGGGATGAAGGTGCGCCCCTCCAGCGCGCGCAACAGCTTGACCTGCACCGCCGCGTTGGCCTCCGCGATCTCGTCGAGGAAGATCGTGCCGGTGTGCGCCATCTCGAACAGCCCGGCCTTGTCTTTGTCGGCCCCGGTGAAGGCGCCCTTCACGTAACCGAACAGCTCGCTCTCCAGGAGCGTCTCGGGGATGGCGGCGCAGTTGACGGCGACGAACGGCCGGTCGGCCCGCTTGCTGCCGCGATGGATGGCCTTGGCCGTGAGCTCCTTGCCCGTGCCGCTCTCGCCGCGGATCAGCACGGTGGCGTCGGTGGGCGCAACGCGGGAGATCAGCGCGTGGACGCGGCCCATCGCCGGGCTTTGGCCGCGGATCTCCCAGCGCGCGACGTGACGGTCGTGCATCTGGCGCCAGCGGCTGTTCTCGTCCTGCAGGTCGCGCTCCTTGCCCACGCGCTGCGCCAGCAACTGCACCTCGTCGAGCTCGAGGGGCTTCTGCAGGTAGTCGTATGCGCCGGCCTTCATGGCGTCCACCGCCTCCTTCACGCCGCCATGACCGGTCATCATGACCACGTGTGTGCGCGGGTGTTCGTCGCGCACGTGACGCAGCAGCGTGAGCCCGTCCATGGGGACCATTCTGAGATCGGTGAACACGAGGTCGGCGGGCTCCTTCACCAGCTGATCGAGCGCCTGCTGTCCGCTGTGAGCGGCGCGCACCGTGTGGCCCTTGCGCTTGAGCGACTCGGCCAGCAGCACGCACATCTTGGGCTCGTCATCCACCACCAGGATCCTCACCGCAGTCTCCTTCGGGTCGCGCTCGGGTCGCGCTCGGCTCGCCTTCAGGCCACCGCGGGGCCGCCGGGCGTGGCTGGGGCGGCGGGCGGAGGTCCCGCCGCGCTCTGCTCGGACAGCGGGAGCACGAGGGTCACGGTCGCCCCCGCACCCGGGCGGCCGTCGATCTCGATGCGACCCCCGTGGTCCTCCACGATCTGGCGGGCGATGCTCAGCCCCAACCCGCTCCCCTTCTCCTTGGTCGTCACGAACGGCTCGAACAACCGGCCGCGCTGGGCGGGGTCGATGCCGACCCCGGTGTCCGCCACCTCCACGGTGATCGCGCGTCCAAAGGGTCGCAGCGTCAGGCGCAGCTCCCCGCCGTCGGGCATGGCCTGGATCGCATTGAGGAAGAGATTGAGGAACACCTGCTGCAGCCGCCGCGGATCGGCCGTGAGGCGAACCTGCTCCACCTCCAGGAGATTGTCCAGCACCCGCACCCGGGCGGCCTGGAAATCGGGCGTCATGATCTGCAGGATGCGCCGCACGAGCTGCACGAGTTCCAGCGGTACCGGACGCGGCGGAGCCTGCTTGGCGAAGTCGAGGTAACCGGTGAGGATGTCGTTGAGCCGGTCGACCTCCTCGGGGATGAATTCCAGCAGCTGCGCCTGGGCCGTCCCGTCGGCCAGCTCGCCGCGCAACAGCTGCGCCGTGTTCTTGATGATCCCCAGGGGATTGCGGATCTCGTGGGCGATCCCGGCCGCCATCCGCCCCATGGCCGAGAGACTCTCGCTGCGCAGCAGCGCGGCCCGCGTGCGGGCCAGCCGCAGCTGATAGCCGATCGTAATGGTGGTGAGCACGGCCACCAGCAGCACCAGCATCGCCCCCACCGCCCACAGCCGCTGACGCAGCTTGCCCAGCGCCTGGAAGAAGTCGGCGCTGGCCTCCACGCCGGTGAAGCCGCTCACATCGCCGTACGCATCGAAGACCGGCGCATAGGCGGCTTTGAGCCAGGTGCCGCCGATGCGCACAAGCTGCGTGACGCTGGCCGTGCCGGCACGCGCCTGCTCCACCGCGCCGAGGTCGAGCTTGAGGAAGGGGTCCTGGGTCTCGCGGGACAGCGAGTGGCTGGTGTCGACGATCGGCCGGCCATCCAGAGCGTAGATCGCTACGCGCGAGAGCGCGTTGTCCGCAACCACGCGTGAGAGCTGGGTCTCCAGCAACAGCGCGTTCACCGGCACGCTGGCCGCCAGGTCCCAGGACAACAGCGAGTCACCCTCGACGGTGGCGGCCGCGGCGACGGCAATGTTGCGCAGTCGGATCCCCAGCTCCTGGTCGAGATAATGCTGCGCGTAGGCGTGGACCCGCCAGAGTCCCAGCAGAAAGGCCGCCGTCAAGAGCGCTGCCAGCAGCAAGACGCCCAGCCACTGGCGGCGCGGCAGAGCGCCCGAGGGATGGTGGACGCGGCCGTGCGCGAGGGGGCGCGCGGGCTCGCCCGCCAGCGGCCGCGCGGCGTCGTCCGCGCCGGCGCTAGCCAAGCGACTCCGCTTGCTGGGCGGCGTGGTAGGAGCTGCGCACGAGCGGCCCGGACTCCACGTGGGGGATGCCCAGAGCCCTGCCTTGCCGGCCAAGCTCGGCGAACTCGTCCGGGGTGTAGAAGCGCTCGACGCGATGGTGCGCCGCCGACGGCTGCAGGTACTGTCCGATGGTCAGGATGTCGACGCCGACCTCCCGCACGTCGGCCAGCAGCGCCGTCAATTCGTCGGGCTCCTCGCCCAGGCCGACCATCAAGCCCGTCTTGATCGCCATGCGCGCCGGGGCGCCACCCGCCGCGGGCGCGCGTTCCGCGTCTAGAGCAGCCCCTGCGGCGAGCGCGCCGCCGGCCGCGGCGGTGGCGCAGGCGCGGCGCAGGATGCCCAGGGAATGGGCGTAGCTGCTGCGCGGGCGCACGCCCGGGTAGAGGCGCTGCACGGTCTCCAGGTTGTGCGCGAGCACGTCGGGCCCGGCGGCCATCACCCGCTCCAGAGCCCCCGCCTTGCCGGCGAAGTCGGGAACGAGCAGCTCGATGCGCGTGCCGGGACACCCGGCGCGGATGCGCTCCACGCTCTGGACGAAGATCGAGGCGCCGCCGTCGGGCAGATCGTCGCGATCGACCGAGGTGATCACCGCGTGGCGCAACGAGAGCGTCGCCACCGCCTCGGCGAGGCGCCGCGGCTCGTCTTGGTCGACGCGTCCGCTCCAGCCGTAGCCGACGTTGCAAAAGGTGCAGCGGCGCGTGCAGCGGTCGCCCAGGATGAGGAAGGTGGCCGTGCGCGCGTTCCAGCACTCGGCCTGGTTGGGGCAGCGCGCCTCGGCGCAGATGGTGTGCAGGTCGTGGTCGCGCACCAGCCGGCGCAGGGCGATGTAGTCCTGCCCGCTGCGGGGCGCCATGGTCAGCCAGCCCGGCTTGCGCACGCGCGGCTCGCCCATGACGTGGCGGGTCCGCGAGCGCACCGGGAGGGCGCCGCCGCGCTCGTCGGCGCTCACAGCTGCACCTCTTCGCGCAGCACGAAGCCGTCGTCGCGATACTCGATGGTGCAGGCCTGCACGCGCGGATCGTGGTCGAAAGCGAGCACCCAGCCCTCGGCGTTGGCCTGGGCCAGGATCTGCTTCTTCTCCGTCAGCGTCAGCAGGGGATTGAGGTCGAAGGCCATCGTCCACGGCACGCGCAGCTGGCTGGCGAAGGGGATCAAATCGGCGCAGAAGAGCAGCGTTGCGTCGCGGTCCCCGATGCGCGCCAGCTGCTGGCCCGGCGTGTGCCCGTTGACCACCATCACCGTCAGGCCGGGCAGGATCTCCCGCGGCCCCTGCAGCAGCCGCAGTTGGCCCTCGTGCTCCAGCAGCGTCTCCCAATCCACGCTACGGAAGCTGCGCCGGTCGCGCTCGGTGGGCTGGCGCGCCCACTCCAGATTCTGCCCCTGCACCCAATGCGTAGCCCGCGGAAACGTCGGGCGCGGCGCGCCGCCCTCGCGCGTCACCGCGCCGCCAGCGTGGTCGAAGTGCAGATGGGTGAGCACGACATCGGTCACGTCCTGCGGCGCCACGCCCTGGCGCTGCAGGTCCGCGAGCAGTCCGCCGCCATCGCGTCGGATGTCGTAGATCCGGCGCTCGCGCTCGCCCCAGCCGTCGCCCATGCCGCAGTCCACCAGCACCACGTGCCCCTCGCCGCGCACCAGCAGGCAGCGCAACGCGAGTTCGATGCGATTGTGCTCGTCGGCCGGGTGGATGCGTTCCCAGAGGATCTTGGGCACGACGCCGAACATGCTCCCGCCGTCGAGGCGGTAGCTGCCGTCGGTGACGACCGAGACGTCGTAGGGGCCGAAGCGCACTGCGTGCCTCCGCCGCGTCAAGGGGCCGGGCGGCGAGCGCAGGCCTCTCCGCCGGATCCGGACCCGACGGAGATTAGCCCATGCGTTGCGGGGGTGCTAGGGCTCTCGTCCGGCCCGGCCTCGCGCAGCCATCTGCGCTCTCGCCCGCTCGGCGCGCCGGCGCGTGCGCCCGGCGAAGCGCCGCACCACCAGATCCAGCAGCCACGGCGTCCAGCGCGCTGCGACCTCCACCGCCTGGCCGCGCCACGATACGACCACGCGCCGGCTTCCGGGCCGCGCGGCGGCCACCACCGCGCGAGCGACCGCCTCGGCCGCGATCATAGGCGTAGCCGAGCTGGGCGCGATCTCGCCGTGCATCGCGGCTGCAAAGAACTCGGTGTCGGTGCCCGGTGGGCACACGCTGCGAACGCTGATGCCCTCCCGCGACAGCTCGCCGCGCATCGACTGCGTGAGACCCTCGATGGCGTGCTTGCTGGCGCAGTAGACCGCCGAATCGGGGATCCCGACGAAGCCCACCACGCTCCCCACGTTGACGATGGCTGGGCGTCGCCCCCGCCGCAGCAGTGGCAGGGCCGCGCGCGAGCACCAGATCACGCCCAGCACGTTCACGGCGAGCACCCGCTCGATGTGCTCGGGGCGGCAGCTCTCCAGCCGGTCGTACAGCCCGACGCCAGCGTTGTTGACCAGCACGTCCAGTCCACCCCAGCAGCGATCGAGCGTCGCAAGGGCCGCCTCAACCGCAAAGCGGTCGGCGACGTCGCACGGCAGCACCACGCTGTGCGGACCGAGCTCCGCAGCGAGGGCGCGCAAGCGATCCGCGCGGCGCGCCAGCAGCGCTACGCGCGCGCCCCGCGAGGCGAACTGGCGAGCCGTCGCCCGCCCGATCCCGGCGGAGGCTCCCGTGACCAGGACGCGCAGCGAGCCGCCGGGCGTGGGAGAGCTCGCCGCGGAGCCGGCTGGCGAATTGCGGTCGGGCCGGTCCATACCGAACCTCCGGACTGCGCACGGCACTGAAGGGACTCGCGCGTGGGCGCCGGCAGCAGGCCGGGCTCGCCCGCCGCTGCATTCTCGCGGCCCACCCCCGCCGGGGCAAGCCTGGCGGCAGAGCACGCCGGCGATACGCACCCTGAGCGGTCGAGCGTTGGTTCGACCGTTGGGTCTGTTCGACCGTTGGGTCTTGCCAAGCACGGGGCGCCGTCGTAGGCTGCCGCTCGACTCCACCAAAGTCTAGGAGTCACGCCCGGCGGGACGAATCGGGAAGCTGGTGTGAGTCCAGCGCGGCCCCGCCACTGTCACCGGCGACGACTGCTGCACGATGCCACTGGGGCGCAGGGCCCTGGGAAGGCGCAGCCGGTCGGCCTGAGCCGGGAGCCAGGAGACCGACCCCGGGCGTTGCAACCGTACCTTCGCAGGGAGGGTCGGTGGTGCCGCCTCACGCGCCCCGCTGCCACATGCTCGTCCCGTTGGACCGGCCTCCGCGAAGGTGTCCGCCCAGGACCGCTCGAGGAGGACGGGAATGCATCCCCGCACGCGCCGCACGCCCGCCGGCCTGGGGCTGATCTGCCTCCTGTCGGTGGCTGTGCAGCAGGCCGCGGCCGCCGACATGGGTCGGGGCTCACAGACGGCGACGGCGCTCCCCGACTCGGGCGCGATCTACCGCGTGCCCGAGATCGAAGTGCGCGCACGCCGGCTCGATCGCCAGGAGCTCCTGGACAGCGCTCCCGCATTTGGCTCGGTGCTCAGTGCGTCGAGCTGGGCGGGCGGCGTGACCACTGCCGCCACGGCGCTCGCCGGAGCGGCGGGCGTCAACGTCCGCGAAAGCGGAGGCATCGGCAGCTACAGCACGGTCAGTCTGCGCGGGTCCAGCGCGGGTCAGGTGCCCATCTACCTGGATGGTGTTCCGCTGAACGCGCCACAGCGCGGCGAGGTCAATCTGGCCGATCTCCCGCTGGCGGGACTCGAGCGCATCGAGGTGTATCGCGGCGCGGCGCCGCTGATCCTGGGCGGCGCGTCTCTGGGCGGCGCGATCCACCTTTTCAGCGGCAGCACCGCTGTGCCGCCATGGCTCTGCGCGGCGCGGTCGAGCTTCGGCACCGCCGAGCTGCAGGGCGGCGCGGGCGCGCGCCTGCGCGGATGGACCGTCGCGCTGCGGGGGCGGCTGGTCCGCAGCCGCGGCGACTGGCGCTTCCCCACTGACAACGGCACGCCCTACAACCAGGAGGACGACGGAATCGCCACGCGGGCCAACAACGACGTGGGCGGCGCGGGTGGGCTGCTGAGCGCGCGCCGGCCGCTGCGCGGCTGGACGTTGGTCGCAAGCGAACTGCTCGATGGCCGCGAGCAGGGTGTCCCGGGCTACGCGATCAGCCCGGCGCAACATGCGCGCAGCAGCAGTTTCACGCATCAGCTGCGCGTGGCGCTGGAGCGGCCCCGCTCCCTCGGCGGGGCGGCGCGCGGGCTGCGCAGCGTCGAGCTCTACCACCGTCTCGACCGCCAGGGCTTCTTTGACCACGCCGGCGAGCTGGGGCTGGGGCCGGCCGACCGCAAAGACTGCACGGCGAGCCTGGGCGCCGCGGCCATCGGTCGGCTCGCTGGGTGGCTGCAGCGCTGGCCGGCACTCCAACCCGCGTGGCGGCTCGAGACGCAGTGGTCGCGCTTGCGCAGCGAGGACGGCCTCGCGGCCGACCCGCGCGGAGCGCCGCAGACCCGTTGGACCCTTGCGGCTGCCGTGCAGCCCGCGCTGCACCTGCTCCACGATCGCCTGGAACTGGTGCCTGGCGCGCGTGTGGAGATGGATGCCGATCGCTTCCACGGCGTGCCGTTCGGGACCAGCCTGCCCGGCGGGCCGGCCGACCGGCGCACGAGCTGGGCGCACACCTGGCAGCTGGGCGCGCGCTACGCGTTGGGGGGTGGGGTGGAGCTCAAGACCAACCTCGGCGCGTACGACCGGGTGCCGACCTTGCTGGAGCGCTTCGGTGCGCGCGGCACCGTGATCGGCAACCCTGGCCTGCAGCCCGAGCACGGCGTCAACCGCGACCTGGGGTTCGTGTGGAGCGGCGCCGGTCAGGCAGCGCCGTGGGCGCGCCAGCGTATCGCCGTGAGCGTGTTCCATAACGACGCGCGCGATCTGATCGCCTTCGTGCGCAACAGCCAGCGCACGGCGGTGCCGCTCAACATCGGTGCGGCCGAGATCCAGGGGCTGGAAGTCGAGGCGGAGCTCGGCGTGCCGGGCGTGGTCACCTGGCAGGCGAACTACACCCGCCTGCTGACGCGCGACCGCACGAACACGCGCTATGCAGCAGGCAAGCAACTCCCGGGTCGGCCCGGCCACGAGGCCGCAGTGCGCATCGGGTTCGGCGCGGCGGGCCGCAGCGCTCCCGGCGCGCCACCCGTCTTCGGCTACACCATCGCGGCGCTCGCCGAGGACTACCTCGATCGCGCCAACCGCGACCGCGTGCCCAGCCGCGTGCTGCAGGGCGTGTTCGCCAACCTGGCGCTGCACTGGCCCGCGCGCGCGGCGTTGCTCAGCGCGCGCGTCGACAATTTGACCAACGAGCAGGTTTTCGACCTCGCCGGCTGGCCGCTGCCCGGACGTACGCTGACGGTATCGCTGTCGGTGGGAGGACGCGGCTCGCCTGTGCCAAGCGCGACGATCGAGCAGGACAACCCCCCGAGCGCAGGAGGACGGGATGCGCAGCCAACTCCAGACGAAGTGCACGCTGAACAAAACGACCGGCAAGCCGCAGGACCTGATCCAGATGCCGCACGACAGGCATCCCAAGCCGCACGATACGATGGGCGGTAGAGGGGGGGATCGTGCGTGGGGTGGGCCACCGACCGCCGCACGATCGTTCGCAGGGCCATTCGCGCGGGCGGGCGCGCTCGCGGGCACGATCGCCGCGGCCTGCGCCGCGGGCATCGCCGCGCCGGGCCCGGCGAGCGCCGACGACCTGTTCGTCACGACCACGACCTACGAGATCACCGGCTCGTGCAGCGTGATGGCGATGGAGCCACCGTTCAGCGTGCAGCTCGATCTCTACACGATCCACAGCGATGCCGTCGCGCGTCGCTTCGGCAACTACGTTTTCGTCGTGAACCGCCAGCCGGCGAACAACATCCTGGTCCTGGACGCCGCCAATTCGTATGGGCTGGTCAAGCAGTACAGCACCGGCGCCGGGTCCGACCCCACCGACATCGAGGTGGTCGCGGCGGACAAGGCGTACATTCCACTCTACAACACGACGCTGCTGAGCATCGTCGAGCCGCTCACAGGAGCTGTGCTGGGGAGTATCGACCTCTCGCGCTTCGCCGACGCCGACGGGCTGCCGGAGATCGATCAGGTCGCCGTGGTCGGCGGTCGTGCCTTCGTGTCGTTCCAGCGCCTCGACCGCCCCGGGGGCTGGCTACCCGCGGGCGGTTCGGGCCTCGCCGTCATCGACGTGGCCAGCGACGCGTTGATCGACGCCGATCCCGCCACATCCGAGCTCGACCCGATCCGTCTCCAGCTGCAGAACCCGTTCTGGTACCTGACCTACGATCGCTCGCTCCACCGGCTGATCGCCGTCTGTCCGGGCTCGTTCCTGGCGCTCGATGGCGGCATCGAGGCGATCGACCCATTCACGCTGCGCAGCGACCGCGTGCTCATCACCGAGCAGGCCCTCGGCGGCGAGCTCGATGGCGCGGCGATCGTCTCCCCCACGCTCGGCTACGCCATCATCAGCGATTCCTCGTTCAACACCTGCCTGGTGCGCTTCGACCCGTCCACCGGGACGCGGCTGGATACGGTGATGTGCTCCAGCGGCTTCTGGCTCTCCGATCTGGAGGTTTCGGACGCCGGCCGCGTGTACGTCGGTGACCGCACGCCGTCGGCACCGGGCATCCGGATCTTCCAGGCACTCACGGCGCAGCCGCTCGTGCAGAGCCCTGTCGACGTCGGGCTGCCACCCTTCGACATGGTGCTCCTGGAGAGCGTCCCGACGGCCACGTCCGCCTTGGAGCTTGCCCCGGCGCGCCTGCGCCTGGCGGCGCATCCCAATCCCTTCAACCCGTCGGTGACCATCGAGCTGCGCGCGGAGGCGGGCGCGGCGCGTGCGCCCGGCGCTGCACGCGCGACCGGCGCGGCTTTGCCGCCGCTGCGGATCGTCGACGCGCGCGGACGGCTCGTGGCGACGCTCGCTCCGTCGGGCGCACCTGTCGGGGACAACGGCGGTCCGGCTGCCGGCGAGGACGTCGTCGCGCTCGTCTATCACTGGAACGGCACCAACGGTGACGGGATCCCCGTGGCCAGCGGCTGCTACCGCGCCATCCTCGAGGACGGCTCGACGCCGGCGATCCCGCTGCTCCTGTTGCGCTGACTAGGGAGCGCCCGTGCGGCCTGGCACCGCGGGTTGCGCGCATACCAGGCCGCACAGTCACTCGATCAGCGGTGACGCGAGCCGACGAGCTCGCCCTGCGCTAGAAGAGCGCTGACGAGAACGGCCGCCGGTACTGCTGCGTGACGGGGTGGCCCTCGCCGAACAGCTCGAACAGCGCCACGCACGCCCTGCGCGCGCCGTCGTCGTCGACCTTGCGGTCGCGACGGATCGACGCGATCCAGGCCTCGATGGCCGCGCCGAAGTGGCCCGCAGCGAAGGCCTGCGCGCCCTCGACATAGCTCGTCCAGGCCTGGGGCGAGCCGGCCCCCGCGGCGGGGCCGGCCCCTGCGCCCGGCGCCATTGGCTGCGCCAGCTCGATGACGCGCGCGAGGTTGCGCAGCGCCTGCGCCCGGTCGTGCAGCGGGTGCTCCTGCGGCACCGACTCCGTCAGCCGCACGCCCTCCGCCGGTTCTTTGGGGAAGAGCAGCTCGGCCAGCTCGACGGCCGCCTCGACATCGTCCGCGTTCTGCGCGAGAGCCTCGCGGAGCAGCGTCTGCGCGCGATTCAGATCGCCGCCCGCGCGCGCCTCGCGCGCCTCCCGCAGCAGGGGCGGTGGCGACGCCGGGAGATTCTCCTGCAGCCAGCGCTCGACCTCGCGCTCCGGAAGGGCCCCTAAGAACTCCGCGACGACCTGCCCATCGCGGAACAGCTTCACCGCCGGGATACTCTGGACCTCGAACTGGATCGCCAGCGCTGGATGCTCCTCGATGTCGACCTTGGCCAGCGTCCAGCGGCCCTGCGACTCCGACGCGAGGCGTTCGAGCACCGGGCCCAGCACGCGGCACGGCGCGCACCATTGCGCCCAGAAGTCCACGAGCACCGGCCGCTCGAAGCTGGCCTCGAGCACGTCGGTGGTGAACTCGCGTACGGCCACAACCATGGGTCCTTCTCCCGCGGCGCAGCGGTGGCGTTGCTCAGGCCAGGAACATCGGCTCACCTTCGACGCGGTCCAGCTTCACCCGGTAGCGCTCCCCGTCGTAGAACGACTCGACGTCCACGTGCCGGGGGCCCGCGGTCACGCGCTGCAGCGGGACGGCCGCATAGCAGCCATCCACGATCGCCGTCATGACTCCGTGGCGGCCGGCCCGCAGCAGCTCGAAGGCGAAGTTGCCGTAGTTGATGGCCACGATGCGGTCGAGCGAGTCGGGGCTGCCGGCGCGCATCAGATAGGCCAGCCGCTGCACCATGGTTTCGCGCCCGCTGCGCTTGCGGATCTCCTCGCTGAGCCACTCGCCGACGCCGCCGAGCTTGCGGTGGCCGTACGCGTCGGGCTCGCCCGACTCCATCACCACACCGCCCACCGGATGCGCCCCTTCACTGATGACGATCACGCAGTAGCGGCTGGGGTTGGCGTCCTGGTCCTCGCGGGCGAAGCGGACGACCTTCTCGACGTCGAAGGGGACCTCGCTGATGAGCACGCGGTCGGCCCCGGAGAGATAGCCCGTCAGCAGCGCGCTCTCGCCGCTGGTGCGCCCGAACAGCTCGATGATGGCGATGCGCTCGTGGCTGCCGGCGGGGGTGCGCAGGTCCGTGATGAAATCCACGCTGCGGGTGACCGCCGTGCTGAAGCCGATGCAGTAGTGGGTCCCCGTGACGTCGTTGTCCATCGTCTTGGGGATGCCGACCGTTGGGAAGCCTTCCAGATCCAGGCGCGCGGCGTAGCTGAGGGTGTCGTCGCCGCCGATGACGACCAGGGCGTCGAAGCGCAGCCGCTCGAGCGTACGCAGCACGCGCGCGGTGAGGTCGTAGCGCCCCTTGGCGTCGCGGTGGGCAGGATCCAACACGTAGCCAGCGGGCAGCACCTTCTCCTTCATCTTGCTCGGATTGGTGCGCGCGCTATGCAGCATCGTCCCGCCGAAGCGGTCGATGGTGCGCACCACGTTGGGGGTCAGCTTGACCAGGGCCTGCTCGTCAGCCGCGCCGTTGTCGGGGTCGAGGTCGACCACCCCCTGCCAGCCCTTGCGGATGCCCAGGATCTCCACGTGCTCGTCGGCGCAGCGCATGGCCACGGTCTTGATGCACGCGTTGAGCCCCGGGACGTCTCCCCCGCCGGTCAGGATGCCGATCCGCTTCATGCCCCCCTCCGCTCTCGGTCTGCGCCAAAGGCGTGCCTGATGGAGCCCTGAGACCCGCGCGGGCGCCCCCGAGCTGCGCGTCCGCGCTACTGCACCCGCAGCACCATGCACTTGAGGTAGTACGTCTCGGGCACGGTGAGGCGGATCGGGTGGTCCGCCGCCTGGGTGCGCTTCTCCAACAGTGTGACATCGCGGCCCGCGTCGCCAGCCGCCTCCCCCAGCACCTGGAGGAAGGCGCCCTCGTGGACGTGGTAGCTGCACGTACTGGTCACCAGCACTCCGCCTGGCCGCAGGATCCGGAAGGCGCGCAGGTTGATCTCCTTGTAGCCGCGCAGCGCCGCCTCCAGCGAGGCGCGGTTCTTGGCAAAGGCAGGCGGGTCCAGCACGATCGTGTCGAAGCGGCGCTGCTCGTCGTCGAGCAGGCGCAGCGCGTCGAATGCGTTGCCCTCGGTCCAGGTAACGTCCACGCCGTTGAGCTGGGCGTTGGTCCGCGCCCGCTCCAGCGCCGGCGCCGATGATTCGATGGCCAGCACGGAGGTCACGTCGTTCGCCAGCGCCATCCGCACGGCGAACGCCCCCTCGCCGCAGAAGGCGTCCAGCACATCGCCGCGTGCCAGCTTCGCCGCCGCCTCGCGATTCTCCTGCTGGTCGAGGAAGGCGCCGGTCTTCTGACCTCGCAGCGGCGACACGCGCAGGCGCGCCGGGCCCTGGTGAACCTCCACCTCGCCGGGGTCCTCCCCTGCCAGGATTCCGCTCACGCGCGGCAGCCCTTCCAGCTCGCGCACGCGGGCGTCGTTGCGCTCGACGATGGCGCGCGGCCGAAGGCGCTGCTGCACCAGCTCGCACCATAGCGGCTTGAGACGGTCCATCGCCTGCGAGAGCGTCTGCAGCACGACCACGTCGGCGTAGCGGTCGATCACCAGCGACGGCAAGCCGTCCCCCTCGCCGTTGACCAGGCGCAGCGCGTCGCGCCCCGGCATGACCCGCTCGCGGTGCGCCAACGCCTCGTCCAGCCGCCGCGCCCAGAACGCGGCGTCGACGGGGGCGTCGCCGATGGAGACGACACGCAGTGCGATCTCGGAGCGGTCGCTGTAGAGCGCCCGCGCCCGCAACCTGCCTCGCGCGTCGAGCAGGTCGACCACGTCGCCCGGCCGCGCGCGGGAGGAGTCGGCAATATCGCTGCGGTAGATCCAGGCGTGGCGGGCTCGCAGGCGATCCAGACCTCGCGGGCGCAGGGCGACGGCCGCAGTTGCAGCGGGCGTGGCGGAGGGCGCCGCGCCGTGGCTCGCGGTGGGGGTTGTCGCCGAGGTCGCGGAAGGGAGGCTACCGGTCGGGTCCATAGGGGGCTCCTTCGCCAGAAGTACCAATCTACGGCGGTGCACCTCCGAAGGCGACCGCG
Organism: Candidatus Krumholzibacteriia bacterium; assembly: GCA_041484665.1. Lineage (GTDB taxonomy): Bacteria > Krumholzibacteriota > Krumholzibacteriia > JAJRXK01 > JAJRXK01 > JBGPIA01. The sequence goes on from JBGPIA010000008.1 coordinate 120,794, forward strand.
GATGCGGCTGCAGCGTCCGGCCGACCTCCCTGACGGTACTCCGGCGCGCTGGGGCGAGAGTTCTGGTAAGCTAGCTGGACAGTCATGCGAATCCTGACCGACCCCTCCTCGCTGGCCGCCTTCTGCCGGGAAGCGACCGCCGCCGGCTCCATCGCCCTGGACATGGAGTTCGAGCGCGAACGCACCTACCGGCCCATCCTGCAGCTGATCCAGATCGCCACCCCCAGCGACGCGGTCATCGTGGACCCGCTGGCGCTTGCGGACCTCTCCGCGCTGTGGGAGGTTGTGGGCTCCCCCGACGTGGAGACGATCCTGCACGCCGCTGCGCAGGACATGGAGATCTTCTACGACAAGACCGGCTGCGTCCCGCGCCGCTTGTTCGATACCCAGGTGGCCGCCGCGCTGTTGGGCATGGGCGAGCAGCCGGGCTACGCCGACCTGTTGCGCCGGGTGCTGGGCCTGCGCCTGAAGAAGCACGAGCGCATCACCGATTGGGGGCGCCGCCCGCTTTCCCCCGCGCAGCTGGACTACGCGCTGGACGACGTGCGCTACCTGCCGCAGTTGCGCGACCGGCTCCATGCCGACCTGGAGCGCATGGGGCGGCTGGAGTGGCTCGAGGAGGAGCTCGCCCATTTCGCACAGCTGCGCAACTACGAGCGCGATCCGCAGACCCTGTGGATGCGCGTGGCGCGCCATCGCTCCCTCGATGGGCGCGGGCTGGCGGTCCTGCGCGAGCTGGCGATCTGGCGCGAGGAGGAGGCCCGGCGGCGCAACGTGCCCCGCGGCCGCGTCGTGCAGGACGACGTGCTGGTGGAGGTCGCCCGCCGGCAGCCGCGCCAGGAGGACGACCTGCGCGTGCTGCGGCGGCTCAATCCCCGTGAAATCGAGCGCAGCGTGGAGGTGATCCTCGCGACGGTCCGGCGCGCGCTCGAGATCCCGCAACAGGACTACCCCGTGCTGCCGCCGCTGGGCGAGGACGATCCCGAGCTGGACGTCACCATCGACCTGCTGAGTGTGTTCGTCCGCAACCGCGCCCGCGAGGCCAAGATCGCCGCCAGCTACCTCGCCACCAAGCGCGAGCTGTCCGATCTGGTGGCCGCCGCGCGTCACCAACGCAACCGCAACGGCACGCCCCTGCTGCTGCAGGGCTGGCGCTACGAGCTGGTGGGGCGCGACCTCCTGCGACTGATGCAGGGACAAATGGTCCTGCGCGTGGACCCCCGGACCAGCCGCGTGCAGATCATCGAGCGGGAGTGAGTGTGGCGCGGCTCGGCGTAATCGACCGCTGGAGCCATCCACACGCTGGAGTCATCCATAAGAATCTGCTGAGCGCTCGCTGGGCTGGCCCTCTGCCCGTGCAGCCGGGCTCGGGGTCCGCGGCCGCAGCTCCGACAAGGGGCTGGAGCAAACGGACCGCGGCGGGGTAGGATACGCGCCGCGCGCCGGCGCGTCCCCCGGGGAGAGGCTCGGCGGCGCAGGGATCGGCGCGGCCGCCCCAACGCACGAGGCGGCGTCCCGGCCGGGCCGCCTCCACCGGCACGCGGACCGCATGTAGGGTCCGCCAGGATGGCTCTCACCTTCCTTGAAGACGACGAGTGCCGTTGAGCCGGTTCGCAGTTCAAGTCGAAAAACTGCGCAGCGGATGGGAGCGGAGCAGATGAAGCCGCACCTGCAGCGATGGATCCAGGGCCGCGCGCGGTCGCTCGGATACGAGCTACAGCCCGTGTGGAAGATGCGCGACCTCCCACTCAGCGCGCATCTGCGTCAGCTCTTCGACCTGCTGAAGATCGACACGGTCCTGGACGTGGGCGCCAATATGGGCCAGTACCACGACTTCCTCCGCAAGCACGTGGGCTTCACCGGCACCATCGTCTCCTTCGAGCCGGTGCGCAAGTGCGTGGCCGCGCTGCGCGAGAGCGCGGCGAGCGATCCGCACTGGAAGGTCGTCGACGTCGCCCTGGGGAGCGCCGATACGACCATGACGATCAATGTGATGAAGTGCGACGATTTCAGCAGTTTCCTCGAGCCGGCAGCCTCTGCCCCCGGCGAGTACCGGGACATGAACGCCATCGACCACCAGGAGAACGTCCCGGTGCGGCGCCTGGACGGGATCCTCGGCCAGCTCCTGGCGGAGAACGCCAACCCTCGCCTCTACCTGAAACTGGATACCCAGGGCTTCGACCTGCAGGTGGTCGAGGGAACGAGCGGAGTGCTGGACTGCGTCTACGCCCTGCAGACGGAGATCGCCGTGCAGCGGATCTACGATGGCATGCCCGACTACCTCGCGTCGATCCAGACGCTCAACCAGAAGGGCTTCCAGCTCACCGGACTGTTTCCCGTGAGTCGCGATGCCTCCCTGCGCCTGGTGGAGCTGGACTGCGTCATGATCAACGCAGCGAAGCGGACGTAAGCCGCGGCCGCCTCGCCGCGCGCCTCCCACCCGACGGCGGGACGAGCACCGTTACTTCCCCACCACCAGCTTCCCGCGCGTGAACACGTCGGCCAGCGTGAACGCGATGAGAATCACCAGGAAGATGAAGCCCGAGGCCGCGGTGATCTTCACCACGCGTGTGCTGTAGCGCACGTGCATGAAGAAGAGGATCACCAGAGTGGACTTGATGCCGGCGATGGCCAGGGCGATCACCACGTTGAGCGGGCCGAAGTCGTGGAAGGCCACCCACACGGTGATCGCGGTGAGCACCAACAGTATCGTGAACACTGTCAGATAGACTCGCGGAGGGATGACGTGCGCCGCCATGGCCGCGTACCTCTCAGTGCCGCCCGATCAGGTAGAGCAGCGGGAACAGGAAGATCCACACGATGTCGACGAAGTGCCAGTAGAGCCCAGTGCCCTCGACGGGGTGGTTGTAGTCGGGGCCGAAGCGTCCCTTCCAGCACTTGGGGATGAGCGCCGCCACCAAGCCGATGCCCACGATCATGTGCAGTGCGTGCAGCCCCGTCATGGTGAAGTAGAGGTTGAAGAACATGCGCACGTGGGGCGCGTCCGGCCCGTGCCAGGCGAAGTGGGGCCCGGGCACCACGTGCTCGTGCCACTTGTGGGTGTACTCGATGGCCTTGATGCCCAGAAAGGTGGATCCCAGCAGGATGGTCAGCACCAGGTAGACCACCTGCGTCCGCGCTCGCCCCACCTGCGCGGCCCAGACGGCCATGGCCATCGTGACCGAGCTGGTGATCAGCACCACGGTGTTGGTGGCGCCCATGCGGATGTCGAGCAGGTGGCTGCCGGCCGCGAAGTCGTGCGGATACCAGATCCGGTACAGGATGTAGGCCATGATCAGACCACCGAAGAACATGATCTCGGTGGCGAGGAACAGCCAGACGCCGAACGCGACCGATTCGCTCTGCTGCTCGAGCGTCTTGAAATGGTGCGCCAGGTGCGGCGGGTGCACTGCCGCGCCGGCCGGAGCGGTCCCGTGGGCGTCGTGCGCGTCGTGGGCGTCGGGCTCACGCACGGCCGGCCTCCTGGGCGGCCCGCACGCGCTCGGCGCTGTAGTCATAGGCCTCGGTGGTGACCACCGGCTCGACGGCGAAGTTCTGTGTGATGGGCGGTGAGGCGGTCTGCCATTCCAGGCCCACCGCGCCCCACGGGTTGGGCGCGCAGCGCCGGCCGTAGCGCAGCGACCACGTGAAGTAGATCATCGGGATCAGGTACCCCACACCCAGGACGGTGGCCCCTGCGCTGGACATGACGTTGAGCACCTGGAACTCCGGTGGATACGAGTGGTAGCGCCGCGGCATGCCCAGGTAGCCCAGGATGAATTGCGGAAAGAAGGTGAGGTTGAAGCCGATGAAGATCACCAGAGCCGACACCTTGGACCAGAAGGCCGGGTAGAGCTTGCCCGTCATCTTGGGCCACCAGTAGTGCAGCCCGCCCAGGTAACCCATGATCGCCCCGCCGACCATGATGTAGTGGAAGTGGGCCACCACGAAGTAGGTGTCGTGCACGTGGATGTCGATCCCCAGGGTCGCCAGCATCACGCCCGTCAGGCCGCCGATGGTGAACAGCCCGATGAACCCCAGGGCGTAGAGCATGGGGGTCTCCCAGGAGATCGAGCCCTTGTAGAGGGTGGCCGTCCAGTTGAAGACCTTCACCGCCGACGGCACCGCCACCAGCATGCTCAGCACCGAGAAGATCGTGGCGGCGTACGCCGATTGCCCGGTGGTGAACATGTGGTGCCCCCACACCAGGAACCCCAGGACCGCGATCCCCACGCTGGCGTAGGCCACGAACCGATAGCCGAAGATGCGCTTGCGGGCGAAGGCGGCCACGATCTCGCTCACCACCCCCATCGCTGGCAGGATCATGATGTAGACGGCCGGGTGCGAGTAGAACCAGAACAGATGCTGGAACAGGATCGGGTCGCCGCCCTGCGCCGGGTCGAACACTCCGATGTGGAAGACGCGCTCCAGGGCCACCATCAGGATCGTCACCGCGATCACCGGAGTGCCCAGGACCTGGATGATGCTCGTCGCGTAATGGGCCCACACGAACAACGGCAGCCGGAACCAGGTGAGCCCCGGCGCCCGCATGCGGTGGATGGTCACGATGAAATTCAGCCCGGTGAAGATCGAGGCGAAACCGGCGATGAAGATCCCCAGCGCCGTGGTGACCACGTAGGTGTTGGAGAACGTCGTGCTGAAGGGCGTGTAGAACGTCCAGCCGGTGTCCACACCGCCATGCAGGACCGACCACAGGGTGAACAGCCCGCCCAGGCTGAAGATGTACCAGCTGGCCAGGTTCAGCCTCGGGAACGCCAGATCCTTCGCCCCGATCATCATCGGGATGAGGAAGTTCCCCAACACCGCCGGGATGCCCGGGATCAGGAAGAAGAAGATCATCAGGATCCCGTGCATCGTGAACAGCCGGTTGTACATGTCCGGCTGTACCAGGTCCCCCTGCGGCGTGACCAGCTCCAGGCGGATCAACACCGCCATCAGCCCGCCCAGGAAGAAGAAGAAGGTCACCGAGAACATGTAGAGGATCGCGATGCGCTTGTGGTCGCGCGTGAGCAGCCACGACTTGATGCCGTACCCGTCGTTGAGGTAGTCGGGGGCGGCTCCCGCGGCTGGGGCGGCCCCGGCCGCCGCGGCACTCTCGTGGGAGCCAGCATGTGCGTTCATGGCTTCATCTCCCCTTGCCGCCGGGTGCGGCCCCGCCGGCCGCTTCCCTGCCCGCGGGCGCCTGCCCTGCGGACCCCAGGGACTTGATGTAGGTGATCAGCTCCAGGACGTCCTGCTCGGTGAGCTGCCCCTTGAAGGTGGGCATGATCGGCTGGTAGCCCGCCACGACCTTGCTGGCCGGCATGAGGATCGACTCGCGCAGGTAGTCCTCGTCCGCCCTGGCGGTCTTGCCGCCCAAGAGCGCCACCTGCCTGCCGAACAACCCCTGTAGGTACGGCGCGCGTGCGTCGGAATCGGGCCGGTGGCAGGTGTTGCATGCGCGGGCGTCGAACAGCTGGGCGCCGGTCAGCGACATGCCCTGCTGGCCCTTGGCGCCGTAGAGCCACTGCTCGTACTCCTGCGGCTGCTGGACGATGATGCGGCCCGACATCAACGAGTGCTCCGCCCCGCAGTACTCGGCGCAGAACAGCTTGTAGACGCCAGGCTTGGTCGCCGTGAACCAGGTCGTGGTGTAGGTGCCAGGGATCACGTCCTGTTTGATGCGGAAGGCCGGGATGTAGAGCGCGTGGATCACGTCCTCCGAAGTCATGGTGAGCTTGATGGGGCGTCCCACCGGGACGTGCAGCTCGTTGATCTCGCGGTGCCCCTCGGGGTGCTGGAACTTCCACATCCACTGCCGGCCCACCACGAAAAACTCCTCGGCGTCGGCCGGCGGGCGCGACGCGTGGAAGAAGACCCGCGCGCCCCAGGCGAACATGAACAGCAAGATGCACAGCGGCACGACCGACCACACAATCTCCAGGACCGCGGGCGCGTGCCCGGGCTGGCCGACGTCGCCCTCGGCGCGCCGGCGGTACCGGACGGCGAAGAACAGGATCAGGGCCGCGATCAACAGCGAGAAGACGACGGCCACGCCCAGGCCGAACAGGAAGACCGAGTCGACCTCCTTGGCCAGCGTGGAGGCCTGCTCCGGGAACAGGGGAAAGTCGGTGCGGAACACGCTCAGGCCACTCCCGCCGCGGCGCGGCGCTGCATCCGCTTGTCGCGCCGGCGCATTGCAAGGATGGAAGCGGCGATCGCCAGCATCGTGATCACGCCGCCCGCGCGGACGATGGCCAGGGTCGTGGCGCTGTAACGGCCCAGCTGCGGGTCGTAGTGGAAGCAGTAGAGCATCAGTTGGTCGACCACGTTGCCGATCTTGCCGTCGGCCGCCTCCACCAGCGCCAGCCGCAAGTCCTTGGGCGGGTAGTCGATCCCGAACAGGTAGCGGGCCACCTTGCCTTGGGGCGTCAAGATCGTGATGCCGGTCGCGTGGGCGTACTGCTTGGCCTTCTCATCGTAGACGTAGCGGAAGCCCACGGCCGAGGTGAGCGCCGCGATCGACTCGGGCGGCCCCGTGAGGAAGTGCCAGCCGGCGTCGGTTCCGGCGCGGCCGAAGCTTGCCAGGTAGTTGGCCCGCTTGGCGGCGGCGAGCTGCGGCCCCTCGGCGGGGTTGAAGCTCACCACGACCAGCTCGAAGTCCTTCCCGGGATCGAACGTGAGCGGCTTGAGCGTGCTCACCACGCCGTTGAGTACCATCGTGCACAGCATCGGGCACTCGTAGTAGACCAGCGCGAGCAGCACCGGCCGCTTCCCGAAGTAGCGGCCCAGCGTGACGTCCTGGCCCAGCTCGTCCTTGAAGCGCGCGTCCAGGGGCACCTGCGCGCCCAGCAGCTGGTCGAAGCCAACCTCGCGCAGCTGTGTGGGCAGCGTGCTGGCGGGGCCCTCGCGCAGCGTCGTCGCCGACGGCAGGCGCGACGCTGGTGTCACCGGTTGCGCCCGCGCGAGCGGCCAGGGTGACGGCGCGACGGCCAGCAGCAGCGCAATGGCCAGCCGGACGCACGCCGGCGGCGCGGCAGACCTCGGCACGGGCGCCCGCCGCAGGGGAGTGAACGGAACGCGCGCCGGGCGCGCGCAGGTCTGCGTCATGATGCTCACCAGCTTCTGGGCGCCTTTCCCTTAGCCGGGCGGCTCGCTGCGGCGCCGGGCGAGGCGCCTGCAGGGTTGGAGGCCGCCGCGGAGTCCGCTGGCGCGGGCTCGGGCCACACGGGCAGCCCCGCTCGCGCGACGATCGCAAGCGCGCTGTCGACGGGCACGCGGGCGATGCCGCGCTCGGAGTCCACCCAGCCGTACCCGCCCAGCACCCGATTCTCTTGTGTCCGCATGGCCGCCAGGTCCTGGCGCGGATCGCGCTGCAGCCTCGGCTCCGGGGGCAGACGCTGCTCGCGCGCCTCGGCCATGGGCGGCGGCGCGGGGTCGTGGGCGACCTGCTGCCGCTGGAGGGCGCCGAACAACAGCCACATCACCGCGAACGTCACCACCGCAAGCATTGCCAGCCCGATCAAGAACCCGACGACGCCGCGCACGCTCAGCTCGCGGTCGAACGCCTCCGGCTGCGGTCCGTGTGGCTGCTCGGAATGCGGGCCGGGCGGCTGGCCGGGCGGGGGGCCGTGCGGCCGCTCGGACGGCGTCGGCGCGCGGGGCTCAGCCATGGGCCGCCGCCTCCTGCAGACGCAGATTCGGGTCGTTGACCGGCAGCAGGGGCCGCTTGCGCAGCTCGTGGACGAACGCCGCGACCCACAGTCCGCCCATGGCCGCCGGCACAACGAAATCCAGCCAATGCAGCGTGTGGACCCCCAGGGCGGGCGCGGCGTGCCAGAACAGGTCGACCCAGCGCATGACGAGCACCAGCGCCGCCACCATGGACAGTCGCCGCGCGTCGCGCTTGACGGCGTGCGGCAGCAGCAACAGGAACGGCACCGCGAAGTTGAAGAGGATCAGGATGCGCGCCACGGCCTGGTAGACGCCGTGGGTACGCTCCATGTACCAGGTGATCTCCTCGGGGATGTTGCCCGACCAGATGATGATGAATTGCGACAGGTTGAAATACCCCCACAGCATCAGGAAGGCCAGCATGAGATTGCCGTAGTCGTGGAAGTGCTGTGGCCGCAGGACGTCGCGCAGGGGCCCATGCTCGGCGAGCAGACGGGCGACCACGATCGCGAACGCAATCGCGGTCAGGGCCTGGGCGCCGATGAAGTAGATGCCGTAGATGCTGGAGAACCACCGGTCGTTCAGTGACATCAGCCAATCGACGGAGGCCAGCGTGGCCAGCAGGCAGAACAGCAGGATGCCCGGCCCACTGACCCGCTGCATGCGCCGCGCGAAGTAGGCGCCGTCGCCACCGTCCTGCCGGCGTGACAGCCGGTTGAGCAGCAGGGCCAGGCCTCCCCAGAGGGCGAAGTAGAGCGCGGCGCGGACCAGGAAGAATGGTCCGTTCAGCCATGGCGCCCGGTGCGCAAGCAGCGCGTCCTGCGCCACCTTGGCCGGGTCGGCCCACGGGTAGACCCGCCGCAGCCCCAGGGCCAGCGGCACGAACAGCACGACCATGAGTGGGAGCGTGCGCGTGGCAGCCTCGAGGATGCGCCGGATCATCATCCCCCATCCACCGCCGGTCACATGGTGCAGCATGAGCAGCGCGAGCGCTCCCAGCGGGATCGCCACCCAGAACAGGAACGAGACGAGGTAGGCGCCCACGAAACGCCCCGGATCCTGCCAGAGCCCCACGAGCGACAGGGCGGACGCCACGCCGCCGATGAGCAGCGCCCGCGCGCGCACGCGCTGCAGCCCGGCGGGGGGGGCAAAACTCTCGAGACGGCTCACGTCAGTGCTCCCCGGGCGGGTGCCCGCCCGCCGACGGCGCTGCGGCCGGCGCGCCGTCCGCGGCGATCGCCTGCTCGATCCGCGCGCGCTGGGACTGCGGCAGCAGACCCAGCTCCACGTGCTGGCTGAGCTGCAGCACGCGCAGGTACGCCACGATCGCCCAGCGGTCCTGCGGATGCACCTGGCTGGCGTAACCGGACATCTCGCCGAAGCCGTTGGTGATGACGTCGAAGATGTAGCCGGGGCGCGCTCCGCGCAGCCGGTCGATGTGGAAGGACGGCGGCTGCTTGAACCCGCGACGCACGATCATGCCGCGGCCGCCCCCGGTACGGTCGTGGCACGGCGAGCAAAAGATCTCGTAGCGTTCCCGCCCGCGCGCGAGCAGCTCGGCGGTCGCGGGCACGGGCAGCGTCGTGGTGAACTTGCCGTCGTTGCCAAGGCCCGCGTAGAGAGTCCGGTCTTCACGCAGGAAGCCGCGGGGAACGGTCCCCGGGGGCAGCGGCCGCGCCGACGCTCCGTCCGCATAGAAATCGCTCGACGAATACGCCTTGTGCTTGGGCTGGTCCTTCATGTCGCGCGTGCAGCCCACCAACGCCAGCAGCCCCCCGACCAGCACGACCGCCGCCCGCTCAGTCCTCAACGTCGGACACCTCCATCGCAGCGAGCCCCAGCAGCTGCTCGCGGGTGCCGGCGCGATCGAAGCGTGGGTCGCACGCGTCGACGAACAGGAAGTAGCTGTCGCGCGACGCCAGGGCGAAGCGGGGCACGTTGAAGAGCGGGTGGTGCGGCCGGGGCAGCCCGTTGAGCGCCAGCATCCCCAGCACGGCCGCAAAGGCCGCGAACAGGATCGTCGTCTCGAAGGTCACCACGATGAAGGAGGGCCAGCTGTCGTACGGGCGGCCGCCGATGTTCATCGGGTAGGCCTTCACCGCGGTCCAGTACTGCAGGGTGAATCCGCAGATTGCGCCCACCACCCCACCCCCAAACACGAGCCAGGGCAGGCGCGAGTGGTGCGACTCCACGATTTGGGAGAGCTCCTCCACTGGGTAGGGTGTGAAGGCGTCGAAGCGGCGGAACCCCGCGCCGCGCACCGCGGACGCGGCGCTCACCAGCTCCGCCTCCGTGCGGAACTCCGCCAGCAGCCCCACGAAGCGCGCGGGCCCGCTCTGACCCGTCGCGGCGGTCACCGCGGTTCCTCCGGCGGCTTGGAGGCGGGCAGGATCATGCGCATCTCGAAGATGGAGATCATGGGCAAGAACCGGATGAACAGGAACATCAGGGAGAGGAACAGGCCGATCGTCCCGAAGAAGGTCATGAAGTCGAAGCGCGTGGGATGGTACATGCCCCACGACGACGGCAGGAAGTCGCGGTGGAGGCTGGTGACGATGATCACGAAGCGCTCCAGCCACATTCCGACGTTCACGAACATGGCGATGATGAACAACGCCGTGACGGAATTGCGCACGCGCCGCGACCAGAGCAGCTGAACCACCAGCACGTTGCACAGGATCAGCGCGTACCACGTATAGCGGTACGGGCCGGTGACGCGGTTGAGGATCATGAACCGCTCGTAGCGGTTTCCGCTGTACCACGCCATGAAGATCTCGACGGCGTAGCCATAGGCCACGATCAGGCCGGTGGCCAGCATCACCTTGGCCATGTTCTGCAGGTGGCGCATGGTGATGAAATCCTGCAGCCCGAACAACACGCGCAGCGGAACGGACAGGGTGATTACCATGGCGAATCCGGCGAAGATGGCCCCGGCGACGAAGTAGGGCGGGAAGATCGTGGCATGCCAGCCGGGGACTTGGGCTGCGGCGAAATCGAAGCTCACCACCGTGTGCACCGAGACCACCAGTGGCGTGGCCAGCCCCGCCAGCATCAGCGACGCCATCTCGTAGTTGTGCCAGTGGCGCGCCGAGCCCCGCCAGCCCATGGCCAAGAAGCCGTACAGCTTCTGCGCGAGGAGGCTCTGGGCGCGGTCGCGCAGCGTGGCCAGATCGGGGATCAGCCCCACGAACCAGAACAGGAGCGACACCAGCGCGTACGTCGAGACTGCGAATACGTCCCACATGAGCGGGCTGCGGAACTGCGGCCACAGCCCGAAGGTGTTGGGGATGGGCAACAGGTAGTAGAAGCGCCATGCCCGCCCCATGTGGATGAGCGGGAAGAGCCCCGCGCACGCCACTGCGAACAGCGTCATGGCCTCGGCAAAACGATTGATGGAGTTGCGCCACGGCTGACGCAGCAGCAGCAGGATCGCCGAAATCAAGGTGCCCGCGTGCCCGATCCCGATCCACCACACGAAGTTGATGATGTCGAACGCCCAGCCCACCGGGATGTTGTTCCCCCAGATCCCGATGCCCTTGGCGAACAGCATGGTCAGCGAGTAGAGCAGCATCATCAGGATGGCGAACGATCCGCCGAACGCGGCGTACCACCACTTCGGCGTCCCGGTCAGGACCACCGCCGAGATCTTGTCGGTGACCGTGGCCGCGGTGTGCCCCGGCGCCATCAATGGAGGCCGAGTCGGCGGGGCGGGACGGGCTGGGTTGGGCCGGGCTGGGCCGGGAGCCGGGATCTCCGCCACTAGCCTCCCTCCAGCTCGGGGTTGGGATTGCGCAGCTTCGCCAGGTAGGTCGTCCGCGGCCGCGTGCCCAACTCGGTCAGCAGCCCGTAGTTGAGCGGCGTGGCCTTCCAGCGCGTGACCTCCGACTGCGTGTCGTTGATATCTCCGAAGACGATGGCCTGCGTCGGGCACGCCTGCTGACAGGCGGTCACGATCTCGCCGTCCTGGATCGGGCGGCCTTGCGTCTTGGCGTTGATGCGCGCGACGTTGATGCGCTGCACGCAGTAGGTGCACTTCTCCATGATGCCGCGCATGCGCACGGTCACGTCGGGGTTGCGCTGCATCTTGAGCGTCTCGCTGCGGCGGTCGTTGTACTCCAGGAAGTTGAAACGGCGGACCTTGTAGGGGCAGTTGTTGCTGCAGTACCGCGTCCCAACGCAGCGGTTGTAGGTCATATCGTTGAGCCCCTCGGCGCTGTGCGACGTGGCGGCGACGGGGCAGACCGGCTCGCAGGGCGCCTGCTCGCAGTGCATGCACATCACGGGCTGGTGCAGCGCCGAGGCCTCGTCCAGGCCGCCCTCGAAATAGCGGTCGATGCGGATCCAGTGCATCTCGCGCCCCTTGTGCACCTGCTCCTTGCCCACGATCGGGATGTTGTTCTCGGCCTGGCAGGCCACCACGCAGGCATTGCAGCCGATGCAGGCCGTGAGGTCGATGGCCAGCCCCCAGGCGTGGCCCTCGTACTTGAAGCCCGGGTACAAGGAGAGGTTCTCCTGGGCCCGGTCGGCGTCACGGGCGAAGTCGGGGTTGGACTGGTACTGGGCGAGCGTCCCGACGCGCACCAGCTCGCGCCCCTCCATGCTGTGGTGCTCCTGCGTGCAGGCCAGAGGATAGCGGCGCCCCAGCGGCGTCACGGCGATCCCCGCGGCGATCCACGGGGCCCCGGCAGTGCGCAGCGCATACGCGTTGAAGCCGCAGCCGTTGCCCACCCGCCCGGCGCGGGTGCGCCCGTAGCCCAGGTGGAGCGTGATGGCGCCATCGGCTTGCCCGGGCAGCACCCAGACGGCCACGGCCAGCCGGCGCTCGCCGCTGCGCAGCTCCACCAGGTCCTCGTTGGCGACGCCCAGCCGCTGCGCGGTCGCGGGGCTCAGCAGCGCCGCGTTGTCCCAGGTGAGCTTGGTCAGAGGCTTGGGGCACTCCTGCAGCCACCCGTTGTTCGCGTGGCGTCCGTCGTGGACAGTGGGATCGGGCCGGAAGATCAGCGCCAGGCCCGCACCCAGCGCCGCAGAGTCCGAGAGCCTTGCTACGGCCTGCGCGATCCCGGCCGACTGCACCGCCGCGGCGCGGGGCAGAAGCGCCGTCCCGGCGAGCACGCCATCGTGGACTGCCTTGCGCCAGAACGACTCGAAGTCGGCCGTGGCTCGCGGCTGTGCCCGCCAGTGCTCGCGCACCAGGTCATAGTCCGTCGCATCCGGGCGCTCCAGCAGACAAGCGAGGACGCCGTGCGCGGAGCGGCCGTCGTAGAGCGGCTCGATCAGCGGCTGCACGATCGTGACCGTGCCGTCGAAGGCCCGCGCGTCGCTCCAGCTCTCCAGCGCGTGCGTCTCGGGCAGGTGCCAGTGGCAGTAGTCGGACGTCTCGTTCTGGTGGAGCCCCAGGTGCACGCGCAGCGGGACCTTCTGCATCGCCGTGGTGAAGTCCAGATCGACGGGCGCGTCGTACACGGGGTTGCCCCCCAGCACCACCAGCAGGTCGATCTTTCCCCCCGCCATCTCCGCCACGAGACGTTGTAGGGAGTCCAGCTGGTCCTCGGGCTGGGCCTCGACCGCATCGGTGAGCAGCACCGTGGCGCCCAGATTGCCCAGCGCCGCGTTCATGGCGTGGGCCAGCGCGTGCAGCTCTGGCGGCGCATGCTCGCCGGCCACCACCACGCTGGCGCCGCGATGGGCCGCCAGATCGCGGGCGATCACGGCGGCCTTGGCCGACAGCGGCGGCGGCAGATCGGGCGGCGCAGCGGCGCCTGCCACCCCCAGCTGGGCGGCCAGCGCCAGGACGAAGCCGTCCAGCTGGGCGGGCGCGAGCGCGAGCCGATGGTCGGCCACCGTGCCCGAGCTGGTGGGCGTGCTCTCGACGCAGTAGAGGCGGCTCATCGCAGCGCCAGCGACCCGCGCGCGCCGCGTCGACATGAAGTCCCGCGCGTAGCGCACGGCGGCCGGTCCCTCACACATGAAGTCCGCGTCGAGGGCGACCACCACGCGGGCCCGGGTGAAGTCGTAGCGCGCGTCGGTCCAGTCGCCAAACGCCATTCTGGCGCCCACGCGCGCGCCGTGACGGCCGGCCGGCTCGTACTGGTGCCAGCGCGCCTTCGGATAGCGCGCGAGCAGCTCGCGGATTTGCGCCGCCAAGGTCGGCGAGGTGATGGTGGTGGTCAGCAGGCGCAGACCGGCGCCCTGCAGCCCCTTCTGTGCGGTCAGGGCGCCCGCAAGCTCGGCCAGGAACGTCGTCCACGAGCGGATCTCGCCGAGGGAGGTGGGCGTCTTTGAGCGATCGGGATCGTAGAGCGTCAGCACCGACGCCTGCGCGAACAGGTCGGTCGAGCCCAGGCTCGCCGGATGATCGGGATTGCCCTCGACCTTGGTGGGCCGCCCTAGGTGGCTCTCCACGAGCACGCCCATCGCGTAGCCGCCGGCCGGTACCGCGGTGGCGAAGTAGAGCGGCTTGCCGGGGATGATCTCCTCGGGCTGCTTGACGTAGGGAACGATCTTCTCCAGCGGCTGGCGCGCGCAGGCCGCGAGCCCGGCCAGCGCGAACGAGGCACCCATCAACTGCAGGAAGCGCCGCCGCGAGAAATCCGCCTCCATGCCGACTGGCAACAGCGACGGGAACTCGCGCTGAACCAGCTCCTGGAACTGCTCGGTCTGCGCCAGCTCGTCGAGGCTGCGCCAGTAGGCAGGGCCCTGTTGCGCCGCCAGACGCTCGCGCACGGCGGACAGATCGAGGCGGCGCGGCGCATCGGTGTCGGCGGGCAGGCACGTCGGCGGACCGGTCGGGGGGCCGGTCGGCGGACTGGCCGGGGCGCCGGTCGGCAGGCCGGCGGACCCGCTACCGGCCGGGCTCTCGGGCGGGCGCAGCGGGTCGTGCTGATGATGCTGCAGTGCGGCCTCGCCGAGCGGCTCCACGGCGTCCTCCTAGCGGTGGCAGGTCGAGCAGTAGGTGAGGCTCTGGATCTGGTACTCCTGCACCAACTCGCGCCCCAACTCCTCCTGCGCCCGCGGGGGCTGCCAGCCCATGGTGAAGATCTGCGAGCGCGGCCGGACGTAACGCTCGGGATGACGGTGGCAGTCGACACACCACTCCATCTGCAGCGAGCTCGCCTGCTGCATGAGGGGCATCTTGTCCACGCGGCCGTGGCACGTCTCGCAACCGATCCCCTTGGCAACGTGGATACTGTGGTTGAAGTAGACGAAGGCCGGCAGATCGTGAACGCGCGTCCAGCGGATCGGGAGGTTTGCGCGCAGGCTCTGGCGCACCGGCTCCAGCATCGGACTGTCGGACCAGATCTGCTTGTGGCAGTTCATGCAGGTCGCCGTAGGCGGGATCCCCGCGAAACTCGACTCCTCGACCGAGGTGTGGCAGTAGCGGCAGTCGATTCCCAGGCCGGCCGTGTGGTGGTCGTGGCTGAAGGGCACGGGTTGCTGCAGGATGACGGTGCGGCCGGTCGCATAGGACGACCGGCTCAGCTGGGCGAACACCCAAGCGACCGCGGCAAGGACGAACACAGCACCATAGATGGTGAACCGCGAGATCGCGTTGGTACTGCGATGGAAGATCTGGGCCATCAGGGGTCGCTGCTTCGACGGGCCCTACGTGGCAGGTTGGGCGGCCGGCCCTGCGGGGCGCGTTCGGTTCGAGCAGTGCCACGCACCAGAAAGCCGGGCACTCCGGAGGGCGCGGCCGGTGCGCCCGTTCGACGGCCGCACCTTGTATCACGCCCTGCCTGCCGGGTCAACCCCCTCGCCTCGTCACTGGCCGCGGTCGACGTCCTGCTTGCTGTAGAACCCCAGCTCGGATGCCGTCAGCAGCTTGGTCAGGAGCGCCACCTGCCCCACGTGGTAGGAGAAATGCTCGACCACGTGCACGAGCATCGCCAGGCCGGTCTCGCTGAAGGCCTGGATGCGCCGCCGCTGGAGGAGCGAGCCGGGATCCAGGCGCACCAGGGCGGTCTCCACCGCACGGGAGGTGGTGTTGAGCTGGGCGATCAGGTCCGCCTTGCTAAGCTCGCCGCGAGCGTCGAATTCGGCCTGACGCTGGCGCTGGTCGGGCTCCCCGCCCAACCCGTGCGCGATCCACTGACGGGCGTTGCCGCAGACGTGCAGCACGAGATTGCCCACGGCGTTGGAGGCCTCGTTGGGGCGCCACCAGACCTGCTCCTCGGTGAGCAGCTCCAGGCAGCGGCGCAGCCGTGGGATCGACTCGTCGAGCAAACGGCGGCGCGACTCCTGGACCAACGCGCGGGCAACGTCGCCGTCCATCAGCGCCCCGTCCGCGCGACGACGCGCTTGCCCAGGCTCGCCTGGAACTCGATCTGGAGGAAATCGATGGTCACGCCCGCGCTGCGGTTGCCCAGCGGGAGCGCATCCACGGTGAACTGGTGGTCGCCATACCAGCTCCCGCTGGTGTAGAGGGCGTCGCTGTAGTAGGGCAGGTTGGCGCTGGGCGCCTGCAGCGGGGTCGAGGCGTTGAGCTGCCCGTCGAGCGTCCACTGGATCCCTTCGCCGGCGGCGGGCCCCGTCGAGCCCGGGCTCCAGCGGACAACACCGCTGCTGAACACCGGACCTGTGGTGATCTCACCGGTGAAGGCGAGGCTGCGCTGGCTGCCGGCAGCGGAGTTCAGCGCGCCCCAGTCCAGGTCGAGGGGGCTGTCGTCCTGCGCGCCGAAGGTGACGCGTTCGTTTCCGACCCGCACCGCGATCCAGTCGAACTGCACGCTTCCGGAGAACCCGTCGAAGGCAATGGTGAACAGCCGGTCGGTGTCGATGGCACGCACGGGCAGGTCAAACGTGTCCAGCGTCCAGGTCGTTGGATCCGACGTCGCGCGCTGCTGGCTGGTGCCGAAGGCCAGCTGCTCGTTCTCGTAGTACACCGTGAAGCTCCATGGGCCCGTGCCGTTGCCCGTGATCCAGCGCAGCGAGATCTGACTGCCGGCAGGGATCGTCCCGCTCAGCAGGAACTGTGGCTTGGGCAGGACCGCGACCACTGCGTTGGCGGACACCCCGAGGTTGGCGTCGCCGCCGTTATTGTTCTGCTGTCCGATCTGCAGGCGGGTCAACGAGAGTGGCGCGCGGCGCGTGAGGCGCGTCTCGCTCGCGGCGATCTCGGCTCCGCGTGAAACCTCCGCCCGGATGGTGTTCACGCCCAGGTCGAGGGGGACTCCGACGTATCCGAAGGCTGAACCGTCCAGCCAGCCCGGCCCGACCGGCTTGCCGTTGACCAGGACGACCACGCTATCGGCTTGCGAGTCGTTGATCGTCCCGCCGAGATCCACCGCGCTGCGCGTCGTCACGACGCCTTGGGGCGGCTGGTCGATCGTGATCACCAGCGGCGCTTTGCGCACCACGATGACGGTGTCCGCGTTGCTGCCGGACAGCGGTGCTGGCCGGGTGGCCGCCACGATGATGGTGTCGGGGCCGTCGTGCAACGCAACGTCCGCCGCGAACGAGCCCAGCTGCAGGGGCAAGACTGTGGAAGCAACGCCCGGGCGGAGCGAGATGGTTCCTGCCGTCAGGAAGGGGTCGTTGACCTGTCCCGTCACGTGCAGCGTGGGGCTGGTGACGTTCTGCCCGTCGGTGGGCACGGTGATCTGCATGACCAGCGGCCCCGTGCCGGGCAGGGAGTACCCGCGCGGCGGAGCGACCCGCAGCGTCACGGTGCCCTCCACTCCTGGCTGCGCGAATCCCGGAGCGATCCCGATCCACGACACGGCCGTGCTGTCGAGGAATGCGATCGCTACCAGATTCCAGCCGATGGCAGCCGCGAGCACGCCGTCGGCCACCTGTCCATCGAAGTGCAGCTCGCTTTCGGCGACGATGGGGAAGCGCGCGCCCAGCAGGGCGCGCCACGACGGCCACGAGAGCACGGGCGGTTGGTACGACTGGATCAGCGACTGGTACGGGGCCGAGACCGGGATTCCGCCCACGATGGGGATCCCCGAAGCGTCGAGCACCAGGGCCATCGCGCGGCTGATCGCCCGGCTGGGGCTCGCCCCGGGCAATCCCGGGCGCGCCGCCTGCTGCGCGCTGTCATCGAACAGAACACGCAGCTCCAACCGCGCGGGGCGGGTGGCGTCGTCGCTCGCGCAGCCGGGCGGCAGCGCGAGCGCCAGCGCGATGAGCAGAACGCTTCGCACAGCGGCCGCACACAAAGCCGACAGCCGCCGGCGGCACGCCCATCGGGCCATGGCCGACATCCTCCTGGGAACGCTGAGGTGAGGCTCAGTGGGGACGGATCGCCGCCCCGAGCGCAAGCATCCTCAAGGAGGGGTACCCTGGCAAGGGCGAACCTGCGGTGTGCCGGGAGACGCGCAGCGTGCTTGGGGCGAAGTGATCCCGAGCGGCGCGACGCTGCCACGACGATGCCGCGGCGAGATCGCGGCCAGATCGCGCTGGACTCGAGGAAGAGAAATCGGCCGGAGGCTCTCGCCTCCGGCCGATCGCTTCCATCAGGGCGTGCGCCACGTCGCGCCGCGACGCGCGCGCTTCAAGCGCAGGGCAACCGGTTCGCGACCGTCGTGGTCGCTAGCGATCGTACCCGTGCTTGACCTCGCCCCAGCTCTTGGTCGCGTCAGGCACCGGGCAATTGACGCCCAGCGTACAACGTGGCCCGCTCGTGCAGACTGCAGAGCTCGTGCAGCCGATCGCGCTTGACGTGCAGATTGTCGCCGTCGTGCACACTCCGCCGGTGCAGTTGGCTCCTGCCGTACACCCCGGCCCGGCCGTGCACGCGAACGGAGCGGCTGTGCAGCCCGCGCCGACCGTGCAAGCGTTCGGACCCTGTGTACATGCGATGCCGAGGGTGCAACCCGCGCCCAGCGTGCAGGCCTGGGGACCCTGCGTGCAGGTGGGGCCGCCCGTGCAGCCACCGCCGAAGGTGCAGCCCGGTCCGTTCGTGCAGACGTTGCCGGCCGTGCAGCCCGCCGCGCCCGCCGTGCAGGTCGCGCCGTTCGTGCAGGCGGGTACGCCAGCCGTGCAACCCGCGCCCAGCGTGCAGGCCTGGGGACCCTGCGTGCAGGTGGGGCCGCCCGTGCAGCCAAGGCCGAAGGTGCAGGCCGGTCCGTTCGTGCAGACGTTGCCGAACGTGCAGCCCGCCGCGCCCGCCGTGCAGCCCGCGCCGTTCGTGCAGGCCGGTACGCCTGCCGTGCAGCCCGGACCGGACGTGCAGGCCGTCGGATCGAAGGTGCAGTGACCGCCGCCGGTGCAACCCGCGCCCTGGGTGCAGCCTGCCGCCCCGGCCGCGCCGGATGTGCAGAATGCGCCCCTCGTGCACGCGTCCGGACCGGAAGTGCAGCCAGGGCCCTGCGTGCAGGTCGTGCCGACCGTACACGCGTGGGGACCGAACGTGCAGTTGTCACTCGAGGTGCAGTTGGTGCAGTTGGTGCAGACCCCGGACGTGCAGCGGTCGCCTGCCGTACAGGCCGCAGGCCCCGCCGTGCAGTTCGCGCCCATCGTGCACCACGCGCCCGTGGTGCAGCTGGGGCCGTCCGTGCAGACGGGAGACTGAGTGCAGTAGACGCCCTGCGTACAGCCCGAGCCCTGCGTGCAGGTCGCTCCACCCGTGCAAAGTGACTGCGCCGTGCAGTCGGGAGTCACGGTGCAGATACTCTGCGTGCATTCCGCCCCCACAGTGCAGTCTTGCGCAAGGGTGCAGTCAGGGCCCTGCGTTTGCTCGTTTGACTTGTCGACGCCGGCCTGCGGTGGGCCGGTCAGGAACGGGTCGCCGACCTTCCAGACCTTGCCGGCCATCCCGTTGGCGGAGAGATCGATGATGTGCGTGAACAGCGGCGACGCTTCCGCGTCGGTGGCCTGCACCCGCAGACCGTGCTGGACCGCCACGTAACCGACCGCCCCCACCGCGAGCAGGAGCAGGCACAGGATCCGGGTACATCGGCCGACCTTGAACGTTGTCCTCATGACGATAGAGTCACCCCCCCAGAGATTTGCCCTCATGGGCTTCTGGTTGAGAGAGCTGCAAAAGCACGTCCTGACGAGCGCCGGGCACCAAGGGGGCAGGACGCGCGGCTGGGACGTGCCCGCAGCATACCTGTCTACGATCGTAGATCTCTTGGCCTCGGGCGCGATATAGGGAAAACTCTGATGCGGCCACGACGTCGCAGAAGTTGTTCAGGGACAGCGGGCGGCAGCGGCGCGGGGAGCGATGGGCGCCCGACCCGCGCCCCGGGGACCCCCGGGGCGGCTTGCATCTGCCGGTCCCTTGTGCTCTGCTCAGGCGCAGCATGCATCCCTTCCTCATCGCTGCTTGCGTCCTGCTCGCCGCTGCCTGCCAGGAGCGCGCGCTCGGTCTCAACGGTCAGGCGCCCAATACCTTGCTTGGACTGGTCGCGCTGGTTCTCGCCCTGGTCGCGCTGGTCGGGCCTGCGCCCTCCCCTGCGGAGCCCGGCGGGGGGGCTGCCGCTTCGCCCGCCCGGCCCACCGCCCAGCCCACGATCGGGCGCCGCGTTTGGGCTGGCGGCATCGCCGGCACTGCCCTGATGCTGTTGGGGCTCATCGCCTGGATTGGCGGAGTTCGCATCGCGCAGCCGTTCGCCCTGGCTGTGGCATTGGGCGGGGCGGTTCTGGTGCAGCGCCCGGGCGGCTCGCACCAGCGGCTCGCGGGCGCCCTGCTCGGCTTCGCCCTGCTGCATGCCACCTGCGTGACCGTGCGGGACCACCTCCCGCTCTGGTGGCTGTACGAGCGCGCGAGCGTCGGATTCAGCGGCGCTGTTTCGGAGCTCAGCGGCCGCCGGCTGGCCCTGGGTCCCCAGTACGCGGGGACGCATCTGGGCGTGATCGCCGGCGTCTACGCAGCGGCGCATCTGCTCGGTGCCCGGCAGCGGCGCTGGATGTGGGCCGTGCTCGTGCTCGCTCTGCTCCCGCTGGCGGTGGCCCTGCACGTGGCGCTGGGCACGATCGCCTGGTGGTGGCCGTGGGCGGCCCAGCAGCCGCTGCTGGACGGCGTCGACGCTCCCATCATCCTGTTCGGATTGCTGCTGCTGCCGATTGGATTGCTGTGGCGAACCCAACCGCTCGCGCCGCGCGGGGGTGGCCCGCGGGTACGGTCGCAGCCAGGGTCGCAGCCGGACTCTCAGCCCCCGTCGCAGCCACGGTCGCAGCCGGGGTCTCTGGCCGCCCGCAGGCCGTGGCTCGCCGCGGGCGTGGGCCTCACTCTGCTGGTGCTGGGGATCATCCTCGCCACCTGGGAGCGCGCCGTCCCGGCCGCGCACGGCCGGGTCACGATCTGCACGCGTGGCACCTGGTCGACGAAGCTTCCGGTCTGGGGCCTCTACGGCAGCCAGGCGACGACCGGTGCGAACGCCTCTGCTCTCCCGTTGCTGCTGCAGGACGCCGGCTTCACGGTGGCTCTCCACGACACCGTGATCGATGACGCGCTGCTGCAGGGCACCGACGTGCTGTTCTTCATGGACCTGGGCGAGAAGCTGGACCCGGCCGAGCGGCAGGCCATCTGGCGGTTCGTCGAGCGCGGCGGCGGACTGCTGGTGCTGGGCGACCACACGGACATCCAGGGTGTGATGCACCCGACCAACGAGCTGCTGGAGCCCGTGGGAGTCCGCCTGAAGTTCGACTCGGCGATCCCGTTCGTGCCGCGCTGGACCTGGTACAACGCCATGCGCCTGCACCCGCATCCAGCGTTGCGCGGCTTGCGCGACGAGAGCGACGTGAAGGTGAGCGTGGGCGCGTCGCTGCAGGCGCCGCCCGGGGCGCGGCCGCTCCTGACCGGCCGCCTCGCGTTCAGCGACGCGGGCAACCTGTACAACGCCCGGGGCGCCTATCTGGGGAACATGCAGTACGACGCCGGCGAGCGCACCGGGGACATCCTGCTTGCCGTAGAGGCGCGCTATGGACGCGGCAAGGTGGTGGTGTTCGGTGACACGTCTTCCTTCCAGGTCACCTCGTCCCCCAATACCGTGCAGATGGTGTGCGGGCTGTTCCAGTACCTGGCCGATCCGCGCGGCCACGGCCCCGGCGCCGGCCGTCGTCTGGCCGGGAGCCTGCTGCTCGTTGCCGGCGCGCTCCTGCTGGTGGCCAGCGGCGAGCTGCTGCCGGCCGCTCTGGCCGCGGCCGCGGTGGCCGGTTGGCTGGCCCTGGCCGCCACCGACGCGCACGGACGGGTCGACGCGCCGCGTCCCACGCACGGCGCGCTCGCCTACCTCGACCTGGCGCATGGCAACCGCGTCGACCTGCACGCCGGCCAGGTCAAC
Organism: Candidatus Krumholzibacteriia bacterium; assembly: GCA_041484665.1. Taxonomy (GTDB): domain Bacteria; phylum Krumholzibacteriota; class Krumholzibacteriia; order JAJRXK01; family JAJRXK01; genus JBGPIA01. The sequence goes on from JBGPIA010000008.1 coordinate 142,699, forward strand.
GGCATCAACGGCCTGCTCCTCACTCTGATGCGAGCCGGTTTGCTGCCGCAGGGGCACAAGGACTTCGATCCGAGCGCCCTGCAACGTGCGGAGCTGGCCGTGGTGGATGCGCCCGCCTTCTCGTTCTCGGCCGGCGAGATCCGCGCCCTGCACCACTACGTTGAGCAGGGTGGCAATCTGATCGTGTCGGTCGGCTGGGAGGAGCGCAACGGTGCCCAGGCACTCTTGTCCAGCTTCGGCTACGCCATCGGGCGTACGCCCATCGGCGCCGCCCACGACGCGATCTGCAGCATCGACCGCCATTACGCCAACATGCACGAGTCGTGGCCGGTGGAGCGCCCCGCGGCGCGCGGCGAGGTGCTCGTCAGCTCATGGAACTACCCGCTGATCGTGCTCGAGGCGATCGGCAAGGGTCACTTGCTGGTCATCGGAGACTCATTCTTCCTGCTGGACGGCAACCTCGAGAGCAGCGAGTCGTTCAACGCCAACAACATCCTGTTCGTGCGCGCGGTGCTCGAGCGCATGCTTGGGCGGGAGCTGGGGCCGCCTGAGGAGCCGTCCCACCGTTCCGTGCGGATCGCGCCGCGGACGGCAGACCAGCCCGCGCAACCCGCGGCAGCCGGCGCCGGCGACACTCCAGCACGGCACGATCCGGTCACGCCACCACGGCGCTCGCACGGAGGGACCCCGTGACGCTGCTCTGGCTCGCCGCACTACTGGTTGCCGTGGGCTGGGTGGAGCTCTTGCCCACCGTCGGAGCGCCACGCACGTCGCTGGGCGTGGTGGAAATCGTGTGCGCTGCGGCTGCCACGGGCGTCGCGCTGCGGCGCGTGCGCGTGCGTCTGCGGGCTCGGACGCGCCTGCTGCTGATCGCGGCCGGGATCGCGGCCATCGCCGTGCTCCCCTTCCCCTATGGCCTGGGGCTGTTCCTGGTGGCCCTGGCCAGCGGGCTGCTTTGGCTGCCAGCGCCGCGGCCGCCCGCGCTGCTGCAAGGCGCGATCGCGGCGCTGGGAGGCGTCGGGCTCGCGCTGGCCGTCCTGGGAGCGCTCAGCCCCGTCTACTTCCTGGTGGCCGCCCGCGTCCACGAGCTGGGACCGCTCACCTATCCGGTGAGCTGGGCGCTGCGGCTGCTGGCGCAGCACGCCAGCGCGGATCCACCGTTCGTGCACCTGGGGGCGGTCGGCGGAGTCGTGACCTTCGACGTGAGCCTGGAGAAGCTGGGCGGCTACCCGCTGTTGTGCTTCGTGGCCGTCGCCGCGTTGCTGGTTTTCCTGGCCGGAGGGCGCCGCTCGTGGAGCGCGCTGTTCGCCCTGCTCGGGCTGGGAGCGATCTACGGGCTGCTGCGCCTGCTGCTGCTGTCGCTGCTGCAGCAGGGAGGCGAAATCCCCGAGATCTACTACAACCGCGTCTGGGACTGCGGAGGGCTGGCCGTGCTCTGCGGCTTCTGCGTGCTCGCGCTCGTCGTGCGCGGGGGCGCCGTGGTGGATGCGCAGACGGTGGGTGAGCAGGGAGCGCCGGCAGCCTCGGGCGGACCGGCCGCCGCGGCGAGGCGTCCGGATCGCGAGCTCACGTTGGCGCTGTTATCGGCCGCCCTGGCGCTGGCCGTGGTCGGCGCCTACGGCTACCAGGACCCTGGCCATCCGAAGCGCGGCCGCGTCATGATCGATGAGGCCCACTCCAACTGGGAGTGGAGCACGATTGCACTGGATACCGAGTCCTACGGTGTGCAGACGGTCTACAACTACTCGGAAATGATGCGCTACTTCGGCCATTACTACGAGGACATCACCAACTTCGACAGTCTCACGACCGACGTGCTGGCCAAGACGGACGTGCTGATCCTCAAGACCCCCACGCGTCCCTACGCGGAGGCCGAGGTCGACGCCATCGTGCGCTTCGTCGAGCAAGGCGGCGGTCTGTGGTTGGTGGGCGACCACACGAACATCTTCGGGATGAGCAGCAACCTCAATCGCGTCGCGCGGCGCTTCGGCATGCGCTACAACTACAATGCGGTGGTTGACCTGCTGACGCGCGGCCGCCAGCTCTATCTGCACCCGCGCCTGCTGGCGCATCCCGCCGTGATCAACATGCCGCCGCTGCTGCTGGCGACCTCCTGCAGCATGCAGGCGCCACTGAGCAGCCGCGACGTGATGATCGGGCAGTCCCTGCTCGCCGATCAGCTCGACTACTCGCAGAACACGTTCTTCGGCAACTTCGCCCCCGACCCGTTCGAGCCGTTCGGCACGATCCTGCAATCGGCGGCGACGACGCGCGGGAAGGGACGCGTGCTGCTGTTCAGCGACAGCACGGTTTTCAGCAACTTCTTCATGTTCATCCAGGGCAAGGCGGAGCTGGCGCTGGGCAGCGTGGCGTGGCTGATGCGGGAGAACCACACCACCTGGGTGCCGCCCTTCCTGGCCGCGTGCGCGTTGCTGTTGGCCATCGCGGCGGCGACGCTCGCGGCACGCTTGAACCGCCTGCGCGCGCTAACGGCCGCGCTGGGTCCGGGAGCGCTCGCGTTCATCGTGGGCGCGCTGCTGCTCACCGCCCAGACCAAGCGCGCCTACCCCCTGCCCTCGCCCCACCAGGAGCCGCCGTGGATCGCCTTCGAGCGGGGGCACTGCTCCTACGGGCTGCCCGAGACCCATGAGATCCCCGACAACTCGGCGGAGAGCCATCAGACCTTCTACGTGTGGACGGGGCGCGTAGGCTACATGCCGTTCACGGCACCGCTGGCGCAGTGCCTGCAGCGGGCGCGGATCCTCGTGCTGGTCAACCCACGCGATCCGTTCGATACAGCCAGCCGCGACGCAATCGAGCGGTTCGTGCGGGACGGGGGCCGCCTCCTGGTGTTCGACTCCCCGCATGTCGGGCAGGTGCAGATCCGCGAGCACGGTCAAGAGCGTAGCGCAACCATCGGGACGACGGCCAATGACCTGTTGCCCGCCTTTGGGATCCGCATGCTCGGGGCCGAGGTCGACTCGGTGGTGGCGATCAGCACCGCGACCAAGGACTCGGTGACCATGCTCTACCACGTGGGCGCGCTGGAGGGCGGCACACCGTTGCTGACTCGTCCCGACGGAACCCCGATCCTCGTGGTGGCCGATCACGGCCGGGGAAAGGTCGCGGCCATCTGCGCCTCGGACAGCTTCACCGACGCGGTGCTGGGCACCACGTCGCAAATCCCCTCGCCGGAGCAGCTCGCGCTCTATCGGATCGAGTTCTCGCTGCTGGACGACGTGCTGCGCCCGCCAGACGTGCCGCGCCCGGTGCGCACGCCACCGCCAGTGCGGCCGTCCTCGTCCGCGCGTACGTCGTTCGCGCCGGCTGGCGCGCCGGCTGGCGCGCCAGCCGCCACGCCCGGCACCACGCCCACCCCCGTCCCGTCCGGGCCCAACGCGCCTGCAGCGCGGATCCCCGCCCAGACACCACGGTAGGGCAGCGCGCCCTGCAGCGGCCCCGCGCCGGCAACGGCGCGCTCGATCAGCATGCGCCATGCACGGCGCGCATCGCGCAGGGCACAGGCCGCCTCGGCCGCGGTGGCGGGCAGGACCGCGATGGTGCGGCTGCGATGGTAGCAACCGTCGCCGAACGCGGCGCCCATCGGCCAGCACAGCGCGCCCGGCGCGCAGCTCCAGTGCCGCGGTACTCCCCAGGCACGCTCGTCCTGCGGCAGGATCACGCGCAGCGCCACGTCGATCGACGCGTCCCAGGGTGTGGCCGTGAGGCCCCGGCCGGTGGACTCCACACGCGTCCAGCGCCCGGGCGCCAGCCGCGCCTCCACCACGAAGTGCTCCTGCGTTGCCGCGTCCACGGGAATTACGGAAAGCAGCCGCGCCGGGATGCCCCGGGCGCGCAGCAGCGCTGCGAGCAGGTTGGCGTGACCGGTGCAGACGCCGAAGCCGCGCCGCAGCGTCGAGAGCGCATCCTGATTGCCCAGCGGCCGGATCGCGATCGCGCAGCGCTTGAAGGACTCGGCGGCGCGCGCGACGGTCGCCGGCGGGGCCCCCGCCGGCGCCAGCGATCGCGCCGCGGCAACGATCTCCGGCGCGCCGGACTGGATCGCGGGCGAGGGCGCGCTCCAGCAGGCGTCGTCGTCCAGCGGGAGGTCAGCCGGCAGGATCGGCGCCCCCTGCGCCAGCACGACCTGCTCCTCCCAGTACACAAAGAGCAGAGTGTCCTGCGGCTCGGTCGAGAGCTCCACGTGCACGGAAGCGTTGCCGCGCTCCTCGAGCAGCCGGAACGAGAGGATGCGGTCCGCGGGCTGTGTGCGCAGCGCCAGCCGCAGAGGCGCTTGGTGTTGCTCGATGGGAGGAACGGCGAATCGCAGCCATGATCGGCCCGCGGACGACGCCGGGCGCAGCACGTACGCGCCCTCGGCGAGAACGATTTGCAGCCGCGCCTGGGGCGCTGACCGAATCGCCGCGCCCACCGACTCATCCGCTGCCTCGCCCGGCTCCGCCCGCGGCGCGCGCGCTACGGCGTCCGGTCCAGCGGACCGGCCGTAGGGATCGAGCCGCCAGGGCGGGCCCGCCACATCGCTCGCACGCGCGAGCTGCAGCGCGCGAAAGCTGGCCGCGCCGGAGCCGTAGAGCCCAGCGCGCACCAGCACGGTCTGTGTCCCAGCGGGGAGGACCAGCGAGCGCTCGAAACGGCGCCACGGCTGCGTGCCGCCCAGGTCGCCGGCGGCGCGTAGCGGGAAGCGCGCCAGCTCGCGATCCTGGGCGAAGCACTGCAGCACGACGTTGGCGGCGACCGCTTCAGCCGTCGCCATCCAGCCGCCCAGCAGCAGGCGATCGCCCGCGCGCACACCCTCCACCCGCTGTGTCCAGGAGCGGAGGTAGCCCTGATCCGGCCGGGCAACGACGATGCTGGCGACGCCGTCCTCGATCGCGAAGCGTGCCCGCGGCGCGCGGCGGGGCTCGGCAGCCGCCTGCGCCGGCGCCACCCGGCCCAAGTCGGCAAGCGCGCGCGTGTGCGTCGCGCCAACCGAGTCAGCGGCCGCGGGCCCCGGCGGCACGCGCTGCGAATCGGCGGGCGCGACCGCGCGCGAGCGACCCACCGCGCGCCAGGCGATGGGTTGGCCCTGCTCCAGCTGCGTGAAGTCACCGTTGCGCAGCAGGTTCTGTGGCGCGCGCGCCCACGACGCAGGGGCCGCCGCGCACGACCCGGTGCGGGATCTCCCGACGGGCGGCGCGCCAGGCGCCGCACACGACGCCACGCACGCGAGCGCCACCGCTGCAATCCGCCCAGCGCTCACGGCGTGATCCCGTGGTCCTTCAGCCACCCCTGCCACAGCGCGCGCACGGAGTCAGGGACCGCGGCCCGAGCCGCCCCGCTCCGGCGCGCCAGCGCGGACCAGGGCGCCGCGCCCACGGGCAGGCTGTCGCAGGGGCTGCGGACGAGCAAGGGCTGCAGCCCGTCCTGCGAGGTGAGTGCGCCAGGATCGGCCTCGCAGTTGCCGTCGACCTCGATCGCCGGCGGTTTGCATGCGCCGCCCGCGGCACCGCCTTCGTTCTGCCACACGAGATTGCGGTGCAGCACCGCCGGCTTCTGCTCTCCAAGCAGGTAGACGGCGGCGCCCTTGCGGCTGCGGGCGATCACGTTGTCCCGGATCAGCGCCGGCGAATCGTCCAGGTAGATTCCGCCGCCGCTGCTGGTGGCCGCGTTGCCGATCATCGTGTTGCCGATGATCACCGGAGTCGAGACGTGCGCCAGGACCGCCCCGCCCGACACGGCGTCGTTGTCGACGATGAGGTTGTTGTAGACGAGCGGCGCGCACCGCGCGTAGGCGGCCACGGCTCCGCCCAGGTATCCCTCGGCGCGCCGCATCACGTTGCAGGCGATCACCGCGTTGCTGCCATGGTTCATGTACACGCAGGGGCCCAGGTAGCCCAGGTGGTCCTGGATGATATTGAAAACCACGAGGGGGCTGGAGCCCTCCAGATAGATGCCGCCGCCGCCCGAGTTGGGGTGGTCCCGGCGGCCGTGCTGGAGCGTGAAGCCCTGGATGAGGGTGGAGGCGTCGAGCTGCTGGCCGAACAGCACGTAGCGATCTCCCGCCGCATCGAGGATGGTCGAGTCAGCGCCGGAGGCGCTCATCAGCGCGACACCTGACTTGAGCGTGACCGTCTTCTCATAGCGCCCCAGTCCCACCAAAACCGTATCGCCCGCGGCAGCGGCCGCCATCGCCGTCTGGATGGTCGGTGCCGCGTTCCGCCATGTCGCAAACGGGGGAGCGCCGTGACCGTCGGGGCGCACGTGCAGCACAGCCGCCGCCGCGACACCCGCGCACAGCGACGCCGCAACGACGAGCGGGAGCAACCGGACACGCAGCACCAACGACCGGTGCCGGATCGCCGCGAGCGGGACCTGTAGACGCTTCATCGATCTCCCCGGGGGGTGCGGATCGTATCAACCTAACGCAGCGGGCGGTGACGATCCAGGCTGCCAGCAGGCGAGGAGCGTCCAGCGCCCGCCGCACTCCACCCTATGGTACGATTGTGGACGGCTTCCAGCCCTGCCATCGCCCACCCCTGAGCTCCCCGGAGGTCCCTCCATGCCCAGGAGGCTGTGCCCGCTTGCCCCGTTCCTGCTCGTTTCCTTGCTGTGCGCGGCGCGCGCGTGGGGTGACGTCCAGGCGCCGGTGAGCACTCGGCTTCCGCGCCAGCCACCGCCGCCGCAGGCCGGCCAGTGGTTCCAGCAGCCGATGTCGGCTGCGGCGAGCGGCGCTTCGCGGTGGACCCATTCCGCGCGGCCGGTGCGCAACATGGTCCTGCTGCGCTGAGGTGCCCGTGTGGAACCTGCAGCGGGAGATGCGCGGCTTGAAGGCAGTTCTGCTCGATCTCGACGGCGTACTCTACGACGGGGAGCGCCCGATCCCGCAGGCAGCGCCCGCCGTGGCGTGGCTGCGCGCGCAGGCCATCCCGCATCTGTTCGTGACCAACACGACATCGCGCCCGCGCGCTGCCCTGGTCGCCAAGCTGGCGGCGCTGGGCATCCCTGCCGACGTCGAGCGGGTCGCCACGCCCGCGGTCGCCGCCGCGCGTTGGTTGCGCGAGCGATTGGCGCGCGTCTGTGCGACTTCGCGCGCGGACACCACGCACTCCAGCGCCGCGCCAGCCGCCGTGGCGCTGTTCGTCCCGGCAGCGACGCGGGCCGAGTTCGCTGGATTGCCGGTGCTGGACGATGCGGCCGAGTCGGGTGCGGGATTCGTGGTCGTCGGGGACCTGGGCGACGAGTGGGACTTTGCACGTCTGAACCGCGCATTCCGCTTGCTGATCTCCAACGCGCAGGCGCAGCTGATCGCGCTGGGCATGACGCGCTACTGGCGCGCGAAGGACGGGCTGCGCCTGGATGTTGCCCCGTTCGTGACCGCGCTGGAGCACGCCACGGGTCGCGCTCCCATCGTGCTGGGCAAGCCGGCGGCGGAGTTCTACCGGTCCGCGCTTGCGCAGTTGCGCGTGCCGGTGGCCGAGGCGGCCGACGTCGCGAGGATCGCGATGGTGGGCGATGACGTGCTCGTGGACGTGGCGGCGGCGCAACAGGTCGGGATGCGCGAGATTCTCGTGCGTACAGGCAAGTTCGAACCCGCCGACCTGCAGCGCGGCGTCGCGCCCGACGCCGTGCTCGACTCGATCGGGGACCTGCCCGCGTGGTGGCAGCAGCAGACGCGGCGCTGAGTCGGCCACGGCCGACGCTCACCCAGCCGTCGTCGATCTCTCCCGCCTGATCGTTGGTCCCGGTGGTCGATCAATGCCGACCGTATTGCCTGGATCGCCGGGCAGCGCGCCGCAGGCAGCGCGCGCGTTGACACGCGAGCGTGGCGACCTCTATGGTCGCTCCCGGCCCCTCAACGCTTCGAGGTGAGCGGTGCTGGCAGAGGTTCAGCGGTACGCTGGTCACGGAGTCTGCCGGTGCCGGATGCTGGCGGCGGCGCTGCTGCTCATCGGACTGGCTTCCCTCGCCGGCTCCATCGCGACCGACCGGCCCGCGAGCGCCGCGCTCCGCGAGCAACTGCGCGCCCAGCGGATCGCCGCGCGCGGCGCGATCCTCCAGGAGCTGCGCGCGCTGCTCTGCCTGCCCAACGTTGCGACCAACGACGCAGACATCCGCCGCAATGCCGCGCTGCTGGTCCAGATGCTGCAGCGCAGAGATCTCTCGCCCCGCCTGCTGGAGATCGAAGGCGGCCCACCGGCGGTCTTTGGCGAGTTCACTGTCCGTGGCGCCAAGCGCACGGTCGTCTTCTACGCGCACTACGATGGCCAGCCCGTCGTTGCGTCGGAGTGGACGAGCGATCCCTGGACGCCGGTGCTGCGTGACAAGCTGCTGGAGGACGGCGGGATGGAGATCGCCTGGCCGGCCGTTGGGGCGCCTGCGACGCCGGCCCGTCGCGCCACGGGTGGCGCGACGTCGCAGGCGGGCGGCGGCACCGGCGGCCGCGACCGCGACGGGGACACCAGCGGTAGCGGCGCGAACGCTTCCGGCGCCAATGGCGCCTACGACGACGGCGAGTACCGCCTCTACGCCCGCTCGGCCAGCGACGACAAGGGCCCGATCCTGGCGCTGCTGGCGAGCCTCGACGCGCTGCGCGCGGCCCGGATCCAGCCGTCGGTCAACGTGAAGCTCTTTCTCGAGGGCGAGGAGGAGCAGGGCTCACCGCACCTGCACGCGCTGCTCGAGAAGCACCGCGCCATCCTCGCCGCCGATGCCTGGATCTTCTGCGATGGGCCCGTGGACCCTACACACCGCCACCAGGTCGTCTTTGGCGTGCGCGGCGTGATGGGCCTGGAGCTGACCGTCTACGGACCGGCGCGCCCATTGCACAGTGGGCACTATGGCAACTGGGCGCCCAACCCCATCGCGACGCTGGCTGACCTGCTGGCGAGCCTCCGCTCGCCCGACGGGCGCATCTTGATCGAGGGGTTCTACGACGACGTCCTGCAGCCCACCGACGCGGAGCGGCGTGCGATCGCGGCGTTGCCCGACGCGGAGACCGGCCTGCGGCAGGAGCTCGCCTTGGGCCGTACGGAGGGCGGCGGCCAGCGGCTGCCGGCGACCCTGCTCGAGCCGGCGCTCAACTTCCGCGGGGTCCAAGCGGGTGGCGTGGGAGAGCACGCGGCGAACCAGATCCCCAGCGAGGCGCGCGCTTCCATCGACTTCCGCCTGGTGCCGAATCAGACGCCCGAGCGCGTTCGCCTGCGCGTCGAGACCTACCTGCGCGGACTGGGCTTCCACGTCGTGCACGAGGCGCCGGATGCGCAGGTGCGGTCCGCGCATCAAAACGTGGTCCTCTTGCAGTGGGAAGCGGGCTATCCCGCCTACCGCTGCGCCATGGACCTACCGGTCTCACGTGCCGTCGTGGAAATCGTGGGCGAGACTCTCGGTGAACCCGCGCTGCAGGTGCCAACGCTGGGTGGGAGCCTGCCGCTGTCGATCTTGCAGGACGTGGTGCAGGTGCCGCTGATCACCGTCCCCATCGTGAATCACGACAATCGCCAGCACGCGGCCAACGAGAACCTGCGGCTGCAGAACCTGTGGGATGGGATCGACGTCTACGCAGCGCTGATGGCGGAGCTGGGAAAGCGCTGGAACTAGAGGAGCCTCACGCCGCGGCGCGCGCGCGTCGCGACGCGTCAGCCGGCGCCGGGGCTCGTCGCGCAGCTCGGCGCCGAGTCTGCTGTGGCGCCCGTGCTCAGACCTTACGCCGTGCCCACCGCCGGAGTCACTGCCATGCCTACCGCCGTCTCACGCAACTGCCCGCAGGCGGCGTTGACGTCCTCGCCTTGGGTGCGGCGCACGCGGGCGAACACGTCGCGCTCGCGCAGGATCGCCAAGAACACCTGCATGCGCCGCGGCGAAGCGGCTTCGAAGGGGAAGCCGCTGATCCCCGTGCCGATCGAGTTGTATGGGATGAGATTTACGTGCGCGCGCAACCCGTCCAGCCGGTCGGCGAGCGCGCGGGCGTGATCGTCGCTGTCGTTGATCCCAGCCAACATGCAGTAGCCGATGGTAGGAATGGTGCCGGTGCGCTGCGCGTAGCGCCGCGTCGCGTCGAGCACCTCGGCAACGCCGTAGCGGCGGTTCAGCGGAACGAGTCGTGCCCGCGTGGCGTCATCGGCCGCGTGCAATGAGAGCGCCAGACGGACGTCCAGCCCGGAGTCCGCCAGCCGGTCCATCTCGGGCACTAGTCCCACAGTCGAGACCGTGACCTGCTCCCATCCCAGCTCGCCCAGCTTGGGGGCCGCGATCAAGCGGATCGCGGCGATCACGCTGTCCAGGTTGTGCAAGGGCTCCCCCATGCCCATGAACACCAGCGTGGAGAGACGGCGGCCCAGCGATTGCGCCTCGGCGCGCAGATGAAGAAACTGCTCTGCGATCTCGCCGCCGCCGAGATTGCGCTCCAGCCCGTTGCGCGTACTGGCGCAGAAGTCGCACCCCATGGCGCAGCCCATTTGCGACGAGACGCAGCCGGCCGCCCGTTGCGCACCGTACGCGGGCATCAAGACCGACTCGACCGCGCCGCCCGCGTCGAAGCCGACCAGTAACTTGATCGTTCCGTCCGCGCTGCGGCTGCGCGCGAGGATGCGCGACTGCCGCAGCGGGATCTCCTCCTCGACGCGCCGCTGCAATTGCTTTCCCAGTCGCAGGCCGGCCAGGTCGCAGTCGCCGTTGCTCCAGTAGAAAGAGCGCAGCAGCCGCGCTGCGTGGGCGGGGTGGTGTCCCCACTGCGTGAACTGCGCCGCGAGCGTCTCCGGGGTGAAGTCGGTGAGGGCGGGCATGCGACTCCCGGTCGCTTCCAGACGGCGCGCAAACATGGGAAACCCCGCACGCCGCGCGGCGTGGGGGGCGCAGGACCAGGCGAGTAGTGTAGCCGAGCGGGCGGCGCGATGGAAGGGTGGCGCGTTGAGCGTCACGCTCCAAGGCTCCGACACCAGGATTCCGCCATCGCACCGCCGCGCTCACATCGGGTCGGGGATTCGCATCTCCCAGCATCACTTGATCATGGCGAGCTTCATCGTCTGGGTCTGGCCGAAGCCCTGAACGCGGCAGAGGTACACGCCGCTGGCCACCGGGCCCCCACGGGCATCCGAACCGCTCCAGAGGACCGACTGCTGGCCAGCGTCGACGACACCATCGAGCAGTGTGGCCACGAGCTCACCGCGCAGATTGTAGATCCGCACCGACACGTGCCCACGGGCAGGGGCGGTGAAGGCAATCGTCGTGTTGGGGTTGAAGGGGTTCGGGCGGTTTTGCTGGATGACCAACTTGCCGCTGGTGATCGGGCCGGTCCCCACCGCCCCCCCATCGTTGATCAGGGCCCCCTGGCCAAACTGGATCAGCAGCTCGCGGGCGAGCTCCGCGCGCGCCGAACGGCCGCCCGCCTTGGGGAAGACGTCCTGGACGTACAGGAACCCGTACGGAAATGTCACATTGACGCGATCGAACGGCGTGGGTGTCCCCGCCACGAGGATGGTGTCCTGCCTCGAGTTGTAGATGCTCGCGGACGGAGTGTACGGGCCGGGCAGGAACCCGTGCGCCATCTTGGCCGTCGCAGCGCCAGGAGCGAGGTTGTCGAAGACATTGATCCCCGGACACCCGCCGAACACGATGAAGTGCGTGCTGAAGCCCGCCACCGTTCCCGTCGGAGCCACCTCGGGGGCGGTCTGGTTCCCGATGGAAGGACGGGCATTGTCGCCGGCCAGCTGCACGCCCATTACGTCTCTACGGAACGCGACGCCGCTGCCCGCGAGTCCGAACGCGACGTTGTCCCCCCAATACGCCGCATACCGGTTGCCCGCTTGTGCCATCCAGCCTGTGAGGGCCGCGACGTCGTTCCCCTTGTCATTGCTGCCGCTGCCGCCGCCGCTGCCGTCGCTGATCAGCCCCCTGCTGAGCGCCGCGCAGTCGTAGAACAGGCTGCGATATCCGATCAGCTGCCCGGAGCTGGCGCCGTGGGCCCCCGCCGACCCCAGGCCGTTGGACGCGAGCGAGGCTGCGCCGTTGGTCCGATACTGGTCGTAGTCACGCCCCAGCACCAACCCGTTCTGGCCGAATGCCTGCGCGAGCTCGTCGACGTTCCCGCGGTCCGGCGCGTCGTTCCACAGCAGGACGCTCGGTTGCGTACACGGATCCGTGTCGGCGCCGCACCGCAGCGACGGCAGTCCGTAGACCGTGAACATCCGGTTGTACCCGACACCGCTGCTGAACCCGCTCGTGTCGGCAGGCAGCGTCGTGGACTCGGCTGGGTTGATGATCGAGGCCGTCAGGTAGTACCGCAGCACGTCGCCGGGGAAGAACAGCGCCGCCTCCGGGCGTTCGTACGAAGCCAGCGTAACCGGACCATCCGGCAGGTCGAAGAAGTAGCGGTCGGCGACGGTGGAGCCGTCGGCAGCCGTCGACTGCCTGCCCCCCACGTAGCCGCGATACAGATTCTCGCCAATGGACTGGATGTCGGACGCGCCGGAGCCCGCGCCGGCTCGCAGGGCCGCGAAGCCGCCCGCACGCTCGGCCGCGAAGCAAGGATTCGTCACGAGGAGGAACTCCATGCGAATCGAGCCCGGGACCGTTGTGGATCCCGGCGCCTGGGCGACGAAATCACAGATGATGGAGTCACCCGGGACGTTTCTGGGCTGCGCGCTCGCGCGGATATCACGCGCCATGTCGAGGCGGATGGCCAGGTCGGTGTCATCGGCGGGGGTGCACGAAACCGCTCCCGAGGTCGGGAAGCCGTCATTGAAGAGGTCGATCTCGCGGGTGCTCTCCCTTGGCTCGGCGGCGTCATACTTGGCAAAGGCCACGTTGTCGAAGGCTGGCGACTGGGTCGCGTAGGAGCCCGGGAAGTTGAACAGGTCGGCGAGGTCGGTCATTCCAAGGGCGATCTGGACTTTCTGCGGCTCGGGCGCGAGCAGGTCGCGAACCTCCAGCTGCGTGTTGATGTAGGCTGGTACTCCACCGCCGTAGTACACAAATGTACGGTCCTTGAAGCGAGTCCAGTCGCCCGTGGCGGGATCGGGGAAGCTGCGCACGTGCCACACCCAGAAGATGCCGTTGCTCAACGGAAGGTACTGATAGACGCTGAAACGCAAGAACGCCCCATCCGAAGCGCAGTCGTCGGCCGTCCCGGGGAGGTCCCAGTCGATCTCCGGGGACCAGACTTCGTTGGCCAGTGGCCGTTCGCCAAACGTCAGACCGCCTGTGTAGTTGACGAGCGGATAAAACCAGCCGCAGTCGGAGGTCTTGTACGGGCCCTGGTCCCACGTTCCACCCGTGCTCCTGTGCAGCGGGTCATTACTGGGCGGCGTGCCGTCGTCGACGAAGGTCATCTGCGGAGACGGATTCTCTCGGCACGGATCGAATCCGCAGTCCAGCACCCTGACGTTGGAGAAGTCCCCCGCGATGTCTGCAAGCACGGGCTGCCAGCCCCCCGTCTCGCCCCCTTCGAAGGTCGCCTGCGAAAGCACGGCGCTGCCGCGGCGGATCTGGATGTTGTCGACCTGGACGGCGCCATCGCCATCGTAGAGCCCGTCCTCATCGGACCAGGCGCCGTCCGAAACGAAGGACATCAGCAGGATGACCTCGTCGCGATGCTGCCCGACGAAGTCGCCGGGCCGCACCACCACCTGCGTGCCAAGGGTGGCCGGCGACGTGAACTGCCCGCCGCCATCGCGATTGCTGCCGTCGAAGCGAGCGAGATCGACTACCGTTCCGGCGAAGTCCCACTGCACGAGGAAGAAGTCATAGCCAGGCTCGCTGTCGTGGTTGAACTGGAGGTCGACCTGGAGCGTGCACGCGACCGCCGGGTTGGCGACGGTCGTCCGCCAGGCGAGCACTTCGCTCCAGTGGTTGCCGTAACCAGGGGTCGCAAACCCGTCCATGCCAGCGCGCAGCCCCGCCCACATCGCATGATTGGGAGCGGGCGCTGCGTACGCGTCTCGCCAATAGGGCGGCCGGGCGCCCATATCCGAGGCATTGAACGTATCGACGTGCCAATGCCACGGGAGCCCGGTGAGATCGACCCCGCTCCATCCCTGCCGATCGGGTCGGCCTTGCGCAGTCTCGAATCTTCCCTGCAGTGAGCCTGGCCCGCCGTAGAGGTAGAACGTGTCGCAGGTCGTCTTGCCGAAGGGTGCCGCGGTGCCGCCATACAGCAGCGGCGAGGCGTCGAAGTCGATGATCTGGTAGGCCGTTGGCGGAGGTGCCCCATCGGCAGGGCGCGGTGGGCCGGCTCGCAGCGCCTGCGCGCACACGATCACGGCGAGCAGTCCACCGGGCACCGCGACGTGGAGCGCGCGACCGCCGATGTCACCATGCGGCCAGGCCCGCGCGAGCAGGCGCTGAACGGGGTCCCGGAGGAACCGGGGAAGTGGTTTGTGGTGGGCACTCATGGGCGACCTCCTGCGCGGCGTGGGCAGTCAGGCCGGCAGCCCCGCCGACGGTAGAGTACGGCAAGTCTGCACGCGTGTCAATATTAATACTCTTTAGAGTAGTTCTGATTTTGTGACGCCGACCCGCGGGCGCAGCTGCGTGGGGCCCCCGCCACTGCGCCGGTCCCGCTTCCGCTGCCGTTGCTGGCCCTGATGCGCCGGTGCATAGTCAGGCGGCTGCCCGCCCGCGCGGGATCACCCCCGGCCCGCACCACGCCAGGAGGAACACCGGGTTGTCCGCTGCCTGCCAGCGTCCCCCGCTCCACATCCGTGCCGCGCTCGTGCGGCTGGCCGGTTCCGCGCGTGGGGGGCTCGTCGCATCCACGCTCGCAACGTTGGCCGCACCCGGGCGCGCCGCATCTGGGCTCGTCGCCCTCGCCATGCTCGCCGCCGTCACCACCTGCTCGCTGCTGGGCGGGTGCAGCGTCGCCGCGCGCGGCCGCGCCGCGCTGCAGCCCCTGTTGACGCCGCGCACGCCAGTTCTTCGCCCGTTGGAGCACCCTCTGGTCGACGCGGCGGCCGTCGCCCTCCTCGACCAGCTCCGCGACGCGGGCCAGCGCGGTGACTACCGCTCGGCCTCGCGCCGCCTGCTGCTCTCGCCTCTCGCCGATGGGACGAACGCCTGGGAGGCGAGCGCGCTGGGCTGGGCGTTGCTGCGCCAGGCGCCAACGCTCCTGCCAGCACCGTGGCCCACCGAGCCGCGCTCGGAGCCCGCGCTGCAGGCGTGGCTGCGGCTCGAGCTGGCGCAGGGCCGCGCGCTCGACACGGAGCTCTGGCTGGTGCAGGCACGGGGTCAGACGCCGACCGACTGCGAGCTGGTGATCGTGGGCGGGGACCACTCGTGGCGGTCGGGACCGCAGACTCTCGCCGTCCCTGCTCGGGATAAGCGAAGCTGGCCGCTCGCTGCCGATGCCACGTTGCCGCTGGCGACCCTGCAGGCACCGGGCGCCGAGTTCCTGCGCGAGCTCGACGGCGCGCTCTGGCTGGAATCCCGCGACGGCCGGCGCGGCGTCGACCTGCGTTCCGGCGCGCTGACGCTCGGCCCGCTGCGGTCGTGGGCCGAATGGAACATGACCTGGGCCGAGCGCCGCGAGGGGCGTACTGGGCTCGCCAAGCCCGTCCTCGCCATGCTCGCGCGCGACGTACGCCTGGAGCTGCGCACCAGCGATCTGCCCGTGGGTGAGGGGGACGTGTGGAGCTGGTGGCTCGCGCGCGACGGCGCCTGCGCGCCGCTTCCGCTCACGCGGCCCACCGCCCGCACGCTGGTCTCCCTGGTCGCCGCCCCGCACCGCTGGGGAATCGAGCAGGGCTGGCTCACGCTGGAACGCGACGCGTCGGGAAACGCGACGCTGGCGCTGTTCGCAGCGCCGTTGCGCGCCCTGCCGCCCGCTGATGCCGGCGGCGCGGCGGCCCGGGCCGTCACGGCCGCGGCGCGAGCGGACTTGGCCGCCTCCGGTGGTGGTCCGACCATCTGCCAAGCTATCCCGCCGCGTCCTGCTGGCGACTGGCCCCACGATCGAACCCGCGAAAGTACTGGCAACCGTACCGGCGAGCGTGCGGGTGAACGCGCGGACAACCACGGCAGCACGGCACGCAGGGCACGCGGTGGCTTTGACCCGTGGTTCGCGTGGCGTCTCGTCCACACCGGAGTCCTGCTCGCGCGATGGGACCCCCGGCAGGGCGCCGTGCCCGAGCCGGGCGTCACCTGGTCGACGCACGACGGCGGGACAACGTGGGAGCTGACGCTCCCGCTGCCCGGCGCGCGCGCCGCGCTGCCGGCGATCACGCCGCAGGACTGGGCCAGGGCGTGGCGAACGGCGATCGGTGGCAGCAGCAGCACTCGCAGCATCGGCAGCGTCGCCGGCACGGACAGCACACAAGCGCTCGCGGCCTCCAACACTTCGCCCGTGGACGCCGACGACTGGCTGCTGGGCCGGCTGGCGCGCGGTCGGGTCACGCCCTCCTCGCGCGGTCTGCGCGTGGAGTTCGATGCGCCTGTCCCCGACCTGCCCGCTCGACTGGCCTGCCCCCGGCTCGCGCTCCAGGATCCCACCCTCTCCGCGCGATTCGCCACCCACCGGTTCGCCACGCTCCCGCGCCTGGACCAGCTCGCCGCACGGCACGCCGACAGCGCATCGCTCGCGCTCGTCGAGGAGGCCGATCCGCTAGTGCGCCGTACGCAGTTCCTGCTCGGCGAGACGCAGATCCTGCGCCCCTGGGAAATCGCCCTGGACGATCCGCTGACCCGTGCTCCGGTTGCCGCGGGCCCGGCAGCCCTCGGCGATAGCGCGCGCTGGCGCGCCGTGCGGGAGCCCGACCGGTGCGTGGCGCTCACCTGCGATCCAGCTTCGCCCCCACAGGCGCGGCAGCGTCTGTCGCAGGTGCTGCGGCGCCTGTCGCCGGTGGAGTTGCTGGCCATCGACGACGAGCGGATGCGCCCCATCGGTCCGATCACGCAGGAGCCGCTCGCTTCAGACGAGCAAGGCGACGAGACCATGACCGAAGACGCCGGCGAGGGGGCGACAACCGGGCGGCCGCTGGAGATCGAACTACGTCTGACGCCCGATGTGGGCGCCGAGCTCGCGCGCGCAGCGCAGCGCCTGGCGGTGCTGCTCGCGCCCTTGGAGATCCAGGTGATCGTGGAGGCGACCCCAGCTCCGCCGACCGAAGTCGGGAGTGCCGAGCGCAACGCGCCCCTCACGATCCACGCGCGGCTCGAGCGCGTCGTGTTGACGGCGGGGGAACCGCTGCTGCGCGCCCTGGAGCTTGCGGGGCACGTGGGCGCGGGCGGCGCCGCGCGGCGGACGTCCCAGGATTCGCGAGCGTCGCAGGACTCGCAAGGAGCGCCACAGGCGCAAGTGTCCCCCGAGTCGCAAGCTGCCGCCGCGCCGCTGGGCGACCCGGCCCGACTGCGCGCAGCGCGCTCCATCGAGATCAGCTTGGTGCGGGATGGGCTGGCGGTGCCGCTGTGGACGGAGCCTGGCCTGGCTCTGCTCGATCGTCACATCGTAGATGAGGGACCGCTGGTGCCGGGCCTGCCGGTGTTGCTGCAGGAGGCGTACTTGAAGCTCTGGCGGAATCTCGAATCCCGCTTGGAGTCCGCGCTGACGAGCGGTGCGATGCCTTGACGGGCGCAGCGGCGTGCCCGAAGCTTTCCCAACGTGCACGCAGGTGCACGTGCCCCCGCTTCACCCCGAGGGAGCAACCACGATGGCGCAGTCCACCCTGCGGTCCGCTCTTCGTATGGCCACGTTCGCCTGCATCCTTGCCCTCTCGCGGCTCACGCTGGCACTCCCACAGCCCGCCGAGGCTCCCAAGCCGGCGGACGTCCCGGTCAAGATGGCCTCGTACGTGATCGGCCTGCTGCGGCGCGGCCCCAACGCGCCTGCGCCCGGCACCACTTCGACCCCCGAGATGGACAAGCTGCAAGCCGACCACCTTGCGCACATCCGCTCCATGTGGACGGCCGGCAAGCTGGTCGGCGCCGGACCGCTGACCGATGACGGTGACCTGCGCGGGATCCTGATCTTCAAGGAGGGGTCCCTCGACGACGTGAAGGCGCTCGCGGAAGGGGACCCAAAGGTCAAGGCGGGTGTGCTGGCGCTGGAGCTCCACCCGTGGCTCGGCCCGGAGGGAATCGGTGACAAGTACTCGGCGATGGCCAAAGCGAACCCGCAGATGCAGGACAAGATGGTGACCGTGTACTTCGCGCTGCTCAAGAAGGGAGCGGCGCGGACTCCGCAGGCCGCCGATGCGCAACGTCGACTGCAATCGGCCCACCTGGCCAACATCAGCCGGCTGATCAGGGAAGGCTCGATGGCCGCCGCCGGCCCCTTCCTGGACAACGGTGATCTGCGCGGGATCTTCGTCCTGCGTGCCGCCTCGCTGGAGGAGGCGAAGAAGCTCACCGACACCGACCCCGCCGTGCAGGCCGGGGAGCTGGCCGTCGATCTGCACCCCTGGATGGTGTCCGAGGGAGTGCTGCCGTAGTCCGGCAATCCCCCGCAAAGGATGACGATGACAGAGCAGGATCACCGCCAGCTCGTGGAGCAGATCCACGCCGCGTTCGGCCGCGGCGACTTGCCGTTCATCCTCGGCGCTCTGGCGAAGGACCTCGACTGGTGCACCCGCAGCCAGGTGGGATCCCGTGGGGCGGCCGGCGCCGCAATCACGAGGAGATCACCGGCTTCTTCGTGGCGCTGGCCGAGCATCTCGACATCGAGGGCTTCGAGGTGCAGGAGCTTCTGGCGCGGGGCGACACGGTTGTGGTGTTCGGGCGGGAGCGCATGCGCGTGAAGTCCACCGGCCGCACCTACGAGACCGATTGGGTGCACGCCTGGACGCTGCGCGGTGGCAGTGTCGTGGCCTTCCGCGAGTACACCGACACGGCCGCGATCCTCGATGCGTTGCGGCCGCGTTAGGCGCCGCCGGGATCGCACGCGGCGACCAGCTGCCGTGGGTGCACCCGGCGCTGGGCACCTCACCGCGGGTCAGCCCATGGCGGCCGATACACCTGCGACGTACCCGCTCGCCCAGGCCCACTGGAAGTTGAACCCGCCGATGCGGCCATCGACGTCGCAGATCTCTCCGCAGAGATAGAGGCCACCGCACTGCCGCGATTCCATTGTCTCCAGCCGCAGCTCCGAGAGTGGCACGCCGCCGGCCGTCACCTCGGCCTCGCCGAAGCCACGATCGCCCGCGACCGGCAGCGGCATCTCCAGCAGCGCGCCCACGAGCCGCTTGCGCTGCTCGCGGGTCAGATCGCAGCCGCGCGCCCCGGGCTCCATGCCCGCCTGAGCGCACAGCGCTCGCAGCAGGCGCTCCGGCAGCCGTCCGCGCAGCAGGGACAGCACGCTCGAGGTGCCCAGCCCCCGCAGCTGCGCGTCGAGCTCCGCACTGCCGGCGTCGGGCAGCCAGGCCACCCACAGCCCCGCGCGTGGATCTTCGAATCGCGCCGCCAGCAGGTGGCGGCTGATGTCCAGCACCACCGGACCCGACACGCCGAAATGCGTGCACAACAGAGGGCCCGTCAGCGCCACCCACCGGTGTCCGCTCCCCGAGCGCACCTCCACCCGCGCCGGTGTGGCGACGCCCGCCAGCGACCGCAGGACGTGCCCCTGCGGCAGCAGCAGCGGCACGAGCGCCGGGAAGATGCGCCGGGTCAACGTGTGCCCCAGCGACTGCGCGAGAGCGTAGCCGTGCCCGTCGGAGCCGCTCTTGGGAAGGCTGCGCCCGCCGGTCGCCAGGATCACGCGCGCGGCCTCCACGCTTCCCCATTCGCCCACCGCGCGGAAGCCGGAGTCGCCCGCGGGCTCCGCCCGTCCGGCCGGCTCTGCTGCCCGCAGACGCTCCACGTGCTCCACACCTACCGCACGCTCCATGCGCTCCACGCGCCGTGGGTGCTCGATCGCCACGCCCGCATCGCGGGCGGTACGCAGCAACGCGTCCAGGACGGTCCGGGCCCGGTCGGTGACCGGGAACAGCTTGCCCGTCTCCTCGCGCTTGAGCTGCACGCCCAGCTCGTCGAAGAACGCCACAACCTGCTGCACGTCGAAGCGCCGCAGCACCTTGGCGATCGAAGGCTGCGATGCTCCGGCGAACGCGCCGGCATCCACGCGCTCGTGGGTCACGTTGCAGCGTCCGCCGCCCGACACCAGGATCTTCGCGCCGAGCTTGCGCGCACCGTCCAGCAGCAGCACGCTGCGCCGCGGGTGGGTTCGCCGTGCCCAGATCGCGGCCATCAGCCCGGCGGCGCCGGCACCCACCACCATCAGATCCACGCGTTGCCGTGGGTGCGCAGGTTCGCTCACACGCCCCCTCTCCCCTGGGCTCTCATGGGGCATCGGCTTGCCGGATGCAACTCGAGAAGTGCGCGTCGTCCAGGCAGCGAGCGACGCGGCCGTTCACGCGAAAGCGCTCCCGCGCCTGCCCAAGCGGCAGATTGGTGTCGATGAGCCCCTGCTCGAATGCCAGCTGGTCCGAGTAGCCGGGCAGCAGTACCCGCCATCCGCCGCGCAGCTTGCGCGTCGCGACGCGGTTCACGTGACGCAGCAGGTTCGTCGTGCAGTTGCTGGTGAGCGTGTTGTAGAACTCGGGCCTTTCGCGCAGCGCGCTGGCGCGCTGGAGCATCTCGACCAGCAACGCCCGCGCCTTCTCCGGCGAGGCGCACACCGGATAGACATAGACGTCGTTGCCATGGACGCACGTGCGCAACGTGATCAGGTCACGCTCGTCAGCCACGACGTAGAGCAGCTCGAACCGCTTGAGTAGGCCCTTCCACACCGAGTAGGTCTCGCCCAGCTCCTTGCGCGCCTCCACCGAGATGGCCAGGTACGACGAGTCGGCGAAGCCGAAGCTCAGGAAGCTGTGGGCGGGCCCGCGCCATTGCTTGCCGAAGGGGGCGAGCACGAACCACACGGTGCGCAGGGCGTCGAGGTCGTAGCTACGCTGCGTCCAGCAGGGCGTGAAGTTCCAAGGCGACTGCCAAGCGAAGCAGCGGATCCCGCTGACGTCCACGCGCGAGCCCGCGAAGCGCGCCTCCGGCATCATCGACTGCTCGGAGATCCACTGCCGGTCGTTGCGAGGATGGATCGACGCCCAGCGGACCGCCTCGGCCGCCACCAACAGCAGCGCCAGCGCCAGCGCGGCGCGCCGTGACGCGCGCCGCGGCCATCCGTGCCGCTGTCGCGCGGGCGAGCGCTGTTCGGGCCGCCGCCGTTTTGGACGCTGCCATGCGAGCCACCGCCACACCGGTCGCTGCCAGGCGGACCAGCGCCGCGCTGGCCCGTCGCTGCCACCTGCCCCCCTGCCGACCACGGGACACCTCCGCGCGCGTGCAATCGCCTGGCTCGCGACCGTCGCGCTCCCTAGATTGAGCCCGCCGCCCTCGATTCCCAAGGCCCAAGCGAGCCGCCCATGGACACCGTCGCGACCTGGACCCAGGACCTCGAGTTCCGCGTGCAGTTTCCCCACGGGGAGGCGCTGACCCTGGCCAGTGTGCCGGTGCCCAATCGACCGGGACCTGGCCCGTCGCCCGTGGAGGCCTTACTGGCGGCCCTGGCCTCCTGCTCGGGGATCGACGTGGTCCTGATCCTGGGCCGCATGCGTAAGACCTTGACCGGTCTGCGCATCGAGGTGGCCGCTGCCCGCCGCGACGAGGAGCCCCGCGTCTTCACTCACATCGACCTTGCGTATCACGTGGAGGGGCCGGACATCGATCCGGCCTCGGTCACACGCGCCGTTACACTCTCCCAGGAGAAATACTGCTCTGTAGCGGCGATGCTGCGCCCATCGGTGGAGCTGGGTTGGCGGATCGTGCTCAACGGCCAGCCACTGGGCACCTGATCCGGTCGCGGCCGGCGCTGGCGGCTCCAGCCGCGCTGATCCGCCAGCGCTACGGTCCCAATCTCACCCCCCCGGCCAGCGCAGCGCCTTCAGCCGCACTGCGCGGTCGGTGCGACCGAACGCTCACCGCTGGCCAGCCCCGAGATCGGCCTGCGCCGTCGCTCCGAGACCCCATCCCGGGGTGTTCCATCCGCGGCTTGTGCGCTACACTCCCCGCCAACCAAACCACGGAAACCCGACCACATCCAGGAGGTGCTTGTGGCAGGCAAGAAGAAGAGCAAGGCCAAAGCGAGGTCGAAGAAGGCGCGAGCCAAGGCCGCGAAGAAGCCCAAGAAGGCCATGAAGGCGAAGGCCAGGCCCAAGGCAAAGGCGAACGCCAGACCCAAGGCAAAGTCGAAGGCGAAAGCCAAGGCAAAGCCGAGGGCAAAGGCCAAGCCAAAGGCAAAGGCCAAGCCGAAGGCGAAGGCCAAGGCGAAGACGGCGAAGACCCCGAAGGTCTCCGCCCACCCGTCGGTTCCCAACGCGTGCGGGCTCCTCACGTGGCACATCGACTACTCGACCCACAACCTGGATGAGGTCAAGCGCTTCTACACCGAGCAGCTCGGGTTCACGAAGTTCAATCACGACTCCACGTTCAACTACCTGATGGTCTCAACGTCGCCCAGCTCGAGTATCGGTTTCATGCCGCCCGCTCCCGAGATGGGCCCCCCGATGCCCCCCCTCGAGCCGACGCTCTACTTGATGGTCAAAGACGTGGACAAGGCCTACTCCGATCTGCAGGGGCGGGGCGTGGTCTTCAGCGGACCGCCGGCCGATATGCCGTGGGGGCACCGTGTCGTGATGACACGCGATCCCGAGGGCCGCAACGTGATGCTGGCCCAGCAGAAGATGAGATTGGGCTGAAGCACCTTCGCTTGCCGCCGCAGCGGCCCCCGTGTCTGGCGTGGAGGCAGTCCCGCCACCGCGTACACCGCGCGGACGAGCAGCTTTGCGGGCCGGGCCCGCCTGGCGCATGGCGCTGGGCCGCTCGGCCCGACTTCGTGCAGGGCGCCCCGCGCGGCGTGCCTGCCCACCTGCAACCACACGTTCAGCTTCAAGGGGAAACCTCAATGCAGTACCAGATCCGGATGGGGGGCGCGTTGCTGCGACGCGTCCTGGCGGTGTTCGGGCTCGCGCTCTTCGCGGGCAGCGTGAGCTGCTCGGCTGCGCCTCCGCCCGACGCGGTCAAGGCGGACGGCCTCTACGCCGTGTTCGAGACCTCGATGGGCCCCGTCGTGTGCAAGCTGTTCAACGACAAGATCCCGATCACCGTCGGCAATTTCGTCGGCCTCGCCGAAGGCACGAAGGAGTGGACCGATCCCAAGACCAGCCAGAAGGTCAAGAAGCCCTTCTACGACGGTCTGAAGTTCCACCGCGTGATCAAGAACTTCATGCTCCAGGGAGGAGACCCCCTGGGCAACGGCACCGGCGGGCCGGGCTACTCGTTCATCGACGAGTTCGATCCCAGCCTGCGCTTCGACGCCCCCGGCATGCTAGCGATGGCCAATGCCGGGCCCGGAACGAACGGGAGCCAGTTCTTCATCACGCAGGTGCCCACACCAAACCTCAACGACAAGCACACCATCTTCGGCCGCGTAGTGGCCGGGCAGGACGTGGTCGACAAGATCGCGACGGCCCCCGTCAACGGCTCCACACCCACGCCCGACATCGTCATCAAGAAGCTCACGATCGTGCGTACGGGCGCAGCCGCCAAGGCATTCGATGCCGCGAAGGCATTTGCGATGAAGGACCAGGCCGCGG
Organism: Candidatus Krumholzibacteriia bacterium; assembly: GCA_041484665.1. Taxonomy (GTDB): domain Bacteria; phylum Krumholzibacteriota; class Krumholzibacteriia; order JAJRXK01; family JAJRXK01; genus JBGPIA01. Next base: position 166,269 of record JBGPIA010000008.1, read on the forward strand.
CCAAACCGAAGACCGGGGAGGAGACGCAGATGAAGGAGTTCCTGCAGAAGCAGGGAGCCGACCTCACCAAGGCGGTCGCAACGGCCAGCGGCTTGAGGTACATCGTGATCAAGCCCGGCACCGGCGCCCAGCCCAAGCAAGGCGAGACGATCTCCGCCCATTACACGGGCTATCTGACCAACGGCACGAAGTTCGAATCCAGCCGCGACCGCGGACAGCCGTTCCAGACTGCGATCGGCGTGAGGAGCGTGATCAAGGGATGGGACGAGGGATTCCTGGGCATGAAGGTGGGCGAGAAGCGCTGGCTGGTCATCCCGCCAGATCTGGCCTACGGCGGCCCGGGACGTCCGCCCCTCATCCCGCCCAACGCCACGCTGCTCTTCGACGTGGAGCTGTTGGACGTCGTCAAGTAGCCGGGAGCCAGCGGGCGGGCCTTGGGCCCGCCGCGGCGCGCTGTGAGCAACCGGCTGGGCGAGCGTGCCCGGCCGGTTCTGCTTCACCCGGACAGTCCCAGCGCCTGCAACTTGCCCACCGCGCGCAGAACCGAGGCGTCCGATTGCAGATCGCGCACGTGCGGCAGCGCGACCCAGCGCGCCGCGCGCGCGTCGGAGCGTGCCACCAGGTCCCGGTCTTGGGCGAACAGCAGGAAACGCACGTCGAAGTGCTCGTGGCGCGGATCGGCGTTGCGCGCGGGGATAGCGTGGAGGTCGATGTCGAAGATCCCCGTGGTCGGCGTGCCTTCATCGCGAGCGCGGACGCCCGTCTCCTCGAGCAGCTCGCGGCGCGCGGCCGCCAGGATCGAGGCGTCATCCGGGTCGACGTGCCCGCCGGGTTGCAGCCACAGGCCGAGCTTGCCGTGCAGCACCAGCAGCAGGTCGCGCCCGTCGGGCGAGAGCACGAACGCGCTCGCGGTGAAGTGCCCGGGCTCGAAGCGGCCGGCTGCGAAGGGGTCGCCGGGAGCGCGCAGCAGCGCGAGCATGCGCTGGCGGTAGGCCTCCTCGGCAGCGTCGTGGGCGCGAAACGCTGCGAGCATTCCCTCCAGCGAAGTACGCCGGTTCGCCGCAACGGGCGCGGGTTCTCGAGCCGGCTGCCCCCCGGACCCCCTCATGGCCGCCCCAGCCGCTCAAGCAACGGCGTCAGGTCCTCGTACGGCGTCGTGCAGGGCGGGCCCGGCGCGTGGAGCAGGCGGCCCGTCTCGAGCTCGCCGGGCGCCAACAGGATGGTCGACGAGACGGTGCCATAGTTGCCCTCGGTGTGCACGCAGAGGCTCTCCCGCGGGCCCCAGTCGCCATGGTGCGCGGACAACGCCGCCTGCAGCCCTTGCAGCAGCGCCCCATCGTCCTGCTGGTTGAGCAGGGGTTCCGCAGCCAAGGTCGCCGCCGCGCGGCGCAGCTTGGCGTTGCCGGGATCCTCGGGCAGGAAATTGCCCAGCGCGAACAGGCCCCGCGCGAGCTCGTGGGGCTCGAGCTCTTCGGCGGTCGACGCCCAGAAGCCGTCCCCCGCCGTCGTGGCGCATACCACCATGAATGGGTTGAACGCTCGCGCGTCGAGCTTCGCCAACACGCCGCGCGTCTGCTGCAGCGTCAGGCAGCGCAGCAGGCTCACGACCACCTCACCCCGCGAGCGGCGCGTGCCGTCGGCCGACTCGCCCGTCCAGAGGTTGGTGAGCCCGGCGAACAGCCCGCGGGCGTTGATGCCCATCCACGTACCGCCAGCCCGCTCGTCACGGCCAGCGAGGAACCGGGGACTGCCATCCCAGACGAATGGCGCGCGCGCCGGCCGCGTGCGGTCCTCGTCGCGGTTGGCGGCGACGATCAAGGAATGGCGCGCAGTCGCCCGCAGGAGAACCGTCAGCGTGCACACCCGTCATCACCTTTCGTCGATCTGCCAGCGTTCGTCGAAGATCCAACGCAGCGAGGTGCGGACGTGGTCCAGCTGAAAGGCCAGGGGGTTGAAGCCCCACAGGTAGTCCTCCGAGCCCGGGACCGGCTTGGTCTGGGAATACACCGTGCTGACGATCGCGACCGGGACGCCGTCCAGGACGGACCGGGCGCGCTGAAGGGGATAACAGGCGATGTCGGGTGCCGCGATATAGCCCTGGTCGCGCCGGGCGCGCAGTCGGTACATCACCTGCTGGCAAGGGCGTGTGGTGAGCTCCACCGAGCGCGTCGTGATGTTGCGATTGTAGAACTCCTCGCGGTCGAGGCGGTAGAGACCCCACGACGTCGCGAACCGGGCCGTGCGCTCCGGGCGCGGCGGAAGGTCGTCCACGATGCCGCGGGCCGACGGATACTGTCCCAGGAAGCCGCTGTCCACCGCCGCCGTGGACATCGCGTCACAATCGCGCGTGCGCTTCTGGGTCTCGACGCCGAGGAACTCGCCGTAGATGTCGCCCGGGGGCGGGCGCACGTAGTCGACCGCGTCGACGCAGAACGCAGTGTATGGGTAGCGCGCAACGCCGACCGGATACTTGCGGCCATCGGCACCGGTCACCTGCCCGAAGCCCAATGGCGGCGCCTCCCCCGCGGTGAAGATGACGGGAAGTTTCCACACGGGGGAACCGGACTCGAACGCGTTGTACATGGCCTGGGGCCCGATGAAGAGCACGTTGCCGATCCGCTGCTGGTAGAGCTCGAGCCAATTGAAGGACGACTCGCGGCGTGTCGCAGCGGCGAAATTGGCGTAGAACCGCGTCCGCGTATCGCCGCCCTTTGTGAAGTACACGACCGCCCTGTAATCGTTGAACGTGCGGAAGGTGTACCGTAGCGGATCGTCCGCCGTATCCAGCACGTCAGCGGGCCCGAATCCGCCGGCTCGCCCCCCCAGCAGGTAGATCCAGCGGCTGTCCCAGTCCACATCGAGCGCCGTTTCATTGGCGTTCGTCGATCGCGGCCAGTCCTCGACCAGCAAGAGCGGCCGCTGCTGCGACCGGGGCTTGACCGCGACCACATTGAGCTGATAGAGCACCCGCGACAGGGTGCCGGAGTTGTCGAGCACCTGCACCACGAAGTTGTGGTTGCCTCCGGTGAAGGAATGGGGCGGAGCCCGGCGGAAGAAGTCCCCCTGGCCCCATTGCACCGCCCAGCCCGGGTCGTTGCGGTCGTTGACGTCCTGCACGTCCCAGCCGTAACGGTAAGCGGTGATCACGCCGCCGTACTCGCTGGCGCTGGCAGACCAAGTGTAGGTCAAGAGCTGGCTGCCGATCACCTCGGCCGTGCTCACGGTGCTGGTGCTCGCCGACTCGATCTCGCCCAGTGAGGGCTCGCTCACATGCAGCAAGGGCCTTTTGGTGGGGTTGACGTCCAGATGCAAGACGTTCACTCCCCACTCGAACACAGGCGTGACCGCCCCGGCCCTGTCCTTGGCCTGGACCGCGAAGAGGAGCTTGCGCCCCAGCTCCAGGCGGTTGTAGGTCACCACGCGGCCGCTGTCGCCGGGCGCGTTGTAGGCGATCCAGTCGGTCCACGCGGAGTCCGGCAAGCTGGCCAGGGGATTGGCCGCCTCGTACTCGCCCCTGAGCAGGCACTTCGGAACCTCGCTCAGCACGTAACGGACTGCCACCGGGCGGCGCGAGAGGTCGTCTGGATCGTCGCCCACCCATCCGAAGGTCAGCACCCGCGACGTGCCGACGCAGGTATTGGTCGTGTGGATCGCCGGAGACGTGATCTGCACCGTGGGCGCGAGAGTCGTGGCCGTGAAACTGATGCTGGCGGGCGTTGGATCGGCCTGCCCTTCGTTGTCCACGGCGCGCGTGAAGAGCGTGTGCATCTGCCAATAACGCACGTGGCCAGGATCGCGCCGCGGGTCGTGCGCGTCGGGCGGGAACGAGTCGAGATCGGCGCTCACCGAAAACGTCGAGTCGGTCGCGCTGGTGCGCCGCCACCGCAGCCCCAGCGTATCGGCCACGTCGACCCGGCCGTCCTTGCCGTCGTCGCTGATGCGCCACTCGTAGTGGTCGACGTAGCCATCGGCATCGGTCCCGGTCCAGAAGAAGGTCACCGTGAACGCGGCGCGGTCCAGCACGGGCGGGACGCCGGTGACGGCCGTCTGCGGGGGTGCATCGGGAACCGGATCGCCCTGCAGCTCGTGCGCGCAGCCTGCCGGCAGCAGCGCCGCGACCAGCCACGCCAGGCCCGGTGCCACCACCCGCAGTGCTACCGCCTGCAACGCCACCACCCGCAGTGCTACCGCCTGCAACGCCACCACCCGCAGTGCTACCGCCTGCAACGCCACCGCCCGCAGTGCCACCGCCTGCAACGCCACCGTTGGCGGGGGCACCGCCCGCAGCGGGGCCGCCCCTGGCGCAACGCCAACCGGCGCTCCTGTGCCGCTCTGGCGGCCAGCATGCTCTCTAGCGGATGACCACAAAACGCCCCACCACCCTCGCAAAGCGCGCGTCGTCGCACTCCACCGAATACAGGTAGATTCCGCTGGTGACCTCCTGGCCGTTGCGGGAGACGAGATTCCAGGATGCCGACCCGTCGCCCACCGTCCCGTCATGGTCGATGGAGGTCACGCGATCGCCCGACAACGTGAAGATCTGGATCGTGCTACGCGCCTGCGGCAGATTGCGGAATTCCACCCGCACCCCCGTCGGGTCCTCGGAATTGGGGTGCAGCTGGCTGAACTCCGCCAGTGCGGCGCGCGTGGCCGGGTTGGGCACGACGTAGATGTTCTGGCCGCGAGAGCGGCGCTCATCCGCCGTCTGTGCGTCCGATTTCGGGACATCGGGCAGGAAATTCCCGCGCGGTTGCCCGGTCGGCCCCAGCCCCACGGTCACCCAGCGGGCCCCGTCGAACAGGAACCGTCGCGTGCCGGCCGTGACGGAGTGGAAGTAGATCTGGCCGTTGTGGACGCCCCGGTCGACGTATTCGCGATACCTCACTCCGAAACGGTCGGCGTAGAGCGTGTCCACCTGGTCGTAGCAGCACTCCCAGCGAGCCAGATCGGGATAGGCCAGCCCCAGCGGCGTGATCTCACCCGCCGTTGCGCGGTAGCGTACGTGGTCCTGCGCGGTCAGCTCGGGATGCTCGGCGACGATTCGTCCCAGCAGGTCGGCCAGGTCGCGGAAGGACGCCTCCGCAGGCGAGCCCGGCCGCAGTGCCAACGGCACGTAGGCCAGCGCCTGCAGTCCGGTATTGCGCCCCAGCGGCAGCACGTCGATCACAATCTGCCCGTTCGCCACGCGAGTCCGCTGCTGGAACGAATCGACCACGTCGAACTCCGCGAGCTTGGCCCAGAGCGCGGTGGCCGGCCCGGTCCGCTCCGAGGTCCCCGGCGGGCGTTTCCAACGATCGGCGCGCCAGATGCCGTACGATTCGAAGTTGGGGACCCCCGACTTGAGATCGGTGGAGCGCTCGCTGCGGTCGTCCCAGAACAGGTGTACCCGGTCGTTGGTCTCCCACAGCCGCAGCCGCGGCGGGGGCGGCGGTAGCCCCTCGACCCACCAGGTCACATTGGACTCGCGGCCGTTCACGCCGGTGCACCCCAGCAGCAGCTCCTCAGAAACGGCTCCGCCGTTGTCGTGGCAGTCCACGGCGCCGCGCGCGATCTCGAAGCTACAGTCGCCGTCGATCCACGTGCACTTCTCCGCGTCGAGATCCACCTCCACGATGAGCGAGTTGGGGTCCCAGCAGTCTTTCGCCACCATGTAGAACTGTGAGGGCGGGTGGTACTCTCGCTCGCAGACGCGGTGCTCATAGCCGTCGCGCCCGGTCTGCGGGTCGCCGTCGCGGTCGAACCAGCCGCCGAAGAAGGCCTCCGCCGCGCGCCCGGCGTTGAGCTTGAGGTCCTCCAGCCCTTTCCCAATGACCATGACGGCCTCGAAGGTGCGGCGGCCGTGGGGCGGCAGGAACGAGATCCGGGGATCGGCGATCAACAGCCGCCAATCGTTCTGGTCGCGGCAGTCGGTGGGGATCGGCCGGATTGCCGTGGAGGTCAAGGCGACGTAACGCTCCTCGTCGTTCTTGGGCTCGCCCCCGCTATCGAAGGGCGCGGTCCGGCTGAACGCGCGCACGTTGCCCGCAGCTGGCAGGTTGGTGCCCCGGGGCCCCATGATCATGACGCCAATGTAGCCAGGCGACAGCCCGCCGTCGCCGTCGCAGTCGTACATATAGTACAGCGAAATCGGGACGCGCGTCCCGTCGGGCAGATCCACCACGCCGGCATAGCGGCCCGGGATGTCGTCCTGGCCCACGTTGGGCCGGTCTCGCGGCCCGATGTCCGCGTCGAAGTAGAGCCCCATGCAGACATCCTCCAGCGGCGAGTCGGTCACGTTGTGAACGGTAAAGCGCAGCGCAAGGAAGTCCTCCAGCTCGGGGCTCTCCCACTGGAAGGTCTCCTGCACGATTTCGATGCCCAGCGGATCGTGGTCGGGATGGGCCTCCCGGGCCAGCGCGGTGTCGTCTCGCATCACGCACCGGAATTCCTGGTTGCCGATCGCGGCGTAGTCCTCGTCGATGCGCCCGTCCCCGTCGTTGTCGATGCCGTCCTTGGGATCCTCATCAACGCGCCCGTCGCCGTCGTCGTCATCGTCCGGCAGCGGATAGCGGTGCCCGCCCGGCTCCCCCTCGGACATGGAGTAGATCACGTCGGTCGGGTCGCCGGAGGGGAGCAGCTCCGTTTCGGGCTGGCCGGTGGAGACCAGCGGGATTCCGTTCTTGATCGCCCCCACCCATAGCCCGGCGGAGAACAGGTAGTCCACGCCGCTGCCAGCGGGCCACATGGCCGACGGCGCGTCGCTGTAGGGCTCGCGCGTGCCGGGATGGGAGCCGATCAGCCCCCAGTTGGTGATGTTGACCTGCAGCTCACCGGCCGTGTGGACGAAGGAGCCGTCGAGCACGAAGATACCTTGCGCCGCGAGGTGCAGGGGCGGAGTGCCGGGATGCTTGTCGCTCCCGGAGTGTTGGGCGAACGCGGGCGTCGCCCGCAGGAGACCCGTCGCCAGGAGCAGCGCAGCACACCCCGCGCCGCGCCACCAACCGGGCGCGCGGCGGATCACTCGACGAGCCAGGTCTGCGGGCCGCGCAGGAGCTTTTGGAGGTCGCCGGAGCCGGGCTTGGACTGGGCCTGTCTCACCTGGGCCAGGAGCATGTCCTCGTACGTCTCGCGCTGGAAGTCCAGGAAGACTCCCACGGGTACCGGGAAGTCCGGATAGTCCATCTGCGAGATGAGGTACGCCATCGCCGGATCGGTCGCGTCGTAGACCAGCAGGTCCGCCTCGCGCGCGCCATTCTCGCCGACGCTCACCACCGCGAGCTTGAGGCCGTTGGCAACGATCCCCTTCTCGTTGTTGGCGCCGAAGCGCATGGGCTTGCCCGGCTCGAGGTAGAGCATGCGCTCCGAGCGCACCGGCTTGTCGACGAAGTGCTCGAAGGCCCCGTCGTTGAAGATATTGCAATTCTGGTAGACCTCGAGGAAGCTCAGCCCCTTGTGATCCGCCATCTTGCGGATCATTTCGGGCAGATGCTTGGTGTCCACGTCCACCGAGCGCCCCACCCAAGTGGCCTCGGCAGCGATCGCGACACGCACCGGGTTGATCGGGTGCTCGATCGTGCCCAAGGGGCTGCTCTTGGTCACCTGCCCCAGCACGCTGGTGGGCGAGTACTGTCCCTTGGTGAGGCCGTAGATGCGATTGTTGAACAGGATCACGTTGAGATCGACGTTGCGCCGCAGCGTGTGCAGGAAGTGGTTTCCGCCGATCGACAGCCCGTCGCCATCACCGGTCACGACCCACACCGACAGCTCCGGCCGCGCAGTCTTCAGCCCCGTGGCCAGCGTCATCGCCCGGCCGTGGATGGAGTGGAAGCCGTAGGTGTTCATGTAGTACGGGAAGCGGCTGCTGCATCCGATCCCGCTGATGAACACCAGCTTCTCCCGGGGGATGCCCAGATCGGGCATCACCTTCTGCACCTGCGCCAGGATGGAGTAATCCCCGCATCCGGGGCACCAGCGCACCTCCTGATCGGACGCGAAGTCCTTGCGGGTCAGCTTGGGCGCGTTGGGATCCGCGGGCGTCGTCTGTGTCGGCGTGCTCATTTCGACTCTACGCTCCTCATGGACCAAAGGTGTCAGACCGGCTGCATCGCGGACAACATCGAGGCGGCCTTGCGGTAGATCTCGTCGACGCGGAAGGGCTGGCCCGCGACCTTGTTCAGCCCCTCGGCTTCGATCAGATAGCGCGCGCGCAGCAGCAGGCGCAACTGCCCGAGGTTGAGCTCGGGCACCAACACGCGCTTGTAGCGCCCGAGGATGTCACCCAGGTCGGACGGGAACGGGTTGAGGTGCCGCAGGTGCACCTGCCCCACCGCATATCCCTTGACCAGCAGCTCCTCGACGCTGCTCGTGATGGCGCCGTAGGTCCCGCCCCAGCCCACGATGAGCAGATCCCCGGACTTCGCTCCCACAACCTCGGTCGGTGGAATGTCCTGCGCCACGCGCGCCACCTTTTCGGCGCGCAGGCGCACCATGCGGTCGTGGTTCTCGGGGTCGTAGCTGACGTTGCCGGTGCGGTCCTCCTTCTCGAGCCCTCCGATGCGGTGCTCCAGGCCGGGCGTCCCCGGCAGCGCCCAGGGCCGCGCCAGCGTCCGGGGATCGCGCGCGTACGGCTGGTACTCGTGTGGATCGGTGGCGAACGTCACTGCGATCCCAGGCAGGTCGGCGACGTTCGGGACGCGCCACGGCTCCGCGCCGTTGGCGAGGTACCCATCGGACAACAGAACCACGGGGGTCATGTACCGTACCGCGATCTGCACGGCCTCGATCGCGGTGTGGAAGCAGTCCGCCGGGGAGCACGCCGCGAGCACCGGGAGCGGGCACTCTCCGTTGCGCCCGTGGACCACCTGCAGCAGATCGGCCTGCTCGGTCTTGGTGGGCAGCCCCGTGCTGGGGCCGCCGCGCTGCACGTCGACGATCACCAACGGCAGCTCGGTCATCACCGCCAGGCCCATGGCCTCGCTCTTGAGGGCGATGCCCGGGCCGCTGGTGCCGGTGACGGCGATGGCGCCGCCGAAGGCCGCGCCGATCACCGCACCAATCGCTGCGATCTCGTCCTCGGCCTGGAAGGTGCGCACGTCGAAGGCGCGGTGGCGTGCCAGCTCATGGAGGATGTCGCTGGCGGGCGTTATGGGGTAGCTGCCGTAGAACAGCGTCCGGCCGGCCTGGCGCGCCGCGGCGATGAAGCCCATCGCCAGCGCTTCGTTGCCGCTGACGCTGCGATACTCGCCCGCGGGGAGCACCGCCTTGCGTACGCGATAGGTGCGATTAAAGATCTCCAGCGTGTCGGCGTAGTTGTACCCCGCGCGCAGGGCGCGCTTGTTGGCCTCGCCCAGGTCGGGGGTCTTGGCGAACTTCTGGTCGATCCACTGGACCGTCGCGTCGACGCTGCGCTCGTAGAGGAAGAACATCACTCCCAGCGCGAAGAAGTTCTTGCAACGCTCCGCGCTGCGCTGGCCCAGTCCCAGCCCCTCCACTGCGCGCAGCGTCAGCGACGTCATGGGCAGGCTGAACACGCGGTACTTCGAGAGCGACCCGTCCTCGACTGGATTACTCTCGTAGCCCGCCAGCTTCAGGTTGCCCTTGGCGAAAGCGTCGCTGTTGACGAACAGGTCGGCCCCCTCGGGCAGGTCGCGCAGGTTGACCTTCAGGGCCGCCGGGTTCATGGCCACCAGCACGTCGGGCCGGTCACCCGGGGTGTGGATGTCCCGGGAGCTGAACTGCACCTGGAATCCGCTCACACCCGGCAGCGAGCCCGCCGGAGCGCGGATCTCCGCGGGGAAGTCCGGAAAGGTGGCGATGTCATTGCCGATCAGGGCCGCCGTGTCGGTGAAGCGGCTACCCGTCAGCTGCATGCCGTCGCCCGAGTCACCGGCGAAGCGGATGGTGACGGCGTCCCGCTCCTCCGTGATGCGTCGATTCATCGAGGACCTGCTCCTTCGTGCCGCCCGGCAAGGGCCACTCCCGCGCGGGCCATCCCCACGCGGGCACAGTAACCACAGATCTTAGGGGGAAGCCCGTGTACGGCGCAACTGTCCGGCGCTGTGCCGTCCGGCGCTGCTGTACCCGGAGCCGCGGCCGGCACCCCAGGGGGAGCCGCGCCCACTGCGCCTAGCGGAGCCCGAACTCCGCGTGCACGGTGATGGTGATCTCCTTCTTGCGGGTCGAGGCGCTGTACACCCCATAGTCGTCCACGGAGTTGGAGTACGGCTCGTTGATCTGGAACACCCCCGAGCCCGCCGCGCGCATCTTCGAAAGGCGCGACCCCGTGGTCGAGGCGATCCGCTCGGCGCGCCGGCGCGCGTCGAGCGTCGCGGTCGCCAGCAGATCGCGTTTGAGGTCGGCGATCTTCGAGTCATGGTACTCCACGTACGAGTTGTCGAGCATGACCCCCTTGTCCATCAGGGCCGCCGGGTTGACGGCCAGCCGCTCCAGCGCGGGGATGTCGCGGGAGATCACAAGCACTTCCTGGACCAGACGATACCCGCCGGAGCGGCCTTCGCGGTCGAAGATCGGCTGCGAGCTGACCGGCCGCTCGGTAATGCTGCTGTCGGCGATGCCTGCCGCCGCCAGCTCCGCCATCAGCAGCTGGAGGTCGCCGCGCAGCTGCGCGTAGGCGCTCTTCATGTCCGCCCCCGCCACCGACCGGGCGAGCTGGACCCGCCACTTGATCACGTCGGAGTCGAACGGCCGGGTCGCCGAGCCCGTCACGCCGAGGGTCGTCTGTCCCTGCCGGCCCTGGTAGTGGAACGCCCCCAGGCGGACCGCCCCCACGACCAGGCTGAGCCAGAGGATCGAGGCTTCCCGAGCGCGCATGCCTCCCCCTTCCCCTCGCCCTGTGTCCGACCCAAAGCGACGCCGCGCCGGGTGATCGCCACGGCGGGCGATCGTAGATCACGGTGCTGTCCGGTGCAGGCCGATCCAGGCCCGTGCAGGCGGGTGCAGGCCGGCGCGGGAGGGTGCAGGCCGGCGCGGGAGGGCACAGGCAGCCCAACGCCGCGTCCTGCGGCGGACCGGAGTGGCCGGGGTCTGCTGATTAGAGTCAAACGCGCGCAGCCGGCTCCCGCCAGGCGGGAGGGGCCGCAACGCCTCAGCGCTGCGGATCCACCTTGCGGCGGATGCGGATCGTCGCGTCGTCCGTGGTGATCAGCACGTCCTCCCCTGGCCGCGCCACCGTCACGACCACCGAGCCGCTGCCGCGCACCTCGATCTCGGCCCCCGCAATCGAGCCCGCGTACCGCAGGTGGGAGGGCTCGTCGCGTTGCCCGGGAACCGGAGCTCCCTCGCCCGGACGCCGCACCGCCACGACGAGCGCGACCGCGCTGGCGTGGCCTCGCCGGTAGGTCCAGGCGACGGTCTGGCCCGGTTTCACGGCACCGAAGCGCAGGCCGCCCTCCTGGCTGGTCAACTTCACGCCGTCGATCTCGGCGAGGACGTCGCCGCGCCGCAGCCCGCCGTTGGAGGCGGGGCTGCCGGGCTCGACCGCGTAGACCTCGGGGAGGGAGCGGAACTGCCACACCGGCGAGCTCGTCGGGCTGTGATCGGTGCGGATGCTGCAGTCGGAGCAACGGATGCTCAACCCCATCCAGCCCTCCGGCGTGATCGCGGGCGCCGGGAGCTGCGGCAGCGGCGAGAGCGCGGGGAGTCCGGGACGCGGGGCATCCTCAGGCCGCTCCGCGCTGGGAGTCACGGGCGGGCTGGTGCCGGGCGGCTCAGCCGGTACCGCGGCCGCAGCGGCGCCGGTCTGATCCACCGGCGCTGGCGGGCGCGGTGGGGGCGGCGGCGGAAGCCCCGCGGCCTGGACGCGGGGGTCCTCTGGGCACAATGCCCGTGGCACGAGCTCGACGTGCCGGCGCTTTCCGCCGCGCAGGATCACCAGCCGCACCGGGATGCCGGGCAAGGGGCTGGCGAACCGGCGACCGGCCTCCTCCGTCGTGATGTGGAAGCCATCCACGGCGAAGATGCGGTCGCCCACCCGCAGCTTGCCGAGCGCGGGGCCGTCGCCTGCGACCTCCTGGACGCGGGGCTCCGCTTCGAAATGCCAGGCACGCACTCCAGCCCGCGGGCCATCGCGCCAGCTGCACTCGAAGGACAGCCCGGTGACGCCGAGCCAGCCCACCGGTGCCTGGCCCCCACACTCCGGGGTGGCGTCGCCGCGCTCCGCGTCGCGCGGCACCGCGGCGGCGTCGCCCGCCCGCGCAGCGGCCGCGTCAGGCGAAAGCACCGCAACGAGCGAGAGCGCCGCAACCCAGGCGATCAACCCCAGCAGCACGATCGTGGCGTGGACTGCTCTGCGCTGCATCTCGTCTCCTCCTGCGGGAATGCGAAGGCATCAGGACGGGCCGGGATCAGAACCACACGACATGCTCGGGCGCGCCCGCGTTGGCGGTATCGGCCTGTCGGCTCCGCGCCGCCTCGAGCCCCTGCAGGGTGCCGACGCTGAGCGGATCGTCGGGAAACAGCCGCAACATCTGGTCGGCGGCCGCCACGAATGCCGAACCCGCCGCCGCGCGAATGGCCGCTGCGTCGCGGCGCGCTTGCGCGGGTCGCTCCTGCGTGGGTCGCTCCTGCGCGAGCGCAGCCAGAGCCGCCACGTACGCGGCGCCCGTGCGCTGCACGAGCGCCGCCGCCGCCCGGGCCTCCTGCTGCTGCGCGACGAGCATGGCGCCGTCGGTCTGTCGCGGTCCCGCGCGCTGCACGGCGCGCCCGGTGGAGCTGGCTCTTGGCGGTCCCGGCCGAGATGCCCAGCAACCGCGCAATCTCGGTGTGCTCCAACCCCTCGACATCGTGCAGCACGAACACGCAGCGGTAGCCCGCCGGGAGCAGGGTCAGGGCGCGCTCGAGATCGATCCGTTCGTTCCAGGGTGGCTCGACGGTCCGTGCGTCGGCGCCCTCCTCCCAGGTCGCGAGTGGACGCCGCTCGAGGCGCCGCACCAGGTCGCGAGCCACGTTGAGCCCGATCCCGGTGAGCCAGGTCGAGAACGCGGACTCCCAGCGGAACTCCACGATGTGCTGGGTCGCACGGATCCATGTTTCCTGCACCGCATCCTCCGCATCGGGAATCCGCCCTCCCAGCGCCCGCAGCAGGATCTGGTAGAGGCGGGGCGTGTGCAGCTGGTAGAGCTGGCGGAACGCCTGCTCGCGCGCCTGGCCGCGGAGCTGCCCAACCAGATCGCGGTCGCCAGAGCGAGGGGGCCCGTGCTCCATATCGCCTTCGTGTCGTCGCCAGCCAGCCATTAAGGTTGCCTGCGATCGAAGCCCGGATTTCGGGACCGCGTTGCCCGGATCGCACTCCCCGGACCGCTTCGCGAGCATCGCATGCCGCCAAGCGCCTTGCGGCGGCCGGGCCAGTTTGGCCTGGCCGGGTGCGGGCGTCTTGGGGAGAATCGGCCCGTGCGCCCATCGTCCTGGCTGTATCTGGAGCCGTACTACGGCGGAAGCCACCGTGCGCTGGCCGACGCGCTAGCGCGCGACCTCCCCATGGAGTTCGTGCTCTGGACGCTGCCCGCGCGCAAATGGAAGTGGCGCATGCGAGCGGCGGCCCTGCACTTCGCCGACCGGTTCGCCGCCGAAGAGCCGCAGGTCGAGGGCATCTTCACCTCGTCCATGCTCAACGCCGCCGAGCTGCGCGGGCTGCTGCCGCCGGCGGCGCGCGCGCTGCCGCTCGTGCTCTACTTCCACGAGAACCAGCTCGTCTACCCGGTGCAGGTCGACGACGAGCGTGACTTCCATTTCGGCTGGAGCAACGCGCTGAGCGCCGCGAGCGCCGGCCTGGTGCTGTGGAACTCGGCGTTCAACCGCGATTCGTTCCTGGGCGAGCTGGAGCGCCTGATCGCGCTCATGCCCGATGCCCGGCCCACCGGCCTCGTCCAGCGCATCCGCGAGCGCTCGCAGGTGCTGCCGGTGCCCGTCGCCGTGCGCGAGCTGATGGCCGCCAGCGCCGCCGTCACGGGCGGGTGCCGCAGCGGCCCGTGCCGCATCCTCTGGAACCATCGCTGGGAGCACGACAAGGGACCCGACGTTTTCTTCGAGGCGCTGCTGGCGTTGGCCACCGACGGCCTCGATTTCGAGGTGGCCGTGCTCGGGCAGAGCTTTGCCGACCGGCCGGCGGTCTTCGGGCGGGCGCAGGCGGCGCTGGGGGCGCGCGTGGCGGCCTGGGGCTTCGTGAAGGACCGGGCGGCCTACATCGCGCAGCTGGCCGCCTGCGACGTGGCCGTCTCGACCGCCAGCCACGAGTTCCAGGGGCTGGCCGTGCTGGAGGCGGCAGCTTGCGGGGCGGTGCCCCTCGTGCCCGACGGCCTGGCCTACCGGGAGATCTGGCCACCTGCGTACCGGTACGCCAAAGGCGAGCTCCGCCGGGCGCTACGCGAGCGCATCCTGGAGGTGGAGCGCTGGCGGGCGGAGCGCCCTCAGGATCACACCCTGCCCTTCGACCGCGACCGGCTCCTGCCGCGCTGGGCGGAGATCTTCGGCCTGGCCATCTGACGCTCGATCGACAATATTTCCGGCGCGTGCGCTCCCGCGCCGTACGCTGGCCGCGCCGCTCGCCCGCCGCGTTGCCCGCCATCCGCGCCGGCCGCCGCCGGTCGCGGGAGCCGCCCGCGACCTCGCACAATCTCCATCCGGACCGACCCGAACCACATCCCAGGAGCGTTCCCATGGCCAGCGTCAAGCGTATCGCGGTCACCGGCGCGGCGGGGCAGATCGGCTACAGCATCCTGCCCCGGATCGCGGCCGGCGAGATCTTCGGACCCAAGACCCCTGTGATCCTGCAATGTCTCGATCTGCCCGTGGCGATGGACGCGCTCCACGGCGTCCGCATGGAGCTGGAGGACTGCAACTTCCCACAGCTGAAGGGCATGGTCTGCACCGACGATCCCAAGCTGGCCTTCGAGGGCGTCGACCTGGCGCTGCTGGTCGGCAGCACGCCGCGCGGACCCGGCATGCAGCGTAACGACCTGCTGCGCGTCAACGGGCCGATCTTCGTGGAGCAAGGCCAGGCGCTGCAGGAGGTGGCCAGCAAGAAGGTGCGCGTGGTGGTGGTGGGCAATCCCTGCAACACCAACTGCTGGATCGCCATGAGCAGCGCGCCCAAGCTGCCCAAGAAGAATTTCAGCGCGATGACGCGGCTGGACCACAACCGCGCCGCGTCGCAGCTGGCCATGCACGCTGGCGTCGAGTACTCGCAGGTCAAGAACGTCATCATCTGGGGCAACCACTCCAACACGCAGTTCCCCGACTGGAACCACGCAGTAATCGCCGGCAAGAAGGCCGGCAAAGTGCTCAACGACGAGCAGTGGCTGCGCGGGACCTTCATCCAGACAGTGCAGGAGCGCGGTGCCGCCGTGATCAAGGCGCGCGGGAAGTCGTCGGCGCTGTCAGCGGCCAGCTCCGCCATCGACCACGCGCGCCTCCTGATGCAGGGGACGCGTGAAGGCGAATGGACCAGCATGGTCGTCGTGTCCGACGGCTCCTACGGCGTGCCCAAAGGGCTGATGTGCTCGTTCCCCGTCGAGTGCGAGGAGGGCAACTGGAGGATCGTCAAGGGGCTGAAGTTCGACGACTTCTCTCGCGAGAAGTTCCAGAAGTCCATCGACGAGCTGGTCTGGGAGCGCGAGACGGTCAAGCCGCTGCTGCCCGGCGCGGCGGTGGCGGCGGCGGAGACGGTCGAGACGGGGAGATCGGCGTAGGGGCCACGCGGGGCGGCCAGCGAGGGCCGCGCGCGAGCGGAGCACACGCAGGGTTGGGGTGGCGACCGAACGGCCAGCGCGAGCTACGCCTGCCCGCTGCCCGTCGTTGCCTCGCCAGCCGGCGACCGGCCGGGGGCGGCCCCTCTCGCCGCGACTGCTTCCGACGCCAACATCAATTCGTTGACCGCCCTCAGCGACGCCATCGAGGCGCTGTCGGCGCAGGTCGGCCCCGGCGTCGTACAGATCTTCGCCACCGGGTACGCGCCGGCGGTCAACGAGCCGGGTTCCGGCACCGCGCTGCTCTCCACGCGCACGAGCACGGGCTCGGGCGTCGTCGTCGATTCCGAGGGCTACATCGTCACCAATCTCCACGTGGTCGAAGGTGCGCGCCGGCTGCAGGTGGTCCTACCCACGCCGCGTCCCGGCGCGGGTCCGGGCACATCGATCCTGAAGGCGCGCGGCGCGATGCTGGGTGCCCAGTTGATCGGAACCGACCGCGAGACCGACCTCGCCGTGCTCAAGGTCGCCGGCAAGGAGAACCCGCACCCGGAGCTGGGTGAATCGGACGACTTGCACCAGGGCGAGCTGGTGCTCGCGCTGGGCAGCCCACTGGGGCTTTCCAATTCGGCATCGTTCGGGGTCGTGAGCAGCGTAGCCCGCCAGCTCGATCCCGACACGCCCATGATCTACATCCAGACCGATGCCCCCGTGAATCCGGGCAACAGCGGCGGACCGCTCGTGGACACTCAGGGCCGTGTCACTGGGGCGTGGTGCTGGCCGACGTCGCCCCCGCAGGCCCTGCCGGAAAGGCCGGCGTGAAGATCGGCGACATCGTGCTCAGGCTGGATGGGAAGGTGATGGAAAACGGACGCCAACTCGACGTGAATGTCTACCGGCATGCGGTGGACGCGACCGGCGACCTGGAGCTGCTGCGCGGCACCCAGCAGCTGGTCCTGCGCGGGCCCGTGGTGGAGCGGCCCAACGACCCGCGGCGTTTCATGGACATGGTCCGCCCCGAGGACAACCTCATCGAGCGGCTCGGGATCCTGGCACTGGACCTGGACGCGCAGACGGCGACCCTGCTGCCGCCGCTCCGCTACCAGGCCGGGGTGATGGTTGCGGCGACAGGCGGGGGCTCCCCCTATCCCAAAGAGCAGTTCTGGCCGGGGGACGTGATCTACTCGCTCAACGGCAAGCGCCTGGCCAGCCTCAAGGACCTGCGCGACGCGGTGGCAAAGCTGCCGTCCGGGGAGTCCGTGGTCTTCCGCCGGCAGCGTGATGGCCATCTGACCTACGTGGCCTTCGAGCTGGAGTAGCTGGCGGCGCCGGGCCGGCCTCGTGGGGCTTGGGACCGGGTGGTGGCGCGCGGCCGGGGAGAGCCGACTGCGAACGGCCGGATCGGGGCGGCCGCCACTGCCAAAGGTCGGGCCGGCTGCGAACGGCCCGCGCCGTGCCGGCCGGGCGGGCACTCAGCAACGGAGGCGATCGGCCCAGACGGGGGGCTCCGACGGCTCTGGATGAGCGGTCTGAACTCGGGAGCAATCGGCTCAGACCGCAGGCCCCGGCGGTTTGGGACGCGAGGCGCCGTCGCGAAACCTCTAGCTGCCACTCTGTCAGCCGGCTGCCATTGTACGTTCGGGCCTTGTGCGTTGGCGGCGAACACATACATTCTTGGCGCTCTCAGTGTCCGAGTGCCAAGGCCCCGCGGGGCCGCGCGGGCCGACTGCGCCCGCGTCCCGCACCGGACCGCCATTGGATCAGTACTTTTCCACGCACGGAGGTAGTGAACGTGACTGCGAAGCAGGTTAAGTACGCCGAGGGTGCGCGTGCCGAGCTGCTCAAGGGGGTCCAGCTCCTGACCCGGGCGGTGGCCTCCACCCTGGGGCCGCGCGGGCGTAATGCCGTCCTGGCCAAGAAGTGGGGCGGCCCTACCGTCACCAAGGACGGGGTCACGGTGGCCAAGGAGATCGAGTTCTCCGATCCCTGGCACAATATGGGCGCCCGTATGGTCAAGGAGGTCGCCTCCAAGACCAGCGATGTGGCCGGCGACGGGACCACCACGGCGACCATCCTGGCCGAGGCCATCTTCCGCGAGGGCCTCAAGAACGTGACCGCCGGCGCCAACGCCATCGCCATCAAGCGGGGCGTCGACTACGCGGTGAAGGTCGTGATCGACGAGCTCAAGAAGATGAGCAAGCCGATCAAGACCAACGACGAGATCGCGCAGGTCGGCACCATCTCCGCCAACAACGATCAGACCATCGGCAAGCTGCTGGCCGACGCCATGCAGAAGATCGGCCGCGACGGCACGATCACCATCGAGGACGCCAAGTCGATCGAGACCACGCTCGAGGTGGTGGAGGGGATGCAGTTCGACCGCGGCTACATCTCGCCCTACTTCGTGACCAATCCCAACACGATGGAGGCCGTGCTCGAAGACGCCTACATCCTGCTCAGCGAGAAGAAGATCTCGTCGATGAAGGACCTGCTCCCGCTGCTGGAGAAGGTGGCGCAGTCGGGTCGCGCGCTGCTGATCATCGCCGAGGACGTGGAGGGCGAGGCCCTGGCCACCCTCGTCGTCAACAAGCTGCGCGGCATCCTCAAGACTTGCGCGGTGAAGGCGCCGGGCTTCGGTGACCGCCGCAAGGCGATGCTCGACGACATCGCGGCGCTGACCGGCGGCCGGGTGATCAGCGAGGCGCTGGGCATCAAGCTCGAGAGCGTCACGCTGAAAGATCTGGGCACCGCC